>NZ_DASPNF010000013.1:0-213666 GCF_035626655.1 Allosphingosinicella sp.
GCCCGCGAGGTACTCGACGAGGCGCATGTCGAAGTCTTCACCGCCCAGGAAGGTATCGCCGTTGGTGGACTTCACATCGAACACGCCGTCGCCGATCTCGAGGATCGACACGTCGAAGGTGCCGCCGCCGAGGTCGTAGACCGCGATGGTCTTGCCTTCCTTCTTGTCGAGGCCGTAGGCGAGCGCGGCCGCGGTCGGCTCGTTGATGATGCGGAGCACGTCGAGGCCGGCGATCTTGCCGGCGTCCTTGGTGGCCTGGCGCTGGGCGTCGTTGAAATAGGCCGGGACGGTGATCACCGCCTGGGTGACGGTCTCGCCCAGATAGGCCTCGGCGGTCTCCTTCATCTTCTGCAGGATGAAGGCGGAGATCTGCGAGGGGGAATAATCCTTGCCGCCCGCCTGGACCCAGGCGTCGCCATTGGCGCCCTTCACGATGTGATAGGGGACGAGCTCGGTGTCCTTCTTGGTGATCGGATCGTCGAAGCGGCGGCCGATCAGGCGCTTCACCGCGAAGACGGTATTGTCGGGATTGGTGACCGCCTGGCGCTTGGCCGGCTGGCCGATCAGCCGCTCACCGTCCTTGGTGAAGGCGACGATGGACGGCGTCGTGCGCGCGCCCTCCGCATTCTCGATAACTTTCGGCTTGCCGCCTTCCATGACGGCCACCGCGCTGTTGGTGGTGCCGAGATCGATACCGATCACTCTTGCCATATTTTACCTCTTTGGCCCCTCAAAAAGCTGCACGGCCCACGGCCCCTGCAAAAGGCGGCGCGCAGGCGTTTTCGGGGCCGATATAGGTGGCGATTCTGTTGCGACAAGGATGCTCAGGAGGTTAGAGGCGCGCGATCAGTCCCGGAGTGAGAAATGATGCTTAAGCCCGCCTTCGCCGTCCTGCCCCTCGCCGCCTTGCTGGCCGCCTGCAGCCAGGGCGATCCGGCGGTGACCGTGGAGGACCCGATCGTGCGGCTGCCCGCCGTGCAGGGCAATCCGGGGGCTGCCTATTTTACCCTGCGCGCGAACTGCACGCCGATGCGCATCCTGCGCGTCACCAGCCCGCAGATCCAGCGCATCGAGCTGCACGAGAGCGAGATGGTCGGCGGCCGGATGCGGATGGGGCCGCTGGAGGACAACAGCTTCACCACCGAGGGGACCAAGGTGTTCGAGGAAGGCGGCCCGCACGCCATGCTGTTCGGGATCAGCCCGGAGGTCCGCGCCGGCGGCACGGTGCGGCTGACCTTCGACGTCGACAACGCGCCCGACGTGACCGTGGACGTGCCCGTGCAGACGGCCGGCGGCATGGGCGGGCACGGGCACTAGGGCGCAAGCAATCCCGCTTCCCTTCCGCGCCGCAAGTGCTAGCCTTCGCGCCTGACCTGCGGGGGAAAGATCATGACCGACGCGCCGCTCGACACCTTCCGGCCTTCCACGCTCGGCTGGCTGAAGGGCACGCTCGCCGGCTGGGGGACCGTGCTGCTGTTCATTGCAGGGATCGTGCTCTGGCTGATGAACACCGCCAATCTCGGCATGTACTGGGTGGCGCTGTCGCTGCTTGCGCTCGGCATCTTCGTCTGGCGCTGGTTCGAGAATCTGGCGTCCAAGTTCAGCATCACCGAGGAACGGCTGATCATCCGCCGAGGGATCATCGCCAAGAGCGTCGACGAGATCGAGCTCTACCGGATCAAGGACGTGCGCATCAATTTCTCGATCATCAACCAGATCGCCGGGATCGGCACGATCAGCATCTCCTCGTCCGACGAAACGACGCGCGACGGCGACCTCGTCATCCGCGACGTCGAGCGCGCCCAGGCGCGGCGCGAGGAGCTCCGCCGCCTCGTCGACACCGCCCGCCAGAAACGCCGCGTGCGCGAGATCGACATGGTGCACGAGGATATTCCGTAGAGCCCGTCATTGCGAGGAGCGTCAGCGACGAAGCAACCCAGCGATGACACAGCTGGATTGCTTCGCTTCGCTCGCAATGACGGCTCAACCGTCCGACCGGTCGATGTTCAGGTCCGGCAGCCCCTCCAGCTCCTCGTAGAGCGCCGCGAGGTTCGCGTCGGTCAGCAGCTTCAGCAGGGCGTCGAAGCTCGGGATCACGAAATAGCCGTGCTGGAAGGCGTCCGAGCGGTAGCGGGTGCGGAGCACCTCCGGGATGTTGAACGGGCGGCGCGGGACGTCGCTCTCGAGCGAGAAATGGCTCTCGCCGAAGCTCGACAGCAGGCCGGCGCCATAGATCCGCGTCTCCCCGTCTTCGCGCGCGAGGCCGAACTCGACGCTGTACCAGTAGAGCCGCGCCAGCCGGTGCAGCGCGCCGGCGCGCATCGCCGCCAGCCCCTCGGCGCCCATCGCCTGCATGAAATCGGCGACGTCGTGCTGGGCGAGCATCGGGACATGGCCGAACACGTCGTGGAAGACGTCGGGCTGCTCGATATAGTCGAGGCTGTCGGCGGCGCGGATGAAATTGCCCGCGGGGAAGCGGCGCTTCGAGAGATGCTCGAAGAAGATGTCGTCGGGCACCAGGCCCGGGACGGAGACGATCGTCCAGCCGGTCCGCGCGAACAGGCGCTCGTTGAGCTCGTCCAGCTCGGGAATGCCGGGCCTGGACAAATGCAGCACGTCCAGGCCCTTGAAGAAGTCCGAAACCGCCCTCTCCTGCAGCAGCTCCTGCTGGCGGGCGAACAATGTGTCCCAGACCCTATGGTCCTCGGCCGTGAACCGCTCCCAATGCTGGGGGATGGTCCAGTCGGCCGCGGCGCCGGCGGGCGGCGGGGTCTTTCCCTCGATGATCGTCTCGGTCAGCATTGGGTTTCTCCATAATGAAAAACCCCGCCCGGAGGTCCGGACGGGGGCGATCTTTTGAAGCTTCGGCTCTGTTAAGCGCGCGTCAGATCGGTCCCGCCCGGGCGGTCCGATAATAATAGACGCTGGCGATCACGCGCTGCATGGGCTCAAGGTCACCTCTCTCGTCCTCACTGTCAAGCACGCGCCCCTTTGCTATAGGATGAACCGATGCCAGTGAGCGAGCAGCCGCAGGTCCGCCGGGACAACCAGCCGCGCCCCGACGACAGCGCGCGCGAGATCGTCAAGCGCCATCGCTGGCCGGTCCGGGTCTGGCACTGGGTGAACACGCTCACCGTCTTCGTCATGCTGATGAGCGGGCTGATGATCTTCAACGCCCATCCGCGGCTCTATTGGGGGCAATATGGCGCCAACCAGGATTATGCCTGGCTGGAGATCGGCTCGACGGCGAGCTCCGGCTATCTGCGCGTCGGCAGCCTCACCATCCCGACCACCGGGGTGCTCGGCCACTGGACCGACGGGAACGGGCGGGTGAACCGCCGCGCCTTTCCCGGCTGGGCGACCATTCCCTCCACCTACAGCCTCTCGGCCGGGCGGCGCTGGCACCTGGCCTTCGCCTGGGTGCTGGCGATCGGGGCGATCGCCTACTGGATCTACCTGCTCGCCGGCAAAGGGCGCCGGCGGCTCTTCCCGCGGCGGGCGGAGCTGAGGCCTGGCCATGTCTGGCGGGAGGTGAAGGACCATGCCCGGCTGCGCTTCCCGACGGGGGCGGCGGCGCTCGACTACAATGTCCTGCAGAAGGTCTCCTATGTCGGCGTGATCTTCGTGCTGCTGCCGCTGCTGATCCTGACCGGCCTCGCAATGTCGCCGGGGATGAACGCGGCCTGGGGCTGGCTGATCGACATATTCGGCGGGCGGCAGTCGGCGCGCTCGATCCACTTCATCTGCGCCTTCCTGATCACCTTCTTCATCCTGATCCACCTGATCATGGTCGTGCTGGCCGGGCCGCTGAACGAGATCCGGTCGATGATCACCGGCTGGTACCGGGTGCCGCAGCCGAAGCATCAGGTGGCGGCCCCGGAAGCGCCCGAACCAGTGGAGTGACGGCGCGCGGCGCAGAGTCGCGATCGTCGGCCGGACCAATTGGCAGGCTCGTCGCGTCCAGCGGCGCTTTCGTCTCAGATCGACAGCCTGATCGAAATTAGGGCGGCTTCGGACGCGCCGCCATTCGCCTGCCGCAACATCTCGGCCAGGGAAGCCGCCGCTCGCGGAGGCGCCTCCCTGGCAAGCGCCGCGGACGATCCCCCTTTGGAGAGAGATGATGAACGAAGACAAGAAGCAGCCGGTCGAAGTGGCCGACGAGAGCCTCGACCAGGCCAATGGCGGCCTGAACTTCACGATGCCGACCGACCAGGTGCCGACCGACCAGCAGCCCAACACCTATCGCGGCAACAGCACCATCACCGATGGCACGCTCCGCGCCCATGCCGGCGGTGGTGGCGGCGGCGCCGGCAAGGTGTCGATGCAGGACTTCCACTAAGCCCCGATGGCTCCGGAAGGCGCGCCCTTCCGGAGCCATCGCGCTTGCTGTAAAAGGCTCCTGGCGGGGTCTCCGGACAAGGAGCGCAAACATGAGCGAAGACAAGGCCAACCCTTCGGAACTCCAGGACGAGGCGCTCGACCAGGCCCAGGGTGGCCTGCTCCCTGCGCGTCCGATCTCGAGGCGGCCCCCGCCAACAACCGCCCCCGACATCGACAGCGACGGGCGGGAAGACATCGTCGTCACCAATCTGCCCCCTCCCGTCTAGGTGATCCTCACCCGCCGAACCCTGCTGCTCGGCGGCGCCGGCACTCTGCTCGCCGGCTGCGACCGGCTGAACAACAGCACCGGTTTTCGCGGCGCATTGCGCTCCAGCGAGGGCCTGACCATGCGCGCGCAGCGGCTGATCAGCAGCCGCGAGGCGATGGCGCGGGAATTCACCGAGGCGGACATGTCACCCGTCTTCCGCTCGAACGGAACCGGCAATCCCGATACCCCCGATTACAACCGCCTCGCCGCGGGCCGGTTCTCGGATTGGCGACTGCGTGTAGACGGGCTCGTGCACCGCCCGCTGCAACTCTCGCTCGATCAGATTCGGTCAATGCCGCGCCGCACGCAGATCACCCGCCACGACTGCGTCGAGGGCTGGTCGGCGATCGGCAAGTGGACGGGCGTGCCGCTCTCTCTGATCCTTGACGGGGCGCAGCTCCGGGACGAGGCGCGCTACATCGTCTTCCACTGCATGGATCGCTATGGCGACCGGCCTTATTATGAGAGCATCGACCTGATCGACGCCTTCCATCCCCAGACCATCCTCGCCTGGGGAATGAACGACCGGATGCTGCCCATCCCCAACGGCGCCCCACTCCGCCTCCGGGTCGAGCGCCAGCTCGGCTACAAGCATGCCAAATATGTGGCGCGCATCGAGGCCCGCGCCACGCTGGCCGGCCTTTATGGGGGCCAGGGCGGCTATTGGGAGGATAGCAACGACTATGAATGGTATGCGGGGATCTGATCAGCCCGCCGGCGGGGGCGTCCCGGTAGACGCCGCGGCCCGGCGGCGCGGCCTGATGTAGAAGAGATAGACGAGCAGCCAGAACAGGCCTGCTCCGCCTGCGCCTAGACCGGCGCCGAGCCACTTCTCGTTGGTTTCGATTGCGTCAGCCTTGCGACGATAGGTCTCGTAGCAGTCGGTTCCGCCGTCGACGCGGTAGCTGCTCTGCTCCTCGCACCGCCGTTGCTCGGCGAAGAGGTCGCCGCGCAACGGATGCATGTCGACGATCCACGCCATGATACCGATAAAGATGCCGATGCTCAGCAGAACACCCAGCAACACTTTCAGCCAATTGGCCATCGCCCCCTCCCGACCTGCTTGCCGTCTCCTTCACGCCTTACGCGACATTGACCGGCAGCCTAACATGGACCGGGCCGGCGCGCGACGATCAGATCAGGGCCGGAGGTGCGCGGCGAGCTGCTCTTCGATCGCGCGATAGGCCGATCGCGCGCCGCGCCGCGGATCGTCGCCATTGGTGGTGGCGAAGAAGGCGATGCCGGTGCCGCGCTGCGGATCGAGCCAGAGGCCGGAGCGCAGGCCATAGGCATCCCCGGCATGGCCCCACGCCCGGCGGCCGCGCCCGAACAGGTCGTCGCGGCAGCCGGCCTGGGCGGTCGGGATGAGCTGCACGGCGAGCCCGTAGGCGCAGTAGAAGCCGTCCTCGGTCTGGCCGTTGCTGCCGTCGAACGTCCAGGCGGGCGTGGTGAGCGCGCGCACGCTGGCCTCGCTGAGGATGCGCTCGCCGTCGTGCATGCCGCCCTGGAGCAGCATCCGGCCGATCACGGTCAGGTCGCGGACCGAGACGCGGAGGCCGCCCTGCGGCGAGAAGAGCGCGCCATTGTCGCCGAGCCGGTAGGCGGCGAGGTCGCAGCCATTGGGCGCGAGCACCGGGCAGTCCGGCCGCCGGCCCTGCAGATCGTCGCGGCGGACGCTGCCGTCCGGCGCGTAGAGCACGACCGCGCGGGCGATCGCGGCGTCGCTGCAGGTCGTCCAGTTGAAGCAGGCATCGAGGCCCATGGGGTTCAGGACGAGCCGCGCCATCAGCCGGTCGAAGCGCTCGCCCGACGCCTTTTCCATGATCGAGGCGATCACCGGATAGCCGAGGTTCGAATAGCGGAAATAGCTGCCCGGCGCGTGCTCGGGATCGAAGGCAATGGGATTGGCGAGCGTCTGCTCGAGGGTCGCGCCCAGGGGAATCGCCCAATATTCGATATCGTCCTTGAGCGAGGAGCGGTGCGAGAGGAGCAGGCGGAGCGTGATCGGCCGGTCCGGAAAGGCCGGGTTGCGCAGCCGCCAGCCGAGATAATCGGAGACGTCCCGGTCCAGATCGAGCCTCCCCTGCTCGACCAGCCGCATCACCCCGATCGCGACGACCAGTTTGGAGATGGAGGCGATCCGCACCGGATCGTCGATCGTCAGCCGTCGTGCGGTCGTGCGGTCGGCGAGGCCCGAGGCGCCGGACGCGGTGACGCCGCGCGCGTTGAACGTCGCCCAGGCGTAGGACGGGCCCAAGGTGAGCCGGGCCGCCTCAGGCGCGGGACCGGATTGCACGGCCGCGCAGCCGCCAAGCAGGATCGTGAACAGAAGCAGGCGGATCATAACGAGCGCAGAAGAAACTGTTCCGCGCGCTCTTGCAACCAAAGGTTAGCCCGGCGCGACTTCCGTGCGCTCCGCCGCCGTCCTCAGCATCCGCTCCAGCGCCGTGGCCATTGCCCCAGGGAGGTCGTCGAGGTCCGTCGCTGCTTCCGAAAGGGGATAATAGAGGTCGACCCGATAGTTGATGCCTACTCCGCCGATGATCACGCCATCCGCCTCGGCCTCCCGCACCACCTTGACGATGTGGCGGCAGAGGAGAGACCCGCCGTTTTCCATCAGCGTGGAATCGTCGACCGGGGCGCCGTCCGACAGGACGAGAATGAGCCGATGCCGGACGGGCAGGTTTGCAAGCCGGCTCCGGGCCCACAGCACTGCTTCGCCATCAATATTCTCGCGCAGCAAGTCCGGATGGACGATCGCACGGCGCGCCACCTCGGTGAGCGCCGGTTCGTCGGCCGCCTTGTAGACGACATGCATGAGGGCACAAAGGCGGCCCGGCCGCGGAGGCCTGCCGGCCCGCAGCCAAGCTTCACGGACACGACCGCCCTTCCAGCCGGCCGTCGAGAAGCCGAGCACCTCGCTGCGAACCCCGAGGGCGGTCAGCAGGCGGGCGAAGAGATCGGCGGTGGCCGCGGCCCTGGCTACGGGCTCGCCCTTCATCGAGCCCGACTGGTCGATCAGGAGCGCCACCGCGACGTCGGCCGAATCGAGTCCAGCCATGGATGCGCGCAAGTCGGGCATCAATTCGTCGAACAGCGGGCCATTTCGCTTCACAAGGTCGTCGGTCCGGCCAATCCAGGCCTTCCAGGTGGACGGATTGCCCTGCAGGTGGCCGCGCTCGCGGTCGAGGCTCGCCTCCGGCAACGCATCGACCACCTCCGCGCCGCTGAACTCGAGATCGAATTCAGTTGTATAGATTCGATAGGGCTCATCCTCCGGTCCGTCGGGCACGGCGGTGGATCGGTCCCGCGGGCGCGGACCGAAGAGCGCGAATGCAATCAGCCCTGCAATGACGAAGAAGAGGATAACGGTGCTGTGATCATCGCCCCCCACGGCATCCCCCGCTTAGCCCTTCTTCGCGACCCCCACGAGCGCCGGCCTGAGCAGCCGGTCCTTGATCGTGTAGCCGGCCTGCATCTCCTGGACGATCGTGCCGGGCTCCTCGTCGGACGGCACTTCCAGCATCGCCTGGTGGAGATGGGGGTCGAGCGGCTTGCCGAGCGCCTCGATGCGGCTGATGCCGTGGCGCTGGAAGGCGCTGTCCAGCTCGCGGCCGGTGGCCTCGAGGCCGGCGACCAGGCCCTTCATCTGCTCGTCGCCGCGCATGTCCTCGGGGATGGCGGACAGAGCGCGCTCGAGATTGTCCTTCACGCTCAGCATGTCGCGGGCGAAGGCGGTGGCCGCATATTGGGTGGCCGCGTTCTTCTCCTGCTCGAGCCGGCGGCGGACGTTCTGCGTCTCGGCCTGGGCGTAGAGGACGTGCTGGCGCACCTCCTCGAGCTCCTTCTCGAGCTCTGCCAGGCGGTCGAGATCGCCAGCCGCGCCGTCCTGCCCGTTCTGAACGCCGTCGAAGTCGATTTCCCCTTCCAATTCGATCTTGCTGTCTTCCGTGTTCATCCCATCAATCTCGACAATGTTTTCGCGGTGAAATCCACCATGGGTACCACGCGCGCATAGTTCAACCGGGTCGGCCCGATCACACCGACGACGCCGACCAGCTTGCCGTCATGCCCGCGCCAGGGCGCGGCGATAACCGACGAACCGGATAACGCGAACAGCTCATTCTCCGATCCGATGAAAATCTTCATCGCCTCGCCGGCGCGGGCGCGGTCGAGCAGGCGGGCGATCTCCTCCTTGCCCTCCAGCTCGTCGAGCAATTGGCGGACCCGGTCGAGATCGGCGGCGGCGCTGTCGTCGATCAGATTGGCCTGGCCGCGCACGATCAGCACCGGGCGGCGGGAACCGTCCTCCGACCAGAGCGCGAGCCCCTGCGCGACCAGGGTCTGGGCCGCTTTGTCGAGCGCCGCCTGGCCCGCGCGGATCTCGTCGGCCAGCCGCGCCTGCGCCTCGCGCAGCGTCAGGCCGGAAAGGCGCGCGCTCACGTAATTGCCGACCTCGGCGAGCGTCGAAGGGGTGACGCCCGGCGGCAGGTCGATCACCCGATTCTCGACGCTGCCGTCGCTGCCGACGACCACCGCCACCGCCTGACGCGGCGACAGCGGGACGAAGGCGAGCTGCTTCAGCGCCGGTTCCTCCTTCGGGACCAGCACGATGCCGGCGCAGGCGGAGAGGCCGGACAGGGCGGCGGTGGCGCTGGCGATCGCCTCCTCGATCGGCCCGCCGCGTTCGATCAGCGATTCGATCGCCGCCCGGTCCTCGGGCCGCGGTTCGGCCACCTGCATGATCGCGTCGACGAACAGGCGCAGGCCCGATTCGGTGGGAACCCGGCCTGCCGAGGTGTGCGGGGCGGCGAGCAGGCCGGTCTCCTCCAGATCCTGCATCACGTTGCGGATCGAGGCGGGCGAGAGATTGAGCGTGGAGGTACGCGAGATGGTGCGCGAGCCGACCGGCTGGCCGTTCTCCAGATAGGCCTCGACCACCAGCCGGAACACGTCCCGCGCGCGGTCGCTCATCTCGCCGATGCTGGTCGCCATGCGGCCAGATGTAGTCAGCGGGAGCGGCCGATGAAATCCCCCAACGGCAGCAGGTCGGGGGCGCGGCGCAGGCGGTCGGCGAGCGCGCGGTTCCGCTGCATGTCGCAGCCATAATAGAAATAGAGGCTCCGCCGCCCGTCCGGATCGTGCCAGGTCACGCTCGCCGAGGGCAGGTCCGTCGCCATGGAGCGGCAGCGGTCACCCGAATAGCGGATATCGCCGCGCTGCGGCCGAACCGGCTCGAGATGGCGGGCCAGAGCGCGCCACGTACCCGGGCTCACCCGGAATTCGCGCGTGCCCTCGACCGCCGTGAAGCGCCGGCCGGTGAAGGTCGCGCGCCCGTTGCTGTAGACGGTCACGGAATAGACCGGGCAGCGGCCGAAGCAGGGGCCGGTCTCGTAGGTGATCGAGCGCGTCGGGCTGCGCGTCGGCGACTGGGCGGCGGCGGGGACGGCGAGCGCCGCAGCGAAGAGGATGAGGGCCTTGTTCATGCGCCCTCCCTGCCGGAACGCCGCTGAACCGCGGCTTAGCGGAGCCTGCGGCCGAACCAGGCCATCAGCGCGCCCCCGGCGATCAGCACCGCGCCGCGCACGGCCCAGCTGCGATCGTCGAGCATGAAGGAGCTGCGCGGCCAGTGGACGATGCCGAGACCCTGCAGGGTGAAGAGCAGGCCGAACAGCACGGCCAGCACCCCGATCACCACCATCAGCAGCCGGACGATCGTCATGCTCCTTCCTCCCTATGGCGCGGCGTTGGTCCGGGCGAAGCCTTCCGCCAGCGTCGTCGCCTGCTGCGCACGCGCGACCACGGCCTGCATCTCGGCGCTCCGGCAGCCGACGTTGAGGCTGACCGTGGCGCGGCTGCTGCCGCTCTCCCAGACGATGTCGCCATAGGGGAAGTCGGTCATCCGTTGCCCGCAGGGCACCTCCGACCCCGCATGGCGCCTGACCGGCGCCAGCGCGGCCTGGATGCGCGCGAAGCCCGCCCGGCCGGCGTTGAAGCGCGTGACCCGGGGCTCGGCCCGGAAGGCCGGCGCCTTGCGGAACTCGCCCCTGCCGTCGCTCGCGATCGTGAAGCCCTCGACCGGAGAGCCCCAGCTGTTGAGCTGGAAGCTGATCGAGTCGACGGCGCCCCGACGGGACCCCGGCGGTGCCATGGCGGTGCAGCCCGCAAGAAGGATCATCGCCATCATCGCGCTACGCCAACCGGACATATTGCCTCCCGCTTATTGCCTCGTTCGCAGATGGTGATACGACGCGCGCGATTTCAGTGGAAGGAATGTCATGCGTCCCTCAGGCCGCGCGCCGGACCAGATGCGCGCCATCGTCATGGAGCCCGGCTTCACCCGCCATGCGGAGGGCAGCTGCCTGGTGAGCTTCGGCGACACCAGAGTGCTCTGCACCGCCTCGGTCGAGACCAACGTCCCCTCCTGGCTCCGCGGCAAGGGCCGGGGCTGGGTGACGGCCGAATATGGCATGCTGCCGCGCGCGACCCATACCAGGGGACGGCGCGAGGCGGCGGCGGGCAGGCAGACCGGGCGGACGCAGGAGATCCAGCGGCTGATCGGGCGGAGCCTGCGCGCGGTGGTCGACCTCGAGGCGCTGGGCGAACGGCAGATCTCGCTCGACTGCGACGTGATCCAGGCGGACGGCGGCACTCGCACGGCCGCCATCTCCGGCGCCTGGGTGGCGCTGCGGCTCGCGGTGGACGGGCTGCTCGCGAACAAGCAGGTGGAAAGAGACCCGATCCGGCAGAAGGTCGCGGCGGTAAGCTGCGGCATCCATAACGGCAATGCCGTGCTGGATCTCGATTATGCCGAGGACAGCAGCGCCGGCTGCGACGGCAATTTCGTGCTGACCGGCGACGGCCTGCTCGTCGAATCGCAGATCACGGCGGAAGGCGAATGCTTCGACGAGGAGGGGCTGCTGCGCCTGCTCCGGCTCGCGCGGATCGGCTGCGGCGAGATTTTCGCCGCGCAGGACAGGGCCACGGGACGGTGACCCGCAGGCTGGAGGCCGGACGGCTGGTCATCGCCAGCCACAATGAGGGCAAGGTCCGCGAGATCCGCGACCTGCTCGGGCCCTATGGGATCGAGCCGGTCTCGGCCGCCGAGCTTGACCTGCCCGAGCCCGACGAGATCGGCACCACCTTCATCGATAATGCCGATCTGAAAGCGCGCGCGGCGGCGGACCTCTCGGGCCTCCCGGCGCTGGCCGACGACAGCGGCCTCTGCGTCGAGGCGCTCGGCGACCGGCCCGGCATCTTCTCGGCCCGCTGGGCGGTTCGCGAGGGGCAGGTCGATCCGGGCGCCGGCCCCGGCGAGGTCAGCGGCGAGCGCGATTTCGGCCTGGCGATGGAACGGGTGCGGACCGAGCTCGAGGCACTCGGCCCCGAGGCCAGCCGCAACGCCCATTTCATCTGCGCGCTCGCACTGTGCTGGCCGGACGGGCACAGCGAATGGTTCGAGGGCCGGGTCGACGGCACGCTCGTCTTCCCGCCGCGCGGGGCGAACGGCTTCGGCTACGACCCGATCTTCGTGCCGGCCGGGCACGAGCGGACCTTCGGCGAGATGGACCCGGCCGAGAAGCACGGGATGAGCCACCGCGCGGACGCCTTCCGCAAGCTGGTGGCGGCATTGCTGTGACTTTAGCCCCTCCCCTTCAGGGGAGGGGTTGGGGTGGGGCAGTCCCACGCACTTCCCCCACCCCCGACCCCTCCCCAGAAGGGGAGGGGGGATTGGCCCTCTACATCCACTGGCCGTTCTGCGTCTCCAAATGTCCTTATTGCGATTTCAACAGCCACGTCCGCGAGCAACTGGATCAAGACGCCTGGCGCGAGGCCTTGCTCGCCGACCTCGGCTATGAGGCTGCGCAGACGCCGGGCCGCCGCCTGACTTCGATCTTCTTCGGCGGCGGCACGCCTTCGCTGATGCCGCCCGCCACCGTTGAGGCGCTGATCGACTCGGCGGGGAGCCACTGGGACTTCGCGGAAGGCATCGAGATCACGCTCGAGGCCAATCCCTCCTCGGTCGAGGCGGCGCGCTTCGCCGATCTGGCCCGCGCCGGGGTGAACAGGGTCTCGCTCGGCCTGCAGTCACTCGATGACGAGGCGCTGCATTTCCTCGGCCGCGCCCATGACGTGAGCGAGGGGCTGATGGCGCTCGGCACCGCCCAGTCCGTGTTCGAGCGAGTGAGCTTCGACCTGATCTATGCCTTGCCCGGCCAGGGCGCCGAGGCCTGGGCGGCGGAGCTGGAGCGGGCCCTGGGCTTCGGCACCGGCCATCTCTCGCTCTACCAGCTCACCATCGAGCCCGGGACGCGGTTCGCCGCCCTGGCCGCGAAGGGCACGCTGGTGCCGGCCGATCCGGACGAGAGCGCCGCGCTCTACGAGCTGACCGGGGCGCTGACCTCCGGTGCGGGCCTCCCGGCCTATGAGATCTCCAACCATGCCCGCCCGGGCGAGGAGAGCCGGCACAATCTCGCTTACTGGCGGTACGGGACCTATGCCGGCATCGGCCCGGGCGCGCACGGGCGGCGGAACGGGGTCGCCACCCGGCGGCACCGCAAGCCCGAGAACTGGCTCGGCGCCCTCGCCCGCAACGGCCATGGCATCGTCGAGGCGCAGGCGATCGCGCCGGCGGAGCAGCGCGTCGAGGCCCTGCTCATGGGGCTGCGGCTCGCCGAAGGCATTGCCTGGTCGCCCGAGGGACTCGACCTCGCCGCGGTCGGCCGGCTCGCGGATCAGGGCCTGCTGGAACGGACCGACGAACGGCTGCGCGCGACGCCGCGCGGCATGCTGCTGCTCGACGGGATCCTGGCCGAGATCGTCAGTTGAAGTTGCGGGGCGCCGGCGAGATCACGTTCGAGCCGGCCGCCGTCACCTCCCTGATCTCCAGCGCCCGGTCCGCCACGCCGTCCCTGCCGAAGCGGAAGGCGCCGTCGACGCCGGAAAAGCCCTCCCGGTCGCGAAGCTCGCGGATCGGGAAGGTGCGGCCAACCTGCCAGCTGGCGGCGATGCGCACGGTGAGCAGCACCGCGTCATAGCCGAGCGAGGCCAGCCGGAACGGCGCGCTGTTGTAGCGGGCACGGTAGCGGGTGCGGAACTGGTTGTAGACCGTGTCCGACGGCGCCGCGAACCAGGCGCCGCGCAGCGCGACATTGGCGCCGATATTGCCCTCCGTCGCCCAGCGCTCGGTCGCGAGCAGGCGCGGCTGCGGCGAGGCGGCGCGCAGCACCGGCACGCCGGGCAGGATCGCGCGCGGCACGTCGGCGAGCAGAACGGCGTCCATCCCGCCCTGCGCGAGCAGGCGGGTCGAGGCGTTGCGCACGCCGGCCGCGCTCGGCTCGAAGGTCTGGATGCCGACGAGGCGGCCCTGCGCGCCCTCCACCGCCTGGGTCATCGCCCGGGCCGCGCGCTCGCCATAGACGTTGGTCGGGACGATCGCGCCGAAGCTCTGCGCGCCGCGCGAGCGGGCGAAGCTGACCACCCGTGCGATCGACTGACCCGGGGTGAAGCCCATCAGGAAGACGCCGTTGCCGGCCACCGCGACGTCGTTCGAGAAGGCGATGACCGGCACGTCATGCTCGCGTGCGATCGGAGCCACCGCGCGCACGTCCTCGGCCAGCAGCGGACCGAGGATCAGGCCATTGCCCTCGGCGATCGCCTCGTTGGCGGCACGCACCGCCCCGCCCGTGCCGGCCGTGTCATAGGCGGTGATCCGGATCCGCTCGCCGCCCGTGTCGAGCAGGGCGAGGTTGGCGGCGTTGAGGATCGACTGGCCGAGCGAGGCGTCGCGCCCGGTCAGCGGGACCAGCACCGCGACGCGGTTGCGGGTCTCGTCGGCGGGGAGGCGCGGATTGACCCGCGGCTCCTCCGGGCGCAGCACCGGTTCGACCGGCAGCTGCGGCTGCGGGCGCTGCGAGCGCGGCACGCAGCCGGCGATGGCGACCGAAAGCAAGGCGAGGCCGAGCCAGCGAAACAGTCTGGCGCCCCCTCGATCCACTGGATGGGATTGCGGGCGGAGGGTCAGCGATGCCATGATTTCGGTCCCCATGAACGGCAAGCTCGAACCCGGCCTCTATATCGTGGCGACCCCGATCGGCAATCTCTCCGATCTCACTCCGCGCGCCGCGGAGACTTTGGCGCGCGCCGACCTGATCGCGGTGGAGGACAGCCGGGTCACCGCGAAGCTGCTCCAGCATATCGGCGTGAAGAGGCCGATGCAGCCCTATCACGATCATAATGCAGACAAGGTGCGGCCCGGTCTGATCGCGCGCATGGCGAGCGAGGCGATCGCCCTTGCCTCGGACGCAGGGACGCCGCTCATCTCCGATCCCGGCTACAAACTGGTGCGCGACGCGCGGGCGGCGGGGGTGATGGTGACGACCATCCCCGGCCCGAGCGCGGTGATTGCGGCGCTGACTTTGGCCGGGCTCCCGACGGACCGCTTCGCCTTTTTCGGCTTCCTGCCCGCCAGGGCCGGCGCCCGCGCCGCGGCCATTGCGGACGCCGGGACCTTCAGGGGCACGCTCGCTTTCTACGAGAGCGGACCGCGCCTCGCCGCCACGCTCGCGGCGCTGCGCGACGGGCTGGGCGACCGCGAGGCCGCGGTGGCGCGCGAGATCAGCAAGCGCTTCGAGGAGACCGTCACCGGGCCGCTGTCGGCGCTCGCCGCGCGCTACGAAAGCAACCCGCCCAAAGGCGAGATCGTGATCGTCGTCGGCCCGCCGGGCGAAGCCGAGACGGCAAGCGAGGCCGATATGGACGCAGCATTGCGGGAGGCGATGAAGACTCTCTCGCCTTCGCGCGCCGCGGCCGAGGTCGCCGCCCGGCTCGGCCTGCCCAGGCGGCAGGTCTACGAACGGGCGCAGCAGCTGAAATGAAGCGCCAGCGGGCCGAGCGCGGCGGGCGGCGGGCCGAGCGGCTCGCGGCCTGGTGGCTCAGGCTCAAGGGCTGGCACATTCTGGCGATGCGGGCGCGGACTCCCGTCGGCGAGGTCGACCTGATCGCCCGGCGCGGCAGGATCGTCGCCTTCATCGAGGTGAAGGCCCGCGCGACCGACGCTGACGCCGGAATCGCCCTGGACGACTACCGCCTGCGCCGCGTCATCGCCGCTGCCGAAGTCCTGCAGCACCGCTATGCGCGACCGGGCGACGACATCCGCATCGATGCACTGTTCATTGTGCCGTGGCGACTGCCCCGTCATCTCCGCAATATTTCGCTCGGATGACGAGCCCAAATTGAAAAGCGCAGACTTCTCTGCAGGATTCTCCGGATTCCGGTGGCAAATGCGGTCTTAACTTAGAAACGACTTTCCTACAGCGCCAAAAGCGTGACAAAAATGCTGGCGAGGGACTCACCCCCCGAGTCCCGCGGGGAGGACTTCGCCATGCCTGTTTCCAACACGTCGCCGAATCTGCAGTTCTGGGTCGCCGGCACCGGTGGCGGCCAGGGTTTGTTCAAGGTGAACGGCGATCCCGGCAACGATGCGGGCATGACCGGCTACGAGCTGGAGCAATTCTATGCGGCGACCAGCGACAATCTTCTTACCGCCAGCATCGCCGAAGGGCTGTTCCGCGCCAACGACATCGCCTTCGACACGGTTCATGGAAAATTCTTCATCGCCGACAGTGACGGCACCGGCCACAACCGCGTGCTGCAGGGCAACATCGCCGATCTGCTCGCGGGCAACCCACCCTCGCTGACCGTCCTCTACCAGGATACCGGCTCGGGCACCGCGACCAGGATCGACAATCTGGAGGTCGATCCGAACAGCGGTCAGGTCTACTTCACCCACGGGCAGCGGTTCGAGAAGGTCAGCTACGACACGCCGCTGCAGGTCCCGACCATCCTCGCCAATTTCGGCACCGGCAGCGGCAATCCGAACGGCACGACCAACAATTTCATCGACGACTTCGTGATCGATTTCGCGACGGGTTCCGTCTATCTGTCGAGCCATCGCATCGTCTCGAGCTCCTCCGGCGACCTCCTTTCGAAGAACTATGTCTACCATATCGCCGGCCTGACCCCGACGACGGGCGCCGGCGCCCTCACCTTCGCCGGCGGGCAGATCACCGTCCTGCCCTTCTCGCCGGATGACAATGATTCAGCGCCCAACGGCACCCCGGCCAATGGCGAGGCCTTTCCGCAGGAAGGCGGGACGCTCGAGGGGCTGGCGGTCAGCCCGGACGGCTCGACGCTCTACTTCGCCACCGCCACGACCCTGTTCGACCATGACGGCGACGGCGGCGACGGCACGGGCGGCACGACCGCCCCGCAGGTGCTGATGGGCGGCATCTACAGCTACGCCCTCACCGGCAATGCCGCCGGCACCTTCACGCTCATCTACCAGCAGGTCGCGGGCAGCGGCCCGCAGGGCCTGCTCGACGATCTCGAGATCGATTTCACGACGGGCCACTGGTACGTCGCCGACATCACCGGGCCGGACGGAACGCCCGGCGACGAGGGCATCTGGCGCGGCTCGCTGTCGGGCGGCACGCCGACCTTCTTCGCCGGCATCAACAATGCGGGCGGGCTGATCCCCGGCGGCTTCATCCTGGATCATGCGCCGCTGCTCAGCGGCACCGAAACCAATCCGAGCGCGACCGAGAGTGCCGGAGCGGGCTCCGGCTTCACCGTCCCGGTCGCGGCCCTCGCCGGCCTTTCGGCAAGCGACGCCGAGACCGACGACCAGGTGCACCAGCTGGCCGGCGCGCAGGTGCGGATCTCGGCCGGCTTCGGCGATTCGCCGGGGAGCAGCGAGCAGCTCACCATTGGCGGCACGACCAACGGCACGATCGGCGCGATCAGTTATTCCTACAATGCGCTGACCGGCGTGATGACGCTCACCGGCGTCGCCAGCTTCGACGATTACGAAGCGGCGCTGGGCGCGGTGACCTATTCGATCAGCGGCGACAATCCGGACAATTTCGGGACGTCGACGACCCGCACCCTCTCCTACTCGGTCAATGACGGGTTGCTCGACAGCGACGAATTCGACGCGACCGTCACCATCGTCGGCGTGAACGATGCTCCGGTCAACGTCACCGGCGGCGTCGTCGCGACGAGCGAGGATGCGGCCGGGGTCGCGGTCACCGGCCTTTCGGTCAGCGACGCCGACAGCGCGAGCATCACCGTCACGCTCGCGGTCGGCCGCGGCACGCTCGCCGTCGACACCGGCGTGGTCGGCGGCGTCACTGCCGGCCAGGTCACGGGCAACGGCACCGGCACGGTGACGCTCACCGGCACGCAGGCGGAGATCAACGCGACGCTCGCCGCCGCGAACGGCCTCACCTACACGCCGACGCCGAACCTCAACGGCGCCGACACGCTGACCATGACGACCGACGACGGTTCGGCGAATGACGTGGACAATGCCGCGATCAGCGTGACCGCGGTGAACGATGCGCCGACCGTAGCCGGCGACGGCACCGAGGAGGCGGCGGACATTTTCGAGGACATGCCGAGCGCGGCCGGCGAGACCGTCGCCAGCCTGTTCGGCGGCCAATATTCGGACGCGACCGACCAGGTCGCCGGCGGCTCCTCGGCCGACGCCTTTGCCGGCGTGGCGGTCACTGCCAACGGCTCGAATCCCGCCGCCGGCCAGTGGCAATATTTCAACGGCGCGGTCTGGGTGAATATCGGCCCGGCCTCGGACGGCGCCGCGGTGCTGCTCGCGGCCTCGACTTCGATCCGCTTCAACCCGGCGCTGGACTTCGTCGGCAGCGCGCCGACGCTCATCGTGCACCTGGTCGATGCGTCGGCCGGCGCGATCGTCTCCGGCGCCCTGGCCGATCTCTCGGTCACCGGTGGCACCACGCGCTACAGCAGCGACACCGTTACCCTGAGCCAGGAGGTCCTCAACTTCAACGATGCGCCGACCGGCGTCACCGGCACGCTGCAGGCGCCCGAGGACGCCAATAATGGCAGCGCGGTCGGCACGCTGGTCGCCCAGGACGACAGCAGCGGCCCCTTCACCTTCGAATTGCTCAATGATGCCGGCGGCCGCTTCGACTTGGACGCCAACGGCAATGTCACCGTCGCCGACGGGCTGCTGCTCGACTACGAGCAGCAGAACAGCCACACGATCCGGGTCCGCGTCACCGACAATGAAGGCGCGTCGAGCGAGTTCGACGTCAATGTCAGCGTCATCGACGTGCTCGGCGAGAACGTGCTCGGCGACGCGCGCGACAATGTCTTCTGGGGCGGCGCGGAGGCCGACCTGCTGAACGGCGCGGACGGCAACGATACGCTGAAAGGCGGCGGCGGCATGGACACGCTGCTCGGCGGCGCCGGCATGGACGTGCTCGACGGCGGTGCCGGCGCCGACGTCATGACCGGCGGCGACGGCAACGACGTCTTCGTGCTGCGCAAGGGCGAGGCCAATGGCGACTCGATCATGGACTTCTGGGGCAAGGGCAATTCGGACGGCGATTCGATCGTTCTCGTCGGCTATGCGGCCGGGACGACCTTCACGCGCGTCGGCCCGGGCAGCAGCAATCTCTACAAGATCGATGACCATGGCGTGATCGAATATGTGAACATCTTCGCGACCGGGCAGGTGCACAGCTCCGACTTCGAGATCGTCACGACCTACGATTTCAGCTTCATCTGAGCCGGGGAGGCGACGGGGGACAGGTACTAGTACCTGTCCCCTTTCCGCGGCTAAAGCAGCGCCATGAGCCTGCGCGTCGCCGTCCAGATGGATCCCCTCGAGACGATCAACATCGAGGGCGATTCCACTTTCGCGATCATGCTCGGCGCCCAGGCGCGCGGGCACCGGCTCTTCCATTATGATCCGGGGGCGTTGAGCTGGGTGGACGGGCGGCTCTGGACGATGGCCCGGCCGGTGACCGTGCAGCGCGTTCCCGGCGACCATTGCAGCGCCGGCGCGCCCGAAATCCTCGACCTCGGCCGCGACGCGGACGTCGTGCTGATGCGCCAGGATCCGCCCTTCGACCTCGGCTATATCACCGCCACCCACCTGCTCGAGCGCATCCAGGAGGAGACGCTCGTCGTCAACGATCCGGCCAGCGTGCGCAATGCGCCGGAAAAGGTCTGGGTGCTCGATTATGCGCGTTTCATGCCGCCGACGGCGGTCACCCGCTCGCTCGGCGTCGCCCGCAAGTTCCTCGCCGAGCACGGGGAGATCGTCGTCAAGCCGCTGCATGGCAATGGCGGCAAGGCGATCTTCAAGATCGCCAGCGACGGCGCCAACCTCTCCTCGCTGATCGAGGTGTTCAACACCGCCTGGCGCGAACCGCACATGCTGCAGGCCTTCCTGCCAAGCGTGGCCGAGGGCGACAAGCGCATCGTCTTCGTCGACGGCGAGGTGGTCGGCGCGGTCAACCGCATCCCCGGCGAGGGCGAGATCCGCTCGAACCTCGCGGTCGGCGGCAAGGCGGCGAAGACGGAGCTGACCGCACGCGAGGAGGAAATCTGCGCCGCGCTCGCCCCGGAGCTGAAGAAGCGCGGGCTGCTCTTCGTCGGCATCGACGTGATCGGCGGCGAATGGCTCACCGAGATCAACGTCACCTCCCCCACCGGCATCGTCGCCATCGACCGGTTCAACGGCACCGACACGCCGGCGAAGATCTGGGACGCGATCGAGGGGAAACTGGGCCGGGCCTGAGCCGTCATTCCAGCCAAAGCTGGAATCCCTTTGCCTTGGCAGCGGTTGGACAGGAAAGTCAGATCCCAGCTTTCGCCGGGATGACGTTTACTCGAACGAGTCCCAGCGGACGCCCAACGCATATCTCGGCCCCACGCCCGTCCGCGCGGCGCGGTCGCCGCGATTGTAGAGCCCGCATTTCTTCAGCGAGAGGCAGCCGCAGCCGATGCAGCCGTCGAGCGTGTCGCGCATCCGCTGCAGCGCCGCGATCCGCCGGTCGAGCAGTTTCGAAAAGCCGTTGCTGATCCGCCGCCAGTCCGCCGGCGTCGGCGTCCGGCCCTGCGGCAATTTGGCGAGCTCGGCGGCGATTTCCGGCAGGGTGCAGCCGATCTGCTGCGCGATCAGGGCGAAGGAGAGGCGGCGGATGTCGGAGCGCAGGAAGCGCCGCTGCCCGCCCGCCGTGCGCAAGGCCTGCACCAGCCCTTTCTCCTCGTAGAAGCGGATCGCGGAGACGCTGAGGCCGGTGCGTGCGGCCAGCTCGCCGATCGGCAGCAGCTCGTTGCCACGGTTCATTCTTCCTCTCCATTTCAATGCTTGATCTCAACTTAGCTTGAGGTTGTAGAGGCGGCAAGCATGACCCGAATCGAAAGGACCAACGTCATGCGCACCGGCTTCATCGAACATGTGAACATCACCGTCAGCCAGCCCGAGCGATCGGCGAGATTGTTCCAGGACCTGTTCGGCTGGCACGTCCGCTGGCAGGGCCCGGCCCGCGACGGCGGCACCTCCATCCATGTCGGGGACGAGACTAATTATATCGCCGTCTATGCCGAACCGAAGTCGCCGGAAGCGGCCTGGGAGGGCGGCTCGGGCGACCGCGGCTGGCAGAAGGGGGTGCCGCTCAATCATGTCGGCATCCAGGTCGAGGATCTCGACGCGGTCGAGCAGCGCGTGCTCGCGGCCGGCCTCATCCCCTTCAGCCACGGCGACTACGAGCCCGGCCGCCGCTTCTATTTCATGGACTGGGACGGGATCGAGTTCGAGATCGTCAGCTACGGCTGAGCCACCCCGTCCGTCATTGCGACCCCGGCGAAAGCCGGGGGAAGCAATCCAGTCCGCGCTGGATTGCCGCGTCGCTCCGCTCCTCGCAATGACGATGGAAGCGGCCTGCACCTTTGCTGCGCCCGAACCCCTCGCTCTTTCCGCTTGACCCGTCGCCATGGTGAGTTACTAGAGTAATACACCTTGGCGGCGAAGCCTTTCCTTTGCCACGTTCGTCGCGGAAGCAGGTGCGGGTTTTCCGGTATCGTGCCGGAAGGGGTGGGAGCCGGGGCGGCCGTGTACGAGTGGGTGATCCAGCTGATCGTCTGGGGCGGCTATTTCGGCGTCTTCCTGCTCATGCTGCTCGAGACCATGTTCCCGCCCCTCCCCTCCGAGCTGATCCTGCCGCTCGCGGGGATGCAGGCGGCGCAGGGGCCGCTTGGCCTGGGCGGCGTGATCGTGTTCGCGACGGCGGGCGCCATGGTCGGCAATTTCCTCTGGTATTTGTTCGCGCGTGCGATCCGGCCGGAGCGGTTCCGTTTTTTCATCGACAATTACGGCCGCTGGATCACGATGGACTGGGGCGACGTGGAGAAGGTGCAGCGCCAGTTCGACCGGCACGGGGCGGGCATCGTCCTGGTCGGCCGCATGCTGCCGGCGATGCGCACCTTCATCTCCGTCCCGCCCGGCATCCTGCGGATGCCGGTCGCGCGCTTCCTGATCTGGTCGACGCTCGGCACCTTCGTGTGGAGTGCGGCGCTGGCGACCGGCGGCTATGCGCTCGGCCACGGCTTCGAGCGGATCGAGGAGGTGGCAGCGCCCGTCACCACGATCATCGTCGTCGGCGTGATCCTCTGGTACGTCTGGCGCCAACTCACCTGGAGCCGCCGCGCCCGTTAGGCCCGGGGGTGCGCGTGCCGGTAGACGTCGAGCAGGTGCGCCGCGTCGACCGCCGTATAGATCTGCGTCGAGCTCAGGCTGACATGGCCGAGCAGTTCCTGCAGCGCGCGCAGGTCCGCGCCGCGGCCGAGAAGGTGGGTGGCGAAGCTGTGCCGCAGGGCGTGCGGCGTGGTCCGCTCGGAAAGGCCGAGCGCGCGCCGCGCCTTGCGGACGGCGCGGCGGACGATTTCGCCCCGGAGCGGGCCGCCGCGCGCGCCGCGAAACAGGGGCTGATCGCGCTCCGCCGGCCAGGGGCAGAGCCTGAGATAATCCTCGATCGCCGCCTTCACCGACGGCAGCAGCGGCACGACCCGCGTCTTGTTGCGCTTGCCGGTGACGAGCAAAGTCTCGCCGAGCGGCAAGGCCGTGCCGGTGAGGGACAAAGCCTCGGCGACGCGTAGCCCGGAGCCGTAGAGCAGGGTCAGCACGGCGAGGTCGCGGGCGGCGAGCCAGGGCGCGGCGGCATCGTCGGCCGCCTCCCCGGCCAGCGCCACCGCCTCGTCCGGCGAGATCGGGCGAGGCACCGCCCGCGGCTTCTTCGGGCCCTTGAGCCGCGGCAGATTGGCCTCGCGCCCGCTTTCCGCCGCAGCGAAGGCGAGGAAGGCGCGCACCGCGGACAATTCTCGCGCGGCGCTGTTGTTGCCGAGGCCGGCGGTCCGCCGCATGCCGAGATAGGCGCGCAGGTCCGCCGGCCGGAGCGAGGCAAAAGCGTCAGCATCGACCGGTCCGCCGAGATGGCCGGCGAGGAAGGCGATCAGCCGGTGCGCGGTGGCGACATAGGCGCGGACCGTATGCTCGGAGCGGCGGCGCTCGCGGGTCAGGTGATCGTGCCAGCGCGCGGCGATCGCGACGGCGGCGTGGGCGTCCGGATCTAGGGGATCAGCCACCGGCCCATGCAGCGGGTCAGCACCCGGCCAAGGAAGATGAGCAGCTCCGAGCCGTGACGGGTGTCGAAGCTCTGCGGGCCGCGCTGGCCGAGGGCGAGCAGGCCGCTCGGCAGCGGCGGCTCGCTGGTCAGGCGGATCAGCGCCTCGGCGCGGATCAGCTCGCAGGCCGGGCCGAACAAAGGATGGCCGCGCTCGCAGCCGCGCAGCAGCACGCCCTCGAAATCGCGGATCGAGCGCTCGATCAGCCGGGCGTCCACGAACTGCAGGCCGGACGCATCGGCGCGCACGCCGGTGTCGCCGGCGACCAGCGCGACGGCGACCGCGTCGAGGCCGAGGATCTGCGGCCATTCCTGGGTGACGACATGGAGCAGGTGATCGAGCCCGTCCGTCTCGACCGCGGCCAGCACCGCCTCATGGATCGAGGCGACCGCGCCCGAATGGCCGCGCGCGAAGGCGATGAGGTCCTGATTGGCCTCCTCCGCCGCAGCGACCCGCGCCCGCAGGTTCGCGAGCGCATGGTTCTCGAAACTGATCACGCGTCCCATGACCGGGAGGGTAATACGGATATGGTTAAGAAGCGATTGGAATCGCTCCTGTCTGTTCCGCAGGTTCGATGGTTACGGGCGGGGAATGGCCGCGCTGCAACAGCTGCGGCTTTTCCGGTACCCCGGTCGTGCTCCGGCGAAGGCCGGAGCGTTGCGAAATCCGCATGGCCGCTGGCCAGCGCTCCGGCCTCCGCCGGAGCACAGTCGAACCGTTCGTGGGGCTACCAGAGTCCCTCGGGGAAATAGCCCGTGCTACCCATGATCAGATGACCCCCACGACGATTGCGATCACCGCAAACGGGAGGCCTATGAAGCTCGTTGGGCGGTATGCCATCGCCCCTACCCGATCTTCTGCCCCGTCTTCTCCCAGTCGGCCAGGAACGCCTTAATGCCGTTGTCGGTCAGCGGGTGCTTGAACAGCTGGCGGATCACCGCGGGCGGCGCGGTCATCACGTCGGCGCCGAGCTTGGCGGCGTCGTGGATGTGGATCGGGTTGCGCACGCTGGCGACGAGGATCTGCGTCGGAAAATCGTAATTGTCGTAGATCACCCGGATGTCGGCGATCAGCTCCATGCCGGGATAGCCGACATCGTCGTGCCGGCCGACGAAGGGCGAGACGAAGGTCGCGCCGGCCTTGGCCGCGAGGAGGGCCTGGTTGGCGGAGAAGCAGAGCGTGACGTTCACCATCGTGCCGTCCGAGGTCAGCTTCCTGCAAGTCTTCAGCCCGTCGATGGTGAGCGGCACCTTCACCGCGATATTGTCGGCGATCTTCCGCAGCACCTCGGCCTCGCGCATCATCCCGTCATGGTCGAGCGCGACGACCTCGGCCGAGACCGGCCCCTCGACGATCCCGCAAATCTCCCTGACCACCTCCAGGAAATCCCGGCCCGCCTTGTGGATCAGCGACGGATTGGTGGTGACGCCGTCGAGGAGGCCCGTCTCGGCCAGGTCGCGGATGTCGGCAGTGTCGGCGGTGTCGGCGAAGAATTTCATGGGTCCCTCGGGAAACAGAATGTGACAAAAAGGTGACGAGGCTGTAGCGCCCTTCACCGTCGCGCCAGCCTCTAACACCGGAATCCCATGCGCTCCATCCTTGTCGCCGCCGCTCTTCTTCTGCCTGCCTCGCCGGCGGCCGCCCGGCAGACGGACGAGCAGCTCTGGCTGCAGGTCAATGCCGGCGTGGAGATCAGCGACCGGGACAAGCTTGTGGTCGAATCCGTCGGCCGCTTCAGCGACCGCGCCGGCGGCTTCTTCCACGCGGAGCTGGGCGCGCTGTTTACGCACAAGACGCGCGGCGGCGTCGAACTGTCGATCGGCTACCGCCATGTCGAGGAGTGGGACCAGGGCGACCGGGAGCCGAGCGAGGAGCGGCTCCGCCAGATGGTCCTCGTGCCGCTGGGCGGAGGCTTCAACGGACGGCTTCGTTTCGAGCAGCGCTTCAGCAGTGCCGGCAGCGAGATTGGGTTCCGGCTCCGGCCACGTCTGGGATTCGAAACTCCGCTCAACCGCCATGGCCTGAAGCTGGTCGCGACCAGCGAGCATTTCTTCAACCTCAACAGCACCGCGTGGGGGCAGGATGGCGGTTATGATCGGATGCGCAACACGCTGGGCGTGTCGATCCCGTTGGGCGGAAGCGTCCGCGGCGAGGTGGGCTATCTAAACCAGTATCGCTTCGGACGCGACGGCCAACGGGACCGGATGGACCATGTGGCGACCTTCACCCTGTCGTTCACGCTCGCCCGAATCCGCGAGGGCGAATAGGTCAGGGACCCGCCAGGCGCCGCCGGGCGATTGCGCCGCCCGGCGATCTTGTTACGCTCCGGGCATGATCCGGCCCCTGCTCGCTTTGGTCCTGGCCAGCGGCTTCGCCTCATCCGCAAGTGCCGCGCCGCGCGACTGGGTCGCCGCGAACCGGGAGGCGATCCTTGGCGAGTATCTGCCTTTGCTCGCCATCCCCAACGTCGCGTCGAACCGCGCCGACATCCGCCGCAATGCCGAGCATATCATGGCGATGATGCGCCGCCGCGGCCTCGCCCCGCGCCTGCTCGAGGAGGGCGACGCGCCGCCGCTCATCTATGGCGAATGGCCGGTTCCGGGGGCGCGGCGGACCCTGGTGCTCTACGCCCATTACGACGGCCAGCCCGTCACCCCCGCCGACTGGACGATCACGCCGCCCTTCGAGCCGCGCCTGGTCGGCGAGGGCGACGCGGCCCGGATCTATGCGCGCAGCGCCTCAGACGACAAGGCCGGGGTGATGGCGATCCTTGCGGCAGTCGACGCGCTGCGCGCCGAGGGCCGGGCACCGTCCTTCAACCTCAAGATCGTGCTGGAGGGCGAGGAGGAGGCGGGCTCGCCGCATCTCGCCGCCCTGCTGCGCCGCCACCGCGCGCTTCTGCGCTCGGACGGCTGGATCATTATCGACGGGCCGCCCACCAGTCGGGCCCGCCCCAGCTCTCCCTCGGCGTGCGGGGCGACGTCAATGTCGAGCTCAGCGTCTACGGGCCC
Organism: Allosphingosinicella sp.; assembly: GCF_035626655.1. GTDB lineage: Bacteria > Pseudomonadota > Alphaproteobacteria > Sphingomonadales > Sphingomonadaceae > Allosphingosinicella. Next base: position 26,170 of record NZ_DASPNF010000013.1, read on the forward strand.
GTCCGGCCGCTGCACAGCGGCCATTACGGCAATTGGGCGCCCAATCCGGCGATGATGCTCGCCGAATTGCTCGCCTCAATGAAGGACGAGAATGGCCGCGTGACGATCGCCGGCTTCTACGACGACGTGGTGCCGCTTACCCCTGCCGAGCGGGCCGCGATCGCCGCCGCCCCGCAGCCGGACGCGGCGTTGCGGGGCGAGCTCGGGCTCGGCTGGACCGAGGGCAATGGCGCAAGCCTCGGCGAACAGATCAACCTGCCCTCGCTCAACGTCAACGGCATGAGCAGCGCCGATGTCGGCGCGCGCTCGCGAAACGTCATCCCGACCGTCGCCACCGCGGCGCTCGATCTCCGGCTCGTGCTCGGCAACACGCCGGACCGGCAGATCGAGCGGCTGATCGCCCATGTCCGGGCGCAGGGCTATGAAGTGCTCGACCGCGCGCCGACCATGGCCGAGCGGCGCCGTTTCCGGCGCATCGCGACCGTGACGCGCACGCCCGGCTATCCGGCCGAGCGCACGCCGCTCGATCATCCGCTCGCACGATCGCTGCGCCGGGCGCTGGACGGGCAGGCACCCGTGGTCCTGCCCAGCCTCGGCGGCAGCCTGCCGCTCTACCTGATCCGCCAGGAGCTCGGCGCGCCCACCATCACGCTCGGCCTCTGGAACCACGACAACAACCAGCATGCCGAGAATGAGAATGTCCGCATCGTCAATCTGCTGAACGGCATCGTCGCGATCGCCGCCGTGCTCGGCATGGACTAGCCGCGGCCGCACCGACCACCTTCCCTTTGCCCGCTCCGGCCCTATGTGTCGCCCATGTCCCGCGCCCGCCTGATCGTGATGAACGCCGCGCTGGGCCCGCTCGACTATCGCGTGCCCCACGGCATGCAGGTCGAGCCCGGCTCGGTGGTGGTCGCGCCGCTCGGGCCGCGGCAGATGATCGGCGTGGTCTGGGAGCCGGAGCGGCTGGCGACGCAGGAGGTGGGCGAAAACCGCCTCAGGAACCTGCTCCACGTCTACGACCTCCCGCCCATCGCCGCGCCGCTGCGGCGGCTCGTGGAATGGACCGCCGATTATTATCTCTCCCCGCTCGCCGCAGTGCTGCGCATGGCGCTGCCCTCCTCGGGGGCGTTGGAGGGCGCGCGCTCGATCACCGAATATCGCGCGACCGGCCGCGCGCCGGAGCGGCTGACGCCCCAGCGCGCGCAGGCGCTGGAGCGGATCGGCGAGCGGCAGGGGCTGGTCAGCGAGCTCGCGATCATCGGCGGTGTCTCCGACGGCGTGATCCGCGGCCTCGTCAAGGCGGGCGCGATCGAGGCGGTCGAGGTGCAGATCGACGATCCCTTCCCGGTCCCCGACCCGGACCACGACCCGCCCGCGCTCGACGAGACCCAGGCCGACGCCGCGGCGGAATTGCGCGAGGCCGTCAATGCCGGGCAGTTCGCGCCCTGGCTGCTCGACGGCGTCACCGGCTCGGGCAAGACCGAGGTCTATTTCGAGGCGATCGCCGAGGCGATCCGGGCAGGCAGGCAGGCGCTCGTCCTGCTCCCCGAGATCGCGCTCACCGAGCCGTTCCTGAAGCGCTTCGCCGCCCGCTTCGGCTGCGAGCCCGTCGCCTGGCATTCGGGCCTGCGCCAGTCGCAGCGGCGGCGCGCCTGGCGGGCGATCGCGTCGGGCGAGGCCCGGGTCACGGTCGGCGCCCGCTCGGCCTTGTTCCTCCCCTATCGCGACCTCGGCCTGATCGTCGTCGACGAGGCGCACGAGGCGAGCTTCAAGCAGGAGGACGGCGTCCAGTATCATGCCCGCGACGTCGCCGTGATGCGCGCCAAGCTCGAGGAAATCCCGGTCGTCCTCGCCTCCGCCACGCCCGCGATCGAGACGCGGCACATGGCCGAGATCGGCACCTATCGCGAGCTGAAGCTGCCCGCGCGTTATGGCGGCGCGCGGCTGCCCGACATGGCGGCGCTCGACCTGTTGCGCGACCCGCCCGCGCGCGGGCGCTGGCTCGCGCCGAAGCTGGTCGAGGCGCTGGAGGAGAACCTCGCGAACGGCGAGCAGAGCCTGCTCTTCCTCAACCGCCGCGGCTACGCCCCGCTCACGCTCTGCCGCCGCTGCGGCTACCGCTTCCAGTGCCCCAATTGCACCGCCTGGATGGTCGAGCACCGCTTCACCCGCCGGCTCGCCTGCCACCATTGCGGCCACATGATGCCGGCGCCCGACGCCTGCCCGGAGTGCAGGGAGGAGGATGCGCTCGTCGCCTGCGGTCCGGGCGTCGAGCGGATCGCGGACGAGGTCGCCTTGCTCTTCCCCGACGCGCGGACCGCGATCGTCACCTCCGATACCATCTGGTCCCCCGCCAAGGCCGCCGAGTTCGTCGCGCGCATGGAAGCTGGCGAGATCGACATCGTGATCGGCACCCAGCTCGTCACCAAGGGCTATCATTTCCCGAACCTGACCCTGGTCGGCGTGGTCGACGCCGACCTCGGGCTCGCCGGCGGCGACCTGCGCGCGGCCGAGCGCACGTTCCAGCAGATCCAGCAGGTCTCGGGCCGGGCCGGGCGCGGCGACAAGCATGGCCGCGTGCTCGTCCAGACGCACGATCCGTCCGCGCCGGTCCTTCAGGCCCTGGTGAGCGGCGACGCCGAGGGCTTCTACGCGGCCGAGACCGAGGCCCGGCGCGCGGCCGCCATGCCGCCTTTCGGCCGGCTCGCCGCGATCATCGTCTCCAGCGAAAGCCAGGCCGAGGCCAACGAGGTGGCGAGGCAGATCGGCCGCGCGGCGCCCGCCCATGACAATATGGCGGTGTTCGGCCCCGCGCCCGCCCCGCTCGCCATGCTGCGCGGCCGCCACCGCTTCCGCCTGCTCGTCCACGCCAACCGCGCGGTGCCCGTGCAGGACATCATCCGCGAGTGGCTGGGCGGCCTGAGCTGGAAGAGCAGCACGCGCGTCACCGTGGACGTCGACCCTTATTCTTTCCTTTGATTTCCCCGCCCGGTGAACGGGCACTGCTTGCCACTCCCGCCCTGCTTCCCATAGAGCGTTCCGGGAATGTCCGTGGGTCGATTCATCCTGCTTATGCTCGCCGTGCTGGCCGCCGCGCTGCCGGCCGCACCCGCGCGCGCCGACGACATTTCGGTGGCCGGCCGCTCCGTGGTCCGCGTCGTCGTGATCAGCTTCGGCGAGGAGGGCGAGGTGACCGGCTTCGGCCATGGCAGCGGCTTCGCCGTCGCCCCCAACCGGGTCGTCACCAACGCCCATGTCATCGCCCAGGCCCGGCAGGCCGAGCAGGAGGGGCGCACCGTCTCGATCGGCGTCGTCCCGTCACAGGGCGCGCAGGCCAGCCGGGCCCGCGTCGTCGCCTTCGATCCGGCCCGCGACCTCGCCCTGCTCGAGGTCGAGGAAGGCCGCCTGCCGCCGATCCCGCTCTATGTCGGGCCGCTCGACGACGGCGTGCAGATCGCGGCGCTGGGCTATCCGGGCAATGTCGATCTCGCCACCGCCCGCTCGGCCGACGATTATATCCAGCCGCTGCCGCCGACCCGCTCGGTCGGCATCTTCTCCAACGTGCGGCCGATCAACGGCATCACCACTTTGCTGCACACCGCCAATATCGCCCGCGGCCATAGCGGCGGGCCCCTGCTCGACCAGTGCGGCCGGGTGCTCGGCGTCAACACCCTGATCACCCGCAACCAGGACGGCGACGCGCCCTTCGCCTTCGCGGTGGCGAACCGGGAGCTCACCGCCTTTCTCGGCCAGGCCCGCCAGCCTTATCAGTCGGTGACCACGCCCTGCGTCTCCATGTCGGACCGGCTGCGCGAGGACCAGGAGCGCGCGGCCGCCGAGGAGCGCGCCCGGCAGCAGAGCGCCGAGGCGGAGGCCCGCCAGGCGCAGCAGACGCGCGAGCGCAGCCTCGCCGAGATCACCGAGATGCGCGAGAACCGGCTTGCCTTGTCCGTGCTGCTGCTGGTCTTTTCGCTGCTTGCCTTCGGCGGCTGCTTCCTGCTGGTCATCAAGAACCGGCCCCCGAAATATGCGAAGATCATGGGCGGGGTTGGTGCCGGCCTGCTCATCCTCGCGATCATCGCCTTCATCGCCCGGCCGAGCCTCATCACGGTCGAGGAAGCCAGGGCCGCCGAGGCCGCGCCCGCCCCGGACCGCTTCGCCGGCGCCAATGTCTGCCGCCTGGTGCAGCAGCGCAGCCGGCTGACGATCAGCTCCGGCGCCGACGTACCGCTCGACTGGAGCCCGACGGGCTGCGTCAACGGCCGCACCCAATATGCGCAGGACGGCCAAACCTGGAGCCGCATCCTGATCTCGGCCGAGCAGCCGGTCGTGTCGGTGTCCGAGTTCCGCCCGGCGACCGGCGAATATGTGCTGACCCGCTACCAGCTCGACAATGCGACGATGGAGCGGATCCGCGCGGCGCGGCGGCCGAACGAGCCCAGAAGCTGCAGCGCCGACAACGAGGCGCGCACCATCCTCGCCGACCAGCAGCGCGACATCGCCGCGATGCTGCCGCGGCTGCCGAACGAGCGGCTGGTCTATAGCTGCGAGAATCAGCGCGCGGGGCAGAGCCCGGCGCGCTGACTTGCGATCAGGCGCCCCCCTGACTTAAAAAAGGCGCTGACTGCTTGGGGGAAAAGCTGTGATTCGCAAGCTCTTGACGGGCCTGGCCGTGCTTTGGGCGGGCCTTTGGGCCACCGCCGCCCACGCCCAATGGTTCGAAGCCCGCTCGGCCAATTTCATCGTCTACAGCGAAGGCAGCCGGCGCGATGCCGAGCTCAATGCGGCCAAGCTGGAGCGCTATCATTACGTGCTGCGTACCTTTCACCGCATCGCCGCCGACCGGCCCTCCAACCCGCTTCGGGTCTTCCTGTTCGACAGCGCCGGCGACGTTCAGGACATGGCGGGCGGCGCCGGCGTCGCCGGCTATTACGTATCGGATGCGCGCGGGCTGATGTTCGTTGGCTCCCGCTCCCGTGGCGGGCGCCGGGATGGCGATCCGCGCTCGGAGAACCGGGCGCTGCGGCTCGATCCCGAAAGCACGATGCTGCACGAATATGCGCATCATTTCATGTTCCAGTATTTCCCGGCGAGCTATCCGACCTGGTATGTCGAGGGCTTCGCCGAATTCTGGGGCACCACGCGCATCCTCGACAATGACGTGGTCGAGGTCGGCCTTCCCGCCGAGGACCGCGTCGCGACCTTCGATTTCCTGACCTGGATGCCGCTCGAGCGCCTGCTCACCATCCACAATTATCGCGAGGCTCCGGGCGAGAATATCGGGCTGCTCTACGCTCAGGGCTGGCTGATGATGCGCTTCGTCTTCGAGAACCAGGCGCGCAAGCGCCAGCTCGAAACCTATTTGCGGCTGATCAACCAGGGCAGCACTTACGAGCAGGCGATGCGCCAGGCCTTCCCCGATCTCTCTTCCTTCAATTCCGAGCTGTTCAACTATGCGGGCGGCCGGCGCTTCACCGCCGTCCGGCTGCCGTTCCGCGCGATCAACGTCGGCAACATCGTGGTGCGCGAGCTTTCGGCGGCGGAGAATGCGCTGATCGAAAAGGAGGTCAAGCTCAGCCAGGGCTATCCGCAGCGGGAGGCCACGGCGTTCGCGAACGACGTCCGGTCGATCGCCGCGCGCTTTCCCGAAGATCCCTTCGCCCTGAGCGTCCTGATGGAGGCCGAGCGGCTGGCGGGGAATTTCGACGCGGCCATCGCTGCCGCAGACCGGCTGCTCCAGCGCGAGCCGAACCATGCGCGGGCCATGGCGACGAAGGGGCTCGCCCGGGCGGCGCAGCTCCGCGCTGCCCAGTCCACCGACCGGCCCTCCTGGACCAGCATCCAGCAGCTCCTCGCCAGGGCCGCGAGGGCGGCGCCCAACGACCCGGTCGTGCTCGACGCTTATTATGACAGCTATGCGCTGCAGGGCGTATTGCCGCCCGAGGAGGTGCAGAACGCCCTCTACACGGCCATGGAGCGCGCGCCGAGCGACGGCGATCTGCGCTACAAGCTCGCGCGCGACTTCGAGCGCCGGCGGATGATCCCGGAAGCGATCGCGATCATCCGTCCCGAGGCGCTCGCTTTGCCGCAGACCGAGACGGAAAATGCGCGCCGCGAGCGGCTGCGCCGGGAGGAGCGCAACCGCCAGGCCGGACGCGAGCAGCGCGAGACCGCATTGGAGATGCTGCGGCGGCTACAGGCCATGTTGAGCCCGCAGGACCGGCAGCGACAGCAGGAGGCGGGGACCAGCTAGGCCCCGCCCCGCTCCTTCTGCAGCAGAGCCACCTTGCGCTCCAGCCCGTAGGCGTAGCCGCCGAGCGTGCCGTCGGTGCGGATCACGCGGTGGCAGGGGATGAGCACGGCGACATTGTTGTCGCCGTTCGCCGTCCCCGCCGCGCGCACCGCCGCCGGCCGGCCGACCGCCGCGGCGATCTGCGAATAGGTCCGCGTCTCGCCCGGCGGGATCCGGGTCAGCTCGCGCCAGACCGCCTCCTGGAAGGCGGTGCCGTGGACGTCGAGCGGCAGATCGTGCGGCTTCTCCGGCGCGTTCACCGCCGCCACCGTGCGCTCGACCAGCTCCGCCAGGTCCGGCCCGCCATGGCAGATTTCCGCCTTGGGAAAGCGCCGCCGGAGCACCGTCTCGTCCTCGTCGAAGGAGAGCCGGCAAATGCCCTTCTCCGTCGCCGCGACCAGCATCGTGCCGAGGTCGGTCTCGGCCGTCGCCCAGCGGATCACCGCGCCGCGGCCGCCGTCGCGCCAGGCGGAGGGCGTCATGCCGAGCCGTTTTCCGGCATCGGCATAGAAGCGGCCCGGGCCCGAATAGCCGGCATCGTAGATCGCGTCGGTGATCCGCCCGTCGCTGGCCAGCGCCTCCTGCGCCCGCCTGGCGCGAAGGCTGCGCGCATAGGCGGCCGGGGTCACGCCGGTGGCGCGCTTGAACAGGCGGTGGAAATGGTGCGGCGAATAGCCGACCGCGGCCGCCACCGCCTCGAGCGAGGGCGCCTCCTCCGCCTCGGCGAGCAGGCGGAACGCCTTCTCCAGCGCCACCTCCTCGCGGTTTACCTCGTCGGGGAGGCAGCGCAGGCAGGAGCGGTAGCCCGCCCTGGCCGCGGCCGCGGCGGTCGGGAAGAATTCGACATTCTCCCGCCTCGGCCGCCGCGCCGGGCAGCTTGGCCGGCAATAGATGCCGGTCGATTTGACGCCGCCGAAGACGCGGCCGTCCCAGGTCCGGTCGCGGCGCTCGAACGCTGCCCAGGCCTCGTCGTCCGTCACGGGATGCGTGTCGTTCACGGGGATCGATCTAGCCGGACGCGGCAGGGTTGCAAGGCTGGCCATGGTCAGTTCCTCTCGATTCGCGCCAGGAAGCAGCCATAGGTGGCCGCGTGCGCATGGATATTGTCGATCTCGGGACGTTCCAGCAGCGCCCGGATCTTCGCGTCGGCCTCGCCCGGCATGGCGAGCAAGGCATTCTTGAGCAGCCCGTCCGCGCCGAAGCCGCGCAGCGAAAGCATGCGCTTGTCGAGATAGGGCGGCGCCTCGTCCTCGTAGCGCGCAGGCGCCACCGCAGCCTTGCGCACATAGATGGCGTAGGCGGTGCGGAACGGGCCGTCCACGTCGTGCGAGACGTGGTTGAGCAGCACCAGCTCCTCGCCCTCGTCGGCGTCGCGCAGGCTCACCCGGCAGGGGAAGCCGGTCGGCGAATCCGCCGTCACCCGCATCGCCCCGCGCGCCGTGAGCTCGCCGTCCATCATGCTGAACAGGCCCTCGAACGCCTGCGGGGCCAGTCCTTCGATCCGATATGCCATTCTTCCTGTCCTTCCTCGAAGATTGACGCCCTTTTGTCGGATCGCGCGAGACAGTGCGTCCCGGTCCTTGCTTTCAAACCTGCATGGGGATCTTGCTCTTGCTGGCGGCCATGGCCGCACCATCGCTCCAGGCCGAGATGCAGGCGGTGGAAGCCGGCCGCAACGCCGCCATAAGCAGCGGCGACATGGCCGCGCTCGAACGGCTCTACGCCCCCGATTTCCACGGCATCGCCGGCGGCGGCGTCCGCGTCGACCGGGCCACGCTGTTCGCCGTCTTCCGCCGCAATGCCAGCGGCGCCTTCGTCGCGGAGAGCGAGATATTGAGCGCCCGGCGCGAGGGGAATCTGGTCATCGCCGAGGGCCGCCTGCGGCTCTACGCCACGCGGGACCGCCGCCTCGTCAGCGACTCCTTCTACCTGCACATCTTCCGCCGCCGCGCCGGCCGCTGGCAGATGATCGCCGGCAGCGCGACGCCGGTCCAGCCGCCGCAATAACCCGCGGCGGCTCGCCCGGAATCTTACGGGGCCGCCCGCCCGCGAATAAGGGTGGCGAGCCGACGGGCACGGGCCAGCAATGCGGCAACGCCTGCGGAGCCGCGGTCTGCCCCGTACCAATTCACCGTGATGATCCGCTCAGCCACGCTCGTCACGCAAGCGCCGGCGGAGACATTGTGGGTTCCCCCCGCCATGGTGAGCGCAAAGATCCCGCCAAGATAGGCACAGACGGAATCACGGCCGAGCGGACGCACGGACCCGGTCATCTCCAATTGACGGCCCAAAGCGGAAGCGATCCGGCCCTCGATGGCGTCGACACTCTCGTCGCTCAGCAGACTCCCCCCGGCAGGGATAGCAGCGAATTCCCGGCCGAGATCGGCCATCAGCTGCTCGCGCGTGATTCTGGTGCCGAGGGCCGGCCTCGGAGTCTTGATCAGAATATAGTCCACGACGCGATCGCCACTCTGCTGATCGCAGCGATAAAGCGTCAAGTGCGTCACGTTCTGAACGTCCGCAGTGGCAATTTGCTGGGCGAATTCGACGAAAGGACCCCTTGGCAGGCAATAGCCGGACGGCAGGGGAACGTCGAAACGTATGCCCGCTGAGGTGAACGAGACGGTCGCCTGGGCGGCAGCCTTTTGGGCCGATGCTGCGGCTGCCAGAGCCAGCATCAGGACGGCATATTTCGAGCTCATCGTCGCGATCCTCCCCCATTTCCCGCCATAACAGATATCGCATCGCCACAAAGCCCCTGCCCGGTCCCGACACCCATCTTGCATCGCAGCAAAGCCCCTGCTACGGCCCCCGCGACCCTGCGGGAGCGCCTCGCGCGCTCGGCAAATCGCCAGGGGCCAAATCCGATCCAGGAGTTACGACGCGCGTGGATATTTCCGGCGGCATTCAGGCAAGCTTATCGGGCCGGTACGCCCTTGCCCTGTTCGAGCTGGCCAATGAGCAGAAGAAGCTCGAGGCGGTGGGCCGGGACCTGGCCGCCGTGCAGCAGGCGCTCGCCGAATCGGACGACTTCAAGGCGCTGACCACGAGCCCGCTGGTCGGCCGCGACGAGGCGCAGAGGGCCGTCGCCGCGACCGCCGAGGCGATGAAGCTCGACACGATCACCGCCAATTTCCTCGGCGTGCTCGCCCGCAACCGCCGGCTCGCCCAGCTCCCGGCCGTGATCCGTGCCTACAACATTCTCTCCGCCCGCCACCGCGGCGAGCTCACCGCCGAGGTCACCTCCGCGCACACGCTCGACGACGACCAGGTGGACGCGATCAGGCAGAATCTCCGCACCCGCATGGGCCGCGACATCGCCGTCGACCTCAACGTCGACCCCGCCATTCTGGGGGGGCTCGTCGTGAAGATCGGCAGCCAGATGATCGACGGCTCCATCCGCACCAAACTCAACACCCTCGCGCAAGCGATGAAAGGCTGAAAATGGACATCCGCGCCGCTGAAATTTCCAAGGTCATCAAGGACCAGATCGCCAGCTTCGGCACCGAGGCCGAGGTCTCGGAGGTCGGCACCGTGCTGAGCGTCGGCGACGGCATCGCCCGCATCCACGGCCTCGACAACGTCCAGGCCGGCGAGATGGTCGAGTTCGCGGGCGGCATCAAGGGCATGGCCCTCAACCTCGAGGCCGACAATGTCGGCGTCGTGATCTTCGGCTCGGACGCCGAGATCACCGAGGGCTCGACCGTGAAGCGGACCGAGACGATCGTGGACGTTCCCGTCGGCAAGGGCCTGCTCGGCCGCGTCGTCGACGGTCTCGGCAACCCGATCGACGGCAAGGGCCCGATCGACGCCACCGAGCGCCGCCGCGTCGAGGTGAAGGCCCCCGGCATCATCCCGCGCAAGTCGGTGCACGAGCCGGTGCAGACCGGCCTCAAGGCGCTCGACGCGCTCGTCCCGGTCGGCCGCGGCCAGCGCGAGCTGATCATCGGCGACCGCCAGACCGGCAAGACCGCCGTCGCGATCGACACCTTCATCAACCAGCGCGCCGCCAACCAGGGCGATGACGAGAGCCAGAAGCTCTATTGCATCTACGTCGCTGTCGGCCAGAAGCGCTCCACGGTCGCGCAGATCGTCCGCGCGCTCGAGGAGAATGGCGCGATGGAATATTCCATCGTCGTCGCCGCCACCGCCTCGGAGCCTGCGCCGCTGCAGTTCCTCGCGCCCTATACGGGCTGCACCATGGGCGAATATTTCCGCGACAACGGCATGCACGCGGTGATTGTCTATGACGATCTCTCCAAGCAGGCCGTCGCCTACCGCCAGATGTCGCTGCTGCTGCGCCGCCCGCCGGGCCGCGAGGCCTATCCGGGCGACGTCTTCTACCTGCACAGCCGCCTGCTCGAGCGCGCCGCCAAGCTCAACGAGGACAATGGCGCCGGCTCGCTGACCGCTTTGCCGATCATCGAGACGCAGGCCGGCGACGTCTCCGCCTACATCCCGACCAACGTGATCTCGATCACCGACGGCCAGATCTTCCTCGAGACGGAGCTCTTCTTCCAGGGCATCCGCCCGGCGATCAACGTCGGCCTCTCGGTGAGCCGCGTCGGCTCCTCGGCGCAGACCAAGGCGATGAAGAAGGTCGCGGGCTCGATCAAGCTGGAGCTGGCGCAGTATCGCGAGATGGCGGCCTTCGCCCAGTTCGGCTCGGATCTCGACGCCTCGACCCAGCGCCTGCTGAACCGCGGCGCCCGGCTGACCGAGCTGCTGAAGCAGCCCCAGTTCAGCCCGATGCCGGTCGAGGAGCAGGTTGTCTCCATCTTCGCCGGCGTGAACGGCTTCCTCGACACGGTCCCGACCGACGCGGTCACCCGCTTCGAGGCCGGTCTGCTCGCCCATATGCGGGCCGGGCATGAGGGTGTGCTGGCGAAGCTCCGCGACACCAAGACGCTCGACGACGACACCGCCGGCGAGCTGAAGACGATCATCGGCGAGTTCGTGAAGACGTTTGCCTGATCGCGGACTGAACTATGCTCCGGCGAAGGCCGGAGCGTTGCGAATGAAACTCACAGCGCTCCTGCCTTCGCAGGAGCACGAAGAGGGAAGTAAATGGCCTCGCTAAAGGCGCTCAAGACCCGGATCACCTCGGTCAAGTCGACCCAGAAGATCACCAAGGCGATGAAGATGGTCGCCGCGGCCAAGCTGCGCCGGGCGCAGACCGCCGCCGAGGCCGCGCGCCCCTATGCCGAGCGCATGGAAGGCGTCGTGCAGAGCATCGTCGCCAGGGTCGCGGTCGGCCCGGAGAGCCCGAAGCTGCTCGGCGGCACCGGCAAGGATTCTTGCCACATGCTGATCGTCTGCACCTCGGACCGCGGCCTCGCCGGCGGCTTCAACTCGAACATCGTCCGCGCCGCCCGCCGCAAGGCGGAAAGCCTGATGGCCGAGGGCAAGACCGTCTATTTCTACCTGGTCGGCCGCAAGGGCCGCGCGGTGATCCAGCGCCTCTACCCGAAGCAGATCGTCCACCAGCACGAGACCGGCCACATCAAGCAGGTCAGCTTCGCGGACGCGCAGGAGATCGCGAAGGACGTGATCGACCGCTACCTCACCGACGGCATCGACGTCGTCCATCTTTTCTACGCGCGCTTCCAGTCCGCACTGGTGCAGGAGCCGGTCGGCCAGCAGATCATTCCGGTCCCGCCGGTCGAGGCCGGCGAAAAGGCCGCAGCCGGCGCCGCCGTCGAATATGAGCCGGACGAGGACGAGATCATGGCGGCGCTGCTGCCGCGCAACGTCGCGGTGCAGATCTTCCGCGCTTTGCTGGAGAATGCCGCCTCGGAGCAGGGCAGCCGCATGACCGCCATGGACAATGCGACGCGCAATGCCGGCGACATGATCAACCGCCTGACCATCGAGTTCAACCGCACCCGCCAGGCGGCGATCACCAAAGAGCTTATCGAAATCATCTCGGGCGCCGAAGCGCTCTAACGACTTAGGAAGGCAAGGAAACCGCAATGCTCGAGCCCAAGACGGCCTCCAGGAAGGCGAGCGCCAAGCCCGCCACCACCAACAATGTCGGCCGGATCAGCCAGGTGATCGGCGCCGTCGTCGACGTGACCTTCGACAGCGACCTGCCGGAGATCCTCTCCGCGCTGGAGACCGACAATGGCGGCAACCGCCTCGTCCTCGAGGTCGCGCAGCATCTCGGCGAGAGCACGGTCCGCACGATCGCGATGGACTCGACCGAGGGCCTGACCCGCGGCCAGGAGGTCACCGACACCGGCTCGCAGATCCGCGTCCCCGTCGGCCCGAAGACGCTCGGCCGGATCATGAACGTCGTCGGCGAGCCGATCGACGAGCAGGGCCCGATCGGCGCCGAGGACACCGCCCCGATCCACGCCCCGGCGCCCGAGTTCGTCGACCAGTCGACCGAGACCGCGATCCTCGTCACCGGCATCAAGGTGATCGACCTGCTCGCGCCCTACGCGAAGGGCGGCAAGATCGGCCTGTTCGGCGGCGCCGGCGTCGGCAAGACCGTGCTCATCCAGGAGCTGATCAACAACATCGCCAAGGGCCATGGCGGCACCTCGGTGTTCGCCGGCGTCGGCGAGCGCACCCGCGAGGGCAACGATCTCTATCACGAGTTCCTCGACGCGGGCGTCATCGCCAGGGACGCGGACGGCAAGCCGACCCCCGAGGGCTCCAAGGTGGCTCTGGTCTTCGGCCAGATGAACGAGCCGCCGGGGGCCCGCGCCCGCGTCGCCCTGTCGGGCCTGACGCAGGCCGAATATTTCCGCGACGTCGAGGGCCAGGACGTGCTCTTCTTCGTCGACAACATCTTCCGCTTCACCCAGGCGGGCTCGGAAGTGTCGGCTCTGCTCGGCCGCATCCCCTCGGCGGTGGGCTACCAGCCGACCCTCGCCACCGACATGGGCGCGCTGCAGGAGCGGATCACCTCGACCAACAAGGGCTCGATCACCTCGGTGCAGGCGATCTACGTGCCGGCGGACGATCTCACCGATCCGGCCCCGGCCACGTCGTTCGCCCACCTCGACGCCACCACCGTGCTGTCGCGCGCCATCTCGGAGCTCGGCATCTACCCGGCGGTGGACCCGCTCGATTCGACCTCGCGCGTGCTCACCGCCCGCACCGTCGGCCAGGAGCATTACGACACCGCGCGGCGCGTCCAGGAGATCCTGCAGAAGTACAAGTCGCTGCAGGACATCATCGCCATTCTCGGCATGGACGAGCTGTCGGAAGAGGATAAGCTGACCGTCTCGCGCGCCCGCAAGATCCAGCGCTTCCTCTCCCAGCCCTTCCACGTCGCCGAGGTGTTCACGGGCATTCCCGGCAAGTTCGTGCAGATCGAGGACACGGTCCGCTCGTTCAAGGCCGTCGTCGACGGCGAGTATGACCATCTCCCCGAGGCGGCCTTCTACATGGTCGGCGGCATCGAGGAAGCGGTCGCCAAGGCCGAGAAGCTGGCGCAGGAAGCCTGAGGACATGGCCCTCCACTTCGAATTGGTCACGCCGGAGAAACTGCTCCGCTCCGAGGAGGTCACGATGGTGGTCGTCCCCGGCAGCGAGGGCGATTTCGGCGTGATGGAGGGCCACGCGCCCTACATGTCGACCCTGCGCGACGGCGAGATCGCCATCTACCGCACCTTCCCCGGCGAGCCGGAGAAGGTCGCGGTGCAGGGCGGCTTCGCGGAGGTCAGCGAAAAAGGCCTGACCGTGCTCGCGGAGAATGCCGGCGGCTGACCCGGCGCCTGTTCGTCGGCGGACAGGCTTTTGTGCGAAATCGAACAGCTTCCGAGAGCCTTCTCCCGCCCCTGAGCGGCGCAAAATGGCGGTTGCTCGCCTCTCCCCTTTCGCTGGCGTGATCCTTGCTTCCCCTGTCCGTCGGTGATGACGGCGAAAGGCCTTTTCGGGGAGGCACGGACATGCGGAGCCGCTATCTGACCTTCGGACTGTTGACTTTGCTCAGCGCCAGCGCTGCGCCGGCCGTCCAGCCCGCCACGGCTCCCCTCGCGCCTGAGATCCGTTGTGAGCGGCCGCTCACCACGGCCCAGCCGCGCAGCGACGCCGGCCTCGCGGCGGCACCCGCCGATCCGGTGGCCTATTTCCGCCAACGCGCCCGCATCCTCGCGCTCCGCGGCGAGAACCGGCTTGCGGAGGCCGTTCCCGTCGCCGAAGCGATGGTCCGGCAATATGCCTGCGACGTCTGGGTCTGGACCCAGTTCGGCGATGCCCTGATGGCAGCCAATCGGCCCGCCGACGCGGCAAACGCCTATGTCCGGGCGATGGAAATTGGCGGGCCCGGAACGCCGGCCGGCGTCGGCTACCGCCTGGCGGTCAGCCATGCAGCCGCCGGCAACCGTCGGGCCGCGATGGACGTGCTTGAAGAGTTGGTGTTCAGACAGGCTTATCGGGATCGGAGCAACCTCTACAGCAACCCCGCCTTTGCGAGCCTGCGCACCGAGCCCCGCTTCCTCGCCATCAGCGGCCGGATCGACACGAGCAGCCTGAGCCGGAACGACGGCTGGCGCCGGGATCTCGATTATCTGCTCGAGGAAATCAGGCGGGTCCATCCATTCTACAGGCGGCTGCCGCTGCCGGCGGAGTTCACCCGCCTCGAGCAAGCGTTGCGCAGAGACATACCCAGGCTGTCCGACGAGCAAATCTATGTCGGTTTCGCGAGGTTGGTGGCCTCGCTGAGGCACGGCCATACCGGCATGATCCCAGCTATTCAGTCGGCGCGATTTCCGTTCACGCAATTGCCCCTCGATCTCTGGGCATTTCCGGACGGGGTCTACATCGTGAGAGCCGGCGCGGGCGCGAGCGACCTGGTCGGCGGCCGGCTTGTGGCGATCGAGACGACTCCAGCGCTGGAGGTTCTGCGCCGGGTCGGGGAGATCCATACCCGGGAAAGCGGCATGGAAGTCCTGTGGTCCGGCCCGTCGCTGTTACGGATGGCGCAGATTCTGAAGGGTCTGGGCGTCACGTCGCGGACCGACCGGATTGCGGTAACGGTTCGGCTGCGGTCCGGTCAGACGGTCCGCCGCGAGCTTGCCACCGTACCGATGGAGCCCCGCCCCAAGCTGACTCCGCCGCCGGGCGTGGCGCCGCCGCTGTTCCTGCGCAACGTTCCGGAATTCCATTGGAGCGAACGCATTTCCGACAATACGCTGTTCGTGCAGCTGAACCAGGTCCAGCCGGATCGCGATCAGAGCCTGGCGGAGTTCGGGCTGGAGCTTCGCCGCATCCTTCGGGAGCAGCCGATCCGCAACGTCATTCTCGATCTCAGGCATGACAATGGCGGCAACACCTTTCTCTATACGGAACTGCTGCGTACCCTCGTCCAGTTCACCGCGGACGAACGCAACCGGCTCTATGTCCTGATCGGCCGCTGGACCTATTCGGCTGCCGCCAATCTCACCACCGACCTCCAGCGGCTCGCCCGCCCCATCTTCGTCGGGGAGCCGACCAGCGCGACCGGCAATCAGTTCGGGGACAACGCACTCTTTGCCTTGCCCTACAGCAGCCTGAGTGTGGGCATCGTCGCCGTGACCTGGCAGCTCAGCGATCCGTGGGACAGGCGACCCGTCGTCACGCCGCATATTCCGGTCCAGCTCACGGCGGAGGCCTATTTCGCCGGCCGCGATCCTGCGCTGGAGACGATCCGGGCATTGATCGCCTCCGGCTCCGTTCCCGCCGGGGACATGGATCCGCGTTGAAGGAGGATTGCCCATGCGCCGCACGATCCTGATCTCGCTTCCCTTCCTGCTGTTCCTGCCGGGCCCTGCCGCCGCGGCGGGGGCGCAAGGCCAGCCCGTCGCGGCCGAGGCGGCGTGGACGCCGGCCGAGCGCGAGGTCCGCGCGCTGGAGCGCAGCTGGCTCGACGCCTATCAGCGCAACGACGTCGCGGCGATGACCGGGATCGTCGCCGACGACTTCATCCTCACCTATCCGAACGGCAGTCTGCAGACGAAGGCCGACCTGCTGCGCGAGATGCGCGCAATGCCGCCCGGGCCGTCCGCCAACCGCTATCATACGCGCGGCGTCACCTCGCGCAGCTACGGCGATACCGTCATCCTCCGCGGCACGGTCGTCACCGAGGCCGAAGTCAACGGCCAGACGGGGCGCGACGTCTCCACCTATACCGACGTCTATATCCGCCGGAACGGCCGCTGGCAGGTGGTCGCCTCCCATCTCTCCGGGTCGCGGGGGAACTGAGCGGGCGTCGACCCTATTCCGGCTCCGGCACCACCTTCGGCTTGTGCGCGCGCCAGAGCAGCAGGCCGCCGCCGATGATCAGGGCGGCGCCGGCGAAGGTCGAGAGGTCCGGCACGGTATCGAAGATCGCCCAGCTCAACGCCCCCGCGACCAGCAGCTGCACATAGGTCATCGGCGCGACCACCGCCGCCGAGGCGCGGACCGCGGCCATATAGATGAGCATGTGCCCGCCGGTCGCCGAGCAGGCGACGAGCAGGCATTTCACGACGACGCTCGCCGGCGGGAGACCGACCTGGAAGCCCGGCAGGCCGGTCGCGGCGAGCAGGAGCGTCGCCGCGGTGATGATCGGCGCGGCCATCAGGGCGGCATAGAATTGCATGGCGAGGGGCGAGGCCGCGCCCGCCGCCTTGCGGTTGCAGATCACGAGGCAGGCCATGCCGGCGGCCGCGCCGAGCGGATAGAGCGCCGCCGGCCCCAAAGCGAGCAGATTGGGCCTCAGCACGACGAGCACGCCGGCAAAGGCCAGCGCCATGGCAAGCCAGACCGCGACGCCGGTCCGCTCCTTCAGGAAGACCGGCGCCAGCATGGCGGTGATGATCGGGCTGGTGAACTGGATCGCGGTCGCGTCCGCCAGCGGGATCGCCATGACGCCGAGGAAGAAGCAGATCGTGGCGAGGGCGACGCCCGCGCCCCGGGCGAGCTGGAGCCAGGGCAGCGGGATGCGGAACGCCTTGCGTCCCTCGACGAGCGCGACCAGCAGGGCAAGGCCGAGCGCGCCGGCGCAGTAACGGAGCATCGCCACCGCGGTGCCCGGCCATTGCCCCGCCATCGTCTTCACCACGGCATCGCCGACCGACAGGATCGCGAAGCCTGCCAGAGCGAGCAGCAGAGCGGCGCGGACGTTCTGCTGCGGCGGTGCGGTCATGCCCGCGCCTTCGCGGCCGGTTAGCTAATTGTCAAAGTTTCACACTTATTCACCCTGCGATCCGGGAACGCCCGCGAAGACCAGTACGGGATAGAATGACCAGATGAGTGCTTTCGGACGACGCAACGGCACCTCCGGCACCGGCGGCCGGCCGAGCTTCGGCACGGCCCAGCCGATGAAGGGACCGGCGCCGGCGCAGCCCCGGCCCGCGGACGCGGGCGGCGCCCAGTTTCCGCCGATCGAGCCCGAGGCGCTCGACATTGACGGCGCGGTCACCACCTCTTTGCCGAACGGCCATGCCGACGCCATGGCCCGCCTGGCCGACCGCCAGGCGCAGTCCGGCGCGCAGGGCGATTCGCGCTCGGAGGGCTTCGAGGCCTCGATCCACCGCATCAAGGAGCAGGTGCTGCCGCGCCTGCTCGAGCGCGTCGATCCCGAAGCCGCGGCCACCCTCTCCAAGGACGAGCTGGCCGAGGAATTCCGCCCGATCATCGGCGAGGTGCTCGCCGAGCTGAAGATCAACCTCAACCGGCGCGAGCAATTCGCTCTGGAGAAGGTGCTGGTCGACGAATTGCTCGGTCTCGGCCCGCTCGAGGAGCTGCTGAACGACCCGGATGTCAGCGACATCATGGTGAACGGCCCGCAGCAGACCTATATCGAGCGCAAGGGCCGGCTCGAGCTTGCCCAGATCCAGTTCCGCGACGAGGAGCACCTGCTCCAGATCGCCCAGCGGATCGTGAACAAGGTCGGCCGCCGCGTCGACCAGACCACGCCGCTCGCCGACGCCCGCCTGCAGGACGGCAGCCGCGTCAACGTCATCATCCCGCCCCTCTCGCTGCGCGGCACCGCCATCTCGATCCGCAAATTCTCCGAGAAGCCGATCACCATCGACATGATGCGCGGCTTCGGCTCGATGTCCGAGAAGATGGCGACGGTGCTGAAGATCGCCGGCGCCAGCCGCATGAACATCATCATCTCCGGCGGCACCGGCTCCGGCAAGACGACCATGCTCAACGCCTTGTCGAAGCTGATCGACCCGGGCGAGCGCGTGCTCACCATCGAGGACGCGGCCGAGCTTCGGCTGCAGCAGCCGCACTGGCTGCCGCTCGAGACCCGTCCGCCGAACCTCGAGGGCCAGGGCGCGATCACCATCCGCGACCTCGTCATCAACGCCCTGCGTATGCGTCCGGACCGGATCATCCTCGGCGAGATTCGCGGCGCGGAGTGCTTCGATCTCCTCGCCGCGATGAACACCGGCCACGACGGCTCGATGGCCACGCTTCACTCCAACTCCCCGCGCGAATGCCTCGCGCGTATGGAGAACATGGTGATGATGTCGGACATCAAGGTGCCGAAGGAGGCGATCTCCCGCCAGATCGCCGATTCCGTGGACCTGATCGTCCAGGTGAAGCGCCTGCGCGACGGCTCGCGCCGCACCACCAACATCACCGAGGTGATCGGCATGGAAGGCGACGTCATCGTCACCCAGGAGCTGTTCAAGTTCGAATATCTGGACGAGACCGCGGACGGCAAGATCATCGGCGAATATCGCTCGATGGGCCTGCGCCCCTACACGCTCGAAAAGGCCAAGCAGTTCGGCTTCGACCAGCCGTACCTCGAAGCTTGCCTTTGAGCTGATGCACTCTGTGCTCCGGCGCAGGCCGGAGCGTCGGGAGACACTCAGGGACTTTTCGTCAGCGGTCCGGCCTTCGCCGGACCACAATGCGCAGAGCGACAGGACCGACGGCGCGAATTCAGTCCGCGCCGCCTCCAGCGGTCGCCGTCAGGCGAAGGCCTCCTGCATACGCTCGACGAAGGCCTTGATCAGCGCGCGTTTCGGCGAGCTTCCGTTCCACACGGCCCAATAGGCATATTCGGCCGCCACATCATGGTCGAAGAGGCGGACGAGGCGGCCGCTGTCGAGGTCGGGCTGGACCAGCCGCGCCCGGGCGAGGGCGAGGCCGTGGCCGGCGGCCGCAGCCTCCAGGACAAGCGACGCATCGTCGATCGCCAGCGTCGAGCGCAGGTCCCTGGCGCTCATCCCGACGGGATTGAGCCAGAGCTGCCAGTTGCTGTCCGCATGGTGGATGAGCGCGCAGCCGGCGAGATCGTCCAGCGTCGCCGGCAGCGCGCCGCCCCGATAATGGGGGCTGGCGACCGGAAACAGTCTTTCGTCGGCGAGATGGCTGGTTTCGAGGCCATGCCAGCCGCCCGGGCCGAACCGGATGGCGACGTCCACGTCGCCGTCGAAGTCGGCGAGGACGCTGCTGCAGCGAATGTCGAACGTCGTCTCCGGCAGGGCGCCTTTCAGCTCCGCAAGCGCCGGCAGCAGGATCCGCTCGGCGATCGACGACAAGGTGGTCACGACGAGCCGGTCGCGGCGCAGCCAGGGCGTCAGATCGAACACCTCGTCCAGCAAGGCCACGCTCAGCCGGATGCGCGAGGCGAGCGCCTGCCCCCCGGCGGTCAGCGAGACCCGGCGCCCGGACCGCTGGAAGAGGGCGCCGCCCAGCCGGGTCTCGAGCGCCCGGATCGCATGGCTGACGGCCCCGGTGGTCAGGTTCAGCTCCGCCGCCGCCTTGGTGAAGCTCTGGTGCCGCGCGGCCGCCTCGAAGGCGGTGATCGAGCGCAGCGAGGGCGGACGGGCGGGCATTGGCCGAACGATAGGCCTTGTTGAAATTTCTTCAACTCAAGTGTGAAGGAAATGGATTTTCGTCCGGCGGCCACCCCCGCCATGAGTCCGGCATGTCGAACCATGCCCCGCCGCGCATTACCGGCTACGACCATGTCGGGATCAGGGTCAGCGACGCCGCGCGCGCGCTACATTTCTACGAGCAGCTCGGCTTCGTCCTCGACCCCGACCTCTCCAACGAACGCGTGGCCGAGCTCGTCACCAGCGACGGGACGCGGGTGAACCTGATCTTCAACGGCGCGCCGCGTCCGGAGGCGCACAACATCCTGCTCGACGAGCCGGTGAAATGGCCGGGCTATACGCATGGCGCCTTCATCGTGCCGTCGCTGGACTCGGTGCTCGAATGGGCGGAGGGCAATGGCGTCGCCATCACCGAGGGCCCGGTCGACTGGGGGCGGCGCCTGACCTGCTTCCTGCGCGACCCGGACGGCAATGTCCTCGAGTTCAACGAGCTGCGGCCGCAGCCCGCGCGGAGCGGGCTGTGAGCGCGCTGACCCTCGTCATCGGGAACAAGAATTACTCGTCCTGGTCGATGCGGGCCTGGCTGCTGCTGCGCTGGCTGGAGGTGGATTTCGAGGAGATCGTGATCCCGCTCTACCGCCCCGGGAGCCGGGCGGCGGTGCTCCCCTATTCGCCGACCGGCCTGCTGCCCGCGCTCGTCGACGGCGAGCTCCATATCTGGGACAGCTTCGCGATCATCCTGCATCTCGCGGACCGTTTTCCCCATGTCTGGCCCGCCGAGCCGGCCAGGCGGGCGTTCGTCCGCAGCGCCTGCGCCGAGATGCATTCGGGCTTCCAGGCCCTGCGGACGGCGATGCCGCACAATGGCCGGGCGCGCGACCGCCGCGTGCCGCGCACCGCGGCCCTGGACGCGGACATCGCCCGCATCTTTGAGATCTGGACCGAGGGCCGCCGCCGCTTCGGCGCGGACGGGCCGTGGCTGGCCGGCGCGTTCGGCATCGGCGACATCGTCTTCGCGCCCGTCGCCTCACGCTTCCGGACCTATGGCGTGACCCTCGACGCGCCGGCCGCCGACTATGCCGCGGCCCTGCTCGGCCATCCGCTCGTCCTGCGCTGGTTCGCGGAAGGCGCCGACGAGCCGGAGGTCGTCGCGGACGCCGAAATCGGGCTGGGCTAGCCAGGCCGCCGCCGATTGACTTCCCGCTGGCCGGGCCGCAGATTTGCCGCGGGCTCGTCCGGAGGAAGCATGTTCACGCT
Source organism: Allosphingosinicella sp. (assembly GCF_035626655.1). Classification (GTDB taxonomy): domain Bacteria; phylum Pseudomonadota; class Alphaproteobacteria; order Sphingomonadales; family Sphingomonadaceae; genus Allosphingosinicella. The sequence goes on from NZ_DASPNF010000013.1 coordinate 47,494, forward strand.
CGCCGTCGCCTTCGCGCTCGCCGCCGCGGCCGCGGCGCCGCCTGCGTCCCAACCCGCGCAGAGCAATGAGCGCATCTGCCGCGGCGGCGGCCAGCGCACGGTCGGCAGCCACATCCGCACCCGCCGCCGCTGCCTGACCGCCGAGCAATGGCAACGCGAGGACGAAGCCGCCCGCAGCCGCCCGGTGCCGGGCCTGCAGGTCACCGAAGGGCAGAATGACGGCCGGGCGCCGGTGCAGCCGCGTTAGTCTGCAGCGCCGAGCGTAAGGCGAGGATTGCAGATCCGCGCGTTAGGCGAAGAGCCGCGAAAGCCTGTCCTGAGCCTGTCGAAGGGACCGGACGGCCAGCGCGGAAGCGGCATAAGCCGCGCCCGCGACAGGACCGACGGCGCGGATTCACTCCGCGCCCTTTCCTGTTCGTCGCGAATGTCGCAATTGCGCCCATGTCCGACATTCAGCATGCGATTGCGCGATCCAAAATCCGGACCGTCTGCTCAAGGGCACATCGAATGTTAGGAGCATTAGCGTGACGGTGATGGTGTTTGGCGATAACTGGACTCCATGCGGTTCTTTGAGAACGGTCCAATCATTCCGGCACATCTCTTGGAGCAACAAGCTCAAGGGAACGTAATCTTCTTTTGCGGAGCCGGCGTCTCCGTCCCTGCCGGTCTCGACACATTTTGGACGTTGACCGATCGCCTCATCACGAATTTGGATGCTGCCGCTGCGCGAACTGCGCTCTCCGAAAACCAGAGCTTCGACAGGGTCTTCAACCTGTTGGTGCGTGACTTTGGGCGGCCAGAGATCGATCGCCAAATCTACGCGGCGCTAGGCCAGCAAAAACCCAAAACCCTCGCGCGCCACCGCGACATTCTCGACTTATCACGCGCACCCGGTGGGTCAGTCCAAGTTGTGACCACGAACTTTGATAAACTGTTCGAACGAGCAGCGAAGGGCGTCCAGCCAATTGTGCCGCCTGGCTTGCCGGACATTGAACTGAACCAGCCGATCAATGGTGTGGTATACCTTCACGGACGGCTTGCCGACACCGCCGCCGGCGAGATCGCGAGCTACGTCATAAGCAGCTCAGATTTCGGACGTGCGTATTTGGCCGAAGGTTGGGCGGCCCGCTTCGTCCGAGCGCTGAGGGAAAGCTATACCATCGTTCTTCTCGGCTACAGTGCCGACGACCCTCCGATGAGGTATCTCTTAGAGGGCCTGCACGTTCGGGACGGCGTGGTCTACGATTCCCCCATCTACGTCTTTACCGATCGCAGTCCTTCGGTCGCCGAGGAGCTTTGGCAGGATCGAGGCGTCACCCCAATTTGCTACGAGGCCGGCCCCAAACATACCGCTCTGTGGTCAACAATCGGCGCTTGGGCAAAAGGCCGCGCGCGCGCCGGACCAATGGATCGAAACGGTTATTGCGCTGGCTCGAAAAAGACCGGCAACGCTTAGGCCCCATGAGCGAGGCCAGGTCGTCCAACTAGTCAGCTCGAAGGCCGGGGCACGAGCGTTCGCCGACGCCGAACCTCCTATAAGTTCCGAATGGCTCTGCGTCTTCGACCCCTACGTTCGCTTCGGCAAACCTCGGCGGCAGAGCTGGCAGGACAATGCGAAGGAAATCGACCCTCAAATACTCTTTGGCCTAGACGACGATCCTCCAAGGCCGTCGCAGGGCGAGGGCGCCTTCGACGCTCGCGCGAAGAACCCTCTCGCTTGGCAGAAGGGCGATTCCGTCGAGCCCGAGCGCCTTTCGCTGCCGGGTTGGAATGCTCTTTGGCACAATCCATTGCCGGAAAGATTGCACCACCTGGCGCGATGGTTTGGCAGTAGATGCCATGAACCCTCAGCCGTTTGGTGGGCCGCGGGTTGGAAGTCCCTCAATCCGAACATGCATTGGTTCGTCGCCCTTCGACTGAGGAATCGGCACGGCGACCCAATGCCGGCCCCTGCTCAACTGTTTTGGAGCTTCTATCTCGAGGCTAACGAGGCAGCTGCAGTGCACGGCCGCGAATATCCGTGGTTCGAGTTTGAGGGGCTGCTCAAGCAGTCCGGTTGGACTCCTGCGGTCGCACGATTTTTTGAGCGGTGTGTAACTCCCCACGTTGAAGTTTCGCGGGGAACACTGGCCGCGCCGAAGCCGCCTGAAGGGGATTGGGACGACAAACCGCTCTGGCGAGTCATTGAGCTATCGGTCCGTGTCCTCGATAGGCACGGCCACAAGGTTGACCTTCCGCCGGAGGCCCAGCCTCAAATGGCCGAAATCATGCGGAGGTCACTGATCCGCGTCTCGGAACTGTTGAGTGAGACAGGTGATCTGTTTTGGCACGCACCAACCTTGTATCCCTCAGACGAACCTGGCGAGACCTACTACGGCAAGAAGGAGGCGTTCTTTCTTTGGTTTAAGGAACTCGTTGAGACGCTGCTGGATCAGGATACCACCGCCGCCCGTAAGGAATTTGAAGCGTGGCCCGCCGGTGAGGCTCGGATCTTTCCGAAACTCAGGATGTGGGCCGCTGCAAAGCCGTCGCTCGTGAATGCCAGCCAAGTGTTTCCCGTCTTCCAGTCGCTAAATGCGGATGCGGCTTGGGACGCTTATAGTCAGCGCGAGCTTCTCTTTTTCTTGAAGGCACGCTGGCCGGACCTTTCGGCGAGGCAGCGGCGGGCGGTCGAACGCTGGCTTGAGAAGGGGCCAAGCAGAAGGGATGATGAAAAGCGAAGTGATTTTCGCAGGCGCAGGAGCGCCCAGGCGGCAACGAGACTTCGTTGGCTCCAGTTAAATGGATGCGCGCTGAGTAGTTACGCCCAGCAAGCGCTCGACCGCCTCAAGATCGTCGATGACAGGTGGTCCGACGAATGGGCGAAAGACGCCGATGATAGCTTGGGGCCACGCGGAGGATGGGTCCAAGAAGTCACTGAGCTTCGAGGCTTGGATACGGTTCCCCTCACCGACGTGGTCCGGGTTGCCGAAGAACGATCTGAGCGGCCGTTCCGGGAGCTGAGAGACTACCAACCCTTCAAGGGCTTGGTCGAAACCCATCCTATGAGGGCCCTATTCGCGCTGCGCATAGCTAAGCGGCACGGTGAGTTCCCAATCGGATTCTGGCATGACCTTTTGTATCGTTGGCCTGACGGCACATCGCTTCGTTCGCGGCGGCTTCTTGCACACACCGTTGCATCGCTCTCGACAGAACAAGCTCTTGAATTGCGCTATTACGCCCCGCAGTGGCTCGAAAAACATCTGCCGGAGCTGTATGCGCACGACCGCCGCGAGGCGTTGAGCGTCTTTGACGGGTTTTTGGCTCCCTACTTGCTGGCTGAGCCTCAGCTTACTGGCAGCAGTATCGGCACCACGAGCGTCGGTGGAGTTGTCCAAGATCGATCCGAAGTCTCAGTGAGCAAAGCGCTCAACAGCCCCATAGGGACGTTGACAGAGGCGCTTTGGAGCCTGACGCGCCGCAAGGCGAAGAAAGTCCATGCGCCGCCCAAGGCGCTAACGCTTCGCTTCAGACAGCTCGTCTCTGTGCCGGGCGACGGGGCTGGGCACGCTGTCGCAATGCTCACCAGGCGGTTAGGTTGGATTGCCTACTGCTATGATGAGTGGACGACATCATTCATCCTGCCAATGTTTAGGCTTGACCACCCGCTTGCCGAAGCTGCTTGGCATGGCCTCGCGGCCAACCAGAATTCTCTGACCGCTGAGATTTTGAATCAGCTCAAAGCGTCTTGGATAGGAATATTGAAGGGCTCCGCTTCATGGACCCTCGACCCGAGCGAACAACAGACTTTCGTGCAGAGCTTAGTTTGGCTGTCCAGCCCAGACCAAGCCGAAGGTGCGGTATTCTCGTTCTCCGAGGTCCGAGAAGTGCTTGCCGCGGTCGATCATACTAGCCGCGGTCATGCACTATGGGCGCTCGCCACCGCAACCGAGCGAGAGGGGAATTGGGCTAGTTTCGCTAAGCCCTTCATTGAGAAAGCTTGGCCCCGGCAGCTGCGCTTTCGCAGCGAGGAGGCAACCAGAGGCTTCATTCAGGTAGCTGAGAAGGCAGGCGCGGGTTTTCCCGATGCGGTGCGAACGGTCCTGCCCTATCTTCGGCCGGTTCAGAATGCGGACATGTTCACCTATCGGATTTCGAAGGACCGGACCGATCCCGATAACATCGCGCGAGAACATCCGGCGGCGGCGCTGATGCTGCTAAATGCGATCACCTCCGATGATCGCACTCGAATGCCTTATCAGCTGGCGGAGGCATTGGACGCGCTCGCGGAGCTTGAGCCCCCGCTAAAGGACCGGGTAGAATTTCGGCGTTTGAAGGAACTCGTCGGTTGATTGATGCAAAGTGCCAGGAACCGACGCGGCGCTGATCACGAGCCAACTGTTCGACCACCCCCGCGATGTCCGCTCTGAGGTGATTCCGCTCAGAAGAAGACCGTCCGCGATCGGCCACGACGCGCCGAAAACTTCCACTGCACTTTCTCTACCAATGTAGGATTCCCCATGCCAGACTCGCCGCATGCGGACTCCCGGCTCCATTTCCTCAATCCCTCCCGCGCGCCCCGCACGCGTGCCGGCGCAGGCCGTCCGCCCGGAGGCCCCCCCGGCGTTCCCGTGTGACAATCGTGACTTTCGCGTCATTCGCGACGCGGCGCCGCGCACCCCGCCGGGCCCCGAAGGTCCCCGCGCGAAGCATATTCTCCACTTCTCCACACTTGTTCAGCCAGCACGCCCGCAGCCTGAACGACACACCCCCAAACAGGCCCGTCAGCGCGACCATTGGGAACATTCGCCGCCCGCAGCCTGTAGGATTATCGTGTCAGCTTTGTCAGGTTCCGGCGTGTCAGCTTCCGCGCTCGCCTGCCCCGACCACAATCCGGGGCCTGCCCCGGACCGCGATCCGGGGTCACCCCGTCCGCAGCGCGAACGTCGTCAGCGCCAGCAAGGCAAAGAAGCCCAGCGCCTGCAGCCCGCGCCAGGGCATCCAGCCATGGGCATCGATGTCGCGGCGGTGGTGGCGGCGCCAGTCCGCCACGCCGGCGACCAGGACCAGTGCCAGCGCCGCCCCGTCCGCGCCCCAAAGCCAGCCTTGCGTCATCGTCCCGCCTGCCCCTACAGGGTCCTCGACTGCTATCTAGGGAGACTGTGATGTTCCGCCAGACCGCGCCGCGCCTGTTTCTCGGCCTCGCCGCCGCCGGCCTCGCTCTGACCGCCGCGGCGGGCACGGCGCGGGAGCTGCGCAGGACGGACAGGACCTCGCTCAAGGCCGCCATCGCGGCGCCGTCGCGGACCGCGGCCAACGTCGCGCGCGACCGCTATCGCAATCCGGAGCCCACCCTCGCCTTCTTCGGCGTCCGCGCCTCGGACACGGTGGTCGAGATCTGGCCGGCGGGCGGCTGGTATACGGAGATCCTGGCGCCTTATTTGCGGCGCGGCGGCGGCACCTATTATGCCGCCTCGATGGGCGCGAACGGCCACAATGGCATGCGCCGGCTGATGAGTGCCAATGCCGACCTCTACGGCGCGATCCGGCTCGCCACCTTCCCGACCTTCGAGCCGGCGGAGACGGGCGTGCCGGACGGCAGCGCCGACGTCGTGCTCACCTTCCGCAACGTGCACAATTTCCAGATGGGCTATCAGCGGGGCAACCAGCCCTATGGCGTCGAGGCCTTCCGCCAGATGTACCGGATGCTGAAGCCGGGCGGCACGCTCGGGGTCGTCGACCACCGCCTGCCGGAAAATGCCAGCGCCGAGCGCGAGCGGACCAGCGGCTATATCAAGGTGTCCACCGTCCGCCGCCTCGCCGAGCAGGCGGGCTTCCGCTTCGTCGGCGCCTCCGAGGTCAACGCCAATCCGCGCGACACCGCCGACTGGCCGAACGGCGTCTGGACGCTGCCGCCCGCGCTCCGTCATGGCGACGAGGCGCGCTACCGGGCGATCGGCGAGAGCGACCGCATGACGCTGAAATTCGTCCGGCCGCGCTGAGGCTCAGCTGCTCAGCCGGTCCAGCTGCTTCTGCAGCTCGGCCAGCTGGGCCTTGAGCCCGGCCAGCTCGGCCTTGTTGTCGTCGCTGCCCGGCTTCGCTGACGGGGCGGGCGCGTCGTCCGCACCGGCAGTCCGGCCGCCGGCCGCAGCCGCGGTGAACATCTCCATGTTGCGCCGCGCGATCTCGGCGAAGGGATTGGCGGCGAAGGCGCCGGCCATGGCGTCGCGGAGCTGGCTCTGGTTGCGCTGCAGCTGGTCGAGCGAGGCCTCCAGATATTGCGGCACCACCGACTGGATCTGCTCGCCATACATGGAGATGAGCTGGCGCAGGAAATTGACCGGCAGCATGGTCGAGCCGCGCGCTTCCTCATCCATGATGATCTGGGTCAGCACCGAGCGGGTGATGTCCTCGCCGCTCTTCGCGTCGACGACCTGGAACTCGCGCTTCTGGCGGACCATCTCGGCCAGGCGCTCGAGCGTGATATAGGTCGAACTTTCGGTGTCGTAGAGGCGCCGGTTCGCATATTTCTTGATGATGACCACATCGTCCGGGGACCGTGACGCCGCCATGACAGGCTCCTTGCAGGATGAAGGCAGCAGCCTAGCACCAAGGCTTGCCGCACCGCAACATCGCCCGCGGCCCCTGCCCCTCTTCCTGGCCATGCTGCGCAGCGAAACCGCGGACGATCTGTCCCGGATGAAGACGGCGCTCGCCGGCCTGCGCCGCTACCAGGAGGCGGCGCGCGAGCCGCCGCCCGCGCCGATGCCGGCGCTCGCCGAACGGCGCGGGGCGACGCTGCGTGATTATGGCGGCGACGGCCCGGTCGTCCTGTTCATCCCCTCGCTGATCAACCCGCCGAGCGTGCTGGACATGAACGGGCGCTCGCTGCTGCGCTGGCTGGCGGCCGGGGGGCGGCGCGTGCTGCTGCTCGACTGGGGCTGGCCGGGCCCGGACCGGCACGCTCTGTCGGTCGCCGGCCATGTCGAGGACATCGCTTTGCCCTTGCTCGAAGGTCTCGGCGAGCCGGTCGATCTGGTCGGCTATTGCCTGGGCGGCACGATGGCCTTCGCGGCCGCGCAACTCGGCCCGGTGCGCAGCCTCGCGACCATCGCCGCGCCCTGGCATTTCAATGGCTTTCCTGCGGAATCGCGGGAGAAGCTCGGCGCGCTCTGGGCTGGCGCCGAGGGCACGGTGCAGGCGCTCGGCGTGCTGCCGATGGAGGTGCTGCAGAGTGCCTTCTGGTCGCTCGATCCGGCCCGCACGGTCGCCAAGTTCGAGGATTTCGCGACGCTGGAAGGCGAGGCGGCGCGCACCTTCGTCCGGCTCGAGGACTGGGCCAATGACGGCCCGCCGGTCGCCGGCGCCGCCGCCCGCGAGATATTCGAAAGCCTGTTCCGCGACGACCTTCCCGGCACCGGCCAATGGCGCGTGGGCGGCGAGATTATCGAACCTGCCGCCCTGGCCATTCCCTTGCTCAACATCGTCTCGACCACCGACCGCATCGTCCCCCATGCCAGCGCCGCCCGCGCCGGCGAGCAGCTCGATCTCGGCCTCGGCCATGTCGGCATGGTGGTCGGCTCGAAGGGCGTGGAGGCGCTCTGGCAGCCGCTCGCCGCCTGGCTTTCCCGCGCTGCAGCAAAATGCTAGGCGCGCGCCGATCCCACCGTTCCCGGAGACTCGCAATATGACCGACGTCGTCATCACCGCCGCCAAGCGCACCCCCGTCGGCGCCTTCCTCGGCAGCTTCGCCTCGACCCCGGCCCACGAGCTCGGCCGCGTCGCCATCGAGGCCGCGCTGGCGCAAGCCGGGGTCGCCCCGGAAGAGGTGTCTGAAGTGATCCTCGGCCAGGTGCTGACCGCCGCGCAGGGCCAGAACCCCGCCCGCCAGGCCTCGATGGCCGCCGGCATCCCGAAGGAGGTCCCGGCCTGGGGCGTCAACCAGGTCTGCGGCTCGGGCCTGCGCGCGGTCGCCCTCGCTACCCAGGCGATCCAGACCGGCGATGCGACCGTCGTCGTCGCCGGCGGCCAGGAGAGCATGAGCCTCTCCGCCCATGCCGCGAACATGCGGCCCGGCACCAAGATGGGCGACCTCGCCATGGTCGACACGATGATCAAGGATGGCCTGACCGACGTCTTCAACGGCTATCATATGGGGATCACCGCCGAGAATCTGGCGGAGCAATATCAGCTGACCCGCGGCGAGCAGGACGAGTTCGCCGTCGCCAGCCAGAACAAGGCCGAGAAGGCGCGGGCCGAGGGCCGCTTCCGGGATGAGATCGCGCCGGTCACCGTGAAAGGCCGCAAGGGCGATACCGTGGTCGAGGACGACGAATATATCCGCACCGGCGCCACTTTGGACGGCGTCTCGGGCCTGCGCCCCGCCTTCAAGAAGGACGGCACCGTCACCGCCGCCAACGCCTCGGGTATCAATGACGGCGCCGCTGCTTTGGTCCTGATGAGCCGCGAGGAGGCCGAGCGCCGCGGCGCGCCGATCCTCGCCCGCGTCGCCTCCTGGGCCTCGGCCGGCGTCGATCCGTCGATCATGGGCATCGGCCCGGTCCCGGCCTCGCAGAAGGCGCTGGAGAAGGCCGGCTGGACGATCGCCGATCTCGACCTGATCGAGGCGAACGAGGCCTTCGCCGCCCAGGCGCTGGCGGTCGGCCGCGAGCTTGGCTGGCAGGGCGACCGGGTCAACGTCAATGGCGGCGCGATCGCCATCGGCCACCCGATCGGCGCCTCGGGCGCGCGCGTCCTCACCACCCTGATCTACGAGATGCAGAAGCGCGACGCCAAGAAGGGCCTCGCCACGCTCTGCATCGGCGGCGGCATGGGCATCGCTCTCTGCGTCGAGCGGGACTGAGCCGGAACGGTCTCGCACCGGCACCGTTTTGCCGGGCGTGACTTGCGAGATCGACCAACATGCAGGCGTTTGAGGTCGTCACGCGGCTGGGCTTTGGCGCGCGGGGCCTGATGTACGGGGCGATCGGCTGGCTCGCCATCGCCAGCGGCCGGACCGAGGATGCGGGCGGCATCCTTTCCTATCTGGAAACCCGGGTCGGCGGCCTGCTCGTCGCGGTCATGGCCGCCGGCTTCTTCAGCTATGCCGCCTGGCGGTTCCTCGAAGCCTGGCTCGACCGCGAGGATCGGGGCAGCGACGCCAGGGCGCGTGGCCGTGCGGCTCGGCGGCGCGGGCTCGGGCCTGATCCACCTCGGCTTCGGCATCGGCGCCGTCCTGGCCGTGCTTCACGCCAGGGGCGGCGGCGGCGCCGACGGACCGGAGAACGGCGCGGCGATGGCGCTCAGCCTCCCGGGCGGCGACTGGCTCCTCTACCTGGGCGCAGCCGCGGCGGCCGGCGCCGGCATCCAGCAATTCCGCAAGGCCTGGACGCTGAAATTCCTGCGTCACTTCAAGCCTGAGACGAGAGACCGCCCGTGGATCGCCTGGCTCGGCCGGGTCGGCTACAGCGCCCGGGGGGCGGTGTTCCTCATCGTCGGCTGGCTGCTCGTACGGGCCGCGCAGACGCACAGCGCGGGCGTCGCCGGCGGCATAGACGACGCGCTCGGCTCGCTGCCGCGAACGGTCCAGCTGGCGGTCGCCGCCGGCGTGATGGTGTTCGGGCTGTTCAGCCTGACCGAAGCGCTCTACCGCCGGATCCCTGCCGCCCGCCGTTGAGAAAGGCGCCGTCCGCCGTGTCATTCCGAAACAGCCCGGCCGGAACCGCCCGCCCCCCTTTGTCCACGTCCCCCAAAGCCGGTAATTTGCGCGCTCTCGAGGGAGCGGCGGGCATGATCGCGTTGGTGTGGCGCTACGAGGTCAGGGAGGAGGCACGGGCCGCCTTCGAGGCGACCTATGCGCCGACCGGCGCCTGGGCGCAGCTCTTCGCCCGCGGCGAGGGCTATCGCGGCACCGAATTGTTCCGCGCCGAGGACGGCTCCTATCTCACGCTCGACATCTGGCGCTCGCGCGCCGACTTCGAAGCCTTCCTCGACGCGCACCGCGGCGATTACGAGGCGCTCGACCGCTCGACCGAAAGCTGGACCGCCGCCGAGCACCGGATCGGCGAGTTCGAGGTGATGGGTTAGCTCCAGAATCGCTTGAACCGGCTGCCCAGAGTCGTCAGCAGCTCATATTGGCTGAGCCCGGACTGCACCGCCGCCTCCGGCAAGCTGTAATCCAGCTCGACCCAGTCGCCCTCCCCGACCTCCGCCTTCGGGTCGATCCTGATCGCGGTCAGGTCCATCGAGACGCGGCCCGCGACCGGCGCCCACTGGCCCGCCACCTTCGCCCGCCCGCGGCTGGAAAAGCCGCGCAGATAGCCGTCGGCATAGCCGAGATTGAGGATCAGCAGCTCGCATTCCTCGTCGGCGGTGAAGGTGCCGCCATAGCCGACCTTCCCCCCTGCTTCGACGCGGCGCCGCTGCACCACCTGCGCCTCGACATGGGCGACCTGGCGGATATGGCCCTGCGCCTCGCGTCTCGGCACGCCGCCATACAAAGCAAGGCCGGGCCGGGTGAGGCCGAAGGCATAGTCGGCGCCCAGGCAGATGCCGGCGCTGTTGGCGAGGCTGAGGCGGCGCGCGTCGACCTTGCCGGCAATGGCGCGGAAGGCCTCGAGCTGCGCCTTGTTCACCGGGCTGTCCTCGTCGGCGCAGGCGAGATGACTCATCAAGGTTTCGATCCTGAGGCCGTCCAGCAGGCCGTCGGCCACCTCCCCCGGGCTGACGCCGAGCCGGTTGATGCCGGTGTCGATCATCACGTCGCAGGGCCTGCCGGTCCCGCGCCAGCGCGCCACCTGCTCCGCGCTGTTCAGCACCGGCCGCGCGGGCAGCCTTTTCGCCGCCGCCATGTCCTGCGGCATCGCCCCGTGCAGCACGCTGAGCTCGAGGTCGCCCGGCCAGGGCGCGAGCAATTCGGCCTCCGCCCAGGTGGCGACGAAGAAGGCGCGGCAGCCCGCGCCCTGCAGCCGCTTCACCGCCTGGCGCGCGCCGAGCCCGTAGCCGTTGGCCTTGACTGCCGCGCCGCACTCCGCGCCGCCGCTCCGGTGCGCCAGCCAGTGCCAGTTGGAGACGAGCGCGTCGCCGTCGATGCGGAGGCGCAGGGGATTGTGGACCATCGGCCCCGCCTGACGCGCCCTGCCCCTCCCTGTCAATCCAGGTTCTTGCCCGCGGTTTCCGGGAGCCAGAACAGGGTGACGATCAGGGCCATCGCGACCACACCGATCGTATACCAGAGGCCCGAAAAGGGATCCCCGGTTCGAGTCACGATATATTGGCTGATGAAGGGCAGGAAGCCGCCGAAATAGCCCGTGCCTATGTGATAGGGCACCGAGAGGGAAGTATAGCGGATCCGCGCCGGGAACATCTCGACGAGCAAGGCTGCCACGGGCCCGTAGGTCATGCCGGATAGGAAGCCGATGATCGTGATCGCCAGCACCACCTGCAGCGCCTTGCCGAAGCTCGGGACGGTCTTCTCCAGCCGGTAGCCCGCCGCTTGCAGCGCCGGCTCGAGCTCCGCCGGCCTTTCCGCGTTCACGACATTGGGCCCGACCCGGACCTGATAAGTGTCGCCGCCCCAGCCCTCCGCAGGAAGCACGTCATAGGCGATGCCGCGCCGGGTGAGCTCCCCCACGGCGCGCGCGCAGGGCGTCGCCTGCGGCCCCTGGGCGAAAGGGTTGTAGGTGCAGTTGCCGCCCTGCACGGTCACGGGATTGCGCTGCATCGCCGCGGCCAGCTCCGGGTTCGCCGCCGAAGCCATCCAGTGGAACAAAGGGAAGAGCAGGATGATCGTCAGCACATAGCCGAAGACGATCGGCGGCTTGCGGCCGATCTTGTCGGAGAGCCAGCCGAAGAAGATGAAGGAGAAGGTCGCGAAGAAGGCGGAGACGCCCACCATGACTTCCGCCGAGACGTCGTCGATGCGAAGCGAATTGCGCAGGAAGTAGAGTCCCTGGAACTGTGCGGTGTACCAGATCACGGTGAGGCCCGCCGCGATGCCGAACAGGGCGACGAAGATCATCTTCAGCTGGTGCCGGCCCTTGAAGCTTTCCCTGAACGGGTTGCGCGCCGTCTTGCCGGCCTCCTTCATCGCCTTGAAGACCGGGCTCTCTTTCAGCTTCAGCCGGACCCAGAGGGAGATGCCGAGCAGGGCGACCGACAGCAGGAACGGAATGCGCCAGCCCCAGCTGTTCCACGCCTCGTTGCCCAGGACCGAACGCGTCGAGACCACCACGATCACGCTGAGCAGAAAGCCGCCGATCACGCCCGCCTGGATGAAGCTGGTGTAGAGGCCGCGCTTGTTCCGCGGCGCATGCTCGGCGACGTAGATCGCGGCGCCGCCATATTCGCCGCCCAGCGCCAGGCCCTGCAACAGCCGGCACGTGACCAGGAGGATCGGCGCCATGATGCCGATCTGTGCATAAGTGGGGAGCAGGCCGACCGCCGCGGTGGCGAAGCCCATCAGGGTGATGGTGACGAGGAAGGTGTATTTCCGTCCGAGCTTGTCGCCGAGGATGCCGAACAGGATCGCGCCGAGCGGCCTGACGCCGAAGCCCGCGCCGAAGGTCGCAAGCACGAGCAGGAGCCCGGCCGTCGGATTGGCTGTCGGGAAGAACTGGACGCTGATCACGCTCGCCAGCGTCCCGTAGATGAAGAAATCGTACCACTCGAAGATGGTGCCGAGCGTGGAGGCGAAGATGACCAGCCGGTCACGTTTGGGATCGATCACGAGGTTGGGATCGAGAGGCGCCGCGGCCACCGTTTCGGACATGAACACCCTCCCCTTTGCCGGATGTTCTAGGCCGGGCCGTACGGAGGGGGCAAGCCGCTCAGTCGAAGGCGGCGGACGCCTGCTCCCAATTGCGCCCGTCAAAGGCCGTCACCGTCGCCCTCAGCCCCGAGACGTCGTCGAGCGCATTCCAGTTCACGCTCCACGCGTCTGGGTGGGAGCGCGGCTGGTAGAAGCTCTTAATCCCGCAGGTCGCGCAGAACAGGTGGTCGGCGGCGCCGGTGCCGAAGCGGTAGGAAGTGAGCGCCGCCGGGTCGGTCAGCAGGGTGAAATCGGTGTGCGGCACCATCAGGTGCAGGAAGCCGGTCGCGCTGCAGATCGAGCAATTGCAGTCGAGCAGCTCCACCGCTTCGGGAACCTCCGCCTCGAAGCGCACCTTTCGACAATGGCAGCCGCCCGCTATCTTCATCGCACCCCTATGCATCACTGCTTCCCGCCCGTCACCCGTCCCGACACGCGCCTCCTCCTCCTCGGCAGCCTGCCCGGGGCCGTCTCGCTCGCGCAGCAGCGTTACTACGCGCACCCGCAGAACCTGTTCTGGCGGCTGATCGGCGCGGTGATCGGCCGCGACCTCGTCCCGCTCGCTTATGAAGAGAGGCTGGCGGCCTTGCTCGACGCGAAGGTCGGGCTCTGGGACACGGTCGCGGCGGCGACGCGCGATGGCAGCCTCGATGCCGCCATCCGGCTGCACGAGGCCAGCGACCTCGCCGCGCTGGTCGCGACCCTGCCGGAGCTTCGCGCGATCGGCTTCAACGGCGCCACCTCGGCAAGGATCGGCCGGCGCCAGCTCGGGCCGGCGCTCGACCTCGCGCTGATTGACCTGCCCTCCTCAAGCCCCGCTTATGCGAGCCTGTCGTTCGAGCGGAAACGGGACGCCTGGCTGGCGCTCGCCGCCTATCTCTGACGGCAGAAGCGGAGCACGCGGTCCGCATATTCGGGCCGGGCGATCAGGAGATCCGGGATACAGGTGTCCGGCTGGTTGTAGACCAGAGACGAGCCGTCGGCACGGCTGGCATGGAGGCCGGCGCCGAGCGCGACCGCGGCCGGCGCGCAATTGTCCCACTCATGCTGGCCGCCGGCATGAAAATAGAGATCGGCCTCGCCAGCGACGACCGCCATTGCCTTCGCGCCCGCCGAGCCCATCGGCCGGACCTCCGCGCCGAGCAGGGAAGCGATCTCCGCGGCCTCGGCGGGCGGCCGCGTCCGGCTCACCAGCATCACCGGCCTTTCCCGCACCCGGGAGGCAACCTCGACCGCGTCCGAGCGGAACAGCCGCCCCAGCGCCGGCACCGCCACCGCGCCCAGCTTCGGCGCGCCGTCGACGGCAAGCGCCACGTGCACGGCCCAGTCCGGCCGTCCTTCCGAATATTCGCGTGTGCCGTCGAGCGGGTCGATGATCCAGCAGCGGCTCTTGCCGAGCCGGACCGGGCCGTCGGGGCTTTCCTCAGAGAGGACCGCGTCCTCCGGCCGCCACTCCGCCAAGCCGGTCAGAATGAAGGCGTTGGCGACCTGGTCGGCGACATGGCCGAGTGCGTTGCCCTGGAGCAACGAACTGTTGCGCTGTTCCAACAATAGCCGCCCCGCTTCCTCAGCCAGATGGGCCGCCAGATCCTCGTCGGTCACCGAAATTTCCCTTTCCTTAGAATCTGATGACTCTATCGGCCCCCGTTCAGAATCCGCCCGAAAAAATTTGGTTAACATCTTGTTTACCAACACGGTATAACCCGCAGCGAGCGGGAGACGTTTTCCCGGGGGGAACGAACATGGTTATCATCCTGACGGCTTTCCTGGCGGCTGCCCAGTCCCTGCCGATCGACCGGACGGCATTGGAGCTCCAGTCCCGCGCCGAAGCGCTGCAGCCGCGCAGCCGCGGCACCGCGCCGGCCCGGCCCGCGCCGCGCAAGCCGGCGGCGCAGCCGACCCGCACCGCGACGGCCCGGCCGCAGACCGTCCGCCCGGGCCCGACCCGCCAGATTCAGCCTGGCCCCACCCGCCGGACCCAGAGCGCGAGCGCCAACAATGCCGCGCGCCGCAGCCAGCCGCGCCGCGCCACCAGCGGCGGCCCGCTCGATCTCGCCTCGATCACCACGATCTGCCGCGCCGCCGGCAATCAGGACGATCCGGCCGGCTTCATCGCCCGGCTCTCCACGGCTTATTCGCTGTCCGATGCGGACAGCGTTTCACTGCGCGCGAGCTGCGCCGCCTATCTGGCCGGTCGCGCCGATGCGCGCCGGGCAGGCGGCGGCACCTACTAATCACGTCCACCATGGCCATCGGCCGGCCCCGGATTGAGGGGCCGCGCCGGATCGGCTAGCGCATCGCGCCATGGACAGCGCGGATTTCATCATCATCGGCGGCGGCATCGCCGGGCTCTCGGCGGGCGCGCGCCTGGCCGGGCACGGCAAGGTCGTCGTGCTCGAGGGCGAGGAGGCGCTCGGCTATCACAGCTCGGGACGCAGCGTCTCCTTCTCGCATTACGGAATCGGCAATGCCGTGGTCCGGGCTCTCACCCATCACAGCCGCCCCTTTTTCGAGGCGCAGCCGGAGGGCTTTTGCGACACCCCGGTCGCGGCGCTCTCGCCCTCGCTCTATTTCGCCGAGGAAGGCGCCCTCCCCCTGCTCGAGGCGCTCGAGACCAACATGGCGGCGCTCGTCGACACGCTTGAGCCGCTGGACGCGGGAGCGCTGACCCGGCTTTGCCCGGTGATCCGCACCGGCCCCGGCGCGGCCGTGCGCGGCTTTCTCGATCCGACCGGGCTCAAGCTCGATGCGGACGCCTTGCTCCAGTCCTTCGCCCGCCAGCTCCGCGCCCGGGGCGGCGAGATCCGCCTCGGCCACCAGGTCGGGAAGATCGAGCGGAACGGCGAGGCCTGGGTGGTGGATGACACCGTCGCCGCGCCCGTGCTGGTCAATGCCGCCGGGGCCTGGTGCGACCGGATCGCCGCGCTCGCCGGCGTCACTCCGCTCGGGCTGGAGCCGAAGCGCCGCACGATCATTGCCGTGGACCCCGGCATGGACATGGCCGGCTGGCCCTTCGTGCACAGCGCCGCGGGCGATTTCTACATGTTGCCCGAGGCCGGCCGCCTGCTCGTCTCCCCGGTCGATGAGGTGGCCGACGATCCCTGCGACGCCCAGCCCGACGATTATGACATCGCGTTCGCCGCCGACCGGCTGGAACATTATACGACGCTCAAGGTGACCCGCATCGCCCATCGCTGGGCCGGGCTCCGGACCTTCACCCCCGACCGCACGCCGACCACGGGCTTCGCCCCCGATGCCCCCGGCTTCCTCTGGCTCTGCGGCCAGGGCGGCTACGGCCTGCAGACCGGTCCGGCCATGGCCGAGGCGCTGGAATCGCTCGCCGCCGGAACTGCCTGGCCCTTCCCGGACGTTACGCCCGCGCAAATCGCACCGGACCGCTTGCTGGCGCGCTGAAAACATGCTGACAAAAGCGCCATGACCGCCGAGGCGATCCGGGATCAGGGCCAGCCGGGCGACTCCGGGCCGCCGCCCGTCAGCAGGCGCGCCCGCCGCGTCCGGATGATCAAGCGGGGCATCAAGCTTTTCTTCCTAGTCTTCGTGCTGATCATCGTCTGGCTGACGATCACCGCGCCACTGTCGCGGTCGCTCGGCAATGCCGAGGCGCCGACCCTCACCATCCTGTCCGCGGAGGGCGAGCCGATCGCCCGGCGCGGCGCAATCATGGGCGAGCCGATCGACGTCACCCGGCTGCCGCCGCATGTCGGCCTCGCCTTCGTCGCGATCGAGGACCGGCGCTTCTATTATCATAGCGGCGTCGACCCCTGGGGGATTGGTCGCGCCTTCTTCCGCAACCGCACGTCGAGCGGCCTGCAGGGCGGCAGCACGATCACCCAGCAGCTCGCCAAGACCAGCTTCCTCTCCCCGGACCGCACCTATACACGCAAGGCGCAGGAGGCGCTGATCGCGCTCTGGCTGGAGGCGCGGCTGACCAAGAACCAGATTCTCAGCCGCTATCTCTCGAACGTCTACTTCGGCGACAATGTCTACGGCCTGCGCGCCGCCGCCCGCCACTATTTCAACGTCGATCCCGAGGATCTGACCCTCGCCCAGGCCGCGATGCTCGCCGGGGTGGTCAACCTGCCGAGCCGGCTCGCGCCGACCACCAATCCCGCCGCCGCGCGCCGCCGCGCCGCGCTGGTGCTGAACGCGATGGTGGAGTGCGGTTTCATCACCGACGCCCAGCGCCGCGCCGTCCGCCCGGCGCGCGTCCGCCTGGGGCCGCGCGACACCACGCCGACCGGCACCTATTTCGCCGACTGGGTGATGCGCGAGGCGAGCGCCGGCACGGACGAGGATTATGGCAATCGACGCATCCGCACGACCTTGCAGGGCGATCTGCAGCGCGCCGCCGTCCGGGCCGTCCGCCGCGCCGGGCTCGGCCGGACGCAGGCGGCCCTGGTCGCGATGCGGCTCGACGGGCGGGTCGTCGCGATGGTCGGCGGGCGCGATTATGCCGAGAGCCCGTTCAACCGCGCCACGCAGGCGCGGCGCCAGCCGGGCTCGGCGTTCAAGCCCTTCGTCTATCTCGCCGCCTTCCGCGCCGGCTACCGGCCGGACACTCTGGTCAACGACGCCCCCTTGCGGGTGGGCGACTGGTCACCGCGCAATTATGACGGCCATTATCGCGGCGCGATCCCATTGCGCGACGCCGTCGCCATCTCCTCGAACAGCGTCGCCGTGCAGCTCTCGGAGCGGGTCGGACGGGGCGCGGTGATCCAGGCGGCCCGCGACCTCGGCATCACCACGCCCCTGCGCGCCGATCCGAGCCTGCCGCTCGGCGTCAACAACGTCACCCTGCTCGAGCTGACCGCGGCTTATGCCGGCATCGCCTCGGGGCGCTTTCCGATCCGGCCCTACGGCCTGCCCGAGGACGCGCCGTCCGAATCCCGGTTCCGCCGCGATCCGCATATGCCGATGATGCGCGACGTCCTGCATGCGGTGGTGCTGCGCGGCACCGGCCGGGCGGCGAACCTCTCCGTCCCGACCTTCGGCAAGACCGGGACCACCTCCGACTATCGCGACGCCCTTTTCGTCGGCTTTGCCGGCGACCTGGTGGTCGGGGTCTGGGTCGGCAATGACGATAACAGCCCCCTGCCCGGCACCTCGGGCGGCGGCGCACCAGCGCGGATCTGGCGGGCGTTCATGACCGAGGCGCTCGGCGCCCGCAGCGCCCCGGCCTCGCCGCCCGTGCCGCTGTCCCAAGCCGACCGGCGCGACGTGAACGAGGCCGAGCCTGGCAACGGCCTGGAGCCGGAGCCGCAGCCGCCGGTGCCGCAGGGCCCCGAGCCGCTGATCCCCGAAGGCAATGCGATCACCCTCCCCGCGCCACCCCGCGAGCAGCCTGCGCCGCAGCAATAAGAGGACGACGCCCACAATCTGCCGTTTCGGACGATGCGGTATCCCGTGGTTACCGTCTGTTTACGACGTATCGCGCACATCGGCCGGCTGGTAGAGAAGGTGGACCTTTGCTCGACCAAGCTGTCGTCCTCAGAAAGAAAGCCGGCCGCCGGCGGCTGATCAGCTTGTGCGCGCTGATCGCGATCGCGACCCTGTTCGCCCTGATCATCGTCAACGGCTTCCGCGTGACCGAGCAGAGGCGCGAGGCGGAGCGCTGGCAGCGCCATTCGCTCGACGTCCTGCTCGTCACCGGCCGGCTCGAATCCGCGGCCAACGAGACGCTGCGCGGCGAGCGCGGCTTCCTGATCACCAACGACCGCGATTTCCTCGCCCCCTATTTCCGCGGCCGCATGCAGAGCCAGCTGCTGCTGCGCCGGCTGGAGCGGCTGACCCGCGACAATCCGGGCCAGCAGGCGCTGCTGGCGGACCTGCGGACGAAACTGGGCGCCTATATCGCCACGATCGACGGGCTCGTCCGGATGCAGGCGGAAGGCCGCATCCTGGAAGCCGTCGCGGCGGTTCGGGCGCGCGAGGGGCGCACCCAGATACGCGACTTCCTCGCCGCCTTGCGTCGCGTCGACACGGAGGAACGCCGGCTGCTTTCGGAGCGCTCCCGGCTGAGCGCGATCGCCGACGCCAATGCCGACCGCTATCTCTACATCATGGCGGCCGCCGCTCTGATCGTCGTCCTGCTCATGGCCTATGCCGGCTTCGGTGCGGCGATCGGCCACCGCAAGGCGATCCGGCTGACCGAGGAATTGCAGCGCATGGCCACGACCGATGCGTTGACCGGTCTCCCCAATCGCCGCCGGCTGATGGAGGGCATGGCGCTGGAGGTCGCCCGTGCAGAGCGCAGCGGCCGGCCGCTTTCCCTTGCTTTGCTCGACATCGACCGCTTCAAGTCGATCAACGACACGCACGGTCATCCCGCGGGAGATGCGGTCTTGCAGGCCGTGGCCGACGAGCTGCGCAAGGTGACCCGCGCCGGCGACCTGCTCGGCCGCTTCGGCGGCGAGGAGTTCGCGATCGTGATGCCGGAGACCAATCTCAAGCAGGCGCGCTGGGCCTGCGAACGTCTGCGCAAGGCCGTGGCGAACCGGACCATGCATTATCCCGACGGCACGGTCGGCCGGGTCACCATCTCCAGCGGCGTCGCCCTGCTCGCCGGCGAGGAAGGCTGCGACCATCTCATCAGCCGCGCCGACGGCGCGCTCTACCGGGCGAAGGAAGAAGGGCGCGACCTCGTGCGGCTCGCGGCCTGACCTAGCGCAGCTCGACCCGCACAGTGTCGCAGAGATTCACCGCGGGCCAGGACCGTCGCTGCCCGCTCGGGAAGCGCACGCGGATGTCCCAGCGGCAGAGCTCGACGTCGCGCGCATAGGAGGCGGCGGCGCGCTCCTGGTCCGGCACCTCGGGATAATGAAGCAGATTGTCCGACCAGCTTTCCTCACCGGCGGGCGAAATGTTCAGCTCGACGATCGTCTGGCCCGTACGGTTAAGCATTACGAAATCGAGATTGGCCGAGCCTTCCGGAAGCTCAGTCCCGTTGGCGCCGTCGCCTTCGGGTTCGGCCTGCTCGGCGGCCGCGGGCGCGGGCAGAGCGTCTGGCTTGTCGTCCTGCAATGCCAGCGCGAGCGCTGCGGTGAAAAGGAGGATCTGCATCGCCGGAAGCTACACCGCCCTCGCCGCCGTGCCTAGCCGTAGCGATTCGCCCCCCGCCTGCTCGTCATGACATGGCGGCCGGCCAGCGCTGTCGAACGCTCGCGGATTGTGCGCATGAACAGCCATTCGGCACTCGCGCGGCGCGGCGTCAGGTGCAAGGTCGCATAGCCGCGCTGGTGCAGGTTCGCCCATTTGAGCTGCCTGTTCACAGCCAGGGTCGCGCGCACCGCCTGGGCGGGCGACGCCCCGGGGAATTCGCTCTCATTGCCGGGCGAGGTCACGCTTGTCCCGGCCAGCTCGACCCCGGCCCGCGCCCCGTCCAGGTCGAGATCGAAGGCCCAGGCATTGTGGCTGTCGCCGGAGAGGACGACGAGGTTCGCATCCGCATCGAGCGCAGACCGAAGCAGCCGCCGCCGCGCCGCGGGATAGCCGTCCCAGCTGTCATAGCCCGCGGGCAGCCCCGCCCGCCCGGCGTCGACCGCATTGGCGACGAAGGTTCGGAAGCCCTCGGTCGCGCTGGACGCATGCCAGCCATTGGCCTCGGGCGGCATGGCGAGCGTCCCGACGATCACCTGCTGTGCCAGGATCTGCCATTTCGTCCCGCGCGCGACCGACTGCCGCAGGCCGTCCGCAAGCCAGGCCTCCTGCTCCGGCCCCATCATGGTCCGTGCCGGATCCTGCCACGGCCCCTCACGGAAGGCTGCGAAGGCGGCAGCGCGGTCCGCCCGATTGACCAGGACCTCGCGCAAATAGCCGGGGCGGCTGCGCGCGGTGAGGCGCGTCTCGGGCCTGAAGAGCGTGGCGAGATCGCCGATCTCGTAGCTTTCCCAGGCATCGTCCGGGACGGGCATCCATTCGCGATAGGCGCGCACCGACGCCGCCTTGCGCGCCGTCCAGTCGCCCTCGCTGGCGGGCGCGTGGTTCTGCGCGCCATTCTGCCAGCTGTCGTTGGCGCTCTCATGATCGTCCCACATCGCGATCATCGGGAAATATTGGTGCAGCCGCTGCAGGTCCGGATCGGCGCGATAGGCGGCGAAGCGGAGCCGATAGTCGGCTAGGCGGTAGGCCTCGGTCGCGGGATCGATCAGGCGGCCCGCCACCGCCTGCGCCGCGGTCGGATAGCGTCCAACCGGATATTCGTAGAGATAGTCGCCGGCATGGACGATCAGGTCGAGGTCGCGCCGCGCCGCGGCATGAGCGTAGGCGTTGAACCAGCCGAAGCCGAGATTCGCACAGGAGAAGAGGCCGAGCCGGAAGCTCTGCACCGGGCCTTCCGGCAGCGTCCGCGTCCGCCCCGCCGGTGAGAGCTGCCCGCGCGCGTCGCGGAAGCGGAAATAATACCAGCGGCCGGGCTCCAGCCCCCCGGCGACTGCCTTCGCGCAAAAGTCATGCTCCGCCGACGCCGTGACGACGCCGTCCGCGACGATCCGGCCGAATTCGGGGCCCGTGGAGACCTGCCAGGAAAGCCGGCCGCTCCCGCCCGCCTCGGGCAGATAACGCGTCCAGAGCATGACCGAACGCGCCCGCGGCTCCCCGCTCGCGACATTGTGCGTGAAACCGCGCGCCGCGAGCAGTTGCGCGGCACCCGGCAAGGCCAGCGCGCCGAGCCCCAGCGTCCCGGCTTGCAGCAGAAGCCGGCGGTCGATCATGTCAGAAGCGGACGCTCGCCTGCACCCCATACATCCGCGGCGCCCCGCCGATGAAGGTCGGCAGGCCCGCCGCGTCGCCGGTATTGCCGGCGTCGAGGATATACGCCTCGTCGAACAGGTTCGTGACGAAGGCCTCGATCGTATAGCGCTCATTGAGCGTGTAGCTCAGCCGCGCGTTGACCAAAGCGTAGCCGCCCTGCTGTTCGTCCTGCACATTGTCCGGAAGCAGGGCGTTGGGCGGCTGCTGCAGCGCCGAGATGTCGTTATTGTCGTCGAAGAAGATACGCGACTGGTAGGTGACCGTCGGCACGAAGCTCAGCCGGCCCGGCCCCGCGTCGACGCCGAATTGCGCGCCCAGCGACAGCGTATGATCGGGCGAGAGCCGGAAGCGGTTGCCGTCGCGCACGCCGAAGGTGAAGCGGCTGTGATTGTACGCATAGGTTGCGAAGAAGGTCGCGTTCGGGCTCGCCCGCCAGCGCATCGAGCCTTCGAAGCCATAGGCCTCGGCCTCGCCGGCATTGGTGGTGATGAAGATCGTGCCGATCTGCTCGGTGGTCTGGAAGTTCTTGTATTTGTAGTAGAAGAGCGCGCCGTCGAGGCTGAGCGTGCCGCCCGCCGTGCGCGTGCGGGCGCCGACCTCGAAGCTGTCCACCGTCTCCGCATCGACGACGTTGAAGCGCGCCGCACCGAAGGGCGTCGCTGGCGGCAGCGCCGAGAGCACTTCGGGCCTGCGCCCGCGCGCATAATTGGCATAGACCGAGGTGCTCGCATTGGGCGCCCAGCGCGCGATCACGCGCCAGGTGAAGCTGTCGTCGTCCAGGTCCGCACTCTCGACGCTGCCATTGCCGTTGGTCGGCTGGAAGGTCAGGCCGAAGAGCGGCACCGGGAAGCCCGGTCCCGGCGGGATCGTCGCCGCGCCCGGCACCGCCAGCGCGCCGAGCAGGGCCGTCCGGGTCGGCTCGGACTGCTGCAGCGCGCCGAGGAAGCCGCCGAGGATCGAGCGCCCGTTCAGCACCGCCGAGCTCAGGCTCGTCGTCTTGCTGTCATGGCTGTAGCGAGCCCCGACGCCGATCTCGAATTCGCTCGACAGCCGGAAGGTGACGTCCGCGAAAATGTCGAAGCTGTCGGTCTCGGACGTGTTCGTCGTCGTCTCGAGATGGTTGGCCTTGAGATTGGCGGCGATGCCCTGCGCGAGCGGCCCCGGCAAGGCATAGCCGAAATTGCCGGCCACTCCCTGCAGCAGCGCTGCGGTGAAGGCGGTGTTGCCGAACAGCCCGATCGGCGCCGGATCGGTCGCCGGCCGCCCCGGGATCAGCCCGCCGCCGTTCAGCGCGCCGGCGAGGCGGGCGAGCAGCACGCGCTCGTCGACCTGGGCGGGGGTGCGCTGGGCCCCGTCCTCGTTGAAATAGGACAGGCCGACGAAGGCGGTGACGCTGTCATTCTCGTAGGTCAGCCGCAATTCTTGGCTCAGCTGCTCGCCGCGTTCGTCGGCGGCCGCGGTGATCACCGGCAGGGAGATGCCGTCCGCGTCGAGGATCTCGATGCCGTCAAACTCGCGCCAGGCGCTGATCGAGGTGAGCGTGAACTGGTCGGAGAGCTCGGCGCGGACGATGCCCGTAATCCCCCAGACCCGGCGGTCGAGCCCGAGCGGGGCGCCGCCCTCGAAGCCGGCGCCGGGCGCGAGCGCCGCGCCGCTGTTCGGGCTGCGGTCGCCGAGCACCGCGCCCGTGACCGGGTCGGTGGGCGTGAAGCTCATCAACTTGAAGGAGGTGCCGTGCGGATTGTCCTCCTGGTAATTGCCGATGATGTCGATGCTGACCCGGCTGGAGGGCGCCCAGTGCAGGGTGCCGCGGATCGCGCCGGTATCGACCGAGTTGAAGTCGGCCTGCCCGAGCAGATTCGCGATATAGCCGTCGCGGTTGCGGTAGCGGCCGGCGACGCGGAATGCGGCCGTGTCGCCCATCGGCACGTTCAGCATGCCTTCGACCGACCAATAGTCGAAATTGCCGTAGCCCGCCTCGAGGAAGCCGGCGAAGCCCGAGGGATCGGCCCGGTTCTGGATGATGTTGACCGCGCCGATCAAGGCCCCGCGCCCGTAGAGCGTGGACTGCGGCCCGCGCACCACCTCGACGCGCTGGATGTCGAACAATTCGACGAACGAGCCGCGCGACTTGCCGATCGAGACGCCGTCCTGGAAGACCGAGACGCGCGGCTCGACGAAGCTCTCGCCGCTGTCCGAGGTGACGCCGCGCATCACGAAGCCCGGATTGTTCGGCGACTGGTTCTGCACCTCGAAGCCGGGCACGAAGCGCGAGACGTCCTCGAAATCGTTGAGCCCGAGCTCGTCGAGAAACTCGCCCGTATAGGCCGTGATCGCCATCGGCACTTCGGAGATGCGCTGCTCGCGCAGCTGCGCGGTGACGACGATGTCCTGGTCGTCCTGATCCGCCCCCGCGGCGGACGTCACGGCAGGCGTCGGGTCGTCCTGGGCGAGCGCCGGACTGGCGGCGAGCGTGAACAGGCTGGCGGCGGACAGCAGGACGGCGCGCTTCATAATGACCTCCCCATGTGCGAGGCGTCATCTCTCGTTCGCGTGACGCTCTCGTGACGGCGCCCCCCGGCGCCTTGCTGACATGGTGGACAATAAGGGGATTTTGGCAAGTCGGTTCTTCCTGCCACCTGCTGGCCATTCAGTCCGCCCGTCTTCTCCCTTTCTCGCTCAGCAATTGCGACTTGCACCCGCATCGACCCGGTCTATGGTCGGCACACGGCAGCCCGGGGGGGCCGCCAGAAGGCGAACGCCACGCGGCCGGCGTGTCTCAGCGCGCCGTCGTGTCTCCCCTGCGTGGGAGAATGATGTTGGCGATTTATATCGGAGATGGCGACAATAATACCTGGACCGGCACCGGCGATGCCGACACGGCTTATGCCCAGGGCGGCAACGACGTCATTAGCGGGCTTGGGGGCGACGATTCCCTTTATGGTCGGGACGGCAATGACGAGCTCTATGGCGGCGCGGACAACGACCTGTTGTTCGGCGGCAATGGCGATGACCTCCTTGACGGCGGCGATGGCGACGACACCCTCATGGTGCATTCTTCGGAGGACACTCTCGGCCTGTCCGCGGGCGACCGGTTCGTTGGCGGCAGCGGCTACGACCGGCTCAGCTTCGTCGACAGCAATTTCACCCTTTTCGACATCAGAAGCCTCTTCGTTGCCGCGGACATCGAATATATCAGCGCCCAACGCTGCACCATTCGCCTGACCAAGGCTCAATTCCTGCAGTTCCAGAAATATGAAGGGTCGTTCTCCGTTACCGGCAGCGGCACCTTCGACCTGAGCGGCGACAAGTTTGTCAGCGGCAGCCTGCATCTCGATTCAGGTGACGATATCGTCACCCTCGCCGGCAACCACCCCAATGTGAGCGCGGGCAGCTTCGGCGTCTTCGGTGGCGGTGGCAACGATCAGATCATCGCCACCGAGGCCTCCGACATTCTTCAGGGGGACTCAGGCAATGACCGGCTCGAGGGCGGCGGCGGCAACGACTATTTGAGCGGTGGTGGCGACGACGACACGCTGCTCGGCGGCGACGGCAATGATGAGATGTGGGGCGCTGGCGGCGTCGACAGCTTTGACGGCGGCGGCGGCGACGATGTCGTGCACCTCAATTTCGCGGACGGGTCGTTCCTCGGCGAGGCGATGTCGGGAGGAACCGGCGTCGATACGATCTCGGTGATCGGCTCCGGCTCGGTCGATTTGGGAAGCGGCCTGATCGCCAACGATTTCGAGCGCTATACTGGAGCGCAAACGAACGTGCGTGCGTCGGCATCGCAGGCCAATAATCTCCAGCGGTTCGAAGCGCTGTCGCTCACGCTCACGACCGGCGGCTCCATCACGGTTACCCAGAACTTCAAGGTCCGCGAGGTCATTCTGAGCGACGCGGCCACCAGCGTCGATTTCACACAGCTGACGGGCTTCAGCGCCTATGCGACGGGCGGTGCCGGCGACGACAGTCTCACCGGCAGCCAGCAGCTGGACGTCCTGCTTGGCGGCGGCGGGAACGACGTCATTCATGGCGGCGGCTCGAATGACGAACTGGGCGGAGGCGCGGGGCTCGACTGGGTCGACGGCGGCGCCGGCAACGACACCATTACCATCGCCAAAGGCGAGACTATCACGGCTGGCGACCGTTTCACTGGCGGGACAGGCACGGACACGCTGTTCATCGCCGGCGAGAATCATGGCGATGTCGTCGTCATCACCAATCTCAGTGACGCGCTTCTCGATTCCGATCTCGAAGTGCTCGACGGCGATGCCCTGGTCGGCGCCAGGCTCAGCACCGCGCATGCGAACCAGTTTGGCAAGATCCATTTGCAGACCGTGCAGCTGGCGACGAGCGGATCCCTTGATCTGCTGGGCAAGGACGTGTCGATCGGCCAGCTCAGCCTGAGCGCGGCCGGAAACACGGTCAGGTTGTCGGAATTTGGCGTGGGCTCCGTGTTCGGCGGGGCGGGCGACGATATCGTCTATCTCAGCGCTAATGCGCCGCCGACCCATGGGGGTGGCGGCAGCGACCAGCTTCACGGTGCCGGCGGCGACGACACCTTCTATGGCGAGGACGGCGACGACATCCTGAACGGCTTGGGCGGCAACGATAATCTGTATGGCGGCGCCGGAAATAATGTGATGAGCGGCGGCACCGGGGACGACGTCTTTTATGTCGAGACGTTCGGCGACCTGACCGTTGAGGCAGCGGGCGAGGGCTTTGACCGGGTCTATGCGCTCGCAAGCCACACGCTTGGCGCGGGCCAGGAGATTGAGGTGCTCGCAGCGATCAACCCGGCGAGCACCATGTCGCTAACCTTTGTCGGCAATGAGTTCGGCCAGACCATCTCCGGCAACAATGGCGCAAACGTCCTGAATGGCGGCGGCGGCGCGGACGTGATGGCCGGTTTCGCCGGCGACGACACCTACGACGTGGACAATGCCGGCGACATCGTCATGGAGACGGCCGGCAACGGTTTCGATGCCGTCTATGCCAGCGTCAGCTACGCCCTTGCCGCAGGCGCAGAAGCGGAGTGGCTGTCGACCTCCTTCACCGCGGGAACGGCGGCCCTGAATCTCACGGGCAATGGCGGCTTCCAGTATCTGATCGGCAATGCCGGCGCGAACCGGCTCGACGGCGGCGCCGGCGCGGACGTGATGATAGGCTTCGCCGGTGACGACGTCTATTTCGTCGACAATGCGGCGGACCAGGCGTTTGAGGACGGGGCGCTGGGCTTCGACGCGATCCTGACCAGTGTCAGCTACGCGCTGGCGGCGGGCCAGGAGATCGAATGGCTGTCCACTGCCTTCACCGCCGGCACCGCCGCGATCAACCTTGCCGGCAACGAGATCGCCAATTACCTGATCGGCAATAATGGCGCCAACACGCTGAACGGCGGCGGCGGCGCGGACGCGATGACCGGCTTCGCCGGCGACGATATCTATCTCGTCGATACTGCCGGCGATGCGGTCACCGAAAATGCGGGCGAGGGCTTCGACGCGATCCTGACCGACGTCAGCTATGTGCTGGCCGCCGGCGTCTCGCTCGAATGGCTCTCGACCTCGTTCACCGCCGGCACCGCGGCGATCAACCTCACCGGCAACGAGATCGCCAATTTCCTGGTCGGCAATAACGGCGCCAACACGCTGAACGGCGGCGGCGGCGCGGACATTATGACGGGCTTTGCCGGCGATGACGTCTATCTGGTCGACACTGCCGGCGATCTGGTCAACGAGAATGCGGGCGAGGGCTTCGACGCCATCCTGGCCAATGTCAGCTATGCGGCTGCCGCCGGCGTCTCGGTCGAATGGCTCTCGACCTCGTTCACCGCCGGCACCGCTGCGATCAACCTCACCGGCAACGAGATCGCCAATTTCCTGATCGGCAATAATGGCGCCAACACGCTGAACGGCGGCGGCGGCGCGGACGTGATGACCGGCTTCGCCGGCGACGACAGCTTCGCCTTCACCACCGCGCTGGGCGCAGGCAATGTCGACACGATCGCCGACTTCGCGGCTGGCACCGACAAGATCCTCCTCGACGACGCCGTCTTCACCCAGATCGGCGCCTTCGGCGCGCTCAACGCCAATGCCTTCGTGGCGGGCACAGCGGCGGCCGACGCCTCGGACCGGATCATCTACAACAGCGCGACCGGCCAGCTCTTCTACGATGCCGACGGCACCGGTGCGGGCGCCGCGGTGCCGTTCGCCACGCTGCAGGGCAATCCGGCGCTGGCCGCCGGCGACTTCACGGTGATCTGAGGCGGGCTCAGCGCCCCGACAGCAGTTTCAGCGGATTCTCGATCAGGCCCTTGAGGTCGCGCATGAACTCGGCGGCGTCCCAGCCGTCGACGACGCGATGGTCGCAACTGAGCGACAAGTTCATCAGCTTGCGGATTTCCAGTTCGCCGTCGATCACCACCGGCGTCTCGCGCACCTTGTTGACCGCGACGATGCCGACCTCGGGCCGGTTGATCACCGGCGTCGAGGTGATCCCGCCCATCGGGCCGAGGCTGGAGATGGTGAAGGTCGAGCCCGACAATTCCTCGCGCGTCGCCTTGCCGGTGCGCGCGGCCTCGGCGAGGCGCGAGACCTCGGTCGCGAGATTCCAGAGATCCCGGTTCTGCGCGTCGCGGATCACCGCGACCATCAGTCCGTTCGGGGTCTGCGTCGCCATGCCCATGTGCACGGAGCCATGGCGCGTGATGACCTGCGCCTCGTCGTCATAGGTGGCGTTGATCTGCGGGTAATGCGCGAACATCCGCGAGAAGGCGGTGATCAGGAAGGGGAGCATGGTGAGCTTCGGATTGCTGCCCCGGTCCGCATTCATCATCGCCCGCGTCTGCTCCAGCGCGGTGACATCATATTCCTCGACCAGGGTGAAATGCGGAATGCGGCGCTTCGCCTCCTGCATGTTCTCCGCGATCTTGCGGCGCAGGCCGACGACCTTCACCGTCTCGTCCTGCCGGCGCGGGCCGGCGGCGCCGCCGACGCTGCCGCCATTGTAGAGCAGCCAGGCGTCGAGATCGGCGTGGCGGACGCGGTCGCCCGCATATTTCACCTGGCCGAGGTCGATGCCGAGATCGCGCGCGCGCTGGCGCACGGCGGGCGACGCCTGGACAGCGGCCTTGGCAGCGGCCGGCGCGGGCGCAGGCGCCGTTTCCCGCGGCGGCGGCGGCGCCCGCCAGTCGCCCTGCCGCCGGTCCGGTTCGCCCCTGTCGTCGGCGCGCCGATCCTCGCCCGAGCGGCGCTCGCCGGTCTCGCGGCGCTCCCCGGCGCTGACGTCCTCATGCGGCACCACCGGTTCCAGCGCCTCGGGAATCTCGCTCATCCCGTCCGCCAGCGGCTCCTCCGGCTCCGCCGCCGGCACCCCGGCCGCGGCCTCCCCCTCCGTCTCGATCACCACCAGCACCGAGCCGATCGGGATCATGTCGCCGACCTCGCCCGCCACCTCGAGCACCTTGCCGGCGACCGGGCTCTCCATCTCGACCGTCGCCTTGTCGGTCATCATGTCCGCGAGCTGCTGGTCCTCGGACACCGTGTCGCCCGGCTTCACATGCCAGGCGACGATCTCCGCCTCCGCAATGCCTTCGCCGATATCGGGCAGCTTGAATTCGTAGCGGGCCATCCGGTCAGTCCTTCAGAGCAGCTTGGAGCGCCGGGCCAAGCCGCGCCGGGCCCGGGAAATAGGTCCATTCCATCGAATGGGGATAGGGCGTGTCGTAGCCGGTGACGCGGATCACCGGCGCCTCGAGATGATAGAAGCAGCGCTCCTGCACCAGGCTCGCCAGCTCGGCGCCGAAGCCCGCGGTGCGCGTCGCCTCGTGGATGACGACGCAGCGCCCGGTCTTCTTCACCGATTCCTCGATCGTCGCGATATCGACCGGAACGATCGTCCTGAGGTCGATCACCTCGGCGTCGATCCCCTCCGCCTCGGCGGTCGCCAGCGCGACATGGACCATCGTGCCATAGGCCAGGATGGTCACCGCCTCGCCCGCGCGCGCCACCGCCGCCTTGCCGAGCGGCACGGTATAATAATCCTCCGGCACCTCGGCCGCGGGATGCTTCGCCCAGGGAGTCACCGGCCGCTCGTAAAAGCCGTCGAACGGGCCGTTATAGATGCGCTTGGGCTCGAAGAAGACGACCGGATCGGGATCCTCGATCGCCGCGATCAGCAGGCCCTTGGCGTCATAGGGATTGGACGGGATCACCGTCTTGATCCCCGGCATGTGCGCGAAGAAGGCCTCTGGCGACTGGCTGTGCGTCTGGCCGCCGAAAATGCCGCCGCCATAGGGGCTGCGGATCACCATCGGCACCGACCATTCGCCCGCGGTGCGGTAGCGGATGCGGCCGGCCTCGGAGAAGATCTGGTCGAAGCCCGGGAAGATATAGTCGGCGAACTGGATCTCGCAGACCGGCTTCAGGCCGTAGAGGCCCATGCCGATCGCCGCCGCGACGATCCCGCCCTCGGCGATCGGCGCGTCGAACACGCGGCTGGTGCCGAATTCCTTCTGCAGGCCGGCGGTGACCCGGAAGACGCCGCCGAAATAGCCGACATCCTCGCCGAACACGACGACGTCGGGATCGCGCGCCATCATCACCTTGTGGGCGCTGTTCAGCGCCTCGATCATGTTCATCACGCTCATTTGCCGCGCCTCACCTCGGCCCTGGCGGCGGCCTGCTGCTCGGCGAGGTGCCAGGGCAGATCGGCGAAGACGTCCTCGAACATCGAGTCCACATTCTCATAATGGCCGTTGCCGAGCGTGCCCTTGGCTTCGGCCTCCTTCTGGGTGGCGCGGACCTCGGCGGAAAGCGCCTCCTCGAGCGCCTTGTGCTGATCCTCGTCCCACTCGCCGAGGCCGATCAAATGCTGCTTGAGGCGCGCGATCGGGTCGCCGAGCGGCCAGGCGGCGCCGGCATTTTGCGGCCGGTAGGCGCTCGGATCGTCCGAGGTGCTATGGCCCTCGGCGCGATAGGTGAACAATTCGATCAGGGTCGGGCCGAGATTGGAGCGGGCCCGGTCCGCCGCCCAGCGCGTCGCCGCATAGACGGCGAGCGCGTCATTGCCGTCGACGCGGAGCCCGGCAATGCCGTAGCCCACGGCGCGCGCGGCGAAGGTGGTGAGGTCGCCTCCGGCAATGCCGGAGAAGGTCGAGATCGCCCATTGATTGTTGACGACGTTGAGGATGACGGGCGCGCGGTAGACGCCGGCGAAGGTCACCGCATTGTGGAAGTCGCCCTCCGCGGTGGCGCCGTCGCCGATCCAGCCCGCCGCGATCCGGCTGTCGCCCTTGATCGCCGAGGCCATCGCCCAGCCCACCGCCTGCGGGTATTGCGTCGCGAGGTTGCCGGAAATGGAGAAGAAGCCCTTCTCCCGGTCCGAATACATGATCGGCAGCTGGCGCCCCTTCAGCTTGTCTCCCTTGTTCGAGTAGATCTGGCACATCATCTCGAGCAGCGGATAGTCGCGCGCCACCAGCAGGCCCTGCTGGCGGTAGGTCGGGAAGCACATGTCCTCGGCGTCGAGCGCGTGCGCCGCGGCCACCGCCACCGCCTCCTCGCCGAGCGCCTTCATGTAGAAGCTGGTCTTGCCCTGGCGCTGGGTGCGGAACATGCGCTCGTCGAAGATCCGGACCAGCACCATGTCGCGCAGGATCCGGCGCAATTTGTCGGCGTCGAGCTTCGGGTCCCAGGGGCCCACCGCCTTGCCGTCGTCGTCGAGCACGCGGACCAGGGTGTAGCAGAGCGCATGGGTCTCGGCGGCGGCCACGGCGACATCGGGCCGGACGGCGCTGCCGGCGGCCGGAATCGCGATGCCGCTGAAATCGGGCTGCTCGCCGGGCCGCGCATTGGGCTCCGGGACGTGGAGCGAGAGCGCCGGCCTGTTGCCACGGCGCTCGTTCTTCTTGGTCATCCTCTGCGTCGTCCCTTTTTGGCGCCGGTCGTGGGGGCGGCGTCGCCTCGCGGTCCCCTTGGATGGAACGCCGGGACGAGTCAATTTCTCCCCGTCGTCCGGGGGCGCAAACATGACTTGCCCCCGCGCGATCCGCCCGCCAGAAAACGGGCATGCGCATCCTGATCGCCCTCCTGCTCGCCCTCCTCCCCGCCACGGCCTTCGCCCAGCCGGCCGCCCAGCCCGTCTACGTGGTCCGGCACCTGAACACGCCCGAGGGCCAGTCCGACCCCGACCTGCTGCCCGAGGGCCGCGCCGCCGCCATCGCGCTCGCCGATCTGATGGAGACCGACCGGTTCCAGGACGCCCGCCGCCCGGTCGCCATCTATGTCAGCGACTATAAGCGCACCCGGCAGACCGCCGCGCCGACGGCGGCCCGGTTCGGCCTTAACCTCACCATCTACGATCCGCGCGACACGGCCGGCCTGATCGCCCGTGTCCGCGCCGAGCCGGGACCGGTGCTGATCGTCGGCCACAGCAACACCGTCCCCGACATCGTCGCCGCGCTCGGCGGCACCCGGCCGGCGCCGCTCAGCCATCCCGATTTCGGCGATCTCTGGGTCGTCGAGCCCGGCGGCGCCACCACGAAGCTCCGCATCGGGGCGCCCTGAACGGTGGGACCATGATCCGCACCGAGCGCCTGCTGCTCCGCCGCGCGCGGCTCGACGACGTGGACGCCTTCCACGCCATCATGCGCGATCCCGTCGCGATGCGCTTCTGGTCGACGCCGCCCCACACGTCGCTGGACGAGACGCGGGACTGGGTGGCCTCGATGGTCGAGCGGTCCGCCGGGGCGTGCAACGACTTCGTCGTCGAGCTGGACGGCCGCGCCATCGGCAAGGCCGGCTGCTACATGCTGCCCGAGATCGGCTTCATCCTGCATCCTGACCATTGGGGCCGGGGCTATGCCCGCGAGGCGATGACCGCCGTGATCGCCCATATCTTCGCGACGAACGACCTCGAGAAATTGGTCGCGGACGTCGATCCCCGGAACCGCGCCTCGATCGGCCTGCTGACCCGCCTGGGCTTCAGCGAGACCCACCGCGCCAGGGGCACTTGGCAGGTCGGCGGCGAGCTTTGCGACAGCGTCTATTTCGCGCTGCCGCGGCCCGGCGGGGAATAGAGGCGCCCGGCGTTACGCAACAGGCCGGGCGCCTGATCCTCCCGCTCGGGGAAACCTAGAGGTCCACCACCGCGGCGATGGCCTCGAGCTTGCGGACCCGTTCCTTGAGGTCCGCCACCTCGATCATGTCGCCGGCGGGGCTGCGCGGCTCGCTGCGCCGGCTCGCCGCCAGCTCCAGCCGCCTCACCTCGAGCCAGCCCTGCCAGCCGCGAAGGCCCGCGAAGGTGGCGATGCCGAGGCCCGCCAAGGCCGTTCCAGCCACGGTCATTGTCGTCATCGGATCACTCATCTTTTCCTCCCGTACCGATGAAGTCTTGGTTCAGTTGCGAAGTTCTTCGATCTCGCGGGCGAGGCGGCTGTTTGAGCCGGCCACGAACGTGTCGATCTCCTTCATCCGCCGCTCATGCGCGCGAAGCCGCTCGTCCATCGCGGGCGCGCCACGAAACTTGCGGTCGGCCCTGGCCAGGGCCCGCTCGCGGGAGCGCGCATTCCTCGGCGATCCGGCCATGGCGAGCACGCCGTAGACGATCATCGCGGCGATGATGCTGCCGAAGATCCCGGCCAGCACGAAGCCGATCCGGATCACGTTCGGGTCCACGCCGGTCGTCTCGCCAAGCCCGGCGCACACGCCCGCGATCTTGCCGTTCGCCTTGTCGACCCTGAACTTCCGCACGTTCATTTCTTCCTCCCTGCGCCGCGGCCCCGGGCCGCATCGAAATCCTTGTCTTCCGTCCGCTTGCCGCCGAGCGCGGCCAGCGCCCGCTCGACCATGGCCAGCTTCTCGTCCATCGCCGCGCCGCTGCGCCACAGCCGCTCGGCCTCGGTCCAGTCGGTGCCAATCATCCCTGAAGCGCTCATGCCGCGAGCCTCCGCGCCTTCATCGCCTCCAGCTCGGCGTCGACCCGGTCGGCGACGCGCAGCTCGGCAATCTCTTCCTCCAGCGTGCGGGGCGGCGCGGCGAGCAGCAGCGCGTCTGCCTGCCCTTCCGCATAATCCGCCTCGCGCTCCAGCGCCTCGAAGCTCTCGAAGGCGGCCTCGGTGCGCTGGCCGGCATAGGCCTCGCGCAGCCGCACCCGGTTCTCGGCGCTCTCCAGCCGGGTCGCCACCGCATGCTGGCGGGCGCGCGCCTCGCGCAATTTGCCCTGCAGCTTGGCGATGTCGGCCTCGAGGCTGCGCAGCGCCTGCTCGATCGAGCCGACTTCCTCGTCGATCTCGGCGGTGAGGCCGGCGAGCTTTTCCTTCTCCACCAGCGCCAGCCGGGCCAGATCCTCGCGGTCCCTGGAGAGCGCCAGCTCCGCGCGCTCGGTCCAGCTCTCGGCGAGAGCGGCGAGGCGAGCGATCTGCTGGCGCTTCTCCTTCTGGTCCGCGATCAGCCGGGCGGCGGAGGCGCGCACCTCAACGAGCGTCTCTTCCATCTCGAGGATGATCACGCGGATCGTCTTCGCCGGATCGTCAGACCGCTCGACGAGGTCGATGACGTTGGCGGCGATGATGTCGCGGGTGCGGGAGAAGATGCTCATCGGGTGCTGCGTCCGCTGTGGTTGGGGGTGGTGATGAGGCGGCGGCCGGAGAGAAGGCCAAGGGGGAGAGAACCCTCTGGCTCCGGCCGCGCGCCGGGTGTTCAGGCTTGGGCCTGAGTGGTGATCGCGGTGGCCGTGGTCGCCGGGCCGACAGCGGCGACGACGAACAGGGTGGAGATCAGGGCGGCGCCCAGGCCGGCGGTGATCGTCTTGCGGATCTTCTGCGAAACGTTGGTCATTTTACTGCTCCTTGAACCTTGGTTGGCTTCGTGAATTCGATGCCCACAAGGTTAGCAGGAGCCGTGCCAAACGGATTTTTTGGCGGAAATCCGCCATTTTCTGATTTAATGGGAAAGAGGGGACGCCCCGGCGTCCGCCGCTAGTTGGGAATTTCCGCCAAGGGTTGGCGAAGGGTGACGCGCCCGCGCCGAGATCGCGCTCAGATCAGGGTCGGATGGTCCGCGGCGGGCAATGTCCGCGGGTGCCGCCGGTCAGCATCCGGGCCCGCATAAGCGGGCGCCAGATAGTCGGACCGCCGGCGCCTTTGCCTGTTGTCCTTGCGCGTGAATTCGAGCAGCCTGGCGCCGGCCATGAAGACGGCGCAGGTGCAGGCAGCCATGAACAGCCAGCCCGGGAAGCCCGGATAGACCTGCATGTAATGGAGGCCGCGCTCGATCGCGCCGAGCCCGAGCGCATAGATGACGGCGCAGGCCTCGAAGCGGTTCTTGATGACGAAAAGGCGGCCGAATTTACGCAGCTTGCTCATACCCGCGAGAGAGCAAGTCCCGGGCCAGTCGCAGTTTTCCGCGGGCTTCGATGGTTAAGCGGTAAGGATTTGTAAACCATGCCGACAGGTTATCCTCCCCTGCATTTGCAGGGGAGGAGTTAGTATCCCACGTCCATCTCGAAGCCGCCGCCCCGGGTCAGCACGACCGTGCAGGTCCGCCAGACCTTGCCGTCCTCCTGGCCCTGGACGTGGCGGACCTCGGTCAGCACGCCGCGCAGCTCGTGCCGGTCGTCCTCCGACAGCTCCGGCTCCCACTCGCTGCCGTCGTCGAGCGAATAGGTGAGCTTCAGGTCGCCGCCTTCTTTCTCCATGTCGGCGAGCAAGGCCGCCTGGTGGAAGCCCGGCTTGCACTTCGTCGCCATGGCCCGGCCAAGCTTCAGATAGAGATCGTTCATTCGGCGCTCCTGCTCTCCAGCGCCAGCAGGGCGAAGGTCGCCAGCCAGTGCTCGCCCATATAGTCGCCGGCCACGTGCGGCAGGCTGGCCTCCAGATGGCGGTCCGCCGTCTCCTGCGCAAGGGCGGCGAGGTCCGGCTCGAGCGCATCGGCGAGCTCCCGCCAGCACCAGGCGCGCGACAAATTCACCCCGTCCAGATGCGCGATCTTGCCGTCGCTGCGGTCCGAGACGAAGGCGGGGGTGAACAGGCTCTTCGGGGCGCCCGCCGCAAGCCTGGGCAGGAAGAGATTGAACCAGCCGGCGAATTCCCCGCGCGGCAGCACCCGCTTCATCAGCAGGGCCTCGGTCAGCGCCGAGGAGAGGAAGTCGTCCCCGCCCGGCTCCCAGGCCGGACAGTCGCGATCCTCGCGATACCAGGCGCGGGCCCGCTCGCCGATCAGAGCCGCCAGCGCCAGGTCGTTCGCCGCCGCCCATTCCAGGGCGAGAATGAGGGCGAAGGCGGTGTTGAAATGGGTGCCCGTGCGGATCGGATAGGTGAGCTTGGGCAGATAGTTATGGAACCGTCTGGCGAAGGCCCGGGCCAGCGGCGCGAGGTCCTCCGCCCAGGCCGCGTCGTGCCGCTGCGCCTCGCCGTGCAGGGCCAGCAGCCAGCCCCACCCGTAAGGCCGCTCGAACCCGCCCGTATAGGCGCGGTCGAGATAAGCCAGCTCGCCAGCCACCTTGTCGGGCGCGAGCATCTCGTCGGCCAGTGTCCGGATCCGGACAGAAACCGGCATGTCCGGAAAGCGCCGGAGCGTCCTGAGCAGCAGCCAATAGCCGTGCACGCAGCTGTGCCAGTCGAAGCTGCCGAAGAAGATCGGGTGCAGTTGGCGCGGCGACAGCAGATCCTCCGGCCCCTCCAGCACCTGGTCGAGCTTGTGCGGATATTCGCGCGTGACATGGCCGAGCGCGATCGACGCGAAGCGCCCGGCGATTTCGGGGGTGAGCTGGTGCGACATGAATCCTCAGAACGCCAGGAAATAGATCAGCAGGATGTTGACGACCAGCAGCGGAATGGCGGTGCCGATCTGCGCCTTGATCACCCCGTTCTTGTCCTTGAGCTCCAGCAGCGCCGCCGGCACCATGTTGAAGTTCGCCGCCATGGGCGTCATCAAAGTCCCGCAGAAGCCCGCCAGCATGCCGACCGCGCCGATCACCGCGGGATCGCCGCCATAGGTCTGGATCAGCAAAGGCACGCCGATCGCCGTCGCCATGACCGGGAAGGCGGCGAAAGCATTGCCCATGATCATCGTGAACAGGGCCATGCCCAGCCCGTAGACGACCACGGTCAGGAAGACGTTGCCGTCCGGGATCGCCGCCCTTGTCGTGTCGCCGACGATGCCGCCGACCCCCGCGGCGGCGAAGACGACGCCGAGCGCGGCCAGCAATTGCGGCAGCACCGCCGCCCAGCCGATCGCGTCGATCAGCCGCCTGCCCTCCTCCAGCGGCGCGATTGCCGGCGGCCGCAGCCAGGCAAAGATGACGAGCAGGGCGAGCAAAACGCCGAGCGCGAGGAAGATGTAGGTCTCTCGTTTCGCCTCGAACCAGCCGAGCAGGCCAAGCGCCGTATGATTGTAGAGCAGGGTCCCCGCCAAGGCGACGAAGGGTATGATCAGCGCCGGCAGGAACAATTTGTTGCCCCGCAGCTCGGCAAAGGCCTTGCGCTCGACGTCGCTGGTCGTCTTCGGGTGGCCCCGGCCGACGAAGCCGAAGCCGGCGAGGCCGACCATGCCGAGCACGATCAGGCCGTTGCCGAAATCGGTGAAATGGGAGCCGCCGAGCAGGCTCGTCGCCATCAGCCCCCAGAAGAGCGCATTGCCGAGCCGCTTCCGGTTGCTCCGGTCGAGCAGGCTCAGCAGCGCCCAGCCGGCAAACAGGGCGCCGGCGAGCATGTAGAGATGCTCCAGCCGGATCATGGCCTCGGCTTCCGGAGCGAGCGGTCGAGCAGCAGCAGGCGCGCGCCGTGGATCAGGAAGGCGGCGATCGCCGTCGGGATCGCCCATTTGGCAAGGTCGAGCGGCGACAGGTCGATATTGTAGGTGGCGAGCGTCGCCTGGATCAGGATGATCGAGCCGATCGCGATGAAGATGTCCTCGCCGAAGAACAGGCCGACATTGTCGGTTGCGGCCGAATAGGCCTTCACCTTCTCCTCGGTCTCCTCGTCGAGCTTGCCATGCTGCCCCTCGGCCGCCGCGGTCGCCATCGGCGCGACCAGCGGCCGGACGGTCTGCGGATGGCCGGCGATGGAGGTGAGGCCGAGCGCCGCCGTCCCCTGGCGGACGAGCAGGTAGATGAGCAGCAGCCGGCCCGCGGTCGCCGCCTTGATCCTTCGGATCGCCATCGCCGCGCGCTGCTGCAGGCCGTAGCGCTCGAGCAGGCCGATCACCGGCAGCACGATCCAGACGATGGCGATGATCCGATTGTCGGTGAACGCCTTGCCGAACAGGGCGATCACGTCCTGGATCGGCAGCCCCGCAAGCATCCCCGTCGCCAGCGCCGCGACCGTCACCACCAGCATCGGATTGAGCTTCAGCGCGAAGCCGAGGACGACGATGAGGATGCCGGCGAGCGGGAGGTAATGGTCGAAGCTCATCCGTACCCCCCTCCCCCCGGCGTCTCGATCTCGAAGGCGTCGCCCGGCCGCATCTCGGCCGAAGCGGTGGCGGTCAGCAATTCCTCCGATCCGTCCGTCCGCACGACCCGGTTCACCCCCGCCGCCGCATCGCCGCCGCCCTTGACGCCCCGCGGCGCCACGCGGCGACGGTTGGAGAGGATGCTCGCCTGCATCGGCTCGAGGAAACGCACCCGCCGGACCGCGCCGTCACCGCCCCGGCTCGCGCCCGCCCCGCCCGAGCCGCGCCGGATCGCGAAGCGCTCGAGGATCACCGGGAAGCGCGTCTCCAGCACCTCGGGGTCGGTCAGCCGCGAATTGGTCATATGGGTCTGCACCGCGCTCGCCCCGTCGAAGCCCGGGCCGGCCCCGGCGCCGCCCGCAATCGTCTCATAATATTGATAGCGCGCATTGCCGAAGGTGAAATTGTTCATCGTCCCCTGGCTCGGCGCGAGCGCGCCTGTGGCGGCAAGCAGGCAGTCGGTCACTACCTGGCTGGTCTCGACATTCCCCGCCACCACCGCGGCCGGATAATGCGGGTTCAGCATCGAGCCTTCGGGCACCTTCAGCGTGATCGGCCGCATGCAGCCGTCGTTGAGCGGGATCGGATCGTCGACCAGGGTGCGGAAGACGTAGAGCGTTGCCGCCCGGCAGATCGAATAAGGCGCGTTGAAATTGTCGGCGAGCTGGCCGCTGGTCCCGGCGAAATCCACGACGGCGGACCGAGCCTCCCTGTCGACCGTGATCGAGACCGAGACCGTGGCGCCATTGTCCATCTCGTAGCGGAACGCCCCGTCCTGGAGCCGCCCGATCAGCCGCCGCACCGCCTCCTCGGCATAGGCCATGACGTGCGCCATATAGGCGTCGATCGCCTCGCGGCCATACTCGCCCGCCACCCGACGGAGCTCGTTCGCGCCGCGCTGGCAGGCGGCAATCTGGGCCTTGAGGTCGGCGATGTTCCGGTCCGGATTGCGCGCCGGCCAGTCACCCGAGGCGAGCAGCGCCCGCATCTCGCCTTCGAGGAACCGGCCCGCATCGACGAGCAGGACATTGTCGATCAGCACGCCTTCCTCGTGCACCGAGCGGCTGTCCGGCGGCATCGAGCCTGGCGCGATTCCGCCGATATCGGCATGATGCCCGCGCGCCGCCACGAACCAGGCCGGCGCCGCGTCCGCATCGCTGGCGAATACCGGCAGGATCACCGTGATGTCCGGCAGATGCGTGCCCCCGCGATAGGGCGCGTTCAGCACATAGACGTCGCCCGGCTTCATCCCCCGTCCGTCGCGGCCTTCGCCGCGCGCGGCGATGATCGTCCTGATGCTGTCGCCCATCGAGCCGAGATGGACGGGGATGTGCGGCGCATTGGCGATCAGGTCGCCCTCGCGGTCGAACAGGGCGCAGGAAAAATCGAGCCGTTCCTTGATGTTCACCGACGACGCCGTGTTCTTCAGCGCCACCCCCATCTCCTCGGCGATCGCCATGAACAGGTTGGACATGACCTCGAGCATGACGGGGTCCGCCTCGGCGGACGCCGTGACGGCGGCGCGGGGGACGGCGCGGGTGAGGATGAGGTTTTCGTGCGCGTCCACGGTGGCGCGCCAGCCCGGCTCGACGACGGTGGTCTGGGAGGGGTCGATGATGAGGGCCGGGCCGGTGATGGTGTCGCCGAAGCTGAGAGAGGCGCGGTCGTAAAGCGCCTCCCCGACACGGGGAGGGGGACCATCCGAAGGATGGTCGAGGGGGCCCGGTGACTTGCTCGGGGGCCCCTCCACCACGCCGCTATCGCGTCGCGGTCCCCCTCCCCGTGCCGGGGAGGATTTGGAGCGCGCCTCCACGATCGCCGTCTCCACCACCACCGCCGTCTCCGGCGCAATGAACCCGAATCTTTGCAAATGCGCCGCCTCGAAGGCGCCGCGCATGTCGCCGGAGACCGGCACCTCCAGCGCCGTATCGCTCCCTTCGTAGCGCAAGGCCGCCCGCCGCAGCACCTCGGGCCCGTCGACGCCCTGGCCCGCCAGCGCCGCCACCGCCTCGGCCTCCAGCTCCGTCAGGACCGTCGCCAGCTCGCCGCCGCCCAGCGACCGCTGCCGGAGCTCGACCAGATCGGCCAGCCCCATGCCATGCGCGCTGAGCACGCCCGCCAGCGGGTGGATCATCACCGTGTCGATCCCCAAAGCATCGGCGACGAGGCAGGCATGCTGCCCGCCCGCCCCGCCGAAACATTGCAGCACATAGCGGGTCACATCATGGCCGCGCGCGATCGAGATCTGCTTGATCGCATTGGCCATATTGTCGACCGCGATCCGCACGAACCCCTCGGCCACCTCCTGCGGCGTCTTGCCCACTTCGGCCGCGATCTCCGCGCAGCGCGCCAGCGAGGCGTCGGCGTCGATCGGCTGGTCTCCGTCCGGCCCGAACACGCGCGGAAAATGCTCGGCCCTGATCTTGCCGAGCACGACGTTGCAGTCGGTGACGGTCAGCGGCCCGCCGCGCCGGTAGCAGGCCGGCCCCGGCACCGCGCCCGCGCTCTCCGGCCCGACCCGGAAGCGCTGCCCGTCATAGACGCAGACCGAGCCGCCGCCCGCCGCCACCGTGTGGATCTCCAGCATCGGCGCGCGCACGCGTACGCCCGCCACCGCCCGCTCGCTGGTCCGCTCATAGACGCCTGCATAATGCGAGACGTCGGTCGAGGTCCCGCCCATGTCGAAGCCGATGACATGGTCGAAGCCGGCCTCGGCCGCGGTCTTCGCCATGCCGACGATCCCGCCCGCCGGCCCGGACAGGATCGCGTCCTTCCCCCGGAACCGCCCGGCGTCGGTGAGCCCGCCATTGGATTGCATGAAGAAGAGGCGCCCGGCGCCCGACAGCCCCGCCACGACCTTGTCGACATAGCGCCTGAGCACCGGCGACAGATAGGCATCCACCACCGCCGTATCCCCGCGCCCGATCAACTTGATCAAAGGCTCGACCTCGTGACTGGCCGACACCTGGGTGAAGCCGATCTCCCGCGCCGCCGCGGCCAGCGCCGCCTCGTGCGCGGTCCAGCGCCAGCCGTGCATCAGCACGATGGCGAGCGCGCGATAGCCGTCGTCATGGGCCGCCTGCAGTGCGGCCCGTGCCGCCGTCAGGTCCAGCGGCTTCAGCACCTCGCCCGCGGCCGTCACTCGCTCCTCGACCTCGATCACCGTCCCGTAGAGCGGCTCCGGCAGCAGGATCTGCCGGGCGAAGATAGCGGGCCGGGCCTGATAGCCGATGCGGAGGGCGTCCCCGAGCCCGGCGGTGATCGCCAGCGCCACCCTTTCGCCCTTGCGCTCGAGCAAAGCGTTGGTGGCGACCGTCGTCCCCATCCGCACATTGCCCACCGCCTCCCCGCCGGAAATCTCCCGGATCCCGTGCACGGCCGCGTCCGCATAGCGCTCGGGATTCTCTGACAGATATTTGCGCACGATCCGGGTTCCGTCCGGGGCGCAGGCGACGATATCGGTGAAGGTGCCGCCGCGGTCGATCGAGAAGGTCCAGGCGGCTTCGTCCATCGCCCGGCGGTAGCATCGGCGGCGGCGGGGGAAAAGCGCGGCGGCGCCGGAACCGGAAAGCGGCCGGCCCGCTTTTCGCGCGATGGGAAACTGGACGCCGGCGGTCGGCTGGAAACGGATCGCGCGCGACACGTGGAAGGATGCCGGCGAGGACAATCTGTCGCTCGTCGCCGCCGGCGTCGCCTTCTACGCCTTCCTCGCCTTCGTCCCGCTGCTGACCGCGCTCGTCCTCTGCTACGGCCTGTTCGCGGATCGGCTGACGGTGGCGCGCGACATCCTCAGCCTCGCCGAGATCCTCCCGGCCAGCGCCTTCGCGATCGTCGCCGACCAGTTGCAGGCGATGACCCAGGGCAGCGACGCCAGGACCGGCCTCGCGCTCGTCGTCTCGCTCGGCGTCGCCGTCTACGGCGCCAGCAAGGCCGCGGACGCGATCATGACCGCGCTCAACATCGTCTACGAAGTGAAGGAATGCCGCGGCTTCGTCGGCCGCCTGCTCGCCGCGCTCGGCATGACCGCTGGCGCCGTCTTCCTGCTCCTGCTCGCCGTCGCCACCGTCTCGGCGCTGAGCTTCCTCGAAAGCCTGCTGCCCGGCCTCGGCGGCGTCACCGCCGTCTTCCTGCGCCTGCTCTTCATCGCCGGCGCCGGCCTGATCGTGATGCTGCTGCTCGCTCTGGTCTACCGCTTCGTCCCCTGCCGGCCGGGCGCGGCATGGCGCTGGATCACGCCGGGCTCGGTGCTCGCCACCCTGGTCTGGCTGGCGGGGACGGCGGGCTTTGGCCTCTACGTCGCCAATTTCGGCAATTACAATGCGACCTACGGCTCGCTCGGCGCCGTGATCGCCTTCCTCACCTGGCTCTATCTCACCGCTTACATCATCCTGCTCGGGGGGGAGCTGAACGCGATCCTGGAGATCGACGGCGCGAAGCGGCCGCGCCGCGCGGCAAAGGCCGCTTGACCCGGGCCGCCGCTTGCCTCAGCCCCTGCCGTCATGGCCAGGAAGAAAGACGAATCCGCTGAAAAGCCGGTGGCGCAGCCCGATCTCCCCCTCGCCGGCGATCCGGCGCCGGACAAGGTGCCCGATCCCGACTGGTATGTCGCCGGCGAGGACGAGGAGGAGGAAGAGCCGCGGCCTCCGGAGGACGGCCCGCTCAGTCTCGGCGACTTCCACCAGATCGCGCAGAAGCAGATCCTGAATGCGGTCTTCGCGGTTCTCGCCGAATCCAAGATGGACTGGCACCTGGTCGAGCCTTTCCTCGCTGCGGCGCGCGACGTGCTGCTCGGCGATATCGAGGAGACCGCGCAGGTCCGCCTGCATACCGTCCAGCAGGGCGAGAATGGCGCTTGGGTGGAGGCCGAGGAGGCCTATCTCGGCATCTCGGTCAGCGACCGGGAGGATGGCGACGAATGGCTGTCCGACACCTGGTGGCTGTCGGAGATCGCCATTGCGGAGAACGACCCGGAGCAGGTGCGCGCGATCGTCCGCGCGCTCGAGCGCAGCATCGCCAGGCTCAACCTCTGGCTGGCCGACAAGGCGCCCGCCCCGCCGGCCGGCTGACGTCATCGCGAGCGCAGCGAAGC
The DNA here is from genome assembly GCF_035626655.1 of Allosphingosinicella sp. Taxonomy (GTDB): domain Bacteria; phylum Pseudomonadota; class Alphaproteobacteria; order Sphingomonadales; family Sphingomonadaceae; genus Allosphingosinicella. Next base: position 90,593 of record NZ_DASPNF010000013.1, read on the forward strand.
AATCCAGCACAGAGACTGGATTGCTTCGCCGCTTCGCGGTCTCGCAATGACGACGCGGGTCAGACCTCGACGGGCTCCTCGTCGGCCAGGTCCTCGTCCACAGCCATGTCGGCCGTGGCCTCGTCCTCGAACGACGCCTGCTGGATCAGCGCCGCATCCTGCGCCTGCGCCTCGGCGGTTTCGAGCGCGGCCTCGTCAGCCGTCTCGATCGGCCCGGCGGCCGCCATCTGCACATTCTGCAGCGCGTTGGTGCTGTCGGCCAGCGCGAGCTGGTTCAGACGCTCGGTTTCCGAGGTGCTGTCGGCAGCGGCCATCTGCGTGTCCGCGAAGCCGCCGGTCGGCTGGTTCCAGGAAGCGAGCTCCTCGCGCACGCCCGGCTCATAGAGCTGGATGCAGCGATCGTCGCCCGGGCCCGGCCGGCAGGCCGGATAGTTTTGCGACGCCGCGCGCGGCGTGACGTCGGTCGCGGCCGTCTCGACGCCCTGATAGGGACCGCCCACGCCATTCTCGACCGGCACCGGCTCCTCGTCGAGCGCGCTGGTCTCGCTGGCGACGGGGTCAGGCTCCACGATCGCCGAGTCAAGCGCGGGCTCGCCTTCCTCCACGGCCTTCTGCGCCGCGATCGCGTCCCATTCCTCGTCGGTCGTCGCGAAATCGTCGGACGAGGCCAGGGCGACATCGGCCTTGTCGGTCAGCTCCGCGTCCTTAAGCGCGGCGTCATCGGCGACATAGGCGACCGGCTCGGCCTTATCCCACCAGTCCGCCGCTGCCGGCTGCAGCTTGAAGGCGCCGTCGCTCGCGCTGAGCGCAGTCGTCCCCGCCTGCGTGCCCATGACGGTATAGGGATCCTTGTCCACCACCACGCCGGTGGGTTCGGTCGACGGCACCATGGCATAGGCCGAGGTTCCGAAAAGCAGCGCCGCCGCCGCGATCGGGAGTTTCTTCATGTCGATCTCCGTTGCAGTCCGGGCGGCCGCAGGACAGCCGCCATCAAGCCCCTCCGCCTGACATGGATCAAACCGGCGACGCGCGAGGGCGATGCTCCGCCCGCCCTGCCGGCCCGTCGCCTCGGCGTACCGGCCCGGGAACGATCATGCGAGGATCAGCGCCGCGGGCGCGGGAGCTGGATGCAGCGGTCGGTTACCCGCGCCGAGCAGGGCGGATAGAGGCTGTCCTCGAGCGGGCCGCCCTGCCCTTTATAATTTCTCATGTCGGCGGCGCTCTCCGCGTCGGCGCGCTCGGTCAGGCCGGGGAGATAGACATTGTCGTCGCGGCCTGGCTCGACGGTCCTGGCGTCGGCCCGCGGGCGGACGGTGAGATCGAGGTCGGGATCGCCGCCGGCCAGGGCGCGATGACGCTGCGCGGCGAGGCCCGGGGCGGTGGCAAGCAGAGCGACGGCCGCGAAGGCAATGAACTTCATGGCTCTCTCCTGTCGACGTTACGCGGCAGGAACGGTCGGAAGGCGGCTTCTTTCCGGCGACTCAACTCGGCTGGTCAGAAGGAGCCGTCGATCCGCCGCACATAGCCGCCGGGGCCGAGCGTGAAGCCGGCCGCGGTGAGCCGCTGGATCGTCGCGGGATCGGTCGCGCGGACGATCAGCTCCGCCCGCCAGCGCCCGCTCGCCTCGACGCTGATATTGACCTGCTCCATCCCCGACTGGCCGGCCAGCGGCAGCAAAACGGCGCCCGCCTGGCAGCGCAGGGTGCCGCCGATCGCCGTCGGCAAAGGCAGTCCGGCCAGCTCGCCCGACAGGCCGGCGCGGACCTGGCCTTCGGCGCTCTCGCACTGGCCGCCCTCGAAATGGACGCTGACGTCGGTGAGGTCGAGCGTCGTGATCGGCAGCGGCCCGAACAGCTCCCCGGTGCGCAGCTGCCCCGTCAGATCCTCCAGCCCGAAAGCGTTGCGGCTGACGCTGATCGCGCCGTCGAACGGCCCGCCCGCATCGGGGTCCCGGTGCAGCGACAGCCGCGCCCGGCCGAGGAATAAGGGCAGCAGGTTGAGCCGCGCGTCGACGTCGCCGAGGATCACCGGCCCGAGCCGCGCCTCGCGCAGCCGGCCGAACCAGAGGCTGCCCTCGGCCTCGCGCGCGGCGAGGCCGCGTCCGCCAAGGTCGAACCAGCCGGCGGCGAGGCGCAGGGGCAGCAGCACGAGCAAAGCGGCGGTCAGCGCCGCGAGGAAGAAGACGGTGCGTCTCACGGGCAGGCGGATGCGCATCAGCCGCCCCTCTTCCGCACGGTGAGCTCGGCGGCGATGGTGCGGTCGCTGTTGGTCCGGGCCAGCAGGCGCTCGATGCGCAGGCCGCTTTGCTCCAGCCGCGCCACCCAGCCGAACAGCACCTGCGGCCGCGCCGCCTCGACGGCGACGCTCGCCCGCTCCGCGCCCTGGCTGGTGATCCGCGCATTGGTGAAACCCGCCTCATTGGCGGTGCGGGCGACGAGCGCGTCCACCGGCCCCGCCGCCGGCGCGCCGGGGGCGTTGCCTGGCAAAGCGCGGGACCGGGCCTCGCCGAGCGCGACCACCGCCGCGGCATGGCGGGCCCTGGCGGCGTCGAGCGAATCCAGCAGCGGCCGCACGACGAGCAGCCAGCCCAGCACGAGCACGGCGAGAAAAGCCGCGATCTGGATCAGCCTCTGCTCGCGCCGGCTCCGTTCCATCCACCAGCTCATGACGCCCTCAGCAGCAATTCGGCGGTCGGCCGCGCGCCCTGCGGCTGCACCGTCCCTTCCTGGACCTGCAGACCGCCAATCTCGATCTGCCGGCGCAGCGCCTGCAGGGTCGCCGGCGTGTCCGTCGTGACGGTCGCCGAGAGCGTGCCGTCGGCGCGATATTCGAGGCGCCCGAGCTCGACATTGGGCACCGCCTGGATCGCGCCGAACAAAACGGCGGCGAGCGGGGTCAGCCCCGGCCTGCTGTCGCCCGACGGCGCCCGTGCGCCGATCCGCGCCGCCTCCTCCTCGATCGCGCTGGCGGCCTGCGCGTAGCGCATGATCTGGACGAGCAGCACGACGAGGCTGAGCATCGCCAGCGAGAGGACGAGCCAGCCGATCCGGCGCGTGGCGGTCACGTCAACAATCCACTGCCGCCGGCGCGCCCAGGGGCCCTGGCGCAGGTTGACCAGGGGCGCAGCCAGCGCCGCCGGTAGCCCAGCCTCATATTCCGCCTCGTCGAGCGCGCGCACCGGCGCCTCGCCGGTCAGCAATTCGGCAATATCGGGCTCGACGCTGAACGAAGCCGCCATCCCGCGATAGTCCGGCACCGCGCCGGCGTCGCGGCGCACCAGCCCCTCCTCGGGCGGCAAGAGCAGCGCATGGGTCGGGACGATCAGGTCGGGATCGCCCGCCACCCAGAGCGCCATGCTGGCATTGGGCGCGAGCGCGACCGCAGTCAGCCCACGCTCCGCTCTACCGATTGCGACATGCATGTCGCCGAGCCCCTCGGCGCTGGCATCGGCGAGCATCAGCCGGGCCGCGGCCGCCGCCTGCGCCTGGGTCAGCCCCTCGGCCAGTTCCAGCCAGTGGATCGCCACCTCGGCGCCCGGCACAGCCAGCGCCGTCGGCGCGCCTGCGGGCAGCTCCGGCACGTCGTCCGGCCCCCCGCGCACGGAGACGCCGCCGCTCTCAATGAGCAGCCAGCCCTCCCCCCCGAAGCTGAGCAGGGTCGCCGGATCAGTTGCTGACGATATCGGCATCTTTTCCGCTGCCGCCCGCGCGGCCGTCCGCGCCGAGGCTGGAGATCGCATAAGGCCGCCCGTTCGGTCCGGGCGCCGCATAGGTGTAGGGCCGGTTCCAGGGGTCCTGCGACACCCGCCGCAAATAAGGCTGCAGCACGGCCAGCCCTTCCTCGGTCGTCGGATAGCGGCGATTGTCCAGATAGTAACGCTGCACCGCCTGGTCGATCATCTCGATATCGGCCTTCGCCCTGGTCTCGGACGCGGTATCCAGCGCCGGCACCACGTTGATGATCACCACCGTGGCGAGCAGCCCGATGATCACGATCACCACCATCAGCTCGACGAGCGTGAAGCCCTCCTCGCGCCGGCGGCGGAGACGGGAACGGAGACGATTGAGCAGGAACTTGCGCATCAGAGATTACCAGCCAGAGTATCGAGTTGCAGGATCGGGAGCAGGATCGACAGCACGATGAGCGCGACCACCGCGCCCATGAAGATGATGATCGCCGGCTCCAGCAGGGAAAGCGCAGTCGCGGTAAAGGCGTCGAACTCGCGCTCGAGATAGTCCGCCGCGCGTTCCAGCATCACGTCGAGCTTGCCCGAGGCCTCACCCGAGGCGGCGAGATAGACGAGCAAGGGCGGGAAGATGCCGGCCTTGCGCAGCGCACCCGAAAGGCTGCCGCCGGTCCGCACCGTCTCGGCAATGTCGGCCGAAGCAGCGCGCAGCACGCGGTTGTGTACGGTTTCAGTGGTCAGCTTCAGCCCCTCCAGCAGGGGCAGCCGGCTCGCCACCATCGTCGAGAGCGTCCGCGCCATCCGCGCCGCGTGAAGGTCGCGGATCAGCCGCCCGACCAGAGGCAGGCGCAGCAGGAAGCGGTCGAACTTCATCCGGAAGCCCTCGTCCTTCATCGCCTGGATCCAGAGGAAGGTCCCGACCGCAAGCCCGAGCAGCAGCGCCCACCACCAGGCGGCGAGGAAATTGGAGAGGCCGATCACCGCCCGGGTCAGGAAGGGCAGTTGCTGGCCCACGTCCTGGAACTGCTCGACCACCTTCGGCACCACGAAGATCATCAGCGCGAAGACGACGAAGGCGGCGAAGAAGGCGAGAATGATCGGATAAGCGAGCGTCGAGAGCACCTTGCCGCGCACCTGCGCCTGCCGCTCCATCAGATTGGCGAGGCGCTCCAGGATCTGCGGCAGGGTTCCCGAGGCCTCGCCGGCCGCGACCATCGCCCGGTAGAGCGGCGGGAAGCTTCCGCCCTCGCGCGCCATCGCATCGGAGAGCCTGAGGCCCTCGACGACGCCGGCATGGACATTGCCGAGCACGCGGCGCACCTCCTCGCGCTCCGCTTGGCGGGAGACGGTGCGCAAGGCCTCCTCGAGCGGGCTCACCGTGACCAGGGTGGCGAGCTGGCGGGTGAAGAGGGTGACCTGCTTCACCCCCATCTTGCGGCGCGAGAACAGGCTGGCGCGGGAGACGAGCCGCGTCCCCGCCACCTCCACCGCCGGCTCCAGCTTCACGACATAGAGTTTGCGTTGCGTCAGCGTCGCGCGCGCTTCCTCGCTCGTATCCGCGCGGACATGGCCGCTTTTCTCGCGCCCGGCCGTGTCCAGCCCGACATAGGCGAAGTCAGGCATCGGCCGCCTCGTGCCGCGACACGCGCACCGCTTCCTCCGGGCTGGTCACCCCCTCGCGGACCAGAGCCCGCGCCGCCTCGGTCAGCGTGTCGCTATGCTTGAAGGCATGGGCCGCGATCGCGCCCTCGTCCGCGCCCTGGTTGATCAGCCGCCTGATCTCGTCGTCGACCCGCGCCGCCTCGAACAGGCCGATCCGGCCCTTGTAGCCGCTGTTGTTGCAGGCCGGGCAACCCCTTGGCTCGTAGACGATCGTCCCCGGCTTGATCCCGAGCAGGCCCTGCAGGCTGCCCGAGGCCTCGACCGGCTGGCGGCATTCCCGGCAGAGCCGCCGCACCAGCCGCTGCGCCAGCACCGCGCGCAAGGTCGAGGCGATCAGGAAGGGCTCGACCTTCATGTCGCGCAGGCGCGTGATCGCCCCGATCGCGTCATTGGTGTGCACGGTCGAGAGCACGAGATGACCCGTGAGCGCCGCCTGCACGGCGATGTCCGCCGTCTCCCGGTCGCGGATCTCGCCGACCATCACCACGTCCGGGTCCTGCCGCAGGATGGCGCGCAGCCCGGTCGCGAAGGTCAGCCCGACCTGCGGGTTGATCTGGGTCTGGCCGACCCCGTCCACGGCATATTCGACGGGGTCCTCGACCGTGAGGATGTTGCGGCTGCCGTCGTTCAGGAGCTTCAGCCCGGCATAGAGCGTCGTCGTCTTTCCCGAGCCCGTCGGGCCGGTCACCAGCACAATGCCGTTGGGCTCGGCGAGCGCGGCGCGGAGCAGGGCGTCGGTCTTGTCGGTCATGCCGAGCATCTCGAGGTCGATGCCCGCATTTTCCTTGTCGAGGATGCGCAGCACGACGCGCTCGCCCGCCCGGCTCGGCAAGGTGGAGACGCGGACGTCGATCAGCTTGCCGCCCAGGGTGAGGCCAATGCGCCCGTCCTGCGGCAGCCGCCGCTCGGCAATGTCGAGCCGGGCCATGACCTTGATGCGGCTGACCACCACCGGCGCCACGTGCGGCGGCATCCGAAGCGTCTCGCGCAGCACCCCGTCCATCCGCATGCGCACGACGAGGCCGGTCTCATAGGGCTCGATATGGATGTCGGAGACGCCCTGCCGCGCGGCGTCGGCGATGATGCCGTTGATCAGCCGGATCGCCGGCGCGTCGTCCGACGTGTCGAGCAGATCCTCCGCGCTCGGCAGCGCCGCCGCGAGATGGCCGAGATCGCCGTCGAAGCCCATCGAGCCGGCCGCGTCCGCCGCCGCCTCCGTGCCCGACGGATAGAGATCGGAGAGCAGCCGGTCGAAGGCCGGCCCGTCTACCCGGTGCACCGTGAACGGCCGCGCCAGATAGCGGCGCAGTTCGATCAATGCGCCGGGATCGGTGCCCTCGCGCATCGCCACGTCGAGCTTGCCGTCCGACTCGCCGGTCGGCAGCAGGCCATGCCGCCGCGCAAAGCCATAGGGCACGCGCGCGAGCAGGGTGCCGTCCTCGACGGTCGGCGCCTCGACGATCTCGGCCACGACGACCGCCGCTTCGCCGGTTTCGCCGCGGGCGATCCTCATTGCGGCTGCGCCCGGAAGGCCGGGGCCTCCTGCGGCGGCAGCTGTTCTGCGGCGGCCGGCGCGGCCGGCGGCGGCGCGACGACCTGGTCACCGGGGCGCGGGCTGTCCGGCGCGACCGGCGGCGTCGTGCCGAGATAGTCGCGCACGACCTCGTCGAGCGTCGGCTCGCGGTTCGGCGTCGCGATGATCTGGTGGCCGCGCACATAATTGTAGCGCCGCGCGGTCATCGCCTGCGCATCCTCGCGGGTCCTGAGGATGGTCGGGCGGATGAACACCATCAAATTGGTCCGCGAGCGCGAGCGCCCGCGCGAGCGGAAGAGGTTGCCGAGGATCGGGATGTCGCCGAGCAAGGGCACGCGGTCGAGCGTGCGCCGGTCATTGTCGTCGAGCAGCCCGCCAATGCCGACGATCTCGCCCTCGTCGACCGTGATCGTATTCTCCAGCTCACGCTTGTTGAGGATCAGGTCCTGGAAGCTCGAGGAAACCGGCCCGGCGATCGAGCTGACCTCGATCCTCAGGTCGAGCTTAATCGTACCGCCGGCATTGATCTGCGGCGTCACCTCCAGGGTCACGCCGACATTCTGGCGCTGCACGGTGCGGAAAGTGTTGTCGAAATTGGGACTCAAAGCCTCGCCCGTGGTGATCGGGATTTCCTGGCCGACCAGGAAATAGGCCTCTTCATTGTCCAGCGTCATGATCGACGGCGTGGAGAGGATGTTCGACTGGTTGTCGGAACGGACCGCGTTCACGATCGCGCCGAAGATCGCGTTGCCGCTCTGGATCGCGCCGCCGAGCAGGCCGCCATTGATCTGGGCGAGCTGCGCGGCGGCCGCGTCGATCAGGTCGGAATTGCCATTGTTCGTCGTGGTCGTGGTCGAGCCGTTGCCGGTGGTGATCGTCGTCGAGGTCCCGCTCAGCTCGCGCGAGGCGATCGCGCCGGCGATCGTGCCGATATTGGGGACGATGCTGGAATAATTGGTGATCGCGAAGGGGATGTTCGAGCCGCGCAGGCCCGAGAGGAAGAGCTGGACGCCGAGCCGTTGCGCCGCGGTGTCGCCGATCTCGACGATGATCGCCTCGACCAGCACCTGCTGGCGGCGGACGTCGAGCTGGCGGATCACCTCGCCCAGGGTGCGCTGCACGTCCGGCGCGGCGGAGATGACGATCGCATTGGCGCCCTCGAAGCGGGTGACCACGGCGTTGCGCTGGCCGATTGTCTGCGTAGCGCCGCTCGGCGCCGCGGCCACGGCCGCCACGGGCGCTGGCGCCGAAGGCTCGCGGGCATTGGCCGCCGACGGGCGGCCCGCCTGCGAGCCCGTCGTGCTCGGCCGCCGACCGCGCGAGGGCTGGCGCGCCGGCGCCTGGGTCGGAGTCTGCCCGAGCAATTGCTGCAGCACCGGCAGCAATTGCTCGGCATCGGCATGCTGGAGGAAGACGACGCGGATCTCGCTGCCATTGGCGGCGCGCCGGTCGAGATCCTCGGCGATCCGGATCAGATTGGCGACGGAGGCGGCGTCGCCCCGGAAGGCGATCGCGTTGGAGCTGTCGACCGGCACCACCGAGACGCCGTCGGGGGCAAGCTCGGTCAGGGCCGCGGCGATCTCGCGGGCGCCGGCATTCTGCAGGCCGACCACCCGGGTCGCGCTCTGGTCGACGTCGATCCGCGCCAGCACCTGGCGGATGCGGGCGATATTGTCGGCGAAATCGGAGACGATGATCGAGCCGCGATTGGCGGTGATCGCGCCGTCGCGGCTGACCAGGGGCCTGAGGCTCTCGACCGCCTGCGCCGCCTCGACATGGCGCACGCGGAAAATCTCGGTGATGAAGGCGGAGGAGCTCCGCCGCGACCCGCCGACCGGCGCGTTGGCCGCGGCGCCGGCGATCGGCTGGATGCGGAAGGCGCCGCCGCGCACGGGCACGGCGACGAAGCCGTTGGCGCGCATCGTCGAGAGGAACAATTCGAAATATTCGCTGGTGGAGACCGGCCGCTGGGTCACCACCGAGACGCGGCCCTGCACCGCCGGATCGATGATGAAGGTCCGCCCCGTCACTCGCGCCGCGTCCTGGATGAAGGCCCGGATGTCGGCGTCCCTCAGGTTCAGCACATGCTGCGCCGAGGCCGCCGAAACGGGCGCGAAGATCAGCAAGAGGGCCAGCAGCAGTCTTTTCAATTGAGCCTCACCTGCAGGGGCACGCCGCGGCCGCCCCGTTCCACCATGACGTTGACCACGCCGCCCGCACCCATGGCCGCGCGCGCCTGATCGAGCGAGGTCACGCGCTGGCCGTTGACCATCACAATCACGTCGCCCGGCTGGAAGCCGGCGGCGCTGAACGCGCGGCCGCCGTCATTGCCCGGCGTCACCATCACCCCGTTGACCCCGCGGCCCGCCATGCGCGGCGTGAAGTTGATCAGCCCCGCGACGCTCGCCGGGCCCTGCGGAGTCGCCACCTGCGGCGGTCCCGGCGGCACCGGCGTCGTGCTGTTCGGATCGCCGCCCGCGACCGCGGCGGGCTGGGACTGGTCGATGAAGATCTGCTCCTGCGCGCCGCCGCGGCTGATCGTGACATTGTCGAAGCCGACCGCGGCCAGGGTCACGCCCGGCAATATCTCCTCGCCGACCATGAAGCTGAGCTGGCGCCCGTCCGGCAGCTGGATGATCGCCGAGCCGCGCCCGGTCGCCCGGTCCTCGCGCACGCCGGTGAGCTTCAGGTTCAGCGAGGTGACGACCACGGGGCCGCCGGCCGAGAGGCGGAAGAAGGGGTCGAACGCAGCGAGCACCGCCCCGTTGGCGCGCGGCGCCTGGCTCTCGGCGCGCCAGTCTCCGACCGGGCCGAGCGGCGTCACCAGCACCCAGATCAGCCGCGCCGTCTGGACCGCGATCAGCACGAGCAGGACGAGCTCGGCCGCAGAATAGACGGTCAGCCGGCGCAGCAGCACGATCAGGCGTGGGCGCGGGGTCAAGGCGAGCCGCGATGCGATGACGAAACCTCCCCCGGGAACACAACCTGCCCCGCCTATGACCGGCACGTGACTCAAATAAGACACGGGCGCGGGCGAATCCGGACGGCTCATCGCATTGAATTGGCGGCGGAAAACGCCTCCCCTTCCCCGAAGAGTCGCTAGCCTTGGGAGGTTCACAGCTTTTCCGGCCGCGCGCAAGGCGATTCGGGCGGGGACAGGTACTCGCACCTGTCCCTATTACTGCTGCCGAAAAAGCAATGGGGACACGTACAGGTACATGTCCCCAAAAAGGCGGGCGGCGCCGCTAGGGATCGACGCCGCCCTTAAGCCTTCCTCATAGCAGGCCCAATATGGCTGAGGGCTGAATGGCGACCAGCAGCCAGGCGGGCCAGAGGGCCAAGGCGAGCAACGTCCCGAGCGGCAGGCGCGTTCCCGCCTCCACCTTCTGCCCGCGCAGCATCATGGTCAAAGCCGCGGCGATGCCGAGCAGGCCGGCGCAGAGCAGGATCACGGGCAGGTTCCAGACGCCCGCCCAGGCGCCCGCCGCCGCGAACAATTTCGGATCGCCGCCACCCATCCCCTCGCGGCCGCGCGAGAGACGGTAGCTCCAGCGGATCGCCTCGAGGCTCGCCCAGCCGATCCCGGCGCCCCAGAGCCGTTCGCCGAGCGGCGGCCCGAACCCCGCCCAGGCGGCCGCGAAGCCGAGCAGGATCAGGGGGAGCGTAAGCAGGTCCGGCAACCACTGCTCCTGCACGTCGAGCGCGGCGGCGAGCAGCAGCCACCAGCCCAGCCCGGCCGTGACGAGGGCCAGCGGCAGCGGGTGGGCCAGCGCCGCAACCACACCGATCAGCGCCGCCGCCAGCTCGATCGCCAGATGCCGCCTGTCGATCGCCGCGCCGCAGCGCCGGCAGCGGCCGCGCCGGAGCAGCCAGGACAGGACCGGAACCAGGTCGAGCGGCCCCAGCACAGCCTCGCAGGCATCGCAGCGCGACCGCCCCGCCAGCGCCCGCTCGCCCTTCGGCCAGCGGATCAGCAAGGTGGCGAGAAAGGAGCCGATGACGAGCCCGAGCAGGCCGCCGAGCAGGGCGGCGAGCCAGAGCGGGATGTCCCAGTTGAGCCCCTCGATCACGCTCCGCGAATTAGGCGGAAGCACCCTCAGAGTCATCCCGGCGAAAGCCGGGACCTATGAACACCGCAGTGAGAGAGGATGCGAAGGCGCCTCCGCCTCACCTGAATAAACCGGGTTCATGGGTCCCGGCTTTCGCGGGATGACCAATAATATCGATCCCCGGAGGTCAGCGCCGCGCGGCGACCACCGGGCCGCCGGCGCCATAGGCGGCGAGCGCCTCGCGGGCGAGCACCGCAGTGGAGATGCTCCGGCCGCCCGTCGTCTCGACGTCGACCGGCGTCATCGCGGCGGCGCGGCGCCAGAGCGCGCGGGCCTGGTCCTGCCGGCCCGTCTCCCAATAGACCTTGCCGAGATTTATCAGCCGCGCCGGATCGTCGGCGCTGCCGCGCTGCGTATCGGTCAGCAGCATTTCGGCCCGCGCCCAGTCCTGCCGCTCGATCGCTGCGACCGCGAGCGCGCCGGGCTGATAGGCGCCGGTCTCGGCAAGCGGCGCCGTGCGGTTCATCGCGCAGGCGGACAGCGAGACGGCGGAAAGCAAAACAAGCGTGACAGACGTCTTCACGGCAAGTCTCCCCTGATGTGACGGGGAGGTTACGCCGACGTGACGAATCCGGCAAGATTCTGTGACTCTTTTTTTACAATTCAGTTGCGATCGGGTTACATCGTCAATGCGGGCCGAAGGCGCGCAATCCAGCCTCGCGATGACGAAGTGGAGCGATCAGACCAGGGAAAGGATGCGCTGCGCCTGCAGCAGGTGCGGCCGGTCGATCATTTTTCCGTCCAGGGACAAGGCGCCCGCGCCCGGATTGGCTTCGAACGCCGCGATCACCGCGCGGGCATGCTCCAGCTCCTTCTCGCTCGGCGTGAAGGCGTTGTTGATCACCGGCACCTGGTCCGGATGGATCGCCAGCATGCCGAGGAAGCCGTCGCGCCGCGCCCGCGACGCATAGTCGGCCAATCCTTCAAGGTCGCGGAAGGCGGGATAGACCGTCTCGATCGGCAGCACGCCCGCCGCCGCCGCGCCGAACAGGCAGAGCGAGCGCGCCAGCTCGTAGGGCGGCGTGAAGCTGCCGTCCGGCGTGCGGCTGGTCGCGGCGCCGACCGCCGCGGGCAGGTCCTCGGCACCCCAGGTCAGGCCGAGCAGCCGCTTGGCCCCGCCATAAGTGCCGAGCTGGAAGATCGCCGCCGGGGTCTCCGTCGCGATGGCGAGGATCTGCGCGGTCGCATTGCCGCGCTCGGTGAGCCGTTTCGCCAGCTCCGCCGCCGAGGCGCCGCCCTCCGCCTTGGGCAGCACGATCCCGTCCGGATGCGAGGACAGGACCGCGTTCAGGTCCTTCTCGTTCTCCGGGCTGTCGAGCGGGTTCACCCTGACGAAAATCCGCGCCTCATTATGCTGGTTCAGGAAATGCGCGACCTCGTGCCGCGCCACCTGCTTGTTCTGCGGCGCCACCGCATCCTCGAGGTCGAGGATCAAGGCATCCGCCCCCGCGCCCAGCGCCTTCTCCATCCGGTCCGGCCGGTCGCCGGGCACAAACAGGAGCGAGCGGAGCTTCATCCCTCGCGCCTCTGCATCAAGGCGGTGCGCTCCATCACGCAGACCAGTTCGTCGCGCTGGTTGAACATGCGGTGCTCGAAGGTGACGATCCCCGCCTCGGGCCGCGAATTGCTGTCCTTCAGCGCCACCACCTCGGTCTCCGCCCGGAGCGTGTCGCCGATGAACACCGGCTTCGGCATGCGGACCTTGTCGTAGCCGAGGTTGGCGACCAGCGTGCCGAGCGTCGTATCGCCGACCGAGAGACCCACGAGCAGCGCGAACGTGAAGGTGCCGTTGACGACGATGCGCCCGAACTCGGTCCCTTCCGCATAGGTCTCGTCGAGATGCAGCGGCTGCGGATTGTGGGTCAGCGTCGAGATCAGCAGATTGTCGGTCTCGGTCACCGTCCGGTGCGGCTGGTGGTTAATCCGGTCCCCCAGCTTCCACTGCTCGTAATAGCGGCCGGGCATCAGGCGCCGTCCCCCTTCTCGATCCGCACCAGCAACGCCCCCTCGCTCACCTGCGCCCCCGCCTCGGCGTTCAGCTCCGCCACCTTACCGTCGAACGGCGCGGTCAGGCTATGCTCCATCTTCATCGCCTCGAGCGTGAGCAGTTTCTGGCCCTTGGTCACGACGTCGCCCGCCGCCACCTCCAGCGCGATGATCTTCCCCGGCATGGGCGAGACGATCGCGCCGTCGCCGGCAGCGGCGCCGGCATTCTCGCCGGAATGTCGAAGCTGAAAGACCAGCGTTTGGCCTTGGTCGCTTACGATAACCGGTCCCCCCGGATGCATACTGGAGGGTAATTCGGGCGAGCTCTCGTCAGAGACCGGCAGGTCGACGGCACGACCGTCCAGGAACAGGGTCACGGTGGATCGGGAGGCCGCGTTCGCCCGAAAGTTGAATAGGCTGTTCCAGGGATCCATGCGGGTGAAGTCGGCCCAGTCGGCATGATCTTCCCGATATCGCCATCCTGCACTGCGCAGCGCCGCCTCGCTCGGCTCTGTATCCGGCAGCAGCCGCTCAATCTCCCGCCCAATGAAGCCGGTATCGACATCCCCCTGCGCAAACGCCTCGTTGTCGAGGCACTTGTACAGGAAGGCCGCATTCGTCTTGACCGGCCAGATGTAGCTGCCGCCCAACATCCCCATCAGCGCAAGCCGCGCCGCATCGCGATCTTGTCCCCGCGTGACGAGCTTCGCGATCATCGGGTCGTAGAAAGGCGAAATTGCATCGCCTTCTTCGACGCCCGTTTCCACCCGGCCCATGGGATGCAGGGAGAAAAACTCCAGCCGCCCGGTGCTTGGCAAAAAGTCGGTGGCGGGATCCTCGGCATATAGCCGCGCCTCCATCGCCCAGCCGTTGATCGACAGCTCCTCCTGCCTGAGCGGCAGCTTCTCCCCGCTCGCCACGCGCAGCTGCCACTCGACCAGGTCCTGCCCGGTAATCTCCTCGGTCACCGGATGCTCGACCTGGAGGCGCGTGTTCATCTCCATGAACCAGATGCGGTCGGCCTTCAGCCCCTCGCTCGCATCGGCGATGAATTCGATCGTCCCCGCGCCGACATAATTGACCGCCTGCGCCGCCCTGACCGCCGCGCCGCACACCGCCTCCCGCGTCGCTTCGTCCATGCCCGGCGCCGGCGCCTCCTCGATCACCTTCTGGTGTCGGCGCTGCAGCGAGCAGTCGCGCTCGAACAGGTGAACGACATTGCCGTGCCGGTCGCCGAACACCTGCACCTCGATATGGCGCGGACGCAGGATGTATTTCTCGATCAGCACCCGGTCGTCGCCGAAGGACGAGGCCGCCTCGCGCTTGCAGGAGAGCAAGGCGTCGGCAAACTCGCCCTCGGCGTCCACGCGCCGCATCCCCTTGCCGCCGCCGCCCGCGACCGCCTTGATCAGCACCGGCCAGCCGATCGCATCCGCCTCGGCCCTGAGCCGCGCCGGGTCCTGGTCCTCGCCCAGATAGCCGGGCGTCACCGGCACCCCGGCCTCGGCCATCAATTTCTTCGCCGCGTCCTTCAGCCCCATCGCGGTGATGCTCGACGGGTCCGGCCCCACCCAGACCAGCCCCGCATCGATCACCGCCTGCGCGAAGCCGGCATTCTCGCTGAGGAAGCCGTAGCCCGGATGGATCGCCTCCGCGCCGGTCTCCTTCGCCGCGGCGATGATCTTCTCGCCGACCAGGTAGGATTCCCGCGCCGGGCTCGGCCCGATAGGCACGGCCTCGTCGGCCTCGCGCACGTGCAGCGCCTTCGCATCCGCGTCCGAATAGACCGCGACCGTCCGGATCCCGAGCTTCCGCGCCGTGCGGATGATCCGGCAGGCGATCTCGCCCCGATTGGCGATGAGGAGGGATCTTATCATTGGGCGGTCGCCGCTCCTCCGCCGCACAGCCCGCGCAGCATACCCGTCTGGTCGCTGATCACATGCCCGCCGCGCATCCCGCCAAGCGCGTCGTCGAGCCAGAACCAGTTATTCCGCGGGTCGGCGAACATGATCCGGAAGCTCGCTTCGCTGCCGGGCTCGAACGTGCCGATCCGCCGGTCGGGGAAGAGCAGCTTCAGGCCGTTGCGGGTCGCGATGTTGAGCAATTGCGTGCCGTCGAACAGGCCGGTCGCGCGCAGCAGGTTGAGCTCGTCCACCGCGGTCGCGCCCGGCCGGTCGGCGCCCGCGGTCAGGTTCACGCCTGCGTCGCGCAACAGCCGCAGATTGTGGGCGTGGATCCGCTGCGCGCGCAGCAGCCGCTCGCCGCTCGTATGATTGAACGCCACGGCGGTGGTCGTGGAGATGCTGACCCCGTTGCGCGCGGTCAGCGCCGCATCCGCCGCATTCAGCTGGTAGACCGCGTCGTCCGGCAGCTGGGGAAAGGCCCCGGGCAGGTGGACGATCGCCACGACCCCGCGCGTGCCGGCGGCGAGCCGGAAGTCGCTCGCCGTCTCGACATGGACGATCGGCCGCAGCCCGCGAAGCTGCGCATGGACGACCGCGGTCCGGAACAGGGCGGCGCTCAGCCCCTTGCTGTCCGGGCCGTCATGATGGAGCAGATAGAGCTTCACAACGCTCGATCCCTGTGCCTGCACGCGCTCGACCGCCGCCATCGTCTCGGCCTCGGTCGAGACCTCGTGAAAGGCGCGGCCCGGCAGCGGTCCCATGTCGAAGCCGCGCGCCTGCCCCATGCGCGCCAGCATCTCGTAGAGCGGCCGCGGATGCCCGCCCGGCCCGGTGAGGCCGCCCCCGGCATAGAGCGCCTCGACCTGGTCCGGCCCGAAGGGCGCGCCCGGTGTGGCGCGGCGGATATTGTTGGGGTTCAGCGCATAATAGATGCCGGCCTGGAGGTTCGCCCGGTGCATCGGATCGTTCGGCCCCGCCGGCTCGTCCAGTCCGTGCGTATGCGTGTCGACCAGCGGCGGAATCAGGAACATCCACTGGGCCGGCATCGGGATCGCGCCCGCCGGCGCCGCCGCGACGAAAATGGCCCCGTCGATATGCAGCGTGCGCGGCTCGAACCGTTCGCCGGTCCAGACCTGCGCCCCCTGCAGCGTAAAGCGGCAGCGCGGCGCCTCCTGCGCCGGCGCGGCGGCCTGCGCCGGCGCGGAAGGGGACGGTTGCGCGACGCCGGTTGGCGCGGCAGCGAGGACGGCGGCGATCGCGGCGCCGGTGAGCAGAGATTTCAGCATGAGGCCCCCCTCAACATGCGCAACCGAAGCGGCCGGCGAGCGTCCGCCTGGTCCGTCCCTGCTGCACGGTCAGCGAAGCCGGCCAGTCGGCGCTGTCGCTTTGCGGGTGGGAGGAAACGCGCCCGGTGCGTCTGAAGCTCATCCGCAGGCCGCCGCAGGCGGCCACTCCCCTGTCGTTCGACAGCGCCGAGAATTGCTCGGCGGAAATCGCGCAGACCTGCCGCCCGGCGCGGGTGCGGATGGTCACCTCGTCGCCGATCATCTGGAACAGGGTGGTATGGCGCCCGGCGCGGAACGTGCATTCGCAGCCCGACTGGCGCGTGGCACCGAGGTCGCGTTCGCTGAGCGGGAACAGCGGCGCCGTCGCCGGGGCGCGGCGCGGCTGGGCGGTGATCGCCGACGCGCCGACCGCGAAAGTGACGAGGGCCGCCAGGGCCCCGGCCGAAAAATGAGTCATTCGCATCCTCGCCTCCCTTAACGCGCCGCGACCACCTCGATCTCCAGCAACCAGGCCGGATCGTAGATGCCCGCGATGATGATGGTCAGCGCCGGGGTCAAGCCCGCCAGCACCTCCTGCCGGATCGCGCTGTTCTCCTGCGCATGGGCACGGTCGGCGAGGAAGGTGGTCACCTTGACGATATCGGCCAGCCCAAGCCCGGCCGCGCGCAGCTGCGCCTCGATGTTGCGCCAGACCAGACGGCACTGGTCGCCGAACCCCTCCGGCACGGCCCCGTCCGCGCCGACCGGGATCTGCCCGGAGACGAAGACCAGCTCGTCGAAATCCGCCAGTCGCACCCCCTGCGCATAGCCGCCCGACGGCTGCGGCGCATCGGGCGCGTTGACGGCACCAAGCCTCATCCGAGAGCCAGCCATTTGAAAAATGCATAGACCGCGATGCCAAGGAGCCCGAGCACTGGCGGTCCCCAGCGGACGAGGAAGCGCATCATCCCGCTGTTGCGCGAGCGCGCCTGGATTTCCCGCAGCAGCGCCTCGCGTGCCTCGGCGACCGCGCCGGGGCTGAATTCGCCCGCTCTGGCAATCCGGTCCAGATCCCCCGAAACCGAAAAGCCGAGCGCGCCATGGTCCGGGCTCTCCCGATACAGCGCATAGACGAGATTGCGCACCGCGGTCTGGAACGCGACGCGCACCTTGCCCTGCCGCTTCAGGTCCTCGGCGTCGAGATACCCGCTGAACGCCTGCAGGTCCTCGGCGCGCTCGAGCACCGGCCCATAGTCGCGCGCCATCGTCACATCCGGAACACGCCGAACCTCGCCCGCTCGGGGATCGGCGCGTTGAGCGTCGCGGCGAAGGCCAGCCCGAGCACGTCCCTGGTCTGCACCGGATCGATAATCCCGTCGTCCCAGAGCCGGGCGGTGGCGTGATAGGGATTGCCCTCGTCCTCGTAGCGCTGGCGGATCGGGGCCTTGAACGCCTCCGCTTCCTCGGCCGTCCAGGTCTCGGCATCCTTGTGCACGGTCGCCAGCACGCTCGCCGCCTGCTCGCCGCCCATCACCGAGATGCGCGAATTGGGCCAGGTGAACAGGAAGCGGGGCGAATAGGCCCGCCCGCACATGCCGTAATTGCCCGCGCCGAAGCTGCCGCCGATCAGGACGGTGATCTTCGGAACGCTCGCCGTCGCCACCGCGGTCACCAGTTTGGCGCCGTTCTTGGCGATCCCCTCGGCCTCATATTTGCCGCCGACCATGAAGCCCGAAATGTTCTGCAGGAACAAGAGGGGCGTCCGCCGCTGGCAGGCCAGTTCGATGAAATGCGCGCCCTTCAGCGCGCTCTCGCTGAACAGGATGCCGTTATTGGCGAGGATCGCCACCGGTATCCCCCAGATCCGCGCGAAGCCGCAGACCAGGGTCGAGCCGAACAATGGCTTGAACTCATGGAACTCGCTGCCGTCGACGATCCGGGCGATCACCTCGTGCACGTCATAGGGCGTGCGCACGTCGTCCGGGATCACCCCGTACAGCCCCTCCGGATCGAGCCGCGGGGGCACCGGCTCGGCGAGGTCGATGTCGACGGCCTTCACCGTGTTGAGCCGCGCCACGATGTCCCGCACGATGGTCAGCGCATGCTCGTCATTCTCGGCGAGATGGTCGACCACGCCCGACCTGCGCGCATGCAGGTCGCCGCCGCCCAGTTCCTCGGCCGAAATCACCTCGCCCGTCGCCGCCTTCACCAGGGGCGGACCGCCCAGGAAAATCGTCCCCTGGTTGCGCACGATCACCGTCTCGTCGCTCATCGCCGGCACATAGGCGCCGCCCGCCGTGCAGCTCCCCATCACGCAGGCGATCTGCGCCAGCCCCTCGGCCGACATCTGCGCCTGGTTGTAGAAGATCCGCCCGAAATGCTCGCGGTCGGGAAAGACCTCGGCTTGGTGCGGCAGGTTCGCGCCGCCCGAATCGACCAGATAGACGGACGGCAGCCGGTTCTGCAGCGCGATCTCCTGCGCGCGCAGATGCTTCTTCACCGTCATCGGATAATAGGTGCCGCCCTTCACCGTCGCGTCGTTGCAGACGATCATCGTCTCGCGCCCGGAGACGCGGCCGATCCCGGCAATCATCCCTGCCCCCGGCACCTCCTGCTTGTACATGTCGCAGGCCGCCAGCTGGCCGATCTCGAGGAAAGGCGAGCCGGGATCGAGCAGCCGCTCCACGCGCTCGCGCGGCAGCAATTTCCCCCGCGACACATGCCGCTCGCGCGACGCCGCATTGCCCCCCAGCGCCGCCTCCGCGACCTTCGTCCGCAGTTCCTCGGCCAGCCCCCGATTGTGCGCCGCATAGCGCCGGACCGCGTCGGCATTCTCGTCGATCTTCGTCGTCAGCAGCGTCATTCAATCACCCCAAACCGTCACCCCGGCGAAGGCTGGGGTCCACGCCGAGTCCGAGACCATCGCCAGCGCCGCCGGGATGCCAGCCTTCGCTGGCATGACGGTGGGTGAAAGTCACGCCGCAGCCTCCCCATGCACCGGCTTCTTCCGGATCAGATAGCGGTACACGCCGATCAGGTTGATCACGAGCAGGATCACGTTCTGCGTGCCGATCCCCTTGCCCTCGTCGTTGAGGAAGCCCCAGCCGATCAGGGCGATCGACGAGGTCACGAAGATCACGAACGCCCAGCCCGTCGGCTTCCGCCCGAGGTCGAGGCTCACAATCAGGGCGGCCACCGCGCCCGCCGCGGCGCCATAATATTGCAGGCTGTTGAGCAGTAACTCGCTCATCCGGGCTCCCCTTTGCGTTGCCGGACCGCCTAGCCCCGGGGAGAGGCGCGGGCAACTCCCGGCCGTGCGGGCGCGGGGTCTTTTCAGGGTCGGCCTTCCGGCCGCGGACCGTCGGGGGCCGGCCCGCAGCGGCCCCGGAAGATGAACACGTCGTTGCCGATCGACGAGACCTCCGTCACTGCCAGCTCGGGCGACAGGTTCATGAAGTTCCCGTCAGCCGAACCCTGCGCCGTCAGCTGCTCGCCGCGTCGCCGGAAGCGGGCGGCAAAATAGTCGCAATGGGCGAGGTCGTCCCAGCAACGCGCGAACCGGTTGCGGCCCGGATCCACCAGGATGATGACGTTCGTCGGGCCGGGCACGCAGGCCGAGCCGGCGTCGCAGCGCAGCGCCTCTGTGACGGGACAATGCCAGACGGCGGCTTCGAGCGCAGGAGAGGTTGCGGTTGCTAATGCGCCGGCCAGCATGACGGGCCATTGCAGGAGGTTCATCAGTCCGGGGCTCATTGGCTCGCCCTCACGCGTTGACGCACCCTTCTAGGCCGACCGCCCCCGCGCCGTCACCGGCCAGATGTCCACGACCATGTCCCCGTCCACCACATGATAGACGTCGTGCAGGTTCACCGTCGGGTCGCAATGGCCCGGCTGGAGCGTGACGCGCTCGCCAAGCCCCGGCAGCGGGCCGTCCGGGAAGATTGCGCCATGCTCGTCGCCCATGAACGCGTAGCGGCCGCCGCCAATCATGACGGGCGGCCCCGCATCGGTCGAGAGCGCCTTCAGCCCGGCGTCGACCGTCACCATCCCCGCCGCATTGGCGCTGATCACCGTCGCGTCGACGAACAGGGCCGGCTCGAACACCGGCGCGTCGCGCACGGCCAGCTCGCACTCCCCATAGTCGCGGTCCAGGACGATGTACGAGCCGACCTGCAGCTCGGTCAGCACGCCGAGCTCGGCGTCGATCAGGAAGCTGCCGGTCCCGCCGCCGGTCACGATCGGGATGGCGTGGCCCGCCGTGCGCAGCGCGTCGAGCACGGTCCTGAGATAATCCGTCCGGTCAGCGATCGCCGCGCGGCGGTCGGCAAAACTCTGGATGTGCTGCTGCGAGCCGCAATAATATTGCACGCCGGCGAGCGTCAGATTGCCCGACCCGGCAATCTCCGCCGCCAGCGCGATCGCGGCCTCCGGCGAGGCGACGCCCGTCCGGTGGATGCCCGGGTCCACATCGACGAAGACCGCCAGCGTCATGCCCGCATTCGCCGCATCGAGCGCCCGCACATTGGCCGGATGATCGGCCACCACCGACAGCCCCTCGCAGCGTCCGTTCAGGCTGATCAGCCGCGCAATCGCCCCGGCCGCCACCACCGGCGAGGTCAGGTGCAGGTTCGCCAGTCCCTCCGCGGCCAGCGCCTCGGCTTCGCCCAGCACAGCCCAACCGCCCCGGCAGCGATCTGCAGCCGCCCAATCTCCGCACTCTTGTGCGTCTTGGCGTGCGGCCGCAGCGCGATCCCCCGCGCCGCCGCAAAGGCGGCCATCTTTGCAATGTTCCGCGCCAGCGCCGGCCGGTCCAGCACGAGCGCGGGCGTCGGAGTTCGGCGCGGGGGAAAGGCGGCACGGGCATCGCCGCCGAGCATAGCGGCGCAGGCCGCGCCTTGGCATCCCTTGATCGATCTTGCGTTTTCGACGGACGACACGCGCGCACGGCCAACACTGTGTGATTGGACTGGGACAGTCCCGTGAATCGCCCTAAGAGCCGCTCCTTGTGATCCACTGATTCAAGGACTGCACATTCATGCGTCGTTTCGCGCTCGCCGCCGCTTTCTCCCTGATCGCCGCAGCCGCCATCGCCCAGCCCGCCCCGCGCGGCACCGTCGGCGTCGATGTCGCCGGCATAGACAAGTCCGTCCGCCCCGGCGACGGCTTCGACGCCTATGCCAATGGCGGCTGGCGCAAGGCGACCGAGATTCCGGCCGACCGCGCCTCGATCGGCTCCTTCCTCACCGCCGCGCAGCTGGTCGAGCGGCGCAACATCGACATCATCACCAATGCGGGCCGCGCCAACCCGGCCGCCGGCACCGATGCCCGCCGCATCGCGGACTATTATGCCGCATATCTGAACCAGCCCGCGATCGACGCGCGCGGCATTGCCCCCCTCCAGCCTCACCTCGCCCGGATCGCCGCCATCTCGGACCGGCGCGCGCTCTCTGCCGCGCTCGGCGCGACCATGCGCGCCGACGTCGATCCGCTGAACGCGACCAGCTTCGGTACCGAGAATCTGTTCGGCGTGTTCGTCGCGCAGGGCTTGCAGGATCCGAACCGCAACTACGCCTATCTGCTGCAGGGCGGCCTCGGCCTGCCCGACCGCGATTATTATCTCTCCGACGCGCCTAACATGGTCCGCATCCGCGAGGGCTACCGCACCTATATCCGCGACATGCTCGTCTTGATGGGCGCGGCCGACGCCGAGGCGAAGGCGCAGCGCATCTTCGACCTCGAGACGAAGATCGCCCGCGCCCATGTCGACGCGGTCGCCGCGCAGGATCCGCACCGCGTCGAGACCTGGCCCCGCGCCGAATTCGCCACGCGCGCCCCGGGCATCGACTGGGACGCCTTCTTCCAGGCCGCGCGTCTCGGCGGCGAGGAGCGGATCATCGCCTGGCACGCGGCGCCGGTGCGCGGCATGTCAGCGCTCGTCGCCAGCGAGCCGCTCGAGACCTGGAAGGACTGGCTCGCCTTTCACACCGCCAGCCGGATGACCGCGGTGCTGCCCCGGGCTTGGGACGACCTGCGTTTCTCCTTCTACGGCCGGGTCCTCTCCGGCGCACAGCAGCAGCGCCCGCGCGACCGCCGCGCCATCCAGGCGACCAGCGGCGCGCTGATCGACGCGGTCGGCCGCATCTATGTCGAGCGCCATTTCCCCGCCTCCGCCAAGGCCGACGTGGATACGATGGTCCGCAACATCGTCCAGGCCTTCGACCGCCGCCTGCAGCGGCTCAGCTGGATGGCGCCCGCCACCCTCGCCGAGGCCCGCCGCAAGGTCGAGACCGTCCGCGTCGGCATCGGCTATCCCGAACATTGGCGCGATTATTCCTCGCTGGAGATCCGCCGCGACGACGCCTTCGGCAATCTCTGGCGGGCGCAGGAAGCCGAATATCGCCACCAGCTCGCCAAGCTCGGCCAGCCCGTCGACCGCAACGAATGGTGGCTCGGCGCGCATACGGTGAACGCCGTCTTCCTGCCGCTGCAGAATGCGATGAACTTCCCGGCCGGCATCCTCGAGCCGCCCTTCTACGACCGCAACGCCGACCCCGCCTACAATTACGGCGCGATCGGCTCGGTGATCGGCCACGAGATCAGCCACAGCTTCGACAATCTCGGCGCCGAGTTCGACTCGGAAGGACGCCTCAGGAACTGGTGGACGAGCGAGGACGCCGCCCATTTCCGCGAAGCGAGCCAGGCTCTGGTCCGCCAGTACAGCCTCTACCGCGCCTTCCCCGACCTGATGGTCAATGGCGAGCTGACCCTCGGCGAGAATATCGCCGACGTGGCCGGCCTCGCCGCCGCCTATGATGCATACCGCGCGTCGCTGAACGGGCGGGAGGCGCCGGTGATCAACGGCCTCACCGGCGACCAGCGCTTCTTCCTCGGCTATGCGCAGAGCCGCCGGGAATCGACCCGCGAGGCCGCGATCCGCGCCCAGATCGCCTCGGGCTCGCACGCTTTGGGCCGCTGGCGCGCGGAGACGGTGCGGAACATCGACGCCTGGTACCGGGCGTTCAACGTGCAGCCAGGGCAGGCGCTCTATCTGCCGCCGAACCAGCGCGTCACGATTTTCTAGGAGGAGTCGTCATTGCGAGCGGAGCGAAGCAATCCAGTGCGGCGCCCAAGGCCCGCTGGATTGCCGCGTCGCTTCGCTCCTCGCAACGACGGAGCTGACTAGGCCCCGATCAGCTCCCGCCCGATCAGCATCCGCCGGATCTCGTTCGTCCCCGCGCCGATATCGAGCAGTTTGGCGTCCCGGAAATAGCGCTCCACCGGCCAGTCCTTCGTATAGCCGGCCCCGCCCAGCGCCTGCACCGCCTCGTTCGCGACCTTCACCGCATTCTCGCTCGCCAGCAGGATCGCCCCGGCCGCGTCGAAGCGCGTCGTCTTCCCCTGGTCGCAGGCCCGCGCCACCTGGTAGACATAGGCCCGCGCCGAATTGAGCGCGACATACATGTCCGCCACCTTCGCCTGCATCAGCTGGAACGAGCCGATCGGCTTCCCGAACTGCTTGCGCTCCCGCACATAGGGCAGCACCACGTCCAGACAGGCCTGCATGATCCCGAGCTGGATCCCCGCAAGCACGGTCCGCTCATAATCCAGCCCCGACATCAGCACGCCGACGCCGCCATTGACCGGCCCCATCACATTCTCGTCCGGCACCTCGCACTCGTCGAAGATCAGCTCCGCGGTCGGGCTGCCGCGCATCCCCATCTTGTCCAGCTTCTGGCCGATCGAGAAACCCTTCATGTCCTTCTCGATCAGGAAGGTGGTGATCCCCCGCGAGCCCTCGCCCGGCGCGGTCTTCGCATAGACGACGAGCGTGTCCGCATAAGCGGCGTTGGTGATCCAGAACTTCGTGCCGTTCAGCACATAGCCGCCCTGCACCTTCTCGGCCTTGAGCTTCATCCCCACCACGTCGGACCCTGCCCCCGCCTCCGACATGGCCAGCGAGCCGACATGCTCGCCCGAGATCAGCTTGGGCAGATATTTCGCCTTCTGCTCCGGGCTCGCCCAGCGGCGGATCTGGTTCACGCAGAGGTTGGAATGGGCGCCGTAGGAGAGCCCGATCGAGGCCGAGGCCCGCGCCACCTCCTCCTGCGCGACGACATGCTCGAGATAGCCGAGCCCGAGCCCGCCATCCTCCTCCGCCACGGTGATCCCGTGCAGCCCGAGCGCGCCCATTTCCGGCCAGAGCTCGGTCGGGAACCAGTCCTCCTCGTCGATCTTCGCGGCGAGCGGCGCGATCCGGTCGCTGGCGAAGCGCCGCGTCGTGTCGCGGATCGTGTCGGCCATCTCGCCCAGTTCGAAATCGAGGCCCAGCTCGGACATGTCGGCGTCTCCCTTTCGCGGACGCGCCTACAGAGCCGCGAACGCCGCGACAAGGTGGGCCGGAGCTAGCTGGCCGGCGTCGGCTGCGGCGGCGTCGCTGCGGCGGCGGGCCGCGGCGGCGGCGGCGGCAGCTGGGTCTCCGGATGCTCGCTGCCGCGGTGGCAGGTATAGCAGGTCACCCGCGGCCGCCCCGATTCCGACTCGCCGACGATCGCCGGCAGGTCCTCGCGGTTCAGCTTCTGCACCATCCGAATCATGCCGCGCGCCAGCTCCTTGTGCGGGTTGGCGTCGGAGGCGAAATCGAGCTGGCTGAGCGGCGCCCCTTCCGGCCCGACATGGCAGAAGGTGCAGCGCACGCCGAGCGAGCGGGCGAAGCCGACCATCGTGGTCCGGAGCCGCTCCTGGCCGATATCGGCGGGCAGGACCTTCGCATTGCTGATCCGCGCGGGCCAGACGAACTCCTGCTTCGCGCCCGGCTGCTGCGCAGCCGTGGCGCCAAGGCTCCCCGCCAGCGCGACGGCGGCCAGGGCAAGGGCGACGGGCGGTGCCTTCATCACGGCCCTGGAATATCCTCCCCGCGCCATTTGAACAAGCCGCCCGCCACGCTTATGTGGCCGTCACAACTTCACTCTAACCGTCACCCCAGCGAAGGCTGGGGTCCATGCGCAGTCAGCAGGGATTCCAGCCTCCGCTGGAATGACGAGGGAAATGGACATGAGCAACGCAGACCCCGTCGTCATCCTCTCCTACGCCCGCACCCCGATGGGCTCGTTCCAGGGCAGCCTCGCCGGCGCCTCGGCGACCGAGCTCGGCGCCGCCGCCGTCAAGGCCGCGGTCGAGCGGGCCGGCGTCTCCCCCGACGATGTCGACCGCTGCTATATGGGCTGCGTCCTTCCCGCCGGCCTCGGCCAGGCCCCGGCCCGCCAGGCCGCTTTGTTCGCCGGCCTCCCCAAGTCCACCGAGGCGGTCACCATCAACAAGATGTGCGGCTCGGGCATGAAGGCGGCGATGATGGCCGCGGACAGCCTCGCCGCGGGCAGCGCCGACCTGATCGTCGCCGGCGGCATGGAGTCCATGTCCAACGCCCCCTACCTGATGAAGAAGCACCGCGCCGGCGCCCGCATCGGCCATGACACGGTCTACGATCATATGATGCTGGACGGGCTCGAGGACGCCTATGAGCCCGGCCGCGCCATGGGCACCTTCGCCGAGGCCACGGCCTGCGACTATCAGCTCACCCGCCAGCAGCAGGACGATTACGCCATCGCCTCGCTGACCCGCGCGCAGACCGCCCAGCGGAGCGGCTGGTTCGATCGCGAGATCACCGCCGTCGAGGTGAAGACCCGCAAGGGCACCGAGACCGTCGACAAGGACGAGCAGCCGCTGAAGGGCGATCCCTCCAAGATCCCCGGCCTGAAGCCCGCCTTCTCCAAGGACGGCACAATCACCGCCGCCAACGCGTCGAGCATCAGCGACGGCGCTGCCGCCCTCGTCCTCGCCCGCGCCAGCACCGCCGAGGCCAGGGGCCTGAAGCCCGTCGCCCGCATCGCCGGCCACACCGCCCACGCCCGCGAGCCCGCCCTCTTCACCACCGCCCCCGTCGGCGCGATCGAGAAGCTCCTGGAGCAGACCGGCTGGAAGGTCGCCGACGTCGACCTGTTCGAGATCAACGAGGCTTTCGCCTGCGTCACCATGTTCGCCATGCAGGACCTCGGCATCCCGCACGAGAAGGTCAACATCCACGGCGGCGCCACGGCGATGGGGCACCCGATCGGGGCGTCGGGGGCGCGGATTCTGGCGACGTTGATCTCGGCGCTGGAGCGAACGGGCGGGAAGCGCGGGATTGCGGCTTTGTGCATCGGCGGCGGGGAAGCGACGGCGATGGCGGTGGAGTTGGTGGACTAGACCCTGGACGTCCCCAAATGAGGCGTAGACAAGCAATTGAGGCTCATTACCGCGCGGTTTGGGGGGCCGAGGGTATCCCTTGTCTGTTCCCGTTCGGACCGTTCCGCTCCCTGCCGGAAGACTTCCTTGTCCTGAAATATCCCCCTTTGGCCGACCGCAACATGTGGGTTTATGCCACCCGTTGCATGTCTCAACCTGAGGACGAATCCCCGGTGGAGTTGCACATGTTCGGCGCCACTGACGCGTCGGAACTGGTCGAACTCCTTTACATGACCGCTTACTTTCACCGCACCGCCGAGCATTTGGACCTTGGCCATTCGGTCAATTTCGGGAAGCCGTGGTTGCCCGGTTCAGACTGCGATCACGGCCTGATCTCTTTGCCCTATCTTGACGGACCAAAGCTGGAAATTTTGGATGAGCGCGGTGCAAAGTGTCGCTGCTATTGGTTGATACCGATCACTGCATCTGAAGTCGCATTTAAGCGAGCTAACGGGCTCGATGCGCTGGAAGAGCGCTTCGAGCAGGCGCAGTTCAATTATCTCAATCCACGTCGCGTTCCGGTCGCGTGACTTTGCTCGTCATCCTGGACTCGATCCAGGATGCACCTGCTTCATGGTTCTTCATTCCGTGCCCCATGCCGGATGCGCAGGATGATCACCCGCTCAGCCTCCACATCATAACGCAGGATATAGGGCCAGACCGTCACCATCTCCCGCTTGCCGTCGCCGACTTCGCGGCCCCGATCAGGAAATTCCATCAAACTGTCGGCCAGCTCGATCAACTTGCGCCCGAGCCTCTCGGCGGCGGCGGGATCGTATACCGACACATAAGTGACGATCGCCTCGAGATGGTCGATCGCCTCGTCGGTCCAGACGATCGTTTTCAAGTCACTCGCCGGAGCGCGGCCTCGGCAGCCTCTTGTCGCTGCCCCATGACGAGAGCCAGCGCCGCACCGCATTGTGCGAGATCAGCCTCCCGGCGCGAACATCGGCTTCCGCGCGCGCCTCGGACTTGGCCTCGGCCTCCGGGGAATCGAACAGGTTCTTCTCCGCGGTCATTGCGTCAATATAGCCTTTGCCCGGTAACCGGCCAAGGCGTTGCTGCCCTGACTCATCCGTTCCGGACCGGATTCCCCTTCCAATGTAGGAGTTTGTCTGTCCTACGCTGATCGATGGAGCACCCACCCGATCCGCCCGCGCCGGCACCGGCGATCCACGATCCCGAGACCGATCTCCACTTCCCCTCGGAGGAAGCCCGCCTCTTCTACCTGCAGGGCGCGAAGGACGCGCTGAGCAGCGCCGCGGCCCGACCCGCCGCCGCGCACCCGCATCTCCCGCCCACCCCGGACCTTGGTCTCACCCGCGAAGGCGAACCAACCTCCCTCGTCTCCACCAAACTCTTCGCCGCCTGGACCACCGCCCCGCCCCCGCCCGACGCACCAACCGCGCGCCACGACGGCTGGACCCCCGAGCGCGAGCGCCTCTTCCTCACCACCCTCGCCGAAGCCGGCGTCGTCGCCGACGCCTGCCGCACCTGCGGGATGAGCCGGGTCGCCGCCTATGCCCGCCGCAACAGCGCCGCCGGCCACGCCTTCGCGCTCGGCTGGGACGCGGCGATCCTGCTCTCCCGCGCCGCCACCGCCGACGACGTCGCCTCGCGCTCCCGGCACGGCGTGATCGACCGTATCTACCGCAATGGCGAGCTGGTCATGGAGCGGCACCGCTTCGACAACCGCCTCACCATGGCGCATCTCACCCGCCTCGACCGGCTCGCCGCCGAAGTGGAGCGCCGCCCGGAGGTCCATGCCGTCGCCGCCGAATATGACCGCTATCTGGACCTGCTGCCCGAGGGCAATGCCGGGGCCGAGCGCTTCCTCGCCGCCCGCTTCCCGCTGAAGCGCGACGACGGCGGTCCGCGCGAGGTAGGCGAGGCCTGGTCGCACAGCGACGGGACCCTGTACTGGTCCGGCAGCGAGCGCGCCATGCTCGCCCGCCATACGGCCTATGCCGAGGCCGGCGGCGGCCTCGCACGGGAGATCCCGACCGACGACCTCGACCCCGCGGAAATGCTCGACTGGACCGACGAAGAGATCGCCCGCGCCGAACATGGCGGCCTCCTCGCCGAGATCGGCCGGGGGTCCTGGCCGCACGAAATTTCCTCCCCATCCTGTGATGGGGAGGGGGACCGGCAACTTGCTGGTGGAGGGGCAGAAGGCGCAGACCTCTCAAACGCCCCGCCCGACAGCACAGATGGCACGTGTAAGCTTCGTAAGCTTCGCCGTCTGTTCCGGCTCTACTGGCCGGCGGAGGACGATCCGTGAGGCGCAGCGAAGGCGGTGGAGTCGCCGGCCCGGAGGGCGTATGAACCGGGCCCATGATCCGGCTCCGGCACGTGCTTCCCGTCGCGCTCCTGCTGGTCGCCCAGGCGCCGGCCGTTGCCCAGCCCCGCGCGCCGCTCCGCGAGATCCCGCCCGCCTTCCGCGGCGGCTGGGACGAGACGCCGGGCGGGTGCCAGGGCTTCGAGCCGCGTTTCTCGATCGCCGCGCGGGATCTCTGGAACTTCGAGGTCCACTACCGGGTCCTCCGGGTGCGCTGGCTGGGCCGCACCGAGATCGAGGTGGCGACGCAGCATGTCGATCATGACGGCAGGCCGACCCGCGACCGCGAGACCTGGCGGTTCCGGCTGGTCGACAATGGCCGCGCGATCGCCGGCAACGGCGCGAATTTCCGGCGCTGCGCCCGCCCGGTCGAGCGCGACTGACCCGATCCTTCCCTCGTCCCGGGCGCGGGAGCGGAGCAGGCCGGCGGAGAAACCTCCGCGTCGGCACGTTTCCTGCGGATCGGCGGGCAGCCTGCCGTCAATGCGAGTGAAGACCTAAATCATGACCCTCACGCCCACCGAGATCAGCGCCTTCATCCGCGACGGCTATGTCGCCGTCCCCCGCGCCTTCCCGCGCGAGCTCGCGGAGCGCTGCCGGGCGATCCTCTGGCAGGCCCTCGGCCTCGACCCGGGCCGGCCGGAGACGTGGACCCGGCCGGTCGTCCGGCTCGACCGGTTCGCCGGTCCCTTCGCCGAGGCCGCCAATACGGAGCGCCTGACCCGGGCCTACGACCAGCTCGTCGGCCCCGGCCGCTGGCTGCCGCCGGGCGCGCTCGGCACCTTCCCGGTCCGCTTCCCCTCCGACGCGGATCCGGGCGACGCCGGCTGGCATATCGACGTCAGCTTCGGCACGGAGACGCCGGACTTCATGCAGTGGCGCGCGAACATCTGCTCGAAGGGCCGCGCCCTGCTCATGCTCTTCCTCTTCTCCGACGTCGGCCCGGACGACGCCCCGACGCGGCTGCGCGCCGGCTCGCACCGCGACATCGCCCGCCGCCTCGCCCCTGCGGGTGAGGCGGGCCTGACCCTAGGTGAGCTTGCCGCGAATGATTTTGACGAAAGCGCGCAACGCGAGGAGCGCGTCGCCACAGGCTTGGCCGGCACCGTCTTCCTCTGCCACCCCTTCCTCGTCCACGCCGCCCAGCCCCACCGCGGCACGCGCCCGCGCTTCATGGCGCAGCCGCCCCTGCTGCCGCGGGAGCCGCTGCAGCTGGAGCGGGCGGACGGCGATCATGCGCCGGTGGAGATCGCGATCCGGGAGGCCCTGGGCCTTGCCTGAGCGGCCGCGAGCGACCGTTGAGACCGGCAGGCGCCCGGCCTCAGCCCGGCGCGGCGGCTGCCGCCTCCGCCCGGCCCCCCTCCGCCGCGTTGATGATCGCCCAGAAGGTATCGACCCAGGCGGCGAGCACCTCGCGCGGCGGGATCGGGCCGAGCAGGTCGCGCAGCACGGGCAGCAGCGCGTCGCCGAAGCGGGAATAATGGCGGCCGGTAATCTCGAGCAGGTAATGCTCCCCGCTGACATAGGAGAGCGGCCCGAAGGCGCCGTGCTCGACCAGCTGCCTCGCCTCGTCGAGCAGCAGGTCGACGAGGACGACGGCGGTGACCTCCGCCTGGCCGAGGGCGGTCTCCTTCGTGTCCAGCTCGGCGAGCGCCGCCTCCATGCGCTCGACGAGCGTCTCGCGCCGCTGCTGGACGAGCGGCAAAGAGCGGGCCAGGAGGCTGCGGGTACGGGTGCTGACGGCTTCGGACATGATGAGTTCCTGTCGCGACGGCGGAATGGCGCCGGGCGATTGCTGATTGGGTTGAAAGTGGCAATGGACCCGCGGGAACCTGCGCTGGCCGGCAATGCGATGCGCGCCTCAGCGGCGGTTCGCCCGGACCCGGATCAATACCCCTCGCGGACGGCCGCTAGCGCGCGGCGCGCCCCGAGGGCCGGGCTCGCGACATCAGGCTGCCGCCATGCAGCCGGAAGCGCTCGAAAGGAGAAAAGCCGCGCATGGACTCAATCTAGGCAGCCGGAACGGAAAAGCAAATCGGGCGCCAGCGCCTCAATAATGCAGGTCCGGCCGCGGCCGGCAGGCGTCGAACGCCCGGACCAGCCGGCGCATCCATTCGAGCTGCGGGTCGGCGGGGCGGCCGCGCACGTCGTAGCTGGTGAAGCTGATCTCGCCCTCCGCGCCATTGGCGAAGCGGACGAAGCCGTCGAACTCGTAAATCTGCGGCCGCGGCGCCCTGTAATCGTAGTGGCGGTTATCGCCGAGGGTGATCGCCGGCATCTCCATCCGCGCGAGCGCGGCCACCGCCTCGCGCAGCGCCGGGCAGCCGGCAAGGTTGAGGTCGACGAAGCTCTCCTCGCCCAGCCAGGTGTTGCTCCGCTCGACGAGCAGGCTGGCCGGGTCGGACGGATCGGCGTGGAAGACGCGGTAGGTGAACTCGATGCTCATCGCCGGCTCGAAGCGAATCCGGAAGAGCTCGCCATGATGGCGGTGGGCGTCGCGGATCGTCGAGGGCGCGGCCGCGGCGGGTTCTGCGAACGGCAGCGCGGACGCCAGCGCAAGGCAGAGAAGGAGGCGCCTCATTGGCGCGGCCTCGGCGGGCGGCGGCGGAGCGGGGCATAGCCCTCGCCGCCATGGCCCTGGTCGCGGCAGATCTGGAACACCCGCTCGCCCTCCTTGAACCAGCTGCTGAGCGCATTGGGCGGCGCCCCCTCCGGCTCGAGGACGCGGAGGGTCAGATGGCCGAGCCAGCCCGGCCCGGTCCGGGTCCGCGCATTGAGCTCGTACCAGGTGCCGCGAATCGGCCCGCGCGGCGCGACATGCTCGCGGAGCATCGGCGCGGGCAGGCTGAGCCGGGTCGCCGCCTGGACCCAGGCGCCGAGCGCGGCGCATTGCGAGACCGGCACCCATTGCAGCGGCTCGCGCTCGTCCTCGGGGCTCCCCGCCCGCCGCCGCTCGACCCGGAAGTCGCCGCCGCCGCAAACGTCGAGCGAGAGGAAGATGCGCCGCTCGGGCGCGACCTCCATACGCTGCGCGTGGAAGACGGGCGGCGGCGGGCCGGCTGCGGTTATATTCACCCGGGGCGCGCAATCGTGCACCTCCGCGGGCACGGGCGCGGCCGGCTGCAGCGCGGTCAGCAGGGTGGCGAGAAGCATGGACCGGCGGCGTAACGATCCGGCCGTGTACGCTCAATGAACCGCTAGAGGATGAAGTCGTTCACCAGGATCTGCGTGCCGCTGGCGATGATGTGCAGGTCGGCGCGGAGGTCGCCATTGGTGTCGCCATAGATATGAACCAGGCCGTCGAGCACCTCGGCGCGGAGCTGGCCGGCGACGCCGGAAAAGGCGTTCGTGCCGATCCAGCTGAATGCCTGGTCGCCGTCCGTGCCGCGATTGGCGTCGACCGCGCTGAGGTCGATCCGGTCGGTGCCCGAGAGGAAGTCGTTGAGGCGGTCCGCGCTCGCCTTCTTGCCGTCCGAGCGCGCGGCCAGGTCGCGGCTCTCGCCGGCGGTGCCGAAGACGAAGATGTCGGCGCCGGCGCCGCCCTCGATGCGGTCCATGCCGCGGCCGCCGCGGATCGTGTCGGCGCCGCCGCCGGCCTGCAGCACATTGCCGACGGCATTGCCGGTGATGCTGTCGTTGCCGGCGCCGGCCACCGCATTCTCGATGATCGTCCCGAAAGCGATCTGGACGTTGCTGGTCTGGCCGCCGCCGTCGCTGAAGGCGCCGGGCGAAAGGTCGATCCGGCTGTTGCTGCTCCAGCCCGAGAAATCGAGCGTGTCGCGCCCGCCCGCGTCCCAGATCGCAACCACCGGCGCCGTATTCTTCGTGAAGTCGAGGGCCGGCCGGTCGGCAGTGCTGTTGAAACCATAGACGGTATCGCCGGTCCGGGTCGTCAGGTTCACTCCGTAGAGGCTTTGGATGGCGGCGATGTCGTGCGCCAACGGCGTTGCCGCGAAGGAGGTTCTCGTCGCCCCGGTATTGATGGAGCCGAAATAGGACATGATCGTATATTCGTGGCTGTCCTGATAATATTCGGCATTTGCCTCGTAGGTGATCGTGACCCCCTCGGCGGCGTCATAGGCGCCGGGATGCGACAGGCCGAGCGCATGGCCCATTTCGTGGAACAGGGTGCGGAGGGCCGACTCGCCGAGCGCGACCTGATTGTATACGCCTCCGAGCATGTTGACCCAGATGTCGCCCGCCACCAGCGAGTTGCCGGGATAGCTGGCATAGGCACCGAAATAATCCTCGGTCGTATCGAGATTGCCGAGGTTGATGTCGGCGGTGGCAGGCGTCCCCTCGACAAAGTGGACGGGGATGAAGTCGCTCCAGATGGCGAAGGCGGCGCGAACCGCGTCGCGCTGCGCTGTGGTCATCGGCGAGAATTGCGACTTTTCGGATGAATAGACCTGGCTGGCGTCGTCGAAGAAGGCGAAGGTGATCGTGCCGGGGCCGGCCTTGGGCATCGGATTGAAGCCGATGCCGATCTCCCCGGTGGCCCAGGCGACGTTCGGCCTGGTCAGCTGGTCGATGATCTGCGGGAGCGTGAAAATCTCCTTGCCGTTCGGCGCGAGCACGGACTGGCGGACGACGTCCCCGTCATTGTCGCGGAGCATCGGCGCCACCGTTTTTCCGTCATTCCGCAAAGGCTTACGCATCACCAATCCCGTTCACGCCTGCGGCACGATCATGCGCTTTTGACGCGGAGGCGTCAAACATTCTCGTGCGGAATCCCGCTTTGCCTTCAGGCGGCCCAGCGCCCCTCGCCCGCCGCCAGCGTCTCCCGCGACAATTTGGTCAGCGCCGCGGCCAGGAAGTCCATCACCGCCCGGATCCGCGGCGTGTGGCGCAGCCGCTCATGGGTCATCAGCCAGAGCCCGTATTCGTCGCCGGCGATCGGCTCGAGGCAGCGGACCAGATCGGGGTCGCGGTCGGCGACGAAGCTCGGCAGCACCGCCAGCCCCGCGCCGGCGCGCACCGCGGCGAGCAGGCCGGTGCCGGAGCTGGCCTGCATCGTCACCGCGCTTTCCAGCTTCAGCCGCTGCAGCCAGGCCCGGTAGCGCGGCCAGATCTTCTCGCCGCCGCCGCCGATGATCGGATGCTCCCGAAGGTCGGCGGCGCTGTACGGCCGGCTGTGGGCGGCGGCATAGTCCCGGCTGCAATAGAGCGTCCAGCTGTCCGTGCCGACGCGCCGCCCGACCAGGCCGATGTCGCTCGATTTCTGCTCGGCCCGGAGCGCGACGTCGGCTTCGCCCGCGCCGAGATCGCGCCGGTGGTCGGTCAGGTCGAGCTCGATCACGACGCCCGGATGCGCGTCGTGCAGCGCCTTCAGGATCGGCGGCATGATCGTGACGCCGTAGAGCTCGAGCGTCGTCAGGCAGACCGTGCCGCGCGCCTCGCGGGACTGCGCGCCGGCCGCCTCGGCGAAGGCGGCGGCAGCGCTCTCCATCGCCTCGGCTTCGGGCACCAGGGCCTCACCCGCCGGGGTCAGCGCATAGCCGGCCTGGCGGCGCTCGAAGAGGACGAGGCCGAGCCGCTCCTCGAAGGCGGCGACGCGGCGCGCGACCGTCGTCTGGCTGACGCGCAGCGCCCGGCCCGCACCGAGCGCGCTGCCGCTGCGCGCGACGGCGAGGAAATAGCGGAGATCGTCCCAGTCGAGCGTCATGGTTGCTTC
The DNA here is from genome assembly GCF_035626655.1 of Allosphingosinicella sp. Lineage (GTDB taxonomy): Bacteria > Pseudomonadota > Alphaproteobacteria > Sphingomonadales > Sphingomonadaceae > Allosphingosinicella. The sequence goes on from NZ_DASPNF010000013.1 coordinate 125,031, forward strand.
CCCTGCGCCCTGCGGGCGCACGCGTCATTCTGCACTTTTGCAGATTACACGTGCAATAACGTTGTTTGCGTTGCGTTTTGCAACTGATTTAAAGAGGAGCTGCACCGGCGAAGGGCCGGCCTGCCAGATACTCACGGAGACACAGCCATGAAGACCCTCGTTCTCGCCGCGGTCGCCGCGGCCAGCCTCTCTGCGGCCCCCGCCATCGCGCAGCCCGGCCCGACCCGGATCGTGATCAGCCCCGCCGGCCTCGACCTCGCCACTGCCGAAGGCCGCGCCGCGCTGGACCTGCGCATCCTCCACGCCGCCCGCGACGCCTGCGGCACCCCCTCCTCGGCCGACGCCCGCGGCCGGGCCAAGGCGGAGGAATGCGTCACCGGCCTGCGTGCCGCCGCTGCCGAGCAGCGCGATGTCATGATCGCCTCGGCGGAGCGCCGCGCCCAGACCACGCTCGCCAGCCGCTGAGCTCCCGCTCCGGCGGCGTCCTCTCCCCGAGGCCCGCCGGGTTCAGAGCAGAATTCTCTGCTCTCCTCTCCTCCGCCGCCGTCGCTTCTGCGTCGGCGGCGGCTTCGTCTTCGGCGTCCTGCGCGCAGCCGGGCGGCGTTGAATGGCACCGCATTATTGCGGCAGTCTCCGCCCGCCTTATCGCTTTGTCCGTTCGTCCCGCCCGGCTTCCCTTGGCGGATGGGACGTGCGACTAACGCCGTTACGTGGCCGGAAGGAGAAAAGAGATGAGGATCAGCCTGCTTGCTTTGGCGCTTGCCACCGCGGTGACGCCGCTCGCAATGTCAGCGCCAGCTGCCGCGCAGAGCCGCGCCGACCAGATCCGCTGGGAGCAGGCGCAGGCCCGCTTCGAGCGCGAACGCGCCATCTACGATGCCGAACGCGACCGCTACGAAGCCTCGCGCCGGCGCGGCGGCCGTTATGGCGGCGGCTATGGTCGCGGCGGCGGCCGTTACGGCTGGAAGGACGGCCCCGATTGGGAGCCCTCGCGTTATTATCGCGACGATCCCAGCTACCAGGAGCGCCGGCTGAGCGCGCAGGATGAGGTCTATCGCGGCGAGGACGGCCGTTATTATTGCCGCCGCAGCGACGGCACGACCGGCCTCGTCATCGGCGCGGGCGTCGGTGCCCTCGTTGGCCGCGGCATCGACACGCGCGGCGAGCGGGCCACGGGCACGATCGTCGGCGGCGTGCTTGGCGCTTTGGTTGGCCGCGAAGTCGAGCGCAGCCAGGACCTGCGCTGCCGCTGACCTTGGAAGCGGGGACGGCCTCCGGGCTGTCCCCCTTCGCTCAGCAGCGGGTGATCTGCACCTGGTGGATAAGGACGCCGGTGCGGTCGGACCAGCGATAGCCATAGGTGCCGCCCAGCTGCAGCGTCTGCGCCATATTGGCCTGCCCGCAGACAAAGGCACGCGTATGCTGCTCCAGCAAGGCGGCGACGTTGGGCGGCAGCTCCGCCCTCAGGCCGGTCGTGCTGTAATGATAGGTGAGCGAGGGTCCCGCGACCGTGATCCGGTCGAGCCGCGTGAGCTCGTCGACCTGCACGGGCAGCTGCGCGTTGATCTGCCGGGCGGTATTCTCGAAAATGCACGCCACCAGGCGACGGCGCTGCGCCGGTCCGATCTGCGCCAGCGGCTGCCGCTGCTGCGCGGGCGTCAGGCAGGCATTCACCGCCTGGTTGGTATCGACGTTGACCGGCGGAGGGGGCTGCTGGCCCCGGGCCGCGCCGGCCAGGCCGGCCGTCAAGCCGGCGAGCAAGATCATCCTTCGGGTCATTGCCTTCCCCCCTCATCCTCACAGGCGTCGATCCTGACCTCGCGAATCAGGGCATCGTCGCTGTCCACCCAGCGATAGACCTGCGCCCCGCCCAGCGCGATGACGTTCCGCACATCCTCGCCGGCACAGGCATGGCGGCGCGTATCGGCCTCCAGCCGCTCGGCCAAGCCCGGCGGGGCGCCGGCCAGCCGCCGCGCGATCCTGTAGCGATAGACGAGGTCCTGGCCCTCGGCGCCGACCTGGACCACCTCGGTCACGGGGTCGATCCGGAGCGGGAGCTGCGGCGTCAGCTGCCGCACCGTTTCCTCATTGTAGCAGCGGTTGAGCGACGCCCGCCGGGCGGGCGAGAGCTGGTCGATGGTCAGCTGGCGCTCGTTCGCCGGCAGGCAGGTCTCGAGCAGCCGCCGCTCGTCGAGCGGGATGGGCCGCCCTTCCTGCGCCGCATTGGCGACCTGATCGGCGGGCGGAGCCGCGGCCTTGTTCTGCGCCGCCGCCTTGTTTTCCGCGCCGCCGCTGCAGGCGCCGAGCGCCAGGAGCGCGGCGCCGAGCCCGATCCTCACGTCCGGTCCGCCAAGGCTCGCTAGCACGCGTCGACCCGGAAGGCGTGGATCAGCGCGCCCTGATTGTCGACGTAGCGATAGCCATAGGCGCCGCCCATCTGCAGCGTCTGCCGCATCGCCGGCTGCGAGCAGACCAGGCGCCGGCCGCCGGTCTCGATCTGCTGCGCGGCGTTCGGCGGCAGCGAGGAAGCGGACCTGAGTACGGTGTAATGATAGGTCACCGTCGGACCCTCGGCCACGATCCGGTCGAGCCGGGTGAGCTCGTCAATCTGCCGCGGCAGCTGGGGATTGATCTGCGCGGCCAGCGCCGCGTTCATGCAGGCGACGATCTCCCGGCGCTGCTCCGGCGGGAAGGCCGAGGGCGGCCGCTGCATGTCGCTCGGCGAGAGGCAGTTGCCGGCGGCGCTGAGCCCGTTCGCCTGGATCCCCTGCTTCGTCGTCACCACGCCGGTCTGCTGGTTGAACTGGACGTTGGGCGGCGTGTTCGGATTGTCCTCCCCGCGCGAGCAGGCCGCAACCGCAAGCAGCGCCGCACCGGCCGTCAGCAGCATCCGTTCGCTCATCACCAGTCTCCCCGTTCCTGTCCGTCCGTCGTCATCATCTCCGGCGCGCCCGGCCGGCATAGGCCTGGCATTCCAGCTCGATCAGCGCGCCCAGCGCCAGCCCGTCCGTGCCGAACGCGCTCCGTGCCGGCAGCCGGCCGGGCGTGAAATAGCCGACATAGACCCGGTTGAAGGCCGGCCAGTCCGCCATGTTGTCCAGCATCGCCGTGCAGTGGAACACGTCATCCCAGCCGCGCCCGGCGCTCCTCAGGATCGCGCCGATATTCTCCATCATCTGCCGGGTCTGCGCCTCGATCCCCTCGGACAGCCGGCCGTCCGCGCCGATCCCGATCTGCCCCGAAAGATAGAGCACGTCGCCGACCCGAACCGCATTGGAGAAAGGCAGAGGCTGCCCGCCGAGCTGCGGCGCCCCGAAATGTTCGACCGGCGGGCGCTGTGCGGACGCGCCGGCAAAGGGCAGCGCGAGCAAGGCTCCCATTCCGAATAGCCGGCGCATGCCTCATCCTCCCGTTGGTCGGAGGCAGCATAGCGCGGCGGTCTATTCCAGCAAAGGCAGCGCGGCGCCCTCGGCCCGGTCGTGGCTGTTATCGGCTTTGGCCAGCGCCTCGACGAAGGTGCGGCGCCAGTGGAGCACGTCCTCGCGCCGCACATTGTCGACCAGCGCCTCCCAGCGCCGGATCCGCTCGGCGCGCGGCATGTCCAGCGCCTTGCGGATGGCGTCGGAGACCTCATCCTTGCTGTAGGGATTGACGAGCAACGCCTCGCGCAGCTGGTGCGCCGCCCCGGCGAAGCGGGAGAGGATCAGCACGCCGGGATCGTCCGGATCCTGCGAGGCGACATATTCCTTGGCGACCAGGTTCATGCCGTCGCGCAAGGGCGTGACCAGGGCGACGTCCGCGGCCCGGTAGAAGCCCGAGAGCCCGTCGCGCGGATAGCCCTGGTTGACGTAGCGGATCGGCACCCAGTCGACATGGGCGAACTGGCCGTTAATCCGCCCCGACAGCGCGTCGAGCTCTTCGCGGATATGCTCGTAGGTATGGACCTCGCCGCGCGTCGGCGGCGCGATCTGCAGGAAGGAGACGCGGCCGAGCCAGTCCGGATTCTCCTCGAGGAAGCGGCGATAGCCGTTGAACCGTTCGGCCAGCCCCTTGGAATAATCGAGCCGGTCGACGCCGATGATCACCTTCCGGCCCTCGGCGCTCCGGTGCAAAGTCTCATAGGCGTTGCGCGCATCCGGGCGGTCGAGCACCCGCTCGAACTCGCTGACGTCGATGCCGATCGGGAAGGCGGCGGTCTTCACCCTGCGGCCTTCGACCTCGATCGTCCCGTCGGGCTCGATCGTCCCGCCCAGCTCGCGCGCGACATAATGGTGGAAGCTCTCCAGCCATTCCTCGGTGTGGAAGCCGATCAGGTCGTAGTCGAGCATCGAGCGGACCAGCCGCTGGTGATAGGGCAGCGACACCAGCAGCCGCTGCGGCGGCCAGGGGATGTGCAGGAAGAAGCCGATCCGGTTCTTGAGGCCGCGCTGCCGCAGCTGCTGGCCGAGCGGGACGAGATGGTAATCGTGCACCCAGATCAGGTCGTCCGCCTCGATCAGGGGTGCGAAGGTGGCGGCGAAGCGCTCGTTGACCCGCTCGTAGCCCGACCCGAAGGTCCGGTCGAACTCAGCGAGGTCGATCCGGTAATGGAAGAGCGGCCAGAGCGTCCGGTTCGCATAGCCGTTATAATATTCGTCGACGTCCTGCTCCTCGAGGTCGACGGTCGCCGTGGTGACGCCGCCGTGCCGCTGGAAATGGATCTCGCCGGTGAACCGCTCCGTCCGCTCGCCCGACCAGCCGAACCAGAGCCCGTTCGATTCCTGCAGCGCCGCCAGCAGGGCGACCGCGAGCCCGCCCTGCGTGCCCTCGGCCGAGCGCGGCTTGGGTGCGGAGACCCGGTTGGAGATGACGATCAGCCTGCCCATCAACGCACGCTCGTCCACGGGCGGGAAAGCAGCCCCGCACAATTTATCAGCCCGACAAGCGAATAAGTCTGCGGATAGTTTCCCCAGAGCTCGCCGGTCATGAAGTCGGTATCCTCGGAGAGCAGGCCGGCGGGGGTGAGCCGCTCCAGCATCGTCTCGTAAAGCGCCCGCGCCTCGGCCCCGCGCCCGACCATCTGCAGCGCCTCGATCAGCCAGAAGGTGCAGAAGTTGAACGCCGTCTCGGGCAGGCCGAAATCGTCCTCGGCCGCATAGCGCAGCATATGCTCGCCGCGGCGCAGCCCCTTCTCGACCGCCTCGAAGGTGGCGCGGAAGCGGGGATCGTCGGGCGCGAGGAAGCGCATGTCGACGAGCTGCAGCAGGCTCGCGTCCAGCTCGTCGCCGCCGAAGGTCGCGGCGAAACGCTGCTCCGCCTCGTGCCAGGCCTCGCCCTCGATCGTCGCGCGCACCTTCGCCGCGCGCTCCAGCCAGAAGGCCGCCCGGTCGGGGAGGTCGAGCTTCGTCGCGATATTGCAGAGCCGGTCGCAGGCGGCCCAGCTCATCACCGCGCTATAGGTGTGGACGCTGGTGCGGGTGCGGAACTCCCAGAGGCCCGCATCCGCCTGGTCGTGCATCGCCCAGGCGCGCTCGCCCACTTTCTCGAGCGACGCGAAATCCTCCTCCGTGGCGGGCCGGAACAGCCGCTCGTCGAAGAAAGCCTGGGCGTTGGAGAGGACGATCTGGCCATAAGCGTCGTGCTGGATTTGGGAATAAGCGGCATTGCCGACCCGGACCGGGCCCATGCCGCGATAGCCGGCCAGCCCCTCGGCGACCTGCTCCTCCAGCTTCGGCTCGCCCGACACCGCGTAGAGCGGCTGGATCTGCCCGCTTTTCGCTTCGTCGACGATGTTGCGGAGGTAGGAGAGATAGCCTTCGAGCACATCGAGCGCGCCGAGCCGGTTCAGCGCCTGCACTGTATAATAAGCGTCGCGGATCCAGCAGTAGCGATAGTCCCAGTTCCGCCCCGAATTCGCCGCCTCGGGAATCGAGGTGGTCAGCGCCGCGACGATCGCACCGGTCTCCTCGTGCTGGCAAAGCTTCAGGCTGATCGCGGCGCGGATCACCACCTTCTGCCACTCCAGCGGAATGGCGAGCCCGCGCACCCAGTCGCGCCAGTGCGCCTCTGTCTGGCTCAGCATCATCGCCAGCGTCTGCTCGACATTGCCGACAAAGGGCTCGTCGGGGCCGAGGAAGAAATGGAGCGGCTTCTCCAGCCGGAAGCTGCGCTCCTCGAGCAGGTGCAGGATCGGCGCATCGGTGGTCAGGCGGAGCGGCTGCGGCTCCGTCAGGAAGCGGATATGGTTGGTGCCGCTGGTCCGCTCGGCATCGCGCGATCCCCAGCCGGCGGCCGGGCTCAGCGTCACCCGGATCCGCGGCGCGCCCGCGACCGGGCGGACGACCCGCAGGAAGGCCACCGGCCGGTACATTCGCCCCACCCGCTCGAAGCGCGGGCAGAAATCGAAGACGTCGCAGCAACCGCCGGCATCGTCGGTGAGCCGCGTCACCAGGATCGGCGTGTTCTTGAGATAGCGGGGCTCGGCCGAGACCTGGTTCTCGAGCGCGATCCGCCACTCCCCTCGCGCCGGCGCGTCCTTCGGCTCGAGCAGTCGGCAGAAGATCGGGTCGCCGTCGACGCGCGGCTGGCAGGCCCAGACGAGGCCGGCCGCGCCGTCGACCAGGGCGCTCACTTGGCAATTGCCGATCGGCCAGAGGTTGAGATCGCTCATGCCGCGACCTCCCGCAGCCAGCGCGCCGCCTCTTTCACCGAGCCGAGCCGGAAGCGCGCCGCGCTGTCCCGCGCGGGCCCCACCAATATGCCCGCGCCACCGAGGCCGGCCGCCGCGGCGAAGCCATGTTCATCGGTCAGGTCGTCGCCCATGAACAAAGGACGCGCACCGGCGAACTCCGGTTCCGTCATGAACGCCTTCAGCGCATCGCCCTTGGTCGCGCCGGTGGGCCGCAGCTCGACGACCATCGCCCCGCGCTGCACGGTCATGCCCCGCTCCTTCGCCAGGGCGGTCATGAAGGCATCGGCGGCCGCGCCCTCCCCGGGCGCCAGCCGGTAGTGGAGCGCGATCCCGGCGGGCTTGTCCTCGACCAGCAGGCCCGGCCGGGCTGCGGCGAAGGCGTCGACCTTCGCCCTGACGTCGTCCAGGCCGATAGGCACGCTGAGCGGCAGGCGGGTGCCGTCGACCAATTGCAGCTCCAGCCCGTGCGAGCCCGAAAAGGCGATGCCGTGCAGCGGCAGATGCCGTTCGAGGTCGGCCAGCGAGCGGCCGGAGACGATCGCGAGCCGACCCTCCAGCTTCCGCCGCAACCGCTCCAGCATCGGCGCCAGCCCCGCCGGCACCGCGATCGCATCCGGCGTGTCGGCCAGCTCGACGAGCGTGCCGTCAAAGTCCAGGAAGAGGGCCGCACCGTCGATCAGGGCGGGCAGGGGTGGCAACAGGCTGGCCATGCCGCCCCGTTGCCGATCCGCGGCGCCGGGCGCAAGCCGCAGCGATCCTGCGGTCTTCCCCGGAATTGGTGCACTTGTCCGCACCAGCCATCCAAATTGGCTGTTTCACGCGCGCAACCATATAGTATATCCCCTGGGGGCGCTGCTTCCCGGCGGACCGGGCCGAAGCACGAAGTGGGGATTGGACCATGGCTGAATCGACCGACAGGAAAGAGACGACCAAAGAGGGCGTGAGCCGCCGTAAGGCGATGATGGTGACCGGCGCAGCGGTGGCCGGAGCGGGCGCCTTGATGGCCGCCCCGTTCCGCGACCAGATCCAGGCCGCAGCGCGCAAGGCGATGGTCAGCACCGGCGTGGGCCGGCGCATCCTTTCGCTTGCCGACGGCACTTACGAGGAGTGGATGGGCGAGGTCGGATCGACCTTCGCGCTCGGCGGCCAGAGCAGCATCAGGCTGGTCGGCGTGCGCCCGTTGCGCTCGGGCGGCCGCGGGCCGCAGGGCGTCCGCACCCAGGGCTTCGCCGCCTTCTTCGAGCCGGTCGGCGGCCAGACTCTCGCGCCGGACCTGATCTACACGGCCAATCATCCCGCCTACGGGCCGTTGCCGCTCTATCTCGGCGCAGCCGGCACCGGACGCGCGCCCGGACGGATGGTCGCCGTCTTCAGCTGATCAGATGCCGCCGCCCATAAGAAAGGCGGCGGCCTTCGGCATCGCCTATCGGAAAATGACGGACGACGATCTGCCGTTCGTCGCCGCGCTCTATGCCTCGACCCGGGGGGAGGAAGTGGCCGCGACCGGCTGGCCGCCTGAGATGCAGGCCGCCTTCCTCGACCAGCAGCACCGCGCCCAGCATTTCCACTATCGCAACGCCTTTCCCGCCGGCGAGTGGCTGCTGATCGAGCGGGATGGCGCGCCGATCGGCCGCCTCTATCTCGCCGAATCCGAGGGGATGCTGCGGCTCGTCGACATCTCGCTCCTGCCAGAGGCGCGCGGCGAGGGGCTCGGCACGGCGATCCTTTGCGACCTGCTCGACGACGAGCCCCGGCCCGTCTTGCTCCACGTCGAGCACACCAACCCGGCCCGCCGCCTCTACGTCCGGCTCGGCTTCTGCCTGGCCGAGGACAAGGGCTTTTATCTGATGATGATTCGCCAGCCGGCGGGCCGGGATCGAGACAAGGCCTAGAAGTAGACCGCCTCGTAGCGCATCGAGCGCCCGCCCGGGCCGAGCGGCACGATGAAGATCGCATATTGGTCGTGGTCTATATTGACGGCGAAGGTGCCCTGGCCGAGCTGCGGGTTCAGCGGGCCCGAGAATTCCAGCCGGAAGGCACCGCCGTCCCGCTTGGAACCTGGCAGCGCCTGACAGGCGCGCAGGATAATGGGGACGTTGTGCCCGCCCGCGCTGACGATGAAGGTCTTGCCGAGCCGATGCTCGAAATCGCCGATCCGGACAGGCCGGGCGAAGTCCATCATCGGATCGCCTCATTGGGGGCGACACCCCAGAGCCGGTCGGTGCGGATATAGCCGCCGCGGCCGCGGACGTCGAAATAGCACCAGCCGTCGCTGCAGCGCGAGACCCGGCCGACGACATTGGGCTCGGCGCGGAAGCGGACCGCGCTCGCCGCGTCCGGCGATTCCCGCATCTCGGCCAGCCCGTCGCCGACGACGATGCCGGTGCGCTGGTCGGAGAGCAGGCTGACCAGCATCCAGCCCCGCGTCCCGCCCGGATCCTCGATCATCCGCCAGTCGCGATAGACCCGGACCACGCGGATCGGGAGGTCGCGCCGCGTGTAGAGCCAGGTGCCCGGATAATTCTGTCCCGGCCCGGTACGCATCATCGCCCGGCCCGACGCGATCGAGGCCATATAGGGCGTCTCGCGCTGCGGCTGGGCCTGTGCGGTGGTCAGCGACAGGGCGGCGGCAATGACGAGAAAAGCGGCGCGGCGGGCCATCGGGTCAGTCGCCGCTCCGGATGCGCTCGACGAGCTGCTGCACGGTCGGCACGAACCCGTTCGAATAGAAGGGGTCCTTCTTGAACCGGAAGGCGCTGTGGCCGGCGAACATCAGATTCTGCTCGGTCGAGCCGCCATGGGCGATCTCCTGCAGCGTCTTCTGGATGCAGAAGCTGCGCGGGTCCGCCAGCCGGCCGGTCGTGTTCTTCTCGTTGTCCGCCCAGGACGAGAACTGGCACTGTGAGAGGCAACCCATGCAGTCCGCCTGGTCCTTGCGGATGACGTGCTTCTCCTCGGGCGTGACGAAGACCAGGGTCTCGTCCGGGGTCTTGATCGCCTCGGTGAAGCCCTGCGCATACCATTCGCGGGCGTGGTTCAGGTCGCCCTTGGTCACCCAGTAATTCTTCTTGCCCATCACGCCGACGTCGAGCGGGAAGGCATGGTCGCCGAGCGGCTCCTTGGTGAAGGCGATCTGGCGGTGCGAGCGCGCCTCCAGGTTGCGCAGGAAGGGATTGCGCACGGCCGAGCTGTAGAAGCCGGTCGGCGAGAAACGGTGGAGCAGGACGTCGCCCTCCTCCAGGGTCATCAGCCTCTGCTTCCAGGCGTCCGGGATCGGGCTTTCCTTGGTCAGCAGCGGGCGCGTGCCAAACTGGAAGGCGATCTGCCCCAGTTCCTCATTGTCGATCCAGTGATCCCATTCCTTGAGGTTCCAGACGCCGCCCGCCATCACGATCGGCACGCTGTCTGAAATGCCGCCCGTGCGCATCGTCTCCCTGAGCGCCTTGACGCGCGGATAGGGGTCCTGCGGCACCAGCGGATCCTCGGCATTGGACAGGCCGTTATGCCCGCCCGCCAGCCAGGGATCCTCGTAGACCACGGCCGACAGCCATTCCGCAGCCTTGTGGTAAGCGCGCTTCCAGAGCGCGGAAAAAGCGCGGGCGGAGCTGATGATCGGAAGGTAGCTCACCCTGTGCGAAGCCGCGATCTCGGACAGCTTGTAGGGCATGCCCGCGCCGCAGGTGACGCCGGAGACCAGCCCCTTGGTCCTTTCCAGCACCCCCTGAAGCACGCGCTGTGCGCCACCCATCTCCCAGAGCACGTTGATGTTGATCGCGCCACGGCCCGAAGCGATGTCATAGGCGCGCTGCACCTGCTGCACGGCGCCGTCGATTGCGTACTGGATCAGTTCCTCGTGCCGCTCGCGGCGGGTGAGGGCATGGTAGATCTGGGGGATGATCCGGCCTTCGGGATCGTAGCTGTCGGCGTTGACCGCGGAGACGGTGCCGATGCCCCCCGCCGCCGCCCAGGCACCCGAACTCATATGGTTGGTCGCCGCGACGCCCTTGCCGCCCTCGATCAGGGGGAGCACCTCGCGCCCCGCATAGAGGATCGGCTTGATACCCTTGAACATCAAACCTCCGAAATCGTTTGGAAGCCTATAGGGAGTTTGGCCCGGCCACGCAAAATATCATATGTTAGCGCAAATCCGTGTCTGATCCCGCGAGGAACGCACCGACCTGCCGGATCGCCTCGCCGTACAAACGCGCATAAGCGGCGATCATTTCCCTCTCGTTGTAGCGGTCCCGCGCCAGCTCGCGATTCGCCTCGCCGATCGCCCGGCGCAGGCTCGCCTGGTCCGCGAGGCTGTCCAGCGCCGCGGCGAAGCCCGCCTCGTCGTCGGGCGAGACGATCAGCGGTTTGTTGTCCTCGGCCACGATGCCCGGCACGTCGCCCACCGCGGTCGCCACGACAGGAAGTCCCGCCGCCATCGCCTCGACCAGCGAGATCGGGAATTGCTCGCTGTCGGAGGACAGAGCGAAGATGTCGAAATGGCCGATCCACCGCGCCGCCTCGGCGAGGAAGCCGGGCATCAGCAGCCGCGCCGCCACGCCCTTCGCCCGTGCTTCGGCGGCGATCCGCTCGCTCTCCGGCCCCTCCCCGACGATCACCAGCCGCGCCGGCCTGTGGCTCATCGCGGAGAAGGCGCGCACCAGCCGCGGCAGGTTCTTCACCGCCCTGAGCCCCGCGACGGTGCCGATCACCACCTCGTCGCCCTGCCGCTCGAAGCCCGGAATCGCGCCCGCTTCCGGGGGCTTCGCGAAAGCGGCCACGGGCACCCCGTTCGGGATACGCAGCGCCTGCTGCCCCCAGTGGCGCCGGGCGATCCTCTCAAGCCGCTCCGACGGCACGACCAGCTTGTAGGCGGCCTTCAGCCCCAGCCGGCGATAGCGGTTTCGCTTCGGGCTGAGCCGCTCCGCCTCGTCCTCGTTGAAGCCGTCCTCGTGGTGGACGAGCGGCGGGCCGCCAAACAGCCGCCGCGCCATCACCGCGTCGAACGCCCCCCAATTATAGGTCAGCACCAGGTCGAAGCCGCGCATGTACCGCGCCAGTCGCCAGAGCCGGACCGGCGTCGGCGCCCCGGCGAGCGGCGGCGCGTCCCCGGGGAAGTCGGCCTCGATCCCCTTCGCGATCGCGTCGCGCGCCGCCAGCCGGTCGGGCATCGCGCTCAGCACGGTATGCGCGGCCGCGTCGCCGAACGCGTTCATCAGCCGCACCGCCCGCGCCTCCTTGCCGCCCAGGCTGAAGGTCGAATGGCAATGGAGGATGCGGAGGACCATGCGCCCTTATGGCGCAGCGCTGCTTTGAGGGAAACGCGCTTCGCGTCCGTAACGGGCGATGCTACAAATAGCGCATGAGAGCGCTGCTCGCCTTCCTCCTGCTGCTTGTCCCGACAGCCGCGGCAGCGCAGCAGGAGGGCTTCATCCCCACCGACGATGGCGTCCGCCTCTTCTACAGGATCGAGGGCCGCGGCCCGCAGACCCTGATCGTCGTCCATGGCGGGCCCGGCTTCTCGCTGGAGTCAGTCCGTGCCGATTTCGCCCCGCTCGCCCGGAACCGGCGCGTCATCTATTACGACCAGCGCGGCAACGGCCGCTCCAGCCTGGCCGACGATCCGGCGAAGCTCGCCATCTCCCACCATATCGCGGACTTGGAGGCGGTGCGCCGCCATTTCGGGCTCGAGAAGCTGGTACTGCTCGGCAACAGCTGGGGCAGCCTGCTGATCTCTTATTATGCCGTCGCCCATCCGGACCGCGTCGAGCGCATGGTGCTCGACGCCCCGGCGCCGCCGACCAGGGCCTATTACCTGCGATTTGCCGCAAACATCTCGGCGCGCACGGCGCGAATGAGCGAGGCCGTTCAGGCGCGCCTGCAGGCTTCCCGGCCGGGCCTCTGGTTCGACGCCGAGGATCCGATCGCGGTCTGTCGGGCGTTCACGCAGCTGATCCTCCGCGCCTATGTCTTCGATCCGGCCGCGGCATTGCCGGTGCGCAGCAATCTCTGTGCCGGCTCGCCCGAGGCGGTGCGGCGCACGCCCTGGGCCGGCGAAGTCATCCGGGCCTCGCTCGGCGAATATGATCTGCGGGCGGACGTACGCCGGGTCACTGCCCCCGTATTGGTGATCCACGGCGTCGCCGATCCCATTCCGATCGAAGGATCGCGCGACTGGGCGGCCGGCTATCCCGGCGCCCGGCTGCTGCTGATGCACCGCTCGGGCCATCTCATGCATGTCGAGGAGCCGGAGGCCTTTTTTGCGGCGGTCGAGACCTTCCTCGCCGGCCGCTGGCCCGCCGCCGCGGCGAGGGTCCCGTGAGGCTCTTCCTCTTCTTCCTGCTGCTGCTTGTCGCGGCGCCGGTGGCGGCGCAATCGGAAGGCTTCATCACCACCGACGACGGCGTGCGCCTCTTCTACAAGGTCGAGGGCAGCGGACCGCAGACTCTCGTCGTCGTCCATGGCGGCCCCGGCTTCTCACTGGAGTCGGTGCGCGCCGACTTCGCCCCGCTCGCGCGGAACCGGCGCGTCATCTATTACGACCAGCGCGGCAACGGCCGCTCCAGCCTGATCGAGGACCCGGCGAAGCTGGCCTTGCCCCGTCATGTCGCGGACCTGGAGGCGGTCCGGCGCCATTTCCGGCTCGAGAAGATGACTTTGATCGGCAACAGCTGGGGCGGCCTGCTGATCTCCTTCTATGCGGTCGCCCATCCGGACCGGATCGAGCGGCTGATCCTAGACGTGCCGGCCTCGCCGACCCGCGGGCTGATGCGCGAGATGAGTGCCGGCATCGGCACCCGCGCCCGCGAATGGCTGAGCGCCGCGGATCGCGACCGGCTGCGCGACCTGTTCCTGCCGCGCACCTGGCTGGAGGCGCGCGATCCGGTCGCGGCCTGCAACACATTCGGGCGCCTGATCCTCCGGATCTACGCCTTCGACCCTGCGGCGGATCCGCCCTTCCACGGCTCGCTGTGCGCCGGGCCGCCCGACGTCGTGCGCCGCTCGCTCTGGGTCAACAACATGATCGTCGATTCGCTCGGGGAATATGACCTCAGGGCCGAAGTCCGGCGGGTCAGGGCGCCGGTGCTGGTGATTCACGGCGTCAGCGACGTCATTCCGCTGGCCTCGTCCCGGGTTTGGGCGGCCAGCTACCCCGATGCCCGGCTGCTGCTGATGCGCCGCTCGGGCCATCTGGCGCATGTCCAGGAGTCGGCCGCCTTCTTCTCCGCGATCGAGACCTTCCTCGCCGGCCGCTGGCCCGCGGGCGCGGAGACGGTCACATCGGGGAGCGAAGCGGCGCCATGAACAAGCTCCTGCTCGTCCTTCTCCTGCTCGTCGCGACGCCCGCTATGGCACAGCAGGAGGGCTTCATCACCGTCGACGGCGGCGTTCGGCTCTTCTACCGGATCGAAGGCAGCGGCCCGCAGACCCTGGTCGTCGTCCACGGCGGCCCGGGTTTCTCGCTGGAATCGATCCGCGCCGATTTCGAACCGTTCACCCGCAACCGCCGCGTCATCTATTACGACCAGCGCGGCAACGGCCGCTCGACCCTGATCGACGATCCGGAGAAGCTTGCGTGGCAGCGTCACGTCGCCGACCTCGAGGCGCTCCGCCGGCACTTCGGGCTCCAGAAGATGACCCTGCTCGGCAACAGCTGGGGCGGCCTCCTGATCTCCCTTTATGCCGCCGCCCATCCGGACCGGATCGAGCGGCTCGTCCTGGACTCGCCCGCGGCGCCGATCGCCGCCCAGCACCGTCTCCAGATGACGCGCATGACGCAGCGCGCGCGCGAACGGTTCAGCCAGGAAGAGCGCGATCTGGTCCAGGACAATGCGGACTGGCTCACGGCCAGGGATCCGATCGCGGCCTGCGGCCTTTTCGCGCGCTACATATTGAAGCTCTACATGTACGATCCGGCCCAGCCGGTGCGCATCCGCGGCAACCTCTGCGCGGGGCCGCCGGAAGTGGTTCGCCGCTCGCTCTGGGCCAATCGCGTTATCGTCCAGTCGCTCGGCGAGTTTGATGTCCGGCCGTCGGTGCGACGGGTCACTGCGCCCGTGTTCATCATCCATGGCGCCGGCGATGTCGTCCCGCCCGAAGGCGCGCGCGATTGGGCGATGGCCTATCCCGATGCGCGGCTGCTGATGCTGCCGCGCGCCGGCCATCTCATCCAGGTCGAGGACCCCGCCATCTTCTTCTCCGCGATCGAAACCTTCCTCGCCGGCCGCTGGCCCGAGGGGGCGGTGGCGGTCGCCCCTGCGCCTGCGCGCCCGTAAGACGTGCGCCGGAGGAATGGCGCCGGCTTCGTGCGCTTGACTTCAATCAGGCCCAAGAAAATCTAGGGTATATGGTAGAAACCATGTAATCTGCTCTCCGGGCTCGCGAGTCGACTTGATCTCGATTGCGGGAAACGGGGGAAATGCGATGCCGGGAAAGCTGTTCCGCCTTTCGCTGCTTGCGATCGGGATGTCGCTGCTATTGTCAGGCTGCGCCGCGCAGCATTCTATTTTCCGCAACCGGACGGTCCGGCCCAACGGACCGAGCATCATCACGGTCGACGCCAAGCAGCGCGCCTATCTGGCCGTACCGACGCTGCCTGTCGCCGGGACGAACACGGCCGGCGCCGCGCGCCCGGGCCAGATCAGGATCTGCGCCGAGCCGCCGCCCGATTTCGCCTCCGTGATCGCCCAGTCGCTTTCGGCGAGCGGGTCGTTCGGTCAGAGCGCCGATCCGCAATCGGTCCAGGCGGCGGCCAGCCTTGCCCAGTCCTCCTCCGAGCAGGGCGCCACGATCGCGCGCACGCAGACGATCAACATGCTGCGCGAGCTGATGTACCGGACCTGCGAACGCTATCTGAACGGCGCGATCACCGACCTTGAGCTGCCCATCCAGGCGATCAGGGACCAGCGCCTCATGGTGGCGATCCTCGCGATCGAGCAGCTGACGGGCGTCGCGACCCCGCCGGCGACGGTCATCGGCGCGGGGGGTGGCGCATCGGCCGGCGCATCGTCGGCGGACGCAGTGGTCCGCCTCGACGATGCCCGCAAGAGACTTGAGACTGCGGACGCGAGTCAGCGCTCCCGGCAGACCGAATATGATGCGCTCGAAGGGGCGGCGCCGTCCTGTACGTCCATCGAAACCGCCGCGGCGGCGAGCCCGCCGACCCTGACGCCTGAGCAGACCAACAAGCGGCCGAATTGCGCCAACGCGCTGACCGCGCTCAATCGTGCCAAGGCGGAGCGGACCGGTGCGGCCGAGGCCTACCAGGTGCTGCGGGACGCGATGAGCAGCGGGGGCGCGGGGCCAGCCTCGGCAACGACGACCGTTCAACAGGGCGACCACTCCGCCGGAGAGAGTGCGCAGGGCAATGGCGCGGCCATGGAGAAGGTCGCCGACGCCGTTCAGGAGATCGTCCGCCTGAACTATGCGCAGGACGAATTCGGCCTGTTCTGCTTACGGTTCGTCACCATGCCGCAGCCCGAGCTGGCCGACCTGCGGGCCGAATGCCGGACCTATTTGGTGGAAAGGGTTCGGCTGGATGCGGCGCGCGCAAATAGCGAGGCGCGGCGGCTCTATGCGGCAGACCGGGCGCGGGCAGCGGTGGCCATCGACAATCTCGATCGAAGCCAGTTCGGAATCTTCTGGGCCAAGGTTGCACCCGGAGGAACATTTGACCGCACGCGGCTTTCGACCCTGATCAACGCCTACGTGAATGCGTTCACCTTCGCGCACGGCCGTGCCCCGCCAATGACCCGCCTTCGCGAGCTGCAGGCGGTCACCGACGAGGCGGGCGCGCGCCGCGCCTTCTCCAGGGTGGACGACGAAGCCCGGGACTTCCTGGCGAGGGAGGGAGACTGACATGGCGGAATATGCGGTTCTCGTGGCCATCAACCGGGCTGCACTGGATGAGGTCGCGGAAAGGCGCGGCTGCACGATCGTCGAGGACTCCGTCTGTGAATTCGACGGGCTGGTGACCTACAAGGATGCGACCCTTGCCCAGGCCGGGAGCGTCACGGTGGGCCAGGGCGGGATAGCGGCACTCGCCTCGCTGGACTGACGGGCAGCCCGAGAAGGCTAGGCCACCCGCTTCAGCAGCTTGTCGATCGCCTTCTGCGCCGCGGGCTCGTCGAGCGTCGGGGCGTGGCCGACATTGGGGATGGTGACGCTGTCCAGCGAGGGAATGGCGGCCTTCATCTTCGCCACGCTCGCTTCGCTGAGCACGTCCGAGAGCGCGCCGTGCACGACCAGGGAGGGAATCCCGTCGAGCGCGCGGAAGGCCGGCCAGAGGTCGAACCCGGCCTCGCCGGCGGGCAGCTTGAACGGCTCGGCGATCCGCATGTCATAGTCGAAAACGATGCGGCCCTTGGAGTTCAGCCGGCAGAGCCTTTTGGCGTAGACCAGCCAGTCGTCGATCTGCCAGTCGGGATAGCGGTCGCCCTGCGCCTCGGCGAGGAAGCGCGCGGCGTGCAGCCAGGTCGGCCAGTTCTGCGAGCGGCCGACATAGGAGCGGATGCGCTCGAGCCCGCGCGATTCCAGCTCCGGCCCGATGTCGTTGAGCAGGGCGCCGGCGATCCTGTCCTTGCCGGTCGCCGCCATCAGCATGGTGATGAGGCCGCCGAGCGAGGTGCCGAACAGGATGAAGCGCGCCAGCTTCAGCGCGGCGACCAGGGCCTCCATGTCCTGGAGATAGACCGGCGGCACATAGGTCATCGGGTCCCTGGCGTGGGCGCTCGCGCCGCGGCCGCGCAGTTCGACGCAGATCACCCGCCACTCGCCGGCAAGCCGCGCCGCAACCCCCTCGAAGTCGCGCGCGTTGCGCGTCAGGCCAGGGATGCAGATGATCGGCGGCCGGCTCGCCTCGCCCGGATAGTCGCGATAGTGAAGCCTCAGGCCATCGCTCGATTCCCAATAGCCATCGGACCACTCGACCATGCAACGCCCCTTCGAACCTGTTCCCGGTCCTATCGGCGCTGGCGCGGCTTCGCGCAACCGCGGAGCGTGGTCGCCCACCTCCCTGCTGTTGGCGCCGGCCCTGCTCGCCGCCTGCGCCGGCCCGCAGGAGCCGCTGGCGAACGGCAACGAGACCGCCATTACCGCCGATGACGGCGCCTGGGAGCGGCTGCCGGTCGGAGCGCGCGTCCGCTTCGACGGCATCCTCTCCGGCGCGTTCGACAATGGCGCCCGCGTCGACATCGCCTCCGGCCTTTGCGCCAGCCTCGCGATGACCCGGTCCGAATGGGACGCCCTGATGGTGGCGGCCGGGCCGGGCCGCCGCGTCACCGCTTACGGGAGCAAGGCGGCCGCTCCCGGCGGCGGCGCCTGCCGCCTCCGCCTCGACCGGGTCGGCTTCGTCGCCCGATGAGCAGCTATCGCCCCGAGACCGCGATCCTCGAGCTCGGGCCGGATTTTTACGATCCGGTCCGCCCCGCCGACTTCCCGCAGGCGATCCTGCGCTTCCGCAACCAGCGCCAGGCGGAGGGCGTGGGGCTGGGCGGCCTCACCAACGCGGACTGGATCCGCCATTTCGCCCGCTTCGCACCATTGCCCGACGCCCTGCCGGAGCCGCTGGCGCTGCGTTATCACGGCCATCAGTTCCGCGTGTACAATCCCGATATCGGCGACGGCCGCGGCTTCCTGTTCGCACAGCTCCGGGACGGCGATGGCCGCCTGCTCGATCTCGGCACCAAGGGCTCGGGCCAGACGCCCTGGAGCCGCTTCGGCGACGGCCGCCTGACGCTGAAGGGCGGCGTCCGCGAGATCCTCGCCACCGAGATGCTGGAGGCGCTCGGCGTCGAGACCTCGAAGAGCTTCTCGCTGGTCGAGACGGGCGAGGCGCTCGAGCGCAATGACGAGCCCTCCCCCACCCGCTCGGCCGTGCTCGTCCGCCTCCAGCACAGCCATATCCGCATCGGCACCTTCCAGCGCCTCGCGACGCTCGGCGAAGAGGACAATCTCCGCAAGCTCACCGCTTATTGCCTGCGCCATTATTATGGTGACGAGAGCGGCGACCCGGCCACCCTGCTCGGCCACGTCACGGCGCAAACGGCCCACCTCGCCGCCTCCTATATCGCCGCGGGCTTCGTCCATGGCGTGCTCAACTCGGACAATATCGCGATCACCGCGCAGAGCTTCGATTACGGCCCCTGGCGCTTCACCCCCGTCTGGGACGGCGCCTTCACCGCCGCCTATTTCGACCATGCCGGCCTTTACGCCTTCGCCCGCCAGCCCGAGGCGATCCACTGGGACCTCGTCCAGCTCGCCATCGCGCTCCGCCGGATCGAGGCGGCCGAACCGCTCACCGCGCAGCTCGAGAACTTCCCGCACCTCTTCCAGCTTGCCCTCCGCGACGCCATCTTCGCCCGCCTCGGCCTGCAGACCGGCGAGCTCGCCATCGACATGCCGCTCGTCTCCGCGCTGGAGGAGACTCTCTCTGCCACCCGGGCGCCGCTCGACAAATTCTATTTCGAGTGGCGCGGCGGCCGCCGGCCGGAGGGCTATGCCAGCTTCGACGAACTCGCTGCGCTCGTCGCCCGCCACCAGCCAGTCCCCGGCGCCCGCGACCATGCCTATTGGTCGGACCCCGCCCCCTGCTCCATGCATATCGACGAGGTCGAGTCGATCTGGGCGGCGATCGACGAGCGCGACGACTGGGCCCCGCTCAACGATAAGATCGTCGCCGTGCGCCGCATGGGCGAGGCCCACCGCAGGACGGCTTGAAAAATTCCTCCGTAACGGCATTTAGCATTGGCATGGCCAGCCTCACATCGACAGAACCCGCGACCGGCGAGACCCTCTGGACCGGCGAGGTCGGCGACGTCGAGGCCGAGGTCGCCGCGGCGCGCGCCGCCTGGCCCGGCTGGGCCTCGCGCCCCTTCGCCTATCGCGTCGAGACGCTGCGCCGCTTCGCCAATGTCGTGCGCGGCAAGCTCGAGCCCTTCGCCGACCTGGTCGCCCGCGAGACCGGCAAGCCGCTCTGGGAGGCGCGCACCGAGGTCGAGGCGGTGATCAACAAGGTCGACATCTCGGTCGCCGCTTATGCGGACCGCACCTCGCAGAAGCGCCTCGAAGGCGCGATGGGCGCCCGCGTCGCCGTCCGCCACAAGCCGCACGGCACTCTTGGCGTGCTCGGCCCCTATAATTTTCCGGCGCACCTGCCCAACGGCCATATCGTCCCGGCCCTGCTCGCCGGCAATGCGATCGTCTTCAAGCCGAGCGAGAAGACGCCCGCGGTCGGCGATTATCTGGTCTCGCTCTATCATGAGGCCGGCATCCCCGAAGGCCTGGTCCGCTGCGTCCAGGGCGGCCCGGAGGTGGGCAAGGCGCTCGCCGCCAGCCCGGGCATCGATGGCCTGCTCTTCACCGGCTCGGCCCGCGCCGGCCTCGCCTTGCACCGCCAATATGCCGAGACGCCGCACAAGATTCTGGCGCTGGAGATGGGCGGCAACAATCCGCTCGTCGTCTGGAACGCGCGCGACGTTCACGCCGCCGCCGCGATCGCCGTGCAGTCCGCTTATATGAGCGCCGGCCAGCGCTGCACCGCCGCGCGCCGCCTGATCGTCGAGGACGGCAATCACGAGGAGTTGCTGGAGACAATCGCCCGACTGATCGACCGGATCATCGTCGACCATCCGCATGCCAGCCCGGCCCCCTTCATGGGCCCGGTGATCGACAATGGCGCCGCCGACCATCTGCAGGAGGCCTATCTCGACCTGCTCGGCAAGGGTGGCCGCGCCATCCGCCGGCTCGACCGCAAGTCGGACGACCGCCCCTTCCTCACCGCCGCCCTGATCGACGTCACCGAGGTCGAGCGCCGCTCGGACGAGGAGATGTTCGGGCCCGTCCTGCAGGTGATCCGCGTCCCCGATTTCGACGCCGCGATCATCGAGGCGAACAAGACGCGCTACGGCCTCGCCGCCAGCCTCGTCGGCGGCAATCCGGAACTGTACGACCGCTTCTGGGCCAATGTCCGCGCCGGCGTGGTCAACTGGAACAAGCCGACCAACGGCGCCCCGTCCAACGCCCCGTTCGGCGGCATCGGCCTCTCCGGCAACCACCGCCCGAGCGCCTATTACGCCGCGGACTATTGCGCCTATCCGGTGACCAGCTCCGAGGCCGAGGCGCCGCGGGCGACGATCGGCGTGGGGCTCGCCGATCCCTACGCGGCGGCGGCGGAGAATCTGGAGGGCTGAGCTAGCGCGCGGGCTCGACCCGCCGTGCCTCGACCCGGTCGCGCACCACCAGCATCGACAGTCGCGCCGGACGGCCGGAATCGTCCAGCGCGAAGGTCACGCGGGTGTCCCCGAACTCGCCCCAGATGCGGTTGCGCCAGCGCACCGCGAACGTATCCCGGCTGAGCGGTGTCAGCACGGCCTCGTCCCCCTCGCCGAGCTTCAGGACCAGGCCCCGGGCCGTGCGGGTGACGCTGACCGGCCCGTACAGGTCGCTCCGGTACAGCCCGGCATAGGCGCCGAGCTCAAGCGGCGGCAGCACCGCGGGCGGAGGTCCGGCAGGTGCCGGGGCCGCCCGCGCCTGGGCTGCGCGGGCGGCGCGCAGCGTCTCCCCGGCATAGTCGCGCGTCGGCAGGCCAAGATAATGGTCGAGGATGCGCGAGGCGAGATCGAAGCGCAGATTCTGGGCGATCCAGCTGTTCTGCAGCACGACGATGCCGAGCCGCCGCTCCGGGATCAGCGCCATATAGCTCATCACCCCGTCATTATTGCCGCTGTGCCAGAGCAATTTGTGGCCATAATAGTCCATCACGTTCCAGCCCAAGCCATAGCCACCGAAGAAGCGGACGTTGCGGGCGCTGCGCATCGCCGGGGTGGTCGGAATGATCACCCAGGGCTCGTGCATCGCCTGCAAGGTTTCGCCCGAGAGCACGCGGCGCCCCTCGAAGCTGCCGTCGCCGAGCTGGAAGCGCAGCCAGCGCACCATGTCCCGCGCCGTGGATTCGATGCCGCCAGCCGGCGCCGTGCTGACATAGTCGCCGGGCCGGATCGCCTGCTGGCGGCCGCCGATCACGACATGCGGCGTCGCCACGTTCCCGCTCGTGCTTGAGGCCATGCCGACGATCGTCCGGGTCATGCCGAGCGGACGGAGCAGCCGCGAGCGCACGACATCCTCCCAGGAGGTCCCGCCCGCTGCGGCAATCACCTCGCCAGCCACGACATAGAGGGCATTGTTGTAGACCTGCTGGGTGCGGAACGGCGCGGCAGGCTCGAGATAGCGGACGCGGCGGAGGATCTCGGCGCGGTCGATCCCGGTCCGGTACCAGGCGGTATTGGCCGCCTGCAGGCCGGTGCGGTGGGAGAGCAGATCGGCCAGGGTGATCTGCCGGGTCAGCCAGGGATCGGCGAGTTCCATCGTCGGCAGCCAGCGCACCACCGGATCGTTCCAGCCCAGCCGACCCTCGTCGACGAGCGCGGCCGCCGCGGCGGCGGTGAACGACTTGGCCAGCGAGCCGATGTTGAACAGGGTGTCGGCATCCACCAGCGCAGCCACGCCCATGCGGCGCACGCCGAAGCCCTGCGCGATCGGCGGATCGTCGCCATTCACGATCGCGATCCCCACACCCGGCGTTTCCGACTGCCGCAACGCCTCCTCGACATAGCGCTGCAGCGGCTCGGGCAGGCGTCCCTGCGCCGCGGCGGTTCCCGGCACGATCCACAATAAGGCAGCCAGCCAGATCAGCAGACTCCGTCGCGCCATGACAATCTCCCGTTAAATTATTAACACTTTAAGCAAAAAAAGAGACGGGTCGGACGGATCAGAACCGGGCAAGCACTTCCTCGGCACGCATCCTGGTCGCGCCGTGGGGATCGCGCAGCAGCGGGCGCAGATGCTCGGCGAACCGCCGGTCGCCAAGCCGGTCGAAATAGTCGATGGCGGCGAGCCGGACTTGCCAGGCGGGATCGGCCAGCGCTTCCACGACGGCATCGGCCGGGGCGGGATCTCCGAGCCCGGCGAGCGCGCCAGCCGCCATTGCGCGGACTCGCCAGACCGGATCGTCCAGCATCAGCGCGAGGCGCGGCGACGCCCGGCGGTCGCCGGCGATCAGCAAGCCCCAGGCGGCATAGGCGCGGACCCGCCAGTCCGGATTCCGGGTCTGCGCGACCAGCGGCTCATAGAGCTGCCCGCCCCGAACCTGGACGAGGGCCCAGATCGCGCGCTCGCGAACGAGATCGCCATAGCCGGTGGACCGGCGATTGAGCTGACCCTTCAGCGTGGCGATGGCACGGGCGTCCCGTCCCCGGGCCGGCACCGCGGCCGCGGTCGCTGCGAGGCGATCATATGGCAGCGGCACGCGCTCGCTCATCGGATCGTCGAGCCCGGCGAAGGGTCCGCCGCTCAGTTGGACGCTGCCGTCGCCAAGCATGCCTGCGGCCGGTGCGCTCAGGGCTGCCAGGGTCAGGAACGCGGTCGCGGCCAGTCCGGCCAGGAGAACGGACCGCCGGCCGCCGCCTGCCGGCCGTCGCGGCCCGAGCAAGGTCACGACCCTTCGCTCCAGCCCAGACAGTCTCGCCATGCCGAGCAGGGCTGCGATCCGCGGCCGCCCCGCGCTGCGCGCGATCTCGACCAGGGTGGCGGCATAGCTGCCTGCATCGAGCCCCGCCCCGACGACGCGGTCGTCGCAGGCCAGCTCGCGCTCCTCGCGGAGACGCCGCGCGGCCATCCAGACCAGAGGATTCCACCAGTGCAGTGCGCAGGCGAAGCGGGCCAGCGCCTCGATCGCGCAATCGCGCCGCGCGATATGGGCGGCTTCATGGGCCAGCACCGCCTCGAGCCGATCGCCTGGCCACCTTTCCGCCTCTACGGGCAGCAGAATGACCGGTGCCCTTATCCCGAACAGGGCCGGCGCCGAAAGCTCGGGGCTGAGCCTGACCGTGACTCCCGGCGGCGCCCCTCCGATCGCCGAGGGCATGGCCCGACGCGCGATCGCGGTCGCGGCGCGATAGGCGATCAGGCTGCGGACGCCGGCGACGAGAAAACCCGCCAGCCAGACCAGGGTCACGGCCGTCGCCGGCATGCCGGCGCGAAGCACGCCGCCATCGCCCGACCAGATCCGGTCGACTGCCTCGATGGCTCCGGGCGGAATGGCGGCGGGCAAGGAGGGGGTTAGCGCCATGACCGCGTCGTGCACCGGCGCGAACGGCAGACCCGGTGCCGCCAGCCGCCACGCGATGAGCGCGAACGGCAGCAGGATGCAGCAGACCAAAACGGTCAGCCAGACGAGATGCCTGAGCGCGGCGCTGCGCCGCCGCATCGCCCCCTGCGCCGCCATGCCGAGAAGGCAGAGCAAGGCCGACTTGAGCGTTGCATCGACCAGCAGGACGGCGGCGGTCATCTGCTCCTCCTCCGCGCTTCGGCGATCAGCTGTTCGAGCCTGTCCAGCTGGGCCTCGGTCAGCGAGTCCCGCTCGCTGCCCAGCAGCGCGGCCATCGCGCTCGCCGGCGAGCCCCCGAAGAAGGTCCTGACGACATGGCCCATCATCGAGGTGCCCGCCTCCTCGCGATCGGCCGCCGCGCTGTAGACGTAGGCCTTGCCGTCGCGCTCGAACCGGACATGCCCTTTGCGGCCGAGGATCCGGAGCAGGGTACGAACCGTGGTGTTGGTCGGCGCATCGTCGAGGTCGGCGGTGATCTCGGCGGCGGTCGCATGGCCGCGCCGGTGGAGCACGTCCATGATCTGCCGCTCGCGTCGACTCAGGCCTGGAGGAGTCATCGGCCCCATCGCTTCACCTGCGTAAAATTTAACACAAGGGACCTGAAAAGGGCCGTGCTGTCAAGTGGCAGCACGGCCCGTCGCCAGCCGGTCCCGTTGGCTCAGTCCACCAGCCGCTTCGTCGCGTAGACGAATTCCAGCGCGATCCGCCGCGCATTTTCCTGCAGGTTCGCCGCCGCGGCGTGGCCGCCCTCCATATTCTCGTAATAATAATAAGGCTGGCCGAGCTGGGCGAGCCGCGCCGCCGCCTTGCGGCCGTGCGCCGGATGGACGCGGTCGTCCGCGGTCGAGGTGTGGATGAACGGCGTCGGATAGGTCCGCCCCGGAAGCAGCCTTTGATAGGGTGAATAGCCTTCCAGCCAGCGGCGCTGCTCGGCGATGCGGGGATCGCCATATTCGCCGATCCAGGACGCGCCGGCGCCGATCTGGTGGTAGCGCAGCATGTCGAAGAGCGGCACCTGGATGATCGCCGCGTTGAACAATTCCGGCCGCTGCGTGATCGCGGTGCCGACCAGGAGGCCGCCCTGCGAGCCGCCGATCACGCCGAGCCGCCGCGGGCTCGTGATCCGCCGCCGGATCAGGTCCTCGGCGACCGCGATATAATCGTCCCAGGTGCGCTGCTTGTTGGCGAGCTGCGCGCTCTGGTGCCATTCCGGCCCGAACTCGCCGCCGCCGCGCAGGTTCGCGACCACATAGGCATTGCCCTGCTCCAGCCAGAGCCGGCCCATCGTCCCCGAATAATTGGGCACCTGGCTGACCTGGAAGCCGCCATAGCCGTAGAGCAGGGTCGGCGTTGAGCCGTCATAGCGCATCGTCCGCGGCCGGATCAGGAAATAGGGGATGCGCGTGCCGTCGCGCGAGACCGCCTCGAGCTGCTCGACCTGGTGGTGCGAGGAATCGAAGCGCGCCGGCGTCGTCTTCAGCACCTGCAGCGACCCGCTCGCCCCGTCATAATGGTAGAGCGTCTGCGGGGTCAGATAGTCGGTGACCATGAACATCGCCTGCTCGTCCTGGTCGGACGAGGCGGCGATGCCGATCGTGGCGTTGCGGGGCAGCGCGATCTCGCTCGTCCGCCAGCGCCCGTCCGCATAGTCGAGCGCGAAGGCGCGGCCGCGGACATTGTCGAGGATGTTGACGAGCAGCCGGCCCCGCGTGGTCGAGATCCCGTTCAGGGTCTGCCGCGGCCCCGGCGCCCAGACCAAAGTCGGCCGCGCGGCGAGCGGGTCGCGCGCCCATTCGGCGAGGTCGAAGGAGACGATCGAATCCGCCGCGAAGCGCGTCCCCTGCCCGGCGTCCCAAGCCTCGTCGAGCGTCACCAGCAGCCGCCCGTCGACGATCCCGGCGAGGCTGGCGCGCTGCGGGATGTTGAGGGTCACGTTGCTGCCGCCGGGCCGGAAGATGATCCAGCGGTTGTGGAAGAAGTCGACGCCGCGATAGGCGCCGACGCCGTGCACCCGGCCCTCGGGGTCGCGCAGCACCAGGGGCGCCGCCCGCACGTCGCTCGCCTCGCCGCGATAGACCTCCTGGGCCTGGTCCAAAGTCTGCCCGCGCCTGAGGCGCTTGATCACGAAAGGATAGCCCGACGCGGTCATCGTGCCCGGCCCCCAGTCGCGCGCGACGAGGACCGTATTCTCATCCTCCCAGGCGACGCTCTGCTTGCCCTCGGGCAGAGCGAAGCCGCCCTCGACGAACTGGCGGGTGCGGAGGTCGAACTCGCGCACGGTGTTCGCGTCGCGGCCGCCGTCGGAGAGATAGACGAGGCAGCGCCGTTCGTCGGGCGGCAGGCAGCTCATCCCCTGATAAACCCAGGACTTGCCCTCGGCCCGGGCCAGGGCGTCGACGTCGAGCACCGTCTCCCATTGCGGGCTGTCGGTGCGGTAGCTGGCGAGGGTCGTGCGCCGGACGATGCCGCGCACATGCTCGGCATCCTGCCAGAAATTGTAGAGCCCGTCGGGCCGAAAGCTCACGGTTGGGATTCGGTCCCGCGCCTGCAATATGGTGAGTGCGCGGTCGTACATCTGCTGGTAGCGCGCGTCACCCTGCAGGAAACCCAGCGTCCGGGTATTCTCGTTCCGCGCCCAGGCCAAGGCCCGCTCGCCCTGGATCTCCTCGAGGAAGGTGAAGGGATCGCTGGCCTCGTCGGCCGCGAAGGCGGCCTCCGCCCTGCCGGCCGCGCCGCCGCTGTCCTGCGCGCTCACGCCCGCTCCCGTCACCGCCAGCACCCCCGCCAGAAGCAAGCCACGCGCACGCATAAATCCCTCCCTGTCATGACGGCGCGGACGCTAGGGGGCGGTCGGGATTCGGGCAAGCGGGCGTTCGACGAACGTCGCCTAGCCCCTGATCTCCGGCATCCGGCCCTCGACGGCGCGGTCGGAGAAGCGCGTGAAGCGCGCCTCGAAGTGCAGGTCGACGGTGCCGGTCGAGCCGTGGCGCTGCTTGGCGACGATCAGCTCGGCATGGCCGTATTTCTTGGCCATCGATTCCTGCCAGGCGAGGAAGGCGGCGACGTCCTTGGCATCGTCGCCCTCGGTCGCCTCGGTCGGCTTCTGGAAGGCGAGATAATATTCCTCGCGATAGATGAACATGACGATGTCGGCGTCCTGCTCGATCGAGCCCGATTCCCTGAGGTCCGCCAGCTGCGGGCGCTTGTTCTCGCGCTGCTCGACGGCGCGGCTGAGCTGGGAGAGCGCCATCACCGGCACGTTCAGCTCCTTGGCGAGCGTCTTCAGGCCGCGCGAAATCTCCGAAATCTCCTGCACGCGATTGTCGTTCGAGGCCTTGCCCGTGCCCTGCAGCAGCTGGAGATAGTCGACGATGATCAGGCCGATCCCCTTCTGCCTTTTCAGCCGCCGCGCGCGGGTGCGGAGCGCGGCGATGGTGAGGCCCGGCGTGTCGTCGATGTAGAAAGGCACGTTCTGCAGCTTGGCCGCGGCGCGGGCGAGGCTGCGGAACTCCTCCTGCGTGATCTTGCCCATGCGCAGGGTCTCGGAGCTGATCCGGCTCTGCTCGGCGAGAATGCGGGTGGCGAGCTGGTCGGCCGACATTTCGAGGCTGAAGAAGGCGACCGCGGCGCCGGCCGATTTCTCCGGCTCGATCCCGTCCTCCATGTCCTGCAGGTATCGCTCGGCCGCGGCGAAGCCGATGTTCGTGGCGAGCGACGACTTGCCCATGCCCGGGCGGCCGGCGAGGATCAAAAGGTCCGAATGATGCAGGCCGCCGGTCTTGACGTTGACCGATTCGAGGCCGGTGGTGATGCCCGACAGCCCGCCGCCCGAATTCAGCGCCTTCTCGGCCATCTTGATGGCCATGGTCGCGGCCGAGGCGAAGCTCTTCACGCTGCTCTCGCCGCCGCCTTCCTCGGCGACGCGGTAGAGCGCGCTTTCCGCATTCTCGATCTGGCTCTTCGGATCGACCTCGTCCGACGTGTCGAGCGCCTGCTCGACCATGTCGCGCCCGACCCCGACCAGGGCCCTGAGCAACGCGAGGTCATAGATCTGCTCGGCGAAGTCGCGCGCGCCGATAATGGCCGCGCCGCTCCCGGTCAGCTGCGCCAGATAGGCCGGCCCGCCCAGCTCCTTCATCTCCTCGTCCTGCTCGAACAGCGGGCGAAGCGTGACCGGCGAGGCGATCATATTCTTGTCGAGCAGCCTCAGGATCTGCTCGTAAATCCGCCCGTGCAGCGGCTCGTAGAAATGCTCCGGCCGCAATTTCAGCTGGATGTCCTCGGCCAGCCTATTGTCGATCATCAGCGCGCCGAGCAAAGCCGCCTCGGCCTCGACATTCTGGGGCAGGGCGGACGAGGGACCCGGTTCGACGACGGCGAGATTAGGCTGAAGCATCCTTTCTCAATACGCCTTCCGGGCACCGTCTCAACCGGTTTCGGGCCGTCCCGGACAATCTAATTTGGATCGAATTGTGGACGAATCTGTATGTTCATCACGTGGGTCATGGCGCCGGAATGCTGCACCCGCTAACAAGCCTTCATGCCCGATCCGCGGATCATCGACATCGAGCTGGACGAGCGCTCCATCCTGAAGCGCAACGCCGATATCGAGCAGGAGCGGCGGATCGCGATCTTCGACCTGATCGAGCACAATCAGTTCGCCGTCGCCGGCCATGACGGCCCCTATCGCGTGAAGCTGCGCGTCGAGGAGGGCCGGCTCGCCATCGAATTGCTCGGCGACGAGGGCGCGCCCTACGAGACGATCCGCATGGGCCTCGCCCGCTTCCGCCGCCCGATCCGCGACTATTTCCAGATCTGCGATTCCTACTTCAAGGCGGTCCGCTCCGGCGGCGCCAGGGGGATCGAGGCGATCGACATGGCCCGGCGCGGCCTGCACAACGAGGCCGCCGAACTCCTCCAGGAATGCCTCGCCGGCAAGGTCGAGATGGATTTCGACACCGCCCGGCGCCTGTTCACTTTGATCTGCGTCCTGCACATCAAGCAGCCGACGACGGCGGTTGACTCGCACGGGGGCGGGCACGCATCCCAGCGGGCATGATCCGACTCCTCCTTGGCATCCCGCTGCTGCTCGCCGCCGCCAGCTGCGCGACCAGCTCGACGCCCTACGCGCCCGTCCGCGACCCCGCCTATCAGGCGCTCGGAGGAAATCCCCCATGGCTGCTCGCGATCGGCGACGATCGCATCGTATTGCGCGTCAGGCTCGATGAGAACGGAGGCACGAGAGATTTTAGCAGTTTCACGTTCCCCCGCACCCTGCCGCGAACTCAAGATGGTGTTCGCACCTGGCGATCCGGCGATGTGACTCACATTTTGGTTGAAGCCAGACGCAGCCCTTGCACCGGCGTTGGTGGACGAGTCTTCGAGGATAGCGTCCGCGTCCGTTGGAGTTACACCCTCCTTCGACCAGGTGAAGCCCGGAATATCGTCCAAGAGCTATCCGGCTGTGGTGGCCGCCTGCTAGAAGTAAGGGCCCGCTAGATGTCCATCCTCTCCGACAAATGGATTCGCGAGCAGGCGCAGGCCAATGGCATGATCGAGCCGTTCGTGGAATCGCAGCGCCGGGAGGGCTGCATCTCCTACGGCCTCTCCTCCTACGGCTATGACGCGCGCGTCGCCGACGAGTTCAAGATCTTCACCAATGTCGACAGCGCCGTCGTCGACCCCAAGGACTTCGCCGCGAACAGCTTCGTCGACCGCAAGACCGATGTCTGCATCATCCCGCCGAACAGCTTCGCGCTCGCCCGCACCGTCGAATATTTCCGGGTGCCGCGCGACGTGCTCGTCATCTGCCTCGGCAAGTCCACCTACGCGCGCTGCGGCATCATCGTGAACGTGACCCCGCTCGAGCCGGGCTGGGAAGGCCATGTCACGCTGGAATTCTCCAACACCACCCCGCTCCCGGCCCGCATCTACGCCAACGAGGGCGCCTGCCAGTTCCTCTTCCTCCAGGGCAACGAGCCCTGCGAGACCAGCTACGCCGACCGCGCCGGCAAATATATGGGCCAGCGCGGGGTGACCCTGCCGAAGCTCTGATCGTCATCCTGACGAAAGTCAGGACCCAAGAACTCCGATGGCGAGAATTCTCATCGGCCGTGGGCATGGATTCCGGATCAAGTCCGGGATGACGACCCTGTCGTCACATCCCGTCAGGCTCCGGGCTGCCATCGTCCATCCCGCCGGGGGTGACCTCGTCATCGTCCGCATCGTCCTCCGGAATGGGCTTGGCCGGCGCCGGCGGCGGCGGGCGCATGGCCGGCGGCGGCATCGCCGCATCGGGACGCGGCGGCAAAGGCGGACGCGGCGGGCGCGGCGGCGCCGCGGCGGGCAGGAGCGCGGGCCGGCCGCGCTCGCGCAGCCGCAGCGGCTCGGGCCGAACGGCGCCGCGCGGCAGCCGGATCGGATCGCCGATCTCGATGTCGCGCGGGTCCACATCCGGATTGGCCGTGCGTAGCGCCGCCAGCGAGGTCCGCGCCCAGCGCGCCAGCGAGTAGAGCGTGTCGCCCGCCTGGAAATGATAGACATTCCCCCCGGCGCGCGGCGCCGGCGGCGGGGGCGGCGGCGGGCGATGCTCCGGCGGCCGGACCCCGGGCAGCCGGCGCGGTGGCGGCGCGGCTTCGGGCACCCTCGGCGGCCCCGGCCGGGCGAAGCCCGGAATGGCCAGCGCCTGCCCCGCTGCGAGCACCGGCGGCCGCCCCAGCCTGTTCTCCTGGACCAGCTCGGCGACGCTCGTCTCGCAGCGCCTTGCGATCGAATAGAGCGTGTCCCCCCGCGCCGCGATGAAGCCGCCCCCGCAGCCCGGCCCGGGCCCGTCCGGCCGGCCCGAGGCGTGCGGCAGCGGGCCGCGGTCGGCGGCGGCGATGGTGAGCAAGGCGAGGCAGGCAGCGACGGCGCGACTCATGGCGTCCTCCGAACGGAGAATTAACCATGTTCGCTAAGGATTTGCCGCTTTGCAACGCCCCCATCCCGAAACGGGATTCGGGCCGGCCGCTAGCGCCCCGGGCAGGCCGAAAGGGGCTGCCCCGCCATCGGCGCGCCGCCGCCTTCGGTCGTGTCCACCCGCAGCGTGCGGCCGCCCTGGAAGAAGGCGTTGCCGGTGCCGCCCTCGCAGAAGCCGCCGAGGAAATCCTGCCCGATCGACGCGGGGGTGACCCCCTGGCGCCAGCCGGCCGGCCCGTCCAGCACCAGCACGAGCGTCTGGCCCTCCGCGCGGGACGAGGTCAGTCTCGTGCCGTCGCCGAGATCGCGGCCGACCATGCGCTGGTACATCTGCGCATAGGTTTCGACGGTCACACCCTGGCCGACCGGGCCTGGCGGGCAGCGGTCCACCGTCGCGCTGCTCGGCGGCCGCCCCGGCATCGAGAGGTCGAGGCGGAGCGTCCGGCCCTCGCTGAAGAAATTCATGGTCGCGCGATTTGCGCAAATGCCGTGGGCGAAGCTGGTCGCCACGTCGGACGCGCCTACGACATTCCCGAGATCGCCCGGCATCTCCGTTTCCAGGATCAGGGTCCGGCCCTCGCCCCTGGCCCGCTTGAGCCTGAGATCGCCGGCGCTCTCGGGCATGCGGATGGTCCGCGCCAGCCCGGCGACCATCGGATCCACATTGCCGTCCTGCTGGCAGCCGGCCGCCAGTGCCAGCAGGGCCGTCAACGCCATCGCTTTCCGTGCCATCATGCCTCTCCCCCCGAACTTCATGTCGTTGCGGCCGACAGGCTATTGCCCCGCGGGGCGGTGCGCAATCGGCGGGCTTTGTTCAGCGCCGCCGTCCCTGATGGCGGATGTTTGAAGGCCGCCCGCGCTTTCCCTGCAGCCGCCGCCCGCCTCTTTCTTCCCGCGCCCGCGGCATGCGCCCCGCCCCGCGCGGCGCCTCGGGCAGCTCGAAGCGCAGCGCCCCCGACACCGGGTTGGCCTCGGCGAGCCGCAGCGTCAGCCTCTGCCCGAGCGTGTAGCGCGTGCCGCTCTCCTCGCCGGTCAGGCTCTGGCTCGCCTCGTCATGGCGATAATATTCGTCGCCCAAGGTCGCGGCCGGCACTAGCCCGTCGCCGCCCAGATCCTCGACCGTGGCGAAGAAGCCGAAGCTCTGCACGCCGGTGATCCGGCAGCGCACCAGCTCCCCGACCTTCTCGCTCAGATAGGCGGCGACATAGCGGTCGATCGTGTCGCGCTCCGCCTCCATCGCCCGCCGCTCCAGATTGGAGATGAGCTCCCCCGTCACCTCCATGGACGCGGCCTCCTCGTCGGTCAGCCCGCCCTCGCCCAGCCGATAGGCGCGCACCAGCGCCCGGTGCACGACCAGATCCGCATAGCGCCGGATCGGCGAGGTGAAATGGGCGTAGGAGCCGAGCGCCAGCCCGAAATGCCCCTGGTTCATCGGCGCATAATAAGCCTGGGTCTGCGTGCGCAGCACCTGCTCCATCACCTGCGGCCGGAAGTCCGCGTCACCCAGCATCTCGATGATCCGGTTGAACGTCGCTGGCCGCACCACCTGGCCGAGCGCGAACTCGATCTCGAAGGTCTTCAGATAATCCTTCAGCGCCACCAGCTTCTCGCGGCTGGGCGGCTCGTGGACGCGGTACATGACCGGCGCCTTCTTCGCCTCCAGCGCCTTCGCCGCGGCGACGTTCGCGGCGATCATATAATCCTCGATCAATTTGTGCGCGTCGAGCCGCTCGCGCGGCGCCACCGAGAGGATCCGCCCCTTCTCGTCGAGCACCACCCGCCGCTCGGGCAGGTCCAGCTCCAGCGGCCCGCGCTTGGCCCGCGCCCGGTACATGGCCCGCCAGCAGGCCCAGAGCGGCCGCAGCGCGTCCATCACCTCGTCCTCGATCTCCGGCATGGAGCAGGGTGAGGAGGCGACCTCGACCCGCGCCTCGTCGGCGTCGATCGCCGCCTGCGCGTCCTCATAGGGGATGTTCGCCCGGATCCGCACCCGCCCCCGGCTGAACCGCCAGGACCTGAGCTGGCCGTCCTTCGTCACCTGCAAATGGCAGGCGAGCGCCGCCCGGTCCTCGCCCGCCTTCAGCGAGCAGATGTCGGCGCTTAATTCCTCGGGCAGCATCGGCACCACCCGGTCGGGGAAATAGACGCTGTTGCCGCGCCTGCGCGCCTCCTTGTCCAGCGCCGAGCCCGGCCGGACGTAGAAACTGACGTCGGCAATCGCGACCAGCGCCTTCCAGCCGCCCTTATTTTCGGGATCGTCATCCTCCGTCGCCCAGACCGCGTCGTCATGGTCGCGCGCATCCGCCGGGTCGATCGCGACGATGGGCAGATGCGTCAGGTCCTCGCGCTCGCCGAGCTTCTGCCTGGCGACTCGCTCCGCCTCCTTCAGCACAGCCTCCGGAAACTCATGCGGGATGCCGTGTTTGTGGATCGCGATCAGGCTGAAGCTGCGCGGCGCGAAGGGATCGCCGAGAATCCGGTCCACGCGCGCCGTGAGCCGCGGAGGCCGGCCGACCTTCTCGGCCAGCACCAGGTCGCCCACCCGCGCCTCGCCGAGGTCGGAGATGGGGAGCTCACGCCGCTCCTTCTTCTCCACCGGCCTCAGCCAGTGCCCCGCCCCCTCCTCATGGACCACGCCGAGCACCAGCTCGCTGCCTCTCAGCAGCTTCTTCATCGGATGCGCGACCCAGCCCCGCGGGCCCTCCTCGTTGCGCGCGAGCACCCGGTCGCCGACGCCGAGCGCCGCCGCGCGCGGGCCCTTGCGCTCCATCACCCTGAGCCGCGGCGGCTCGCCCTCCGCCTCCCAGCGCTCGGGCACCGCCCAGGCCTTGCCGCTGTCGTCTACGTCGACGACCCGCAGCACCGTCACCTTCGGCACGCCGCCCAGCTTGTGGAAGGCTCGTCCCGGCCCCGCGTCGATCAGTCCCTCGTCGCCCATGTCCCTGAGCAGCCGCTTGAGCGCGATCTTCTCCTCGCCCTTCAGCCCGAACGCCTTGGCGATCTCTCGCTTGCCCGCGGGCGCATCGCTGCCCTGGATGAACTCGAGGACCTGCGCCCGCGTGGGCAGCCCGCCTTTGACCGGTCGTTTCGCCATCGCTCCACGCAACGCACCATGTCGTGGCAGGATGCAAGCCTTGCCGCAGCTGTATTATTCTTATAATACACTTCGGATGGACATGTGGATCTATCGGGAGCGGGCCGTGCAGACACTCCGCGAACAGGTGCGCCGGGACCAGCTGGGCAGCTTCGTCCGGCTCAAGGGCGGTTTCCCCTTCCCGCTTGCGGGCGCCGTCTACTGGCTCGCGCTCGGCATCGCCGGCTATTCGATGACGCTCGAAAGCTGGAACCTCGCCGCCTTCGTCTTCTCCGGCGCGATCTTCCCGCTCGCCATCCTCTTCTCGAAGCTGTTCCGCTCGGACTTCATGAGGGACAGCACCGCGACCGGTGACGTGCTCGGCCCCGCTTTCACCTCGATGCTGCTCTTCTACGCCATCGCCTTCCCGGCTTATGCCTATGCGCCGGAGCTGGTGCCGCTGATCGTCGCCGTCGGCATGAGCCAGCACTGGCCGGTGATCGGCTGGAGCTACGGCAAGCCCGCGCTCTACTCCGCCCATGCCGTGATCCGCGCCATCGGCGCCGCCGCGCTCTGGATGACCTTGCCCGACGGCCGGACGACGCTGCTCCCCTTCTGGGTCGCCGCCGTCTATCTCGGCACGGTCGTGGCGATCCTCATTGTGTGGCGGCGGGAGCGGGCGGCGGCACCGGCCTGAACGCCCCGCCCGGCACCGCCGAGGCGACCGGGCTCTCCGACCCGTCCGCCGCCACCGACGACACGCCGAACGTCCAGTCGTCGACGCGGACGTGATAGAGGCGAATGCCGCATACCGACGGCGGCGTGGCGGGCGTGCCTTGGACAGGAATGAGTTCCGGATGGGCTGGATCGAGCGGCGGCAATGGCGAATTGCAGGGAATGCCCAAGCTTTGGTCGCGATCGGGTACTATTGCGACTTCCTGCCACTGGCTGGCATCGGTTCGCCGCCACCTGACGAAGTAGCCGGCAGCGCCAGCGACCGGTCGCCAAGTCACAACCGTATCCGTCGATACCGCGCCCTCGACGGTCGGTTCCGGCGGCATCGGCGCCCGGGCCAGCTCGGCCAAGGCGGCCACATTCAGCTGCGTCACCTTGCGCAGATAGGGAAAGTCCATCCGGTCAATCGTGTCGCCGAAGCGCGTGCCGTCCTCGTTCCTGAGGTCCTGGTGTTGCGCATCGTAATTCTCGACCGCGACCGTCATCCGCACCGCCGGATAGCCGGCATTGAGAAACTCCGTATGGTCGCCGCCACGCCCGAACCGGTCGTTGCGCCAGATCTGCCGCACGTCCAGCCCGATCCGGAGCTGGTCCGCCAGCGTGTCGAGGAAACGCGACAGGTTCCGCGAAGGCGAGTCGTTCTCCCCGCCTAGGCTGCGCACCTGTCCCCTGATCTGGTCGCCGCCCTGCCAGCGCAGCCCTTCCGAGAAGACCCGCACATGCGCGTCGTCGCAGGTCCCGTCCGACCCGCAGCTATTGCCGATAATGTCGTTGTTGAGATTGGCGAGGACCTGCCAGCCCTGCGCCCGCGCATAGTCGGCCAGGATCCGCCCGCCGACCAGCCCCTGCTCCTCGCCGGACAGGGCCGCATAGACGATCGTGCCCGCAAACCGGTGCCGCGACAGCACCCGCGCGGCCTCGATCACCGCCGCCGTGCCGGAGCCGTCGTCATTCGCTCCCGGCGCGTCCGAAGTCGCGTTCATCACGTCGGTCACCCGGCTGTCGATATGGCCGGTGATGATCACCACCCGGTTCGGGTCGCCCGTGCCGCGCTGGATGGCGACGACATTCTCGACGAGCGTCGGCGTCGGGATGCGCCGGTTGGTCACCGTATCGCCCGGCCGCACCACGGTCAGGCAGCCGCCGCAGGCCCGCGAGATCCGCTGAAACTCGGCCTGCGTCCAGTCGAGCGCCGCCCCGATCCCGCGCCCCGGCGTGCCGCGCGGCGAGAGCGTATGCCG
Source organism: Allosphingosinicella sp. (assembly GCF_035626655.1). GTDB lineage: Bacteria > Pseudomonadota > Alphaproteobacteria > Sphingomonadales > Sphingomonadaceae > Allosphingosinicella. Next base: position 160,862 of record NZ_DASPNF010000013.1, read on the forward strand.
CGTTCCGAAGCTCACCAGCCGCTCGACGGTCTCGCGCAATCGCTGCTCCGAGACCTGGCCGGCGATGGTGCGGAGCGGAGTGGGCTGAGGCGCCGCCCCCTGGGCGGACGCGGCGGCGGCGAGGAGGAGGGTCGTGATCATGGTCCGCACCGATACGCCTTTCGCGCGCGATTTCCAGCGCCTGATCGAACCGCGCCCTTCCTTCGTCGAAACCGCCGCGCCTGCTGCTGCGGTCCTGCCTAGCCAATGCCCATGACCCGCCTCCTCGCCCCGCTCGCCGCCCTCATCCTCCTCCTCGTCGCCCCGGCCGCCCGCGCGCAATCCGCGCAGGCGAATGTCGACTCCCTGCTCGCTGCCGACCGCGCTTTCGCCGCCGCAGCCGCCCGCGCCGCGACTCCGGTCGAGGCCGTTGGCGCGATGTTCGATACGGAGGTGGTGCTCCCCGCCGGGCCGACGCTCACCGCCGGCCGCGACGCTGCCCTCGCCGTTTTGCGCGCCATTCCCACGTGGCAGTCCGGCACGGTCAGCTGGCGCCCGGTGCGCGGCGGCGTCTCGGCGGACGGCACGCAGGGCTTCACCTACGGCTATCTCACCGTCACCGCCGGCCCACCCGAGCGCCGCGAGCGCAAATATCTCGCTTACTGGGTCCGCCGCGCCGAGGGCTGGCGGGTCGTCGCCTGGCGCCAGAGTCCCCGCGAGGCGGGCGCGCCGACTGAAGGCATGCAGGCGCCCGCCCTCCCGGCCTTCGCCGCCGCGCCGAATGCCGACGCCGCCGCCGTGCAGCGCCACCAGGCCAGCCTCGCCGCCGCCGAACGCGCTTTCTCCGACCGCGCCCAGCAGGTCGGCCTGCGCGCCGCCTTTCGCGAATATGGCCGCCCCGACGCGGTCAATCTCGGCACGCCCGGCGCCGCCTTCATCCAGGGCGCCGACACCGTCGCCGGCGGCCTTACCGACAACGGCGCCACCAGCCCGCTGAACTGGTCCACCGAGCGCGCGATCGTCGCCTCGTCGGGCGATCTCGGCGTCTCCCTCGGCCTGATCCGACGCAACCAGCCGCCCACCGACGGCAGCCCCGCCAGCTTCGCCTTTTTCACCATCTGGAAGCGCGACACGCCCGACGGGCCGTGGCGCTACATCGCGGAATAGGCGTCAGGGGCAATTATTGAGGCTGTAGAGAGAAGGTGACCCGGCGAGAAGATTGTCGGTGTCCTGGCGCAGCCTGGCCAGTTCGGCGGGACCCAGCTCGCTATAGGCCGCGACCATTTCTGGGTCGCAAAGCCTCGCGTCGCCATTGACCTCTCGCTGGACCCAGGCCGCCATTTCAGCGGCGCGGGCGGGAGACTGCCGGCGGGCATAGGCCTCCATGAGGGACACCGAGCGCTCCAGTTCGGCCTGGAAGGCCGGATTGGCCGTGACACCGCAGCGGCGGCCGACTTCGAGCATGTTCGCATGGATGGCCCAGGGACAGAGCAGGCCCTCGCGCTGGGAGGGCGATGGCGAATTGTCCCCGGCGGTGTTGAGCTCCAGCCTGTCGGCTTCCGATTCGTTGCCCGGGGGCGCGATCATGCGGGCCCCTGCGGTTGCTGTCAGGGCGCCCGCCGCTGCGGCCACGATCAGCAGGCGCGCGCCCATCCGCATCTCAGCCTGCCACCACTTCCTGCTCGATCGCGCCGAAGATGGAGTGCCCGCTCGCATCTTCCATCCAGATGCGCACCGTGTCCCCGGCCTTGAGGAACGGCGTTGCGGCCTGGCCGTCGAGGATCGTCTCCACCGTCCGCACTTCGGCCAGGCAGGAATAGCCCCGCCCGCCGCGGTCCACCGGCTTGCCCGGGCCGCCGTCCGCATCCCTGTTGGAGACGGTGCCGGAGCCGATGATCGTCCCTGCGCCCAGATTCCGCGTCTTCGCGAGATGGGCGATCAACGTGCCGAAGTCGAAGGTCATGTCCTCGCCCGCATCGGCGCGGCCGAACGCCTGGCCGTTCAGGTCGACCTTCAGCACGCCGTGCAATTTCCCGTCCCGCCATGAATCGCCAAGCTCGTCCGGGGTCACGAAGACCGGCGACAGGGCCGAGGCGGGCTTGGACTGGACGAAGCCGAAGCCCTTGCCGAGCTCGGCGGGGATCAGGTTGCGGAGGCTCACGTCGTTCACCAGCCCGACCAGCCGGACCAGCCCGAGCGCCTCCTCGCGGCTCGCGCCGCGCGGCACGTCGCCGGTCACCACCACGATCTCCGCCTCCAGGTCGCAGCCCCAGGCCTCGTCCGCCAGCGGGATCGGGTCGCGCGGGCCCAGCATCTCGTCCGAGCCGCCCTGGTACATGAGCGGGTCCGTCCAGAAGCTTGCCGGCATCTCCGCGCCGCGCGCCTTCCGGACCAGTTCGACATGGTTCACGTAGGCCGAGCCGTCCGCCCACTGATAGGCCCGCGGCAGCGGCGCGTCGGCCAGACGCTCGTGAAAGCGCTCGCGCGGGATCACCCCATGCTCCAGGTCGGTCGCAAGCAATTCGAGCTGCGGCCCCAGCCGATCCCAGTCGTCCAATGCCGCCTGCAGGGTCGGGGCGAGATGCGATGCGTCCGCGCACCAGGCGAGATCGCGGCTGACGACGACGAGCCTGCCGTCGCGTCCGCCTTTCAGTGAGCCGAGTTTCATGGGGCTCCACTGGCATTTCCATCCCGCCTTGGCTAGGGCGCTTGCCACGAACCTTCCCGAGTCCAGGAACCCATCATGCGTTACATCGATCATTTCATCGCGGGCGCGACCTACGCGTCCGGCGAGCGTCACGGCGACGTCTTCGATCCGAACAATGGCGGCGTGCAGGCCAATGTCCGCCTCGGCACCGCCGCGGATCTCGCCAGGGCGATGGACGCCGCCCGCGCCGCGCAGCCCGGCTGGGCCGCGACCAACCCGCAGCGCCGCGCCCGCGTGATGTTCAATTTCAAGGCCCTGGTCGAGAAGAACATGGAGGATCTCGCCCTCCTCCTCGCCAGCGAGCATGGCAAGGTCGTCGCCGACGCGCGCGGCGACGTGCAGCGCGGCCTCGAGGTGATCGAATATGCGTGCGGCATCCCGCACGCGCTGAAGGGCGAATATACGATCGGCGCCGGGCCGGGCATCGACGTCTATTCGATGCGCCAGCCGCTCGGCATCGTCGCCGGCATCACCCCGTTCAACTTCCCCGCGATGATCCCGATGTGGATGTTCGGCGTCGCCATCGCCTGCGGCAACGCCTTCATCCTGAAGCCCTCGGAGCGCGATCCCTCCGTCCCCGTCCGCCTCGCCGAGCTGATGAAGGAAGCGGGTCTGCCCGACGGCATTCTCAACGTCGTCCATGGCGACAAGGAGATGGTCGACGCGATCCTCGACGAGCCCGACATCCACGCGATCAGCTTCGTCGGCTCTTCCGACATCGCCCAATATATCTACAGCCGCGGCACCGCGAACGGGAAGCGCGTCCAGGCCTTCGGCGGCGCCAAGAATCACGGCATCGTCATGCCGGACGCCGACCTCGACATGGTCGTCAACGACCTCGCCGGCGCCGCCTTCGGCTCCGCGGGCGAACGCTGCATGGCACTGCCTGTGGTCGTCCCGGTCGGCGAGAAGACCGCCGTCGCCCTCCGCGAGAAGCTGATCCCCGCCATCCGGGCGCTGCGCGTCGGCGTCTCCACGGATGCCGAGGCCCATTACGGCCCGGTCGTCACCGCCGCGCACAAGGCGAAGATCGAGAATTACATCCAGATGTGCGTCGACGAGGGCGGCGAGCTGGTGATCGACGGCCGCGGCTTCACCCTGCAGGGCCATGAGAACGGCTTCTTCGTCGGCCCGACCTTCTTCGACCATGTCCAGCCGCACTTCCGCTCCTACAAGGAGGAGATTTTCGGCCCCGTCCTGCAGATGGTCCGCGCCGAAAACTTCGAGGACGCGCTCCGCCTCCCGAGCGACCACGAATATGGCAACGGCGTCGCCATCTTCACCCGCAACGGCCATGCCGCCCGCGAGTTCGCGGCGCGCGTCAATGTCGGCATGGTCGGGATCAACGTCCCGATCCCGGTCCCGGTCGCCTATCACACCTTCGGCGGCTGGAAGCGCTCCGGCTTCGGCGACATCGATCAGCACGGCCCCGAGGGCGTCCGCTTCTGGACCAAGAACAAGAAGATCACCCAGCGCTGGCCCGACGGCTCGGCGACGGGCGAGAATGCGTTCGTCATCCCGACCATGGGGTAGGGCGGTGCGGCTTCCCGCCCTCCTCCTGCCCCTCGTCGTCGCCGCAAGTCTCGCTGCGCCGGCGGGCGCGATCCCGCCGGCACCGACGCCGGTGCACTATTATTACGGACCGATCCGAATCTGCACGCCGCACTTCGCCTTCGACGTGCGGGCGGGCGAAGCCTGGTGGGACGCGACCCCCCAGCATTACGTCTATTCCGGCCGGCACCGGTTCAAGTTCGGCGAGCCCTGGTCGCTTGACGGTCCGCAACATCGCGATTTCGTCAATCCGATGGGCACGCTCGACGTGCCGGGTATCGGCCGGCTCGAACGGGTCCAGCTCACCGCCCGCAACTGGGGCGGACCCTATATTGTCTATCTCTACGACCTGGGTTCCGGGCGGAAGGTGCAGATCCAGTTCGACGAGTTCGACGGGACGGACGCCGACGTCGCCCGGTTCGCGCGGCTCGCGGCCGGCGAGCGCCGGGCCGCCATGTGCCGCGACGTCCCGGAGGCGCTGCGTCCCCGGCCCGAGCGCGAGGACCGCAACGCCTTCTATCTCAGCCAGAGACGCCACCCCGGGCCGCTCACCCTGTGCTGGTCCAGCCTCGCGCTCGACGTTCGCCGCGGCGAGGCGGTGCTTCCCTTCTGGGACTGGGGCGCCTTCGCCGTCGCGACCGGCAACGCCAGGGTAACGATCGGCGGCAACCTCCATGCGCCGTTCGATCCCGGCTGGCGGCGGGTCCGCGGCTCGCTCGCCGCTCAGCCCGATTTCCAGGTCCGGGAGGATCGTTCGTCGCCGGCTGCTATCCCCCCGGCGCTGCCGGCGCCGGACGGGAGCGAGCCCCGGCGCGTCCGGCTGGTCCGGCCGGCGGAAAATCCGGACCGGCATCCCTATGGCGGCGTCGGCTTCGCGTTCAGCGGCCCGGTCACCGACCGGCAGGTCGCCGCGTTCGTCGGCCGGGTGCGCCTGCAGACCCCGCGCGACACCTGCTTCGCGGTGACGCAATGATCAGCCGCCTGCTCCTCGCTCTCCTCGCTCTCCTCGCTTGCATCGCCCTCGCCGCCCCGGCGCAGGCGCAGAAGCGCATCGCCTTCAGCTTCGACGACGTCCCGCGCGCGCCCGGCGGCTTCATGACCGTCGAGGAGCGCACCACCCGCCTGATCGCGGCGCTGCGCCGCGCCGGCATCCGCCAGGCCGCCTTCTTCGTCACCCCGGGCCATCTCCAGCAGCCCTGGGGGCCGGGCGGCGAGGCGCGGATCGACCGCTACGTCCGCGCCGGCCACGTCATCGCCAATCACAGCTTCACCCATCCCTCGCTGAGCCGGGTCGGCGCCGAGGCCTATCTCGCGGACATCGACCGGGCCGCCGCCTGGCTGCAGGGCCGGCGCGGCTACCGACCCTGGTTCCGCTACCCCTTCCTGGACGAAGGCACGCGCGGCACGCCGGACATGAGCGTCCGCGACGCGGTCCGCGCCGGCCTCGCGCAGCGCGGCCTCGCCAACGGCTATGTCACGATCGACAGCTACGACTGGTATCTGGACAGCCTCGCCACCCGGGCCCGGCAGGCCGGCCAGACCCTGGACATGGCCGCGCTCCGCGACCTCTATGTCCGCATCGTCGTCGAGACCGCCGAATGGCAGGACCGGCTTTCCCGCGAGGCGCTGCACCGCCAGCCCGTCCACGTCGTCCTGATGCACGAGACCGACCTCGAGGCGCTGTTCCTCGCCGACGCGGTCCGCGCGCTCCGCGCCCGCGGCTGGCGGATCGCGACCATCGACGAGGCCTATCGCGATCCGATCGCCCGGGTCGCGCCCGACACGCGCTATCTCGGCGGCGGCCGGGTCACCGCCATCGCCGCCGCCGCCGACCGCAATCCCAGGGACCTGATCCCGCCGCTCAACGAGGAGGCGGAGATCCAGCGGCTGTTCAACGAGCGCGTCCTGCGGCAGGGGACGACGCAATGACTCGCAACAGGATCGGTGCGGCGCCGTTTCGCACCCGGAGGCAAAGATGAAAGCTTTGGTGAAGAAGGAACGGGCCCGCGGCCTCTGGCTCGAGGACGTGCCGGAGCCCGAGGCGGGCGCCAATGACGTGAAGATCCGGGTGAAGCGCACCGCGATCTGCGGCACCGACCTGCACATCTACAAATGGGACGAATGGGCGCAGAAGACGATTCCCGTCCCCATGGTCGTCGGCCACGAATTCGTCGGCGAGATCGTCGAGGTCGGCGACAACGTCAACGACTATGCCCCGGGCATGATCGTCTCGGGCGAGGGCCATATCGTCTGCGGCCGCTGCCGCAACTGCATGGCCGGCCGCCGCCACCTCTGCCCCTATACGAGCGGCGTCGGCGTCAACCGGCCGGGCTGCTTCGCCGAATATGTCGTCATCCCCAACGCCAATGTCTGGCAGCATGCCGACAATATCGATCTCGACATCGCCTCGATCTTCGACCCTTATGGCAACGCCACCCACACCGCTTTGCAATGGGACCTGGTCGGCGAGGACGTGCTGATCACCGGCGCCGGCCCGATCGGGGCGATGGCCGCCGCCATCTGCCGCCATGCCGGCGCCCGCCACGTCGTGATCACCGACGTCAACGACTACCGGCTCGAGCTGGCCAAGACGCTCGGCGCCACCCAGACGGTCAACGTGTCGCGCGAGAAGCTTCGCGACGTTCAGAGCGAGCTCGGCATGACCGAGGGCTTCGACGTCGGCCTCGAAATGTCCGGCAACCCGCAGGCCTTCCGCGACATGCTCGACAATATGGCGCATGGCGGCAAGATCTCGATGCTCGGCATCCCGGCCGAGGAGATTGCGATCGACTGGAACAAGGTCGTCTTCAACATGCTGACGATCAAGGGCATTTACGGCCGCGAGATTTTCGAGACCTGGTACAAGATGACGGTGATGATCCAGTCCGGCCTGGACCTCTCCCCGATCATCACCCACCGCCTGCCCTATACGGACTTCGAGGCCGGCTTCGAGGCGATGCTGCAGGGCGGCACCGGCAAGGTCGTGCTCAACTGGGAGTCCGCATAGCCACGTCATTGCGAGGAGCGCAGCGACGCGGCAACCCAGACTGGATTGCCGCGCTTCGCTCGCAATGACGATGTAGGAGACAAGAATGTACGGCACCTATCAGCAACACCTCCAGGCCGAGCTCGACTCCATCCGCGAGGCGGGCTTCTACAAGACCGAGCGGGTGATCACGACCCCGCAGGGCAGCCATGTCCACGTCGCCACCGGCGAGGACGTGATCAATCTCTGCGCCAACAATTATCTCGGCCTCGCCCAGGATCCGCGCGTCAACCAGGCCGCGCAGGAAGGGCTGGAGCGTTGGGGCTACGGCATGGCCTCGGTCCGCTTCATCTGCGGCACGCAGGCGGTGCACAAGCAGCTGGAGGACCAGCTCTCCCGCTGGCTCGGCACCGAGGACACGATCCTCTACCCGTCCTGCTTCGACGCCAATGGCGGCCTGTTCGAGACGCTGCTCGGGCCCGAGGACGCGGTGATCTCAGACGAGCTCAACCACGCCTCGATCATCGACGGCGTCCGCCTCTGCAAGGCGCAGCGCTACCGCTACAAAAATGCCGACATGGCCGATCTGGAGGCGCAGCTGCAGGCGGCCGACGCCGCCGGCGCCCGCTTCAAGCTGATCGCCACCGACGGCGTCTTCTCGATGGACGGCTATATCGCCCCGCTCGCGGCGATCTGCGACCTCGCCGAGAAATATGGCGCGCTCGTCCATGTCGACGACAGTCATGCCACCGGCGTCGTGGGCGAAGGCGGCCGCGGCACGCCGGAGCATTGCGGCGTGATGGACCGGATCGACATCATCACCGGCACGCTCGGCAAGGCACTCGGCGGCGCCTCGGGCGGTTTCACCAGCGCGAAGAAGGAGATCGTCGACCTCCTCCGCCAGCGCTCGCGCCCCTATCTCTTCTCCAACACCGTCGCCCCGGCGATGGTCGCCGGCGCGGCCAAGGCGGTCGAGCTCGCCGCCGCCGGCCGGGAGCTCCGCGCCCGCCTCCGCGACAATATGCGCTTCTTCCGCGAAGGCCTGACCGAGGCCGGCTTCGAATTGCTCCCGGGCGACCATCCGATCATCCCGGTCATGCTCCACGACGCCCGCCGCGCCTCGGCCTTGGCCGAAGCGCTGCTGGCGAAAGGCGTCTACGTGATCGCCTTCTCCTTCCCCGTCGTCCCCCGCGGCAAGGCCCGCATCCGCACCCAGATCAGCGCGACCCACACGCGCGACGAGCTGGAGCGGGCGGTGAAAGCGTTTGCGGAGGCCAAGGCGGAGATCGAGGAAACGGCATGAGCGACTGGAGCGCAGGCCGGACGACGCGCCGCGTCGTCGCGGGTGGGCTCTTTATAGGTTGGCTCGTGGCGCTCGTGCTCCCGGCATTGACGATTAATATCGGCCGGGTGCCAGACCCGCCCGTCCTCGCCGGATGGGAAATACTCAGAGCCGGCGCGCTCAGCATCGCAGCCTTTCAGTTCGGATGGTTGGCCAATCCGCTCTTGCTCCTCGTCTTAGCCATGCTGGCATGGGGTCCGCCTTGGCGGAGCGCGCTCCGGGTGTCGGCGGGTCTGCTGGTCCTGTGCACGCTCGACACGCTCGATCTCTTCCTGCGGCCTGACTACTACACCTTCGAAGGCGCCCATGCCGGATATTATGTGTGGGTGGTCGTGAACCTAGTCGCAGCGGTGGCCACCTTCGTCCTCACAAGTTCGCGGCCCAAGGTTGCGGAAGATACCAACACCAGTAAAGCGACGATCCCATGAGCCAGTTCGACCTCACCGACGAGCAGCGCCAGATCCAGGAGATGGCGCAGCAGTTCACCGCCGATGCGATCACTCCGCATGCCGCGGAGTGGGACGAGAAGCATATCTTCCCGCGCGACACGATCCGCGCCGCGGCCGAGCTCGGCTTCGGCTCGATCTACGTCTCCGAGGACTCCGGCGGCATCGGCCTCGGCCGGCTCGAGGCCGCGCTCATCATGGAGGCCATGGCCTATGGCTGCCCCTCCACCAGCGCCTTCATCTCGATCCACAATATGACCGCCTGGATGATCGACCGCTTCGGCTCGCAGGCGGTGAAGGAAAAATATCTTCCGCAGATGGTGACGATGGAGCGGATCGGCTCCTACTGCCTGACCGAGCCCGGCTCCGGCTCCGACGCCGCGGCGCTGAAGACCAGGGCGGTCCGCGACGGCGACCATTATGTCGTCACCGGCTCCAAGGCGTTCATCTCGGGCGGCGGCAAGAACGAGAATTACATCTGCATGGTCCGCACCGGGCAGGACGGGCCAAAGGGGATCAGCTGCCTGGTCATCGAGAAGGAGATGGACGGCGTCTCCTTCGGCGCGCAGGAGAAGAAGCTCGGCTGGCACTCGCAGCCCACCGCCCAGGTCAATTTCGACTCCGTCCGCGTGCCCGCCGAGAATCTGGTCGGCGGCGAGGGCGAGGGTTTCCGCATCGCGATGATGGGCCTGGACGGCGGCCGCCTCAACATCGGCGCCTGCAGCCTCGGCGGCGCCCAGCGCTGCCTCGACGAGGCGATCAAATACACGAAGGAGCGCAAGCAGTTCGGCTCCGCCATCGCCGATTTCCAGAACACCCAGTTCATGCTCGCCGACATGGAGACCGAGCTCCAGGCCGCCCGCATGCTGCTCTACGCCGCCGCAGTGAAGGTCACCGAGAACGCGCCGGACAAGACCAAGTTCGCGGCCATGGCCAAGCGCCTCGCCACCGACAGCGGCTCCTCGATCGTCGACCGCGCGCTGCAGCTCCACGGCGGCTACGGCTATCTGCAGGACTATCCGATCGAGCGCTTCTGGCGCGACCTCCGCGTCCACTCGATCCTCGAGGGCACCAACCAGGTCATGCGCATGATCGTCGGCCGGGAGCTGACGCGGCAGTGACGGACGATGACCAGATCCTCCCCGCTCGCGGGGAGGGGGACCGTGCGGAGCACGGTGGAGGGGGAGTGGGGCCAGGCACAGAGCCCCCTCCACCAGGCGTCGCCTGGTCCCCCTCCCCGTCCCGGGGAGGATTGATGACCGACAAAATACTCAGCCGCATCGAAGGTCGCACCGGCCGCCTGAGCCTGAACCGGCCGCAGGCGATCAATGCGCTCGACCTCGACATGGTCCGCGCGATCACCGAAGCGCTGCAGAACTGGCAGCATGACCAGGCGGTGAAATTGATCCTGATCGATCATGCGGAGGGCCGCGGCTTCTGCGCCGGCGGCGACGTCGTCACGATCGCGAAGAGCGCCGAGGGGCATGGCGCGGCGGGCCAGGCCTTCTTCTTCCAGGAATATCGGATGAACCACCTCATGTACACGTACCCCAAGCGCGGGGTCGTGTTCATGGACGGCATCACCATGGGCGGCGGCGTCGGCATTTCCTGCCCGTGCAAGTACCGGATCGCGACCGAGCGCACCGTCTTCGCCATGCCGGAAACCTCGATCGGCCTGTTCCCCGACGTCGGCGGCGGCCGCTACCTTTCCCGCCTGCGCGGCCGGATGGCCCAGTTCCTGGCGCTGACCGGCGCCCGGCTCGACGGCGCCGAATGCATGGCCCTCGGCCTCGCCACCCACTACATCCCCTCCGACCGGCTGGAGGAGGTGAAGCGCCAGCTCGTCGAGGTCCCCGAGCATGTCGAGGCGATCCTGCGCAAGGCGAGCATCGAGCCGCCCCCGGCCCGCATCGTCCAGAATTACGCGATCATCGACCGCTGCTTCGCCTCGGACCGGCTGGAGGACATAATCGACTGCCTCGAGGAGGACGGCTCGGACTGGGCGCGGAAGGAGCTGGCGACTTTGCGCAAGAAGTCGCCCACCGCCTGCAAGGTCTCGCTGCGCCTGCTCGTCGAGAGCCCGCTGCAATTCCATTTCCTCGACGAGATGCGCCTCGAATATGGCATCGTCGTGCGCATGTTCCGCCATCCCGACTTCATCGAGGGCGTCCGCGCCCTGCTGATCGACAAGGACAATGCGCCGAGGTGGAACCCGCCCACCCCCGAAGGCGTCACCGACGAGATGATCGACCGCATCTTCGAGCCTTTGCCGCCAGAACAGGCCTGGACCCCGCTGGGAGCGGATTCGTGACCTTTCACCGTCATTGCGAGGAGCGGAGCGACGCGGCAACCCAGCAGGTCTTCGAAGCGGCACTGGGTTGCTTCGCTTCGCTCGCAATGACGAAAGTTGTGAAATGACCGACTCCCGCGTCTGGCACCTCCCCGACTCCGCCCCCCAACCGGCCGAGCTGGCCGCCGCCTGGACCCGTGTCATCGAGAACGGCATCGCCGCGATCCGCGCCGGCGCCGTGCACACGCCCTCTACCCTCGCCTTCGATCCGACCGCGCCGGCCCGCGCCATGGCCGAATTCTCGGTCCAGCTCTGGTCCAACCCGATGGCCGTTCTCCAGGCGAGCCAGCATGCCGCCTCGGAATGGATGGAGCTCTGGGGCGCCAGCGCCCGCCGCCTCGCCGGCGCCGAGGTCGAGCCGGTCATCGCTCCCGAGCGCGGCGACCGCCGCTTCGGCGACGCCGCCTGGAGCGAGGAGCCGGTCTTCGATTATCTCAAGCAGGCCTATCTGCTCGCCTCGAAACAGGCTGCCGACCTCGTCGCCAACGCCGATGTCGACGAGGCCACCCGCACCCGCGCCGAATTCTACACGCGCGCCTATATGGACGCGCTCAGCCCGGCCAATTTCGCCTTCACCAATCCGGAGGCGATCCGCCGGGCGATCGACACCGGCTCGATCAGCCTGCTCTCCGGCCTCGCCAACCTGCTCGCCGACGCGGCCACCGACGCGAAGCTCCCGGTCCGCCGCACCTCGGCGGAGTTCGAGCTCGGCCGGGATATCGCCGCGACGCCCGGCAGCGTGATCTTCCAGAACGAGCTGATGCAGCTCATCCAGTACGCCCCCGCGACGGACGAGGTCTACAGGCGCCCCCTGCTCTACGTGCCGCCGCTGGTGAACAAATATTACCTGCTGGACCTCCAGCCCAGGTCGAGCCTGATCCGCTGGCTGGTCGAGCAGGGCCACACGCTCTTCGTCATCTCCTGGGTCAATCCTGGCCCCGAGCTCGCCGGCAAGGGCCTCGACGCCTATCTCGACGAGGGTCCCCTTGCCGCGCTGGACGTCATCGAGAAGGCGACCGGCGAGAAGGCGGTCGACCTGTTCGGCTTCTGCATGGGCGGCACCCTCGCCGCCATGGCCGCCGCCCGCGCCGCGCCCGGCCGCATCGCCTCGCTGACCACGATCGGCTCGATGTTCGACTTCACCGACATGGGCCAGTGGGCGACCTTCCGCGAACCCGCCCAGCTCGAGGCGATGGAGAAGCATCTCGAGGCGAAGGGCGTTATGGCCGCGCACGAGCTGCAGGCGCTCTTCTCCGTCGTCCGCGCCAATGATCTGATCTGGTCCTCGGTCGTCGCCCATTATCTGCTCGACAAGGAGCTGCCGCCTTCGGACATCCTCCACTGGTTCGCCGACGGCGCCCATATCCCCGCCGCCTTCCTGATGGACTGGACGAAGCGCATCCTCGTCGCCAACGAACTGACCGAGCCCGGCGCCCTCGCCTTCGACACGCCGGCCATGATCATCTCGCTCAAGGACGACCATGTCTCCGCCTGGCAGGCCACCTATGACGGCGCGAAACTGCTCGGCGGCGAGACGCGCTTCCTGCTCGGCGGCTCCGGCCACAATGCCGGCGTGATCAACCCGCCCTCGGCGAACAAGCATGGCTACTGGACCAACGCCGACATGCCGGACAGCGCAGAACAATGGCTGGAAACCGCCACCCGCAACGAAGGCAGCTGGTGGCCCGAATGGCAGGCCTGGCTGGTGCGGGACGGCGGCGCGAAGGTCAAGGCGAGAAAGCCGAAGAACGAGCTGGAGCCGGCGCCGGGCAGCTACGTACGGATGAGATAGATGTGCTCCGGCGAAGGCCGGAGCGCTGGACGAAGCGCGAAAGCGCCGGAGACAAAAGGCCAACGCTCCGGCCTTCGCCGGAGCACGAAAGCGAGTGAGACATGGCAGATTACGAAACCATCCTGGTCGAGCAGCAGGGCGCAGTCACGCTCGTCACCCTGAACCGCCCCCAGGCGCTCAATGCCCTCAATTCCACCGTCCTCGCCGAATTGATCGCCGCCTTCGCCGCCTACGACGTCGACGACAGCCAGCGCTGCCTCGTCCTCACCGGCAGCGAGAAGGCCTTCGCCGCCGGCGCCGACATCAAGGAGATGGAGGCGCAGGGCTTTGCCGAGATGTACGGCAGCAACTTCTTCGCTGGCTGGGAGAAGGTCACGGCGACCCGCAAACCCTGGCTCGCGGCGGTCGCGGGCTTCGCGCTCGGCGGCGGCTGCGAGGTGGCGATGATGGCGGACTTCATCATCGCCGCGGACACAGCGAAGTTCGGCCAGCCCGAGATCAAGCTCGGCGTCGCCCCCGGCATGGGCGGCTCGCAGCGCCTCACCCGCGCGATCGGCAAGGCCAAGGCGATGGAGATGTGCCTGACCGGCCGGATGATGGGCGCCGAGGAAGCGGAGCGCGCCGGCCTCGTCGCCCGCGTCGTACCCGCCGCCGATTTGCTCGCCGAGGCGCTGAAGACCGCCGGGCAGATCGCCGCCATGGCCCCGCTCGCCGCCATCGCCAACAAGGAGATGGTCAACGCCGCCTTCGAGACCGGTCTCGCCCAGGGGATATTGTTCGAGCGCCGCCTGTTCCACGGCCTGTTCGGCACCGAGGACCAGAAGGAAGGCATGACCGCCTTCGTCGCCAAGCGTGCGGCGGAGTGGAAGGGGAAGTGATAGCCGTGCTCCGGCGAAGGCCGGAGCGGCGGATGCAGCGCGGAAGCGCGGGAGATACACCCCACAACGCTCCGGCCTACGCCGGAGCATCACGGAGAGAGTGAAATGGCACGCGTCGCATTTATCGGGCTCGGCAATATGGGCGGCGGCATGGCCGCGAACCTCGTCAAGGCGGGGCATGAGGTCGTCGCCTTCGACCTCAGCGCGGACGCCCTCGCCCGCGCCGAGGGCCGCGGCGCAACGCGCGCCGCCACCGCTGCCGAAGCGATGAAGGATGCCGAGGCCGTCGTCACCATGCTCCCCGCCGGCAGGCATGTCCGCGCCGTCTATGCCGAGAGCGTGCTCGGCCAGGCGCCGAAGGGCGCGATCCTGATGGACTGCTCGACCATCGACGTGGCCTCCGCCCGCGCCGTGATCGCCGACGCCGCCGCCGCGGGCTACGACATGGTCGACGCCCCCGTCTCCGGCGGCATCGCCGCGGCCGAGGCGGGGACGCTCACCTTCATGGCCGGTGGCACCGACGCGGCCTTCGCGCGCGCCCGGCCGTTCCTCGAGCAGATGGGCAAGGCGGTGATCCATGCCGGCGAGGCGGGCGCCGGCCAGGCGGCCAAGATCTGCAACAACATGCTGCTGGGCGCCACCATGGTCGCGACCTGCGAGGCCTTCGCCATGGCGAAAAGGCTCGGTCTCGACCTGCAGACCTTCTACGACATCTCGTCAAAGGCCTCGGGCCAGTCCTGGTCGATGACCAGCTACTGCCCGGTCCCCGGCGTCGGCCCCGAGACGCCCGCCGACCGCGACTATGAAGGCGGCTTTGCGGCGGCCCTGATGCTGAAGGACCTGCGCCTCGCCATGGCGGCGGCCGAGAGCGTCGACGCCTACACGCCGATGGGTGCCGAGGCCGAGGAGCTCTACACGCGTTTCGCCGAGGCGCTCGGCGGCGGCGGCAAGGATTTCTCCGCGATCATCAAGATGATCGACGATTCATGGGTGCCGCCGGAGGGGACGGTGGCGCCGCCGCCGCCCCTCGGCGCGAAGGTTTAGCCCCTCAATTCCCCGCAGGGGCGGCCGCCGCCGGCTCCGGCGCGGGCCGGGCCGAGCCGATCTGGCCCTCGATGCCGATCATCGTCGCATCGGCGACATTGCGCGTCAGGATGATGCACGGCTCGCGGAAGCGCGGCCGCGCGCAGATCTGCCAGCGGTCGCCGGGATGCAGCGAAAGCGAGCGGATGTTCCACTCCGTGCGGACGGCCGAGTTCGCCTCGTCGACGATCATCTGCTCGCCGTTGAAATTGGCTTCCTTGTACAGGATCAGCTCGCCATGCACGGAGTGCATCTTGGGAGCGGCGGCCTGATTGCCCGACTGGGCGAGCAGCGGCATGCCGGCAACGCAGCCCGCGGCCGCCAGCGCGACGTAAATCTTCTTCATGATGAGCCCTTATGCAGTCTTGAGTGAGCGCGCGGAATTTACGCCCCGCGCCCTGCTTTGCAAGGGCTTAGCAAGAATCTGCTGAACGGACGCTGTCCGCCGGCTCAGGCGGAGAGGACGGAGTCGATCGCCTTGCGCCAGCCCGCCAGCCGCGCCGTCCGCACCGCCTCCTCCATGGCGGGAGCGAAGCGCCTGACTGCGCCGCGCATCGCCGCCGCTTCCTCCAGCGAACCGAACAGACCGGCTCCGACCCCGGCCAGCATCGCCGCGCCGAGCGCCGTCGTCTCGATGAAGGCCGGCCGCTCCACCTCCAGCGCCAGCACGTCCGCCAGGTCCTGCGCCAGCCAGTCGTTCGCGACCATGCCGCCGTCCACCTTCAGGCATTCCCAGGCGGCGCCGTCGCCGGCGAAGGCGGCCATCAGGTCGTGCGTCTGGTGCGCCATCGCCTCCAGCGCCGCGCGCACGACATGGGCCCGCCCGGCGGCGAAGCTGAGCCCGGTCAGCGCCCCGCGCGCGTCCGGCCGCCAGTGCGGCGCGCCGAGCCCAGCCAGAGCCGGCACCAGATAGACGCCCGCATTGTCCGCCACCGAGCGCGCCAGGGCCTCGCTCTCCGGCGCCGTCACCAGCATGCCGAGCGCGTCCCTCAGCCACTGGATCAGGCTGCCGGCGACGAACACCGAGCCTTCGAGCGCGTAGCGCCGCTCGCCGCCCAGCTGCCAGGCCAATGTGGTCAGCAGCCGGTGCCGCGAAACCGGCGCCGCTTCGCCTGTGTGGGTGAGCACGAACGCGCCCGTCCCGTAGGTCGCCTTGGTCTCGCCCGGCGCCAGGCAGCATTGCCCGATTGCCGCCGCCTGCTGGTCTCCCGCCATGCCGCAGATCGGGATCGAAGCGCCGAACAGGTCCGGATCGGTGTCGCCATATTGGCCGGCGCAATCGACGATCTCCGGCAGCGCCGCCGCCGGCGCGCCGAACAGGTCGCAAAGCCCCGCCTCCCAGCTGCCTCTGTGGATGTCCATCAGCGCCGTCCGCGACGCATTGGTCGCGTCGGTGACGTGCAGCCCGCCGGTCAGCCTGTAGACGAGCCAGGACTCCACCGTGCCAATGCACAGGTCGTCCCCGGCCGCCGCGACCTCGGGCCAGTGCGCCATCGCCCAGCCGATCTTGGAGGCCGAAAAATAGGGGTCGAGCAGCAGCCCGGTCTTCGCCTGCACCGCGCCCTCGTGCCCGGCCTCCTTCAGCGCCGCGCAGAGTTCGGCCGTCCGCCGGTCCTGCCAGACGATCGCCCGGGCCAGCGCCCGCCCCGAGGATCGTGACCAGAAGCATATCGTCTCACGCTGGTTGGTAATCCCGATCCCCGCGATATTCGCCGCTCCGCCCGCCTTCGCCACCACCGCCCGCGCGCAGGCCAGCGTCCGTTCCCAGATCTCCTCCGCATCATGCTCGACCCAGCCCGGCCGCGGATAATGCTGCGTCAGCTCCGCCTGCTCGGTGCCCAGGCACGCCCCGTCCGTCGCGAACAGCATCGCCCGCGTGCTGGTGGTGCCGGCGTCGATGACGAGGATGGTATCGCTCATAACCATGGTCTCCACTCGCCATCGTCATTCCCGCGACCACGGGAATCCAGCTTTTTCTTCCGATTCCCTGTGGGCGTCAGCGCTTCCGCGTGATCCGGTACACCGTCGCCGGTGGCAGATTGCGCAGGGTCCGGCCGATCCGCTTATGCTCCAGGCCGAGCCGCTCGCGGATCGGCTTGGGGACCGGGCAGCGCGGGCCGTAGGTGAACTGGTAGAAGGCGCCGTCCTCGCGCAGATAGTGGAAGGCGTCGATCAGCACGCTCATGATCTTGCGGGGCGACATGGACAGGAGCGGCAGGCCGCTGACCACCGCACCGACGCTGCCCGGCGCGTAAAGTTCGAGGCCGGCGATCCGCGCGGCGTCCGCCTTCACGACATGGGCGCGCGGAAAACGCTCGCGCAGCATCTTGAGGAAGTTCGGCCCGCTTTCGATGAGCGTCAGGTCGCCCTCGTCGACGCCGCGCGCAATCAGTGCCCGGCTGAACACGCCCGTGCCCGCGCCGAGTTCGATGACGGGGGCATGCCGGGCCCCGATCTCCCTGGTGATGAGCCTGGCCAGCGCATCGCCCGACGGCATCACGGCCCCGACCTTCTCGGGGTTCGCCCCACGCGAGCGGAGGAAGTGGAGAAGGTCGGACTTCGTCTGTTTCGCCGTCACAACGCCTGTCCCGCCCCGCTCAGCCGCGGCCAGGCCGCCCGGGTGCCGATCGCATAGGCCAGCCCATAGACCAGCACGATCGCCGAACTCCACCACCAGAAGGGGCTCATCATGCCGGGCCGCAGCAGCAGGATCGCGGCCGGGGCGAGCGCCCGCAGCAGATAGACCGCGCTGATCGCCACCAGCCCCGTCCGCAGCAGGGGCAGGCGCGGGATCAGCCCGGCGGCCGAAAAGGCGTAGGCGGCCCAGACGAACAGGATCGCCGCGATGCCGGCGGTGATAAGGGCCGGCCGCAGCTCGCCCCGCTCCGCCGCACGCGCCATCCCTTCGCCGGCGCCGAAGAAGCGGTACCAGTCCGGCCCGCCGGCGATCACCGCGAGATGGGCGAGCGCCGCGAGGGCGCTGAGCACGCCCGCGACGATGAGCCAGGTCCGGTCCTGCGTCACCTCAGCAAACCGCGTCCCGGATCGTGGCGACAAAGCTGCCCGGCGGAATGCTCTCGAATGGCGGCGGCACCGTGTCCCTGCGGACCACCGACCCGTCCGGGGCGTAGGTGATCGTCTCGATCACGCGCATCATCGCCGCGGCGCAGCGTATCTCCGCCCGCGAGATCGCCCGCGGCGAGCTTTCGGGCGACTGGATCGCCCGGGTTCTGAAGGTCACCGTGACCACCTCGGGCCCGCGCTGCACACTGGCCGCGTCCCAGGCCAGCTCAAACCGATCCCTGGCGGTCCCGAGCGGCCGCCAGTCCGGCGTCGCGGGAGCATTTGCAGGCTGCGCCGTCGCCAGCAGCAGGGCGATCATCGTGGACATGGCCTCCCCTTTCGTCATCCCGGACCTGATCCGGGAACTGTGAACTCCGTCTTCGCGAACCCGCACAATCCGCGTTCATGGATGCTGAATCAAGTTCGGCATGACGCTAAGGGTCCACCATGGACTCCTTCGATCTCCTCGTCATCGGCGGCGGCATCAACGGCACCGCGATCGCGCGCGACGCGGCGGGGCGCGGGCTCAGGGTGCTGCTCGTCGAGAAGGACGATCTTGCCAGCCATACCAGTTCGGCCTCCTCCAAATTGATCCACGGCGGCCTGCGCTATCTCGAGCAATATGAGTTCCGCCTGGTCCGCGAGAGCCTGAGGGAACGCCAAGCGATGCTCGCCACCGCGCCGCATATCGTCCGGCCGCTGCAATTCGTGCTGCCCGATCCGCCCGGCGGCCGCCCCTGGTGGATGATCCGGCTCGGCCTCCTGCTCTACGATTTCCTCTCCCGCGGCGACGAATTGCCGCGCTCCAGGGGCCTCGGCCGCAAGCCCAATGCTTTCCGCGCCCCGCTCAAGCCCGGCCGCTTCAAGCTCGGCACCTATTGGGACGCCTGGGTGGACGATGCCCGGCTCGTCGTCCTGAACGCGGTGGACGCTGCCGAGCGCGGCGCGGAGATCGCGACGCGCACCGAATTCCTCTCGGCCCGCCGCGACGGCGATGCCTGGGTCGCGCAGCTCGCCGGCGGCCGCGAGGTCCGCGCCACCATCATCGTCAACGCCGCCGGCCCCTGGGTGGCCGAGACGCTCAACCAGCGCCTCGAGACCGAGGCGGAGAGCCGCGCCCGGCTGGTCAAGGGCAGCCACATCCTCGTCCCGCGCCTTTACGAGGGAGACCACGCCTACATATTGCAGCAGCCGGACGGCCGCGTGGTCTTCGCGCTGCCTTATGGCGACCGCAACCTGGTCGGCACCACCGACGTGCCCGTCGCCGCGCCCGGGGACGCCATCGTCACTCCCGACGAGGTGACCTATCTCTGCGCCGCCACCAATGCCTATTTCACGACGCAGGTCGCGCCTGCCGAGGTGAGCTGGTCCTATGCGGGCGTCCGCGCGCTCTACGACGATGGCGAGAAGGAGGCTAAGGACGTCACCCGCGACTATCGCCTCGAGCTGGACGACACGCCCGGCCCGAAATTGCTCTCCGTCTTCGGCGGCAAGATCACCACTGCGCGCCACCTCGCCTCGGAGGCGCTGGACAAGGTTGGCATCGGTGGTTTCCGCTTCACCCGCACCGCGCCGCTCCCCGGCGGCGACATCGACACCGCCTTCAACGCGTCCCTGATCCCGCTCGCGCTCTGGATGCCGGAAGAGCTCGTCGTCCGCCTCGCCCGCGCCTATGGCACGCGCATCGCCCGGGTCGTCGGCCCTGCCGTCCACCTGCGCGATATGGGCCGCCATTTCGGCGCCGGCCTCTACGAGCGCGAGGTCCGCTATCTGATCGACCAGGAATTCGCGAGGACCGCCGAGGACATCCTCTGGCGCCGCACCAAGCTCGGCCTCCAGCTGACCGCGAAGGAAGCGAAGGAGCTGGCGGCGTGGGTCGCACGGAACGGTCCCTCCTGAGTCATCCCGGCGCAAGCCGGAACCCATGACCTCTGAATTTGAAGGGGACGCACGGGCGCAGGGCCCGCCTTCTGCTGCCGCCGTTCATGGGTCCCGGCCTTCGCCGGGATGACTCTTTGGGGTCGCCGCACCTACCCAAGCCCCCCGCCCGCGGCTAAACCTGCAGCATGAGCGGGCACGTCTTCATCAGCTATGCCTCGGAAAATGGCGACGAGGCGAACGAGATCGTCGCCTTGATCGAGTCGAAGGGCATGACCGCCTGGATCGCCCCGCGCGACGTCCGGCCGGGCTTCGATTATTCTGAGGAGCTGCAGCGCGCGCTCGAGACCTGCGCGGCCTTCGTCGTCCTCGTCACGCCCGACGCGAACACCTCGCCTTATGTCCGCGCCGAGACCGAGATGGCCTTCTCCAGCCAGAAGCCGATGCTCCCCGTCCGCCTCGGCGAGATCGCGCCGGCGCCGGGCCTCGCCTTCTTCCTGAAGATCCGCCACTGGACCGACGCCTACGGTGCGCGGCGCGAGGCGGCTTTGGCCCGGCTGGTGCTGGAGCTGCAGACCCTGACCGGCAAGGCGCCGAGCTGGGCGCCGAAGGCCGGCGGCGCCGCGCCGCCGCCCCTCGCCGAGGCCCCGGCCCCGCCCGCGCCGCCGCCGCCATCGCCGCCACCGCCCGCCCCGGCCGCCCCGCCGCCGCTCGCCGCGGGCAATCCGGCCCCGGTGCCCGCACCGGCGGCGAAGCCGCGCGGCCCGCTGCTGTTCGGGCTGATCGCGGGCGGCGCCGCGGTGATCGTGATCGCGCTCGTCCTGATCTTCGGCGCGCGCCAGCAACAGCCGCCGGGCCCGCTTCCCGGCCCTGACGTGAACAATCCCCAGCCCGCGCCGGAGCCGAACCCGCCCCCGGCCCAGCCCCGCGGCTATGCCGACGAGCTCACCGATTTCGGCGTCGCCCCCAAGGCCGAGCTCGAGACCAATGTCGGCACGCCGACGCCGCTGGCGATCAACGTCGGCGGGCGCGTCACCACCGAGGATCTGCAGCGCCTCGCCCAGGACAATCGCACGATCCTCGTCGACGTCCTCGCGCAGCCGCATCCGCAGACCATCGCCGGCGCGCTCTACATGCCCGACGGCGGCATGCCCGGCACCTTCGAGGACATCCACCAGGTCCGCTTCTCGCTGCAGCTGCTGCAGGCGACCGCCGGCGACACGTCGCGTCCGCTCGTCTTCTTCTGTCAGGGCGCCAGCTGCTGGGAATCCTACAATGCCATGCTGCGCGCCAATGCCGCGGGCTACGGCCAGATCTACTGGTACCGCGGCGGCCTCGCCGCCTGGCAGGAAGCGGGCCTGGCGATGGCGCCGCTGCCCGAACCCTTCAACATGTCGGCGCCGACCACGACCCCGGCCGACTGAGCCCGTTCAGTTCGGCAGATAATCGCAGTCCATCGCCCGGCTGATCGCCTCGCCCACCGCCGACCGCGCGGCGAGGGGCGCGCCCGCCTCCACGCTCACGATCGTGCGGGGCTGGGGCGCCATCGTCCTGACGATGTCCAGATATTGCCGCAGCCGCACTGCATCGACCGCGGCGCCGTTCCACCGGATCTCGCCGCTCTGCGCGATTTCGATCCGGTTGGTCTGCCGGCTATTGTCTTCGGGCAAGGCGCGCGCGTCCCGCTCGGAATAGACCTCGTTGCAGGTGAGCCCGTCCGGCGGCGGCGCCAGTTCCTCGGTGGCGAGCGCGGGCGGCGTCTCCTCGCTGGCCGGCGGCGCGGCGGTCGGCGCGGTCGTCTGCTCCGCCTGCCCGCCCGCCAGCCGGTCGAACACCCCGCCGAAATAAAGGATCGCGACCACCCCGGCGAGCAGGGCGACGACCAGGATGACGACCAGCAGCGGCGAGAGGAAGGGCCTGGCCGGCGCCGCGGCGGGCTGGGGCGGCATTGCAGGCGGCGGCGGCGGCATGGCGGGCGCCGGCGGCGGTGCCGCGGCAACCGGCGGCGGCGCCGCTTCGGCGGGCGCAGGGGGTGGCGCCTCCGCAGGCGCCGGTGGCGGCGCCTCGGCCAGCGGCGGGGGCGGTGCCTCGGCGAGCGGCGGGGGTGGCGTGTCGGCAAGCGGGGGCGGCTGCTGGCTGCCCGGATCGTTCTTGCCGTTCGGTTCGTCAGCCATGCAGCGTCCCCCCTGTCCAGGTCCCGACCCGCGGATTGCGCCCCGATCCGGCGCGAAAGTCAACCGCCTAGGGCCAGCGGGCCGGGACGAGCGTCACCGGCACCGCCTCGTCGAACTCCGCCCATCCTCGCGCCGCGATCACGTCATTGCTCTCCTTCGCCTCGCGCCCGGGGCCGAGCGACCAGGTGATGTGCCAGGTCGAGCCGTCGGGCCGGTCGGTCGTGCCGTCGAGCCGCACCACCATCGCCTCGACCCCCGCGCCGTCGTCCGCGCGCCCGACGATCAGCGCCTCGCCCGGCGCCGGCGGCAGTTCCTCGCCCGCCAAATCGGGCTTCAGCGTGACATGATCGGCGACCGCGCAGGCATAGCAAGGCGGGAAGCGCTCGAGCAGGACGGCGCGCGCCTGCGGCTCGAGCTTCCAGCCGGCCCTGCTCGCTTGCCCGGTCATGTCCGGACAACCGCCGCGCGGCCGCCCCGTTCCGCCGCCCAACCATGGGAACGGCGCCGCCCCGCGACCGTTGAACCTCCCCGGCACGAGGAAGAACTAACATGGGTGAGAAAATCCACGATACGCCGAGCGAGGTGGATGCGGCCGAAGGGCAGGTCCTCGTCAACGGCCCGAACGGCGTTTCCGTCTCCATGACCCCGGAGGCGGCGCTGGAAACTTCCGAGCGGCTGGAGAAAGGCGCGATCCTGGCCAAGGGCCAGATTGCCTCCCGCGAGGCCCGCAGGCGCCCGGTCTCGGAATAGGCGCCCGTCAGTCGACCAGCGCCACGGTCAGCACCCCCGCCGCGACCAGCACGGCGCCGCCGACGCGCTGCGACCAGAGCTTCACATCCGGCCCCTTGAGGAAGCCCGCGACCCAGCTCGCGGCGACCGCGTAGAAGCCGTCGCTCAGCGTCACCACCGCGCTGAACGTCACCAGCAGCACCGCCGCCTGCAGCCAATAGGCCCCGTCCGACGAGATGAATTGCGGGGTGAAGGCGACGAAGAAGATGATCGTCTTGGGGTTGATCGAGGTGATCGCGAACGTCCCCCAGAAGGCGGTGCGCGGCCTGATCGCCGGCCCGCCCTCCGCCGCCGCCAGGCTCCCGCGCTTCGCCGTCACGATCGACCAGCCGCCGAGCGCGACCAGATAGGCCGCCCCCGCCCATTTCAGCGCGGCGAAGGCGACCGGCGACTGTTCGAGCAGCACGCCGACCCCGAGCAGCGACAAGGTCATCGCCGTCGCATTGCCCAGGGTCGCCCCGAACACCGAGGCCAGGGCCGTGCTCCGCCCCGCGGTCAGCGCGTAGCCGACGATGCTGGTCACGCCGGGCCCCGGCAGCAGGCCCACGATCAAAGAGGCGAGGACGAAGCCCGCCCACAAGGTCCAGTCCATGGCTCCCCCCCCCCCACGAAACGGCCGCGCGCCAGCATAACGCGAGGGCGAACGGGCCGCTAGGAGGCGCGCCTACTGCCGGGTGATGTGCGGCCTCAGGAAATCGGCAACGGTCGAATCGGGCAAAGAGGCATAAGCGTCGATCGTCTCCGACTCCCCGTTGAACGTCTGGAACATCGGACAGTCGCTGTTGCTCGCCTCGACCGTCGTCTTCGCCAGCTCCCTTCCCGTCCGGGCCTCCCTGACCGAGAGCTCGTAGGTCGCGGTATGCCAGCGGACCTGGTTCCGGGTCGGGCGGCCATTGTTCCGATAGCCGTCGCAGACCTTCACCTGGCGCGCGGCCGTGCGCCTCGCGCAGACGACCAGATCGATCGCCCTCAGCGCGTCGCTCTCGGCGGAGAACAGGACGGTCCAGTCGCGCGGCAGCGAGCTCGACTGGTCCATCAGGTCGTCCCGGTAGGTCGCGAAATAGAGCGCCTTGTGGGCCGTGGCCTGCGGGTCATAGGCGGTCGCGGCCGAGACCGACGCGCCCGAGCAGACGCCCTTGAAATTGTCCGGGAACAAACGGCTTGTGGCGGCCGTGTCGGCCTCCGCGCTCGCAGTGCCGGCGTTCGCGGCGGCGGCGTTCCCGCTCTTGCCGTCGCCTCCGCCCCCACTTCCCCCGCAGGCCGCAAGCGCGGCTGACGCAAGCAGTGCCGCCGAAAACCGGATGATCGTGCTGGTTGTCTTCGCCACGTGAGACCCCTTTTCCGTAGCTGGATGCCGTATCAAATGCGCGCGCCAGGCCATTGTCAATGCAGGCGGATCGAGTCCAGGGCGACGACCGGGCGGATCGTCGTCCCACTTCCGTCATGCCGGCCTTGATCCGGCATCACCTGATCTGGCTGGGACGGATGACCGCAATGGGTCGGGCGCAGCCTGGCAGCTATGGGTGGAAAGCGGACGTCCCAGCTACCCCAAATTCCTTGACGTATGCGTAGTTTACAAATCCGAAGGAGGCGGATCGCCCATGAACAGTCCGTTGCTGATGGCGATGTAGGCAAGCAGCGCGAACGCTGTGCCGATAATGTCGATGGCGATGAGGCGGCTTCTCATTCGTCACGCCCCCGTCTGAACGCGGGGATGTCGCGTCGCAGGCGGGCGAGCCGCTCGCCGATTGCCCAAGTGAACAATACGCAAATCGGGTAGGCGAGGATGGCGCGAAGCGAGAACTGCCAGATGGAGTCGATGTTGCTTGCGGGATCGGTGAGCGCCAACAAGCCGAACACGATTATAGCCACGATCCAGATGGGCGCCGCCCACTTCGCCGCTGTGGCGAGCCTCACTCCGGCTTCTCCAACGGCTGTCGCTTCACGATCCTGCACATGGCACCTTGATACAACTATAGCGCGAATGACCGCAACGGATCGATTGCCGCCCGTCCGCTGAGGGGGAAAGGGGACACGGCTCGCAACCGTCGCGCCAGGCCGTTAGATCAGGCCCATGAATAAGCCCGACCGCGTTTATGTCAGGTTCGTCTGTTTTCGCCTGGTCGAGAGCCAAAGGCATCGCCTTGGCCTTTTCCAGGCGCTGGACGAAGCGAGGCGGTGCGATTTCGCGCCAGCGTGGGCGTTGCGACAGATCGGTCAGATTTATGGCTGGTTCAAAGACAATCTGGCGGTTCCGCACCATTTTTCACAAGGGGGTTGGAAAGGACGGGGCCAGCCAGGGCTGTCATGGTTCAAGCCTGTAGCGACCGAACACATCAAGCAGATGCATCAGCTTAAACTGGCGTTGGAGGAGTGCGGCGTCCACGTGGAAGTCCTCACGACCAGAGACCCCGGGGACATTGTCTGGCAGGACGAACATCAGCTGGTCGCTGAGCCGGGCACCAGAAAGTTCTAATGTCTCCTTTGGGTCGAAAGCGGACTCCCCGCTACTGCCCGCTGCCCGCCTCCACCGGCGCCCCCAACCTCAGCCGCATCGCCCTGAAGTCCAGCGTATAGCTCTCGAAGCGCCGCAGCACGTCGGAGCCCAAAGTGCCGTTGTCGTCCGGCTCCGGCCCGCTCCCGGGCAGCTCGATATTGAGCTGCGGCAGCGTCAGGCTGCGGCCGTCCAGGGCTACGGGCGCGTCCGGCCAGATCGCGAAGCGCTGCACGCGCGTGCCGCCCGCGCTCGCAGCATTGGCCTGGCCGGTGCGGAGCGCGGCGATCCGCGCGGGCTCGCTCTCCGCATAGAGCGCGGTGAGGCTGGTGCGGTCCGCGCCGGTGTCGAGCAGCAGCGGCACGGTCCGCCCGCCGATGCTTACGTCCGCGAAGAGCTGGTTGCCCGCGGCATGGAGATTGGCCGCACCCTCCTCGCCTTCCCCGGGCGCGGCCGGCGGCAGCACCGTGAACCGCCCCGCCTGCTCCATCCTGATCCGGCCGAGCGCGCGCATCTCCGGCATGCCGATGATCGCGGGAATATCGTAGCCGCCCGGCACCTGCGGGAAATTCAGGCTGGCATCGTCGAGGATCAGGAAGGCGACGTTGGTGAGCACATTGCCGGCGATCTCGACCCGCGGCGCCACGCCGATCCGCGTCTGGACATTGCCCTGCACGCCGTTGCCGATCGCGGTCGCGCCTTCCTCGATCCTGACGCCCAGCCGCGCGGCGGTCGAGGCGGAGAGGACGGAGAGCGCCGCGCCGGTATCGAACACCGCCACTTGCGGCTGCCCGTTCACGCTGAACGTGACCCGCGTGAGCCCGACCCGGTCGCGCCGCGCGACGATGCTGCCGGGGCGGACCGGGCCGGCGACGCGGGACCGGCCGTGCGGCGCGAGCAGGGCGGCGAGCCGCCAGGTCCGGGCCGTGGCTTCCGCCCCGTGCGCGTCGCCGGCCGCGCTCAGCGCCTCGGCGAGCAGCCGGCCGGCGCGCGCGGCCTCGGCATAGTCACCAGTGGCGAAGGCGCTGCTCGTCATTATCCGGAGCGCCGCGCGGCGAAGCGCAGGGTCGCGTCCCGCTGCCAGCCGGCGCAGCGCCGGCTCCCGCGCCGCCGCCGGGTCGAGCCGACTTGCGGCAAGCGCGGCGCGCAGCAGGGCGCGCCGGTCGCGGCCGGTCGCCGGGTCGGCGAGCGCGCGCTCCAGCCCCGCCGTCTCGCCCCGGCCGGCGGCCTCGAACAAGGCGTCCAGCGGATCGGCCGGCCGCGCCGGGGCGGGCGCCGCCTGCGCCGTCGGCTGCGCCTCGGCGGGCAATGGCGTCAGCCATGAAAGCCCGAACATGGCCAAGATGCCGGGCACCGGCGTCCAGGCCAGGGCCGCGGCAAGGGCCGACCGGGCGGCGAGGGTCGAGCGGATCCGCATCTCGCAACATTCCTTTTCGCTTGCCCGAGCGATGATTCGGGACTATGCTGTCTGATAATTTATTTATGTAATACGATAAGAAATGGCTGTCAACCGATGACTGAAACGCCGCCGAAACTGCGTCGCGCCGCGCGCCGCCTCCGCCTCGTCGCCACCTTCGCCACCGCCTTGGTCGAGCTGCTGATCCTGTTCGCCGCCTGGGTGACGCTGAACGGCAATGCTGCCAGCTTCCCGGCGATGACGATCGAGACGGGCGGCCTCGCCCCGCTGCCGGGCGCGGTCTCCCTGCTGGTCTTCGGCCTGCTCGTCGGCTTGGCCCTGTTCCGCGCGATCGCCCTGCTGCGCGCCGTCGAGGCCGGCGAAGCCTTCCCCGCCCGGCCGCTGCGCGGCTTCGCCCTTTGGCTGTTCCTCACCGTCCTGTTCGGCGTGGTCGGCCACCCGCTGCTGCAGCTGGCGAGCGGCGCGCCGCGCCTCGTCCTGTCGCTCAGCGGCAACCAGGCCCTGATGCTGCTGCTGACCGGCCTGCTCTTCTTCGTTGCGCGCCTGCTCGACGAGGCCCGCCGCCTCGCCGACGAGCACAGCCAGATCGTCTGAGGGAGGAAGCGATGGCCATCGTCGTCCGCCTCGACGTCATGCTGGCGCTGCGCAAGGCCCGCTCCAAGGACCTGGCCCGGCATGTCGGCATCACCGAGACCAACCTGTCGCTGCTCAAGTCGGGCCGCGTGAAGGGCATCCGCTTCGAGACGCTCGACGCCATCTGCACCTATCTCGACTGCCAGCCGGGGGATATCCTCGTCCACGAGCGCGACGCTCCCGTGGGGTCCGGTACGGCCGCCGCATGACCGGTTCGCAGATCGCCCTTGGCCTGGTCCTGGTCGCGGCTGCAGGTTTGGGCGGCTATTTCTCCGCCCGTCGGCCCCGAAAGCCACCCTTCGACCAGTTTCGAGAGAGCCCCATGTTCCAGCCGAGGGGCCGCGCCGCTTCCGCGGCGATTGGAATCATTTTCGCCGCCTTCATGGCTTTCCTGTTCTTCGCGGGCAGGCTTTGAGCGCGGCGCTCCGGCCCGGGCTGCGCGTGGCGCTCGCGCTCTTCTAGGTCCCCGGCGCCGGCTCGGGCGGGCCGCCGATCTGCTGCGCGGCGATGGCGATGATCTCCGCCAGCGGGAGGTCGAAGACGCCGCCCTGCGCCTCGCGCCACAGAGAAATCCCCTCGTCCGGCGACGGGAATATGGCAGTGCTCGGCGAGAGGCGCGTCACGCTGGCGTTGAGGGTCAGCTCGGACACCGGCAGGTGCTGGATGGTGCCGGTCTGCCCGCCGAGCCGGACGCCGATCACCGAGATGTGATAGACCGAGCCATGCCCCTGCGGCCAGCCCTCGATCCGCTGGATCTTCAGCAGCGAGCCCTCGTCGCCGGGCCGCGTGCGATATTCCCAGACCTGGCCTTCCTGGTAGCGGGCATGCTCGAACGTCTCCGGCGCCTGCGCCGGCAGCGCGAGCAGCAGGGCGAGCAAGAGCTTCAGCATCGCGCGCTCCCCAAAGAAAAAGGGCCGCCCCGAAGGACGGCCCCATCCCTAGCCTGTCTGGCGCCGCGGCTTAAGCGGCTTCCACGATCAGGTCGCCGCGCCCCCCGGGCGCGGCTCTGAACGTCTGGGAGACGTTCAGACCTGCTCGTCGTCCTCGTCGACCATCACCGGGCCCGAATCCTGGCCCTTGGCGGCGGGGTCGCGATCGACCAGCTCGATGATCGCCATCGGGGCCGCGTCCGAGGCGCGGATGCCGGCCTTGATCACCCGGGTATAGCCGCCGTCGCGCTCGACATAGCGCTTGGCGAGCACGTCGAAGAGCTTGGTGAGCTGCGCATCGTCGAGCAGGCGGGCATGGGCGAGCCGGCGGTTGGAGAGGCCGCCCTTCTTGGCGAGCGTGATCAGCTTCTCGACATAGGGCCTGAGCTCCTTCGCCTTGGGAAGCGTGGTCGTGATCTGCTCGTGCTTGATCAAAGCGGCGGCCATGTTGCGGAACATGGCGGTACGGTGGCTGGAGGTGCGGCCGAGCTTGCGGCCGCCGACGCGATGGCGCATGTCTTCTTCCTTCGTTCGTCCGGATGCCGTTTCAGGTACATCCGGCCAGGCTGTCGAACGGGGGACAGCCCAAACCCCAAATAAAAAGACGGGCCGAGGCCCGCTTCGCTGGCGCCTAGAGCGGATCGGCGGCGGAAAGTCAAGATTCACCGCCGAAGCCGGGCGAAGGCGGGACTCGCGCGCACCCGCTGCAACCTTTTTCGATTCACATGCGTTAGGAAAATGACGGACGACCCGGTTCCGGACGACGGCCGCCCGTCGGGGCGGGTCCGCCGCGGCGGCACCCGCCCTACGCGCCGCCCCCGGCCCGGCCGGCCGGGCGTTTCCTTATGCCCCGGAACTTGCGCCGCCGGCAGCGGTTCTCCCTGCGGTCCGGAATGATCCGTCCCTGCGTGCCCGAAAGTTGCCTCATGCCCACCCGCCTGCTCATCGGCTATACCCTGCTCGCCCTGACGGTCACCTTCTTGCTGACCGTCCTGCTGGTCTGGCGGCGGCGGCGGCGGCTTGAGCATGAGCGGCGTTACGGCCGGCGCCGGCTGTCCTGACGCCGGCCGCTTCGCCTAGTCGTCGTCCTTCAGCACACTAT
This sequence comes from Allosphingosinicella sp., assembly GCF_035626655.1. Lineage (GTDB taxonomy): Bacteria > Pseudomonadota > Alphaproteobacteria > Sphingomonadales > Sphingomonadaceae > Allosphingosinicella. The sequence continues at coordinate 190,455 of NZ_DASPNF010000013.1, forward strand.
TGTCGTTCGCCCGGGTCCGCGCCCGTTCGGAGGCGTTGAGCCGGGCGCGGCTGTTCGCCCGCGCCTCGGTGCGCCGGGTCATGCCGCGATTGTCGGCCCGCGTCGGGGTCGTGGTCGTGCGCAGCGCGCTGCGCGCATTGGCCCGTTCCAGCGCCCGGGCATTGGCATGGGCCGCGCCCTGGCTGTTCACGCGCCGGCGGAAGGTGCCGCTGCGCCGTTCCTCGACGACCACGTCGCCCTCGGCCTCGCCGCTCAGCACGCTATTCTCATTGGCGCGCTCCCGCGCCCGGTCGGAGGCATGGTCCGGCCCGCGGCTGTTCACCCGCGCCTCGGTGCGGACGTCGATGCCATGGCCCGGGCCGCCGACATTGCCGACGCCGAGCCCGCCGCCGAGCCCGACGCCGCCGCCGCGGCCCTGGCCGAGCCCGCCGCCCATGCCCTGGCCATGGCCCTGACCATGACCGCCGCCGCGCTGCGCCATGGCCGGCGCGGCGATGAGGGTCGCGCCCGCAAGCGCGGCCAGCAGAAGCCTGGTGTTCATCGCAATTTCTCCTGTACGAACGCCCGCATCCCGGGGGACGGGCGCGGGCTCGCGCAGGCAACGGCACTGACGCCGGTCATGTCCCTCCGGCCGGGACGAACCGCCCCTCCGGCGGGACGTTACGCGACGCGCCGCCGCAACGGTCCCGCGCAGCCGGGGTCTAGCGCAGCTGGCTGTCCTTGCTCCCGCGCCGGTTGATCGCGCTGTGGACCACTGTCCGGTCCAGCGCCGCCTGGCAGGTCACGCAGGTCCGCACCCCCGGCAGCGCCTCGCGCCGCCGTTGGGGAATCTCCTCCCCGCACTCGACGCAATGCGTCTCGCCTTCCCCCGCCGGCATTCGCGCCCGCGCCGCCGCGACCGCGTCCTTCAGGCTGTCCTCGATCTGCTGCTCCACCGCGCCGTCCCGCGCCCAGCCGCCCGCCATCGCACGTCCTTCCTTCTTCTCGACCGGCCCAAAGCAGCACTTCGGGACGAATTCATTAATCGGGCGGCGGCGCGACCGGATTGGGATCGGGGATGCGCGGCTCGCCGTCCTTCATCGGGTCCGGGAAGGGCGTCGGCTCCGGCTGGGTGCGGCCGGGCTGCAGCGGCTGGTTCCATTCCTTGTCGGGATGCGTGGCCATGGCAATGTCTCCTTTGCGGAGATCAACGCCCCGCCCCGTGCCCGGGTCCCGCCGTTCCGCCCCCGCTCCCTTCGTCGGGCCCCGTGGCCGTCCAGCCCGGCGGCAGCCAGATCCCGTTCACCTGGGTCCAGCCCGCCGCCAGCCGCGCCTGCGCCCGCCGCCGCTTCAGCATGCCCAGCAGCGTCGCCAGCTTCTGCACGACCTCCTCTTTCTCTTCCTCCTCGCTGCGCTCCGGTTGCAGCTCCCGCGCCGAAATGCCGCCACGCCGTGCCGGCCCCCGCGCCTTCGCCTTCGCATTCTCGTTGATCGCATAGACCCGGACCGCCTCGCCGCCGCTGAGCTTCGGCAGCCGCGCCCGCCCGCGCCGTTTCGCCCCGGGCACCCCGGGACTCATGCTCTCCACCGCCGCCGCGTTGATCAGCCCCGGCAGCTGCTCCCTGAACCGCCCGACCCTTTCGTCCCAGCGCGCCGCGAACTCCGGATATTTCTCCCGCCTGTTGTAGAAGGCATTGGTCGACAGCCCCGCCGCGGCCGCCGCCGACCGGACGCAGCCCGTCGCCTCGAGCCCGTCGAGAAAGCTCTCCTCCACCCGCCGCGACCACCGCCCCGCCACCGCGCGGACGAGCTTGTCGCCATGCTTCGTGCGCCGGAGAATGAGTTCCTCCCCGGCACGGGGAGGGGGACCATGCGAACCATGGTGGAGGGGGCCCCGAGCGCGCTTCTTCGCCTCCATCGCCGCGAACCCCTTCAACGCCCCGGCCCAGCCCGCCCGAAACCCCGCATCCTTCGCCCGGTGATCATAGGCCGTCCCCGGATCCACCCCCGCCTCGAACGCCGAGGTCCGGACGTTCCCCGTCCGCTTCAACGCCCGCAAAAACGCCTGCCGCCAGAGCGGCGCCCTTCGTTTTCCAGCCATCCTCTTCCCTTCCGCTCATCCTGAGCCTGTCGAAGGACATTCCAGCGAACGCGGGAATCCCCTTTCCTTCATCAAGGGGAGTCATTGTACCGGATGATTTCCTACAATGGAATAGGCGAACCCATTTGGTTCATTGGCCATGTCGCCGCCCCATTGACCTCTTGGAAACCAGGATCCGGCTACCATGCCCTTTCTCTGGCAAGCGGGGAGAAGAGAGATGCGCATGTGGGATGCGGTGAGGGCGGCCGCGGCCGGCGTCGAGGATGACGGCAGCTATGACCGGCCGGCCGGCCCCGGGGACAGCGCCGCCCGCCGCGCCGCCGCCTTCCGGACCGGCGCCGGAGACCTCGCCCTTCCCGATGACCGGGGCGAGAGGCCTTTTGGCGTGATCATCGACATGGCCTCGTCCCGCGGCACCACCAGTCTCGTCGCCTTCGCCACCGGCGAGGCCAGCCTGCTGGTCAGCACCGGCGACGGCGTCATCGGCCGGCCCAACCACGCCCATGTCGTCGTCCAGGCGAAACGGCTGGTGAAGGAGGCCGCCGGCCTTCTCGCGCACCTGGCGCCAGCCACGGCCGACCCGGCGCCGCCCCCCTTCCCCCCGCCGGGATCGCTGCGCTTCCACGTCCTGACCCCCCGGGGCACCTTCACCGGCGAGGCCCCGCTCGACAACCTGCGAAGCGGCGGCAGCCCGCTCTCCCCTTTGCTCGAGGTCGCGGACGACCTCATGTCGGAATTCCTGCAATATACCCTGCCCGACAGCCTCGACGCCGGCCCGCCGACCGCAGGCCAGTGGCTGAAGGTCCTCCTCATGGTCGCGGTCATCGCCGGACTGACCGTCGCGGCATGGTTCATCCCCTGGCCGTGGCTCCGCTGGCCCGCTTTGATCGTCGGCGGCTTCTTCACGATCGCGGCCCTGATCGTGCCTTATGCGATGTGGCGGGCGCCGCGGGACGGGGCGGGTGGCCGGGACGGAGGAGAGGGCTGAGCGTGCCGGAGAGGCCATGGCGTTCCTGCGCAGGCTCCGGGTCGAAGCCTTCGAAAGGGCTATCTGCGGGCGCGCCGCTTCCTCCTGTTCACCGCGATCACGGGCGCTCCGGGCGTGCGCGGGACGTTGATCCGGGAATCCACCCGCCTGGGGTGCCGGATTGAGTGCACGGTCATCCCAATCAGGTTGATCGCGCCGGGACGCGCCAGGGCTGGCCCGGCAGCTTCACCATCCGCTTGCTGCAGACCAGGCAGCGGGTAACGAACTGGCCGCACTCCCAGTGGCTGTCCGCCAGGTCGGGGCTGTGCAGGGCCAGCCAGTCGTGGAGCCTCACGGCCTGCGCTCCCTTGCGCGCATGCGTTCGGCCTCGGCCCGGGCGTCGGCGAGCCTCGTGTAGCGATAGGGGCCGACCCGGAAATGCTCGTCCTTTACCCTGACGACGCCGAGCCGGAGCAGCTGCTCTTCGGCATCGGCGGCTTCGTCGAACGGGCGCGCGGGAGGGCGACCGGCCAATCGCGCCGTGTCCGCCGCGCGGGCGTCGGCAGATTCGTCTTCGGTGTGAGGATTCATGCGGCGCGCTCCATCGTCAGACGGGAGCGCAAGCGGTCTCTCAGCCGCGCCTGCGCCTGGGGCAGTGGGGAGCGGTAGAGACGTATATAGGGGGCGCGGGGCGGAATTGCCAGCAACGCGACACCAGGCACTGGCCCCGGCCGGGCGACGCCTGCCTGGATTGCAATGCGCCGGCCCTTGTTCCAGGCTGCGGGTGCGGGCTCGCATGCCTCTGTCCGGGCGCAAGAGCCTGATTTGCGTGGCTTGTGTACGAGGGGGAGTGCGAATGGGACTTCTTGCAATCCTGGCTCAGGCGGTCCTCGCGGCGGCGCCCGGCGACGGCGCGCCCGATTTGCGGAGGACCGGGGAAGGCCAGCTTATCGTCGACGCGCCGGATCGCCGGCGCGCCACCTATCGCCTCCGGTTCGATCCGGGCACCCGCCTTGCGGCGGCCGAGCGCCTGGGCAGGCTGCTCGACCTGGAGCCGTTCGAGATACTGGCAGAAGACACGAACGCCGCCACGGCAACGGTCCGCCTCACCCCGACCGGCGCCGCCATGCTCGCCAGCCCCGACAGCTGGCAGCATCTCGCGGCAACCTCGATCACGCCGCGGGCGCCGACGCGCCTGCCCCGGTGTGTCGGCATCGTCATCGACCTGCAGGGTGAGCGCAGCGAGGTCGGAGGAGCCGAACCCTGCCCGCGCTCGCAGGTGGCGACGCAACTGGTCGTCGAAGGCCTGAACGCGCGCGGCGCGAGGCTCTGGGTGGCCGCGGCCGACGACCCCCGCCTTGTGCGCAGCGTGATGGGGCCGAATGGCGAACCGCACCTGACGGCGCGGGACGAACGGCAGCCGGTCTTCGCCGAGATCGCGGTGCCGACCATCGCCGGCCTCAGCACCATCCGCTGGTACGAAGTCACGCCGGACAACCGGCTCCGCCGCATCGGCCAGACCCGGTGGCGCCGGTCGCGCTAGCGCGGCTGCCGGCCCGCGCGCTGCTGACCGGGAATTTCCTGCAGTATTTGCACTCTTGTCGGGGAGTGATGCCCGCTCGCTCCCGCGCGCGACATCGATCCGGACAAACGACCCTCGGCCAGTGTCCGCCGTCCACCCTGACCGGCCGGGCAGTTCACGACCCATTGCGGCCATCTGCGGGATGCGCTTGACCGTGCGCGACCCGGATGTGTTTTATGGCTGGGATGGAACCGGCGCGTGCCGCACTGAAGTTGGATGTGGACTTGGTCCGGCGCCTGCTCGGGTCGCAATTTCCTCAATGGTCCAGCCTTCCGATCCGCCCGATTCTGCCTGGAGGCTGGGACAACAGGACTTTCCGTCTGGGCGACGACATGGTCGTGCGATTGCCCAGCGCCGCGGTCTATTCGCCGCAGGTCGAAAAGGAGCATCGGTGGTTGCCGATATTGCGTCCTCTACTGCCCCTACCGATCCCCGCTCCGATCGGATTGGGACAGCCGTGTCACGGTTATCCCTGGTCTTGGTCGATTTATAAGTGGCTGCCTGGCAAGGCGGCCAGCACGAGACAGGTTTCCCTATCACACCGGCTGGCGCGTTCACTAGGATCATTCCTCGCCGCGTTACAGAACATTGACGCAAGCGGAGGCCCATCACCGGGGCCGGACAATTTCCACCGAGGCGGATCTCTCCAGGTTTACGATGCCGAAACGCGACGGGCGGTTGCGCTTCTCGGGGCGAAGATCGATGCGAGAGTGGCATTGCGAATTTGGGACGAGGCGCTGGCGGCGCCGCACGATGGACACCCCGTGTGGTTGCACGGTGACGTCAGCGCCGGAAACCTGCTCGTCGAAGGCGGCGCATTGGCCGGAGTGATTGATTTCGGCTGTTCGGCGGTCGGCGATCCTGCCTGCGATCTCGCGGTTGCTTGGTCGTCCATGGAGCGGCAGACGCGACAGGCCTTCCGCACTGCCGTCAACCTGCCCGACAGCGATTGGGCCCGGGCACGCGGCTGGGCTCTCTGGAAGGCACTTGTCGTAACCGCCGGGATCTCGCCCGCTCATTCTGTCGCGGAAAGCCAGAATCGGGTCGCGTTGGAGAAAGTGCTCTTGGACGCCTGAGAGACCTTCAACCCCGGCGCGGGGATGTCCGCTTCACCCGTAGCTGCCGGGCCGCTTTCCACCCATAGCCGCCGGGCAGCTATCGACCCATTGCGGACATTCGCGACACGCTTCAAAAATGCCTCGCATGAGGCTCGCCTCCGTAACCGCCAACCGGCACGTCTTTGACGGTCAAGTGAATGGAGAGCCGTTCCGCCTTCTCTTGGCATTCGACAATGGGCGAAGCCTGCGGTTAGCCGTGACCGGCGACGGCTCCGGGATGCGCGCGGACGAGCTGCCGCTCGATGAACCGTTCGATATGGGCGAATGCGGAAGCATCGTCATTGAGGACGTGACGGGATCACTTTTCCCGAGCCTTCGGGCCACGGAGGTGGCGGAGGTTCGCGCTCTTGAATTGGACGCCCGTCAAGTGGGTGTCCAGCTCCTTCAAAGGGATGGCCGAGCCTTCTGTTTCTGGGTTGATGACGACCAGTTGTTCTGGGGCGACCGGGCCGCGCTAACCGCCCACGACTGGCTGGACGGATCCGTCCCAGCCACAGCGAAGCCCATCAAAGTCTAAGGTCCGCTTTCCACCCATAGCGGCCGGGCTGTTATCGACCCAAAGCGGACGTTCCCGCAATCCGGTCTTGTCAATTTGCGCGGCTGCCGGGTGGATGGCGCCGAATATATGCCTCCAAGGCGGTTTTTAGCGCCTCCAGAAATTGTCGCGGCCCAAGGTCGTATTGAATGCTCCATGTTTTGTTCGAGGCGCGGTTCAGAAGCCCTTTCAGCTCTGCCGAACAAACGGAAGGATCGGCCAAGAGACCGTTCAATCTCTGAAGGCAAATCGGCAGCGCGCTATCATCCGCGAAGAAACCCGCTTTCATCAGGTCATCCGCAATGCGCATGCCGGTGCCGGCCTCGTCTGGGTCAGCCAAGTTGATCAAGTCGACAGCCAGAAGCAGGTACGGATCGTTCAAACGGACCATCCCACCAGTAAGCACCTCTGGCGCCCGTTTGTCACCCTAAGCAGTCCGGCCGCTTTCGACCCGTAGCTGCCCGGCCGTATCCGACCCATTGCAGACGTTCAGCCTCGCTCCGCCACGACGGCGAACTCAGGCTCACCTTTGGTAAGCACGTCTAAGCATCCCCGGCCTGTCACGAAACGGAAGTGCTTCAACGACCCAAGCACTACCCGCCAATCCTCTGGCTGGTTTTCGCTGAACGGTGCGCCCTCCACGCGATACGCAAAATGATGCGGGACAAGCCCCTCATTTGTGGAAGGATCGATCTCGATGCTCAGGGGCATTTCATCCAACAACCGCGCAATCACGTCCGCGTTGAACGTGACCCGCAGGATATGCTCCTCATCGTTCGGCATCGAAAAGTCAGCCGACCTCTGTTGCCAATCGAAGCGCAGTAGGTCGCTTCGCACGCAATCGAAGGCCAGTGGCGTCTCCAAAGGAAAATAGCGGGGCATGTGGAGAGTTTAGCAGCCCGCGATGCTTACGCCACCGGCAAGAGAGATTGTCTGCTTTACACCCGAAGGAGCCGGGCAGCTATCGACCCATTGCGGACGTTTGTAAGCTCTCAATATTGGACGTCGAAGCTGAAGCGGCCGTCTGGGCTCAGGCTGAAGACGAAAGTCTTCCAGCGCGTCCCCGATGCCTGGCCATGTCCTCCCGAATCCTGCCTAGCGCGTCGTGCATTTCGGCGATGGCGAACGCTGTCGGAGCCTCCTCGAGGCGTTCCCCGGCCTGGTTGACGCAAGTGAGCTTCAGCTGGGCCCAGTCTGCATCAAGTTCGCCCTCCAGTCGAGCAGCACTGAAGCCAGCGGGGCAGTGATCCGATACCAGTGCTCCAAGCTGTTCGTATGGGTTCACCTGCCGATTCTCCTGAGCCAGAGCCGCGAGCGCGGGAGTGGCCGCTGCAATCATGCCGCCCAAGAGAGCGATTGCGATCCTCAGTCCTCTGACACGCTTCATTGACTATACCTAATCACAGTTTCTGCGACCTCCAATTTCCGCTTTCCACCCTCAACCGGCTATATCGGTCCGGCCAAACGCGACCCATTGCGGGCGTTCGACCTGCGGGGGTATCAGGGAGCCATGTGCAAGATCGTGAAGCACATGTCGGTGGAGAGGCCGACGTGAGAGCACTGGGGGCTGCTCTGCTATTGTCAGCCTGCGCGGCCTCCGGAAGCGGCACCCAACAGCAATGCTCCGACTTGATGCAGCGCGATCTGCCTATACCGTATAGCCAATGGAACTCGCAGGCCAAGGTGGACGAGGTTTACCGAGACGCTGGGCCGACCTTCATCGTCTTTGTGACTGCTGTGGACCACGTGCCGCTTACAGGTGTTTCGCACGAGCAATTCACGACCCGCGTTTGGCGCGACGGGATGCACATGCTCCCGATAAGCGGCTTGCCTGAAATGAGATGCCCGGTTGAAGTTAGCGGGATCGTGGGCCGCGCCCGGCAATGGAATGACCGAATGTATTCCCGCGTTCGGGCCGAAGCTGCGGCTCACTAACCTCCGACCGGCCTTCGGGTTTGTAAGCTGCGAAATCACCAGAGATTTGGGTGATGGGAACGTCCACTTTCCACCCATAGCGGACGTAGAAGTCCTCGCCGCAGATGCCCCAATGCGGACATTCCTGGCAGCAAGGGCTTCCCGGACAACAAAAAGGTCGCCTCGCGGCGGCCTTCCTGTTTTGACGCTTACCCGGGAAATCAGCCCAGAAGCTCCTGCTCCAGCTTCCTGGCCATGAAACAGTGCGGGGCACTGTTTCATCCTCGGTGCGCGGGCCGTCAGCGCCCCGCGCTGCCGGCTGACCCGCTCACTCTCCGGCGGTGGCCGAATGGCCACCTCCCGAAAACGAGATGGCCAAAAAGAAAGGCCGCCTTTCGGCGGCCTTTCGTCGGATCAACCGAGAAGCTCTTGTTCGAGCTTCTTGGCCATCTCTTCAATGTTTTCGGGAGGCCAGCCCGGGATATCCATCCCGAGCCGGAGCCCCATGGAGGCAAGCACCTCCTTGATCTCGTTGAGGCTCTTCCGCCCGAAATTCGGCGTCCTGAGCATCTCGGCCTCGGTCTTCTGCACGAGGTCGCCGATATAGATGATGTTGTCGTTCTTCAGGCAGTTGGCGCTGCGCACCGACAGCTCCAGCTCGTCCACCTTCTTCAGCAAATAGCGGTTCAGCTGGTTGGCGTCCGCCTCGCTCTCCGCGGCGCTCGGCGCGGCGATGCCGGCCATCGTGGGCACGCTCACCATACCCTCGTCGAAATGGACGAAGAGCTGCAGCTGGTCCTGCAGGATCCGCGCCGCATAGGCGATCGCGTCGTCCGGGCTGATCGTCCCGTCCGTGTCGACCGTCAGGGTCAGCTTGTCATAATCGAGCTCCTGCCCGACGCGGGTATTCTCGACCTTGTAGCTGACCTGCCGCACCGGGCTGTAGAGCGCGTCGACCGGGATCAGGCCGATCGGCGCGTCGGCCGGGCGGTTGGCGGCGGCCGGGACATAGCCCTTGCCGGTCTCGGCGACGAGCTCCATGTTCAGCGTCGCGCCCTCGTCGAGGTGGCAGATCACCAGGTCGGGGTTCATCACCTCGATGTCGCCGGTGGTGGCGATCTGGCCGGCGGTGACCTCGCCCGGGCCGGTCGCCGAGAGCTGCAGCCGCTTCGGGCCCTCGCCCTCCATCTTCAGCGCGACCTGCTTCACGTTGAGCACGATGTCGGTGACGTCCTCGCGCACGCCGGCGAGCGAGGAGAATTCGTGCAGCACGCCCTCGATCTTGATCGAGGTGACGGCGGCACCCTGCAGCGACGACAGGAGCACGCGGCGCAGCGAGTTGCCGAGCGTGAGGCCGAAGCCGCGCTCCAGCGGCTCGGCGACGAACGTGGCCTTGCGGCGGCTGTCGCCGGTGGCCTTCTTCTCGAGCGCGTTGGGCTTCTTCATTTCCTGCCAGTTCTTTGCGTTGACGGCCATGAATGATGTTCCCTTTGGGGTTGGGGAAGCGGTGACGAGGTGGTGCTTCCCGATGTTCTAACTCGTACTTCGAACCGTCCGGACCCGCGGCGACGGGCCCCGGCGGTCAGACGCGGCGACGCTTGGACGGGCGGACGCCGTTGTGCGGGATCGGCGTGACGTCGCGGATCGAGGTGATCTGGAAGCCGACCGCCTGCAGCGCCCGGAGCGCGCTCTCGCGGCCCGAGCCGGGGCCCTTGACCTCGACCTCGAGCGTGCGGACGCCATGCTCGGCGGCTTTCTTGCCCGCATCCTCGGCGGCGACCTGGGCGGCGTAGGGCGTGCTCTTGCGGCTGCCCTTGAAGCCCATCATGCCGGCCGACGACCAGGCGATCGCATTGCCCTGCGCGTCGGTGATCGTGATCATCGTGTTGTTGAAGCTCGCATTCACGTGGGCGACGCCCGCGGTGATGTTCTTGCGCTCGCGCCGCCTGAGGCGCTGGGGTTCGCGTGCCATGTTCTAATTCCTGACCCTGTATCCTGTGTGACGCCGGGCTGGTCCTGGACCGTCCGGCGGAGAAGCCTGCGCCCTCGCGCCTACTTCTTCTTCCCGGCGATCGGCTTGGCCTTGCCCTTGCGGGTGCGCGCATTGGTGTGCGTGCGCTGGCCGCGGACGGGGAGGCCCTTGCGGTGCCTGAGGCCGCGATAGCAGGCCAGGTCCATGAGCCGCTTGATGTTCATCGCGGTCTCGCGGCGCAGGTCGCCTTCCACCATATGGTCGGCGTCGATCGCCTCGCGCAGGTGGAGCACCTCCTGGTCGGTCAGGTCCTGCACGCGCCGCTCGCTCGGGATGCCGAGCTTGGCGGTGATTTCCCTGGCCTTGGTGCGGCCGATGCCGTGGATATAGGTAAGGGCGATTTCCACCCTCTTGTTCGTTGGAATATTGACGCCAGCAATACGTGCCATACATTTTTCTCCTGCTCCACAGGCCGTTATGGCAAACGACCTATCTCAGCGCTTCGTGGTCCCCGAAAACAGGCACAGCCGACGCGCGCACGGATGCGCCGCCGGATACCGGTGATCGGGATGGAGGCCATGTAGGATTTGAGTCCCGCGGTGTCAACAGCTTGCGGCGCGGATCCGGGGACTCCCCTTTCCCCTCGCGCGTGTCGCGATCGGACATGGAAAAGTCAGGCAAAGGTCAGGCCAATGCGCGGGTTCGGAATTGGGTCCGGCGGCCGAAAGGTCCGAATGTTCGCAGTGGCCATGGAGACGTCGAAGGCTAAGCGGAACCTGACAAAGATGACACGATAATCCAACAGCCTGTGGCCATGGCCTGATGGGTGTGAGCAGCCGACGGTCGGAAAGAGCCGCCCGCGGCCGGAACCGCGAGTCGGTCGAGCCTGACACGGCAAATCCTGCATGTATCCAACAATGTTCGATCGAAGCCGGGGCGGGGCAATTGGCAAGTCCACGAAGCGATGCCATGGCCCGCCCATGCCAAGCACCGCCCCCTTCGACGCGATCGTCCTCGGCGCCGGCGGGGCGGGGCTGATGTGCGCGGGCGTCGCGGGACAGCGCGGGCGGCGGGTGCTGCTGATCGACCATGCCGGGCAGGCGGGCAGGAAGATCCTGATTTCCGGCGGCGGGCGCTGCAACTTCACCAACCTCGGCGCGGTGCCGGAGCGCTTCCTCTCCGCCAATCCGCATTTCGCCAAGTCGGCGCTGGGCCGCTACCGGCCGGAGGATTTCATCGCCCTGGTCGACCGCCACCGCATCGCCTGGCACGAAAAGACCCTGGGCCAGCTCTTCTGCGACGGCTCGGCGCGGCAGATCGTCCATATGCTGATGGAGGAATGCGCGAAGGGCGCGGTCCGGATCTCGCTCGGCAAGGCGATCACCGACGTCAGTCACGCCGACGGGATCTTTACCGTGTGCTATGGCGACGAGACCGCCACGGCCCCCGCTCTCGTCATCGCCACCGGCGGCCCCTCCATCCCGAAAATGGGGGCGACGGGTTTCGCCTATGACCTCGCCCGCAAATTCGGCCTGAAGGTGGTCGAGCCGGGCCCCGCGCTCGTTCCCCTCACCCTCGGCGGCGAGGACGTGCTGTTCCGCGAGCTCTCGGGCGTTTCCGCCGAGGTGGTCGCCCGGGCGGGCAAGGCCAGCTTCCGCGAGGCTGCGCTCTTCACCCATCGTGGCCTCTCCGGCCCGGCCATCCTGCAAATCTCCTCCTACTGGCGGCATGGCGAGGAGATCGGGATCGACTTCCTGCCTGACATGATGGTTGACTGGACGCTTGTGGCGAAGCGGGCGCGGCCGAAGACGCATTTCCACACCTTGCTCGGCGAATTGCTTCCGGGCCGGCTCGCCGAGGCGCTGGCGAAGAAGATCGGGCTGTGGGGCGAGCTCGCCAACCTCCCGGACGCAAAGCTCAACGAGGCCGCCCGCCGGCTCGCCGACTGGCGCTTCCGGCCGAACGGGACCGAGGGCTTCGCCAAGGCCGAGGTCACCGCCGGCGGGATCAGCACTGCCGAGCTCTCCTCGCAGACGATGGAAGCCCGCCGCGTCCCCGGCCTCTATGCGATCGGCGAGGCGGTCGACGTGACCGGCTGGCTGGGGGGCTATAATTTCCAGTGGGCCTGGGCTAGTGGCTGGGCCGCAGCGCAGGTTCTTTAAGCTCCGCACTCTTGCCCGGCGGACCGCGCACCCCATCTGGAACTGACAATGACATTCGAAAATCTCCCGCCGCTTCTCGGCGAAGCGCTTGCCGCGCGCGGCTATGCGTCGCCCACGCCCGTCCAGGCTGCCGTCCTCGAAGCCGATGCCGAAGGCCGCGACCTGATCGTCTCGGCGCAGACCGGCTCCGGCAAGACCGTCGCCTTCGGCCTCGCCATCGCCCCGCAACTGCTCGAGGGCGAGGGCGCCCTGCCCTACGCGCTCGCGCCGGTCGCCCTCGTGATCGCGCCGACCCGCGAGCTGGCGCTCCAGGTCAGCCGCGAGCTGATCTGGCTCTACGGCAAGGCCGGCGCGCGGATCGCGACCTGCGTCGGCGGCATGGATCCGTCGAAGGAGCGGCGCAACCTCGCCGGCGGCGCCCATATCGTGGTCGGTACGCCGGGCCGGCTGCGCGATCATCTGGAGCGCGGTGCGCTCGATCTCAGCCAATTGCGTGTGGTCGTGCTCGACGAGGCGGACGAGATGCTCGACATGGGCTTTCGCGAGGATCTCGAGGAAATCCTCGACGCGACGCCGTCCGGGCGCCGCACCCTGCTCTTCTCCGCGACCATGCCCAGGCCCATCGTCGCGCTCGCCAAACGCTATCAAAAGGACGCGCTGCGCATCTCCACGATCGGCGAGGAGCGCGGCCATGGCGACATTGCCTATCAGGCGATGACCGTGGCGCCGGCGGAGATCGAGCATGCGGTGGTCAACCTGCTCCGCCTGCACGAGGCGCAGTCCGCTCTGCTCTTCTGCGCGACGCGCGACAATGTGCGGCGGCTCCATTCGAGCCTGGTCGAGCGCGGCTTCAACGCCGTCGCTCTGTCCGGCGAGCACAGCCAGAACGAACGCAACCATGCGCTGCAGGCGCTGCGCGACGGCCGCGCCCGCGTGCTGGTGGCGACGGACGTCGCCGCCCGCGGCATCGACCTGCCGAACCTCTCGCTGGTCGTCCATGTCGAGCTGCCGCGCGACGCCGAGACGCTGCAGCACCGCTCCGGCCGCACCGGCCGGGCGGGCAAGAAGGGCATTGCCGTGCTGGTCGTCCCCTATCCGCGCCGCAAGCGGGTGGAAGCGGTCCTGCGCGGTGCCCGGATCGAGGCGGAGTGGATCAAGCCGCCGACGCCCGAACAGATCGCCGCCGCCGACCGCGAGCGGCTGCTCGGGGCGCTGCTCGCCCCCGTCGAAATCGACGAGGAGGATCGCGCTTTAGGGCAGCGCCTGCTGGCGGAGCGTTCGCCAGACGAAATCGCCGCCGCCCTCGTCCGCACGCACCGCGCGCGCCTGCCCGCTGCCGAGGAGCTGGCCGATGCCGACGTCCAGAGCGAGCGCCGCCCGGCGGGGCCGCGGCCCGGCTTCGAGGATACGATCTGGTTCCGCATGGACATCGGCCGCCGGCACAATGCCGATCCGCGCTGGCTGCTGCCTTTGCTCTGCCGCCGCGGCCATATCACCAAGAACGAGATCGGCGCGATCCGGATCGCCGCAAACGAGACCATGTTCGAGATCCCGCGCGCCGTGGCCGGAAAGTTCGCAGCCGCCCTGAAACGGACCGCGGGCGGCGACGGCGATGGCGAGGGCAGCGTCAGTATCGCCCCGGTCGAAGGCCGGCCGCGCGACGCGGCGCGGGAGAATCGCCGTTCCGGCCCGCCGCCGGTGCGGCACAAGGCCAAGCCGTTCCGCAAAGCTCCCAAGCCGCATCGCGGACGGCGCGGCTGAGCGAATTTTCGAGCCCGGCCACAACCTTAACCATGCTCCGCAGCGCCCCCTTAACGCGGAGGGCCTAAGGCGGTCCGCGTTGAGGGCCAGATGACCGATCTATCATTCACTTTGTCGCGCGCAGTCGCGAAGGGGCGCCGCGACCGCGGCGTGCCGAAAAGCCGCCAGCAGATCCTGCTCGGCCTGCTGAACAAACGCGCGGAGGCGCGGAGGCAGGGGCTGAACGAGCAGGAACGGCTGCTGCGCGAGCAGATCCTCTGGGCGCTCCCGGTCAACGAACCGGAAGACGCCTGAACGGGGACAGGCACCCCCGTGCTCCGGCCAAGGCCGGAGCGTTGCGAGACCCGCCGAGACCTGTCCGGCCAACGCTCCGGCCTTCGCCGGAGCACACAGAGCTGCCTGGAAGCCCGGGAACGGGACGGTTACGAGTAACTGTCCCCTCGCTCACACCACGCCGAAGGCCAGCATCGCGTCGGCGACCTTTTTGAAGCCGGCGATGTTCGCGCCCTTCACATAATCGGTATAGCCGCCGCCCTGATCGCCATAGGCGACGCAGCGCGCGTGGATGCCGTCCATGATGTCGCGGAGCATCTGCTGCAGCTCTTCTTCGCGCCACGACCGCCGCTCGCTGTTCTGGCTCATCTCCAGCCCCGAGACGGCGACGCCGCCGGCATTGCTCGCCTTGCCCGGCGCATAGAGCATCTTCGCGGCCTTGAAGACGTGCACGCCGTCCAGGTCGGTGGGCATGTTGGCGCCTTCCGAGACGCCGATGCAGCCATTGGCGACGAGGGTCCGCGCATCCTCGCCGAGCAATTCATTCTGCGTCGCGCAGGGCAGCGCCACGTCACACGGCACGCCCCAGGGCGTCTTGCCCGCGTGGAAGGTCGCGTTCTTGAATTCGTCGGCATATTCGCTGATCCGGCCGCGCCGGCGCGTCTTGTGCGCCTTGACCCAGTCGATCTTCTCCTGGGTGATGCCGTCCGGATCGTGAACGAAGCCCTGGCTGTCGGACAGGGTGAGGACGATGCCGCCCAGCTGGACGATCTTCTCCGCGGCATGGGTCGCGACATTGCCGGAGCCGGAGATCACCGCTTTCTTGCCGACCAGGTCCATCCCCTTGGTCTTCAGCATGTTCTCGAGGAAATAGACCGCGCCATAGCCGGTCGCCTCGGGCCGGATCAGCGAGCCGCCATATTCCAGGCCCTTGCCGGTCAGCACGCCGGTGAACTGGTTGGTGATGCGCTTGTACTGGCCGAACATATAGCCGATTTCGCGGCCGCCGACGCCGATGTCCCCGGCCGGCACGTCCACGTCCGCGCCGATATGGCGGTAGAGCTCGGTCATGAAGCTCTGGCAGAAGCGCATGATCTCGCCGTCGCTCTTGCCCTTGGGGTTGAAGTTCGCGCCGCCCTTGCCGCCGCCCATGGGCAGGCCGGTCAGCGCGTTCTTGAAGGTCTGCTCGAAGGCGAGGAACTTGAGGATCGACTCGTTGACCGTCGGGTGGAAGCGGATGCCGCCTTTATAGGGGCCGATCGCATTGTTGTTCTGGACGCGATAGCCGCGCTGCACGCGGATATTGTGATTGTCGTCCTCCCAGCAGACGCGGAAGGAGACGACGCGGTCGGGTTCGGCGATGCGGCGGAGGATCTGCCAGCGATGATAATCCTCCTTGTCCTCCATGAAGCCAAAAATGTCCTCGGCGACCTCCTGCACCGCCTGGACGAATTCGGGCTGGTTCGGATTGCGCCGCTTCACGCCCTCCATGAAGCCGTTCAGATCGACATGCTGATTGGCATCGTCCCTGCTCATGCGTCGCCTCCGCTGTCTCGGCGCGGCCCCACAGGCGGAGTCGCGAAGGGGCGAACCATATCAAATTCTCGCAGGATGGCACCCGCCTGCGACGAAGCCGACGCCGCGCGCGACGACGGGGCCGTGGCGCGGGCTCAGCGCATCGGCACGGCGCCCGCGCTCGGCCAGTCGCTGTCGCCGACGCGGCGCAGGTTCAGCTCCACCACCCGGAGCGGCGGCTGGCCCGGGGCGATCCGCTCGCCGACCTCGTGCCAGGTGCCGTCGCGGATCGTCGCCGTGTAGCGGATGATCGCGCCGGGCCCGGCCGGGGTCTCCCAGACGAAGCCGGTGTCGGTGAGGGTCAGCGGCACCGTGGCGTGATGGCCGAGCGCATAGCTGGTCAGGCTGTAGGCGCGGCGGTCCGGATCGTAGGAGACGATGCCGAAGGCGTTGAAGGCGACATTGCCGTCCGGCGTATAGCCGCGTCCCTCCATGACCCGGATCGCGCCGCCCAGCATCGGCCCCATCCGCTCGGTCTGGATCATCTCGCGCCGCCCGCCCGCGGCCAGGCTCCAGGCCGGCCCGCGCCAGACCCCGTCCATGAAGGCGAGCCGGCCCATCGCCTCCCGCTGCGCGGCGATGCGCGGCGCCGGATCGGGATATTGGGCGGCGGCAGGCGCCGCCACGGCGAGCAGGCCGGCGGCAAGCGCGTATCGGGCAAATCGGATCATCCTCGCTCTCCTTACTTTGGAAAGCAAAGTACATTGCAACGATGAAGGAGTCAATCAGCCGTCGAGGACGGCGTCGATCCCCTTGCTGACCGTCTCGACGCTGGCCATGCCGTCCACGCGCCGGACGATCCCCTTCGCCTCGTAATGCGGCAGGATCGGCGCGGTCTTGGCGCGATATTCGGCCATGCGGGTGCGCACCGCCTCCTCATTGTCGTCGGCGCGGCGCTTGAACTCGTGGCTGCCGCAGACGTCGCAGGTGTCGGCCTTGATCGGCTGCTTGTAATTGTCGTTGTAGAGGGCCCCGCAGGCGACGCACTCGAACCGGCCGGTAATCCGTTTCACCAGCGCCTCTTCGTCCACCTCCAGCTCGACGACATAATCGAGCGTGCGGTCGCGCGCGTCGAGCAGGGCGTCGAGCGACTGCGCCTGGGCGAGGGTACGCGGATAGCCGTCGAAGATCACGCCCTGCTCCGGCGCCAGGCCGGCCAGCCTGTCGTCGATCAGCTGCGTGACGATCTCGTCGGAGACGAGCTCGCCGGCATCCATCACCGCCTTGATCCGGTCGCCGAGCGGCGTGCCGGCATTCTTCTCGGCGCGCAGCATGTCGCCGGTGGAAAGCTGCACCATGTTGCGCTCCTTGACGAGGCGCGTCGCCTGGGTGCCTTTGCCGGCACCCGGCGGGCCGAGCAGGATGATGTTCATCGCCTAGCCCCTAGCGCCGGCCGAGGCCGCCCTTCAGCTTCGCCTTCTTGATCAGGTCGCCATATTGGTGGGCGATCAGATGGCTCTGGATCTGGGTCACCGTGTCCATCGTCACGTTGACGACGATGAGCAGGGAGGTGCCGCCCAGGTAGAAGGGGATGCCCATCTGCGCGATCGCAAATTCCGGCACCAGGCAGATCACGGTGAGGTAGGCGGCGCCCACCACGGTCACCCGGGTCAGCACATGGTCGAGATATTCCTCGGTCCGCTTGCCGGGGCGGATGCCTGGAATGAAGCCGCCATATTTCTTGAGATTCTCCGCCGTCTCCTCGGGGTTGAACACGACCGAGGTGTAGAAGAAGCAGAAGAAGACGATCCCCGCCCCGTACAGCGCCAGGTAGAGCGGCGAGCCGTGCTGGAGATAGGTGGTCACCGCGATCACGAAGTCGCCCCAGGCGCTCTCGCCAACGGCCTGCTGGCCGGAGAACTGGACGATGGTCAGCGGCATCAGCAGCAGCGACGAGGCGAAGATCGGCGGGATCACGCCCGAGGTGTTGACCTTGAGCGGCAGGTGCGAACGCTCCTGCTGGATCTGGCCGCGCGCGGTCTGGCGCTTCGGATATTGGATCGGCACCCGGCGCTGCGCCCGCTCCATGAAGCAGATGAAGAGGATCAGCACGGCGCACATCGCGATGATCAGCATGATCTTCAGCGCGTCGAGGCTGCCCGAGCGGCCGCCCTCGAAGATCTGCGCGAGCGAGGTCGGCAGCTGTGCGACGATGCCGGCCATGATGATCAGCGAGATGCCGTTGCCGATGCCGCGGCTGGTGATCTGCTCGCCCAGCCACATCAGGAACATGGTGCCGCCGACGAGATTGATCACGGTGGTGATGCGGAACATCATGCCCGGGTCGAGCACCGCCGACTGGCCGGTGCTGGCGCCAGCATTCTCGAGGCCCACGGCCATGAAATAGCCCTGGATGATGCAGAGCACGACGGTGCCGTAGCGGGTATACTGGTTGATCTTCTTGCGGCCGCTCTCGCCCTCTTTCTTGAGGGCGGCGAGGCTCGGCGACATGGTCGTCGCCAGCTGCATGACGATGGAGGCGGTGATGTAGGGCATCACGCCCATCGCGATCAGGCTCATCCGCTCCAGGCTGCCGCCCGAGAACATGTTGAAGAAGTCGAGCACGCCGCCCTGCGTCCGCTGGAAGAGCGCGCTGAGCGCGGTCGGGTCGATGCCCGGCAGCGGCACGAACGAGAGCAGCCTGAAGATGATCAGGGCGCCCAGCGTGAACCACAGCCTCTTCTTGAGATCGGTCGCCTTGGCGAAGCTGCCAAGGCTGATGTTGGAGGCCATTTGTTCGGCGGAAGATGCCATGGGAGGGTTCGACCTTCGGAAAATTGAAAAGGCGGCGGGAACGCTGAACGCCTCCCCGCCGCCTCATATAGTGATCGGTTCCGGCTTGTCAGCCTCGAACCGGCGGCAAGAGGCTCAGGCGTCCTTGCGCGGCTTCTTGCTGTTCTTCTTGGCAGCGGCCTTCTCGGCGGCCGGGACGACCTCGATCAGCTCGACGGAGCCGCCGGCCTTCTCGATCGCCTCGCGCGCGCCCCTGGAGACGCCGGCGACCCTGAAGCTCAGCTTCGCGGAGAATTCGCCCTTGCCGAGGATGCGCACGCCGTCCTTGCCGCCGCGCCCGACGCCCGCCGCCTTCAGCGCCGCATGGTCGATCACGCCCTTCGTATCGAGCGCCCTGGCGTCGACCAGCTTCTGGATCGCGCCCAGGTTCACCTCGGCATAATCCCTGGCGAAGATGTTGTTGAAGCCGCGCTTCGGGATGCGCATGTGCAGCGGCATCTGGCCGCCCTCGAAGCCGTAGACGGAGACGCCGGAGCGGCTCTTCTGGCCCTTCTGGCCGCGGCCGCCGGTCTTGCCGAGGCCCGAACCGATGCCCCGACCGACGCGGACGCGGCTCTTGCGGGCACCTTTGTTATCGCGGATTTCGTTCAGTTTCATTGTCTTGCACTCGCTTTCGCTTTTGTCGCGCAGTCGGAGAAGGGCTTACCCCTCGACCGACACCATATGCCGGACGGCGCGGATCATGCCGCGGACCTCGGGGCTGTCCTCGAGCTCGACCGTCTTGTGCATCTTGTTGAGCCCGAGGCCCTTCAGCGTCGCGCGCTGGTCGTCGGTGCGACGGATCGGGGAGCCGGTCTGGGTGATCTTGATCTTCGCCATCATGCTTACTCCGCGACCGCCTCGGCCTCGGCCGACGCTTCCGCCGTGCTGCTGACGCCCTCGCGGCGCGCCATCAGGTCGGCGATCTTGCGCCCGCGGCGCTGGGCGACCGACTTCGGGCTGGTCTGATCCTTCAGCGCCTCGAAGGTCGCCCGGATCATGTTGTAGGGGTTGGAGGTGCCGATCGACTTGGTCACCACGTCGGCGACGCCAAGGCTCTCGAACACGGCGCGCATCGGGCCGCCGGCGATGATGCCGGTGCCGGCCGGGGCCGAGCGGACATAGACGCGGCCCGCGCCGAAATGGCCGAGCCCGTCATGGTGCAGGGTGCGGCCGTCGCGAAGCGGCACGCGCAGCATCGCCTTCTTGGCCGCCGCGGTCGCCTTGCTGATCGCCTCGGGCACCTCGCGGGCCTTGCCATGGCCGAAGCCGGCGCGGCCCTTGCCGTCGCCCACGACCACAAGCGCTGCGAAGCCGAAGCGCTTGCCGCCCTTCACCGTCTTGGAGACGCGGTTGATGTGGACGAGCTTCTCGATCAGCTCCTCGCCGCCCTCGTCATCGCCGCCGCGATTGCCGCGGTTGCGGTCGTCACGGCCACGGCCGCGGCCGCCGCGGTCGCCGCCGCGCCCGCCACGGGCGCCGCGCTCGCGGCGCGGACCGCGCTGCTCCTCGGCCGGCGCGCCAGCCGCCTCGACGGCGACCTCGGTGCCTTCGGTCTGGTTGGTTTCGTCAGCCATCATCAGAACTCCAGTCCGCCCTCGCGGGCGGCATCGGCCAGCGCCTTCACGCGGCCATGAAAAAGAAAGCCGCCGCGGTCGAACACGACCTTGGTGACGCCGGCGGCCCTGGCGCGCTCGGCGATCTTCTTGCCGACTTCCTGGGCGGAAGCGACGGTCGCGCCGGTCTTGTCGCGCGCATCCTTCTCCAGGGTGGAGGCGGAGGCGACGGTACGGCCCTCTCCGTCCAGGATGACCTGGGCGTAGATGTGCCGGCCCGAGCGGTGGACGCTGAGCCGCGGACGGCCGCCGGCATTGCGGCGGATCGCGGTGCGGACGCGCTGGGCGCGCTTCGCGAAGGGGTTGAATCTCGCCATGGCTTACTTCTTCTTGCCTTCTTTGCGGAAGATATACTCGCCGCGATACTTGATGCCCTTGCCCTTGTAGGGCTCGGGCTTGCGCCAGCGGCGGATCTCGGCGGCCAGCTGGCCGACCTTCTGCCGGTCGATGCCGCTGATCTCGACCGTGGTCTGATCGGGGGTCTTGACCTCGAGGCCGTCCGGCACCGCGACGTTGACGTCGTGGCTGTAGCCGAGCTGCAGCTTCAGCGTCTTGCCCTGCGCGTTGGCGCGATAGCCGACGCCGGTGATCTCCAGCACCTTGGTGAAGCCCTCGGTGACGCCGGTGACCAGGTTCTGCACCAGGGTCCGCTGCATGCCCCAGAAGGCGCGCGCCTGCTTGGTGCCGTTGGCGGGCTGAACGCTGATCCCGTCCTCCGAGATGTCGTAGCTGATCTCGTCGCGCATCTGCAGCGTCAGGGTGCCCTTGGGCCCCTTGACCGACAGGATCTGGCCTTCGGTGGTCGCCGTCACGCCAGCAGGCAGCGGCACCGGCCGTTTACCGATACGAGACATTCTAGAACACCTCCGCGAGCACTTCGCCGCCCACGTTCTGCGACCGCGCTTCCGCGTCGGACAGAACGCCCTTGGGCGTCGAGACGATGGTGATGCCCAGGCCGTTGCGCACGCGCGGCAGGTCCTGCGCGCCCGAATAGACGCGGCGGCCCGGCTTGGAGACGCGGGCAACGTGCTGGATGGCCGGCTGGCCCTCGAAATATTTCAGCTCGATCCGCAGGCCGGGATGGGCGCCGAGCGCCTCCTCGCGGTAGCCGCGGATATAGCCCTCGCGCTGCAGCACATCGAGCACGCGGGCGCGCAGCTTCGACGCCGGCGAGAGGACGCTGTCCTTCCTCGCCTGCTGGCCGTTGCGGATGCGGGTGAGCATATCACCCAAAGGATCGGTCAATGGCATAGCTCTACCTTACCAGCTCGACTTGGTGAGACCCGGGATCAGGCCCTTGTTGCCCAATTCCCGCAGCATCACGCGCGAAAGACGGAATTTGCGATAGACGGCGCGCGAACGGCCGGTCAGCTCGCAGCGATTGCGGACGCGCGTCGGATTGCCGTTGCGCGGCACCTCGGCCATCTTCAGCCGCGCGATCAGGCGCTCGGTCTCGTCTTTGGACTCGTCGTTCGCGATCGCCTTCAGCTTCGCATATTTCGCCGCGTACTTTTTCGCGAGCTTCTTGCGACGCTCATTCTTGTTCACGGAACTCAGTTTCGCCATGACTTAAGTTCTCTTTCCTCTACAGGCAGGGCGCCTACGCGGCCTGCTTCTGATCCTGGTCCTGCGGGAACGGGAAGTTGAAGAGGCGCAGCAGCTCGCGCGCCTCGTCATCCGTCTTCGCGGTGGTGGTGACGATGATGTCCATGCCCCGGACCTTCTCGATCTGGTCATAGTTGATCTCGGGGAACACCAGCTGCTCCTTGAGGCCCATGGCGTAATTGCCACGGCCGTCGAAGCTCTTGGGGTTGAGGCCGCGGAAGTCGCGGACGCGCGGCAGCGCGATCGTGACCAGCCGGTCCACGAACTCGTACATGCGCTCGCGGCGCAGCGTGACCTTCACGCCGATCGGCATCCCCTCGCGCAGCTTGAACTGCGCGATCGACTTCTTCGCCTTGGTGATCACCGGCTTCTGGCCGGCGATCGCCGTCAGCTCGGCAACCGCGAGGTTGATCTTCTTGGAATCGGCGGTCGCTTCGCCGACGCCCATGTTGATCACGATCTTGTCCAGCTTCGGCACCTGCATCGGGTTCGTGTAACCGAACTCCTTGGTCAGGGCCTCGCGGACGACCTTCTTGTAGTGGTCTTGCAGACGGGCAGCCATTGGAGGCCTCCTCAATCAATCGCTTCGCCGGAACGACGCGCGACGCGGATCTTCCGCTCGCCGTCCATCCGGTAGCCGACGCGGGTCGGCTTGCTGGTCTTCGGGTCGATGTGGGCGACGTTGGAGACGTGGATCGAGGCTTCCTTCTCGATGATCCCGCCCTGCGCCTGCATGGTCTGGCGCTGGTGGCGCTTCACCATGTGGACACCCTGCACGATCAGGCGGTTCTCCTCGCGGAGCACCTTCATGACCTCGCCGGTCTTGCCCTTGTCGCGACCGGTGATCACAACCACCTTGTCGCCCTTCTTGATCTTCAGCTTCGTCGCCATTTCTACCGGTCCTTCCCGCTCACAGCACTTCAGGTGCCAGCGAGATGATCTTCATGAACTTCTTCGCACGGAGCTCGCGGGTCACCGGGCCGAAGATGCGGGTGCCGATCGGCTCGCCCTGCTTGTTGATCAGCACGGCCGCGTTGCGGTCGAAGCGGATCGAGCTGCCGTCGGTCCGACGGATCTCCTTCGCGGTCCGGACGATCACCGCCTGGTGCACGTCGCCCTTCTTCACCTTGCCGCGCGGAATCGCCTCCTTGATGGAGACGACGATCACGTCGCCCACGCTGGCGGTGCGGCGCTTGGAACCGCCCAGCACCTTGATGCACTGCACGCGGCGCGCGCCGGAATTGTCGGCAACGTCCAGGTTCGTCTGCATCTGGATCATG
>NZ_DASPNF010000014.1:0-113522 GCF_035626655.1 Allosphingosinicella sp.
GCCAGCTCGCGCTGCTTCTTGCCGGAGACGGCGGTGATCCGGCTGGGGACGATCTTGCCCCGCTCGGAGACGAAGCCCTGCAGAAGCCGGACGTCCTTATAGTCGATGACCGGAGCGTCCTTGCCCGAGAAGGGGCAGCTCTTGCGGCGGCGGAAAAATGGGCGTGCCATGTTGCTGGTCCTTTCGCTCAAGCGTCGGCGAAGTCGCGGGGAGCGCGGTCGCGGCCGCCGCGATCACCCCTGTCGCCACGATCGCCACGATCGCGGTCGCGCTCGCCGCGGCGCATCATCGCCGACGGGCCCTGTTCGTGCGAGTCGACGCGCACGGTCATGTAGCGGATCACGTCCTCGTTGATCTGGGTCTGGCGCTCCAGCTCCGCGACGACCGGCGCCGGCGCCTCGAAATCGAGCGCGACATAATGCGCCTTGCGGTTCTTCTGGATGCGGTAGGCGATGTTGCGGAGGCCCCAGGTCTCGGTCCTGACGACCTTGCCGCCATTGTCCTCGATGATCCTGGTGGCGTTTTCCGCCAGCGCGTCCACCTGGGCCTGGGCCAGGTCCTGACGCGCCAAAAAGACATGCTCGTAGAGCGGCATGTGGCGCATTTCCTTCTCTTGGCCGATCGCTGACGCCGCCCGTTGCGGACGCCCCTCCGGCTGTCGTCTCAAAGCAATTCCGGGGCCGAAAGCCACAGCTCTCGCCCCGGATGGGCGGGCATGTGGCCGAAAGCGGGAGAAAAATCAACCCCGGCGGGCGCCGCCTCGATACCCTCCGTCCGCGACTCCGCGAGCCGCGCAGGGGGCAGCCGGGGAGGGGGCAACCGCCGACCCCCGCCATGATCCGGCCTGGCCTCCCCGATTGCGTCTCGCCGGGTCATTGTCATGGCGGGCGACGAAAGCGGCGAGCGTGTCGCGCCAGATCCTGGGCTGATCGAACTGGGCCATATGGCCGGCCCCGGCGATTTCCGCATAGCTTCCGTTCCGCAGGCGCGGCAAAAGCGCTCTGGTCCCCTCGCGCGTCACGATGTCGAACTCGCCCCGCAGCAACAGGGTCGGCACCCGGATCCGCGACAGCAATGGCTCGTCGTCATAGCCGGCGAGCGCGCCTTCAAAGCCGGCGCCGAACAGATCGTTGCCGACCATGAAGTCGCCGACCGCCTGGCCCCGGTCCTCGGGCGTCGGCGCCATATAGGGCATTGCGACGTCGCGCATGCTGGTGCGGCCGATATAGCGGCGCATGAAGGCGGTGGTCGCCCGGCGGTAGGCCGCAGCGTCGACCGCGGCCCTGCCGTCGCGGTGGCGGGTTGCGATGAGGGCGGCGTCCTCGGCCGGAAGCTCGGCCGCAAGGGTCAGTACGCCGTCCTTGAAGCGGCGGGCCGACAGCGGCGCACCCTGCAGGATCAGGCTTCGGAGTCCGCGCGGACGGCGGGCGGCATAGCGATTCGCCACGATGCCGCCCCAGCTGTGGCCGAGGATATGCAGAGACTGTAGGTCGAGGGCGGTACGGATCGCCTCGATCTCGTCCACAAAGCGCTCGACGGTCCAGTTGGCGGAATTGCCGGGGGCGTCCGACCGGCCGGAATCGAGCTGATCGTAAAGAATGACTGCGCGATCCGCGGCCAGCGGCAAAGCCGGAAAGAACTGCCAGAGCGCCGCGCCCGGGCCGCCATGCACGAACAGGAGAGGCGCGCGCGGCCCATCCAGATTTCCGTTCACCCGGGCATAGATATTGCCCCCGCGCACCGGGACGCGCAGTTCGCGATCGAATGCAGGAACGCCCGGCTCGCTCACCGCGTTGGCGGCCCTGGAGAACATCGCGAAGGACAGGGCACTCCCGATCAAGAAACGACGTGACAGCAGCATGGCGCCTCCCGGTCGTCCCATAGCATGGCGTCGAGGAAAGGTGCATCTCGCGGCTTGCGCTTGATCGAGGCGCTGGCCTACCAGCCCCGCGCAACAGGAGGCAGACATGCGCGCATTCATTTTTCCGGGGCAGGGGAGCCAGTCGGTCGGCATGGGCAAGGCGCTCGCCGACGCGAGCAAGGACGCCCGCGCGGTCTTCGAGGAGGTGGACGAGGCGCTCGGCCAGAATCTGGCGCGGCTGATGGCCGAGGGGCCGGCGGAGGAGCTGACCCTGACCGAAAATGCCCAGCCGGCGATCATGGCCAATGCGGTCGCCGCCTTGCGCGCGTCCGGCATCGATCTCCAGGCCAAGGCGGATTTCGTCGCCGGCCACTCCCTGGGCGAATATTCGGCGCTCTATGCGGCCGGCACCTTCGACCTTGCCACCGCGGCGCGGCTGCTGAAGACGCGCGGCCAGGCGATGCAGGCGGCGGTGCCGGTGGGGGAGGGCGCGATGGCCGCCCTGCTCGGCGCCGACCTCGCCATCGCCCAGGCGATCTGCGACGCGGCCGCCGAGGGGGAAATCTGCACCGTCGCGAACGACAATGATCCCTCGCAGGTCGTGATCTCCGGCCACCGGACCGCGATCGGGCGGGCGCTCGAGCTCGCGAAGGACAAGGGCGCGAAACGGGCGATTCTGCTGCCGGTCTCCGCGCCCTTCCACTGCCCGCTGATGAAGCCGGCGGCCGAGGCGATGCAGCAGGCGCTGGCGGGTGCGGCGATGGAGCCGCCTGCGGTCTCGCTTTACGCCAACGTCACCGCCGCGCCGGTCGACAGCCCCGACACGATCCGCGAGTTGCTCGTCGAGCAGGTCACCGGCATGGTCCGCTGGCGCGAGAGCGTCGCCAACATGGCGGCTGCCGGCGTCACCCACTTCGTCGAGTTCGGCGGCAAGGTCCTCGGCCCGATGGTCAAACGCATCGCCCCCGAGGTCGAGGTCACCAGCGTGATCGCAATGGAGGACATCGACGCGCTGGTGAAGGCAATTTAGGCGTCCGGATCACGGACAGGGAGAGGCACATGTTCGACCTTTCAGGAATGACCGCACTCGTCACCGGCGCCTCGGGCGGGATCGGCTCGGCGATCGCGAAGGGGCTGGCGGCGCAGGGGGCGCGGCTCGCCGTCTCGGGCTCCAATGTGGAGAAGCTCGAAGCGTTTCGCGCTGGGCTGGGCGGCGATCATGTTGCGATTGCCTGCAACCTTTCCGACGGCGCCGCAGTCGATGCGCTGGTGCCGCAGGCGGTGGAGGCGCTGGGCCAGATCGACATCCTCGTGAACAATGCCGGCGTTACCCGCGACAATCTCGCCATGCGGATGAAGGACGAGGAATGGTCCGACGTGATCCGCATCAACCTGGAGGCCGCCTTCCGCCTCGCCCGCGCGGCGCTGAAGCCGATGATGCGCGCCCGCTTCGGCCGGATCATCTCGGTGACCTCCGTGGTCGGCGTCACCGGCAATCCCGGCCAGGCCAATTATGCGGCGTCCAAGGCCGGCATCATCGGCATGTCCAAGGCGCTGGCGCAGGAGGTCGCGTCGCGCGGCATCACCGTCAACTGCATCGCGCCGGGCTTCATCCGCTCGGCGATGACCGACGTCCTGCCCGACGCGCAGAAGGAGGCCTTGCTCGGCCGCATCCCGGTCGGCGATCTCGGTACGGGCGAGGACATCGCCGCTGCCGCAGTCTATCTAGCGAGCCGCGAGGCGGGCTACGTCACCGGCCAGACGCTGCACGTCAATGGCGGGATGGCGATGCTCTAGGCAGAAGGCCGCCGCCGTCCAACGCCAGCGCGCGGCGCAGCGCAAGGGCGAGCACGGTGACGATGGCGATCTGCCCGAGGGGCACCAGAGCCGCCCCGGCCAAGGTGCGCGAGACGAGCGGGGCGATCCAGACCAGGGCGAGCAGGCTTTTCTCCCAGGGGCGGAAGCCGCGCTCCATGCCGTCCGCGACGAGGAAGGCCGCGCCGAGGCCGAGCACGACCAGGTCGTAGTCCAGCACATAGGGCGTCGAGAGCATGGCCGCGGCGCAGGCGGCGGCATTGCGCAGGTTCGGCCGGGCGGTGCGGGCCAGCCAGAAAGTCGCGCCCATCGCCGCCAGGGTCGCCGCCCCCTGCAGCGTATAAGCGAGCGGCACCGAGCCGCCCCACATGCGCACCATCGCGAACAGGCTCTGGATCTTGTGCCAGCCGGTCTCGCCCTGCTCGATCACGATCTGGCGGGTGAGCGGCAGCGAATCGAGGAAGGCCTGCCAGACCGGCCAGCCCCAGATGGCGAGCGTCGCGCCGATCAGGAAGGCGGCCGAGAGGAAGGCGCCGGCGATCGCCCGGACATGGCCGCCGGCGAGCAGCAGCAACGGCACCACAAGCGCGAATTGCGGCTTGTAGACGAGGCACCCGAACAGCAGGCCCGCCAGCAGCGGCTTGCGGTCGAGCAGCAGGAGGCCGCCACCGAGCAAAGCGGCGGTCAGGAAGCCGTTATGGCCATGGGTCAGGCAGACCAGCACGACCGGCGCGCCGAGCGCGACCAGCAGTGCCGGCCGGCCGTGCAGGATCGCGCGGAAGGTCTTCGCAGCCGCCCAGAGCGAGGCCGCCTGCCAGACGGCGAGGGCGGCGAGATAGGGCAGCAGGGCCAGGACGCCCGCCAGCAGCAGGAAGGGCGGGGGATAGTGCCAGCCGTAGAAGGGCACGGCCGGATCGCCGTGGGCTGCCTGCTGCACCTGATAATGCGCCGCCCAGTCCCAGGCTTCGGGGGCGCGCCCTTCCAGCGCCATCTGCCCGGCGGTCCAGACGTTGGAGAAATCGGTCCCCAGCGGCCGCCCCCAGGCGTCCAGGGTGCCGTGCGCGGTCGCGAGCAGGTAGAGAAGCGAAAGGACCGTGAGGGCGAGCGACACCAGCGCAACCGCACGGATGCGGTCGGCGGTCAGCCAGCTGCCGTCGCGGAGCCTCTCGATCATGGGGGAGGTTATGGCGGGACAGCCGGAAAGGAAGGGTTAAGCATGCTGGACGATCGTCCGGCCGCCGCATAAGCTTTAGAGAATTCCGGGGATCGTGGATGATTACAGGCCTGCTCGCTGCGACCTTGCTCTATGCCCATCCGGCGCAGCTGGATTGCCCGTTGGCGGAAATGACCGCAGCCGAGCGAACCGCACTCGAGCAGGTGATCGTCGAGCAACGCCCAAACACTGACCCGCGGACGCAATCCGTGCATCGCGTCGCACAGCTCTGTGCCGGCCGTTTTGACTGGCCTCCGGATGCCACCGGCCGGGCGACGGGCTATGTCTTCGTTGCCGTTGCCGTCGATCTGGCACGTCGGCGGCTTGTCGCACATGGCATCGACGTCGCTTCGCTGGAGCGGAGACTGGCCGCGGACCAGGGGCTGCAGGACGTGTCGGCCGATCTGAACGCCGCCCGGGCAGCGGCTCTCGGCTTCGTCGAGCGCAACCGGCGCTACATGATGTCGCTTGCCGGGCCGCAATCCCGGCAAAGCGAAGAGAAGCTCACCATGATGGGGATTTACATCGCCTCCCGGTTCGCGATGGCGAGCATCAGGTCGTGGTTCGCCGACAGGTGAGTGCATTCCCTGCACGGCTTCCACACTTGCCTAAGGGCCTTGGGAGCGGCTAGGGCGTGTCCCAACAAAGAAACACCGCTAGGGAAAGGTGGAATATGAGCGAGACTTCCGACCGCGTTAAGAAGATCGTTGTCGAGCATCTCGGCGTCGAGGCCGACAAGGTCACCGAAGAGGCCAGCTTCATCGACGATCTGGGCGCGGACAGCCTGGATATCGTCGAGCTCGTCATGGCCTTCGAGGAGGAGTTCGGGGTGGAGATTCCGGACGATGCCGCCGAGAAGATCACCACCGTCAAGGACGCGATCGACTATATCGACCAGAACAAGGCCTGAGCGGCCTGCGAGGTCTCCCGCCCCGAGGCGGTGACAAGAGCCGATCATTGAAATAACGGCTCCCCGCCTTAGCTCGGGGAGCCGTTTTGTCTTCCAAGGAGTGCGCCCATGCGCCGCGTCGTTGTTACTGGTCTGGGTCTTGTCACGCCGCTGGGCGGGGACGTCGAGACCAGCTGGCGGAACCTGATCGCAGGAAAGAGCGGCGCCGGGCCGATCACCAGGTTCGACGCCAGCGACCAGAAATGCACGATCGCCTGCGAGGTGAAGCCGGCCGACCACGAATATGGCTTCGACCCGGGCAAGCGGGTCGATCACAAGATCCAGCGGCAGGTCGATCCCTTCATCATCTACGGCCTCGACGCGGCCGGGCAGGCGCTGGAGGATGCGGGCCTGACCGACATGGACGAGGCGACGCGGCTGCGCACCGGCGTCTCGATCGGCTCGGGGATCGGCGGCCTGCCGGGGATCGAGAGCGAGAGCCTGTTGCTGGCCGAGAAGGGGCCGGGCCGGGTCTCGCCGCACTTCGTGCACGGGCGGCTGATCAACCTGATCTCGGGCCAGGTGAGCATCAAATACGGGCTGATGGGGCCGAACCATGCGGTCGTGACGGCCTGTTCCACGGGCGCCCATTCGATCGGCGACGCGGCGCGGATGATCCGCGACGACGATGCCGACATCATGCTGGCGGGCGGCGCCGAGGCGACCATCTGTCCGATCGGCATTGCCGGCTTCGCCCAGGCCCGCGCGCTGAACATGACCTATAATGACCGCCCCGAGCAGGCGAGCCGGCCCTATGACAAGGACCGCGACGGCTTCGTCATGGGCGAGGGCGCCGGCGTGATCGTGCTCGAGGAATATGAGCATGCCAAAAAGCGCGGCGCGAAAATCTATGCGGAGGTCGTGGGCTACGGCCTGTCCGGCGACGCGCATCACGTCACTGCGCCGCACCCCGAAGGCTTCGGCGCCTACCGGTCGATGGAGATGGCGCTGAAGAAGGCCGGGCTGACGCCCGCCGACATCGACTATATCAACGCGCACGGCACCTCGACCATGGCCGACACGATCGAGCTCGGCGCGGTGAAGCGGCTGTTCGGCAATGCGATCGGCAAGGTCTCGATGAGCTCGACCAAGTCGGCGATCGGCCATCTGCTCGGCGGCGCCGGCGCGGTGGAGTCGATCTTCTGCATCCTCGCGATCCGCGACCAGATCGTGCCGCCGACGCTCAACCTCGACAATCCGGACGAGGGCACGGAAGGCGTCGATCTCGTGCCGCACAAGGCGCGGCAGCGCGAGGTGAAGGCGGTGCTGAACAACAGCTTCGGCTTCGGCGGCACCAATGCCAGCCTGGTGATGAAATCGATCTGAGGACAGGGTTCGCCATGCGCCGCCTCGTCACGAAACGGCGTATATTGATCTTCGTGCCGGTGGCGCTGCTGCTGGCGGCGCTCCTTTCCGTCTGGCTGCTCTGGGCCGGGCCGGGGCCGGCGGGGCAGGATACGACATTGATCGTCGCCGAGGGCACGAGCGTCAGCCGGGTCGCGGACCAATTGGCCGAGCAGGGCCTGATCAGGGGCGGGGCGGGCAGCTTCCGCTTCTTCGCGCGCGTGCTCGGCTCGCGCGACCCGATCCAGACCGGCGAGTTCGTCATTCCCCGCGGCGCCAGCGCGGCCCGGATTCTCGACCAGCTCCAGCACGGGCGGCCGGTGGTCCGCACCGTCGTCATCCCCGAAGGGCTGCCCTCGGTGCTCGTGCGAGACCGGCTGCTGGCGGCCCAATATCTGAGCGGCGACGTGGCGGTGCCGGCCGAGGGCAGCGTGCTGCCCGGCGGCTATACCTACCGGCGCGGGGAGAGCCGGGCGGCGGTGCTCGCGCGGATGCAGAATGCGATGCGCGCCGAACTGGCGCGGCTCTGGGCGGCGCGGCGGCCCGCGGCGGCGGTGACCACGCCCGAGCAGGCGATCATCCTCGCCTCGATCGTCGAGAAGGAGACCGCCAGGGCCGCCGAGCGCCGCCTGGTCGCCGGCGTCTATTCGAACCGCCTGCGGCAGAACATGCCGCTCCAGGCCGATCCGACCGTCATCTATCCGGTCACCCGGGGGCGTCCGCTCGGCCGGCGCATCCTGCTGTCCGAGCTCAGGGCCCGCAACGGCTATAACACCTATGCGATGAGCGGGCTGCCGGTCGGCCCAATCGCCAATCCGGGCCGCGCCTCGATCGCCGCGGTGCTCAACCCGGCGCCGACCCCGGCGCTCTATTTCGTCGCCGACGGCACCGGCGGGCACGTCTTCGCGAACACGCTGGCCGAGCACAATGCCAATGTCGAGCGCTGGCGCGCCATCCGGCGGGCGCGGGGCGAGCTGCCCTAGCAATGCTGGCGCTCGACGATCCGCGCTGGAACGCGCTTCACCACGCGTACGGGGCTGCATCGGATATCCCCGATTTGTTGCGGGCGCTCGAAGCCTCGCCCGGGCCAACGGGGGATTTTGAAGACGAGCCCTGGTCTAGTCTCTGGTCCGCTCTGAGCCACCAGGACGACGCCTATACGGCTTCCTATGCAACCGTGCCGCATGTGATCCGGATTGCGCTGGCGGCTCGGGGGCCAATCGATTTCTCGTTCCTGCTGTTTCCCACGTCGGTCGAAATCGCCCGCAAAACAGGGCACGCACCCGAGCTGCCGCCCGAACTCGCCGATGCCTATCTGGGCGCGATTGCTGGTCTCGTTGAGGTCGCGAGCCGGCACGGCTCATCCGCAGACGAGGCGATGCAAGTCTCCGTCGCGGCCGCACTCGCGGTCGCCGAGGGCGATGTCGAGGCTGCGCAGGCGCTGCTCGATCGGGACGAAGTCTAGACCAGCCGCTCAGAGCCGTCGGCGGACGAGGTTGCCGAGGCTGGACGCCGGCGAGACGGTGACCTTGCCGGCGGCGCGGCTGGCATGGATCATCAGCAGGTCGTCGATCATCAGCCCGCTGCCCCCCTCCTCGCCGAAGACGAGGTCGCCGCGCCGCGACGGCGCGAGGTCCGGCACCTCGCTGCCGAGCCGGCGCTGCTGGTCGGTGAAATGCGGCGCGGGCAGGCCGGCCAGGCTGAGCGCGAGCTGGATCAGGCCGGGCCCGTCAATGCCCTCCAGCGTCCGGCCGCCGGCCCGGTAGGGTACATTCATCAGCCGCTCGGCGCTCCGCACCGGATCGGGCTCGCAATCGCCCAGCGGCCGGAGATGGGCGAGGCTGACGCAGCCATATTCGGTCGTGAGGCAGGCGCCCTGCTCCTGGCCGTGCAGGCGCGCGCCCATCGGCAGATGCGCGATGATCGTCGAGGTGATGCGGCCGTCCGGCGCGACCGGCGCGCATTTCTCGCAGACGATGTGCGTCGCCACGATCGGATCGACGAGCGCGATCGCCTCGACATAGCCGGTGACATGATCGGCGCGGCCATAGCCCCAGGCCCAGCCGCCCGCATATTCGAGCACGGCGAACTCCTCGCCGGGCAGCAATTCGGTGATCGCCTGGCTGTTCTCGTCGGGGGCGGCGTGGATCGTGGCGGCGCGCGAGCCGCAGCCGCGGACCAGGGGGCGCGCATAATGGGGGGCCAGCACCTGGCCGGCCAGCCCGATATCGGCGATGTCGTCGCGATAGGCGTGAATGCGCGGATCGAGCGTCAGCGACGGTCCGGTCAGGCGGAACCACTCATCCGTTCTGGAAGAGGAGGCTCCGTTCGCCGGAGGCTGCGGATCCGGCGGTGCGTCCGCCGCTTTCGTTTCCGCCGCGCTGGCTTGCCTGCTCGAGATTACGTTCGAAGCTTTCAAGGAAGTCCTGTCCACTGCCGGTCTTCGCGACGAAGACGTTACGCCGATCGCTCTCATCGCGAACGCGCCGCAGATAGCCGAGCGCGCCCAATGTATTCAAGGCGCGCGTGATCACGGGTTTCGACACGCCCAGCCGCTCCGCGAGGCCGCGCACGGTGTGCGGCCCCGGGGTCAGATAGACAAGCAGCATGAGCGCCATCTGCCGGTTGGTGAGGTCGGGCTCGCCGGAGCGCACATAAGCGATGAGGGTGCGCATCCAGCTGCCAAGGGCTTGGTCTGCCACGGGAACTGCTCCAGATTTACCTGTCGACGTTACGGGGCAAGAACCAGTCAGCCGCCTTTTTGTTGCGATTCTGTCTTAAAAAGGAGCAACTTCGTCATTTCCCGAAGCGGCCCTTGAGCATTTCCCAAGCGGCACGGAGGCCCAGCGCGTCGCCGCCTTTGGGCCGGCCGGGCTTCGCGGCCGACCGCCAGGCGAAGGTGTCGAGATGCGCCCAGGCGGTGCCCGCGGGCACGAATTTCTGCAGGAACAGCGCCGCGGTCACCGCCCCGGCCATCGGCGCGTCGGCGACATTGCCGAGATCGGCGACGTCCGAGGACAGCATTTCCGCATAGGGCTCCCAGAGCGGCATCCGCCAGAGCGGATCGGACACCTGCGTCCCGCTGGCCAGCAAAGCCTCCGCCAGCCCCTCGTCATTGACGAAGAGGGCCGGGAGGTCCGGCCCGAGCGCGACGCGGGCGGCGCCGGTCAGGGTGGCGAAGTCGACGATCAGCTCGGGCTTCTGCTCGAGCGCCCGGGTCAGTGCGTCGGCGAGGATCAGCCGCCCCTCGGCATCGGTATTGCCGACCTCGACGGTGAGGCCGTTGCGGCTCTTCAATATGTCGCCGGGCCGGAAGGCGGCGCCGGACACCGCATTCTCGACTGCCGGAATGAGCAGGTGCAGCCGGACCGGCAGCCGGCTCTTGATGATCAGCCGCGCCAGCGCCAGCGCGTGCGCGGCGCCGCCCATATCCTTCTTCATCAGCCGCATGCCGGCCGAGGGCTTGATGTCCAGGCCACCCGAATCGAAGCAGACTCCCTTGCCGACCACGGCGATGCGGGGATGGCGCTGGTCGCCATGGTCCAGCTCGAGCAGCCGCGGCTCGCGGCCCCGTGCGGCGGCGCGGCCCACCGCGGCGATCATCGGATAGCCCTCGGTCAGCGCCTCGTCGCGGGTGACATTGACCTGCGCGCCCGACTCGTCGGCCAGCGCCAGCACGGCCATTTCCAGCTCGGCGGGGCCGAGATCGCCGGCAGGGATGTTGACCAGGTCGCGAACCAGGAAGGTCGCCTCCGCCTGCAGCACCGCCTCGTCGATCCGCGCCGGCTCGTCGGTCAGCAGCACGCGCGCGCCCCTGGCCGACGGCTCCTTCTTGTAGCGCTCGAACCGGTACTGGCCGAGCAGCCAGCCGAGCACCGCCGGCCCGGGCCCGCGCCCGGCGACGCGATAAAGGCCCTCGGGCAGGCTCTCCGCGGCCTTGGCGAGGCACCAGGGGCTGAGCTCGTCGACATTGGCGACGCCGAGCACCGCCGTCCATTCGTCGCGCTCGCCGGGGAGGATGGCGAGCTGGAAGCCCTCGCCCTTGAAGCCCTGCGCCTCGACCGCCTTGCGCGCCCGCGCCGGCTGCTCCTTCAGCCAGGCCTCGAAGCCCTTCTTGTCGACGAGGTGGAGTGGGGTGGCGGGCTGGCCCTGATCGGGCTTCAGCAGGGCTTTGAGATCGATCATGGCCGCGCCTTAGCCCAACCGCGCCCGCACCGCCAACCGGCGGAGGCCGGCCGTGCCCGGGGCCCGGGCCGGCACCCCATACAGGTCGTGCTCGTCCGCATCCTCGACGAGGACCGGGACGATGTCGCCTTGCTGCAGATGGCCGGCGTCCCGCAGGTGGACCTCGCCGTCGATCTCGGGCGCGTCGGCCTGCGAGCGGCCGGTCGCGCCGCCTTCGGGGTCGACCGCGTCGATGATCACGTCGAGCGTGCGGCCGATCTTCGCTTCGAGCCTGGCGGCGGAGATGGCGGCGGTCTTCTCCATGAAGCGGGCGTAGCGCTCTTCCTTGACCGCTTCCGGCACCACGCCGGGCAGGTCGTTTGCCGCCGCGCCGCTGACCGGTTCGAACTTGAAGGCGCCGACCCGGTCGAGTTGCGCCTCGTCCAGCCATTCGAGGAGATAGTCGAAATCCGCGTCCGTCTCGCCGGGAAAGCCGACGATGAAGGTCGAGCGGATCGCGATGTCGGGGCAGATCTCGCGCCAGCCGCGGATCCGCTCCAGCACCTTGGCCTCGTTGGCCGGCCGCTTCATCGCCTTCAGCACCGTCGGCGAGGCGTGCTGGAAGGGGATGTCGAGATAGGGGAGGACGAGCCCCTCCGCCATCAACGGCACCACCTTGTCCACGTGCGGATAGGGATAGACGTAATGGAGCCGCACCCAGGCGCCGAGCTTGCCGAGCTCGCGGGCGAGGTCGGTCATGTGCGCGCGCACCTCGCCGCCCTTCCAGGGCCAGGAGGCGTGCTTCAGGTCGACGCCATAGGCCGACGTGTCCTGGCTGATGACGAGCAATTCCCTGGTCCCAGCCGCGACCAGCTTCTCCGCCTCGCGCAGGATCGCGTCGGGCCGGCGGCTCACCAGGTCGCCGCGCAGGCTCGGGATGATGCAGAAGGCGCAGCGATGGTTGCAGCCCTCCGAAATCTTCAGATAGCTGTAGTGGCGCGGCGTGAGCTTCAGGCCCGCATCCGGCACGAGATTGAGATAGGCGGATGGCGGGATCGGCGCCGCGACATGGACCGCGCCGACCACATCCTCATATTGCGCCGCGCCGGTGATCGCGAGCACCTCGGGGAAGCGCGCGCGGATCAGCTCGGCTTCCTTGCCCATGCAGCCGGTCACGATCACCCGCCCGTTCTCGGCGATCGCCTCGCCGATCGCGCCGAGGCTCTCTTCCTTGGCGCTGTCGAGAAAGCCGCAGGTGTTGACCAGCACGACATCGGCCCCCGCATAATCGGGCGACATCTGGTAGCCGTCGGCACGCAGCTTGGTCAGGATGCGCTCGCTGTCGACCAAGGCCTTGGGACAGCCAAGCGACACCATGCCGACCTTCGGCGGGGCGGGAAGTTCGATCGTTTCCATGGGAGCGCGCCACATAGTGGCAAACGCCCGATTTTCCTAGGGGCGACAGGACCGTCAAAATTGTTCAAGCGAAAATCGCCGAACTCAAGAATCGTCTTTGACTCACATAGAATTGATCGATAACTTTCGAAGAATAAGTCGAATCCCGGCTTATCAACGAAGCTAATACGGTAATAATACGAGGGAGGAATCATGAAGGCACTTCTTTGCTCTGCGGCGCTCGCACTCTCGACGATGGCAACTCCGGTCGCGGCGGCGCAAACCCAGACGGTGCGGTCCCAGACCACCCTGCCGCCGGGCTGTTTCCAAATCTACCCCAATGGTCCCATCTTCTGTGTGGACATGCCGATCGAGCCCTGAGCGACCGGTTGAGATTAACCCCGGGACTGGCGGCTGGCCTCAGGTCGGCCCCAGTTCCGCCTCGGTCCGCGATGTTGGCAGGATTTCCACGACGCAGTCGCCGGGGACGAGCGAGCGGGCCTCCGGCTCCCAGAAGCCGAAGGGCCTGCCGTCGCGGTAGAGACGCACGCCGAGTCCCTTGGTGATGGCGGAAAGCGGCTTGCCACATTCCTCCGCCGTGACCTCGCGCTCGTGCAGCTGGACGCGGCCGGAGCTGCTGGCGAGATCGGCGATATAGTCGGCGATATGCGCGCTTTCCGTCGAGCCGGCGAGCAGCAGGCCGGCGAAGCTGACAGGATTGATCACGGTGGTCGCCCCCGCCTGGCGGGCGAGCAGCTCGTTGTCGGCGTTGCGGACGGCGACGCTGATCTTGAGGCCCGGCGCCAGGTGGCGCGCGGTCAGCGAGATCAGGATCGACGTGTCGTCCCGCCCGGCGGAGACGACCAGGGCCTTGGCCCGGTCGATATGGATGGCCTGCAGCGTCTTGTCGCGCGTGGCGTCGCCCTGGAGCACGGCGCAGCCCAGCGCCTCGGCCGCCTCGAGCGGCTCAGGCTCGCAATCGACGACGACGATCCCGGAGGCCGGCGTGCCGCGCGCGATCAGCTCGTCCACCGTGTCCGAGCCGCTGGTCCCATAGCCGGCGACGACGACGTGGCCGGTCAGCTTTCTTTGCAATCTCGCCATCTGCCATTTGTCCCATGTCCGGCGGAAAACGAAGGTGTAGGCGGTGCCGATGAAGATCAGCACGAAGAAGACGCGGATCGGCGTCACCACCAAAGCGTCGAACATCCGCGTATTGTCGGCCACGGGAACGACGTCGCCATAGCCGGTGGTCGTGATCGAGATCATCGTGAAATAGATCACGTCAAGGAAGGAGACATGCCCGTCATAATTGTCCCTGAGGCCGTCGCGCTCGATCCAGTGAACGAGCACGGCGAAGACGAGAAGGCCGAGCACGAGGCCGACCCGCCAGCCGATCTGCACCCAGACGGGCAGCGGGCTCTTGCGCCGCAGCGTGACGCTTTCGCGCAGACGCCGGCGGAGCAATGGCCTGATCATTCGTAGAGGGCGCCCAAAGTCGCGAGCGACGGATCGTGCGTCAGATCGAGGTGCAGCGGCGTCACCGTGACATAACCGTCGGCAAGGGCCTCGAGGTCCGTCACATGGCCCGGCGTGTGGTGAATCGGTCGCAGGCCGAACCAGTAATAGTTGAAGCCGCGCGGATCGGTGCGCTTGTCGATCCGCAGCCGGCCATAGTCGCGAATGCCCTGGCGGACGACGCGCACGCCCTTGATCTCGGCCGGCGCGAGCGCAGGGAAGTTCACGTTGACCAAAGTGTTGGCCGGGAAGGGAGCGGCGATCAGCGGGGCGAGGACCCGCTCCGCCCATTCCTCCGCGGCGGCGAACGGCACGGTGTCGCCCATGCCTTCGCGCGCATAGCTCTGGCTGAGCGCGATCGAGGGGATGCCCGCGAGCGCGCCCTCCATCGCGGCGGAGACGGTACCTGAATAGGTCACGTCCTCGCCCAGATTGGCGCCGCGATTGATGCCCGAGAGAATCAGGTCCGGCTTGCCGTCGGCGAGGAGGTGGGCGAGGCCCATCATCACCGCGTCGGTCGGCGTGCCGGTGACGCAGAAGCGGCGCTCGCCCAGCTTGCGGAGGCGCAGGGGTTGGGTGAGGGTCAGGGAATGGCCGGCCCCGGACTGCTCCTCGCTCGGCGCGACGATCCAGATGTCGTCGGAGAAGCGGGCGGCGATTCGCTCGAGGGCTTCGAGACCGGGCGCGTTCACGCCGTCGTCGTTGGTCAGCAGGACGCGCATCGCCTCCGCTATGGCGGCGCGCACCGGCGGCGGCAACCAAGTTCGCGGGCGCTGCGTTCAATCGCCGACAGCCAGCAAACGGAGCGCGCGATGCAGGTCCCCCATAACAGCGTCATTCTCGTCGCGGACGGCCGCAAGAGCCTGTTCTTCCGCAACCAGGGCGATGCCGATTTCCCCAATCTCAGCGTCGTTGAGAAGGAAGGGCGCAAGGACGCGGCCCATCACGAGATCGCCAGTGACCTCGCCGGCCAGGCGATGAAGACGACGACCGGGATGGGCGGCACGATGGGGGAGGCGGACTTTCACCAGCTGGACGAGGACCGCTTCGCCTCCGAGACCGCGGAGATGCTGAACGAGCGGGCGCTGCGCAACGAATATGACGCGCTCGTCGTCGTGGCGCCGCCGCGGACGCTCGGCGAGCTGCGCAAGCATTATCACAAGGAGGTGGAGAAGCGGCTGGTCGCGGAACTGCCCAAGGACCTGGTCAACACGCCGGTGCCGGAGATCGAGAAGATCCTGCAGGACGCCTGAGCCCCGTCCCCCGACAAAGAAAAAGGCCCGCCGGACGTGCCGGCGGGGCCTTGGGTGCGGAAGGTCTTTAGGCCTCGGCGGCCTGCTTCTTGCCGAGCCGCCTGCGGGCGACGAGGGTCGCGGCGGCGGCGCCGAACAGCAGGATCATCGGCGGCGCCGGCACTTGCGTGCCGCCGGTCGAGGAGCCGCCGCCGGACGAGCCGCCATAGCTGGAGCTGCCATGGCTCGACGAGCCGTGGCTGGAGCTGCCCCAGGAGGACGAGCCGTGGCTGGAGCTGCCCCAGCTCGACGAGCCGTGGCTCGAGGAGCCGTGGCTGGAGCTGCCGTGGCTGGACGAGCCATGGCTCGAGGAACCGTGGCTGGACGAGCCCTTGCTGGAGCTGCCGCTCGAGGTCGACGAGGAGGTGCTGGACGAGCTGGACGAGGAGGAGGAGCTCGAGGACGACGAAGAGGTCGAGGTGGACGAGCCGCCCGTGGAGGTCGAGGTCGAGCTGCCGCCGGTCGAGCTGGAGGTCGAGGTCGACCCGCCCGAGGAGGTGCTCGAGATGATGATGCCGCCCGTCGAGCTGCCGCCGAAGAAGCCGCCCGAGAAGAAGCCGCCGCCGAAGCCGAAGCCGCCGGACGAGCCGCCGACCACGACCATGCCGCTGGAGCCGCCGCTCGATGCGACCGCCACCGGGGGCGGCGGCGGGGGAGCGAACATCGGCGGGATGATCGTCCGCGTCACCGTCTGGGTCGGGGCGTCGCAGCCGACGCGCCGCACCGTGCGGCGGACCAGCCGGCGGCCATGCGAGGAGCGACGGGTGGTCGTGCGCCGATAGGTTGTCCGCGAGGCGCTCCGCGCGCTGTGCGAGGAAGCGGCCGACCGCTCCACGACCGTCGAGGCCCGCGCAGACGTGCCTTCCGCGACATGGACGGCACTGCCGCCGATGATTGCGCCGCCGCAGGTGCAAGCGCAGAGTTTCGCAAGAGCCATTCTCACAGACATAACCGCATCCCTGTTCCAGACCGTCCGGTTTTGAGGAACCTGGGCCGAAGCCCGAATTCATCGCCGGTGCGGACCTAGCGAGCAGATGCAAACGATCGGTTTAAGCGCAAGGAATTAACCAACTTATGAGCCGGATTCGGGCCCATTCGGCGGCTTCCGTCCCATTGTTGAACAAACTCTCTCAGGCCGTGAACACAAGGCCCCCGCAGATTCCTCCGCGCCAGGGTTAACAGGACGCCCCGCAGGCCCGATTCGGGAGGCGGCGCTATGCCCGCCCGCACGGCTCATTTGCTGTTCATATGCCGCATGCGAAACGAGCGCAGAAAGGATTTCCGGTCCCCTTTGAATGACTTGTGATTACAGAAAATCTGACTATAGGGCGCGCTTGGGGTGGGAGGCTCATATGAAGCCAGAACAATCGCCTCAGGCCCCATGTTCGGACCCTCCGGCTTATGCCGGGGAGACGGGAGTGGAGGGGTAATGGCTACGCTTCATAGTGACGCTTTGCATATCCAGGTGGCCGGCGGCTACCGGCCCAGCGCCAACGAAGAGTTCATGAATGACGAGCAGCTCGCTTATTTCCGGGTGAAGCTGCTCGCCTGGAAGGAAAGCATCGTCAAGGAATCGCGCGAGACGATGGCGGCGCTCGCCAACGGTCCGATCCAGGAAGCGGATCTGACCGACCGCGCGTCGAGCGAGACGGACTGGGGAATCCATCTTCGCACCCGCGACCGGCAGCGCAAGCTGATCGCCAAGATCGACTCGGCGCTGCGCCGCATCGAGCAGGGCGATTACGGCTTCTGCGAGGTGACCGGGGAGCCGATCAGCCTCGCCCGGCTGGAGGCCCGGCCGATCGCCACCATGACCGTCGAGGCGCAGGAGCGCCACGAGAAGAACGAGCGCATCTCCCGCGACGACTGAATTTTCACGGCCGAAATAAAAACGCCGCCCCGGAGATTTGCCGGGGCGGCGGTCCTGCCCTTTTTTTGCGGGCCTGGCCCTCTTGGGGCCTGCCTTGCCGAGCTGGCTGCTAGTGCTCGGTAAGGCCCGACATTTCCTCTTTCACCTTGAGCTTTTCTTTCTTCAGCCTGGAGAGGGTGGCCATGTCGGGCAGCGGCCGCTGGCTTTCCTCGATGATCCTGGCTTCGAGACCGGCATGCTTGGCCTGAAGGGCCGAAACGTGCGCCTGGTGCATTGTTAAGCTCTCCTCATACTTGGGTACCTGCATCTAACCACGAACCGCGCGGTTTGTCTCCCCTGGGGGCGGCGATCCAACACATATGTACGGCGGCTTGCCGAAGGTTTAAGGTAGCCCCCTCAAGTGAGAGGGAGCGAGGGAGACCCATGGAAGGGAACCACTCAGCCGCTCAGGATCCGGAGTCGCGACTCGCGACTTTGCGCACCGAGCATCGTGATCTCGACAGCGCCATCGAAGCGCTCAATGCCATGAACACCAGCGACGACGTCCAGCTCGCCCGCCTCAAGAAACGAAAGCTCCGATTGAAGGACGAGATCAAGATCCTCGAGGACCAGGCCGTCCCCAACATCATCGCCTGAAGCGGCGGCGCGTCCCGTCCAGAACGGGACAGGATTTACCTTCTTTTCCGTTTTGTGCGCGCGGAACGCTGTGGCATTTCAGGGCCATGGGGGATTCCATGACCGAGGGGCAGCTGACGCCCAAGCTCATCGACGGGCTCTATGTCGAGGCGATGGTGCTCGCCGACGAGGCGCGTTCCTATTTCGACACGGGCGGCCGCGACGACCGGCTCGCGCTCGATCCGCTCGACCGGGTCGGCTTCTCCTGCGAGTCGCTGAAGGTGACGACGCGGCTGATGCACGTCATCGCCTGGCTGCTCACCCAGCGCGCGGTCGCCGCCGGCGAGCTGAGCCGCGCCCAGGCCGGCATGGCCGAGCGCCGGCTGGGGGTCGCGGCAGACACGGACGGGGCGCTGCTCGCCCGCCTGCCCGAAGCGGCGGTCGAGCTGATCCACGCCAGCGAGGAGCTTTACGGCCGGGTCAGCCGCCTCGACCAGGGCAGCTTCGCCGAGGAGGCGGGCAGCCCCGCACGCAGCCTGCTCAGCCGGCTGCAGCGCTCCTTCTGACCGGAGCCGGATTACGCCTTTCGCGCCGATGACGGGGGCGTTACCCTTGCCGCCATGCAGGGGTATGAATTCCGATACGGCCCGCATCTGATCTCGGGCCCCGGTGCGGCGCGCCGCCTGGCCGAGGTGCTGCCCGCGGGCCGCAGCCTGTTCGTCACCGACGCCAATGTCCGTGCTCTCGGCCTGGCCGACGGGGTGCTGGCGGCGCTTCCCGACCCGATCGTGTTCGACGCGGTGGAGGAGGATCCGTCGCGCGACACTTTGATGGCCGCGGTCGCGGCAGGGGAAGGCTGCACTTCGGTGGTCGGCTTCGGCGGCGGCAGTCCGATGGATGTCGCCAAGCTCGCCGCCTATCTGATCGCGACCGGCGAGGACCTCGACACCCTTTGGGGGGTCGGGAAGGCGCTCGGCCGCAAGCTCCCGCTCGCGCTGGTCCCGACCACGGCCGGCACCGGCTCGGAAGCGACCGCGGTAACGGTGATCACCGTCGGCGGCAGCGAGAAGCGCGGGGTCAACAGCCCGGCCCTCTACGCCGATTGGGCGGTGCTCGATGCCGAGCTCACGCTCACTTTGCCGCGCCATGTGACGGCTGCGACCGGCATCGACGCGATGGTCCATGCGATCGAGGCCTATACGTCGGCGCGGCGCAAGAATCCGATGTCGGACATGTTCGCGCGCAAGGCGTTGCGGCTGATCTCCGACAATCTGCTGATCGCCTG
This sequence comes from Allosphingosinicella sp., assembly GCF_035626655.1. Taxonomy (GTDB): domain Bacteria; phylum Pseudomonadota; class Alphaproteobacteria; order Sphingomonadales; family Sphingomonadaceae; genus Allosphingosinicella. Next base: position 19,322 of record NZ_DASPNF010000014.1, read on the forward strand.
CGACCGGCCCGACGACCTCGAGGCGCGCGGCAAGATGCTGACCGCCGCGCATCTGGCGGGCATCGCCTTCGACAATGCGCCGGTCGCCGGGGTCCATGCCCTGGCCTATCCGCTCGGCGGCCATTTCCACGTCCCGCACGGCCTCTCCAACGCGCTGATGCTGACCCATGTGCTGAGCCACAATATGGAGGCGGCGCGGCCGCTTTATGCCGAGCTCGGCGCGATGCTCGATCCGACCTCCAGGGATATCGGCCAGCAGGGCCAGGCCCAGGCCTTCGTGCAGCATCTGTCACGGCTGTCGCGCGCCGCCGGCGTGCCGCAGCGCCTGTCCGCCGTCGGCATCGGGCCCGAGCATCTTGACCTGCTCGCATCCGAGGCGATGAAGCAGGAACGGCTGCTGGTGAACAATCCCTGCCCGATCACCGAGGCCGATGCGCGGCGGCTCTACGAGGCGGCGCTTTGAGCCGGGAGCCGTTGAGAGGGCGGGGCGCCTATCCGGTCTGGCGGGAGATCGCCACGCGCTGGGCCGACAATGACGCCTACGGGCATGTGAACAATGTCGTCCATTACAGCTGGTTCGACACGGCGGTGAACGCCTGGCTGATCGAGAACGGCCTGCTCGACGTCACCCATGGCGACCCGATCGGGCTCGTCGTCGAGACGGGCTGTCTTTATGCCGGCTCGCTCGCCTATCCCGAGCCGGTCGAGATCGGGCTCGGGGTGGAGCGGCTGGGCGGGAGCAGCGTCACCTACCGGCTCGGCGTCTTCGCCAGGGGCGCGGCAGAGGCTGCGGCCGAGGGGCTTTTCACCCATGTCTATGTCGGCCGGGAAAGCCGGCGCCCGGTGCCGCTTCCCGAAGCGTGGCGGGCGAAGCTCGAAACGATCAAACTTGGAGGAAGAGATGGCTGAGGACATGTCCGGGGGCTGCGCCTGCGGCAAGGTGCGCTTCACCGCGAGAGTCGCCAATGACGAGGCCTATCTCTGCCATTGCCGGATGTGCCAGCGGGCGACCGGCAGCATCTCGATCGCCTTCAAGAACATGCCGAAGAGCGACGTGACCTGGGAGAGCGAGCCCGACTGGTACCAGAGTTCGCCGATCGCGCAGCGGCCTTATTGCGCGGCCTGCGGCGCCTCATTGGGCTTCGAATTTCCGGACAGCGAGAAAATGGACCTCACCGTCGCCGCGTTCGACGACCCCTCGCGCTTCCGGCCGATCCACCATTTCGGGGCAGAGTCGCTGCACCGGAACTGGCTTAACACCGAGGGCCTGCCCGAATATCGGACCGAGGAGCACCAGCCGCTGGTCGACCGCTGGATGAAGGCCGTTGGCAAGCTCCCCGACTGAGCCGGCGGCGGCGGACGGCGGCGGGGGCAAAGGGCGCTTCCACCATCCCGCGGTGCCGATCGTGCTGGCCGCGGTCCTGATCGACACGATCGGCTTCGGCATCGTGCTTCCGGTCCTGCCCGACCTCATCGTCTCGCTCGGCCATGTCTCGATGACCGAGGCGACGCGGATCGCCGGCTACATGCTCGTTGCTTATGCCGGCGCCCAATTCTTCGCGGGACCGGTGCTCGGCAATCTCGGCGACCGCTTCGGGCGGCGCCCGGTCCTGCTTTTCTCGATGATCGCCTTCGCGCTCGATTATGCGCTGATGGCGGTGGCGCCGACCCTGATCTGGCTGTTCTTCGGCCGGCTCGTCGCAGGCATTGCCGGCGCCGTCTACGGGCCCGCCAATGCCGTCCTCGCCGACGTGACCTCGCAGGAGAAGCGCGGTGCGACCTTCGGGCTGATGGGCGCGGCCTTCGGGCTCGGCTTCATCCTGGGGCCCGCGGTGGGCGGCCTGCTCTCCGGCCTCGGCACGCGGGCGCCGTTCATCGCCGCCGGCTGCATCGCCGCGGCCAATGCCGCCTGGATGTATTTCCTGTTGCCGGAGACGCTGCCGCAGGAGCGGCGGCGGCCGTTCCGGCTCGGCGAGGCGCATGTCTTCGGCGCGTTCAAGCCGCTCTTCCATGCGGGCGGGGCGACGGCGCTCATCTTCGTCTCGCTGATCTGGCAGCTCGCCCATATGGTCTATCCGGCGACCTGGGCCTTCTGGGCCGAGCTCGACCGGCACTGGACTGCGGGCCAGATCGGCCTCTCGCTCGCCGCCTCGGGACTGGCCATGGCGATCGCACAGATCTTCATCACCGGCCGGGCGATCGCCCGCTTCGGCGAGGCGCGCACGGTGGTGATCGGAATGGGCGTCGGTGTGCTCGTCTTCCTGGGTTATGTCTTCGTCACCCGCGACTGGATGGTGTTCGCGCTGATCGCCTTCAGCGCGCTGACCGGCCTCGTCTTCCCCTCGATCAACGCCCTGCTTTCCCGCCTCACCGATCCGTCCCGCCAGGGCGCGTTGATGGGCGGCATGTCCAGCATCGGCAGCGTCGCGGCGATCGTCGGCCCCTTGATCCTGACCCAGGCGCTGGCCTTCGGCGCCGAGCGCGGCGAGCCGGGCGGCGCCTTCCTGCTCGCCAGCGCGCTCGCTTTCCTCGCTTTGCTGATCACCCTGTTCCTCGTAGTGCCGCGGCTGACGACTCGGCCATGAACGCGACCCTGCATCATTTCACCGCCGCCGACGGCATCCGGCTCGCCTGGCACGAGCTGGGGGAGGGGCGCCCGGTGGTCCTGATCCACGGGCTCTTCTCGGATGCCTTCACCAACTGGCTGCGCTACGGCCATGCCGCGGCGATCGCGGCCAGGGGCTTCCGGGTGATTATGCCGGACCTGCGCGCGCACGGGCAGAGCGGCAAGCCGCACGATCCCGCCTGCTACCCGCCCGATATCCTCGCCGACGACGGGCTGGCTTTGCTCGCGCAGCTCGGCCTCAAGGACTATGATCTCGGCGGCTATTCGCTGGGCGCGCGGACCAGCGTGCGCATGGTCGCGCGCGGCGCCGCGCCGGGCAAGCTGGTCATCGGCGGCATGGGGCTCACCGGCCTGCACTCGACGGGCCGCCGCTCCGAGCATTTCCGCAAGATCCTGACCGGCCTCGGCACGCATGAGCGCGGCTCGCCCGAATGGATGGCGGAGGCGTTCCTGAAGACGACGAAGGGCGATCCCCAGGCGCTGCTGCCTCTGCTCGACAGCTTCGTCGACACGCCCGAGGCGGCGATTGCCCGGATAGCGATGCCGACCCTGGTGGTGAGCGGCGAGGAGGACGAGGACAACGGCTCCCCGCAGGCCCTCGCCGACCTGCTCCCGAACGGGGAATATGCGGCCGTGCCGGGCGGCCATATGAGCGCCGTGATCAAGCCCGAGCTTGGCCAGGCGATCGCGGATTTTCTCGCCCGTTGACCGCAGCTTGCGGCGGGTTCATGGGCGTTTTCAGTCCGATAGAAAGCAACGAGGGATGCTTGCCATGAAGTCCACCGTCTCCCTTCTCGCCATCGCCGCTGCCGCCGGCCTCGTCGCGGCCTGCGCCACGACAGGTGTCGGTTCTGCTGAGGCCGACAGCGGCGCCGACGCGGCCGCGGCAGTCGCCGCAAATTCAGCCATTGCGGCCCCGGAGCCCGCCGCTGCGGCCCAGCCGACCGCCGCCGAGGCCGACGCCTTCGTCGCCCGGGCCGAGCGCGAGCTGGCCGAGTTCACCGTGATCTCGAGCCGCGCCCAGTGGGTGAACGCGACCTACATCACCCAGGATACCGACGCGATCGCCGCTCATTTCGGCACGATCGGCACCGAGATGGGCGTCCGCTTCGCCAATGAGGCGGCGCGCTACAGCAACGTCCCGGACCTCAGCTACGACACGCGCCGCAAGCTCAACATCCTGAGGAGCGCGCTCACCCTGCCGGCGCCCACCACGCCAGGCGCGGCGGCCGAGCTGAACCGCATCTCCACCGACCTCAGCTCGCAATATGGCCGCGGCCGCGGCACGATGAACGGACAGCAGCTGACCGGCAACGAGATCGAGGCGCGGATGGGCACCGTCCGCAACCCGGACCAGCTGCGCGAGATGTGGACGAGCTGGAACGATAATGTCGGCTCGCCGATGCGCGCCCAGTATCAGCGCATGACCGAGATCGCCAACCAGGGCGCGCGGGACCTCGGCTATGCCGATCTTGGCGCAATGTGGCGCTCCAAATATGACATGAGCCCGGACGAGTTCGCGGCGCTGACCGAGCGGCTGTGGAACGAGGTGAAGCCGCTCTATGACGAGCTGCACTGCTTCACCCGAGCAGGCCTCAACCGCACCTATGGCGACCGGGTGCAGGCGGCCACAGGGCCGATCCGCGCCGACCTGCTCGGCAATCTCTGGGCGCAGGAATGGGGCAATATCTACGATGTCGTCGCGCCGCGCTCGAACACGCGCGAGGCCTACGACCTGACCCAGCTGCTGACCCGGGCGAACTACACGCCGGAGCGGATCGTCCGGCAGGGCGAGGCCTTCTTCAGCTCGCTGGGCTTCGCGCCGCTCCCCCAGACCTTCTGGGAGCGCTCGATGATCACCCAGCCCAGGGACCGGGAGGTGATCTGCCACGCCTCGGCGTGGGACGTCGACAATGTCGAGGACCTGCGCATCAAGATGTGCACGCGCGTGAACGCGGACGACTTCATCACCGTCCATCACGAGCTCGGCCACAATTATTATCAGCGCGCCTATAACCGGCAGCCCTTCCTCTATCTGGACAGCGCCAATGACGGCTTCCACGAGGCGATCGGCGACATGATCGCGCTCTCCGTCACGCCCGAATATCTCGTCCAGATCGGCCTGCTCCGGCAGAACCAGATGCCCAATGCCGAGCAGGACCGGCAGCTGCTGCTCCGCCAGGCGCTGGACAAGATCGCCTTCCTGCCCTTCGGCCTGCTCGTCGACCGCTATCGCTGGGGGATCTTCTCCGGCCAGATCGCCCCGGGCGAATATCAGGCGGCGTGGGACCGGATGCGGCTGCAATATCAGGGCATCGTCCCGCCGAGCCCGCGCAGCGAGCGCAATTTCGACGCGGGCGCGAAGTACCATGTGCCGGCGAGCGTGCCCTATACGCGCTACTTCCTCGCCCGCATCCTGCAGTTCCAGTTCTACAAGGCCGCCTGCGACATTGCCGGCTGGCGGGGGCCGCTGCACCGCTGCTCCTTCTACGGCAATCGCGAGGTCGGCCGGCGGCTGAACGCGATGCTGGCCATGGGCGCCTCGCGGCCCTGGCCGGACGCGCTCGAAGCCTTCACCGGCACCCGCGAGATCAGCGCCGAGCCGATGGTCGAATATTTCCGGCCCCTGCTCGGCTGGCTGCGCGAGCAAAATCGCGGCAGGCGGTGCGGCTGGTAGAGCTCCGCCCGCGCTGATCGGCGGCCCGGAGAAAGGGGGGTGAGATGCGGTTGATCATTGTCGGACTCGCCTTGGCGCTGACGGCGTCGGTGCCGCTGGCGGCGTCGACGCAGGCGCCGGTCACCATCCAGCCCCTTGCTCCGGGCGAGGTGCTGGTGGAGGTCAATGCGCTCGGCATGGTGACGACGCGTGCCGACCGGGCGACCCTGTCGTTCACCATCAGCGGCTATGGCGGAACCGAGACCGAGGCGCGGAGCGCGGTGCAGCAGAATATCGCCGACGTCCGTGCCATGCTCCGCAGTCAGGGGATCGCCGACGCGGATATCCGCATCCAGCCCATCGCTGCCGGCACCGGGGCGGACATGGCGATGACCAACGCCAGCATCGCGATGGAAGAGGCTCCGGCGGACATGAACGCAGCCTCGGCAATGCAGGACATGTCCGTCCCGGCCAGTGCGCAGGCGGAAGTCGTCATACGCAATGTGGGCAATGCCCCGGCGATCCAGTCGGCACTGATGCAGCGCGGCATCTTCGTGCTGGCTGGCGCGGTCTACCATCTGAACGACGACAGCGCGCCCCGGCGTCTCGCGCGGGCGCAGGCGCTGCAGAAGGCGCGGGCCGACGCCGAGGCCTATGCGGGCGCCCTCAACATGCGGGTGGTCCGGGTGGTTCGGGTTACCGAACGGGTGGGCCTCGACTTGCTCGGCATGATGGTGAGCGAGTCGCAGCTCGTCACCAGCCTCTTCACGCCGGGAGCGATGCGGCCTGCGGGGCCCGACGTCCAGACGATGGTGGCGGTGGGCGTCGATTTCGCCCTGGCGCCCCGCTAGGCGGCGGCGTGGCGCTGCTGGCGGTTCTCCTTGCCGCGACGGCGGCGCAGCCGCCCGCCGCCGGTCCGTTCAACGCCGCTGCCGCCGAAAACCGGCAGGTGCTGCCGAGCTTCTCCTATGCGACCGTGGAGCCGGTGCTGACCCAGATCGGCGCGCGCTTCGAGCGGGCGGGGGATGCGGAGCGGCCGGCATTGACCGTCACCTTCGCCAATGGCCGCAGCGCCGCCATCCTGTTCGGCTCCTGCCAGGGCACGGCCTGCCGGGCGATCTCGATCCAGGCGGTATGGAACCCGCCCACCGGGGCCGGCGCGGCGCAGCTCGGCGGCGCGATCGCCGCCTTCAACCAGAGGTACGCCTTCTCGCGCGCATTGGTCGCGGCCGACGGGCGGCCGTCGCTGCAGCGCTACCTCACCGCCGATTACGGCTTCATCCGCGGCAATCTGGCGGTGAACCTGATCGTCTTCGCCGGCCAGATCGACCGCTTCGTCATCGAAGTGCTGCAGGCGCCGGCAGCCGCACCGCCGGCGCGCTCGCCGTCACAATAGTCCAGGCCTGTTGCCCGATCAGCAATTCAGTGCTCGACATCCAGAACGTATTCGGTTCAGACTGTTCGCCCAGTGAGCCCAATCACCTTGGCGAAAGGAATTGGAATGCTCCGATTTGCCCTGCCTGCCATCGCCGCCTTCGCGGCCTACGCCGGACCCGCTTTTGCCCAGTCGCGGCCAGTGACCCTCACTTATCGAGGCAATCCGGTGAACGCCTATCCAGGCGGAAACTCCGATTTTCCGCGTGAGTTCGTCGGGGCTCCCTTATGCGAGGGAGGCGTTGCGGCCTCGGACGCGCGGCACGGGTGCGTGCAGCTAAACCCCGATGGCACCGGCACGTGGGAGAATGATGTGGGGCCGGGGCAGAGGCAGCCCGCGGCCCGGATAAGTTGGTTCGTCGTGGCTGACCAAGCCGGGACGGTCACGCGAACGTCGACCGCCGAGCGGGACACCTACTTCATCATCCTCCGGTTCGAGCAGCAATATTATGGCCGCGCGCCGGGTGACCTCATCGCCTTTCCGGCAAACCTGATGAAGACCGGGGCTCGCAGGGTCGTGATCGACAGCAAATGGAGAAGCCTCGGCTAGCCTCCGCGCGGCCGAAATCTGTTCCGCCTAAAGCTGGCCGACCAGGAATTCCGCGCTGGAGACGCTGAACGCGCCCGGCTCCTCGACGTTGAGCTCCTTCACCACGCCGTCCTCGACGATTGCCGACCAGCGCGAGCCGCGCTTGCCGAGGCCGAACTTGGAGCCGTCCATGGTGAGGCCAAGCGCCTCGGCGAAGTCGCCATTGCCGTCGGCGAGCATGGTCACCTTGCCCTCGGCGCCCGCCGATTTCGCCCAGGCACCGAGCACGAAGGCGTCGTTGACCGCGGTGCAGGCGATCTCGTCGACACCCTTGGCCTTCAGCTCCTCGGCTTTCTCGACGAAGCCCGGCAGGTGGCGCGCCGAGCAGGTCGGCGTGAACGCGCCCGGCACGGAGAACAAGGCGATCCTGCGGCCGGCGAAATAGTCGTCGGTCTGGACGGGCTGGGGTCCTTCCGCCGTGGCCTTCACGAGGGTCATGCTTGGGATGCGGTCGCCAACCTTGATCGTCATCTGAGAATCTCCTTCGGACAGGCCGGCCCCTTAGCAAGCCGGTTCGCCCCGGCATAGTGGCGGCGCTCCCGCAGCTTCCCTATAAGCCGTCCGATGGACGCGCCGCGTTTCCTCTCGGGCCAGTTCCTGCTCGCCATGCCGGGCATCGGCGATCCGCGCTTCGAAAAGGCGGTGATCGCGATGTGCGTGCACGACGAGGATGGTGCGCTCGGCATCGGCTTGGGGCGGATCGCGCCGCGAATCGGCTTTCACGACCTGCTCAAGCAGCTCGACATCGACCCGGGCGAGGCGCCCAACGCCGCCATCCACCAAGGTGGCCCGGTCGAGCCGACGCGCGGCTTCATCCTGCACACGCCGGACTGGGGCGGCGCCGACTCGATCGACGTCGGCGGCCGCTGGGTGCTGAGCGCGACGCTCGACATATTGAAGGCGATTGCGGCGGGGAAGGGGCCGACGCGCTGGGTGGCCGCGCTCGGCTATGCGGGCTGGCAGGGCGGCCAGCTCGAACAGGAGATGCGCCGCCACGGCTGGTTCGTGACTCCCGGCGACGAAGATCTGCTCTACGACCGCGCGGTGGACGAGCGCTGGGCCGCCGCCTTCGCCGGGGCGGGTGTCGACCCGCGGCTGCTGACGGCGGAATTCGGGACGGCCTGAGCCGCGAAAAAAATTCGGGGGGATGTCACACGGGGCACTCCGGCCTCGTCTTGGCTGCATCAACGCAAGCCGAAAGGACCCAGAATGACTCCGATCCTGAACCCCTTCGAGGCCGCCCGCGCCGAAATGGGCGCCTGGCTCTCGTGGAGCCGCAAGGCGGCCGAAGCCATCGAGCCGACCCTCGCCCATCTGGTGAAGATCCGCGCGTCGATCCTCAATGGCTGCGCCAATTGCATCAACATGCACACGCGCGAAGCCCGGCGGGATGGCGAGACCGAGCAGCGCCTCTATCTGCTGTCGGCCTGGCGCGAGGCGCCGGTCTACAGCGATCGCGAGCGCGCGGCCCTGGCCTGGACCGACGCGCTGACCTTGCTGGCCACCAGGGGGCCGCCGGACGAGTCGGTGCATGCCGAGCTCGCCGCGCAGTTCAGCGAGGAAGAGCAGGTGAAGCTCACCCTTCTGATCAACGCGATCAGCGGCTGGAACCGGCTTGCGGTCGGTTTTCATCTGTTCGCGAGCGACGCCGAGCTGGACGCGCTCGCGGCATGAGCGCGGGCACGAACGCCCCCGCCGAGGCCGCAGCGAGCTTCACGCCGCTGCGGCCGACGCTCGCCCGCATCGCCTATCGGATGCTCGGCTCCATCGCCGACGCCGAGGATGTGGTGCAGGAGGCGTTCGTGCGCTGGCTCCGCACCGATCGGGGAGGCGTCCGCAGCCCGGAGGCCTTCCTGCGCCGGATGGTGACCCGTCTCTGCCTCGACCAGCTGAAATCGGCCCGCCACCGCCGCGAGACCTATGTCGGCCCCTGGCTGCCCGAGCCGGTCGTCGAGCCCGAAACCGGCCTCGACGTGGACGAGGACGTGACCCTGCCGCTGCTGATGGCGCTGGACCGGCTCTCTCCGCTGGAGCGCGCCGCCTTCCTGCTGCACGACGTGTTCGACCTGCCGTTCGACGAGGTCGCCGCGACGCTCGAGCGCGAGCCCGCCGCGGTCCGCCAGCTCGCGGCGCGGGCGCGCGACCATGTCCGCGCGAGCCGGCCGCGCTTCCCGGTGGCGAAGGCGCGGGGCATGGAGCTGGCCGCGGCGTTCTTCGAGGCCTCGCGCAGCGGCGACACTGCGGCGCTCCAGGACCTGCTCGCCGAGGACGTTGGCGTCTGGTCGGACGGCGGTGGCAAGCGTGCGGCCGGTTACCGGCCCTTCCTCGGCCGCAAGGACGTGCTCGCCGTCCTGTCGGCGATCGCCCGCTTGCTCCAGCGCCACCCGGGCACGCTTCTCGGCTACCGGATGATCAACGGCCTGCCGGGCTTCGTCACCCGCGAGGCGGACGGCCTGCTCCAGACCACGGCCCTGCTGATCGAGGACGAGCGCATCGCCGGCATCTACATCGTCCGCAACCCCGACAAGCTCCGTCATCTCGAGCCGGACGAAACCTGATCCAGATTGTTGCGCCGAAGCCGCCCGCGGAAACTAAGTCTCTGGCGCACAAGAATTAACCCTGAAATTTCACACCCCGAAAACCACCCCCATGAGACCTTCGAGTCGATCCCGCGCATCTCGCGCAGGATCGAGTTGTGTGGGGGAACATATGAGTGGACCGAAGAAAGGGCGCGCCGTCCTCGTGGCGGGCGCAATGATGATCTGCGTCCCGGCGACGGCCAGTGCCCAGGCGGGCTGCTGGAACCAGACCCAGGTCGCGGCCGCCAAGGTGCGGGACCTGCAGAGCCGGCTGATGGTGGCGACCTTGCGCTGCTCGGCCATGGGCGAGAATGTGGCGGCGGCCTATAACCGCTTCCTCGCCGCCAACCGGGAGACGATCCGCGGCGCCAATGCGGTGCTGATGGCCCAGTTCCAGACGGTGCACGGCCGTCAGGCACAGGTCCATTATGATCGCTTCACGACCGCGCTCGCCAACATCTACGGCGACGATGCCACGAGCAGCTCGGTCTGCGCCGAGACGGTGGTGCTCGCCGAGGAGGCGGCTGCGGCCCGGGGCGACACCGACGCCCTGATCGCCATCGCCGACCGGCTCGGCTTCGTTGCCGCGCTGCCGGGCGGCCAGTGCACGGTCACCTTCGCGGGCGGCCATTGACGGGGAGGGGCGGGCGGACCGGAAACCGGCCCGCCCCTCGACCGTTTCGCGATCACATATAAAGATATCTTTATATTTGCATTTGAGAGCGGCTGCGGCTAGGGAGCGCGGGCCAGTGCATCCCTCCGGACGCTCTGCGCGGTGTGGGCACTGCGTGGCTGAAGCTGGCATCCGGCCGCCCTGGATATGGCGGTCTTTTCACTTTCAGGAGACCCAGTGTGGCCACCCAGCCCCAGTCCGACTTCACCGACTATGTCGTTGCCGACCTCTCCCTCGCCGGCTTCGGCCGCAAGGAGATCGAGATCGCCGAAACCGAGATGCCCGGCCTGATGGCCCTGCGCGCGGAATATGGCGAGGCGAAGCCCCTGAAGGGCGCGCGCATCACCGGCTCGCTGCACATGACGATCCAGACCGCGGTGCTGATCGAGACCTTGACCACGCTCGGCGCCGAGGTGCGCTGGGCTTCGTGCAACATCTTCTCGACCCAGGATCACGCGGCTGCGGCGATCGCGGCTACGGGCGTGCCGGTCTTCGCCGTGAAGGGCGAGACGCTCGAGGAATATTGGGACTATGTCGTCCGGATCTTCGACTGGGGCCAGGACACGACCTGCAACATGATCCTCGACGATGGCGGCGACGCCACCATGTTCGCCCTCTGGGGCGCGCGCGTCGAGGGCGGCGAGGACTTGTTCACCCCGACCAACGAGGAAGAGGAAATCTTCGTCGCGACGCTGAAGCGCTTCCTTGCCGAGCGGCCGGGCTACCTCACCAGGACCGTGCAGAACATCAGAGGCGTCTCCGAGGAGACCACCACCGGCGTCCATCGGCTCTACGACCTCGCCAGGAAGGGCAAGCTTCCCTTCCCGGCGATCAATGTCAACGACAGCGTGACCAAGTCGAAGTTCGACAATCTCTACGGCTGCAAGGAGTCGCTGGTCGACGCGATCCGCCGCGCCACCGACGTGATGCTGGCCGGCAAGGTCGCCTGCGTCGCCGGCTTCGGCGACGTCGGCAAGGGCTCGGCCGCTTCGCTGCGCAACGGCGGCGCCCGCGTCCTCGTCACCGAGATCGATCCGATCTGCGCGCTGCAGGCGGCGATGGAGGGCTATGAGGTCGTCACCATGGAGGAGGCGACGAAGCGCGCCGACATCTTCGTCACCGCGACCGGCAATGCCGACGTGATCACGCTCGATCACATGCGCGAGATGAAGAACATGGCGATCGTCTGCAACATCGGCCATTTCGACAGCGAGATCCAGATCGGCGCGCTCGCCAACATGAAGTGGACCGAGATCAAGCCTCAGGTCGACGAGGTCGAGTTCCCGAACGGCAAGAAGATCATCGTCCTCTCCAAGGGCCGCCTCGTGAACCTCGGCAACGCCACCGGCCATCCGAGCTTCGTGATGAGCTCCAGCTTCACCAACCAGACGCTCGCCCAGATCGAGCTCTGGACCAAGGCGGACCAGTATAGGAACGACGTCTACGTCCTGCCCAAGCATCTCGACGAGAAGGTCGCGGCGCTCCACCTCGACAAGCTCGGCGTGAAGCTCACGACGCTCAGCCAGAAGCAGGCCGACTATATCGGCGTGCCGGTCGAGGGGCCGTTCAAGCCGGATCATTACCGCTACTGATCCGGACGTCGGAAAGGGAAGGGGCCCGGGCTTCGTCCGGGCCCTTTTTCGTGGGCCGCGCTGGACAGCGGCGGATCGGCGCGGCATCGGAAGGATATGCAGCAGCAGCTCAGCATGGCCGATGCGGAACAGCTGGCGCGCGCCGGCGCCGAGGCGCTGCGCGCCGGCAATGCCGCGGCCGCGCGCCAGAGCTTCGAACGGCTCGCGGCGAGCGGGCGCGCCAATGCCCAGATCTGGTTGCTGCTCGCGCACAGCTGCGCGACGCTCGGCGATCATGGCGCCGCCGAGCGGGCCGCGGACGAGGTGCTGCGGCGCGACAATCGCAACCTGCGCGCGCTGATCATGAAGGGCGATGCGCGCGGTGCCGGCGGCGACGAGGCGGCCGCGGCCAGCTTCTACAACAATGTGCTGAGGCTTGCGGCGCAGCTCGGCGAGCTGCCGGCCGACCTCAAGGCCGAGCTGGCCAGGGTGGAGCAGGCGGCGCGCGCCTTTTCGGGCCGCTCCCGCGCGCGGCTCGAAGCCTATCTCGCCGAGGCAGGCCTCGGCCCCGAGGCGCAATCGGCGCGGTTCCGGGAATCGATTGCCATCCTGCTCGAGGAGAAGCAGGTCTATTTCCAGCAGCCCAGCGCCTATTATTTCCCCGGCCTGCCGCAGCGCCAATATTATGAGCGCGAGGAGTTCGACTGGGTCCCGGCTGTCGAGGCCGCCGCCGGGGACATGCTCGAGGAGCTCAATGCCGCGCTTGCCGCGGACGTGCCTTTCCGCCCCTATCTGCAGGCGCGGGAGGACCGGCCCACCTACGATTTTCACGGGCTGCTCGACAATCCGGACTGGAGCACGCTCTACCTCTGGGAGAATGGCGGGCCGGTGGAGCAGAATGTCGCGCGCTTTCCGAAGAGCTTCGCGGCGATGCAGCGCCTGCCGCTCCCCCACATCACCACGCGCGCGCCGTCCATCCTGTTCTCGCTTTTGAAGCCGGGGGCCCGGATCGAGGCGCATAACGGCATGATCAACACGCGCCTGATCTGCCACCTGCCGCTGATCGTGCCGCCGGGCTGCGGCTTCCGCGTCGGCAACGAGGTGCGCGAATGGGAGGTCGGCAAGCTGCTGATCTTCGACGATACGATCGAGCACGAGGCCTGGAACGACAGCAAGGAGGATCGGGTCGTGCTGATCTTCGACATCTGGCGCCCCGAGCTGAGCGGGGACGAGCGGCGCGCCGTCACCGCGATCTTCGAGGCCATCGACGCGCAGAACCCCGGGCAGGCCGCCGGCTGACGCCGGCCTTCATCACAGCAGGGCAGGACGATCCGGGGCGGCCTCCGCGGCGCGGCCTCTGTGCCTGCCTTTGTCCGCGCAAAAAAAAGGGGCCGCCCGAAGGCGGCCCCGAAAGGTTCCGGTGAATCCCCGACCTAGAAGTCGACGATCGCGCCGGCGTAGAAGTAGCGGCCGATATAGTCGTAGGCCGAGCCGCCCGCGGAGCCGGTCGACCCGAAAGTGTTCCGGAACAGGCGCGGATCGGTGTCGAACACATTGTCGATACCGGCATAGAACTGGAACCGCTCGTTCACGCGATAGCTCAGGCGAACCGCATGATAGAGCACGTCCGGATAGTAGATCGGCGAGTTGAGATCCGCATTCTGCGGCGGACGCCCGTCGATGCCGAAGGCGGTCTCGTAGCCGCCCTGCGCCGGCGTGGCGATCACCTGCTTGCCGATATAGTTCATCGACCAGCGCAGATCCCACGGCCCGATCCCGTAGCTGATGTTGAGGTTCGCCGACCATTGCGGATCACCCAGCTCGCTGAGAATCCGGTCGCGGAACGTCGGATCGGTCGGGCTGGTGAAGTTGTCGCGACGGATGACGTAGGTCGCGATCGCCCGCAGGTTCAGGCGATGCCCGTTCTCGAACGTCCGGCGATAGCTCAGCTCCATGTCGATGCCGTCCGCCGCGAACTTCGCGAAGTTCACGCCGCCCGAGATCAGGGCCGGGTTCTGGAACGTGAAGTCCGCATTACGCGGGAACAGCAACGTGCAGAACTGGTTCGGACGCGGCAGGTCGTAGCACTGGTTCAGGATGACCTGGGCGCCGAGAACGGCGATCAGGTTGTCCACCCGGATCCGGTAATAGTCGACCGTGATGCTCAGGCCCGGGACCCAGCGCGGCGTGATCACCGTGCCGACCGTCAGCGACTTGCCGGTTTCCTCGGTCAGGAACGGGTTGCCCTGCGAGAAGAAGCCCGTCGACTGCGTCCGGGCCGGCGTGTTGATGAAGCCGACCGGGATGCCGTCCGCCGCGCAGTTCGGTCCGCGGTTCGCCGTGCCGTTGCCGATGTTCACGACGTCACACGGATCCTGGATGAACGCGAAGTTCTGCGACGCCACCGTGAACAGGTCAGTCAGCGTCGGGACGCGGACCGACTTGGAGTAGTTGGCGCGGAAGCGGATGTCGCGAACCGGAGCCCAGGTGCCGTTGATGTTGTACGAGAAGGTGCTTCCCGCGGTACCAGCGGCATCGTTGTAGTCCGAGTAGCGGCCCGCCGCCGTGAGCGTGAGCTCCTGCGCGAACGGAAGATCGCGGAGCAGCGGGATCTCGACCTCGCCGAAGGCTTCCCAGACTTCAAGCGCCGGCGGATCGAAGGTCGCGAAGGCGTTGAAGAAGGTGCCGCCGGCCGCCGACAGCGGATCGGCCTCGAGGAAGGCAGTCTCGCGGCGATACTCGCCGCCGACCACGAAGCGGATCGGACCGCCCGGCAGCTCGAAGAGCTGCGAGAGGTCGCCGTTCACATAGGCAACGACGTTATACTCGCTCGCTTCCTGGTCCACGAACGAGGTCGTGGTCATGAAGTCGATCGCCGCAGCCGAAGGCCGGCCCTGGCCGAACAGGTCGACCGGGACGCAGGCCGCGCTGTCGTTGGTCGGATCGGCGTCGGCATTGACCCGGCAGGTCGGAACGCCGTTCACCAGCACCGAATCATAGGCGAGGAAGAAGCCGTCGAAATTGCCGTTGATGTCGGTGAGGATGAGGTCGTTCAGCTCGTCCTGGTGGATGTCCACATGGCCGTAGTTGAACGAGATCTCGTAGTTCCAGTCCTCGTTGAAGTCGCCACGGATACCGGCCACGAAGCGATAGGTATCGCGCGTGACGAGCTCTGCGCGGCCGCCGAAGTCGGTGTTGAAGCGCTGCAGCGGGAAGGTGTCGGCCGGGTTGAACGCGCCGCCCGCCGTCTCGCACTCGCCGATCGACCGCAGCGTCGCAATGTCCGCCGCGTCGAGGAAGGCGTTGTCGCAGCGCTGGTTGAACGAGGCCGGCAGGCCGAACGTGCCGGAGACCGGGCCGAAGAAGCTCGGCTGGCCCTGCTGCCGCGAGAAGATGTGGACGTACTTGCCCTCGAAGAACGGCCTGAACGCCTCCGAAATGTCGAAGTGGAACAGGATGTTCGCCGTGTAGCGGTCGAGGCCCGGCGCGATCTGGCCGGTGTTGCGCAGCGTCGCCCCCGGAACCGTGCTGGTCGGGCAGGAGATGATGTTGCCCGACGCGAACGGCCGGAAGTCGAAGCAGGGGACGTCCTGGAGGAGCTGGCCCAGCTCGTTGAAGCGGAACAGCCGCGGCTGGCCGAGCGGCGTGCCGGGATTGAGGCAGCGCGCCGCGCCGAGTGCCGCGCTCGCGCCCAGCGGACCGAAGGCCGCGCTCTGACACTGCGCCGCAGTGGCATTGCCCGGAACGGTACCGCCGTTGGAGATGCTGGCGTTACGGACGCCGCAGAAGAACAGCTGATCCGGCACGCCGTCGCCGGCCTGCGGCTCGCCTGCGGTGAACTCTGCCAGGTTGACCTGGCAGCGGCCGTCATAGGCACCGGTGAGGATCGGGCGGTCGCCGAAATAGAGGGCTTCGGCATTCACATATTCGAGGTTGATCGCGACGTTGGCGCGATCGTCCGCGAAGTTGCGGCCCGCGGTGAGCGAGACGAACTGGATGCCGCGGTCGCCCTGCTGGGAGATGCCGCCCTGGCCGCGCAGACGGATGCCGTCATAGTCCTGGCGCAGCACGAAGTTGACCACGCCCGCAATGGCGTCCGAACCGTAGACCGCCGAGCTGCCGCCCGTGATCACGTCGATGCGCTCGATGAGGTCGCTCGGGATGGTGTTGACGTCGACCAGATAGTCGCCCGGGCTCGCCGTGATGTGACGGCGGCCGTTGACCAGCACCAGGGTGCGGGCGGTGCCGAGACCGCGAAGGTCGAGGATGTTGAGGCCGGTCGTGCCGATGAAGCGGACCGAGTTGGCCTGGCTGAAGGTGGAACGCAGCGACGGCAGGTCGTTGAGGGCGTCGCCGACGCTGGGATCGCCGTCGGCGATCTCGTCCGCCGTCACCGAGACGATGGGGACGTTCGATTCGATGTTCGGCCGGCGGATGCGGGTGCCGGTCACTTCGACGTTCTGGCCACCCTGGTCATCGGCCTGGTCCTGATCGGACGCAGTGGCCGGCGGGGCCGGATCGTCCTGGGCGTAGGCCGGCGCCGCAAACGCCAGCGACAGGCCAAAGAGCGCAGCGGAGCCCATAGCGCTCGAGCTGAGCAGTCCAAACTTCTTCATTATCTATTCTCCCCCAAAGAGAATCGCACCGGAACACGACATGTGCCAGGTAGACCATGCAGCCACAGCCCACTTACCCCTGCGATTCAAGAGGATCGTGCGGACGTTCATCGAAAGTTCAGCCAGTGTAGCGCTTTTGCAACATGTTGTTTCGGCCCACATATGCGGCCGCCGGCCGCGCGCCCGGGCGGCTTCCCGGCCGGACTTCCGCTTGCCCCTCGCGGCGTTTAGACAGGCGCGATGCCGGCCCCCTCACTGCTTCTTCTGATCCTCGTCGCCCTGGTCGCCGGCGCCTGGCTCGCCGCCGCCTTCTGGCTGACGCGCCGCGCCTGGCACGCGGCGCAGCGGGCGGAGGCGGTTGCCGGCGAGAGCGAGCGGCTCGCCTCCCTGCTCGAAGCCGGGCCGGCCATGGCTCTGATCGTCGCTGCGGACGGCAGCATTGCCGGCTCGCCCCGGCTGGCGGGCGCGCTCGGCCTCGCCGCGCTGCCGGCGCGCTGGATGGGCCTGTTCGGCGAGGACGCGCCCTTCGCCGCGGACGCGGCGGCCGGACTCGGCGGCCATGTCGCCGACGCGGCGGCGGGCGGCAGCTTCACCCTGACCCTGCGCCCGGCCGGCTCGACGCGCAGCTTCCGGGTCGACGGCGGCCCGGCGCCGGCCGGTCATGGCGAGCGCGCCGTCCTGCTCTGGTTCATCGACGTGACCGAAGCCGAGGAGGCGTCGGCGGCGCTCGCCGGCCGGCTCGAGCGGCGCTCGGCCGCGCTCGACGCTCTGTCCGGCCTGCTCGAGGCCGCGCCGTTCCCGATGTGGCACCGCGGTCCGGACCTGAAGCTCGCCATGGTGAACGGCGCCTATGTCCGGGCGGTCGAGGGCGAGGACGCCGGCGACGTGATCCGGGCGGGAATCGAGCTGACCGACGATACCGACGGGCTCGGCCCGGAAGCGGCGGCGGCGCGGGTCCGCGACGGGCAGGAGGCGGTGATCCGCACCGTCCCGGCCACCATCTCGGGCGAGCGGCGGATGATGCAGGTGGTCGAGGTGCCGCTCGGCCAGGGCGGCGTCGCCGGCTATGCGATCGACGTCGAGGACCAGGAGCAGGCGCGCGTCGACCTGAACCGCTTCGTCCGCGCCCAGCGCGACATGCTCGACCGGCTTTCCGCCGGCGTGGCCCAGTTCGGCCGGGACCGCAGCCTGATCTTCTTCAACCAGCCCTTCGCCCGGCTCTTCTCGCTGACGCCGGACTTCCTCGCCGACCGGCCCGAATTCGACCGGGTGATCGATGCGATGCGCGAGGCGGGGAACCTGCCCGAGGTCCGCGACTTCCCGGACTGGAAGGAGGAGCACCGCCAGTGGTTCACCTCGGGCCTGGCGGCGGAGGAGGAGGACTGGCTGCTGCCCGGCGGCAATCATCTGCGCGTCGTCGCCCAGCCTTTGCCCGACGGCGGCCTGCTCACCATCTTCGAGGACCGGACCGAGCAGATCCAGCTCGCCTCCGCCCGCGACACCCTGCTGCGCGTGCGCACCGCCACCTTTGACAATCTGTTCGAGGCGGTCGGCGTGTTCGCGGCCGACGGCCGGCTCAACCTCTGGAACAACCGCTTCAAGGAATTGTGGGGTCTGGAGGAGGAGCAGCTCGCCGGCCATCCGCGCGTCGACGCGCTCACGCCTTTGCTCGCACCGAAGCTGAAGCGCGCCAGCCATGCCGGCCTGGTCCGCGAGCTGGTCCGCAGCGCCACCGTCGAGCGCAAGCAGCGCAGCGGCCGCGTGGCGCTCGTCGACGGGCGGGAGTTCGAGTTTGCCGCGGTGCCACTGCCTGACGGCAATGCGCTCTTCATCATGCTCGACATCACCGACAGCCGGAAGGTCGAGGCGGCGCTGCGCGAGCGCACCGAGGCGCTGGAGGAGGCGGACCGGCTGAAGACCGCCTTCGTCTCCAACATGAGCTACGAGCTGCGCACCCCCCTGACCTCGATCGGCGGCTTCGCGGAGATGCTGGCCGAGGGCTATGGCGGCGCGCTGCCGCCCGTGGCCACCGAATATGTGACGGCGATCCTCGACAGCGTCGTCCGTCTCGGCGCGCTGATCGACAATGTGCTCGACCTCACCCAGAGCGAGACCGGCAGCCTGCTGCTTGCCGAGGACGAGGTCGATCTCGCTTTGCTCTGCACCGACATTGCCGGGCCCGTCGAGCAGGCGGCGGTGCGCGGCGGCATCACCTTCGTCGCCGAGATCGAGCCCGAGGTCGGGATTGTCACCGGCGATCCGCGCCGGCTCGGCCAGGCGCTCGGCAATATCCTCAAGAACGCCATTTCCTACACCCAGGCGGGCGGCCGCATCCTGCTCCGTGCCGAAGGCGACCGCGACGAGGCGCGGATCATCGTCTCCGACAATGGCGCCGGCATCGCCCCGGCCGACCAGGCGCGGGTGTTCGACCGCTTCAGCCGCACCGTCGAGGGGCGCACCGGCGAGGAGGCGGCGGTCGGCCTCGGCCTGCCGCTCGCCAAGCAGTTCGTAGAGGCGCATGGCGGCTCGATCGCGCTGCAGTCCGCGGTCGGGGAGGGGACGACGGTCACCATCCGGCTGCCGCGCACCGCCGAGCAGCAGGCCGACTGGCCGGTACCGCAGGTCGCGGAATGATCCTGCTGCCGGATGCGGAAGCGACCGAACGTCTCGGCCACGCCCTCGCCGCGCAACTCCGCGCCGGCGACGCGGTTGCCCTGTTCGGGACGCTCGGCGCGGGCAAGACCACCCTGGCGCGGGGCGTGCTGCGCGGGCTCGGTTTCGCCGGCGACGTGGCGAGCCCGACCTTCCCGATCGTGCAGGTCTACGACACCGTGCCGCCGCTCTGGCACGTCGATCTCTACCGGATAGAGCATGAGGAGGAGCTTGCCGAGCTCGGCCTGGACGACGCCCGGATCGACGCGGTGCTTCTGATCGAATGGCCCGAGCGGCTGCCCCGGCTTTGGGACGATTGCCTGCGGCTCAGCCTTGCGATCCGGCCGGACGGCGCGCGCGCCTTGACAGCTGAGGTGCCGCCCGCTTGGGGAGGCCGATGGCCGCCCCCATGATTCCCCCCCCTGAAGCGCCCGAATTCCTTGCCGGACTCGGCTGGGGCGATTGCGAGATCAGGCCGCTGGCCGGCGATGCCAGCTTCCGGCGCTATTTCCGGGTCGTCGGCGCGGGGCGCCGTGCCGTGCTCATGGACGCGCCGCCGCCCCACGAGGATCCGCGGCCGTTCATCGCCGTCGCCGAATGGCTGGGCGGCGCCGGCCTCTCGGCGCCGACTATAATCGGCCGGGATCTCGACCGCGGCCTGCTGCTGATCGACGATTTCGGCGACGACCGCCTCCGCGAGGCGCTCGATGTGGCGCTGGACCGGGAAACGGCGCTGTACGAGGCCGCCACGGATTTGCTCGTCCATCTGCATCGCCAGCCGCCCATGCCGGGCCTGAGGCCGCACGGGCTCGACGAATGGCTGTCCGAGCTTCACCTGTTCACCAACTGGTATTGTCCCACCTTCGGCATCGAGCCCGACATGCCGGGTTGGGAGGCCGCGTGGACCGAGGTGCTCGCGCCGGTCGCCGCCGACGGTCTCGGCCCCGTGACGGTGCTGCGCGACTATCATGCGGAGAATATCATGCTGATCGCCGGACGCGACGGCATCGCCCGTCTCGGCCTGCTCGACTTTCAGGACGCCGTCTCCGGCCACCCGGCCTACGACCTGGTCTCCATCCTCGAGGATGCGCGGCGCGACGTCACCCCTTCGGTCGAGCGGGCGATGATCGATCGCTATTTGAGGGCCACGGGGCAAGGTCCTGACTTCGAACGCGCTTATTGGGCGCTCGCCGCGCAGCGCAACACCCGCATCCTCGGCGTCTTCACGCGCTTGTGGAAGCGCGACGGCAAGCCCGGCTACCGCAAGTTCCAGCCGCGCATGTGGGGGCTGCTCGAACGTGACCTGGTGCAGCCGTCGCTGGCTCCGGTCCGCGCCTGGTTCGATACCCATATCCCTGAAGCGGCGCGCGCCGCCCCCTGGCTCGAGGAGATCGCGGCATGAGCCGCTACAGGAAACCCCTGGCCCTCCGGCCGGATCCGGAGGCGGCGGTGCCGAGGACCGCGATGGTGATGGCGGCCGGGCTCGGCAAGCGCATGCGGCCGCTGACCGCGACCCGGCCCAAGCCGCTGGTGACCGTGGCCGGAGTCACCCTGATCGATCATTGCCTGGACCATCTGAAAGCGGCCGGCGTCCGAAAGGCCGTGGTCAACGTCCACTATCTCGCTCCACAGCTGGAGGCGCATCTCAAGAACCGCGTGAAGGATATTGAGATCATTGTCTCCGACGAGCGCAAGCAATTGCTCGAAACCGGCGGCGGCGTGGTCAAGGCCTTGCCCCTGATCGACGCCGATCCGTTCCTCGTCATCAATGCCGACAATTTCTGGGTGGACGGGCCGGTGGACACGCTGCGCCTGCTCGCCTCGCACTGGAACGACGCGACCATGGACGCGCTGCTGCTCGTCGTCCCCCATGCCCGCGCCAATTGCCATCGCGGCCGCGGCGACTTCCACATGAACGCCCAGGGCGCGCTCAGGCGCCGCAAGCCCAATGGCGTGGCGCCCTTCGTTTACACCGGGATTCAAATGGTTTCGAAGCGGCTGTTCGAAGGCGACGTGCCGGAGGGGCCCTTCTCGACCAACCTGCTCTGGAACCGGGCGATCGCGGCCGGGCGCTGCTTTGGCGCGGTCCATCAGGG
Source organism: Allosphingosinicella sp. (assembly GCF_035626655.1). Taxonomy (GTDB): domain Bacteria; phylum Pseudomonadota; class Alphaproteobacteria; order Sphingomonadales; family Sphingomonadaceae; genus Allosphingosinicella. The sequence continues at coordinate 40,814 of NZ_DASPNF010000014.1, forward strand.
CCTGTGGTTCGACATCGGCCAGCCGGAGAATATCGCGGTGACCGAGGCGCTGCTGGAAGCGGCTTAGGCCAGGTTCTCGTCATTCCAGCGAAAGCTGGAATCCCTTTGCCTTCAGGAAGTGAGTTTCCAGCTTTCGCTGGAATGACGGTTGGGTGCCGTTTAGCCTGACCGCGTGACGCCGAAGGTCTTCACCATTCCGCCCCACCGTGCTTTCGCGGATGCGCTCGCCGCGGGTCTGATCGCGCAGCATGGCCGCGCCGTCACCGGCCTTGCCCAAGGCATCGTGCTGGTGCCGAACAATCGCGCGGCGCGGGCGATCCAGGACGCCTTCGTCCGGCGCTCGGGCGGCGGGCTGCTGCTGCCGCGGCTGGTGCCGGTCGGCGATCCGGCGCTCGACGAGAGGATCGGCGGCATGCTGGAGCCGCTGGACGGCGCGCCGGTGCCGCCCGCGATCGAGCCGGCCCGGCGGCTGATGCTGCTCGCCCGCCTCGTCCAGCGCCACCGCTCATGCGACGCCGCCGAGGCGCTGCGGCTTGCCGGGGAACTGGGCCGGACGCTCGACCAGCTGCTGATCGAGGAGGTGGAGCCGGCGCGGCTCCGCGGCTTCGCGCAGGACCTCCCCGATCTCTCCATCCACTGGCAGAAATCGCTCGACCAGCTCCAGCTCATCCTCGCCGACTGGCCGGCGGAGCTGGCGCGGCTCGGCCGGCTCGACCTCGCTGCGCGGCGCAACCGCCTGCTCGATGCCGTCGCCGCGCGCTGGCGCTCCCGGCCCCCGGCCGGTTTCGTCTGTGCGGCTGGCATCACCACTTCAGCGCCGGCCGTCGCCCGCCTGCTCGCCGCCGTCGCGCGGCTGGAGCAGGGGTCGGTGGTGCTCCCCGGGCTCGATCTCGCCATGCCGGAGGGCGAATGGCGCGCGCTCGGCCCCCACGATGCGGACGAGTCGACCGGCCGCCGCCGGCCGTCGCTCGAGACCCATCCGCAATTCCACCTGAAGCTGCTGCTCGACCGGATGGGCGTCGGCCGCGGCGAGGTCATGCGCTGGTGGCGGGGCGGCGGCAGGGACGCGCCCGCCGCGCGCAGCCGCGCCATCGCCCATGCCATGGCGCCGCCCGCTTTCACCAGCAAATGGCAGGCGCTGAACGCCGCCGAGCGCCGGCTGACCGGCGTCCGCGCGCTCGAGCTGGCCGATCCGGCCGAGGAGGCGCAGGCGATTGCGCTGGCGCTGCGCGAGGCGCTGGAGGAACCGGCCCGGACCGCCGCGCTGGTGACCCCCGACCGCAACCTCGCCCGCCGGGTCTCGGCGCATCTGCGCCGCTGGGGGATCGAGGCCGACGATTCGGCCGGCCGCCCGCTGTCACAGACGCCGCCCGGGACCCTGCTGCTCGCCGCCGCCAGCGCCGCCGCCGAACGCTTCGCGCCGGTGGCGCTGCTCGCCTTCCTCAAGCATCCCCTGGTCATGGCCGGCGGCGACCGGCTCGGCTGGCTCGACGGCGTGCGCCTGCTCGACCTGGCGCTGCGCGGGCCGCGCCCGCCCGCCGGCCTTGACGGGATCGCCGCCCGGCTCGCCGAGGGCGACGACCGGACCGCGCGCCTGCGCGCGGAGGCGGCGCGCTGGTGGGCAGGGGCCGTCCCCCTGCTCGCGCCGCTGGAGCAGGCGGCGGAGACGGCCGCCAGCCTGGCCGACCTGCTCGCCGCGCTCCGCACCGCGGTGACGGCTTTGGCCGGCGACGCGGCCTGGGCGCGGCCCGAGGGGCGGGCGGCGGCGCAGATGCTCGCCGATTACGAGCTGGCGGCGGCGCAGGGGCCCGAGCGCGTGCAGGCGGCGGAGCTTCCGGCCCTGCTCGATTCGCTGCTCGCCGCCGAGGCGGTGCGCCCGCCCTATGGCCAGCATCCGCGCCTGTTCATCTGGGGTCTGCTCGAGGCCCGGTTGCAGCATGCGGACCTGCTCGTGCTCGGCGGCCTCAACGAGGGCACCTGGCCCGCTCTGCCCGCGCCCGACCCCTGGCTGGCGCCGCGGCTCCGCGCCGAGCTCGGCCTGCCCTCGCTGGAGCGGCGGATCGGCCTTGCCGCGCACGATTTCGCCTCCGCGCTGGGCGCCCCGCGCGTGCTCGTCACCCGCGCCCGCCGCGACGCCCGCGCTCCCGCCATCGCGTCGCGCTTCTGGCTCAGGCTGGAAGCGATGACGGGCGGCCTCACCCGCGCGCCCGCGCTTCGCAAATGGGCGGAGGCGATCGACCGGCCGGCGGGCCATCGGCCCGCGAATCGTCCGGCGCCTTCACCTGACAGCGCCGAGCGACCGCGCACCATCTCGGTCACCGAGGTCGACCGGCTGAAGGCCGATCCCTATGCCTTCTACGCCCGCAAGCTGCTGAACCTGATGGCGCTCGATCCGGTCGACGCCGATCCCACCGCGGCCTGGCGCGGCAGCGCCGTACACGAGGTGCTCGAGGCCTGGATGAAGGAGGACGAGTGCGACCCGGCGAAGCTGCGCGCCCGCGCCGACGCGTTGCTGGAGGCGCAGGAAGCGCACCCCTTGATGCGCGCGCTCTGGCAGCCTCTGCTCAGCGAGGCGATCGACTTCATTGCCGGCCAGGTCGAGGCCAACCAGAAGGAAGGCCGCCGCCCGCTCGCCGCCGAGCGCTGGGGTGCGATCGAGATTGCCGGGGTGAAGCTCGGCGGCAAGTTCGACCGGGTCGACCGGATGGCGGACGGCGGCCTCGCCATCGTCGATTACAAGACCGGCCAGCCGCCGCAGAAGAAGGCGGTCGGCGCCGGTTATTCGCTGCAGCTCGGCCTGCTCGGCCTGATCGCGGAGCAAGGCGGCTTCGAGGGGATAGACGGCGCCGCCGCCTGCTTCGAATATTGGTCGCTGGCGCGCGCGCCTTCCGGCGAGCGGGCGGGGCAGCGCGGCTATGTCGCCAGCCCGATCGGCGGCCGGAACGGGCTGGACGCGGCGGATTTCACCGCGCTCGCCGCCGCCCATTTCATCGCCGCGGCAGAGAGCTGGCTGACCGGCAGCGAGCCGTTCACCGCCAAGCTCCACCCCGAATATGCGCCGTATGGCGATTACGACCAGCTGATGCGGCTCGACGAATGGTATGGCCGCGAGGACCTCAGCCCCTGAGCGAGGTGTAGATCCCGTAGGCGCTGGTCAGGATCAGCACGATGCTGACCAGGATCAGCAGCGGCCGCGTCGGCAGCCTCTTGGCGACCAAAGCCCCGACCGGTGCGGCCGCCAGCCCGCCGATCAGCAACCCCGCCATCGCCGTCGTGAAAGCCTCGGCCTTGAGCGAGACCAGGAAGGTCGCTGAAATGGTCAGCGCGATGAAGAATTCGGCGGTGTTGACCGTGCCGATCACCTTCCTCGGATGCGCGCCTTGGGCAAGCAGGTTCGAGGTCACCACCGGTCCCCAGCCGCCGCCGCCCGCGGCGTCGAGGAAGCCGCCGACCAGGCCGAGCGGTTCGACCAGCCGCGGATTCTTGTGCCTTTGCTGGTGCCGGATCGCGCGCCAGAGCAGGTAGAAACCGATCGCAGTCAGATAGGAGAGCACGAAGGGCCGCGCCGTCGCCGCCGAGATCTGGGTCAGGACATAGGCGCCGAGCACGCCGCCGATGATCCCGGGGATGACGATCCGGCGGAACAGCCGCCAGTTCACATTGCCGTGGATCGTGTGGCTGATCCCCGAGGCGCCGGTCGTGAACACCTCCACCGCGTGGACGCTGGCCGAGGCGACTGCCGGATCGACGCCGCGGCTGACGAGCAGGGTCGTCGAGATCACCCCGAAGGCCATGCCGAGCGCGCCGTCCACGAGCTGCGCGGCAAATCCCACCAGGATGAAGGGCAGGATCTCGGCGAGATGCAGTTCGGGCAAGCAGGACTCCATCGACGCCGGACGGCGAATCTGTTGTCCCCATAGAGATGCGCCGGGCCGGTGCAAATATCCGCTTCGCCGCGCATCTTTCGGCGCAGGCTTAGGGAAACGTAAACCTCCGGGGGCGGAAACTACGCGCAACAGGGCAATGGGGCGGCCCATCGGCAAGGAACGATTGCGCGTGGAAACCATCTACTCCCTGTCCGGCGACGTGCCGCCGGTGGACGATGTCGCCGGGGCGGACACCGCCGATTTCTGGCCCGGCGCGCTCACCGTGGGCTCGATCCGCCAGGTCTGCTCGATCCGCAAACTCTCCGCGGGCGGCGCCATCGTCCAGGTCGACGGGCCGGTCATTCCCGGCGAGCGGCTGGATCTCGAGCTGATGACCGGCGAGCAACTGGGCGGCACGATCGCCTGGCAGCGCGGCAGCGAGGTCGCCCTGCGCTTCGACGAGCCGATCGACGTCTTCGCGGTGATCGCGCAGGACATCGTCTCGCAGCCCGGCGAGCGCCGCCGCATGCCGCGCGTCGAGCTCGTCGTCCAGGCCCTGCTCGAGACGCAGCAGGGCACCGAGCTGGTCACCACCCGCGACATCTCGCAGGGCGGCGCCAAGCTCGACGTCCCGTTCCAGCTCAAGGTCGAGGAGCGCGTGCTGATCACGCTCGACGGCCTGCCGCCGCAGCCCGGCGTCGTGCGCTGGTCGACCGACCATGTCGCCGGCATCGCCTTCCTGCCCGAATTGCGCTGGCAGGAGCTGATGGTCTGGCTGAAGGAAAGGCGCCGCAGGAAGCGCGAGGCGCCGCTGGCCGCGCCCGAGCCGGCCGCGCCGCCGCCGGTCCCGGAGCCCGAGCAGGAGGAGGGCATCCAGCTCAACCTGCCGGCACGGGTGCGCGAGGGCACGCGCCGCTGGTCGATCGACGTCAACTCGATCACGACGCGGACCGTAAGCTTCGACAGCTTCGCCGCGCTCGGCATGGGCTCGTTGCTGTGGATCGTGCTGCCGGGCCTCGAAGGCTGGCCGGCGCGGATCGTGGCGGTGAACGGCTATCGCTTCACCTGCGAATTCACCCAGCCGCTCCATCCCGCGGTGCTGGAGCGCGTGCTGAAGCTGGCGAAGGCGGGCCGGGACTAGGCCCTGAGGGGCGAAGCTCAGCTCCGGCCCGACTTGCGCGACCGATTGGCGTAGAGCAGGGCGGCGACCAAGGCCGCGGAGCCGATCCCGATCGCGGCGCCGGTGATCAGGCGCTTGTTCCGGGCGCTCTTGTCCTTCGCCTGGTCCGCCGCAGCCCTGGCGGCACTCGTCGGATGCTCGGAGTCGCTGTCGTCGTCGGCCATCATGCTCACTCGTCGGTTGCCGGGGCCCGACCCTAGACGCTCGCGCGCGGCAATGCCAAGGGCCGGATGGCAAAAGGGGACGGCAGCCAGGGCCGCCATCCCCTTGATGCGATGCGAAGCAGCCTAGCGGCGTGCGGGGCCGCGTCCGAAATTGGCGCGGTCGGCATAGCGCCCGTTGTCGCCGTCGGTCACGCCGGTCGCCCGGCCGCGGCGCGGGCCGCGTCCGTTGCCGCCCGGATCGCTGTGGTTGCCCGAATCGCCGTCGGTCAGGCCCGAGCGGCCGCAGCGCCGTCCGCGCCCGACGCCGTCCGCATAGCGGCCCGTATCGCGGTCGGTGCAGCCGCCGCAGCGCCGTCCCCGTCCGGCCGGATCGCCATAGCGGCCGCTGTCGGAGTCGCTGCAGCCCTGCATCGCTTCCGCGGGGCCGGTGAGGACGGTCAGCGCCGCGCCGCCCGCGATCGCCCCGCCGGCGACGGTGCCCAGAAAGGAGCGCCGGCTCAATTTGCGTGTGGGTTTCATTGGTCTCTCCCCGCCCGCGGACAGCCCCCGACCCAGGCAGCCTGCAATGGTGTCGGAACCGCGAACGGGCACACACTAGGCGGGCGCGGCGTCCTGTCAAGAAGTTGCGGGACCGTCATGATTACAAGGCAAAAGAGGGAGGTCGCGCTGCCGTTGCTAGCTCCTCGGCCCCGGCGGGGAGTGTTTCACCGCAAAAAGCAGGACGCGCGCGCGGCACTGATCGGCTAAAGTCTCGTCATGGAGAGATCGAGCTTCGCCTTCTTCGACACGCCGCTGGGGCTCTGCGCGATCGTCTGGGACGCGCGCGGCATCACCGGCACGCAATTGCCCGAGGCCGGTCGCGGGGACGCGACCCGGCGCCTTCAGCGGCGCTTTCCCGAGGCGCATAACGGCGCGCCGCCGCCGGCGATCGCGGCAGCGATGGCGCGGATCGCGGCCGCGCTCGGCGGCGCGAAGGACGATTTCGCCGACCTCGCGCTCGACTGGCGGGCGGTGAGCGCCTTCGACCGCGCGGTCTATCAGGAAACGCGGGCGATCCCCGCCGGCGCGACCTCGACCTATGGCGCGATCGCCACCGCGCTCGGCGACGTGCGCCATGCGCGCCGGGTCGGGCAGGCGCTGGGCCGCAATCCCTGGCCGATCGTCATTCCCTGCCATCGGGTGACCGGCGCCGGCGGCTGGATGGGCGGCTTTTCGGCGCCGGGCGGGCAGCGCACCAAGCTCAAGTTGCTCGAGCTGGAGGGCGCGCTCGCCGCCGACTCCCTGCCGCTCTTCGCTTCCTCCAGCCCTGACCCTTGAACTCCTGCCTTAGTGTATTATGTCAGCAATACACAAAGGGCACAGGAGGCTTTCATGGATATCATTCGGCGCATCGAGGTGCGGGACTGGGTCTGCGCGATCATCGGCTTCGTCGCCGGCGCCTGGATTTTCTGAGACGGCCTGCGGCTGCTGACGCCCTGACCCGCCTTGCGCCGGGCCCCGCCCTGCGCGACAGGAGGGGATGGGCCATCGCCTGAAGCCGCTGAAACCGCTCGAAGGCGCGCAGGAACTCGCCTCGCGGCCCGGCGGCCACGCGGCGCTCTCGGCCTCGGCGGGCACGGGCAAGACCCATGTGCTGACCGCGCGGGTGCTGCGGCTGCTGCTCTCGGGCGCGGACCCGGCCTCGATCCTGTGCCTCACCTTCACCAAGGCCGGCGCGGCCGAGATGGCGGGGCGGATCCATCAGCGGCTGGCGCGCTGGGTGCGGCTCAAGGACACCGACCTCGCCGCCGAACTGATCGCGCTTGGCGAGGATCACACCCCGGAGGCCCGTGACCGGGCCCGCACCCTCTTCGCCCGGTTGCTGGATTCCACCGGCGGCGGCCTCCGCGTCCAGACTATCCACGCCTTCGCGCAGAGCCTGCTCGCCGGCTTCCCGTCCGAGGCCGGGCTGGTGCCCGGCTTCCGGCCGCTCGAGGGGCGCGAGGAGCAATTGCTCGCCCGCGCCACGCTCGCCGAGCTGCTTGTCGCGGCGGAGCGGGAAGGCGATCTCGGCCTGATCCGCGACCTGCAGGCGCTGAGCCTCAGGCTGGGCGAGGGCGGGGCCGAGGCCTTCCTGCGCGCATGTGCCCGCGCGCCCGCGGGGATGGCGGCCTTGGGGTCGCGCGAGGGCGTGGAGGCGCGGCTCCGCCACCTGTTCGGCCTGCCGCTCGGCGACGTCGAGGAGGCGATCGCGCGCGAATGCGCGGACGAAGTGTTCGACGTAGCGGCGCTGCGCCGAATCGGCGCGATGAACGCGCAATGGGCGACCAAGGGGGGCAGCGACCGCGCCTCCATATGCGAACAATGGCTTGCCGCGACGCCGACCGAACGCGCGCGCCTGCTGGAGCAACTGCACCGGGTGTGGAGCAAGTCGGACGGCGAGCTCCGCAGCTTCGCCAAGGGCCAGGCGCCGCAGGACCTGGACTATCCGGCATTGGCCGAGGCGGCCTTCCAATGCTGCGGCCGCCTTCTGCTCCTGCGCCGGACCGCGGCGATGGTCGCGCCACTCGCCGCGGGCCTGCGCGCGGGCCAGGCCTATGCCCGCGCCTACGAGGGCGCCAAGCGCGCCGCCGGTCTTGTCGATTTCGACGATTTGATCCGCGAGGCGGAGAAGTTGCTGCTGACCGACGGCATGGGCGACTGGGTGCGCTACAAGCTCGACCAGCAGACCGACCATATCCTCGTCGACGAGGCGCAGGACACGAACACCAGCCAGTGGAACATCGTACGCGCGCTCGCTCTCGAATATTTTGCGGGGGAGGGGGCGGCGCGCGGCCCGCGCACCATCTTCACCGTCGGCGACTACAAGCAGGCGATCTTCGGCTTCCAGGGGACCGATCCGCAGAGCTTCGACGTCGCCCGCGCCTGGTTCGCCCGCGAGGCTGAGGCGGCGGAGCAGGATTTCCTCGACCTCAGCATGGACCGGAGCTTCCGCTCCTCGCCGCCGATCCTCGAAATGGTCGACCGGGTGATGGCAGAGCTCGGTCCTGACGCGCTCGGCCTGCCCGGCGCCGCCAATCCACACGAGAGCAGCCATGTCGGCCGGGGCGGCTCGGTCACGCTCTGGCTGCCGCGCTCGGAAGAGACCGCGGAGGATGCGGGCGAGGAGGGCTGGGTCAGCCCGGCGCGGCAGGAGCTGGCGACGAAGCTCGCCCGTCAGATCCGCGACTGGCTCGACAAGCCCTTCTTCCTCCAATGCCGCGACCGGCCGCTGCGCCCCGAGGACATCCTCATCCTGCTGCGCAGCCGCGGCGAGCTGGCCAGCCTGATCGTCGCGCGGCTGCACGCGCTGGACGTGCCCGTCGCCGGCGTCGACCGGCTCTCGCTCTCCGCGCCGCTCGCCGTCCAGGACCTGCTCGCCGCCGCCCGCTTCGCCGCCCAGCCGCTTGACGACCTCAATCTCGCCAGCCTGCTCGTCTCGCCGCTCATCGGCTGGACCCAGGATGCGCTCTACGACGCCGCCTTCGGCCGCACCGGCGCGCTCTGGCCGCACCTGCGCGCCCGGCAGCCGCCCGACCGCCTGGCCGGGCTGCAGTCGATCCTCGCCATGGCCGATTATGCGCCGCCGCACCCCTTCTTCGAGACCATCCTCTCGGGCCCGCTCGACGGCCGCCGCAAGTTGCTCGAGCGTCTCGGCGCCGAGGCGCGCGATCCGATCGAGGAGCTGCTCTCCTCGGCGCTGGAATTCGAGGGCAATGCCGCCGCCTCGCTCCAGGCCTTTCTCGACTGGTTCGCGCGTGGCGAGGTGGAGATCGTGCGCGATCCCTCGGCGCCGATGGACGCGGTGCGGGTGATGACCGTGCACGGTGCCAAGGGCCTGCAGTCGCCGGTGCTGATCCTCGCCGATGCCTGCGCCGATCCCGACCGCGCCGGCAATCCCGGGCTGCGCCTCGCCGGGCTCTCGCTCGGTGAGGGCGAGCCGTCCGTGCCCGTCTTCCGGCCGAAGAAGGACGAGCTGGCCGAGCCGCTCAGGAGCGAGGTCGAGCGCCAGGACCGGCTCGACCGTGAGGAGCATTGGCGGCTGCTCTACGTCGCGCTGACCCGGGCCGAGGAGCGCCTCTACATCGGCGGCGCGCTCGGCACGCGCGATCGGAACGGCCCGCCCGAGGCGAGCTGGTATGCGGCGGTGGAGAAGGCGCTGGCCGGGCTCGGCGCGGCCTGGGCCGAGGCGCCGCTCTGGGACCGCGCCCTCCGCTTCGGCACGGACGAGGGTCCGCCCCGCGCCATACGCCTGCCGGCGCAGCGCACGGCAACGCTTCCGGACTGGCTGCACCGGCCGGCGCCGGCTGAGGAACGCCCCCCGCGCCCGCTCGCCCCCTCGTCGCTCGGCGAGGACGACGTCGCCGATCCGCCGCCCGGCCCGGCCCAGCGGGCCGCCGCCGAGCGCGGCAAATGGCTGCACGCTCTGTTCGAGCGCCTGCCGGGGGTGGCGCCGGCCGAACGGAAGGCGCTTGCGCTGTCCTGGCTGGAACGTTCGGCCGGCGTCGCGGATGCAGCGCAGCGCGAGGCCCTGGCGGAAGCCGCCTGCGCCGTGATCGCCGACCCGCGCTTCGCCGACCTGTTCGCGCCCGAGGCGCTTGCCGAGGCGCCGATCGCCGCCGTCGTCGCTGGCGGCACCGTGGTCTCGGGCACGGTCGACCGGCTGCTCGTCGCCGACGATCGAATCCTCGTCGCCGATTTCAAGACCGGCCGGAGCGCGCCCGCCGATCCTGGTTCGATCCCGCCCGCCCATCTGCGCCAGATGGCCGCCTATCGCGCGGCCTTGCGCGTCATCTTCCCGGACCGTCAGGTCGAGACGGCCCTGCTCTACACCGCGGCCCCTGTCCTCCATGCCTTGCCCGACGCGCTGCTGGACCCATACATGCCGATCGGTGGTTGAGCAGCGGCGCGCCGCATCCTACATCCGGACCAGCCCTCTCAGGAGACAGTCCATGGCCACCACCTCCGTCACCGATTCCTCTTTCCAGTCCGACGTGCTCGGGGCCGACAAGCCCGTGCTCGTGGACTTCTGGGCGGAATGGTGCGGCCCGTGCCGGATAATCGCGCCGGCGCTCGAGGAACTGAGCGCGGAGCTCGGCGACCGGGTCAATATCGTGAAGCTCAACATCGACGAGAATCCGGAGGCGCCGGGCCGCTACGGCGTGCGCGGCATCCCGACCATGATCCTGTTCAAGGACGGCCAGCCCGCCGCGACCAAGGTCGGAGCCGAGCCGAAGAGCAGGATCCAGGCCTGGCTGGAGGACGCGCTCGCCGGCTCGACCGCCAGCGCCGCCTAGCGTCTCGACCAGCCGGGGGGTCGAATGCCGTCATGGGCGCAGGGATCGTTCGGATCGTCACCGACGCGTCCTTCGAACGCGACGTGCTCGGCGCGCGCCGCCCGGTCCTGCTCGCCTTCGGCGCCCCCTGGTGCGGCCCCTGCCAGCTGCTGAGCCCGGCCCTGCGCGCGCTCGCCGCGACGCATCGCGACCGGCTGGTCGTCGGCAAGCTCGACGTCGACGCCAATCCCGCGACCGCCGACCGCTTCGGGGTCGAGACCTATCCGCTCTGCATCCTGTTCAGGGAAGGCGAGGAGATCGAGCGGCTCGACGGCTATATGCCGCTGCGCAAGATCGAGACCCTGCTGGGGCCGCACCTGCAGACGGCCCTGTCCTGATTTTCCCCACCTTATCGCATGGACATAACTGGACCTTCCCCGCGCGCGCCACTATGTGACGCCGCGATGGAATTCCTGATGATCCTGTCTGCGCTGCTCAGCGCGGTGACCGGCGCCTTCGCCGGCACGCGCCCGGCCGAGGCGCGGCTGCATCAGCCCGCGGCGACGCAGAGCGTGGCCGTGGCGGCGCCGTCGGCGACCGTCGCGGTCCCCGCGGCGCGGCCGACCCAGGCGATTCCAGCGCAGATCGTGCAGGCCGCGCCCGTGCCGGCGCCGGCCGCGCCGCTCCCCTCCGCGCCGGTCGAGACCGACAGGCTGCTCGAATAAGCCGCGCCCCGCGCGCTTTTCCGGCCCGCTTTGGGCCCAGTTGCCTCAGTCTCGTTTCTGTCCCGGCCCGGCGCGGGGCGTATCCATATAGATCAGGATTTCCAGCATGTTCGGTGGGATTGCCAAAGCCATTTTCGGGTCGTCCAACGACCGCTACGTCAAGTCGCTCCGCAAGATCGTGGACAAGATCAACGCCTTCGAGCCCCAGCTCGAGGTGATGACCGACGAGGGGCTGCGCGAGCAGACTCGTCTGTTCAAGGACCGGCTGGAGGCGGGCGAGACGCTCGATGACATCCTCCCCGAGGCCTTCGCCACCGTCCGCGAGGCGGCCAAGCGCACCCTCGGCCAGCGCCATTATGACGTTCAGCTGATCGGCGGCATCGTCCTCCACCGGGGCGAGATCGCCGAGATGCGTACCGGCGAGGGCAAGACCCTGGTCGCGACGCTCGCCGTCTATCTGAACGCGCTCGAAGGGAAGGGCGTCCACGTCGTCACCGTCAACGACTATCTCGCCAAGCGCGACGCGGACTGGATGGGGCAAATCTACCGCTTCCTCGGCCTCACCGTCGGCGTGATCGTCCCGAACCTGCCGGATCACGAGCGCCGCGCCGCCTATTTCTGCGACATCACCTACGGCACCAACAACGAGCTCGGCTTCGACTATCTGCGCGACAACATGAAATATGAGCGCGCGCAGATGGTGCAGCGCCCCTTCAACTTCGCCATTGTCGACGAAGTTGACTCCATCCTGATCGACGAGGCCCGCACCCCGCTCATCATCTCCGGCCCGACCGAGGACAAGTCCGAGCTCTATCTGTCGCTCGACCGGATCGTGAAGGAGATCCCCTCCGACGATTACGAATATGACGAGAAGGACAAGCGCGTCCTCCTGACCGAGGACGGCACCGAGCGGATGGAGCGGCTGCTCGAGGAGCAGGGGCTGCTGATCGGCTCCAACCTCTACGATTACGAGAACACGCAGGTCGTCCATCACCTGAACCAGGCGCTGCGCGCGAACGTCGCCTACAAGCGCGACATCGACTATATCGTGAAGGACGAGAAGGTCATCATCATCGATCCGTTCACGGGCCGCATGATGGACGGCCGGCGCTGGTCCGAAGGCCTGCACCAGGCGGTCGAGGCCAAGGAGGGCGTCGAGATCGAGCCCGAGAACCAGACCCTCGCCTCAATCACCTTCCAGAATTACTTCCGCATGTATCCCAAGCTTTCGGGCATGACCGGCACGGCGGCGACCGAGGCGGCGGAATTCTTCGACATCTACAAGATGAACGTGGTCTCGATCCCGACCAACCTGCCGGTCCGCCGCGCGGACGACGAGGACGAATTCTACAAGAATATGGGCGACAAGTTCGCCGCCATCGTCAAGGCGATCAAGGAGAAGCAGGCGACCGGTCAGCCGATCCTCGTTGGCACCGTCTCGATCGAGAAGTCGGAAATGCTCTCCGACTATCTCAAGAAGGCCAAGGTCAAGCACGAGGTGCTGAATGCCCGCTTCCACGAGAAGGAGGCCCATATCGTGGCGCAGGCGGGCCGGCTGAAGGCCGTCACCATCGCCACCAACATGGCCGGCCGCGGCACCGACATCCAGCTCGGCGGCAATGTCGAGTTCCGCATCGAGGACGAGCTTAAGGATATGGAGCCCGGGCCGAAGCGCGACGCCGCCATCGAGAAGATCCGCCGCGAGGTTGCCGAAGAGAAGGAGAAAGTGATCGCCGCCGGCGGCCTGTTCGTGCTCGGTACCGAGCGGCACGAGAGCCGGCGCATCGACAACCAGCTGCGTGGCCGCTCCGGCCGCCAGGGCGATCCCGGCCTGTCGCGCTTCTACCTGTCGCTCGACGACGATCTGCTGCGCATCTTCGGCTCGCAGACCATGTTCGCGCGCCTGCTCAACAAGAATCTGGAGGACGGCGAGGCGATCATCTCGCCCTGGATCTCCAAGGCGATCGAGACCGCGCAGAAGAAGGTCGAGGCGCGCAATTACGACATCCGCAAGCAGGTCGTCGAATATGACGACGTCATGAACGACCAGCGCAAGGTGATCTACGAGCAGCGCGCCGACATCATGGACGCCGAGACGGTCGGCGAGGTGGTGAGCGACATGCGCGCCGAGACGGTGAACGCGATCGTCGGCGAGGCGATTCCGCCCAACTCCTATCCGGAGCAGTGGGACATCGAGCGGCTGAAGGAGCGGACCGAACGCGTGTTCATGCTCCAGCCCCCCTTCGATGAGTGGGTGAAGGAGGAGTCGGTCGAGCCGGAAATGTTCGTCGAGCGGCTCCAGGCGCTGGTCGACAAGCAGATGGAGGAGAAGGTCGCGGAGGTGCATGCCGAGGACTGGGTCTATTTCGAGAAGCAGATCCTGCTGCAGAGCCTCGACCATCACTGGAAGGAGCATCTGTCGATGCTCGATGCGCTCCGCCAGGTCGTCCATCTCCGGGCCTATGCCCAGAAGAAGCCGATCGACGAGTATAAGCACGAGGCCTTCGCGATGTTCGAGCGGATGCTTGCCGTGATCCGCGAGGACGTCACCGGCGTGCTGGCCCGCGCCCAGATCGCGCCGCAGGACCTGCCGGACCTGCCGGTGCTGCCGTCCTTCCTCACCACCCATATCGATCCGTTCAGCGGCGACGACGACACTGCGGACATCGACGCGGGCACCGGCGCGATCCTCTCGCGGCTGCCGCCGCTGCAGACGCCGCAGCCGGACTATCCGGCGCCGGACGGCGAGGTGATCGCTCCCGCCAGCCGCAACGCGCCCTGCCCATGCGGCTCCGGGCGCAAGTTCAAGCACTGCCACGGCGCGGTGGCGTAACCGCAGCTGTCATTGCGAGGAGCATAATCGACGAAGCAATCCAGACGGCCTCGAAACCGCGCTGGATTGCTTCGCTGCGCTCGCAATGACGAGGTAGGCTGGTCTAGGCCAGCTTCATCCCTTCCTTCAGCATCGCGGCACCGAGCTTGGCATTGCCCGCCTCGTCCAGCCCGGCCTTGAGGGCGGGGAACACCTCGTCTTCCTCCATCCGGATATGCTCCTCCAGCATGGCGCGGAAGGTGCGGACCTTGGCGAGCCAGTCGGTGCTCGCCGGATCGCTGTTCTCGAGCTCGTAGAGGAAGGTTTTCACATAGCCGTGCTCGCCGTTGAGCGCGTCGGCGTCGTGCGCATTGTTGAACTCGCGCAGCGCCGGATAGATGACATTCTCCTCCTGCAGCGCATGCTTGCCGAGGGCCGCCTTGATCTTCGCCAGCAGGTGGGTGCGGGTGCGGACCTGGTCGTCGCTCGTCGCCTGGATCTGGTCGAACAGCGCAAGGACCGTCTCATGCTCCATGTGGAGCACCTCGTCCCAGGCTCCGGCCTTGCCGGCGATGCCCTGGACCATCAGCTTGCGGCCGAAATTGGCGGCGAGGCCGACGGCGGCCCCGGCCACGGCGGCGAGCGCCAGCGTGCCGGCCTGGTTGCCCCAGCTGAAGGCAGAGCCCTCCGAATTGCCGGAAGATCCTCGCGCCGAGGCGCGCGAACGCGAACGTGTGGCCATGTCACTCTCCTTCAGAAAACTGCGCGGGCAACCCGCCGGGACTGGCGCCGGTTCCCGCAAAACGTCTCGTTTCAACGGCGTAATATCGCGTTTGCCGGCTGGACGGCGGGGCGGCCCTGGCTCGGGTTTTCCCGGCCCCCGGCATTTGCTACGCTTGGGCCGAAGGGGAGAGCGAGTGAGCGACGTCTTCATTTCCTATTCGCGCGACAATCAGGAGGTCGTGCGCCGCCTCGCGGAGGCCGTAAAGGCGCTGGGATATGATGTCTGGTGGGACGATCAATTGCCCCCGCATCTCGCTTATGGTGACGTGATCGCGCAGAAGGTCGGCGGCGCGAAGGCCGCGATCGTGGTCTGGTCGGCCAATGCGGCCGCGTCGGAATGGGTGCGCGCCGAGGCCGACATGGCGCGTGGCCAGAAGAAGCTGATCCAGACGACGATCGACGGCGCCGAGCCGCCCATGCCGTTCAACCAGCTCCATTATGTCTCGCTCGCCGACTGGCAGGGCGAGGCGGATCATCCGGGCTGGGCCAAGGTTCGCGAAAGCCTCGCCGCGCTGGCCGGCGCGCCGGCGGCCGCGGCCGCGCCGCCGCCGGCCGAGGCGCCGACGGTTCCGCCCGTCGCCCCGGTCGCCGCCGCGGCAGCCGTCGCCGCCGCGCCGCCGCCGCCCGAGCCGCCCGCCGCGCCCGCTCCGGTTCCGGAACCCGCTCCCGTGCCAGTGCCGCCGGTACCGGCTCCGGCACCCCCGTCACCTCCACCCCCGCCCGCGGCTCCCGCGCCGCGCGGCACGGGCGGCAACAAGCTCCTGATCATCATCATCGTCCTCGCAGTCCTGATCATCGGCGCGGTCGGCGTGCTCGCGCTGATGAAGGGCGGCGGCTCGGCCGCGCCGGGCAATGACAGCAATGTCGCCGGGCCGGCCGAGAACGGGATGGCGCCGGCGCCCGGCGAGAATTTCAGCCAGGAGGCGGTGCTGCAGGGCGAGGACGAGTTCGCCAACGTGCGTTCCGGCCCCGCCGCGGACGCGCCGATCGTGGCGCGGATCAATGCCGGCGAGACCTTCAGCACCTACCAGCAGGACGGCGTGTGGTGGCGCGTGCGCATTGCCGGCGGCCTGATCGGCTATATCGAGCGCGCCCGCATCCGCATGCGCGCGCCGGTCGCCGTGCCGCCGCTCGAGCCCGCGCCGGGCAACCAGGCGGCGCCGGCTCCCGGCAACCAGGTCGCGCCGGCCCCGGCGCCGGCCAATCCGCAACAGCAGACGCCCCAGCAGCAGAACCCGCAGCAGCAGCGGCCCCGCCCGCCGCGGGAGGACAGGCGGCCGCGGCCCGATCCGCGGATCAACAGCGAGAATGCCGGCGTAATGTACGATTATTGCAAGGGTGCGGGCGCGGGCACTCCGCAATGCCGCCAGCTCGGGCTGAGCCCCCGCCGGCGGCAGCGGACCGACTAGGGGAGGCTGCCCGCTTCTGGTCGGGAAGGGGAGGTGATGGTCGACGTCTTCATTTCCTATTCGCGGGGCAACCAGGACGCTGTCCGGCAGCTGGCGGAGGCGGTGAAGCGGCTCGGCTATGTCGTATGGTGGGATGACGAGCTTCCGCCGCACCTCTCCTATGGCGACGTCATCACCGAAAAGATCGGCGCGGCGAAGGCCGCCATCGTGGTCTGGTCCGCGGGCTCGATCGGCTCGGAATGGGTACGCGCCGAGGCGGATCTCGCCCGCAACCAGAAGAAACTGATCCAGACCGCGCTCGACAATTGCATGCCGCCCATGCCGTTCAACCAGATCCAGTTCGCCTCGATTGGCGACTGGAACGGGGCTTCAGACCATCCGGGATGGCGCAAGGTGAAGGCCAGCCTGACCGCCTTGTGCGGGCCGCCGCCCGGGGAGAGCGGGACATCGCTGTCCGAGCCGCCCGCGCCACCGCCGCCACCCGAAGCGCCGCCCGCGCCCACCTCGCTATCAGAGCCGACCGCGCCCCCAGTCGTCGCGCCGCCCCTGCATGAGCCGACCCAGCGGACTCAGCCAGTCATTGTCTTTGCCCCTGCGCCGCGGAAATCGAACACCGTGCTGGTCGCGGCGATCGCCGCCTCCGTCGCCGTGATCCTGGTGATCGGCGGCATCACCTTGTTCAGGAATCGCGCGCCGGCCGGTACCGTCCCGGCCAATGCGGTCGCCGCTGCGGCCGCTGCGCCGGGCAATGCCCAGACCGGAGCGGCCAATGCATCCGGCGAAGGCCGCGAGGAGAGGCAAGACGGATCGGAGGCGGCGGACGGCCGCAGCGCCGCCGACACCGGGCGCGACCCGTCCGAGACCCTGCCGGGATCGGACAGCCGGCGGCTCACCGAAGACGATATCGAAGGGCTCAGCGTCGCTCAGCTTCGCCTTGCGCGGAACGAGATCTATGCCCGGCACGGCCGCACCTTCGCCGATCCGGCCCTGAGCGCCCATTTCTCTCGCTATTCCTGGTATGAGCCGACCAGCGACGAGGTCGCGCTGAGCCCGGTCGAGCAGGCAAATGTCGAATTTCTCAGCGCCGCCGAGAACCGCTAGCCGGGTGACGTTAAGTTAAAATTTTCGCTGTAGGGCGGCGGCGATGGTCGACGTCTTCATCTCTTATTCCCGCGCCAATCGCGACATCGTCTGCCGCCTCGCCGACGCGATCGGCCGGCTCGGCTATGTCGTCTGGTGGGACGAGGAATTGCCCGCGCACCTTTCCTATGGCGAGGTGATCACCGCGAAGATCGTCGAGGCGAGGGCCACGCTCGTTGTCTGGTCGGCCGAATCGGCGGCCTCCGAATGGGTCCGCGCCGAGGCCGACATGGCCCGCAACCAGAAGAAACTGATCCAGACCTCGATCGACGATTGCCCGCCGCCTCTGCCGTTCAACCAGATCCAGTATGCCGCGATCGGGGACTGGGCGGGCGAGGACGATCATCCCGGCTGGCGCAAGGCGAAGGCGAGCCTCGCCGCTCTGTGCGGACCGGCACCGGTGGAGGCCATCGAGCCGGCGCCGATCGCCGTGCCGGCGGCGAAGCTGCCGCCCGCCGCGGTCTATCGGCCGCCGCAGCGCCCGGCCAGGTCGCGCAGCCGCGCCCATCGCCTCGCCGGGGTGACGATCGCCGCCTCGCTGGCGGTCATCCTGACGGTCGGCGGGCTGGTGCTGCTGAAGGGGCCGCCGAGCGCACAGGCCAGCGCCGCGCCTGCGCCGGCCGCATCTCCCGCGCCCGCCCAGGCGCCGGCGCCCGCCATCACGCCGCCGAAGACGGTGACGGTCGACCTGCCCGTCGGGTCGGGAGACGAAGCCGCCGAGAGCGGCGAGGTCGAGCCCGCCGAGGAAGCGCCGGAGACGGGCAGCGATTATTGAGAGAAGGGTGGCTCCCCGGGACGGATTCGAACCATCGGCCGTCCGATTAACAGTCGGATGCTCTACCGCTGAGCTACCGGGGAACACTTGCGAGGGCGCGCCTCTAGCACGGGCTTTTCGGATAACGCAACCCGTTGCCGCATCCTGATTTCAGACCGCGAACTGCTCCATCGTGATCCGCTCGTCGAGCGCATGCTCGGGGTCGAAGAGCAGGGTCAGCACGTCGGTCGGATCGACGCAGACCTCGACCGTGGCGACGTCGCGCACCTCGATCTGGTCGGCCACGGCGGAGACCGGCCGCTTTTCCGGATCGAGCACGCGGAAAGAGATTTTCAGGTCGTCGGGGATCAATGCGCCGCGCCAGCGCCGCGGCCGGAACGGGCTGATCGGGGTTAAAGCGAGCAGCTTCGAGTTGAGCGGCAGGATCGGCCCGGCCGCGGAGAGATTATAGGCGGTCGAGCCCGCCGGCGTCGCCACCAGCACGCCGTCGCAGACCAGCTCCGGCATCACCACGCGCCCGTTCAGGGTCACCTCGATCCGCGCCGTCTCGCGCGTCTCGCGCAGCAGGGAGACCTCGTTGATCGCATGATGGCTGATTGTCTCGCCATCGTCGGTGACCGCCTTCATCTCCAGCGGTTTCACCGTGAACCTTTTCGCCCGCTCGATCCGCTCCATCAGGCCGTCGAGCCGGAACTCGTTCATCAGGAAGCCGACCGTGCCGCGGTTCATCCCGAAGACCGGGCAGACCTCGCCGAGGCTGAGGCGGTCGCGCAAGGTGTGCAGCAGGAAGCCGTCGCCGCCCAGGGCGACGATCAGCTCGGCCTCCTCCATCGGCACGAAGTGGTAGCGCTCGCGCAGCAGCAGTTCCGCCGCCTGCGCCGCCTCGGCATTGGAGGCGACCAGCGCCATCTTCCGAGCCTGTCCGGACATAGGGCTAGCTACGGGGCAGGACCCGCCGCCGTCAATGTGCCAACGCGGGATGCAGGCGGGCCGGGTGATTGGCGCGGCGACGCGGGCGGGCTAGACCTCGGTTCATGGGGGCAGCGCTCTTCATTCTCTCCTTCCGCCACCGCGACGAGCTGACCCGGCTTGTCGAGGGGGCGGGCTGGCAGCCGATCGCGGCGCGGCGGGCGGACAATGTCGAGGCGCGGTTCGTCGCGTCCGGGGCGTCGGTCGCCCTGGTCGACGCGCGTGGCGCGCTCGACGAGGGGCTGGCGGCGGTGCGCGCGATCGCCGACGCGGTCGAGGCCAATGCGGCGGCCCTGCTCGTATTGGTTTCGCGCAAGGACGCCGGCGCGCTCGACGCCTTCCACCAGCATGGCGCGACGCACTTTCTCGTGAGCCCGTTCACCGAGCCGCAGCTGCTCCACGCCTTGCTCTTCGCGCGGCGCCATGCCGAGCGGGCCGGCGGCGATGCACGGCGCCGCGACGAGGGGGAGGGCGCCTCCTGGCGCTGGCTGCCCGGCTCGCGCAGCGTGGAGCTCAGCCCCGCGCTCGCCCGCCAGGCCGGGCTCGGCGAGGATGACGGGCGGCGGATCAGCCTGATGGAATTGTTCCGCAAGCTCGATCCCGACGGCCGCCGCGCCGCGCGCAACGCCGTCGACCGGCTGCTCGGCACCGGCCAGGCCACCGCCTTCGCCCATCGCGGCGAGGCGGGGGAGGGGCGGATCGCCCATCATATGCAGGTGGGCGGCGCCGGCGAGATATTCGGCCGGGCCGAGACGCTCGACACGCCCGAGCGGCTGCCGGCCGGCCGCGATCCGCTGACCGGCCTGCGCGACGGCCGTGCCGCCCGCCTCTGGCTCGGCGAGCAGCTGAAGCAGGGGGAAGGCCCGGTCGTCGTCCTGCTCTCGGTCAATCGCTACGACGCGATCAACGCCGCCTTCGGCCGGGCGACGGGCGACGCCGTCCTGCAGGCGGCGGCGCGGCGGATCGAGCGCCATGTCGAGGCGGACGGGCGCCGCCGGCTCGTCGCGCGCATGGCCGGGGCCGAATTCGCCTTGCTGCTCGCCCCGCCCGCGACCCTGGACGAGGGCAGCTTCCTCGCCGGCGAGCTGGTCGAGGCGATCGGACGGCCCTTCGCCTCAGGCGACCATGTCATCACGCTCGGCGCCAAGGCCGGCGTCGCCGCCGCCCAGAGCGGGGACGATGCCGCCGCCCTGCTCCGCCGCGCCAGCGCCGCTCTGGCCGAGGCGCGCGAGGTCGACAGTGCGCCGGTCCGCGTGCTCGAGGAAGGCGCGGAGACCGCCACCGCGCGCGGTGACCGTCTGGAGATCGACCTCCGCCGCGCGCTCGACCAGGACGAGATCGAGATTCGCTACCAGCCGCAGGTCTCGGTCACGACCGGCGCGGTCACCGGCGTCGAGGCGCTCGCCCGCTGGAACCATCCCCAATATGGCGAGCTCGGCGCCTTGACCCTGTTCAGCGTCGCCGAGGGCTCGGACTATCTCGTCCAGCTTTCCGACCATGTGCAGCGCAAGGCGATCGAGGAGGCGGCCGCCTGGCCCGCGGCGCTCGGGCACCTGCGGCTCTCGGTCAACATCACCGCAGCGGACATGCTCCGCCCGGGCTTCGCGGCCTCCTTCCTCGCCCTGGTCAGGGACAGCGGCTTCGATCCCGCCCGGCTCACCGTGGAGGTCACCGAGGGCGGGCTGATCGACGACCTCGCCGCCGCCGCCGACCTGCTTGCGGCGCTGCGCCAGGGCGGGCTGCGCGTCGCCATCGACGATTTCGGCACCGGCTATTCCAACCTCGCCTATCTGAAGGCGCTGCCGCTCGATTATCTCAAGCTCGACAAGCGCATCAGCCAGGACATTGCCGGCTCCACCCGCGACCGGATCGTCGTGCGCAGCGTGATCGACATGGCCCGCTCGCTGGGCCTCGACGTGATCGCGGAGGGCGTGGAGACGGAGGAGCAGCTGGGTCTCCTTGCCCAGGAAGGCTGCACCCTCTACCAAGGCTTCCTCTGCTCGCCGCCCATAGACGGCCGGAGGCTCGCTTCCCTCGTCGATGATCGAACCTAGCGTGACAGGGTCATCCTTCGACGGCGCCGGCGGACCGCGCGAGCGCGTCGTGATGATCGGCCTCGACGCCTTCGATCCGACTTTGACCCGGCGCTGGGCGGCATCGGGCGACCTGCCCGTGCTTGGCCGGCTGTTCCGGGAGGCGGCCAGCTGCGAGGTAGCCAATCCCTACGGCCTGTTCGTCGGCGCGCTCTGGGTCAACTTCGCCTCGGCGCTTCGGCCCGACCGGCACGGCTTCCACTGCTGGCAGGAAATCGCGCCCGGCGGCTACGGCTTTCGCGACTGTCCGCCCATGCCGGAGCGCTTCGACAGCTTCTGGAAGCGGATCGGCGATGCCGGCCGGCGGGTCGCGGCGGTCGACGTGCCGCACAGCCGCGCGCCCGCGTCGCTCCACGGCGTCGAGCTCTGCGAATGGGGCTGCCACGACCGCCATTACGGGCTGCACAGCCAGCCTCCCGCGCTGGCGGGCCAGGTCGCGGCCGCCCATGGCCTGCACCCGGTGCTCGGCATCCACCCCATTGGCGAGCGGCATTTCGCGCCCGACGACCATGTCTTCCGCCGCGGCCTGCACCGCACGGCGGCGGAGGAAAAGGCGCTGGTCGCGGCGACGACTGCCGGCGCCGTGCGCAAGGGCCGGCTGGTGCGTGAATTGCTGGCGGCGGAGCCGTGGGACTTCTTCCTCGCCGTGTTCGGGGAGGCGCATGCGATCGGGCATCAGCTCTGGCACCTGCACGATCCCGCGCATCCGCGCTTCGACATGGCGGCGCGGGCCCGGCTCGGCGGCGATCCGCTGCTCGACGTCTATCGCGCGATCGACGCGGCGCTCGGCGCGCTGCTGGAGGAGCTGGGGCCGGAGACCTTGCTGCTCGTCCATTGCAGCCACGGCATGACGGCCCATCATGACGGCGATCATCTGCTCGAGGAGCTGCTGCGCCGGCTCGACGCGGCGCGCCCCGGCGCGGCGCCGCGGCGGGCGCGGTTCAGTACCGCCGCGGTGCGCAGGGTCCGCCGGCTGGTCGAGCGGGCCCGGCTTCCCGGCCCGCTGCGCCGGCTGGCCGCGCGCCCCGCCCAGCGCGATTCCGCGCGGGTCCGCGCCGCCCAGGCCTTCTTCAAGGCGCCGAACAATTCGGTGATCGGCGGGATCAGGCTGAACCTGGTCGGCCGTGAGCCCGACGGCGTGATCCGCCCCGACGAGGTGGAACGGGTCTGCGCCGGCCTGGAGGAGGATCTGCTGGCGCTGGTCAACGAGGCGACCGGCCGGCCGGCGGTGCTGAAGGTGACGCGCGCCGACTCCTTTTATGCGCGCACGCCCGGGGACACGCTGCCGGACCTGTTCGTCGAATGGGACCGGAGCGCGCCGGTCGAGACCCTGTCCTCGCCCAGGACCGGCCGCTTCCACATCCCCTACACGATGTGGCGGACCGGGGATCATCTGCCGGGCGGCCTGCTGCTTGCGCGCGGCGCGGGCTTCGGGGCGGGGGAGGTGCTGCCCCCGGTCGCGGTCGAGGATCTGGGGCCGAGCATCGCCGCCCGCCTCGGCGTGACGCTGGCCGATGTGGACGGACGGGTTCAGCCGGCGCTCGCCGATCCGGAGGCGGCGCCAGTCCCGTTGCCGATCGCCCTAAGCCATTGACATTTCGCCCTCGCGGGGGCGATGCTGCGCGGGGCTGCTGGCACTCGCGGGAGGAGTGTGATGAAGCCTGTCTGGACGTCGGAACAGATCGTCGCGCAGCTCACCAACTGGGAGGCGCGCTGGGACAATCAGGGCCCGATCGCCTACACCTTCCTCACCCAGCCTTATGCCTATCTGGGCTCGAGCCCGAATTTCAGCCAGTTCAGCATTCTCCAGCGGGCGGCGCTCGCGCGGCACATGCAGCTCATCTCCGACGTCGCCAATCTGAGCTTCGTCGAGGTGCCGGACAACGGCCTGGCGGGAGGCCCGGGCAACAAGCGGATCGGCTTCTACAACGTCAACGGCAGCAACGTGCCCTATTGGGGCGTCGCCAAGGACTATTCGGTGCAGTCGGAAACCGAGCCCAATGGCGAGATTTACGGCGTCAATTCGGCCGTGAATCTCTGGCGCGCCAACCAGCAGGGCGGCTGGAGCATCGGTGAATCCAACCCGCGCAAGCTGATGCACGAGCTGCTGCACACGCTCGGGCTCGACCATGCCGGCAATTATAATGGCGACAGCGCCGATTATGAGACGCAGGCCTTGTTCCAGCAGGACAGCAACCAGTTCACCGTCATGTCCTACTGGCTCGCGAGCGTCACCGGCGCCGACCATGTCGACGGCAACGGCGTCCCCTGGTTCGCCTCGACGCCCTTGCTCTACGACGTCGCTGCGCTCCAATATCTCTACGGCGCGAACATGACGACGCGGACCGGCAATACGGTCTACGGCTTCAATTCCACCGCGGGCCGCGAGGTGTTCGATCTCGCGCTCCATCCCAATGCCGTGTTCACCATCTGGGATGCGGGCGGCCGCGATACGCTGGACCTCTCGGGCTTTATCAACCCGGCGCGGATCGACCTGCACCAGGGCGCGTTCAGCGACGCCGGCGAGCTGACCGCCAACATCTCCATCGCGTTCGGCGCCGAGATCGAGAATGCGGTCGGCAGCGCGGCCGGCGACACCATCATCGCCAACGAGCTGCAGAACCGGTTGACCGGCGGGGGCGGCGGCGACGTCTTCACCTTCACCGAGCGCGACGCCCAGGCGGGCTGGCTGCGCTCCGACGGCAAGAAGATGCTGCCCGACACGATCGCCGATTTCGTCTCGGGTCAGGACCGGATCGACCTCTCGGCGATCGACGCCGTGCGCGGGACGGAGGCGAACGACGCGTTCAGCTGGATCGGCGCCGCCGCCTTCACGAACGTCGCCGGCCAGCTCCGCGCGGTCGCGGTCGGCGGCCAGGTCAGGATCGAAGGGGATACGGACGGCAACGGCTTTGCCGACCTGATCATCGTCGCTTCGGCGCCGGCGATCCTCGCCGGCGATTTCGTCTTCTAGTTGGTGCCGCGCACCGGCAGGTCGGCCAGGACCACCGAGGCGATCGTCAGCCGCGGCGTGACGGCGGTCGGCGCTCCCGGCGCCTCGTTATAGATGAAGCCGAAAGTCGCGTTGGTGCGCAGGCCGAGCGAGCCCTGCGGCGCGTACCAGACCCGGACGCTGCTCCAGTCGCCATTCTCCGAGACGTCCACCGCCAGCGCCCGGCGCTCGATGCGGCCGGGGCCGGACCAATTGGCGTGGTTCAGATAGATGGTCCGCTCGTCGACGATCTCGGCGACCACCGCGACATGGCCGATCGGCATGGCCCGCGAGGGGCGCATGACCAGCACCGCGCCGACCCGCGGCTCGGCGCCGCGATTGTAGCGGCCCTCCGCCTGCGCCCACCAGGTCCCGGCATTGCCGCGGATCTCGATCCCCGACTGGGCCCGCGCATAAGGCACGCACTGCAGCGCCGCGGCGGCCGGCGAGGCGGCGGCAGTGGCGAGGCCCAGAGCGAGCAGCGCGCGAACGAGGAAGCGCGAAAGGAAGGCAGAAATCGACATGAATCCCCCCGGATCGGATGTCGCCACCCTAGCGGGATTCAGTGAAGCAAATAGCCCGGGTCGGGGTCGGCGCGTCCCGGCCGGTGAACGGTTCGTCCCGGCAGGCGGCCTCTCCCGTCGGAAGCGGTTAACGATCGGTCAGTCCGGCCGTCCGGGAAAGCCGGTTGACGGGCCGAAAGCGGCCGCGCCATCCTGTGCCCGTTGCTTTGATGGAGGAATTCATGGCTTCCCGTCTGTTCATTGGGGCTCTGGCTTCGATCTCGCTCGCGGCGAGCCCGGTTGCGGCAGCACAGACGATGCCCGCGCCAACCGCCGCCCCCTTGTCGATCGCTGATCGCGGCCAGCTGGACCATCACGGCGGCGGCTATGTCATCATCGGCGGGCTGGTGTTGCTCTTCTTCCTGATCGCCGCCGTCGTCGCGCTCGCGGACAGCGGCTCCGATGCAATGCCGGCCAGCCCGTGAAAGGCGAGCGCGCGCTAGGACAGGATCCGCGCCAGCCCCTTCGATAGCTGCAGCGCTCCGTTCAGCCGCCCCTCTGCGTCCGGCCAGGACCGCGTGATCACGAGCTTCGAGTCCGGTCGCAATTTCGCCGTGCCCTTCAGTCGCTCCACATAAGCGAGCAGCCCCGGCAGATCCGGGAACTGGTCGTTGTAGAAGGTGACGAGCGCGCCCTTCGGGCCGACGTCCAGCTTCGCGACCATCGCCTTTCTCGCGTTCATCTTGATCTCGATGACCTTGAGCAGATTCGCGGTCTCCGCCGGCAGCTTGCCGAAGCGGTCGATCAGCTCAGCGGCGAACGGATCGATCTCCTCCGGCGTCTCGAACTCGTTCATGCGCCGGTAGAGGCCCATGCGCAGGTCGAGATCGGGGACATAATCGTCGGGGATGAGGATCGGCGCGTCGACCGTGATCTGCGGCGAGAATTGCTCGGCGCGCGGCTCCAGCCCGCCCGCCTTGGCCTCGAGGATCGCCTCCTCGAGCATCGACTGATAGAGCTCGAAGCCGACCTCCTTGATATGCCCCGATTGCTCGTCGCCGAGCAAATTGCCCGCGCCTCTGATGTCCAGATCGTGGGTGGCGAGCTGGAACCCGGCGCCCAAGCTGTCGAGGCCCGCCAGCACCTTGAGGCGCTTGTCCGCGGTCTCGGTCAGCAGCCGGTTGGCGGGCGTGGTGAAATAGGCATAGGCGCGGATCTTCGCCCGCCCGACGCGCCCGCGCAGCTGATACAGCTGGGCGAGGCCGAAGCGGTCGGCGCGGTGGACGATCAGCGTGTTCGCCGAGGGAATGTCGAGCCCGCTCTCCACGATCGTGGTCGACACCAAAACCTCATATTTCCGGTCGTAGAAGGCGGACATGCGCTCCTCAACCTCGGTCGGCGCCATCTGCCCGTGCGCGACGACATAGCGGACCTCGGGCACTTCGTTGCGCAGGAACTCCTCGATGTCCGGCAGATCGGCGATGCGCGGCACCACGAAGAAGCTCTGCCCGCCGCGATAATGTTCGCGCAGCAGCGCTTCGCGGACCACGACCGGGTCCCAGGGCATGACATAGGTGCGCACTGCCAGGCGGTCGACCGGCGGCGTCTGGATCACCGACAGCTCGCGCAGCCCCGACATCGCCATCTGCAGCGTCCGCGGGATCGGCGTCGCGGTCAGCGTCAGCACATGGACGTCGGTGCGCAGGGTCTTCAGCCGCTCCTTGTGCGCGACGCCGAAGCGCTGCTCCTCGTCGACGATGACGAGGCCGAGCTTCCTGAACTCCACGGTCTTCGACAGCACCGCATGGGTGCCGATCACGATGTCGATCCTGCCGGCCTTCAACCCTTCCCTGGTGGCCCTGGCCTCGGCCGCGGGGACGAGGCGCGAGAGCCGCCCGAGCTCGATCGGGAAGCCCTGGAAGCGCTCCCTGAAATTCTGGAAATGCTGGCGGGCGAGCAGGGTGGTCGGCGCGACCAAAGCCACCTGCAGCCCTGCCATCGCCGCGACGAAGGCTGCCCTGAGCGCCACCTCCGTCTTGCCGAAGCCGACGTCGCCGCAGACCAAACGGTCCATCGGCCGGCCGGCGCCGAGATCGCCGACAACATCGTCGATCGCCCGGTCCTGGTCATCCGTCTCCTCATAGGGGAAGCGGTCGGCAAAGGCGGCATAGCCGGTATCGGGCTCCGCGATCGCGCCGGGACGCAGCGCCCGCTCGGCAGCGATCCGGATGAGGTCGCCCGCGATTTCCCGGATCCGCTCCTTCATCCGGCTCTTGCGCCGTTGCCAGGCCTCGCCGCCCAGCCGATCCAGCGCCACGCCCTCGCTCTCGGCCCCGTAGCGGGAGAGGATGTCGATATTCTCGACCGGGACGTAGAGCTTGTCGCCGCCCGCATATTCGATCGCGACGCAATCGTGCGGTGCCTTCTGCACCGGGATCTGGGTCAGGCCTTCATAGCGGCCGATGCCGTGATCGGCGTGGACGACGAGGTCGCCCGGCGAGAGCGTGGCGAGCTCGGAGAGGAAGGCGTCGGCGCCCTTCCGCTTTTTCCGGCGGCGGACCAGCCGGTCGCCGAGCATGTCCTGTTCGGTCAGCACCGCCACGTCGCGGCCGCTGAAGCCGTGGTCGAGCTGGATCACCGCGAGCGCCACGCCCTGCGCCCCCAGCGCTTCCTGCCAGCTCTCCGCCTCGACGACCTTGGTCAGGCCATGATCGTGCAGCAGCCCCTTCAGCCGCTCGCGCGAGCCTCCCGAATAGGAGGCGAGGATGACCTTCTTCTTCTCCCGCCTGAGCGCGGCAACATGCGCGACCACCGCCTCGTAGACGTTCGTCCCCTGCGCGCGCTCCGGCGCGAAGTCGCGCGCGGCATCCATGCCGAGGTCGATGACGGTCGCGCTCGCCGGCTCGTGGAACGGGGTGAGCTGGTGAAGCGGCCGCTGGGCGACGAGCGCATCCCATTCCTCGCGCGCGAGATAGAGCGTCTCCGGCGCCAGCGGCCGGTAGGAGCCGGGGTCACTGGTCTGCGCGCGCTGCCGATTCTCGTAATAATCGGCGATCGCCTCGAACCGCGCCTCGACCGCGCCGCCGTCATGCGCGTCGCGGACGATGACGTCCTCGTCGGCCAGATGATCGAACAGGGTCGAGAGCTTTTCCTCGAACAAAGGCAGCCAGTGATCGATTCCCGCGATCCGCCGCCCGTCCGACACCGCCTGGTAGAGCGGGTCGCCCGTGGCGGTGGCGCCGAACAGCTCGCGATAGGCGGCGCGGAAACGCTTGACGCTCGCCTCGTCGAGCAGGGTCTCGGAGGCGGGGAGCAGGGTGAAGCCCTCGATCCGGTCGACGGTGCGCTGCGTGCCGGGGTCGAAGCGCCGCACGCTCTCGATCTCGTCGCCGAAGAAATCGAGCCGAAGCGCCTGCTCCTCCCCGGCGGGGAAGAGATCGACCAGCCCGCCGCGCACCGCGAACTCGCCCGGATCGCGCACCGTCTCGGTGCGGCCATAGCCGTTCGCCTGCAGCAGGGCCGCCAGCCGGTCGAGGTCGATCCGCTCCCCCGGCGCGAGCCGCGCGACGAGCTGGCGTATCCGGAAGGGCGTCAGCGTCCGCTGCGTCGCCGCATTGACGGTGGTGACGAGCAATTGCGGCTTCGTGGTCTGGCGCTGCAGCGCGTGCAGCGTCGCCAGCCGCTCCGAGGTGCTGCGCAGCGAAGGCGAGCTCCGGTCGTAGGGCAGGCAGTCCCAGGCCGGGAAGGTCAGCACCTCCAGCTCCGGCGCGAAATAGGCGGCCGTGTCGGCCAGCGCCCGCATCGCCGCCTCGTCCGGCGCGACGAACACCGCCCTCCCTTTCGCTGCCCGCGCCAGGTCGGCCGCCAGCCATGGCATGAATCCGCCCGGCACGCCGGCCAGCGTGATCGGCGCCCTGGCCGTCAGGATCTTCTGCAGATCGTCGCTCATAAGTGCCGGGGATTGGTGATGTAATCGAGGCGCTGGAGGCGGGTCATCATCTCCCCCTGCCAGCGCGCGGGCACCGCCACGGTTCCAATCGCCCAGGCGAGGATGTCAACATCCTGCTCCTCGAGGAAATCTTCGAACCAGTCGATCTCCGCGTCGGACCAGGCGCCATGCCAGCGGTCAAAATAGCCGCCCACCAGCATGTCCGCCTCCCGCACCCCCCGGTGCCAGGCACGGAATCTCAGGCGCTTCAGGCGGGCGTCGCGGTCCATGGAGCTCCATAGGCAATTGGCCGGCAGGCTTTTGAGGGCCAGTCGGCTGATCAGTTCGGGTGAGGCATGTAGTGCCGTTCTCCCACTTCGTCACCCCGGACTTGATCCGGGGGCCACCTTTTCATCCTGGCCGGCACAAGAAGGTGAACCCGGATCAAGTCCGGCATGACGGGAAGGGGAGCCCGCGCTAGAGATGCGGGATGGAGGGGCTGGCGAAACAGGCCGTTCGGGCGGCGTACGGGTGGCATCGACCGCAGAGCTGGGCGGACGCCCTTGCTCTGCTGGCGGACGCCGCCAAGGCCGGCGAGGAAGGGGCCGGGCGGCAGCTTGAGCTGGTAACCCAGGCGCCGATCGAAGAATTGCTGACACCCCCGCGCATCGAGCGGCTGACGGATGTCGCGGCCATCGCCGCCTGCCGCGGCTTCGCCCCGCCGGGCTTCGCCGAATGGCTGATCGATCGGGCCCGCGACCGGCTGGTGCCGGCCTCGGTGAACCAGGCCGGCGACGTTACCGTGGTGCGCTCGGCCCGCGATTTTGCCTTCGGCCCCCGGCAGCGCGATCTCGTCGTGGCGATCATCCAGGAACGCGCGGCGCGCCTCGTCAGCCTGCCCGTCGACTATCATGAGCCGCCGAACATCATCAGCTACGAGCCGGGGCAGGAATTCGGCCTGCACGTCGATTATATCGATCCGCGCGTCCCGGAATTTCAGGCCGAGCTGCAGTCGATGGGCCAGCGCACGGCAACGATCGTCACCTATCTGAACACGGATTTCGAGGGCGCGGAGACGCATTTCCCCGATGCCGGCGTGACCTTCCGGGGCGGGGTCGGGGACGCGATCGTCTTCGTCAACGTGCTCCCGGACGGAAGCCCGGACTTCAACACCCGGCATTGCGGCCTGCCGCCGACGCGCGGCCGCAAATGGGTGCTCTCGCAGTGGGTCAGGGCGAAGCCCTTTCCCTTCCGGCCCGAAGACCTGGCCTGATGCGCCCGGACATCCTCAACCCCCTGTTCGCGGAGGTGGAGGTGCTTAAGGGCATCGGCCCGACCCTGGCGAAGCCGCTGCACCGGCTGAAGCTGGACCGGGTCGTCGACATCCTCTTCCACCTGCCGGTCAACTGGATCGACCGGAAGCGCGTCGGCCGGCTCGACGTGGCCGATGTCGGCCGGGTGATCACCGTCGCGCTGACCCCGCGCGACTTCCGCCAGAGCGGGCGTGGTCCCTTGCGCATCTTCGCCGAGGATGAGGGCGGCGACTATGTGACGCTCACCTATTTCAACAATCCCGGCTGGGCGAAGAAGCAGCTGCCGCTCGGCGAGACGAAGATCGTCTCCGGCCGGCTCGACCGCTACGGCCAGGAGCTGCAGATGGTCCATCCGGACTATGTGCTGCCCGCCGCGGAGGCCGGCACGATCCCCGAGCGCGAGCCCGTCTACCCGCTCTCCGAAGGGCTCACCAACCATCGCCTCTCTGATCTCGCCGCGCAGGCGCTCGGCCGGCGGCCGGACCTGGGCGAGTGGATCGAGCCCAGCCTGAAGGCGCAGCAGGGCTGGCCTGACTGGGGCGAGGCGCTCGCCATCGCCCATCGCGATCCCGCCGCGGCGCCGGCGCGCGAGCGGCTCGCTTATGACGAGGTCTTCGCCAACCAGCTCGCCTTGATGCTCGTCCGCGCCTCCTCGCGCCGCCGCAAGGGCGTCCCGCTTCGCGGCGACGGCAGCCTCCGCGACCGCCTTCAGCTGCCCTACATGCCCACCGGCGCGCAGCAGCGGGCGGTGCGCGAGATCGAGGGCGACCTGCAGCAGGAGGTGCCGATGCTCCGCCTGCTGCAGGGCGATGTCGGCTCTGGCAAGACGCTCGTCGCCTTGCTGGCGATGCTCTCGGCGGTCGAGGCCGGCGCCCAGGCGGCCCTGCTCGCGCCGACCGAGATTCTCGCCCGGCAGCATTATGACACGCTCTCGCGCATGCTCGCCGGCCTGCCCGTCAACGTCGCCATCCTGACCGGCCGCGAGAAGGGGAAAGCGCGCGAGGCCTGCCTGATGGGCCTCGCCGACGGCTCGATCCACATCCTCGTCGGTACCCACGCCATCTTCCAGCAGCATGTCGCGTACCGGAATCTCGGCCTCGCCGTGGTGGACGAGCAGCACCGCTTCGGCGTTGCCCAGCGCATGATGCTGAGCCAGAAGGCCGAGCGCCCGCCGCATTTGCTGGTCATGACCGCCACCCCGATCCCGCGGACGCTGACGCTCACCCATTATGGCGAGATGGACGTCAGCCGGCTCGACGAGATGCCGCCCGGCCGCCAGCCGATCGAGACCCGAGTGATCAGCGACGAGCGCCTGCTCGAGGTGGTCGACGGGCTCGGCCGTCATCTCGCGCAGGGCAAGCAGGCCTATTGGGTCTGCCCGCTCGTCGAGGAGAGCGAGGCCCTGGACCTTGCCGCCGCCGAGGAGCGCGCCCGCCTCCTGCAGCTGCGCTTTGGCGACAAGGTCGGCGTCGTCCACGGCCGGATGAAGGGGCCGGAAAAGGACGCGGTGATGGACGCCTTCGCGGCGGGCCGGATCGGCGTGCTGGTCGCGACCACGGTGATCGAGGTCGGCGTCGACGTGCCCAATGCGACCCTGATGATCGTCGAGCATGCCGACCGCTTCGGCCTCGCCCAGCTCCACCAGCTGCGGGGGCGGGTGGGGCGCGGCGACCAGCACAGCATCTGCCTGCTGCTGCGCGGCAATGTCCTCAGCGAAACCGCGCGGGCTCGCCTCGCCCTGATGCGCGAGACCAATGATGGCTTTCGCATCGCCGAGGAGGATCTGCGCCTGCGCGGCGCCGGCGAGATTCTCGGCACGCGCCAGTCGGGCGAGGCCGTCTTCCGCCTCGCCACGCCAGAGCAGATCCGCGACCTCGCGCCCATGGCGATGGACGATGCCCGCCTGCTCGTCGACCGCGACGGCGGCCTCGACAGCGAGCGGGGCAAAGCGGCCCGCATCCTCCTCTATCTGATGGAGCGCGACGCTGCCGTGGGCTTGCTGCGCGGCGGGTGAGGCCATAGGCTCCCCCGCGACGAGGGGGATCGGCGCATGAGACTGACGATCGCTGCCGGGCTGGCGCTGCTGCCCATGGCCGCCTGCAACAATAATGAGGCCGCCAGCAACAATGGCGCGGGAACCGCCTCGGCGCAGCTCGCCACCAACACGGCAGCTTCCGCGCCGCCGCCTCCGGCCGCCGCCGCGCCTGCGCCGGACCTGGAAGGCGCCCGCGTCCTGATCGGGGAGATTTACCAGCCCTATCTGCGCGGGGAGACGCCCCGGACCGGCAATCTCTACACGCCCGAGCTCGCTGTCGCGATCGCCCGGCAGAGCGACGGCGACACCGGGCTCGGCTACGACCCCTTTTGCCGCTGCCAGGATTTCGAGAATTTCCGCTACACCATCCAGTCGGTCGAGCGCCGCGACAATGGCGGGGCGCGGGCGGTGATCTCCTTCACCAATCTGGGCGAAAGCCACCGCGTGACCCTGTTGCTCGACCACCGCAACGACCGCTGGCTGGTCGCCGACATCCAGGAGGGCAGCGACAGCCTGCTCGCGGGCGGCAGACGGTAGCCTTCGGCGTCATTGCGAGCGAAGCGAAGCAACCCAGTCTGGGTTGCCGCGGCGCTGCGCTCCTCGCAATGACGATCAGGAAACAAGCAGCCCGTGCTTCTTCTTCCCGGCCGAGATGCGGACCTCGCCTGACACGGCGACCGGCCCGTCCCCGGTGACCGCCTCGCCGTTCACGCGGGCGCCGCCCTGCTGGATCAGCCGCCGCGCCTCGTTCTTCGAGGCGACGAGGCCCAGGCCGACCAGGGCATCGACGAGGCCGATCTCGCCCGTCACCTTCAGCGTGGGCAGATCCTCGCCGGCGGCGCCTTCCTCGAAGGTCCGCCGCGCGGTCTCGGCCGCCGATGCCGCCGCCTCCGCTCCATGCAGCATCGCCGTCGCCGCGTCGGCCAGCGCCTTCTTGGCGTCGTTGATCCCGGCGCCCTCCAGCGCTTCCAGCCGCGCGATCTCATCGAGCGGCAGGTCGGTGAACAGGCGCAGGAACTTGCCCACGTCCGCATCCTGCGTGTTCCGCCAGAATTGCCAATAATCGTAGGGGCTGAGCTGGTCCGCATTCAGCCAGACCGCGCCTTTCTCGGTCTTCCCCATCTTGCCGCCGTCCGCGGTGGTGATGAGCGGCGTGGTCACGCCATAGACCTCGACCGAGTCCATCCGCCGGGTCAGCTCGATGCCGTTGACGATATTCCCCCACTGATCGGACCCGCCGAGCTGCAGCCGGCAGCCCGCGCGCAGGGCCAGCTCGCGGAAGTCATAGGCCTGAAGGATCATGTAGTTGAACTCGAGGAAGCTCAGCGACTGCTCGCGGTCGAGGCGCAGCTTCACCGAGTCGAAGCTCAGCATCCGGTTGACCGAGAAATGCTGGCCGATCTGGCGCAGGAAGGGGATATATTCGAGCGCGTCCAGCCAGTCCGCATTGTTGACCATCACCGCGTCGCTCGGCCCGTCCCCGAAAGTCAGGAAGGCCTCAAACACCCGGCGGATCGAGGCGATGTTCGCGTCGATCGTCTCCGCGGTCAGCAATTTGCGGGCCTCGTCCTTGAAGCTCGGGTCGCCGATCTTGGAGGTGCCGCCGCCCATCAGCACGATCGGCTTGTGCCCGGCCTGCTGCAGCCGCCGGAGCAGCATGATCTGCACGAGGCTGCCGACATGGAGCGACCGCGCGGTCGCGTCGAAACCGATATAGCCGGGCACGACCTGCCTGGCGGCGAGCGCGTCCAGCCCCTCCGGATCGGTGATCTGGTGGATATAGCCGCGCTCGGCGAGCAGGCGCAGGAGATCGGATGCGTAGGTCGTCATGGCCGGCGGCGCTTAGCACAGATTCGCCCGCGGTCATCCGTCGCTTTCGTCGCAGCAAGCGTCATCTCCGTCTCGCCGCCATTGTTCGGCGGGCGGCCATGGGCTTTGGCGGCCGCCACAAGGGGAAGCGTGTAGCGTCAGGAGTAGACGAGATGACGAACTTCCTCATCGCCACCTGGGAAGGTGGCGGCTCGGTCATGCCCATGCTGACCGTCGCCCGCAAGCTGGCCGACCGCGGCCACCGCGTCCGCGTGATGAGCGACCGGTGCAACCGGCCCGAGGCCGAGGCGGCGGGCGCCGCCTTCATTCCCTGGACCCGCGCGCCCAGCCGCCCCGACCGCAGCCGGGAGAGCGACAGCTTCCGCGACTGGAAGGCGGAAACGCCGCAGGACCAGATCCGGCTGGTGCTCGAGCGGGTCTGGGCCGGCCCGGCGCTCGATTATGCCGAGGACGTGGTCGAGGAATTGCGCCGCGAGCCCGCCGACCTCGTCATCTCCAGCGAGATGCTGATGGGCGTGATGGCCGGCTGCGAGGCGATCGGCCAGCGCTTCGTCGCGCTCACCTGCAACATCAACCTGTTCGGGACGCCCGGCGTGCCCCCGGTCGGGCCCGGCCTCGTACCGGCCCAAACGCCCGAGGACGAGGCCCTGCATCGCGAGGTCGCGGCGGGCAACGAGGCGCTGTTCGCCATGGGCCTGCCGGCGCTGAACGCCGCGCGCCGGCTGCTCGGCCTGCGTCCGCTCGCCCGGCTCGCCGACCAACTCGAGCCGGCCGAGGCGCTGCTGCTCGGTACCGCCGAGGCCTTCGACTTCGCGCCGCCCTCCCTCCCGGAGAACATGGCCTATGTCGGCCCGCAGCTCGCCGATCCGCCCTGGGCCGCGCCCTGGCAGTCGCCCTGGAGCCCGGACGACGTTCGCCCGCTCGTCCTCGCCGCGTTCAGCACCACCTTCCAGGACCATGTCGGCGTGCTGCAGGCGGTGATCGACGGCGCCTCGGCCCTGCCGGTGCGGCTGCTCGTCACGCTCGGCGACACGATCGCGCCGGAGGAGCTGTTCCCCGGCCCCAATACTGCGCTCGTGCACAGCGCGCCGCACAATGCGGTGATGCCGGAGACGGCTTTGGTCGTCACCCATGGCGGCCATGGCACCGTCACCCGCGCGCTCATGCACGGCAAGCCGCTGATCGTCGTGCCGCACGGCCGCGACCAGAACGACAATGCGGCCCGCGTGACCGCCCGCGGCGCCGGCCTCATGCTCCCGGCCACCGCGGCGGCGGATGCCTTCCGCGGCGCGATCGAGTCCGTGCTGGCCGATCCCGGTTACGCCGCGGCGGCAGCGGCGCTTGGCGCCCGGGTGGCCGAGGAAGTAGAGAAGTCCACGGTGGCCGAGACGCTGGAGTGCCTCGCAGTCCGCGGCTGCGCCCGGCTCGAGGCCGCCTGAGGGAGGCTGACATGACCGACACTCACCAAGGCAGCTGCTTCTGCGGCGCCGTCCATTTCGAGGCGCGCGGCGCGCCGCTCGACATGGGCTATTGCCATTGCGAGGACTGCCGCGCCTGGTCGGGCGCGCCCCTGGCCGGCTGGTCGCTCTGGCCGGCGGACGCGGTCAGCGTCACGCAGGGCGAGGACCGGCTCGGCGGCCATAACCGGACCGGCTTCAGCAACCGCCGCTTCTGCGCGGAGTGCGGCGGCGCCGCCTTCATCCAGCATCCGACGCTCGGCCTCGTCGACATCCCCGCCGGCAAGCTGCCGAGCCTGGACTTCGCGCCGAGTGCCCATCTCAACTACGCCTCGACCCGCCACCCGATGCGCGACGGCCTGCCCAAGCTCCGCGATTTCCCCGCGGAGATCGGCGGCTCGGGCGAGACGATGGCCGAGTGACGGGATGACGGGAGGGGGGCGCCGCGTTATCGGGGCGCCATGTATTCCCTGCTTCCCCATCCCGATTCAACCGGCGATGCTGTCCGGTCGATCCAGGTCGAGGTCGACCGTCCCGGCCCGCGCCAGCTGACGCTTCGCTACCTCGTCCGGGGCACCACCGCCGCGATCGCCATGCCGCGCCCGCGTCCGCCCGAGCGCAGGGACGGCCTGTGGGAGGAGACCTGCTTCGAGGCCTTCCTCGCCAACGCGCCCGGCTATCTCGAATTCAATTTCTCGCCCTCGACCGAATGGGCGGCCTGGCGCTTCGACAGCCACCGCAGCGGCATGCGAGCTGCCGCGATCAATCCCCCGCACATCGAGACTTTGATTGGCGTGGACCGCTTCGAAATGCGTGTTGCGCTCGCCATGCCGGTGCTCGGGCCGATGGGCCTTTCCGCGATCATCGTAGCGAAGGACGGCAGCAAATCCTGGTGGGCGCTCGCGCATCCGCCGGGCGAGCCCGATTTCCACCACGACGCTTGCTTTGCGCTCGAACTGCCGCCAGCACCGGGCGCATGAAAACCGGGATCGACCGCCTGCTCGCCGACGCGGACCTCCGCAAGCCGCTCGAGGGCAAGCGCGTCGCCCTGCTCGCCCACCCGGCCTCGGTGACGGCGGACCTGACCCACAGCCTCGACGCGCTCATCGCCACGGGTCTCAACGTCTCGGCGGTGTTCGGGCCGCAGCACGGCGTCCGCGGCGACCTCCAGGACAATATGATGGAGTCGCCGGACTATACCGATCCCACCTACGGCATGCCGGTGTTCAGCCTCTACGGCGAGGTGCGGCGGCCGTCGGGCCAGTCCATGGGCACGTTCGACATCATTCTCGTCGACCTGCAGGACGTGGGCTGCCGCATCTACACCTTCGTCACGACCCTGCTCTACGTGCTCGAGGCCGCGGCGCAGCACGGCAAGGCGGTCTGGGTGCTGGACCGGCCCAATCCGGCGGGCCGCCCGGTCGAGGGGCTGACCCTCCGCCACGGCTGGGAGAGCTTCGTCGGCGCCGGGCCGATGCCGATGCGCCACGGCCTGACGCTGGGCGAGATGGGCCACTGGTTCATCGCCCACTTCGGGCTCGACGTGGCTTACCGCGTGATCGCGATGGAGGGCTGGCAGCCGGACGAGGGGCCCGGCTTCGGCTGGCCGCCCGAGCGGGTCTGGATCAACCCGAGCCCCAATGCCGTGACTCTCAACATGGCCCGCGCTTATGCGGGCACGGTGATGCTCGAAGGCACGAACCTGTCGGAAGGGCGGGGCACGACGCGGCCGCTGGAGCTGTTCGGCGCCCCGGACGTGGACGCGAAGCAGGTGATCGCCGGGATGCGCCGGACCGCGCCGGACTGGCTCGCCGGCTGCACCTTGCGCGACATCTGGTTCCAGCCGACCTTCCACAAGCATGTCGGCAAGCTCTGCTCCGGCGTCTTCATCCACGCCGAGGGCGGCGCCTACGACCATCGCGCCTTCCGCCCCTGGCGGCTGCAGGCGCTCGGCTTCAAGGCGATCCGCGCGCTCCAGCCGGACTACGATCTCTGGCGCGACTTCCCCTACGAATATGAGTTCGACAAGCTCGCCATCGACGTGATCAACGGCGGCCCGGGCCTGCGCGAATGGGTGGACGATGCGGCCGCTTCGCCCGGCGACCTCGACGCCGTCACCGTCCCCGACGAGGAGGCCTGGGCCGAGGCCCGCCGGCCGCACCTGCTCTACTGATGCGCTGGCTCCTCGCTCTCCTGGCCCTGCTCTTGCCCGTCCCGGTACTGGCGCAGGATATGCCCGACATCCTCCCGCTGCGCGAGCGCGCCCGCGTCCAGGACGCCTGGCTCGCCGAGCGGCTGGATACGGTGGTGCCGCGGCTGATGCGCGAGCAGGGCTATGACATGTGGGTGCTGATCGCCCGCGAATATCTCGAAGACCCCGTGATGACGACCATGCTCAACGCGACGAGCATGCGCGCCCGCCGCCGCACCATCCTGGTCTTCTTCGATCCCGGCGGCGGGCCGCTCGAGCGGCTGACGGTCAGCCGCTACGGGCTCGCCGGCCTGTTCCAGCCGTCCTGGGATCCCGCCGCCGAGCCGGACCAGTTCCGCCGTCTCGCGGCGCTCGTCGCGCAGCGCAATCCGCGCCGGATCGCGATCAACGTCTCGCCGAATACCGCCTTCGCCGACGGCCTGACGCACAGCCAGTATCAATCCTTCATCGCCGCGCTGCCGCCGCGCTTCCGCGCCCGCGTGCGGCCGACCGACGAGCTGGCCGTGGGCTGGCTGGAAACGCGCATCCCGGCGGAAATGGCCCGCTATCCGGAGATCGTGCGCATTGCCCATGCGATCATCGCCGAGGGTTTTTCCGGCCGCACGATCCGCCCCGGCACCACCACCGCCGCGGACCTGCAATGGTGGTATCGCGAGCGCATCGCCGCGCTCGGCCTCGCCACCTGGTTCCACCCCTCGGTCGAGATCGTCCGCCGCGGGTCGCCCGAGCCGCTGGAGGGCGATGCGGTGATCCAGCCCGGCGACATGCTCTGGACCGATTTCGGCATCACCTATCTCGGCCTCAACACCGACACGCAGCAGCTCGCCTACGTCCTTCGCCCCGGCGAGCGCGACGCGCCCGAGGGCCTGCGCGCGGGCATGGCCGAGGCGAACCGGGTCCAGGACATGCTGCGCGCCAGCTTCCGGACCGGCCTCAGCGGCAACGAGATCCTCGCCGCGGCGCTCGCCCGGACCCGCGCGGCCGGCATCCGCGCCACCATCTACTCCCATCCGCTCGGCTATCACGGCCATGGCGCCGGCGCCGCGATCGGCTTCTGGGACAACCAGAATGCCGACCCGCGCGGCGCCCACCGGCTTCGTCCCGACACCGCCTGGTCGATCGAGCTCAACGTCCGCCGCGCGGTGCCCGAATGGGGCGGGCAGGAGATCGAGTTCCGGCTCGAGCAGGACGCCTATTTCGACGGCCGCGCGGTCCGCTGGCTCGACGAGCGGCAGACCCGCTTCCACCTGATCCGGCGCTGACGGGCGGGGAGGGGGGACCGGCATGGACGCCCGCTTCACCCTCCTCGATTGGGCGATCGTCGGCGGCTATATCGTCGTGCTGGCGCTGGCCGGCATCCTCTCGACCCGCCGCCAGCGCAGCACCGAGGATTATTTCCTCGCCGGCCACCGCGTGCCGGTCTGGCTCGTGGCCGTCTCGGTGCTCTCGACGACCCAGTCGGCGGCGACCTTCCTCGGCGCCCCGGATTTCTCCTATCGCGGCGACTATACCTATCTCACCAGCTTCCTCGGCCCGCTGCTCGCCGCCTTCCTGCTTTCCCGCTTCCTGATCCCCCGCCTCTACGCGGAGGGCGTGACGACTGTCTACGAATTGCTCCGCAGCCGCTTCAGCGCGACGGCGATGCGCGCAGCCGGCGCCATGTATCTGATCGGGAGGATCTTCGCGAGCGGCGCCCGGCTCTACCTCGCCGCGATCGCCGTCTCGATGATCATCTTCGCCGATATCGGACCGGGCTATGTGCTGGCGGCCTCCGCGGCCCTGGTCGTGCTCGGGCTCGTCTTCACCTTCATCGGCGGGCTTCGCTCGGTGATCTGGAGCGATCTCGTCCAGGTCCTGCTCTATGTCGGCGCGGCGCTGGTCGTCCTCATCATCCTGTGGACCAGCATCCCGGCCCCGACCGGCGAGATCGTCTCGGCCCTGCAGGGCGCGGACAAGCTCAGGCTCGTCGATTTCTCGATCGACCTGACCTCATCCTTCTCGATGCTCGCGATCGTCACCGGCATCACTTTGCTGTTCTTCGCCAGCCAGGGCCTGGACCAGGACAATACCCAGCGCTTCCTCGCCTGCCGCGACTCCGGCGACGCGAAGCGCGCGCTCTATGCCTCGGTCGTCGCCGCCGTTCCGGTTGTCCTCCTCTTCCTGATGATCGGCTCGCTGCTCCACATCGTCTACGACCGGCCGGACCTGATGGGCCCCGGCGCCGCCGCCGCCTCGCGCGAGTTCGGGGGCGAGCGGATCACCATCTTCATGCACTATATCCTGACCCAGATCCCGCCCGGCATCCGCGGCTTCGTCGCCGTCGGCGTGCTCGCCGCGGCCGCGGTCAATTCGGGCCTGATCTCGATGAGCTCGGTGCTGATCCAGGATTTCTACCGGCCCTTGGCCGAGCGGCGCGGGCCGCGGGACGAGGCGCATTATGTCCGCGCCGGCCGGATCGGTATGGTCCTGCTCGCTTTGGCCCTGCTCGGCATGTCGGTGCTCTGCTTCTACTGGCAGCGCTACACCGCCGCGCCGCTGCTCGATTTCGCGCTCGGGGTGATGACCTTCGCTTATTCCGGCCTGCTCGGCGTCTATTTCACCCTGCTCTTCACCAGGCGCGGCTCGACCGCCTCGGTGATCGCCGCGCTCGTCGCCGGCTTCGTCGCCATCGGCCTTCAGCAGAGCTACGTCGTCGACCTGCTCGGCCTGCCCGCGTCCTGGAAATCCCTGGCCTTCCCCTGGCAGCTCTGTCTCGGCACCGCCGTCGCCTTCGCGACCTGCATCGTCGGCAAGCAGCGCAGGATGGAGGGAAGGGAAGAAATTAGTCATCCCGGCGAAAGCCGGGACCCATGAACACCGCGCCTTGAATGAGAGAAGGCGGCAGGGACTCATTTTGCTACTTCGGCGTTCATGGGTCCCGGCCTGCGCCGGGATGACTATTGGGGGCGGGGGCAGGGCGCCGCCGCCCGCCACGCCGCCGCCACCGCCGCCTCGCCCCCTTCGACCGGCCGGTCGTGCGCGAGATGGACGCGCCGCCCCGGCGCGGCCCAGGCAGCGCGGAAGGCGGCGTTGACCGCCTCCAGCCGGATCCTCCCGAGATAGGCGCGCGTGTCCTCCACCCGGCCCGGCGCCGTCGGCACGACGCCCATGCCCACCATCTCGGTCAGCCGGTCGGCGATCGCGCTGCTGGTCTCGGGTCCGCGGAACGCCGCCAGCCGCTCGGCCTCGCGCTCCAGCGTGATCGCCAGCTCGTCATGCGTGAAGCCGTTCTCCAGCGCGCAGCGCAATTCCTGCTCGGCGACCCGCACCGCCATCCGCCAGTCATTGTCGAGCGCGCGCACCG
This sequence comes from Allosphingosinicella sp., assembly GCF_035626655.1. Lineage (GTDB taxonomy): Bacteria > Pseudomonadota > Alphaproteobacteria > Sphingomonadales > Sphingomonadaceae > Allosphingosinicella. The sequence continues at coordinate 81,637 of NZ_DASPNF010000014.1, forward strand.
CGAAGCGCGCGATCCGCGCCGTGCGGTAATAATCCTCGACCGCCGCGTCGGTATCCATGAACGGCCGGTCGCCGCCCCGATGACCGGTCACCCGCGCCGCCAGCATGTCCGCGGCCAGCGACTGCAGGAAGCCCTGGTCCCGCGGCCCCGCCGCATCGCCCCCGCGCGGCCCGGTCACCGCCACCGTCGCCCAGGTCGGCCCGACCGGCGCGACGAGGATGCGGAACCGCGTGCCCTCGGTCGGTTCGATCCGCTCCGGCGGCGGATCCATCGCGTCCATTTCGGCGGGCCAGTCGCCGAACCGCTCGGCGATCTGCGCCTCGAGCCGGGCAAGGTCGACATCGCCGACGACGATCAGGGTCGTCCGCTCCGGCGAATAATAGGCCTCGTAGAGCCGCCGCAGGCCTTCGGCGCCGACCGCCGCCACCTCTGCCTCGCTGCCCGTGAGCGTCGCCCGGGCGATGCGCGTGCCGGGCAGGAAGAAGGCGATCTGGTCCCGGTCGCGCCGGTCGTCCGGCCCCGAGCGCTGGCGCACCTCCGCCAGGATCTCCGCCCGCGCCCGCACCACCGCCTCGGGGCTCAAGGTCAGCTCGCTGACCATCTCGCGCAGCAGGAACAGGATGCGCCCGAGCTGCGCCCGGTCCGGCCCCGGCAGGTCGAACCGGTAATAGGTGTCATAGTCGCCGGTATGCGCGTTATATTCGGTGCCCTCGCGCAGCCGCTCCCGCCCGCTCAGCCGCGCCCGCGCCCCCTCCGGCACGTTCCGCGATCCCATGAACGCCATATGCTCCAGATAATGCGCCTCGCCCGGCGCCCCCGCCGTCGCTCCGACCCGCACCAGCAGCCGGATCGAAACCGCCTGCGCGGGCGTCCGGTTGGGCAGAATCGCATAACGCATCCCGTTCGCCAGCACCCCGAAGCGGATGCGCGGATCGGGGGTGAGGTCGCTCCGGTCGAATTGCCAGGCGGCACGGGCTTCGGGGGAAGGGGGAGGCGGGGCCTGGGCGGTTAGCCCCAGCGCGACGAGCAGCAGTCCCGCCAGGCTCATGCCTTCCGGCTCAACGTCCGCATCGCGTCGTCCAGCCCCTGCAGCGTCAGCGGGTACATGCGGTCCTGCATGAGCTGGCGGACGAGCTGGATCGAGCTCGTATAGCCCCAATATTTCTCGGGCACCGGGTTCAGCCACACCGCGGCCGGATAGGTCGTGGTCAGCCGCTGCAGCCAGGTCGCCCCGGCCTCCTCGTTATAATGCTCCACCGAGCCGCCCGCATGGCTGATCTCATAGGGGCTCATCGAGGCGTCGCCGACGAACACGCATTTATAGTCGTGGCCATATTTGTGGAGCACCTCCCAGGTCGGCGTGCGCTCCTGGAAGCGGCGGCGATTGTCCTTCCAGAGCGCCTCATAGGGGCAATTGTGGAAGTAGAAGAATTCGAGATTCTTGAACTCGCCGGTGGCCGCCGAGAACAATTCCTCGGTCAGCTGGATATGCGGGTCCATCGAGCCGCCGACGTCGAGGAAGAGCAACAGTTTCACCGCATTGTGCCGCTCCGGCCGCATCCGGATGTCGAGCCAGCCCTTGCGCGCCGTGCCCGAGATGGTCTCGTCCAGGTCCAGCTCCTCGGCCGCGCCCTCGCGGGCGAAGCGCCGAAGCCGCCGCAGCGCGACCTTGATGTTGCGCGTGCCCAATTCGACCTGGTTGTCGAGGTTGCGGAACTCCCTCTTGTCCCAGACCTTAAGCGCGCGCTTCTGCCCGCCTTCGCCGCCGATCCGCACCCCTTCCGGATTGTAGCCCGAATTGCCGAAGGGCGAGGTGCCGCCCGTGCCGATCCACTTGCTGCCGCCCTGGTGTCGCCCCTGCTGCTCCTCAAGGCGCTTCTTGAGCGTCTCCATGATTTCTTCCCAGGAGCCCAATGAGCGGATCTCCGCCATCTGCTCCTCGGTGAGATAGAGCGCCGCGACCGCCTTCAGCCATTCCTCGGGCACCGGCGCCGCGTCAGGCCCGTAGCTCGCCTCCAGCCCCTTGAAGACCTTGCCGAATACCTGGTCGAAGCGGTCGAGCAGCCCCTCGTCCTTCACGAAGGTCGCCCGCGCCAGATAATAGAAGTCCTCGGGCCTGGCGCCGATCACGTCCGCGTCCAGCGCCTCCAGCAGCGTCAGATGCTCCTTCATCGAGGCGGGAATTCCCGCGGCACGAAGCTCGTCGACGAAGGAGAAGAACATGGCACCGAAGGCTGTATTCCATTCGGCCTTCAACGTCACCCCGGGGAGGGCACGTGGCACCGACATCGGACGCGCTATCGCCGGCTTGGGCTCCTCGCATCGGGGAAGGTCATGAGTGAGCGATCGGGCGGGACCGCATGCGAGATCTGTCGGTCTGGAAGGTCGGCATGACAAGGTGGCAAGCCCGAAGGCGAGTCGATTCATCCAGTTCATGCAGCCTCCCCTTCCTCAGCGGTTCAGCCACCGGTTGAAGAAATTGACGATGGAAACCGTCGCGCGGACCCTGTTGGGCAATTGCCGCCAGCCATGTCCCTCGTCGGGGAAGAGGATATACTCGACCGGTATCCGGCGCGACCGGAGGTTGGCCACGATCTGTTCGGCCTCGACGACCGGCACGTTCGTATCGTTGGCGCCGTGAAGAACGCTCAGCGGCGTCCGGATGCGATCGAGCTTATGGATCGGAGACAAGGCGCGCAGCATATCGGCCTGGCTGACCGGATCGCCATATTCGGTGGTCGAAGCGGCGGCGATATAGGGTTCCGTATTGGCGAAGAAGGTCGCGAAATTGACGATTCCGAATGAATTGGAGGCCGCGGCGAACATATCCGGATATTCGGTGATCCCGGCCATCACCATGTAGCCGCCATAGGATCCGCCCCTGATGCCGAGCCGGCGCGGATCGGCGATGCCGCGCTCCACCATCGCCCGGCTGGTCGCTTCGATGTCGCGAACCGCGTTCGCGCGGAGCGCTCCGTTGTCCAGATTCACGAACCGTTTTCCGAAGCCGCTGGAGCCGCGCACGTTGGGCACGAAAACGCTGATGCCGCTGGCGACGAGTCCCTGGATGGTGCTGTTCAGCGCCGGCCGGGCCTGCGATTCCGGGCCGCCATGATAGTCGAACACCATCGGTCCAGGCCCGGTGGCGCCGGCCGGCCGATAGAGCCAGCCCGACAGCGGAAGTCCGTCATGAGCGGTATAGGTGATGAGTTGCGGCGACACGAGGCGTGTGAGGTCGACTCCGTCATGCCTGCTGTGGGTCCGCTGCGAGACGGCGCCGGTGGCGAGATCGACGAAGTAGATGTCGTTGGGCTTGGTCGCGCCGATCCCGCCCAGCGCCAATATCGTCCCGTCGGGAGAAAATTCCATGCGGCCGTTATTTACGTCGAACGGCAAGGCGACTCGCGTGGTTCGGCCCGTGGCCGTTTCGAGAATGTCGACCTCGGTCCGGCCGGACGCGTTCCAGACCAATGCGGCACGCGCGCCGTCGCGCGACAGCAAGCCGCCATCGGCCTCGGCGTCGTCGCGTGCAACGACAATCCGGATAGGACCCGGCACGCCGTCAGCGCCAAGCTCGATCGTGCCGATCGCGGTCAGGTCGCGACCGGCGTTGGAGACCAGATGGATGCGCCGATCGTCGTTCGAAAACTGGCCCCAGCCGAATTCCCCTGGCCCCTCATGGGGAGTCAGCAGGGTTTCGGTGCCGGTGCGCAGGTCGACCAGATAGAGGTTGTCGTCGCCGCGACTGACCAACCGGGAAACGATGGCGTAGCGGCCATCGCTGCTGACATCGGTGATCGTGTTGAGCCCACCGGAAGCGACCCGGGTCACCGCACCGGTCGCGGGATCCATCAGCTGGGCGTCGATACCATTCGGGCTGGCCGCGTTGGAGCCCATCCGCAATCGGCGCCCGTCGTCGGTCCAGCCGGACAATGAATTGGTTTCCCGGCCGCCCGCGGTCAGGCGGCGGGCGCCGCTGCCATCGGGACGCATCACGTAGATCTGGGCATTGAGGCCGCCACCGGGCAAAACGCTGTAGGCGAGCCAGTCGCCGGCGGGCGACCAGAACACGCTCTCTACCGGATCCGGGAGGTTGGTGAGCTGCCTCGGTTCTCCGCCCGCCACCGGCATCAGCCAGATTTGCGGGCTGCCGCTGGCATTGGAAAGAAAGGCGATGGTGCGCCCGTCCGGCGAAAAGCTGGGCGACATGGCCAAACGAATGCGCGCGATCGCTTCGACCGTGCTCGCGATGTCGCCCGCGGACGCGAAAGGTGCGGGTTGCGCCTGGGCCGACGCCGCGGGCGGATAGGCAAGCAGCAGAGCCGCCGAAGCGAACGGCGCAAAACCCCTATGTTGCTTCATCAGTCTCCTCCCCCGCAAAACGAGCAGCGGCGCACCGCCTCCCTCAGCGCAGGCGACGCACCGCCCAGTCGACGATCTTGTCGATATAGCCTGGCATGTAACGCTGCAGGCGTGGAAATTCCCGTTCCGTGCCCTCCACTGCGTCCAGGCCATTGTGATTCGCATCTGGAATGACCTCGATCTGGACATCGCGCGCCGCGCCGCCGCGCAGCGCGGCACGCAACATTGCCATCGGTTCGGCAGGATCGAGCAGCTCGTCCTTTCCACTGTACAGCATCTGGATGCTGCCGCGGAACCGCCCAAGATCGGGGCGGACGTCGACGGCGAACGCTTCGCGCAGCCACGGCCAGTCCGGGGCATCCCGCGCAGGAAGCCCGGCGATATAGCGGGTCATCCAGAGCCTGTCCTTTACCGCCTCGGCCGCGGCGGCAAGGCTATCCCAGTTTTGCCCGGTCCGGGCATAGTCATCCATCATCGAGCGGATGCGCAGTGCCTGTTCGATCTCCGATTGCGGAAAGCCGTCACTCCGCATTTGCCTTTCCAGCCGCATGCGCTCGGATTCCTCAACGCCCATCGGTGCCGAGCCGACCCGCATCTGCAGAATGCGGACGCCCGGAAAGCGGCTGGCCGCCATCGGGAGGACCCAGGTGGCCTGGCTTGCGCCGGAAAGGCCGAGCCGATCCGCCCGGATGTCGGCGCGGCCCGCGAGAAACCGCAACGCCGCCGCCGCATCGTCGGCGAGGTCGTCCAAGCCATCTCGCTCCCAATCTCCGGTGGAGCTGCCGGTGCCCCTCTTGTCGTAGATAAGCGCCGCGATTCCCCGTCGGGCATAGGCCTCGGCAATAAAGCGGATCGTGCCGTTGAACCCGTTCCGGCCGGTCGCTCCCGAGCCATGCGTCACCACCACCGCGGCGTGCCGACGGCCGCGGGAAGGGAGGAAGAGCGTGCCCGTCAGGCGGGTGCCGTCGCGCGAAGTGAAGCTGACCTCCTCGGCCCGGTAGGTCGCCAGGCGGCGCAGCGTCCGTTCGCGGCCGTCCAGCGTGACCGCGATTCGCGGCCCCGGCTCTGCGTCGGTCTCCGGCAGCAGGCGAATCCGCAGGCGCTCGGGCCCGGCGCAGAAGATGCATGGACCGCCGATCCAGTCGCCGCCCCGGTCGGTGCTGGACAGGTTGAACAGAAAGCCGGTGCGCCCGGACGGCATTTCCAGATACCACAAATTGTAACCGTAGGAGTTGCGCGCCAGGGAAAGCAGCCGCCCGCCACCCAGCGCATAGGTGCCCTCGTAGCGTGCGACCTGCTCCACTGGCACCGCACCCGGCCGAATCGCGAAATAGGCCGGCTGCGGCACGCCTCCGGGCGGCTGCACCGTGCCTTGTAAGCCAGTCGCAGTACGGTTGAGATCGAAGCGCAGACCACCGGCTTCGAAGCGGATCCGCGCTCCCTGTCGCTCAAGCCCTGTGATGTCGGGCGCGTCGGTGCGGTTGTAGGCCTGGCCGATGCGACCGGTAAGAGACGCCTCCGGCTCCCTGAGCCGGATCGTCGTGTATGTGAAGGTGGTGCCCGGAATACCGTAGCCGCCGGCATAGCCGCCGGCGAAAGAAACCGGCTGGACAACTGATGCGGGCTGGGCAACTGCTGCCGGCTGGGCAAGGGCAGCGGCGGGCAGGGCGACCGCCAGGAAAAGGCTCCACGGTCGGACGAGCTTTCCGATAGGGCTGGTCATTACGCATACTCCTCCTGTCGGTCCCCTCCGCTATCGTAGCGCCGGCCTCGCGCCGCGAATTGTGAAAAAGTGCAATGTACGCCCATCGTCCGCGGCACGCCCGATGCCATCGTCGGAGAGCCGATTGACAGAGGGGGAGACCGGCAGCATCTTCGCCCTGGGGACAGGGAGGAAGGGCGCGATGCGACCCGAGAACGCCTTGTTCGTGCGATGCTCGCGAAAAGCCCGCGAGCGCGGTCTGTTCCTCCTCCAATATCATTGCAGCGCCGAGTCCGACCTGGGCTACAGGCGGCTGCCGCTGCCCTGGGTCAGCCTCGTCGTGACGTTCAGCGAGCCAGGCGACTGGCGATTGCCGGGCGGCAAATGGCAGGCTTTTCCCCGCATCGCCCTCCGCGGCGCTTCGACGACGTGGACCGAGGGCTGTGACCCGGCGGCGACGCGGGCCGAGTATTTCGTCGCTTTGCTCGAACCCTGGGCGATCGCGGGAATGTTCGGCATCCCTGCCGCCGAACTCCATAACCGGGTCGTCGATCTGGAACCGTTGTGGCGCGTCGAAGCCCGCAGGCTCTACGACCGGCTCTCGGGGCTCCGCGAGCCGGTCGCCGGGCTCGCCTTGCTGGAGGAGGCGATGATGCGGACCATCGCCGCCCGGCAGTCGGATCCGCTGGTGAGGGCCGGCCTCAACCTCTGCCGGCGGTCCGCCGGGGACGTGCGGCTTCCGCAGCTGGCGGACTCGCTCGATTGTTCGCGGCACAGGCTCAGAACCTCCTTCCAGCAGGAACTGGGGGTCAAGCCGAAGCGCTGGGCGCTTCTCGAACGCTTCGCCGCACGCGTGCGCGAGCTCCATCCCAGTTCGTGGGGCGCGAGGGACGAGCTGATCGAGCCGAGCTATGTGGATCAGGCGCACGGGATTCACGAATTCGTCCGCCATACCGGGATTACGCCGGGCCATTATCGCAGGCTGAAGCTGGATGGCGATCCGCGCATTTTCATCATCCCCGCGGAGCTATGAGCCGCGGGCGCGCCGCTCCTGTCGCGGTCAAGCTCGATTGAGGGGAGAGGTCCGGGCACGTGCCCTCCCGCATCCCATAGTTAACGCCGTTTCAACCAATTCGGCTTAGCCCATCCGTCACAACGAGAACGGGGACTCTCTGTGGCGAGCAGCGCGAGCGAGCGGACGGACGGCGAAGCGATCAACCAGGTGGCCCGCGATTGCGGGTCCCTGTCGATCGAATGCAGCGACGTCGCCGGCTATGTCGCGGGCGTCAACGAGCGCATCTCGCGCAACCTCAGGATGCTCGACGGCCTCGAGGAGGTCACCACCCGGCTGATGGCCGACCAGGCCCGCGTCGCCGATTCCACCGACGAGGCGCGCGTGCTCGCCGAACAGGCCCGGGCCAAGCTCGACCAGGGGCGGGCGGCGATCGAGGAGACGATCCGCATCTTCTCCGGCCTCACCGATCTCGTCGGCCATCTCGGCGAGCGCATGGCGGGCTTCACCGAGGCGATGACCCGCGTCCAGAGCGTCTCCTCGAGCATCGAATCGATCGCCAGCAAGACCAACATGCTGGCGCTGAACGCCACGATCGAGGCGGCGCGCGCCGGCGAGGCCGGGCGCAGCTTCGCGGTGGTCGCCGCGGAGGTGAAGAAGCTCGCCCACGATACCCGCGCCGCCACCGGCGAGATTGCGGGCACGATCGCCTCGCTGACCCGCGAGGCGGAGGCGGTGACCACCGAGATCAAGTCCGGCGTCGAGAAGAGCCGCGTCGCCAAGTCGACTTTCTCCACGATTAACGACACGGTGCGCGACGTCTCGGACATCGTCGCTCTGGTCGACCGCCAGACCGACGGCATCGCGCAGTCGACCAGCCACATCCAGGCCAGCGTCGACAGCGTGAAGAGCGGCCTCTCCAGCTTCGCCGCCGACGCGCGGGACAATGGCGGGCAGCTGCGCGAGACCCATGACCGGCTCACCAAGCTGGAACTGCTCTCCAACGAGATGCTCGACAAGCTCGCCTCGTCGGGCGTCCGCATCGACGACACGCCCTTCATCGAATATGCGCAGCGCGCCTGCGCGGAGATCCGCGACGTCATCGAGGCGGGGATCGCGCGCGGCGAGGTCAGCGTCGACGACGTGTTCGACACCGATTACATCGCCATGCCGGGCACCAATCCGATTCAGTATGAGGTGCGCTTCTGCGCCTTCGCCGACGCCTATGTCCGGCCGATCCTCGACCGGCTGATGCGGGACGAGCAAAGGCTGATCGCCACCGCGCTCACCGACATTAACGGCTATCTGCCGACGCACATCACCGAGCGCTCGCAGCCGCAGCGGCCGAACGATCCCGACTGGAATGCCGACCATTGCCGCAACCGCCGCAATTTCGTCGACGACATCACCCGGCGCGCGATCGCGAGCGAGAAGGAGGCGATGCTCTCCACCTATTCGATGGAGTTTTCGGGCGGCCATCTCGCGGTCAAGAATGTGTTCGTGCCGCTCTGGATCCAGGGCCGCCGCTGGGGCAATTTCGAGCTCGCCTATCGCGACGGGCTGCGCTGACGCGCCGGTCCCGGCCGGCTAGCGCCCGATCCCGAGATTGACGTCGCTGCCGCCGCCTGCCCGGTAGACGATCGACGCCCGTATCCGGCCGCCCTCGCGGTCGGTGCCCATGGCGACGTCCCTGAGCTGCGCGTCGGTCGGCACCGCATCATAGGCCCCGAGAATCGTCGTCTGTCCGATCTGGTGATGGACCAGCACGAAGCGCCTGCGCTGCCGGAAGCGCCGCTCCACCACTTCGAGCATCGTCCCGTTGTCGCCCCAGAGCGCGATCGCGATACTGTGCCTGATGTCATCCCCCGTCGCGACGTTCGGGTCGCGGAGCACCGGCGTCGGGCCGAGCGCATCGGGAATGCTATAGCCTTCCGACCGGCACCAGCCCGGCCCGACCCGCGCCGGCGGCGGCGGGGCGCTGCGTCCCTCCGCCACGTCGTCCTCGGACAGGAAGACCGCCATGATCGCATCTTCCATCGTGTCGGCATCCTCCGACGGCATCGGCCGGCCGGCCCGCTCGGGGGCGCGCTCGCAATTGCCGACAGCAATGGGCGTTGCCGCCGCCGGCATGACGCGGCCCTCGAAGCGGATGTCCCGGAGCAGGCTGTTCATCGCTTCCTCGACCTCGGCGCGGCGCGCTTCGGGGCCCGAGACCCGCAGCTTCACGATCCAGCGGCCGACCCGGAGGAACGCGGCGCTGCTCGCCAGCCGGTCCTGCCGGAAGCCGGCATAATCGGCGCGGATCGCGACGCCCTCGCGGCCGCCCGCGGCGGCGACGCTGCGGCGCAGCACCCTGAGCTCGGACCCCGACTGGAGATGGATCGCATGGTCGGTCATGAAGGCGGTGAGGGCGGCATCGGGCAAGGCCGGCGCGTAGATATAGACCGTGGCGAACACCGCCTGGTCCGCGGATGCGTAGAGCAGGGCATTGTCGAGCGCCTGGCCCTCCCGGCTCGCTTCCGCGGTCCGGCCGAAGCGGAGCGTGCCCAATGCGGCCGGCACGCTGATCCCGGCCAGGGTGAAGCGGATCCGGTCGCCGCTCCGGCTCCAGATATCGGCCTGCGTATAGGTGCGCGGCGGCGGCGCCTCGCTGGTCTGCGCGAGCGCCGGACCGGCGGCCGCAAGGCTCAGCGCGAGCAGCAGGGAACGGAGCATCCTTCTCAGCGCCCGTTGGCCTCGAGCCGGCTCTGCGGCTGGGCACGGCCGACCAGGACCTGAATGCCCGCCTCCAGCGCCGACTGGGGCGGGGGGACGTGATCGAAGATCTGGACAAGCCCGGTCATCCCCGGATTGACCGCGAAGGTGGCGGCGCCGTCGGCGTCCGGGAGGTCGATCGGATAGGCGGCGATGCCGATCCCGGCATCGCTGAGCAGGGCCGTCCAGCCGCGTCCGTCGCGCCGGTGGTAGAGCGTGCCGAGCTGGCTCGGCATGGGCGCCCGCGCCCGGCACCAGCCATCGGGATTGGCGGCGAGGCCGCCGCGGCCGCGCGCTTCCGCCGCCGCGAGCCGGAGCGCGGCGCCGGCGCCGGCATTGAGGTCGCTGCTGGTGAGCGCCCGGCCTGTGAAATTGCCGTCGTCGGGGCAGAGGCCCGGCACCCGCATCGGATGGGGCGCGGGGACGGTCCCCGGCAGCTGGATCGAGGCGAGCAGCCGGTCCATCTTCGCGCGCACCCCCGCCTGGTCCAGGTTGGCCGAGGTGATCCGCACCTTCACGATCCACTCGCCATATTGGGCCATTGCGACCGCGGTCGAGCGGAAGCGCCCGCCCGCGGGAAGCGCGATCTCCTCGCGCAGGCCGTTCGGGGCAGGGGAGGCGCCGAGCGTGAAGCTGCGCGGTTCGACCGCCGCCTCGCCCGAGCCGACATTGACGTTCATCGCGAGCCGCGTGCGCTCGAACCAGAGCGCGACGTTCGGCCAGGCCGAGCGGTAGACGTAGACGGTGACCGGCTCCTGCTCCGTGCCGAACTGGACGAAGACGTCGCCGCCCTCATGCCGTTCCGTCGCCCGGCCGAGCGAGAAGCCCTGCGGCAGATCGGGGACGTTGACCCCGCTCGGCCGGTGCCGCCAGCCCTCGGCCGCAGCCGCATTCGGCGCCAGCGCGGCCAGGGCCGCCGCCACGATCCAGACGATACGCATGCCCGCTCCCCTCCCCAGGACATTCAGGAGGCCAGCCTATAGGCGCAAGATTTTGGGAGCAATCGGCTTTTCAGCCGGGGCCTCAGTTGCCAGGGCGCCGGCTCATGAAGGCGAGGCGCTCGAACAGCATCACGTCCTGCTCGTTCTTGAGCAGGGCGCCGTGCAGCGGCGGGATCGCCCTGGCCGGGTCCCTGGACTGCAGCACGTCGAGCGGCAGATCCTCGTGCAGCAGCAATTTCAGCCAGTCGATCAGCTCGCTGGTCGATGGCTTCTTCTTGAGCCCGGGCACCTCGCGGACCTGGTAGAAGATGTCCATCGCCTTCTGCACCAGCAGCTTCTGGATACCCGGGAAGTGGACGTCGATGATCGCCTGCATCGTCTCGCGGTCGGGGAAGCGGATATAGTGGAAGAAGCAGCGCCTGAGGAACGCGTCGGGCAGCTCCTTCTCGTTGTTCGAGGTGATGACGACGATCGGCCTTTCCTTCGCCGCGATCGTCTCGTGCGTCTCGTAGACGTCGAACGACATGCGATCGAGCTCCTGGAGCAGGTCGTTCGGGAACTCGATGTCGGCCTTGTCGATCTCGTCGATCAGCAGGACCGGCAGCTCGGGCGAGGTGAACGCCTCCCAGAGCTTGCCCCGCTTGATATAGTTGCGGATGTCGTGGACGCGCTCGTCGCCGAGCTGGCCGTCGCGCAGCCGCGCCACCGCATCATATTCGTAGAGCCCCTGATGCGCCTTGGTCGTCGACTTGACGTGCCACTCGATCAGCGGCGCGCCGATCGCGGCGGCGATCTCATGGGCGAGGATGGTCTTGCCGGTGCCGGGCTCGCCCTTGACGAGCAAAGGCCGGCGCAGCGTCACCGCGGCATTGACCGCGACCTTCAGGTCCTCGGTCGCGACATAGGATTTGGTGCCTTCGAAGCGCATGGGGCCCGGCCTAGCGGTGGGGTGCAAGCGGCGCAACCTTCCCCGTCGTTTCCAGCGAACCGTCCCCGCCATTCCAGCGAAAGCTGGAATCTCCTTTCGCCTGGCAGGGTCGGCGCGGGCAGGGAGTTCCCGGATCAGGTCCGGGGTGACGATCAGCCCAGCCGCGCCTGCGCCCGGGCCTCGAGCAGGTCCCAAAGCGCGCGGTGCTGGAGGGCGAGCTGCTGCGCGCCGAACAGAAGCGCCCGCTCGCTGGCACCGGCCCCGTCGGCGACCATGCGCCAGACCTCTTCGTCGCCGAAGCCGTGCGGCGCCGTCTCGACGCCGAGCCGTCTCGCCGCCGCCTCGATCACGTTGCGGCGCACCGGCGCCCAGTCGCAGGCGAAGGCCAGGGCCGCGCCCAGAGCGGTGCCCCTGCGGTCGGACTGGGCGAGCGTCGCCAGCGCGCCGCGCTGCGCCTGGATCGCCGCCTCGCTGCCGCCGCCGCCCGGGGTTGACGGGATCGGCCCCGCCGCCACGGCGAGCCGGGTGAGCAGGGTGCGCTCCGCCGCCGCCGCGCCGGTCGCGGCGACCAGCCAGGACCGGCCTCCCGGCTCGACTGTGCGGGTCGCGGCATGGTCGACCACGCCGGGATGGCGCCCGTGCAGCGCGCAGAGCAGGTGGATCGCGTCGGCCAGGTTGCGCGACGCCTCGGGCCCCGCGAGCAGGGCCTCGCTGTGGAACCATGGATGGGTCGCGCTGCCATGCTGCGCGACGCAGTCGGCAAGCAGGCTGCCAGTCCTTACGCCCGCCGATTCGACCGAGAGTGAAGCCATCAACAAAACCTCCGGGCCCGCGCAGCGGCCTGTCTCGGGGCTGACATATATCAACCGGCGTAAAGAGGAGGTTTACGACCATTGCGGGGATGTCCCGCCCTGTCGCACTCCTCCGGCAATCATTTGCAGGCCCGCTACATTTGTGGCATGTGGGGCGGGCCCGCCCATTGCGCATGCTTTCCGGAAGGGAGGAAGCCATCGCCATCGATCGCCGCACGCTGCTATGCGCCGCCGGCCTTGCGGTCCTGCCGGCCGCACCGGTCCTGGCCCAGCCTGCCGTGCCGCCGACGCCGCCCGGACCCGACGAGCGGCGCACCGCAGCCCGGCAGCGGCTGCTCGAGGGGCTGCAGCGCGGCCGGCTGCCGCTCGCCCTGGAGGATGGCCGGCCCTCGGGAGCCGGCTGGGATTTCCTGCTCGGCGAGGCCGCCGCCGCGCGCTTCACTCTGTTCGGCGAGGTGCACGGGGTCGTCGAGACCGAGCGGCTGGCGGCCGCATTGTTCGAGGCGCTGATCCCGGCGGGCTATGGCGCGCTTGCCCTGGAGCTCGCGCCGACCGTCGCCCGGGACATGGCGGCGGCCGCGGGGCGCGGCGGGATCGCCGGCCTCCGTCGCTTCATGGCCGAAGCCGGCGTCGCGGGCGGCCTCTATGGCTGGCGCCAGGGCATGGAATTCTTCGTCCGGAGCGCCGCGGCGGCGCGCGGGATCTGGGGGCTCGACCGCGACCTGTTCAACGACCGCTATCTGATCGCGAAGCTCGCGCCCCGCGTGCCCGCCTCCGCCCGCGCCGCCTTCGAGCGCCTGCAGGCTGCGTCCACCGAATCCTGGGCCGCTCTCGCGCGAAGCCCCGATCCGAATCCGGACAACATGTTCAGCCTGTCCGCCGACCCGGCCCTGGCCGCCGCGGTCCGCGCCGCGTGGCCGCGCCCCGATCCGGAAAGCGGCCTCATCCTCGAGACGCTCGAGGAGAGCCTGGTGATCGGCTCCCTGTCGCACACGCGCCTCTACCAGTATCTTGAGCGCCGCGCCGCCCTCCACCGGAGCAACCTCCTTCGCAACCTCCGTGAGGCCCGCGCGCCGGGCCCGGTCCCGAGGGTGATGGTGAAATTCGGCCACAACCACCTGATCCGCGGCGCCAATTACTTCAACATCTTCGATCTCGGCGCGCTCGCCCCCGAGCTCGCGGCGCTCGAAGGCGGCCGCTCCTTCCATCTCCTCGTCCTGCCCGGGCCGGGCTCCAGCCTGGCGGTGCCGGGCCGCGACTTCGCCCCGACGCCCGTCGCCAGCGACGCTTATGACGAGCTTCGCGCGGGCGAGAACCGGCTCGACCGGGCGCTTGCCGGCACCGCTGCGACCGGCCACGAGGTCATCGATCTCAGACCCCTGCGCCCGCTCGCGGCGCGCGGCGCCGAGGCCCTGAACCCCGATCTGGTCCGCACTATCCACGGCTATGACGCGGCGCTGATCTGGCACCGTGCCCACGCCGAAACCGGATGGGATTGAACCTGCAGCGCCCGGCCGCGGCGGGCTAGCCCCGCCGGAAGTCCTCGAGCGGCCGCCACTCCCCCGGGTCCATCCCGCAGGCCGCCGTCGCATAGACCGCGACCCCGCTCGCCGCCGCCTGCAGCAGCCGTCGCGGCTGGGCGGTGAGCGCGGCGGGGTGGAGGATCGCGCCGATCCCGTCGAGGCAGTTCGGCCCGAAGCCGCGCCGCTCGATCGTCACCCCGGCCCAGGCCTCGGCCCCCTCGAGCATCGCCCCGAACACGATCAGCGGCTCCGGCAGGCCCCAGCCATTGCCCGCACCAGATCCGGCCGCTGCCGCGCGATGGTCGGCCCGAGAAAGGCGACCCTTTCCCCCGGCACGCGCGCCGTCGCCGCCGGCCGGTGCCAGGCCAGCAGCGCCGCCTGCGCCGGGAACAGGGCCGCGATCTCGTGATGCGGCGTGAAGATCCGCCGCGCCCGCGCCAGCAGCGCGCTCTCCCGCTCGACCAGCCCCGGGTCGGCGCGGAAATCCCCGATCGTTGCCGACGGCCCCATCGCCGCCGCGGCCTCGTCCAGCCGGCGATGGATCTCGGCGAGCGGATGGCGGCTCATCATGACGTCGAAGCTGCGCCCGCCCAGCACGCCCGCCTCGTCCAGCCAGGGCAAAAGGGTCTGCGCGACGACGAGATGGCTGCAGCGATAGTCGATCCGCCGCGCCAGCGCCCGCGCCACCCTGCGGTCGTGGACCAGATAGGCGCGCTGCCTTACCCCGCCCGGCGCCTTCGCCACCCGCCGCATGGCGAGATGCCGCCCGAGCGTCGCGAAGCCAGCCGGATGGCGCACCGCTCCGGGCCAGGCATAGCGCCCCGGCCGCGCGCCCCGGAGCCCGGGCGCCAGCAACTGGTCCTCCGGCCCGCGCATCGCGGCGACCATGCTCGCATATTCGGGCCAGACCTCGTCGAGCAGCCAGGCCGAGCGCGCCCCCGCCGGCGCCTCGATCCCGTGCCGCCGCTGCATCGCGCAGCCCGTCTCCCCGCAGCTCGTGCAGCTGCGCGGCGCCCCGATCACGACCGGCGGCTCATGCCAGCGCGTCCAGCCGGACGACGAGCGTGGTCTCGGTCAGCACCGCACCGATCCGCACCCGCCGCTCGCTGCGGAAGCGGAGGTCCACATAGTTCCAGAACACCGTCGCGTCGGTCGCGTCGTCGATGAAGAAGCCTTCGGGATGGACGCTGTGGCTGTGCCGCTCCACGATCTCCAGCCCCGCCCGGTGCGCGACCCGCGACAGCGCGTTGGTCAGCTGGCAGATGCCGCCGCCGACCGAGGGAATCATGCAGCCGAGCCTGAGCTCCCGCCCCGTCACATAGCCCTTCGCCCGCGTCGGCCGCCCCGCCGCCCGCCAGAAGCTGAACGTCTCGCCGGGCGCCAGCACCAGCCCGTCCACCGCCGCCGCCGCGACCCGCAGGTTCTGCACCTTGCCCAGCTCCAGCGCCCGCTCGCGCGGATCGGCGAGGCTGTAGAGCCGGTGCTCGTCATGAGCGAGCAGGCGCGCACCGGCGGGAAGGGCGGCCCGCTGCAGCCGCGGCGGCCCTGCGAGGAGGTTCTGCACCGTCCGCCTGAGGATCAGCAGCCGCGACTTCGCCCAGAAGACGAAGCGTCCGCGGGCGGCATGCGCCCGCCTGGGCTCCAGCGCGATCTCCCCTCCGGACATTGCGGAAGGGAAACAGAAAGGGCGGGCGGACGCAATAACCTGCCACGCGCCCTAATAGGACATCGTCATCCCGACCCAGGCGAACCAGCCCACCGGAATGGCGAGCAGGGCGCAGCCCCAGCCCGGCCGGTCCGCATCCTTGTCCTTCCGCCAGAAAAACGGCGCGACGAGCGCCAGCACGCAAAGCAGCAGCACGATCCCGCAAAGGATTCTGAGCAGCAGGACCCCCACGGCGTTCAACACCCCGCCCTGCGCCTCCAGCCAGGCATCGACGTCGCCCAGGTCGAAGCCGAGCAGCAGCCCGAGCAGAGCGAGGACGAGGCCGGTGACGAACAGGAAGGCCGCGAGCAGCACCCACGGCCCGAAGCGGGAAAGCAGTCGGAACATCGCCCGAGCAGGCGACGGTCCCCCGCTTATGTCAAGCTGCGCACCCGGTCCGCACCCGCGCCGGCACCGCCCGGCCCGCCCGCTTGGACATCGCCCCGCGCCGATGCTAGCCTCGTCTCCGCACGGCGGCCGGGGGGACGGCCGCGCGGCCCGTCAGCCTGGCTTATCTTCCTCGAAAGAACAGGAGCCCGCCATGGCCAGACCGGTCAAATTCGCCCATGTCGTCTACCAGACCCGTCGCTACGAGGCGATGATCGCCTGGTATCGGGACGTGTTCGAGGCCGAGATCGTCAACATGGACCCGGCGCTCGCCTTCCTCACCTATGACGACGAGCATCACCGCTTCGCCTTCGCCAATCTCGACCTGCTGAAGCCCGGCGGCGGCGGTCCCGACGAGCGCGGCCAGATCGGCGTCAACCACGTCGCCTACACTTACGCCAATGTCACCGACCTGCTCGGCACGTACGAGCGGCTGAAGGCGGCCGGCATCCACCCCTATTGGCCGGTCCACCACGGCACCACCTTGTCGCTCTACTACGTCGATCCCGACGGCAACCGCATGGAATTCCAGGTCGACGCCTGCAGCGCGGAGGAGGGGAGGGCGCTGCTCGCGGCGACGGACAATCCGGTGGGGGTGCTGTGGGACCCCGAGGCGCTGGTCGCGCGGCTGATGAGCGGGGAGCCGGAGGAGAGTCTGCTGGTGCAGCCGGTCGGCGAACCTTCGCCGATCCCGGCGGCGCATGGGATGACCTGAGATCAGGTATCCCATCCTCGTCATCCCGGACTTGATCCGGGATCCACCTCAAGCTGCAGCCTGGACCTAATGAGCAGGAGGCGTCCGACGAGCAAGTTGCGCAGTTGCGCGGCTTTTCCGATCGCGTTCTCTTCCATATCGAAACGCTGATTTCGGCATCCGGCTGCGGCGGCGCGTCACTGGTCGACGAACGAGCGCATCGTTCTGGACCGAGACGGGTGTTTGAGCTTGCGCAATGCCTTCGTGTCAAACTGCCTGGTCCGCTCCCTCGTGACCGGGATTGCTGCCCGACAGCTCGACAGCTCGACAGCTCGACAGCCCGACCGCCCGACCGCGTGATCGCCGTCACGCGTCGCGTCGCTGATCTCGGGTAGCGCTCGGTCGCGCCCCGATCGGCGAGAACTCGTCGCGCCCATCGAGGCGTCGACCTGATCGCAAGCCGGACCGGCGGCACAGGGTAACGAATTGACCGAAGAAGGGAGAGGCGATGATGAATATGAAGGTGGCGACCACCCTGCTGGCGGTGGTCCTGGTCGGCGGGTGCGCTCATGTCCCGCGCGACATGGTCGGGTTCTTCAACACCGAGGGATGCCCGCAAGGATGGGCCGCCGTCACCGGAGACTGGAACGGGCGCTATGTCGTGATGGGCAACGAGGGGCGTGGCCAGCTGGTAGGTGAGGCGCTTTCTCCAGGCGAGAACCGGGTAACCGGGGATCACGGTCATGCCGGCCGTCTTATCGATCGGCAGGGGCGTAGAGAGGACGCCTCTGCAGATGACGATAATGGTTGGTCTTACGCGGATGTGAACGTGGGTGCGGCGACACCCAGAAACCAGGGCGAGACGGTAAGACCCGGCACGAACGCCCCCTATGTCACGCTGAGGGCCTGCACGAGGAGCTAGCGCCGAATGCGAAGAAGGCGAATGCCGCGCATTCGCCTTCTCTGACTTGCCCTACTGATCGAGGAACGACCGCATCTTCCGCGACCGGCTCGGATGCTTCAGCTTCCGCAACGCCTTCGCCTCGATCTGCCGGATGCGCTCCCTCGTCACCGAGAACTGCTGCCCAACTTCCTCCAGCGTATGATCGGTGTTCATCCCGATCCCGAACCGCATCCGGAGCACGCGCTCCTCGCGCGGCGTCAGGCTGGCGAGCACCCGCGTCACCGTCTCCTTGAGGTTGGACTGGATCGCCGCGTCGACCGGGATCACCGCATTCTTGTCCTCGATGAAATCGCCGAGGTGCGAATCCTCCTCGTCGCCGATCGGCGTCTCGAGGCTGATCGGCTCCTTGGCGATCTTCATCACCTTGCGGACCTTCTCGAGCGGCATGGAGAGGCGCTCGGCCAGCTCCTCCGGGGTCGGCTCGCGGCCGATCTCGTGCAGGATCTGCCGGCTGGTGCGGACCAATTTGTTGATCGTCTCGATCATGTGCACCGGGATGCGGATGGTGCGGGCCTGGTCGGCGATCGAGCGGGTGATCGCCTGCCGGATCCACCAAGTCGCATAGGTGCTGAACTTGTAGCCGCGGCGATACTCGAATTTGTCGACCGCCTTCATCAGGCCGATATTGCCCTCCTGGATCAGGTCCAGGAACTGCAGGCCGCGGTTCGTGTATTTCTTGGCGATCGAGATGACGAGGCGCAGGTTCGCCTCCACCATCTCCTTCTTGGCGATGCGCGCCTCGCGCTCGCCCTTCTGGACCTGGTTCACGATCCGGCGGAACTCGGAAAGGCTCATGCCGGTCGCCTGGCTGATCTCGGCGATCTCGGTGCGGATGCGCTCGATCGCGCCGGCCTCGGCCGCGCAGAAGGCGGCGAACTTCTTGTCGATGCCGCAGACGCGCTCGGCCCAGCCCTCGTCCAGCTCATGGCCCATATAGGCGTCGAGGAAGGCCTTGCGCGGCACCTTGTGGCGCTCGGCGAGGCGCAGCATCTGGCCGCCGAGCGTGGTGAGCCGGCGGTTGTAGCTGTAGAGCTGGTCGACCAGATATTCGATCTTGGCGCCGTGGAACTGGACGCTCTCCACCTCGGCGGTGAGCTGCTCCGAGAGCTTCTGGTATTTCTTCTCGTCGTTCGCCGAGAATTCCTGCGCGCCGGACATGGCGTCCATCCGCGCCTGCTGCAGCTTCGAGAATTTCTTGTAGAGGTCGGTAATCGCCGCGAACTTCTCGAGCGCGGCGGGCTTCAGCGTCTCCTCCATCTGGGCGAGGGAGAGCGTGTTGTCCTCGTCATCGTCCTCGGTCGGGCGCGGGGCGCGCCGCTCGACCATCGAATCCTCGTCCTCCTCCTCGGGAGCCTCCTCGACCTCTTCCTCTTCCTTGAAGCTGGGGCCGGCGGTGCTTTCGGAAATGGCGCCGTCATCCTCATTCTCGGCGCCCTCGACCTGCTCGGCGGTCGGGCCCTTGGAGAGCATGGCCTCGAGGTCGAGGATCTCGCGCAGCTGCATCTGGCCGTTGTTGAGCGCGGTCGACCAGTCGATGATCGCGTTGAAGGTGATCGGGCTTTCGCAGAGGCCCCAGATCATCGTGTCGCGGCCGGCCTCGATGCGCTTGGCGATCGCGATCTCGCCCTCGCGGCTGAGCAGCTCGACCGCGCCCATCTCGCGCAGATACATGCGCACCGGATCGTCCGTGCGGTCGACGGTTTCCTTCTTCTTCTCGAGCACGAAGGTCTCGACGCCGCCGTCCATCTCCTCGGGGCCGCTGTCCTGGTCCTGCTCCTGGTCCTCGTCGGCCTCTTCGTTTTCCACAATGTTCACCCCCATTTCACTGAGGGCAGACATCACGTCCTCGATCTGCTCGGAGGACATCTGGTCCTGCGGCAGCGCGTCGTTCAGCTCGTCATAAGTGATGTAGCCGCGCTTGCGGGCGCGGCTGATCAGCTTCTTCAGCTGGGCCTCGTTGAGATCGATGAGCGGCGCGTCGCCGGTTTCGGTCTTCTCTTCGGTTTCCGCCGTATTCGTCTTCGCCATTTACCAGCCTTATCTCTTTGGGGCTCTTAGTCCCCGCCGGCCTCGAACAATGTCGCAAGCTGCCGGTCTGCCTCGTCGCGCGCCGTCCGTAGCCGTTGCTGCTCGTCGAACGCCGCTTCGTCCCCTTCATCCTTCAAACGCGCCGTGGCCGCTTCCAGTGCCGCGTCCAGCCCGGGTCGGGCCGCGAGCGTCTCTATGGCAAGAGCCAGATCGCGGCAGGCGCGGTCCGGCTCGACGTCACGTCGCGTGAAGGAAAATCCCAGTCCGCGTTTGCGGCCGAGCGTCTCCAGCAGAGACGCCCCGCCATTGTCGGCCAATATGGTATTGAGCGCCTCCGGATCAAGCGCGGCGTGCGTCATCGCCGCCTCCACCATCAAATCCCGCAAACGGGCGGCGGCAGTATCGCTTAAATGAAGCGAGGCGATCTGCTCGGCATGCTCGCCGATCAGGGCCGGGAAACGGGCGAGGCCGAGCAGGACGGCGCGGCTCAGCTCCGGGCTGAGGCCGGTCCGGCCGAGCGTCTTCGCCTCCGCGCTGGTGGGGCGAATCGCCGGGAAGCGGCCGCCACCCGGGCTCCCGCCCGCGAAGCCGCCCCTGCCGCCGCCGGGCGTCCAGGGCCGCCGCTCCCGCTGCGGCAGGGTGAGCGCCTGGAAACGGCCCATCAATTCGTGGCGATATTGCTCGCGCACGTCCGGGTCCTGGATGGTGGCGACATGGTCCATCAGCCGGCGCCTGAGGCCGGCCTTCTGCTCGGGCGTCGCCAGCGGCTCGGCGTCGCGCTCGTGCCGCCAGAGCCGGTCGACCAGGCTCTCCGGCGTCGCCAGCAGCGCCTCGAAGGCGGCGCGCCCGCCCGCGCGGACCAGGTCGTCCGGGTCCTGGCCCGCCGGCAGGGTGACGAAACTCAGCGAGCGGCCCGGCGCGACATAGGGGAGGGCCCTCAGCGCCGCGCGCACACCGGCTTTCTGCCCGGCCGCATCGCCGTCGAAGCACATGAGCGGGGCAGGGGAGAGCTTCCAGAGCAAGGCGAGCTGCGCCTCGGTGAGCGCGGTGCCGAGCGGCGCGACCGTCTCCGCGAACCCTACCCCGTCCAATGCGACAACATCCATCTGCCCTTCGACCACAATCACGCGCCTGAGCTGGCGGCTCGCGGGCCCGGCATTGTGCAGGTTGAACAGGGTCCGGCCCTTGTCGAACAGGGGGGTGTCCGGGGAGTTGAGATACTTGGGCTCCCCGTCGCCGAGGATTCGTCCCGAAAAGGCGATACAGCGCCCGCGCGCGTCCCGGATCGGAAACATCAACCGCCCGCGAAACCGGTCATAAGGTTCGCGGTCGTCCTCAGGTTTAATGAGGAGTCCGGTCTCTATCAGCTTGTCATTCCCGAATTTCTTCAGCGCACCCCTGAGCCTGCCTCGCCCATCCGGTGCCAGCCCGAACCCGAACCGTCGCCTGGTCTCCCCCCCGACTCCCCGCTGCTCCAGATAGTCACGCGCCGCGGCACCTTCGCCAACATCCAGCTGCTCCGCGAACCACGAAGCCGCCGCCTCCATCACCTCGTAGAGCCCCGCTGCCCGCTCTGCCTTCTCCTGCGCCCGCGGGTCCGGCGCCGGCACCTCCATCCCCGCCGCATCCGCCAGCTCCTTCACCGCATCCATGAAGGGCAGGCCGCGCTGGTCGGTCAGCCAGCGGATCGCGTCGCCATGCGCCTGGCAGCCGAAGCAATGATAAAAGCCCTTCTCGTCATTGACATAGAAGCTCGGTGTCTTCTCGTTGTGGAACGGGCAGCAGGCCTTGAACTCCCGCCCCGCCCGCGTGAGCTTCACCGTCCGCCCGACGAGGCTGGACAAAGTCGTCCGGGCGCGCAGCTCGTCGAGAAACTGAGGAGAAAGGGTCACCGGCCGCCGGCTCCCCTCATGCCGAAAGCCGCGCCTTCACCGCGCCGCTGGCCTTGCCCATGTCCACCTCGCCGGCGTGACGCTCCCTGAGCAGCGCCATCACCCGGCCCATGTCCTTGACGCTCTCCGCCCCGGTCTCGCCCACTATCGCATCCACCGCGGCGGCGAGCTCGGCATCGTCCAGCTGGCGGGGGAGGAAGGTCTCGATCACCGCAACTTCCGCGGCTTCGGCCTCGGCCAGCTCCTTGCGGCCGCCCTGCTCGTACATGGCGATCGATTCCCGGCGCTGCTTCACCATCTTCTGCAGCACCTCGGTGACGAGCACGTCGTCCTCCGGCGGGTTGGCCGACCCGCGCAGCTCGATGTCGCGGTTCTTCAGCGCCGCCTGGATCAGGCGGATCGCGTCGCGCTTTGCAGTGTCGCCGGCCTTCATGGCGCCGACCAGCGCCTGTTTGATGTCATCGCGAATCATGAGCCCTCGGGGCATGAAAAGGGAAACCGCCAGCATAAAGAACCGGCCCGGCTTTTAATAGATTGACGCTCCCCGGTGCGGGCTCTAGCGGCAGGGACTTAGCGACATCGCGAAACCCGAGAAGGAGTGCCCGCCACGATGGCCGACGCCACGACCACGCCTGCGCCTGAAGGGGCCACGGGCGTATTGGTTCTCAGCGACGGCAGCATCATCTGGGGCAGAGGCTTCGGCGCCGAAGGCGAGGCGGTCGGCGAGGTCTGCTTCAACACCGCGATGACCGGCTATCAGGAGATCATGACCGATCCCTCCTATGCCGGGCAGATCGTCACTTTCACCTTCCCGCATATCGGCAATGTCGGCGCCAATTACGAGGACCTGGAGGCGGACAATCCGTTCGCCCTGGGCTGCGTCGTGCGGCAGGACGTCACCGCGCCGAGCAACTTCCGGGCGGTGCAGACCTTCGTCGACTGGATGCGCGCGAACGGGCGGGTTGGCCTCTCCGGCGTCGACACGCGAGCCCTGACCCGCAAGATCCGGACGGAGGGCGCGCCCAATGGCGTGATCGCCTATCGCGAGGACGGGGGGTTCGACGTTCCGGCGCTGCTCGAGAAGGCCCGCGCCTGGCCGGGGCTGGAGGGGATGGACCTGGCGAAGGAGGTCTCCTGCCGGCAGATGTACCGCTGGGCGGGCGGCAAGTGGCGGCTTGGCGAGGGCTATGAGGAACGGGAGCATGACGAGCAGCTCCCCCATGTCGTCGCCATCGATTACGGCTCCAAGCGCAACATCTTCCGCAACCTCGCCGATGCCGGCGCGCGGGTGACCGTGCTCCCCGCCACCGCCAGCTTCGACGAGGTGATGGCGCACCAGCCGGACGGCTTCTTCCTCTCCAACGGCCCCGGCGATCCCGCCGCGACGGGCGACTATGCGGTGCCCGTCATCCGCTCGATGCTGGAGACGGGCAAGCCGCTCTTCGGGATCTGCCTCGGCCACCAATTGCTGGGCCTTGCCGTCGGCGGCCGCACGGTGAAGATGCACCAGGGCCATCGCGGCGCCAACCATCCGGTCAAGCGCCTCGCCGATGGCCGCGTCGAGATCACCAGCATGAACCACGGTTTCGCGGTCGAGGCGGAGAGCCTGCCGGAGAATGCGCGGCCGACCCATGTGAGCCTGTTCGACGGCAGCCTGTGCGGGCTGGAGCTGACCGACCGGCCTGCGTTCAGCGTGCAATATCATCCGGAGGCGAGCCCGGGGCCGCAGGACAGCCAGTATCTGTTCGGCAAGTTCGTCGGGCTGCTGCCGGCAGGTTCCCCTGCGAAGGCGCCCCGATGAGAGAGCCTGTGCCCGAACTGGACTGGTCCGCGCTCGCCACCGATTATTTCGAGCCCGTCTGCCGGGCGACATTCGACGCCTATTTCGAGCGGCAAGGCTTCAGGCTCGTAAAGAGTGACGCCACCGCCGTGCGCTATGGCTGCAAGCCCTGCTGGCTCGAGCTTCACCACTATGTCGAAGACGCGCCCCGCTTTTCGCCGATGCTGACCATCGGTTTGACCCGGCGTTGGAGTTTGACCCAGAGCCTCCTGAGGATGTTCCGGCGCGGTCCTCGCCCGCCTGCCATCCCTGCCGGCTTCGACAGTATCGGTCTTTGGTACGCGATCCCGGAATCCGAAGTGCAGGCGCGATACGAGCTCTGGCTCTTTTCCTCGCGCGACGAGCTGGAGGCGATCGGTCCGAGGCTGCGCGACGACATTGTCGACGTCTATGCGCGGCCGCTCTGGACCGATCCGGACCGATTGGCGACGCTGATCGTCGATCGCTACAGATCCTATCTGGAAGAACGGGAGCGCGACCGCCAGCCCCCCGATCCGCGCAAGGGTTTCGCCTTCCTTCATCAGCGCGAGGAGGAAATTCGCCGCGCCGCGCAATCGGCGCAGGACAAATGAGGGGCGGGGTGTTCAGCCGGCACCATCATCCGCGGGCGATCGGGCCCGGGGGACAGCCTGTGCCTGGCCGGCAAATTCATGGGCACTTCCGGTGAGTCGAGCATGGCTGACCATCGCGGCGACCGGGCTGATGCTGGGCGCCTGTGAGACGACGGAAGAGCGCCTGATCCGCGGCGCCGCCGAAGAGGAGGCCAATGCGGAGCTCCTCGTCAATTGCGAGCTGACGGGCGCCACCCTGACCGGTTCGCCCAGGCGCTATCGACTCGCTTTGCCGACTGCCGCCTATGCTGCGCGCGACCAGGCGCCCATTGCGGGGCGCATCGCCTGCATGACCCATTGGGCGCGCGAGCACGGCGTGACCCTGACCATTGTGGAAGCCCGCGACTGATGCCCAAGCGTACCGACATCTCCTCCATCCTCATCATCGGCGCCGGCCCGATCGTCATCGGGCAGGCGGCGGAGTTCGATTATTCCGGCAGCCAGGCGGTCAAGGCGCTGAAGGAGGAGGGCTATCGGGTCATCGTCGTCAACTCCAACCCAGCGACGATCATGACCGATCCGGAGACCGCCGACGCGACCTATGTCGAGCCGGTTACGCCGGCCTATGTCGCCGAGATCATCGCGAAGGAGCGGCCGGACGCGGTGCTGCCGACCATGGGCGGGCAGACCGGGCTCAACACCGCGCTCGCGCTCTACAAGGACGGGACGCTCGACAAGTACGGCGTGAAGCTGATCGGCGCCGACGCCGAGGCGATCGAGAAGGCGGAGGACCGGCTCAAGTTCCGCGAGGCGATGGACCGGATCGGGCTCGAAAGCCCGCGCAGCCGGATCGCCCATAGTATGGATGACGCCATGGCGGCACTGGAGCATGTCGGCCTGCCCGCCATCATCCGCCCCAGCTTCACCCTCGGCGGGACGGGCGGCGGCATTGCCTATAATCGTGAGGAGTTCGAGGAGATCGTCCGCGGCGGGCTGGAGGCCTCGCCGACCACCGAGGTGCTGATCGAGGAATCGGTGCTCGGCTGGAAGGAATATGAGATGGAGGTCGTGCGGGACCGCAACGACAATGCCATCATCATCTGCTCGATCGAGAATGTGGACCCGATGGGGATCCATACCGGGGATTCGATCACGGTCGCACCGGCGCTGACCCTGACCGACAAGGAATATCAGCTCATGCGCAACGCGAGTATCGCGGTGCTGCGTGAAATCGGCGTCGAAACAGGTGGTTCCAACGTCCAGTTCGCAGTGAATCCCAAGGATGGCCGGCTCGTCGTCATCGAGATGAACCCGCGGGTCAGCCGCAGCTCCGCGCTCGCCTCCAAGGCCACGGGCTTCCCGATCGCCAAGGTCGCTGCCAAGCTCGCCGTCGGCTACACGCTCGACGAGATCCAGAACGACATTACCGGCGTCACCCCGGCCTCGTTCGAGCCGACGATCGACTATGTCGTCACCAAGATCCCGCGCTTCGCCTTCGAGAAGTTCAAGGAAAGCCAGGCCTTGCTCTCGACCGCGATGAAATCGGTCGGCGAAGTGATGGCGATCGGCCGCTCGTTCCACGAAAGCCTGCAGAAAGCGCTGCGCGGGCTGGAGACGGGCCTCAACGGCCTTGACGGGGTCCGCAGCCTCTATGGCGCCGCGAAGGAGGATATCGAGGCCGCGCTGGCCGTGCCGTCGCCGGACCGGCTGCTCGTCGCCGCCCAGGCGTTGCGCGAGGGGCTGAGCGTCGCCGAGGTCCATGCGGTCACGAAATATGATCCCTGGTTCCTCGAGCGGCTCCGCGAGCTGGTCGAGGAGGAGGAAGCGATCTGCCGCGACGGCCTGCCCGCCGATGCGCAGGGGATGCGCCGCCTGAAGGCGATGGGCTTTTCCGATCGCCGCCTGGCCGAGCTCAACCTCAAGTCGGCGAACATCGCCGGCGGCGGGGTCAAGACCCGTGCGCGCTCCCACGGCCTGATTCACGATGCGGTGAAGGCGATGATCGGCGCGACCACGGAGACGGAGGTCCGCCGCCTGCGCCACCGGCTCGGCGTCCGCCCGGTGTTCAAGCGGATCGACACCTGCGCCGCCGAGTTCGAGGCGAAGACGCCCTATATGTACTCGACCTACGAGGCGCCGAGCTTTGGGGAACCCGAGGACGAGAGCCAGCCCTCCGACCGGAAGAAGGTCGTTATCCTCGGCGGCGGCCCGAACCGGATCGGCCAGGGGATCGAGTTCGACTATTGCTGCGTCCACGCCGCCTACGCGCTGAAGGAGGCGGGCTTCGAGACCGTGATGGTCAATTGCAATCCGGAGACGGTCTCCACCGATTACGACACCTCCGACCGCCTCTATTTCGAGCCGCTCACTGTGGAGGACGTGCTCGAGATCCTCCATGTCGAGGCGTCCAGGGGCACGCTCCACGGCGTCATCGTCCAGTTCGGCGGGCAGACGCCGCTGAAACTGGCGCAGGCGCTGGCCGAGGAAGGCATCCCGATTCTCGGCACCTCGCCCGACGCGATCGACCTGGCCGAGGACCGCGAGCGCTTCGCCCGGCTCGTCGACCGGCTCGGGCTGCGCCAGCCCCTCAACGGCATCGCCCGCAGCCGCGACGAGGCGATCATGGTGGCCGAGCGGATCGGCTATCCGGTGCTGACCCGGCCCTCCTACGTGCTCGGCGGCCGGGCGATGGAGATCGTCGATTCCCCGGTCCAGCTCGACGATTACATCCACACCGCGGTGCAGGTGTCGGGCGACAGCCCCGTGCTCATCGACCAATATCTCCGTGACGCGATCGAGGTCGACGTCGACGCGATCTGCGACGGCAGCGACGTCGTCATCGCCGGCGTGATGCAGCATATCGAGGAAGCGGGCGTCCATTCGGGCGACAGCGCCTGCTCGCTGCCGCCCTACAGCCTCGAGCCGGCGATCGTCGCCGAGATCGAGCGGCAGACGCGCCTGCTGGCCGAAGGCCTGGGCGTGATCGGGCTGATGAACGTGCAGTTCGCGGTGAAGGAAGGCGTCGTCTATCTGATCGAGGTCAATCCGCGCGCCAGCCGCACCGTGCCCTTCGTCGCCAAGGCGATCGGCGCGCCGGTCGCCAAGCTCGCCGCCCGCGTGATGGCGGGCGAGAAATTGAAGGACCTGCCGGCGCTCGGCCGCGACCTTTCCTATATCGCGGTCAAGGAGGCCGTCTTCCCATTCGCCCGCTTCCCCGGCATCGACCCAGTCCTCTCGCCGGAAATGAAATCCACTGGCGAAGTCATGGGAATCGCAAGCGATTTCGCCACAGCCTTTCTCAAGTCGCAACAGGGCGCCGGGCTCGACCTGCCGACCTCGGGTACTCTGTTCGTTTCCGTCAAGGACAGCGACAAGCCGATCGTCGTGCCCGCCGTCGAGGCGCTGCTCGCCTTGGGCTTCGACGTGATCGCGACGGGCGGCACCGCCAGCTATCTGGCCGGTCGCGGCCTGCCGGTCGAGCGGGTGAACAAGGTGGCGCAGGGCCGGCCGCACATCGTCGACCGGATCAAGGACAATGGCGTCGACATCGTCTTCAACACCACCGAGGGCTGGCAGAGCCACAAGGATTCCGCCTCGATCCGCGCTGCCGCCCTGATGGGCAAGGTTCCCTATTTCACCACGGCCTCCTCCGCCAACGCGGTGGCGAGGGCAATCGCGGTGCTCAGGGAGCGCGGCCTTGAAGTGCGCTCGCTCCAGGACTATTATTCCACCTCCGGAGCATGATCCTTCCACAATCGGCGAAAGATCAGGCGGTGCTCTCGCAGCGTCGCTCCGGGAATGTTTTTGAAGTGAAAGGCATCGTTGAATGGCGACGGTCGATAAATTGCCGATGCTGGCCGAGGGCTATGAGAAGCTCCAGACCGACGTGCGGCACCTGAAGACGGTCGAGCGCCCCGCGGTGATCGACGCGATCGAGGAAGCGCGCGCCCATGGCGACCTCTCGGAAAATGCCGAATATCATGCCGCCAAGGAGCGGCAGGGCCAGATCGAGGCGCAGATCGCCGATCTCGAGGACCGGCTGAGCCGGGCGATGGTGATCGACCCGACGACGCTCTCGGGCGACAAGGTCATCTTCGGCGCCACCGTCCATCTGATCGACGAGAATGACAACAAGATCAAATATCAGATCGTCGGCGAGACCGAGGCGGACGCCAAGGTCGGCCGCATCTCCTATGCCTCGCCGCTCGGCCGGGCGCTGATCGGCCGGATGAAGGGCGAGGAGGTGGAGTTCTCGGCCCCGTCCGGCGACAAATATTACGAGATCAGCAAGATCCAGTTCGTCTAGATCGCGCGGAAGCGGCCATGCGCCTGCCCGACACCTGGAGCAAAGCTCCCCTGACCGCCGTGCTGACGATCGCGACGGTCGGCGCCTGGCTGCTCGCCGCCCTGTTCCAGCAGGAATATTGGGCGGCGGACATGTTCGGCTTCTGGCCGGCAAACCCGGCGCCGGGACCGGTTCCGGTCTGGCTGCAGCCGCTGACGGCGACGCTGGTCCATGCCGGTCTCGGCCACCTCCTGTTCAACATCATCGTGCTGGTTTTCTGCGGCCGTCCCGTCGAGTCCGTGCTCGGCACGCCCGCGCTGGCGGTCCTCTACGTCCTCGGCGCCTATGCGGCGGCCGGTGCGCAATATCTGGCCAATCCGCTGGCCATCGCGCCGATGATCGGGGCGAGCGGCGCGATCTCGGCCGTGCTCGGCGCCTATGCGATGCTGTTCGGCCGCAACAAGGTGAAGGTGTCCAGCCCGACGCTCGCGCTCTGGCTCAACGCGCTCTGGCTGATGGCCGCCTGGGTGGTGCTGCAGATCTGCCTCGGCGTCGCTTTGAGCGGCGCGACCTTCGTCACCGGCGGCGAAGGGGTGACGATCGCCGTCGCCGCCCATATCGGCGGTTTTGCCGTCGGCCTGCTGCTGGCGAACCCGCTGCTGCTGTTCAAATATCGTAAGGCCTGACGCGAAAAACCGTCATTCCGGCCAAAGCTGGAATGACGAACTAGGCCTTCGCCGCTTCCTCGGCCGCCGGATCGAGCAGCCGGTGCAGGTGGACGACGACATATTTCATCTCGGCATCGTCGACCGTGCGCTGCGCCTTGCCGCGCCAGGCGTCGAGCGCGCTCGCATAATCGGGGTAGAGGCCGACCATGTCGATCGTGGCCAGGTCGAAGTCGAGGCCGCGCGGATCCTTGACCCGCCCGCCGAACACGAAATGCAATTTGCTCATGGGCGAGGGCGGTAGGAGGGAAGCGAGCGGCGCGCAAGCACGCCCGTCAGTCCTTCTTGCCGCCCGCCAGGCTGGACACCGCCTCGCTGACCGTCTCGGCTGCCCTGGACTTGAGCTGGTCTAGCTGCTCGCGGCCGGCATCGATGCCGCGCTGGGCGGCATCCTTGGCCGCGCCGGCGACCTTGCGGCCGGCCTTGCCCATCAGCTTCGTCTCGCGCTCGGTCCGCGGGATCATCGCGCCGGCCAGGGCGCCGAGCAGGAAGCCGCCGACCACGGCGCTCAGCGGATAGATGCTGAGCTGCTCGTTCGCCTTGCGGGTCGCGTCCGAGGCGCGGTTGCGCGCCGCCTCATAGGCGGATGCCGTCCGGTCGCGCGCTGCGGCGAGTGCGCTGGCTGCCTTGCCCCGGGGCGCGTCGCTGTCTTCGGCCATGTCCAAATCGTCCTTCCTGCATACTGGCGCGGGCGCGAGATCGCCCGCACGATCAAACCCTCAATCCCCGTCCCGGTTTCCCTTGCGCTTGCGGCGCGAGACGACTTTCGTCGCAGCCCGGCCGATCGGCTTGCGCGCCAGGAACAGCGCCAGCCCGCCCAGCACCAGGGCCACCGTCCTCGGCCGCTGCTTCACCGCGTCGACGGCGTTGCCCGCCGCTTCGGCGGTCTTGTCCTTGACCCCGGTCCAGGCCTCGTTGGCAAGGTTGCCGGGCTTGAGCCGCGAGCGTGCCTCGTCGAGCGTGTCCAGGAAGCGCGCGCGGGCGGCGACCGCGTCGCTCTTCGCCTGCTGGAGCATCTCGATGCTCATGCCTGGTCGTCCCCGCGCGCGAGCGCCTCGCGCTCCGCCTCGTCGCCGCCGAGGGCGCGGAGCCCGCTAATGCCGATGCGGACGAGGACGAAGCCGGTGAGGATCAAGGCCGCGGCGACCGCCAGGCCGGCGAGCAGCGGCCCGATCAGGGTCGCCAGCCACAGCACCAGGCCGAGCAGCAAGGCGGTGATCGACGAGATCAGCAGCACCGCGCCGATGGCCAGCGCGATCAGGCCGCTGCGCGCGCGCGCCGCCCGGCGCGCTGCGATCGCCCTGTAGACGGAGAGTTCCGCCTTCACATAAGCGCGGCCGTCATCGGCCAGCCGGCCGAGCAGCTCGCCGATCGATTCGTCTTTCGGTTCCCCCGCGTCGGCCAAGCTCAGGCTCCGTCGTTCGCCGCTTCGCGGCCTCCCGACACGTCGTCGAGCCCCGTCCTGATCAGCCGCACGAGCATGAAGCCGGCGACCGCGGCGATGCCGATCGCGATGCCGGGGCTCTTGCGGACGAAGTCGCGCGTGTCGTCGAGGATGTCGTCGACCGTCTTGCTGCGGATCCGCTCGGCGAAATCCGAGACGGCGGAGGAGGCGCGATGGGCATAGTCTCCATAATCATTGCCGAACTTGCGGTCGACCGCCTGCGCCGCCTCGTCGATCACCTCGCTGAAATCGTCGAGCAGGCTCGTCGCCCGCGCCTTGCCGTCGTCGGCGAAGCCGCGCGCCCGGCTCGTCGCCTGGCTCCTGATGCTGGTGACCTGCTCGCGCACCTGGCCGACCAGTTTCTCCCTGGTCGAGGCGAAGCCGCCCGCGCCTTCATCCTCGGCTGAGGCGCCGCGCACGACATGATCGGTGCCTTCGGGCAGGGCGGGCTTGCGAGGGGGCATGGTGAATCTCCACTTCGTTACGTCACTGGCATCGTACAAGCCCAAACACCCGCCCCGTACCTCCCGTTCCCGGGCGAGGCGAGGAAAGTTGCATGAGCTTCGGCGGGCCGATATCTGCCCGGCAACATCTTCCATATCTCATAACGAGGCCGCAAGAAAATGACCGCGATCATCCATGTCCATGGCCGCCAGATCCTCGACAGCCGCGGCAATCCGACCGTCGAGGTGGAGGTGTTGCTGGAGGATGGCAGCCTCGGCCGCGCCGCGGTGCCGTCCGGCGCCTCCACAGGCGCGCACGAGGCGGTCGAGAAGAGGGACGGGGACAAGACGCGCTGGCTCGGCAAGGGCGTCGGCCAGGCCGTGGAGGCCGTGAACGGCGAAATCGCGCAGGCGGTGATCGGGATGGAGGCCGAGGACCAGGCCGAGATCGACGCGGCCCTGATCGCCCTCGACGGCACAGAGAACAAGTCGCGGCTCGGCGCCAATGCGATCCTCGGCGTCAGCCTCGCCGTGGCGAAGGCGGCGGCCGATGCGCGCGGCCTGCCGCTCTACCGCTATGTCGGCGGCGTCTCGGCGCAGACCCTGCCGGTGCCGATGATGAACATCCTGAACGGCGGCGCCCATGCCGACAATCCGATCGACTTCCAGGAGTTCATGGTCCTGCCCTGGGCCGCTCCTTCCTGCGCCGAAGCCATCCGCTGGGGCGCCGAAGTCTTCCATGCGCTCCGCGCCGAGCTGAAGAAGGCCGGCCACAACACCAATGTCGGCGACGAGGGCGGCTTCGCCCCCAACATCGCCAGCGCCGAGAAGGCGCTCGAGTTCGTGGTGAAGTCGATCGAGAAGGCCGGCTTCAAGCCGGGCGAGGAGATCGCG
>NZ_DASPNF010000015.1:0-63504 GCF_035626655.1 Allosphingosinicella sp.
GGCGATCCGCTCCTGCACGTCCGTCTGCCTCTCCTGCGACCGCGCCAAGGAAATCGCGCAGAAGCTGGAGGCGGAAGGCGTCGCCTACGACATCGGCTCCTATCGCGACGCGCCGCCGGGCCTGCGCATCTGGGCCGGCGCCACGGTCGAGAAGAGCGACATCGAAGCCTTGTTGCCCTGGCTCGACTGGGCGCGCGAGGAGGTGACGAATGCCTAAGGTTCTGATCGCCGACAGCCTCTCGCGGCGTGCGGTCGAGATTTTCTCCGAGCGCGGCATCGACACCGAGGTGCGCGTCGGGCTTTCCGTCGACGAGCTCAAGAAGGTCATCGGCAAGTACGACGGGCTCGCCGTGCGTTCCGCGACGAAGGTGACGAAGGCCGTCCTCGAGCACGCGACGAGCCTGAAAGTGATCGGCCGGGCCGGCATCGGCGTCGACAACATCGACGTGCCCGCCGCGACCGCGCGCGGCATCGTCGTGATGAACACGCCCTACGGCAATTCGATCACGACAGCCGAGCACGCCGTCGCGCTGATGTTCGCCCTCGCCCGCGAGATTCCTTCGGCCGACCGCTCGACGCAGGCCGGGAAGTGGGAGAAGAACCGCTTCATGGGCGTCGAGCTGACCTCGAAGACGCTCGGCCTGATCGGCTGCGGCAATATCGGCTCGATCGTCGCCGACCGCGCGCTCGGCCTCAGGATGCGGGTGATCGCCTACGATCCCTTCCTGACCGCCGAGCGGGCGGTGGAGCTGGGCGTCGAGAAGGTGGAGCTCGAGCAATTGCTTGCCCGGGCCGACTTCATCACCCTGCACACGCCGCTCACCGAGCAGACCCGCAACGTCCTGTCCGCCGCCAATCTGGCGAAGACGAAGAAAGGCGTCCGCATCGTCAATTGCGCGCGGGGCGGGCTGATCGACGAGGCGGCGCTGAAGGCGGCTTTGGACAGCGGCCATGTCGCGGGCGCGGCGCTCGATGTGTTCGTCGAGGAGCCGGCCAGGGAGAATCCGCTGTTCGGCACGCCGGGGCTGATCGCGACGCCGCATCTCGGCGCCTCGACCACCGAGGCGCAGGTCAATGTCGCGATCCAGGTCGCCGAGCAGATGTCGGAATTGCTGGTCACGGGCGGCGTCACCAACGCGCTCAACGTGCCCTCGCTCACCGCCGAAGAGGCGCCGCGCCTCCGCCCCTATATGGCGCTGGCCGAGATGCTCGGCTCGCTCGTCGGCCAGCTCGCGCAGGACGATTTCACCCGCATCTCGATCGAGACCGAGGGCCATGCCGCCGCGCTCAACCAGAAGCCGATCGTCGCCGCCGTGCTGGCCGGCTTCATGCGGGTCTTCTCGGACAGCGTGAACATGGTCAACGCGCCCTTCCTCGCCCGCGAGCGCGGGCTCGACGTGCGCGAGGTGCGGCACGACCGCGAGGGCGCCTATCACACTCTGGTCCGGGTCTCGGTCGATACCGGCACGGGCAAGCGCTCGGTCGCCGGCACCCTGTTCGGCGAGGCGCAGCCGCGGCTGGTGGAATTGTTCGGGATCGCGGTCGAGGCGGAATTGCAGGGCGACATGATCTACATCGTCAACGAGGACAAGCCGGGCTTCATCGGCCGGCTCGGCACCGTGCTCGGCGAGGCGGACGTCAACATCGCCACCTTCAACCTCGGCCGGCGCGGCGCGGGCGGCGAGGCGGTCTGCCTGGCCGCGCTCGACGGCCAGATCCCGCCCGACCTCGTCCAGGCGATCGGCAAGATCACCGGGGTGAAGCGGGCGATGCCGTTGCGGTTTTGAGATCCTCCCCGGCACGGGGAGGGGGACCAAGCGAAGCTTGGTGGAGGGGGCGGCGTGCGGGTCTCCGGGCCCCCTCCGTCAGCGCTTCGCGCTGCCACCTCCCCGTGCCGGGGAGGATTTGGAACTTGGAACACGCCCCGGTTTAAGGGATTGATGCGCGAGGGAGGGAAGCCCCATGCGCCTCATTCTCGCCTGCCTGGCCGCCTTGCTCCTCGCCGGCCCAGTCTCCGCGCAGCGCCAGCCCGAATGGCGGACCGCGATCGAGACCGATATCATCCTCCATCCCTTCCGCTACGAGCCGCGGACGCTGCGGCTCGTCGCCGGGCGCCCGGTGCTGCTTCGCTTCGTCAACAACGGCCGCGCCAACCTCAGCTTCCGCGCGCCGCGCTTCTTCGCCGCCGCTTTGGTCCGGCCGCGGGACCGGCGCTTCGTGGTGAACGGCGGCTTCCGCCTGCGGCCCGGCGAGCGGCTCAGCATCGCCCTGGTTCCCGCGCCGGGAGTCTATCGCGCCCGCAGCGGCTATCTGCTGCACCGCCTGCGCGGCATGAGCGCGCGGATCATTGTCGAGTGAACGGTCTTGAAAGAGCATCCGTGTATTACTAGCATAATACACGAGGAGAGTTGCGAATGGCGAAGGTGAAGATCCCGAAGCGCGTCGCGGGCGTGAAGGTGCCCAAGAAGGTGCGCAAGCAGGCGAAGAAGGCGCTGAAGCTCACCGAATCGGCCGCGGTCCGCGAGCTCGCTTTGGCCGGGCTGACGCTTGCCGCCCAATCGGTCGTCGAGAAGGCGAAGCGCGCCGAGGCGCGGCCGGGCGCCGGCGCCGGAGACGACGCAAAGGCGAAGCCCGATGCACTCGATCTCGGTCTCGTGATCCACGCCGCCGTCGCGGAGGGCGCGCGCCGCTTCCTCGAAGGCTTCGAGGAAGGCGCGGCCGCCGCTGCGCCGAAGCCCGTGCGGACACGGGCGAAGCGGACGGCCAACCCCTAGGACTATTGATTACGGCCCGCTTCCTGCCCGCTGCTCAGTAGCGGGGCTGCGGCTGCACCCGCTGGACCGGCTCCGGGCCGCCGCGCAGCTGGCCGCGAATCGCGCCCTGCGGATGCGCGGCGGTGTGGACGTTCACGTAGAAGTCCTGCGCCGCCAGCACCATGTGCCGGGCGAGCTGCTGGTCGACCGGGGCGCAGCCCTGGCTGCGGCCGTTGGCGTCGGGCGTGGTGAGCGTGACCACCGGCGGCCCCGCCGCGCCCGCGGAGCCGCGATGGATGTGGGCCGCGGTTGCCGGGTCGATCGCCCGCGCATAGAGGTTCCAGCAGACCGAACCGCTGGCCGGGACGACGCGGAGCTCGACCGTGCCGTTGCCGTCCGGATCGCCGGGCCCCGGTATCTCCTGGATGCCGGTCATCGAGACGTAGAGCCGCGCGCTCTGATTGCCGGGCTGCATCGAGCAGGCCGCGAGCAGCATCGTAGTCACTCCGGTCAGCATCGCCTTCATCTCGTCTCTCCCTCTCACTCGCCCTCGCTCCAGCGCGTCAGCAAGGTATTGGCAATGGCGAAGGGCGGCGGCGCCTGGAAGGGCGCGTCCGGATTGCCGGCCAAAGCGGCGAGGACGCCGGCCCGGTCGCACCAGAAAGCGTCCTCCAGCTCATTGCCGTCGAGCGTCAATCGGTCGGACGCCGCCTTCCCGATACAGGCGATCATCAGCGAGCCCGGGAAGGGCCAGGGCTGGCTCGCCACGTAGCGCACGTCGGTGACCGCGACGCCTGCCTCCTCGGCCAGTTCGCGCGCCACCGCCTCCTCGATCGATTCCGCCGGCTCGACGAAGCCGGCCAAGGCCGAATAGCGGCGCGGCGGATAATGGGGCGAGCGGCCGAGCAGCACCCGGCCCTCATGCTCGGCGAGCATGATCACCACCGGATCGACGCGCGGGAAATGCTCGGCGCCGCACTGCCCGCATTGCCGCCCCCAGCCGGCGCGGAAAAGGGCCGTCTTATGGCCGCAGACCGAACAGAAGCCGTGCCGGTTGTGCCATTCGTTGAGGCTCCGCGCCGCCCCCCAGATGGCCGCGTCCCTTGAGCTCATCAGCGCCAGCAGCCCAAATACGCTCCACGCCCGCTGCCCGAGCTCCATCCGGACCAGCGGCGCGAACAGGGGCCGGCCGTCCTCGAGCCCGAGGAACAGCAGGTCCTCCGCGCCCTCCACCGGACCCCAGCGCAGCGCCCCGGCTTCGTCCAGCACCGGATCGACCACATCGAGCTGCAGCAGCCGCGCGTCGCCATTGGCCATCAGATCGGCCAGCCGCTCGGCGTCGAGGCGGAGATGGTCGGCCCGGTCGAGACCGGCGCCGGTGAAACCGGGCTGGGACATGGGTCTGGATTAGCGTCCGAACACGTCCCGTGCAAAGGCGTCGGTGCGTTCGGTGGCGACATGGCCTGGCTGGCCGAAGCGGCGGAAGATCCCGGCGTGGCTGCCCTCGACCGACACCACCTCGGCGGGCGTGCCGGCGCGGCGGAGCGCGGCGGCGAGGTCCCGGGACTGGGCGCCGCTGTCGTCGGGGCGGCTGGCGATGTGGAGGATCAGGAAGCGGCCGGCATTGGGCGCGGCGGCGTGCCGGGTCGGCGAGACGCGGGCCTGGAAGGCGCGGTCCGTCCCGAAGGCGCGGGCGTAGAGCCGCCTCAGGAAGGGGCCGCCTCGCGCCATCTGCGCGGGGAC
Organism: Allosphingosinicella sp.; assembly: GCF_035626655.1. Lineage (GTDB taxonomy): Bacteria > Pseudomonadota > Alphaproteobacteria > Sphingomonadales > Sphingomonadaceae > Allosphingosinicella. Next base: position 4,497 of record NZ_DASPNF010000015.1, read on the forward strand.
GTCATATCCGGCGCCGTCGAGCAGGACGATGCCGTCGAGGATGGTGACGGGCAGCCGGTGCGCGGCCAGATAGGAGGGGTCGGTGCCGACCAGAGCGGCGAGATGGGCGCCGGCGCTGTGGCCGCTGACGATGATCTTGCCCGGGTCGATGCCGAGCTCGTCCGCCTGCCGGACCAGCCAGGCGATCGCGGCGGCCACGTCCTCGGCCTGCTGCGCCGGATCGGCGTCGGGCACGAGCCGGTAGTTCAGGGAGGCGAAGGCATAGCCCCGGGCGCGGGCATGCGCGGCCATATGGCCCGCCATCCCCTTGTCGCCGAACGCCCAGGCGCCGCCATGGATGAAGATGAAGAGCGGCGCGCGGTGCCCGGTCGGAGCCGGGATGAAGTCGAGCCGCTGGCGCGGGGATGAGCCATAGGCAAGCTCTTCCTTCCCGGCCGGCCAGGCCGAACGCTGCGCCGCGAGCGGGGCGGCGAGGAAGCAGGCGAGGAGGAGGGCGAGAAGCGCACGCATCGGCACGGACCTTCAGACCAGGAGGGCCTTCTCCCTAACGCCGCCGCCCGCCTTTCCCTTCTCGCGCCAGGCGAGGCCGCGAGCGGCGAGTTTGGCGAAGAGGGTGGGGAGGCCGGCCTCGGCGATGGTCGCGGCGGCGTGCCAGAGCCCAGCGGGCCGCGCATCGGTCCGCGCGCACATCAGGGTCATGGTCAGCGAGAAATGGGTGAAGACATGTTCGACGGCGCCGGCCTCCTCCCAGTCCGCTTCTGCTGGCGGCGTCTCGGGCAGTGCCAGCATCCCGCCGAGCAGGCCTTTGGCGGGGCGGCGGACCAGCAGCACCTCGCCGTCATGCTCGAGCCAATAGGCCTTGCCGTGGCGATGCGGGCGGGGCGCCTTGGGGGCCTTGACCGGGTAAAGCTCGGGCTCGCCCTCCGCATAGGCCTGGCACCAGCCCTGTACCGGACAGAGGCCGCAGGCGGGCCCCCGCGGCGTGCAGATCGTGGCGCCGAGGTCCATCGTCGCCTGGGCGAAATCGCCGGCGCCCCCGGCGGGGGTCATCGCGTCGACCAGCGCGCGGATGCGCGGCCGCGCCTGCGGCAACGGCGCCTTCAGCGCGTGCAGCCGCGACACCACCCGCTCGACATTGCCGTCGACCACAACCGCGCGCCGGCCGAAGGCGATCGCCGCGATCGCGGCCGCCGTGTAGGCGCCGATCCCCGGAAGCTTCAGCAAAGCCGCCTCATCGTCCGGAAAATGGCCGGCATGTTCCCCCGCGACGGCACGCGCGCAGGCGAGCAGGTTGCGGGCGCGGGCATAATAGCCGAGCCCCGCCCAGGCGGCCATGACGTCCGCATCCTCTGCGGCCGCCAGCGCCTCCACCGTCGGCCAGCGCGACGTGAATTTCTCGAAATAGGGCTTCACCGCCGCGACCGTGGTCTGCTGCAGCATCACCTCGCTGAGCCAGACGCGATAGGGGTCGGCGCGCTCTCCCGGCTCGGCCCGCCACGGCAGGCGGCGCTTATCCACAACATACCAACACAAAAGCGCTTCGGCGGCATCGACGGGCATGGGCCGCCTATGCCATGCTCGCCGGCAGAGTGGAAAGCAAAGTGACCAGGACGGGCGTGAAGGGCCGGAAGGCGGCCGCCGAGCCGCAGCGGGCCCGGCGCGCGCGGGCCGTGGCGGATCTGCTGCCGGCCGCGGGCGGCGCCGCCTTCCGCCGCTTCGGCTTCGTCCAGTCCTCGATCGTCAGCCGCTGGCGGGAGATCGTGGGCGCCCGCTACGCCGCCGTCTCCGCCCCCGAATCGATCCGCTTCCCGCCGGGGAAGAAGAGCGCCGGCACGCTCACCCTTGTCGTCGAGGGGGCGCATGCGCCGATGATGCAGCACGTCGCCCCGGCGATCCGGGACCGGGTCAACCAGTTCTTCGGCTACGAGGCGGTGGCCAGGGTCGCGATCCGGCAAGGTCTGGTTCAGGTCGAGAAACGGAAGTCCCGGGCCGCGCCGCCTTCGCTGCGCCCGGTCACGCTCCCGGTGGACATGAAGGATACGCTGCGCGACATCGCCGATCCCGAGCTGCGTTTATGCCTGGAATCGCTTGCGCGCGGGCTCGCGGCTGGCGATGGAGCGCCAGCAGTGACGGCGATCCCGGTCGTCGGCAAGATTGGAGAGAAGAAGAGATGAAGAGCTTGTTCATGGCCGGCTCGGCCGCCCTCGTCCTGACCCTTGCCGCCTGCGGTGGCGGCGGCGGCAACAATACGGCCGGCGTGACGCCCCCGGCCGCCCCGGTCGCCAATGTCGCGGCGCCGGCCGGCCAGGACTGGACGCAGACCATCGCAGAGACCGAGCGCGGCTTCCTGATGGGCAATCCGAACGCGCCGGTGAAGCTGGTCGAATATGCCTCGATCACCTGCCCGCATTGCGGCGACTTCTCCAACCAGGGCGGGGCCGAGGGCATCCGCAATTTCGTGCGCAGCGGCCGGGTCAGCTGGGAATATCGCCCCTATATGATCTTCCCGACCGATCCGGGGCTGTTCGCGCTGCTGCGCTGCAACGGGCCGGATTCCTACTTCCAGCTCGTCGACCAGCTCTATGCCGAGCAGCAGAACTGGGCGATGCGCGGCCAGCGCTATCTCGAGGCGAACCGCGCCGCGGTCGAGGCGATGGACCTGCAGACCCGCGCCGCGACCCTGGTGCGCGAGACGGGCGTTGACGCCTTCTTCCGCCAGCGCGGCATGACCCAGCAGCAGATCAACCAGTGCCTCGCCGATCCGCGCAACCTGCAGCGCGTCGCCGACGACACCCAGCATGCGGTGCAGACCGACAATCCGCCGGGCACGCCGACCTTCTACATCAACGGCACCCAGCAGCAGAATATCGGCTACTGGAACCAGCTCGAGCCGCTGCTGCGCACGGCGACGGGCGGCTGAGGCCATGAGGCGCCCGCTCCTCGCCACCTTCGCTGCGCTCGCCGCCATCACCGCGCTGGCCGGGCCGGCGACCGATGCGGCGGCGCAGCGGCGCGCCGCCGCGGTGCAGGACTGGACCCGGGTCGCGGCGCGCACGCCCGAAGGCGGCTTCCGGATCGGCAGTCCCGATGCCCGGATCAAATTGGTCGAATATCTGTCGACCACCTGCGGGCATTGCGCCGCCTTCTCGCGGGAGAGCGCCGCCCGTCTCATTCCCGTCCATGTCCGCTCGGGCCGGGTCAGCGTCGAATATCGCAATTATTATCTGAACGGGCTGGACGTCGCCGCAGCGCTGCTGAGCCGCTGCGCCTCGCCGGCCGGCTATTTCGCGATGACCCACGAGCTGCTCGCCACCCAGGCGACCTGGACCGCCCGGATCCAGAGCGTCCCGGCGGCCCGCCGGCCGCAGCTGCAGGCGATGGCGCCGCTCCAGCTCACCGGCGAGTTGATCACCATCCTCGGCCTCGACGCAGTGGGGCAGCGGCACGGCATCGGCCCGGCGGCCCGCCGGCAATGCCTGACCCAGGCCAATCTCGACCGGCTCGAGCAGCTGCACGACCAGGGCGCCCGCGCCGGCGTCCAGGGCACGCCCACCTTCTTCATCAACGGCGCGATCCAGAATGTGAACACTTGGGCGGAGATCGAGCCGCGGCTGCAGTGACGGCCCGGCCAAGGGGGAAAAGTACAGTCAGGTGAAGGTCAAGCGGCTCAAACTGTCCGGCTTCAAGAGCTTCGTCGAGCCCGCGGAGCTGCGCGTCGAGGACGGCCTCACCGGGATCGTCGGGCCGAACGGCTGCGGCAAGTCCAACGTGCTGGAGGCGATCCGCTGGGTGATGGGCGAAAGCTCGCCCAAGTCGATGCGCGGCGCGGGCATGGACGACGTCATTTTCGCCGGCACCGCCTTGCGCCCCGCGCGGGACTTCGCCGAGGTGACGATGCTGGTCGAGCGCGAGAGCGGCGACCAGGAAGGCGACGTGCCGCTCGCCCCGCCGGGCGAGACCGAGATCACCCGGCGGATCGAGCGCGGCGCCGGCTCCGCCTATCGGGTAAACGGCCGCGACGTGCGGCAGAAGGACGTCGCCCTGCTGTTCGCCGACGCGGCAACGGGCGCGCACAGCCCCGCTTTGGTCAGCCAGGGCAAGATCAGCGCGGTGATCGCCGCCAGGCCGACCGAGCGCCGGCTGATGCTGGAGGAGGCGGCCGGGATTGCCGGCCTGCACGTCCGCCGCAAGGATGCCGAGCAGAAGCTGCGCGCCACCGAGGCGAACCTGATCCGGCTCGACGAGATCCTCGCCGACATGGAGCTGCGCGGCGCTGCGCTGAAGCGGCAGGCGCGCGCGGCCGAGCGCTATCGCAAGCTCTCCGACCAGATCCGCGTCGCAGAGGCGCGTCTCGTCTTCGCGCGCTGGCGCGAGGCGGCGGAGGCGGCTGAGGTCGCGAAGCGGGAATCGGAGGCGGCGGATGGCGCGGTCGCGAAGGCGGCCGAGGCGCGGCTGGCGGCGGCCGCCTGGCAGAATGACGCGGTCGGGCGGCTGGCGGATCTGCGCAAGGCCGCGGAGGCCGCGCGCGAGAAGGCCTCGGAGCTCGGCCACAGGCTGGCCGCGCTGCGCGCCGAGCGGGACGGGGTGACGCGGCGGATCGCCGAGCTGGAGGGCCGGCAGCGCACTTTGGCCGCGGACCGGCAGCGCGAGGCGGCGCTGAAGGCGGATGCGGCGGCGGCGATCGCGCGGCTCGACGAGGAGCTGGCGGCGATCGCCGCGCGGCTCGAAGAGGCGGAGAGCCGGCGCGGCACGATCGACGTGCGCACGGTCGAGCATGAGGATGCAGCCCGCGCCGCGGAGAGCGCGCTCGGCCAGGCCCGCGCCGTGCAGGCGGCGGAGCAGGCCGAGGCGCGCGTCGCCACGGCGGCGCTGGACGCGGCCCGCGCCAGGCTTGCCCGCGCCGAAGCCGAGGCGGCGCGGCTCGCCGGGCAACTGCAGGAGCTGGGCGGGGATGCCGATCTCGTCCGCCAGCTTGCACAGGCACAGAACGACAGGGACAATGCCGAGAAGGCGATCGCCGAAGCCGGCACGGCGGTCGCCGCTGCCGAGACCCGCCGCGCCGAGGCCGCCGCCGCCCGCGACACGGCGGAGAGCGAGGCTGCTGCCGCGCGCGCCGCTCTCGCCGCGCTCCAGTCCGAGGCCAGGGCCCTGCTCAAGGCGGTCGAGGGCCCGGGCGGCGACCGCGCGATCAACCATGTCCGCGCCGCACCCGGCTACGAGCGGGCGCTGGCGGCGGCGCTCGGCGAGGATCTGGAGGCCGGGCTCGGCCCCGAGGGCACGCGCCGCTGGACGGGGGCCGCGCCCTTGCCCGGCGATCCCGCTCTGCCCGAGGGGACGGACGCACTCGCCGGCCATGTCGAGGCGCCGCCGGCCCTGCTTCGCCGCCTCAGGCAGATCGCGGTGGCCGAAACCGACGCCGGGCAGGCGCTCGCCGTCGGCCAGCGGCTGGTCACGACGGACGGCCGCCTGCGGCGCTGGGACGGCTATGTCGCGACCGGCATGGGCGCCGCCGCCGCCGAGCGGCTGATCCGGGTCAACCGGCTCGCCGAGATCGAGACCGCCATGCCGGCGGCCGCGCAGGCGGTCGAGGCGGCCGAGGACCGCACCCGCGCCGCCATGGCGGCGATGCAGGCCGCGCGCGAAATGGCCGATGCCGGCCGCCGGGCCGAGGCCGAGGCCGCGGCCAGGGCGCGCGAGGCGGGCCGCGCCGAGGACCAGGCGAAGGTCGAGCTGGAGCGGCTGGAGCTGCGCCGCTCGGGCCTGGGCGAGCGGGCCGCGCTGGCCGAGGCCGATCTCGCCGACGCCAGGCAGGCGCTGGCCGGGGCCGAGACGATCGCCACCGCTTTGCCCGACGCCGCCGCCACCGAGGCGAAGGTCGCCCTGCTCCGCGAGGAAGCCGAGCTGCGCCAGGCGGCGCTCGCCGAGGTCCGCGCCGAGGCCGCGACCTGGGCCCGGGCGGTCAGCGCCGACAAGCAGCGCGCCGAGGCGGCCCGCAAGGAGCAGGCGGACTGGTGCGCCCGCGCCGCCGAGGCCGAGAGCCACGAGGCCGAGTTCGCCGCGCGCATCGCCGAGGCCGGGACCGAGGCTCAGCGCCTGGCCGAGGCCCCGGACACGCTCGGCGCGCAGATCGAGGCGCTGACCACCGAATCCACCGCTGCCGCCGAAGCCGCGACCGCCGCTGCGGCGCACGAGCGCGCCGGCGAGGAGACCCTGCGCTCGACCGAGGCGAAGCTCGCCGAGGCCGGCGAGGCGCAGGCCGCCGCGCGCGAGGCCCGCGCCGGCGCCGCCGCGCGCGCCGAGGCGCAGGACGCCCGCCGCATCGAGATGGCGCGCATCTCCGGCGAGAAGTTCGAATGCTCGCCGCCCCTGCTGCCCGAGAAGATCGGCTTCGACGAGGCCAAGGTCGCCGAGGTGGCGATCGAGTCCGCCCAGCTCGAGCGGCAGATGCAGGAGCGCGAGCGGATCGGCCCGGTCAATCTCGTCGCCGAGAGCGAGCTGCAGGAGCTTGAGGAAAGCCGGCTGACCAGCCAGGCGGAGCGCGAGGAGCTCGGCCTCGCCATCAACCGGCTGCGCGGCTCGATCGGCAGCCTGAACCGGGAAGGAAGAGCGCGGCTCCTGGCGGCCTTCCAGGACGTGGACCGCCACTTCCGCAGCCTGTTCACCACCCTGTTCGAGGGCGGGCAGGCGCATCTCGAGCTGGTCGAATCCGACGATCCGCTCGAGGCGGGCCTCGAGATCATGGCGCAGCCGCCCGGCAAGCGCCTCGCCACGCTCACCCTGCTCTCCGGCGGCGAGCAGGCGCTCACCGCTGTGGCACTCATCTTCGCGCTCTTCCTAACCAATCCGGCACCCATCTGCGTGCTGGACGAGGTCGACGCGCCGCTGGACGACGCCAATATCGAGCGCTTCTGCGACCTGCTCGACCGGATGACCGCCGAGACCGACACCCGCTATTTGATCGTCACCCACAATGCGGTGACGATGAGCCGCATGCACCGCCTGTTCGGCGTCACCATGATCGAGAAAGGCGTGTCGCGGCTGGTCAGCGTGGATCTGGGCGGGGCGGAGAGGTTGCTGGCCGCGGAATAAAGCTGCCAACTATTGCCGGGGGGCAGGGACAATGCAGGAAGCTTCGCCGACCCTGTTCGGCCATCCGCGCGGCCTCGTCTATCTGGCCTTCACCGAAGCCTGGGAACGTTTCTCCTATTACGGGATGACCGCTCTCCTGGTCCTCTACATGGTCGGCCAGCTGCTGACCCCGGGCCATGCCGAGCATGTCCTCGGCCTCGCGGGGCTGCGCGCGCTGCTCGAGAGCAACGGGCCGATGTCCGACCAGGCCTTCGCCTCGCTCGTCTATGGCTGGTATGGCGGGCTCGTCTATTTCACCCCGATCCTCGGCGGCCTGCTCGCCGACCGGCTGCTCGGCACCAGGGCGACGGTGGTGCTCGGGGCTTTGCTCATGGCGGCGGGCCATGTCGCCATGACCTTCGACGCCAGCTTCCTGATCGCGCTGGGCCTGCTGATCCTCGGCTCGGGCTGCCTCAAGGGCAACATCTCCGCCCAGGTCGGCCAGCTCTATCCGGTCGAGGCGGAATCGCTGCGGACGCAGGCCTATACGATCTTCTCCGCGGCCATCAACATCGGCGCGGTGGCGGGGCCGATCGTCTGCGGCGCCGTCGCCGCAATTCATGGCTGGCATGCGGGCTTCGGCGTCGCGGGCGCCCTGATGATCCTTGCTCTGGTCATCTACCTTGCCGGCCAGCGCCATCTGCCCGGCGGACGGGAGCGCAAGGCCCGGACGGACTATCCGCCGCTGACCGCGGCCGAGCGCCGGCGGGTCTTGCTGCTGATCCTGCTGATCGTCATCGCGATCCTGCCCCTGATGGCCTACATCATGATCTGGAATATCGGCGTGCTCTGGGTTGACCGCCATGCCGAGCTGTCGACCGCCCTTGGCGATGTGCCGGCGAGCTGGTTCAACTCGGTCGACAGCTTCTTCTCGATCATTGCCGTCCCGCCTCTGGTCGCGCTCTGGCGCTGGCAGGCGAAACGGGGCCGCGAACCCGGCGATATCGGCAAGATCGGCATCGGCATGGCGCTGGTTGGCGCGAGCGCCCTGTTCATGGTCGCGGGCTCGCTGATCGCCGGGCCGGACGGGCGCGCCTCGGTGCTGTGGCCGCTCGCCGGCTTCGCTGGCATGGGCATCGCCTTCCTCTATTACTGGCCCGTGCTGCTTGCCCTGGTCTCGCGCGCGGCGCCGGCGAAAGTGAATGCGACGATGATGAGCGCGAGCTTCCTCGCCTTGTTCGCCGGCAGCGTGCTCATGGGCTGGCTGGGCAGCTATTATGACGAGATGCACCCGGCCCTGTTCTGGACGATCGACGCCGCCATCGGCTTCGCGGGCGCGCTGATCATCCTCGTCGTCGGCCGTCCGCTGGCGCGGGGACTGGCGGTGGATGAGAGGAAGCGGGAGCAAGCATGAACCAGTCGGCCCGGCTTTCGCCGGGATGACTCGGCCTGGCGATAGCCCTAAGCTTCATCCCATGGCCGACGCCGACATTATTCGCCGCTTCGTCCCGCCGCACCCGCCGCGCACCGAGGGGCCTGTCGCGGCCTGGCGCGGTTTCTTCGGGGAGCGGGCGCGGACCGCGGTCTATGGCTGGTCGGAAGCGGCGTTCGGGGCGCCCTACCTCAAGCGCAAGGTGCTCGGCTACACTGTCCACATGCCGCTGCGGCCGGAGCTCATCCAGCACGTGCTGCTCGACAATGCCGCGAACTATGTGAAGCCCGACCTCGTCAAGCGCCTGCTGGCGCGGACGATCGGCCAGGGCCTGCTCTCCTCGGACGGCGACCTCTGGCGGGACCAGCGCAAGATCGTCGCCGCGAATTTCGCGCCGGCGCCGATCGACCGGCTGATCCCGACCTTCGCCGCCGCCGCAAACGGCGTCGCCGCCCGCTGGCATGACGGCGAGGTCGACGTCGCCGCCTCCGGCGTGGCGGTGACCATGCGGATCATCGCCGACAGCCTGTTCGCCGGCGACGCCCGGCTCACCACCGAGGCGGCGGTCAACCATATCAAGGCGGCGCTGGACGGGGTCGGCGAGGCGCGGCTGCAGGTGCTGCTCGGCCTGCCGCTCATGCCCTGGAGCCTCAAGGGCAAGCGCGCCCATGCCGGGCAGCGTTACCTGCGCGAGACTTTGGGCCAGGTGGTGAAGGACCGCGGCCCCGGCGGCGGCCCGGACGATTTCCTCGGCACCCTGATCCGCGCGCTCTACGCCAAATTCCCGCCCGGGGAGGCGTTCGCGCTCGCCGTCGACAATGCCGCGACCTTCTACCTGGCCGGCCACGAGACCACCGCCAATGCCCTGGCCTGGACGCTCTTCCTGCTCTCGGAGCAGCCGGCGCTGCAGGAACGCTGCGCCGCCGAGGCCGCCGCCGCGCTCGCCGCGGGCGAGGCCGATCCCGAGCTGCCCGAGCGCCTGCCACTGCTCCGCCGCGTGCTCGAGGAAAGCTTGCGCCTCTACCCGCCCGCCCCGCGCTTCGACCGCCAGGCCGCCGCCGCGGACCGGATCGGGGATTATGCGGTGAATCCGGGCGACATCGTCTCGATCTGGCCTTGGCTGCTGCACCGCCACCGCGCGCTCTGGGACGATCCCGACGCCTTCGATCCGGACCGCTTCCTGCCCGGGGCCAGGGCGGCGCGGCACCGCTTCGCCTATCTCCCCTTCGGCGGCGGCCCGCGCCTCTGCGTCGGCATGCGCTTTGCGACGATCGAGGCGCTGGCGGTGCTCGCTCACTGGCTCCGCGCCTGGCATTTCGCCCCGCTCCCGGGCCGCGAGGTGCAGGTCTCGGGCATGATCACGATGCGGCCGAAGGACGGCCTGCCGCTGATCCTCTCGCGGCGAAGCCACTAGAGCGCGGCGGCGGGGGCGGCTAGGGACGACAGGATGAGCGCGGGAACACAGCGCCGGGTCGTCCCGGTCATCCTGTCGGGCGGGGCGGGGACGCGGCTGTGGCCGCTGTCGCGCCGGGCCCGGCCGAAGCAGATGCTCGACCTGGCGGGCCAGGGGCCGATGCTCGCCCAGACCGCCGAGCGGGTCACCGACGCCGGGCTCTTCGCGCCGCCTCTGGTCGTCGCCGGCAAGGACCAGGCGGCCGGCATCTCCGCCGTCCTGCCCAAGGCCGGGTTGATCCTTGAGCCCGCCGCGAAGAACACCGCGCCGGCAATCGCGCTCGCCGCGCTCGCCGTGGACGAGGACGACATCATCCTCGTCCTGCCGAGCGACCATCTCGTGACCGAGCCCGAGCGCTTCCGCGAGGCGGTGCGCACGGCCCGGCCTTATGCTGCGGACGGCTGGATCGTCACCTTCGGCATGAAGCCGGAGCGGGCCGAGACCGGCTATGGCTATATCGAACGCGGCGCCGCGCTGGACGAGGGCATCCACCATGCGGTGCGCTTCGTCGAGAAACCCGACGCGGCCACCGCCGGCCGCTATGCGGCGAGCGGGCGCTACGACTGGAATGGCGGCATCTTCCTGATGCGCGCCGGCACCTATCTCGCCGCCTTGCAGCAGCATGCGCCCCGGATCGCCAGGGCCGCGAGGGCGGCGATGGCGGGCGCGACCAGGAAGGGCCGCCGGCTCCATCCCGATGCCGCCGCCTTCGCCGACTCCCCGTCGGAATCGATCGACTATGCGGTGATGGAGAAGGCCGACCGGATCGCGGTCGTGCCGGTCGCGATCGGCTGGTCCGACGTCGGCAGCTGGGAGGCCCTGCTCGACCGGCTGGAGAGCGACGCGCAGGGCAATGTGCTCAAGGGCGACGTGCTGGAAATGGGCACGAAGAATTGCCTCATTCGTTCGGAAGGTCCGCTGGTCGCGGCCGTCGGGATCGAGGATCTGGTGGTGATCGCGACCCCGGACGCGGTGCTGATCGTGCCCCGTGCGCAGAGCCAGCGGGTGAAGGACGTGGTCGAGGCGCTGAAGGAAAAGGGACGGGGCGAATGGACGTAAGGACCCTCGGCGGCAGCGACCTGAAAACGCCCCGGCTCGTGCTCGGCGGCAATGTCTTCGGCTGGACCGCGGGCGGCGAGGAGGGCTTCGCGATCCTCGACCGCTTCGTCGCGGCCGGCGGCACGATGATCGACACGGCCGACGTCTATTCCGCCTGGGTGCCCGGCCACAAAGGCGGCGAATCCGAGCGCTTTATCGGCGAATGGCTGAAGCGGCGCGGGCGGCGCGACGACGTGCTGATCGCGACCAAGGTCGGCATGCTGGCGGGCGAGGGCGGCGAGAAGCTCGAGCCGGCCCGGATCGCGGCAGCGGCCGAGGCCAGTCTCCGGCGGCTCGGCACCCATATCGACCTCTATTACGCCCATCAGGACGACGAGAAGACGCCGCTCGCGGACACTCTGGGCGCGTTCGACGCTTTGGTGAAGGCGGGCAAGGTCCGCACCATCGGCGCCTCCAATTACAGCGCCGCGCGGCTCGCCGAGGCGCTCGACATCTCCGAGCGCGAGGGGCTGGCGCGCTACGAGGTGCTGCAACCCGAATATAACCTCATGGTCCGCGACAATTTCGAGGGCGACCGGCAGCGGCTCTGTATCGACCGCAAGATCGGCGTGCTCCCCTATTTCGGCCTCGCCTCGGGCTTCCTCACCGGCAAGTACCGGTCCGAGGCGGACAAGGCGAAGAGCATCCGCGGCGGCCGCATGGACGCCTATCTGAACGGCCGCGGCTTCCTGATGCTGGAGGCCCTGGACGAGGTCGCCGCCGAGGCAGGCGCCACGCCCGCGCAGGTCGCCCTGGCCTGGCTCGCCGCCCAGCCGGGGGTCACCGCCCCGATCGCCAGCGCCACCAGCCGGGCGCAGCTCGACGAATTGCTCGGCGTGCTCACGCTGGAGCTGACGGGCGAGCAGCTGGAGCGGTTGACGGAGGCCGGGGCCTAGCGGGCGCCCGCATCCACGATGGGCACATAGACGTGCTGGCAATTGTCGCGCCGCCCGTCGCTTCCCCTGACCCGTCCCCGTTCAAAAGAAATTTGCACCTGCGGCCGGTTGTCGGTTTCTCCGATCTCGCCGCAATAGTCGCGCGGACAACCGTAGCGCACCCGCACGTGAAATCTGCGATCGTTCGGGACGGGCAGAATTCTCACTTGCAGAGTTTCCATGTCGAGAAGCGGAAAGCTGCGGTTGCTCAGCGCAAAGCTGCGCTCCGGCCATCCATCATAGGCGACGGCGATGCGGGTCAAGCGCCCACCATCTCCCATGGTGTCGATGGTCAGGCGATAGGCACGCCCTGTTTCATCGACACCGCTCTGTTCGATCCTGTGAGGCAGTGTCGGTTCGGTGTGGTCCAGGGTCATAGCGACCCGCGGCTCCATCCGGAACTCGAGCGGTGCCTGATCGAGCCAGCGAAGCGCGTCAGCATCATTGGCGAAGCGCGCGCGCAGGGCCCGCTCTTCGCCGGGCAGCGCTGCGCAGCGCAGGCGCCGCCGCTCCGCCGTCGGAATCCCTCGGTGCGCGCACTCATAGCGGCGGCCGAGGAAGTCGATCATCTCGATCGGTGGATCATTGAAGTCGAAAGCGTCGCCGTCCGCCGCGCCTGGTTGCGCGAAGACCTGGCGTGGAGCGATAAGTGGCGGCCCGGGGCTCACGACCGGGGGCGCGAGGGCCTGGGCCAGCAGGGCGACGAGCAAGACCATGGCCCGATCCTATCATCTGCGCGACAAACCGCGACGACTTTGCACTTGCGGCGGCCCCGGCGGGCGGGTCATCTGCCCGCTCCATTGCCTCCGGTCGAGGAGTATGCGCGATGCGCCGGTCTTTTTCCCTCATCCTGATCCTTGCGGGCGCCAGCCTGGCCGCACCCGCCTCCGCCCAGCCGGGGCGCGGGCTGTTCGTCAGCCCGGCCGGTGAGCCCTTCCGCCGCAGCGACAGCGCGCCGCAGCCGATGCGGGCCTGGTTCGAGCAGGCCGACAGCGATCATGACGGGGCACTGGGCTGGGCCGAGTTCGAGGCCGATTTCGTCCGCTGGTTCGGCCTGCTCGACGCCGATCATGACGGCGAGGTCGCACCCGCCGAGGTCGAGCGCTACGAGCAGCAGATCCTCCCCGAGATGCAGAGCCGCACCGGCGGCGGCAGCTTCCGCCCGGGCATGCGCATGGGCGGGAGGCGCAATGACGGGGTCGGCGGCGGCGGCCGGCGCGGGATGCAGAATCGCGGCGGCAGGCGCGGCGCCCCCGGCATGGGCGCGCTGGCGATGATGTCGGGCGCGGCCCGCTTCGGGCTGCTGCCGATCGCCCATCCGGTGATGGACGCCGACACCAATTTCAACCGCGGCGTCACCCGCGAGGAATTCACCCAGGCCGCCGCCCGCCGCTTTGCCATGCTCAACACGCAGAATGACGGCCGGCTGACCCTGGCGCAGCTGATCGAGGTCCGGCGGCAGGGCTTCGACTCCGGCCGCCGCGACTCGCCGGGCCTCGGCCCGGCCGAGGACAGCGAGGGCGAGCCGCCGGCGGAAGACGAATGATTGAATTCAGCGGCGCTTCAGGTCGCCGCGCGCTATAGGCCGCGCCATGATCCGGAAGCTCATGCTCGCGGCCCTGCTCCTCGCCTCGTGCGGCGGGAGCAATGCCGATACCGCCGATGCGGCCGCCCAGCGCCGCACTCCCCGCCCGGCCAACGCCCAGACCGCCCTGTTCGCGGGCGGCTGCTTCTGGTCGGCGGAGCGCGACGTCGAGGCGATCCCCGGCGTGGTCGAGGCGGTGTCCGGCTTTGCCGGCGGGCGCGTCGCCAATCCCGGCTACATGCAGGTGGTGCGCGGCGGCACCGGCCATCTCGAGGCGGTGCAGGTCACCTACGATCCCGCGCGGATCAGCTACGGCCAGCTCGTCCGCCGCTTCCTGCGCACGATCGACCCGACCGATTCGGGCGGCCAATATTGCGATCGCGGGCCGAGCTACCAGACCGCGATCTTCGCCCTGAACCCCACCCAGCGCCGCGAGGCGCAGGCGGCGGTGGCGGAGGCGAACCGGATCCTGCGCGGCCGGGTGGTGACGCCGGTCCGCGCCGCCGCGCCCTTCTACGCGGCCGAGGCCTATCACCAGGATTATGCGCGCCGGAACCCGGCCGCTTATGGCCGCTACCGGGTCGGCTGCGGCAAGGATGCGCGGCTGCGCCAGGTCTGGGGCGCCCAGGCCGCCACGCACTAGTCTGGGCCGCGGTCAGTTCGTCCCGAGCGCGCGCAGCCAGAGCGCGCCATTCTCCGCCTCGAGCAGCGCATAACGCTGGCCGGAGACCATCCGGAAGGTCTGCCGCCGCACGCCGATATAGCAGATCAGGGTGCGGGTCTCGTCCCGCTCCGTGGTCTGGCTCCATTCCGCGCCCGGGCGCAGGCTGACCTGGTCGGTCACCTGGCTGCGCGGCCGCCGGGCCCCGCAGGTCGCGAGCTGCCTTGTGTCGTTGCGGACATAATAGCTGCCGGCCGCGAGCGCCGTGGCCGGCGCCGAGACCGCGGCCAGCACCAGGGCCGCCATGATCGATATGCGCATACCGCCTCTCCGTCAGGCGGACCCGTCGCGACAGGCGACTCCTCGCTCCGCCCGAGCGCGATTATCGCCGAAAACGGCAGAAAATTCCAGCGGGCAGCGGCGGCTCAGTTCGCGCTGGAGAGGGTCAGCGTGCCCGCGCCGGTCTTGCGCAGCGCATAATGCTGGCCCGATTGCATACGGAAATTCAGCTCGCGCGCCGCGCCCTGGCAGATCAATGTGCTCGGCCGGTCCGTCCGGCTGGTCCCGCTCCATTCGCCGCCGGCGCGCAGGACGATCGGCGCCGCATAATTGCTGCCGGCGTGCCGGACGCGGCAAGTCTGCGCTTCGCCGGTCTCGTTGCGGACATGGAAGCTGCCCTCGGCAAGGGCGAAAGCGGGGGCTGCCGCGAGGGTGGTGCCCAGAACGGCGGCGGCGACGATGAGTCCACGCATGATTTTCTCCTTATGAGGTCAGGAATCGACGGTCCGAAGCCGGATATCGCCGCTGCTGGTCTCGATCAGTTCATAGAGAATGCCGGCGCGGACGCGAAAGTTTGTCCTGTTAAAGCGATTGGTCGAGCAGGACAGAGCGCGCTCCCCATCGCCCTCCAGGCGCTGCAGATAAATCCGGCCCGGCGGAATCGTCGCCGCCCAGCGGCGACCGCCCCGGGTCACTTCAATTGCGCACCGCAGCACGGTCTGGCTCGCATTGCGAATCCGGTAGGTGCCCTGGGCGCCAAAGGCCGCGCCGGGCATCGAAGACACCGCCAGAGCCAATACGGCCATCGTCACGATCGTCGTCCGCATCATCCTCTCTCCGTCATACCCTAACGCCGTCCCAGCACGCCGAGCGCCGCCACGGTCATCGCCTCGGTCGCGGTGGAGATCACGGTCTCGGCCTCGGGGGCCCAGAACGGGCTGTGCAGCGAGGGCAAGGGCGGGCCGCCATTCTGCGCCGCCTCCCAGCGCGCCCGCGGGACGCCGCCCACCCAGAAGATCAGGCTCTCCAGCCCCGGCGCGGCGAGGCGGAAGCGGCCGAAATCCTCGCCGGCCATGACCGGCCGCATGCGCTCGACCCGCTCCGCCCCGAAATGGGCGCGGAAGCGCTCGACCGTCTGCCGGGTGAGGCCGTCGGTGTTGACCGTCGCCGGGGTCGCCTCGGCCTCGCGCACGGTGACGGTTGGCATCCGGTCCTCGGGCACACCGGCGGCGATCGCCTCGCCGCGCGCGATCCGGGCGATGCCGTCGAGCAATTGCCGGCGGATCTCGGGCGTGTAGCTGCGCACCGTGATCAGCAGCCGCGCCTCGTCGGAGATGATGTTGTGCTTGGTCCCGGCCTGGAAGCTGCCGACCGTGACGACGGCGCTGTCCAGCGGGTCCAGCTCGCGGCTGACCAGGGTCTGCAGGCTGGTCACGATCCGGCTGGCGAGGACGATCGGGTCGCGCGTCGTGTGCGGGGCGGCGCCATGGCCGCCGACGCCGCGCACGACCATGTCGACGCTGTCGACATTGGCGAGGGCGGGACCGTCCGAATAGCCGATCATGCCCGCCGGGAGCGTCGCGCTGTCGTGGAAGGCGATGGCGTAGGCCGGCCGCGGGAAGCGGGTGAAGAGCCCGTCCTCCAGCATCGCCTTGGCGCCCTGGCTGGTCTCCTCGCCGGGCTGCGCGACCATGATCAGGGTGCCGCGCCACTGGCCGCGCAGGGCCGCCATCCGCCGGGCGACGCCGACCCAGGCCGCCATGTGCGTGTCATGGCCGCAGCTATGGGCGATGAAGGTATCGAGGCCCTCACGGGTCTGGCCGCGTGCGCGGCTGGCGAAGGGCAGGCCGGTCTGCTCCTCCATCGGCAGCGCGTCCATGTCGGCGCGCAGCAGCAGGACCGGGCCCGGTCCGTTCTCCAGCACCGCGACGACGCCGGTGCCGCCGACCCGCTCGGTGACGGTGAAGCCGAGCCGCCGCACCTCCGCCGCGAGGAGGCCGGCGCTGCGCGTCTCCTGCATGCTGAGCTCGGGATGGGCGTGCAGGTCGCGATAGAGGTTCATCAGCTCGGGCATGTCGCCGGAAATGGCCTGGCGCAGCGCCTGGACGGGCTGGGCGTCGGCGGCGGCGAGCGGGGCGGTCAAGACCGCGGCCCCGAGCAGGAGGGCGAGAAAGGGACGGCGCATCGAGACCTCATCGGACGGGGGTGAGCTCGATCACGTCGAGCAGGGATTCGAAATGGGGGCGGGGAAAGACCATGCGCCAGCGGTCCGGGCCGATCCGCTCGATGATCCCGATCAGGTCGCGCTCGCGGTCGCGGCTGTAGCGCAGCGCCCGCGTCTCGTCGCCGAGCATCAGCGTGCCGAGGAAGATAAGCCGCCGGCCGTTGTCCGGGAAGATCGTGCCGACCGGCCGCTGCGAGCCGGTCAACTTGGTGAAGTGGATGCGGCCGTCGCGCTCCGCGATCCGGCACCGGAAGGCGGGATATTCGACATAGTCGGGCACGCCGCCGGGCGGCTGGCGGCCGAGCTTGACGGTGCGGCAGGCATAATCGCCCGCGGGCGGCTGCGCGCCGGGCAAGGCGGTGTCGGGCTCGAACAGGGCGCCGCCGGCGGCGATGGCGGCGGCGTTGCTCCGGTTCGCCTGGGCGAGCGCGTCGACCCAGGCGTCGCGCCAGTGCCGCAGGCGGCCCCGGTCCTCCTCGGTGGCGACCTGGCGCCAGTCCGAGCCGGCCCGCGGGGTGACGACGTCCTCGGCGGCCGCGGCGAAGGCGGCGGGCGCGAGCGCGGCGGCGGCGGCGAGCAGGCTAAGTCTGAACGAAAAGCGGGCCATTTGCGCTTCTTAAGCAGGCGCTGCGGGGAAGGCGAGGCTGAAAAGGCCGCTTGCGGTCCCCGCCCGAGGCCCTAACCTCGCCGCGGAAAGCGAGGATCATGCGTAACCCGACTCGCCGCGCCGCGCTGGCGCTTGTCACCCTCCTGCTGGCCGGCCCGGCCCTGGCCCAGGTTCCGAATCCGCCAGAGACGCCGCCGCTCGCCGAGCCGCGCAGCGGCATCCCGGTCACCACTCCCACCCCGGCCCCGACCCCCGCGCGGCCGAGCCAGGAAGAGGTCCAGGCCTCGCTCGACGCGATCGGCGCGGCGGACACAAGGCGGCTGCTCAGCGACCGGACCTATGCCGGCGAGCTGCTCGGCCATCTCGACCGGATCGCGCCCTACATGTCCGACGACGCGACGGCCGCGGTCGCGGTCCGCAACCTCAGACTGCTCTCGCTCATCACCCTCAACCGGCCGGCGGACGGCGGGCCGATCATCGACCAGATCGTCGCCTCGCGGCCGAATGATCCCGGCCAATATGCGGCGGCCTGGCTCGCGGCCCTGACCTTCCGGGACTGGGCGCGGGCCGTCGCCGTGATCGAGACGGCGAGCCGCTCCGTCCCCGGCGTGCGCTGGGCGGACCTGCGCGCCCTGCTCGACCGGCAGACCGTCTCCGGCCTGCTCTTCGAGCTGAAGAACGAGGCGGGCAATGCGAACCGGGTGCGGCTCGCCGACGCCCTGTTCCGGATCGGCTGGCCGGGCGGCGGCGATTCCGAATCCGGCGATTTCGTCCGCGCCATCCTGCTCGAGGACCGGCTCGCGGCCGGCGACGTCGCGGCGGCGCGGCTCTATGCGGACGGGATCACCTCGCTCAGCAGCACGGTGCCCGTGCTGGTCGGCCGGCGCTACGACCCGGCGCTGCCGGCGGACGCGGACCGCATGGCCTTGCTCCGGGCGGCGATCGAGCGGGAGGACCGCACGACGCGCGACGCCCTCGCCGCCCAGCCCGCCGATCCCCGCCGCCTGCTCGACCGCGCCCAGCATCTCAGGAGCCTCGCCCGCCACGCCGAGGCGCTGGCCCTGCTCCGGCCGCATCTCGCCGACGTCCCCGCCATGGCCGCGAACGGCGAATATGGCATCTGGGTGGTGAACGAGGCGGTCTTCGCGATGGCGGCCCTCGGCCGCTATGACGACGCGGTCGCGCTGATGGACCGGGTCGCGGCGCTGCCGGTCGCCGACAATCCTTCCCTGATCAGCCTCCGGATCAATCATCTGGAGCTGCTCTGGGAGGCCGGGCGCCATGAGGAAGCCCTGCGCCGGGCGACGGCGCTGGACCCCGACGCCATCCGCTTCGCCAGCGATTTCGGGCGGATGTGGATCGCGGCGGCGCGGGTCTGCGCCCTGGCCAGCCTGAACCGGCCCGGCGAGGCCGCGCCGCAGATCGCCCGGCTCAGGGAGCTCAGCGAGGTCAATCCGGCGGCCCTGGGCCGCGCCTATCTCTGCCTCGGCGACGAGGCCGCCGCCAGCGCCCTCATGGTCCATCGCCTGCAGGCCGCGGACCCCGATCTCGCCATCCTGGTGCTCCAGGATTACAGCCTCGAGGCGCCGCGCGGCGCCTCGGCGACGCTCGCCGCGCGGCTCGCCTCGCTCAGGGAGCGGCCGGAGGTGCGCGCCGCCTTCGAGCGGGTCGGCCGGCGAATGACCCTGCCGCTCGCCCGCATCTATTATGGCGACTACTGACTGCCGCCGTTCGGTCTTTACAGCCTCGAAACGGTCTGCCTAAGCTTGCCTGCTTTCAGAGGGGGGACAAGGACAATGCGCAGACTCGTCATGCTTCTCGCCGCGACTGCGGCCATCGGCGGCACGGCCTCCGCCCAGCCGAACTTCAACGCCAATCCGAGCTTCGGCACGATCGCGCTCGGCGCCGGCTTCGACGGCGATCCGCGGATCATCAACGTCACCGCCGGCGGCCGGCTGAGCGCGCAATCGATCGATCCGGATTGCCGCGGCTCCGTCGCCAACGCCCCGGACGTGCGCCTGAACTACGAGGCCGGCTCGCTGCCGCTCATCATCTCGGTCGATTCCGACGCCGACACCACGCTGGCCGTCAACGGGCCTGACGGCACCTGGTATTGCGACGACGACACCAACGGCACGAACCCGGTGGTCCGGTTCAACAGCCCGCAGTCCGGCCGGTACGACATCTATGTCGGCCATTATCAGGAGGGCAGCCGCATTCCTGCCCGCCTCTACATTTCCGAGGTGACCTCGGCCGGGGCCGAATAGGCGTTCCCGGCGGACGGCGGCTCAGGCCGCCGTCCAGCCGCCGTCGATCGAGTAATTGGCGCCGGTGATCGCGCTGGCCTCGTCGCGGCAGAGGAACAAGGCGAGCGCCGCGACCTGCTCGACCGTGACGAACTTCTTGGTCGGCTGGGCAGCGAGCAGGACGTCGTTCATCACCTGCTCGCGGGTCAGGTTCCGCGACTTCATCGTGTCGGGGATCTGGTTCTCGACCAGGGGAGTCCAGACATAGCCGGGGCTGATGCAGTTCGCCGTGATCCCGTGCGTGGCGACCTCGAGCGCCACCGTCTTGGTGAGGCCCGCAATGCCGTGCTTGGCCGCGACATAGGCGGACTTGTTCGGGCTGGCGACGAGGCTGTGCGCGCTCCCCGTGTTGATGATCCGCCCCCAGCCCTTGTGCTTCATCGCCGGCACAGCGAGCCGGATCGTGTGGAAGGCGGCGGTGAGGTTCAGCGCCAGGATCAGGTTCCATTTGTCGACCGGGAACTGGTCGACCGGCGCGACATGCTGGGTACCGGCATTGTTGACGAGGATGTCGACCTCGCCCGCCGCCTGCATCATCGCCTCTATCTCCTCGGCCCTGGTGAGGTCGTGGCCCGAATAGTCCGCGCCGAGCTCCGCCTGCAGCGCCGCGATCTCCGCCGCGTCGCCGAAGCCGTTGAGGATCACCCGCGCGCCCTCGCCGGCCAGCGCGCGGGCGATGGCGAGGCCGATGCCGGAGGTGGAGCCGGTGACCAAAGCGGTCTTGCCCTGGAGGAACATCTAGTCAGTCCTTTCTCTCTATTTCGTCATCCCAGCGCAGGCTGGGATCCAAGCCGAATCCGAGCCGCGAACAGACGCCGTCCGGACCCCAGCCTTCGCCGGGGTGACGTGCCAGGGCTGAGGCCCTCCACGTCATGAAGCCAGGTCGAACGCCGCGGTCTTGCCGTCGACGATATTCTTCGCGAGCAGGCTGTCGTGGCGCATCGTCTCGGCGATCGCCTTCAGCCCTTCTTCCCAGTGATGCTCCATCGTGCCGCGGGAGAATTCGAAGTCGCGGGCGCCGCCCTCCCAGCCATGCTTGCGATAGATGAGATGGACGACGTTCACCGCATGCTCGGCGGCCAGCTCCGCGAGCTTCGCCACGTCCTCGTCCTGGCAGAGCCCGGGCGGGAGCTTGGCGAGCACCTTGCGGATCGCCTCGCGCTCCTTGCGCAGGCGGATCAGCTGGTCGGTCACCTGCCGCGTGCGACTCGAATAGCGTATGTCCTTCTCGCGGCTGGTGACATCCATGATCGTCGCGGGCCGCTCGCCGCGCGCGGAGAAGAGATCGACCTGGAAAACGAGCAGATCCGCCTTCTGCTGCTCGAGCACATGGCTGAGCGGGGTGTTGGACACGATGCCGCCGTCCCACCACCAGGCGCCGTCGATCTCGACCGGCGGCAGGCCCGGGGGCAGCGCGCCCGAGGCCATGATGTGCCGCGCGTCGATCCTTGCCCGCCGGCTGCCGCGCGTGTCGAAATAGTGGAAATTGCCGGTCTCGACATTGACCGCGCCGACGCTGAGCCGGACCGGGCCGTCGTTGAGCAGGTCCCAGTCGACGAAGGCGTCGAGCGTCGCCGCGAGCGGGGCATTGTCGTAGAAGCTGAGCGCCGCGAGGCTGCGGGCCGGGGCGAGCGCCGGGGTCAGCAGCCGCGGGGTGAAGAAGCCGGGCACGCCCTGCAGCGCCACCATTCCCGCCGAGGCGATGTGCACGAACTCGCGCCATTCGTCGCCGCCGCCGGCGAAGGGCAGGGCCGGGAGCGCCGCCGTCACCTTCTCCCAGAAACCGCGCAATTGCGCGACGCGCCGCTCGGGCGGGTTGCCGGCGAAGATCGCGGCGTTGATCGCGCCGATCGAGATGCCGGCGACCCAGTCGACCTCGATCCCCTTCTCCTCCAGCCCCTCGATCACGCCGGCCTGATAGGCGCCGAGCGCGCCGCCGCCCTGCAGCACCAGGGCGACCTCGTCGGGGAGCGGCAGCCGCTCCCCGGTCTTCGCGCGCCGCCGCCTGCTCTCGGTATCAGCCATCGCGGCCCATGTGCCCGCTTCTTCGGCTTATGCAAGTGCTGCGCGTGCAACCTTTCGTGCGCCTGCTGCATTGCTGCGGGCGGAGGAGACCGTCATGCGCTTCGGCGACCGCCGCACCAGCGACAATGTCGAATATCGCGAAGGCGGCCGCGGCTTCGGCTTCGGCGGCGGCGGAGGGGGCGGCAGCATGCTGCTCGGCATGATCTTCAGCCGCTTCGGCATTCTGGGCGTGCTGCTGGTCGCGGGCGTCGGCTTCCTGGTCGGCGGCGACCCGCTCGGCCTGATGGGCGGCGGCGGCGTGCAGCAGGCCGGGGATGCGCCCGCCAACCGCAATGCCGGCCAGGTCTGCGCGTCCAACTCCACCTACCGCTTCGCCTGCCAGACCCTCGCCTCGACCGAGGATCAATGGGGCACGATGTTCCAGGCGATGGGCCGCACCTACCAGCCGCCGCGCATGGTTCTCTACACGAGCGGCGCGCCCTCGGGCTGCGGCCAGGCGGATTCGCGCATGGGGCCCTTCTACTGCCCCGCCGACCGCGGCATCTATCTCGACACCGCCTTCTTCGACGAGCTCGCCCGCCGCTTCGCCGCGCCCGGCGACTTCGCCCAGGCCTATGTGATCGCGCACGAGGTCGGCCATCACATCCAGCTGCTGATGGGGATCGAGCAGCGGGTGCGCCGCGCCCAGGCGGGCGTCTCCGAGGCGCAGGGCAATGCCATCCAGGTGCGCATGGAGCTGCAGGCCGACTGCCTCGCCGGCGCCTGGGCGGCGAAGGAGCAGGGCGCGATGGAGCCCGGCGACCTCGAGGAAGGGATGCGCGCCGCCGCCGCAATCGGCGACGACACCCTCCAGGGCAATGCCGCCGCCCCCGAAAGCTTCACCCACGGCACCTCCGCCCAGCGCCAGGAAGCCCTCCTCCGCGGCTATCGCGGCGGCTCCTGGGCGGCGTGCGAGGGGTATACGCAGGGGCTCTAGACCCACCCCGTCATGCCAGCGAAGGCTGGCATCCCGGCCGATCCTCAACCCGCCCCTCCGTCCCCCGGTCCGCCTGGACCCCAGCCTTCGCTGGGGTGACGGGGATTTGATCCAGATCGGATTCGTCATGCCAGCGAAGGCTGGCATCCCGACGGACTTGGCATCAATCTCATCTTATGAAGTGCGGCTGGGTCTACATCATGACCGACGCGCCGTTCGGGACGCTCTACATTGGCGTGACAAGCGATCTCGCCGCGCGCGTCTGGCAGCACCGCAACGGCAAGGGATCGGCCTTCTGCAGGCGCTATGGCCTGAAGCGCCTCGTCTATTGCGAACAATTTGAGCGGATCGACGAGGCCATCGCGCGCGAGAAGGCGATGAAGGCATGGCAGCGCCGCTGGAAGACGAAGCTGATCGAGCAGATGAATCCGACTTGGGAGGACCCGTACAAGTATGTGATTGGCTAAATCGTCATGCCAGCGAAGGCTGGCATCCCAGCCGAATCTCCGTCCGCAATTTCTGTCTCCGGTGCCGCCTGGACCCCGGCCTTCGTTGGGGTGACGGGATTGGGAGAAATGGCTAGACAAACGGCGACCTTCTTCGGAGACCCTCACGCATGTTCCGTCTGCTTGCCGCCATTGCCGCGCCCGCCCTGCTCCTCGCCGCCCCCGCCATCGCTGCGCAGGCGCCTGCCGCCGCGGCGCCGGCGGTCCAGCCGGACCCGGGCACGCCCGCCCCGAACTTCAGCTCCGAGCGGATCGGCGTCACCGTCATGGGCAGCGGCCCGGACGTCGTCCTGATCCCCGGCCTCTCCTCCACGCCGGCGGTCTGGAGCACGACGATGGCGGCGCTGCCGGGCTATCGCTACCATCTGATCCACGTCTCAGGCTTTGCGGGCCGCCCGGCCGGCGCCAATGCCCGGGGCAATTATCTCGTGCCCGTCGCCGACGAGATCGCCCGCTACATCCGCGAGGCGCGGCTCGATCGGCCCGCCGTGGTCGGCCACTCGATGGGCGGGACCTGGGGCATCCTCGTCGCCTCCCGCCATCCGGAGCTGGTCGGCAAGCTGATGGTCGTCGACATGCTGCCCTATCTCGGCATCATGTTTCGCCAGCAGGGCGTGACCGACGAGCAGCTCACGACGATGATCGACCAGATGCAGACAATGATGGTCAATGCGACGCCCGAGCAGCGGCGGATGATGGCCTCGATGACGATCAGCCAGATGGTCAACACGGAAAGCCAGCGGCAGGCGCAGATCGACGCCAGCCTCGCCAGCGATTCGGCCGTCGCCGCCCAGGGCTTTACCGACCTGCTGCGCACCAATTTGCTCGAGGACGTCGGCCGCATCCGCGCGCCCCTGGTCGTGCTCTACGTGCAGCCGTCCGGCGCGCCCGGCGGGCCTCCCATCACTGCGGAGCAGATCGACCGCGCCTACCAGCTCTCCTACCGCGCCGCGCCGCAGGCGGTGATCCGGCGGGTGCCGGACGCCGCGCATTTCATCATGTTCGACAATGCGCCCTTCTTCCAGGCGCAGCTGCGCGAGTTCCTGACGACGCCGGGCACGGCGCGGCCGGCCACCCCGCCGGCGCAATAAGGGCGATCCCCTTCGTCATTGCTTCGCTTCGCTCGCAATGACGGCGCCCCCAAAAACGGATGGCGCCGGCGTAACGGCTGCTGTCACGCCGGCGCCGACGGGCCCTTGGGAAGAGGTAATGCCCGTCAAGTTGCGAACCGTTCGCAATCTTCTTGACACTGTTGCGAGTGATTTGCAATAGCCTCGCTCGACCGGAAAGGTCCGGCAGTCGAGAAAAGGGGCTTACCTTAGTGACCAAGCAGATTTCCGCCCGGAGCGCCGCGGCGCGTGCGCCCCTGTTCCTCGCGCTCGGGGCGGTCGGTTTCCTCTCCTCGCCGGCTTTGGCCGGGGACCTGCCGCGCGACGGCGTCGACACCGGCGGCGCCGGGCAGAGCGACACCGAACAGCGCGACAATCCCGGCAATGACGTGCTCGTCCAGGGGCAGCGCCAGGAGACCCGGCTCGAATCGCCGCGCGCGACCGCGCCCCTGCTCGACACGCCGCAGACCGTCACCGTCATCTCCGACCAGGTGCTGCGCCGCCAGAATCTGCTGACCCTGCGCGACGCCCTCACCACCATCCCGGGCATCACCTTCGGCGCCGGCGAGGGCGGCGGCGGCTATGGCGACGCAATCAACCTGCGCGGCTATTCCGCCAATAACGACATCACCGTCGACGGCGTGCGCGACTCCGCCCAATATACGCGCAGCGACCCGTTCAACCTGCAGCAGATCGAGATCTACAACGGCGCCAATTCCGTGTTCAACGGCTCGGGCAGCGTCGGCGGCACGATCAACCTCGTCTCCAAGGTGCCGCAGGCCGAGGACCTCACCATCCTCTCGGCGGCGGTCGGCACCGACGATTATTTCCGCGGCACCGTGGACAGCAACTGGCGGCTCAGCCCGCAGGTCGCGGTCCGGCTCAACGCCATGGTCCACCGCAACGACGTGCCCGGCCGGGATGTCGAGAATTACCGCCGCTGGGGCGTCGCGCCCGCGATCACCTTCGGCATGGAGGGGCCGACCCGGGTCACGCTCGCCTGGGTCCACCAGCGCGACGACAATATCCCGATCTACGGCGTTCCCTATTTCCTCAATGCGATCAACGACGGGCCGCTGCCGGGTACGGACAGCTCGGATTATTATGGCTATCGTAACCTCGACGAGCAGGAAATCACCGTCGACCGGCTGACCCTGACCCTGCACCAGGAGATTACCGACAATGTCAGGATGCGCAGCCTCGCGCGCTGGCAGAAGGTCGACCAGTTCAGCGTGACCAGCGCGCCGCAGGGCACCTTCTGCCTCGCCGGCACCGGCCTGCAGCCCGTGACCACCACGGCGACCAGCACGGTCGGCGCCGCCTGCACGGCCGCGGTGACCAACGTCACCACCGGCAACGGCCCGGCGGTCGGCACGATCAACGTCGTGGTGCCGCCTGGCTTCTGGCAGCCGTCCGGCCCGCGCGGCCTGGTCCGCGACCAGTCGAACGAGCTCTGGTACAGCCAGACCGACTTCACCGTCGAAAGCGGCCGCGCCGGTGGCGACGGCCTCCACAATATCCTCGTCTTCGGCGCGTCGTTCAGCTGGGAGGATTATTTCATCGAAAGCGCCTCGCTGCCGCGGAACGCCGCCGGCGCGCCGCTGCTGCTGCCGCTCGAGAGCATCGTCAATCCGACCACCGTCTATAGCGGGCCGATCAACTACACCGTCACCGCCCGCTCGCGCGGCGAGTCCAACAACCAGGCCATCTACGCCTTCGACACGCTGGAGATCGGCCGCCACTTCGAGCTGAACGCCGGCATCCGCTACGAATGGGCGGAAGGCGTCTTCCGGAACATCGCCCTGTCCACCTATCCGCCGGGAACGGCGCCGCTCACGCCGCTGCAGCTCGCCCCGCAGCGGAGCGACGAGCGGCTCTTCTCCTACCGCTTCGGCGCGGTTTACAAGCCGGTGCGCAACGTCTCCATCTATGCCGCCTATGGCAATTCGCGCACCCCGACCTCGCTCACCGTCCGCTTGGGCTGTGGCACGCCGGCCAGCGCGGCCGCGCCCAGTCCCTGCGACGCGGCGCCCGAGACGGCGCGGACCTGGGAGATCGGCGTGAAGGCGGACCTGTTCGACCGGCGCCTCAACTTCACCGCGGCCCTGTTCCGCAACGAGCGCAGCAATTTCCGCGTGCCCTCCAACGATCCGGCGGCGCCCAACCCGCAGGTCGTCGACGGCCGCTCCCGGGTCGACGGGCTGGCGCTCGGCCTGTCGGGCAACATCACGCCCGAGTGGCAGATTTTCGCCAATTACACATATCTCGACAGCAAGGTGCTGCAGAGCGTCTCCGATTCCTGCCTTGCCGATCCGGATCCGCGGCCGGCGCCGCTGGCGGCCTGCAACAACAGCGACGCCATTCCCGATCCGCAGCGCGGCGACGATCTGATGCAGACGCCGCGCCATTCGGCCAGCCTGTTCACCACCTACCGCCTGCCCTTCGGCCTGCAGATCGGCTACGGCCTCACCTGGCAGGGCAGCTTCGCCACCCACCAGCGGACCCTGCTGCAGCGGACCCAGTACCGGGCCGACGACTTCCTGATCCAGCGGCTGTTCGCCTCCTATGCGTTCGACAACGGCATCACCGTGCAGCTGAACGTGCAGAACCTGTTCGACGAGGATTATTTCACCAACGTCCGCAACAATGTGAACGCGACCAGCGGCATCGTCACCGGCGGCTGGGCCGCGCCCGGCGAAGGCCGCTCGGCGGTGCTGAGTCTGTTCTACTCGTTCTGAGGGCTGCAAATGGGGACAGTTACGAGTAACTGTCCCCCTTCCTTCTCTGAGGACACCGCCCGCCCATGATGCTCCCCATCCCCGACGTGCTGGACAAGGAGGGGGTCGCGCGCATCCGGGCGATCGTCGACGCCGGCGCCTGGGAGGACGGCAACGCCACCTCGGGCCACCAGTCGGCGCTGGCGAAGCGGAACGAACAGCTGCCCGAGGAGAGCGACGCCGCGAAGCAGGCCGGGCGGCTCGTGCTCGAGGCTTTGGGCCGCTCGCCTTTGTTCATCGCCGCGGCGCTGCCGCTGAAGATCTTCCCGCCCCTGTTCAACCGCTACCAGGGCGGCGAGGCGTTCGGCACGCATATCGACAATGCGATCCGCATCCACCGCGCGGGCGAGTTCCGCGTCCGCACCGACTTGTCGGCGACGCTCTTCCTGGAGGACCCCGATGCCTATGAGGGCGGCGAGCTGGTCGTGGAGGACAATCTCGGCGCCAATGCGGTGAAGCTCCCCGCCGGCCATTTGCTCCTCTATCCGTCCTCGAGCCTGCACCGGGTCGAGCCGGTGACCAGGGGCGCGCGCGTGGCGAGCTTCTTCTGGATCCAGTCCATGGTCCGCGACGACGGCCAGCGCACCATCCTCTTCGACCTCGACCAGGCCGTCCAGGCCATCGCGGGCGACCGCGGCCATGACGACGGCGAGGTGATCCGGCTCACCGGCGTCTATCACAACCTCCTCCGCCGCTGGGCGGACGCGTAGACGGCGGGAACTTTCACGGGGAAAACCCGTGCTCCTGCGAAGGCAGGAGCGTTGCGAGAACAAGGCTGATGCGATTACCGGCCAGCGCTCCTGCCTTCGCCGGAGCACATAGGAAACAAACTTCTTCTTGCAATCCATTCGCAATAGCTTTTAGGCTCGGCATATCCGGACCGTAGCAGGGGGAATCAGTGGCCCAATCGACCGTTCTTCGCCTCAGGGGCTATTGGCTTTCCGTCCACAAATGGATCGGCATCCTGCTCGCCGTGCTGATCATCCCGATCTCGGTCACCGGCGCGGCCCTGGTCTGGCACGACTGGCTGGACGAGCAGCTCAACCCGCAGCGTTACGCCGTCTCGACGAGCGAGGCGCGGCTGACGCCCGCCCAATATGCGAACGCCGCCCGCTCGCGCGCCGGCCCGGACGACCGGCTCGCCTCGCTCCGCTATCCCGAGGGCGGCGAGGGCCCCGTCGTCGCCACCGTGACCCAGGCCCGGCAGGGCGAAGGCCCGCCGCAGCGGCTCAACGTCTGGATCGATCCCGGCACCGGCCAGGTGCTCGATGCGGCCAATTCCAACAGCGGCCTGGTCCGCGTCTTCCACGTCCTGCACGGCTCGATGATGATCCCGGTCTGGGGCCGCACCATCGTCGGCTGGGTCGGCGTCTTCATGTTCATCTCCTGCCTGACCGGCATCTGGCTCTGGTGGCCGATCGGCGGGAGCTTCCGGCGCGGCTTCCGCTGGAAGCGGCAGAATTCGACCAACGCCAACATCCATCATCAGGTCGGCTTCTGGGTGCTGGTCCCGCTCGCCATGCTGAGCTTCACCGGCTTCTGGATCTCCTTCCCCAACACGTTCGGCGTGTTCGAGGCGAGCCAGCCCAAGGCCAAAGGCAATCCCGCCGAGGAGCGCGCCCGCGCCCAGCGCGCCCGGCCGCTGGCGCGGACCGCCATGGCCCCGGAGGCGGCGCTGGCGGCGGCGATCCCGGCGTCGGGCGGCGGCCGGCTCGTCTCGGTCACCTGGCCCACCGACCAGAGTAGCCAGTGGAAGCTCTCCTTCGAGCGCGCGGGCGGCCCGGCCGAGGTCGCGGTCGACGATGCCCGCGGCACGGTCACGCCGCCGCGCCCGCCGCGTCCCGAGACCAACGCCAGGCTGATGCGCCGCCTGCACGACGGCACGAACATGGGCCTGGTCTGGCAGATCCTGATCTTCCTCGGCGGCATCATCCCCGCCATCCTCGCGGTCACCGGCCTCGTCATGTGGTGGCGCAGCCGCGGCTGGAAGAAGGCGCTGGCCCGGAAGCGCCGGGAGAAGGCGCTGGGCCAGGCGGCGCCGCAGCCGGCGGAGTAAACGTCCTCCCCATCGGCACGATAGGGGGGCATAAGAAGGCTATGACCGCTCCCACCTTCTTCCCCGACGCCGCCGGCTTCCGCGCCTGGCTCGAGGCCAATGCGGCCACCGCGGAGGAGCTCAGCGTCGGCTTCCGCAAGAAGGCGACGGGGGCGCCCTCGATCACCTGGCCGGAGGCGCGGGACGAGGCCCTGTGCTTCGGCTGGATCGACGGGGTCCGCCACCGGATCGACGACGAAAGCTACCGCATCCGCTTCACCCCGCGCCGCAAGGGCAGCATCTGGTCCACGGTCAATGTCGAGCGCTTCGCGGCGCTGACCGCGGCGGGGAAGATGACCGAGGCGGGGGTGCGCGCCTATGAGGAGAACAGGCACCGCACCGGCGTCTATGCCTATGAGCGCGAGACCGCCGCTTTGACCCCGGCCGAGAACGCCCTCTTCAAGAAGAACAGGAAGGCCTGGCGGACTGGGAACGGCGCCCGCCCGGCTATCGCAAGCTCTGCCTCCACTGGATCACCAGCGCGAAACGGCCCGAGACCCGCGCCCGCCGCCTCGCCACCCTGATCGAGGACAGCGCAGCCGGCCGCAAGATCGCCGGCGTCGACATCGGCCGGAAGAAGGACTGACGTCGGCCTTAACGGCAGACGCGGTCCACCGTGACGGCGCCCTGCGAGCCGGGACTGAACCGGGTCCACTGCCGCACGTCGGCGGGCGCGCTGCCCTGATTGATGAGCGAGCCGTCGCTGCGATAGGTCGCAAAGCCGGTCAAGGCCATGGCTCGGGTCTCGCAATCGACGTCCTGCACATATTCGGTCCGGGCGCGGCCCGTGCTGTCGGGCTCGTCGGTCACCACCCGGGTCCGGACGGACCGGATGGTGCCGCGGACGACATGGATGCTGCCCACGTCGATAAAGACGACCCGTCCTTCCGGCCGGGTCAGCTCGATCCACTGCTCTCCCGCCGTTCCCGACGCTGGATTCTGCGCGGCCACCGCCACGGCCAGGAGACTGAGCTGTATCATGTCCAATTCTCACCTCGCTCCGGTCCGGCATCTCCTGCCGTTTCCCGCTAGCCTACACCAGCGCAATCGCACGGGGAGGGTCGTCTGCACGAAATCTCCTTATCCCCCGGATCAGCGCTGCAAGCGCCAGTGCGAAAGGCGAGCCTCTCGAACAATACATGCGGGGACAGGATGATGGCGGGGCAGATGACGGGCGGACGGAGCTTCAATTTCTGGCGGGTTGCGGGCTGGGGCCTGGCCACGGCGCTGCTGGCGACGCCGCTCGTCGCCATGCAGTTCACCGACGAGGTGCGCTGGGGGCCGCTCGACTTCGCGGTCGCCGCGCTGCTGATCGGCGGGCTCGGCGGCGCGCTGGAGTTCGCCGTCCGGCGCAGCGGCAACGCCTGCTACCGGCTCGGTGCCGCGCTCGCCGCCTTCACCGCCTTCCTGCTGATCTGGGTGAACCTCGCCGTCGGCTTCATCGGCGAGCCGCACAATCCCGCCAATCTGATGTTCGCGGGCGTCCTGCTCGTGGCGCTGGCTGGGGCGGTCGCCGCGCGCTTCCGGCCGCGGGGCATGATGCTGGCCATGGCCGCCGCCGCGATCGCGCAGCTGCTGATCGCGGTCGCCGTCTTCGTCGCCGCGCTCGGCAGGCCGCTGGAATTGTTCCTCACCATCGCCTTCGCCATGCCCTGGCTGCTCGCCGCCGGCCTGTTCCAGCGGGCGGCGGAGACCGATGCCTGATGTCGGTCCGGGCCAGGCGGCTCGGTTGGGCGGCGGGTGGCGCCGGCCTGGTCATTCTGGTCGGCTTTTTCTATGTCTCGCTCATGGGGTCGGCGGTCGTGGTCGACCGGAAGGGGCAGGTCCTCTCCGCTGCCATCGTCACCAGTGACGGCCGGACACAGGCGCTGCTCGATCTGCCCGGTGGCTACTTCTTTGCCATTCCGCGCATCGAGGGCACGATCGAGTTGCGCTGCCGCGACGGCTTGCGCCCGCAATGGGGCTATGTGACCGGACATATGCACACCCGTCTGGACGTCGAGCCCGGCACGGGCTGCGGCAGGATCGTGGAGCGCTTTTAGCGCGGCGTGCAGCGGCGGCCGTTGCCGATCGAATCCGAGCCCTGGCCGGTGTCGCTGTCGGTGCATCCTGACGTGCGCGGCGCATAGCCGTTGGGGTCCAGGCCACGGCAGGCGCGTCCCCGCCCGCCCGGATCGCCATTCTGGCCATAGTCCCGGTCCGAGCAGCGCGTCTCGGGCTGCACGTTGGGATTATAGTGGCCGCCGCCGGTTGCGCCACTCGTGCCGCGGCCGCGGCAGCGCGGGTCGCCGGAGGGGCCGGTGTCGCGATCCGTGACAGCGTTGCGATTGCCGCGGCCATAGCCCGGCCGGTCAGAGCCATTACCCGTGTCGCAATCGGTCACGCCGCTGTAATTCTGCGCCCTGAGTTCCGACCCGCCGACCAGGGCGAGCGCGGCGCCGGCCGTGGCGGTCGCGCCCACGCGCAGCAGAAAGGAACGGCGGCTGGTGCTTCTGAGCGGCTTCATGGCGGTCCTCCGTCGGACGGCACGCGCACAACATCCGCTGCTTATCCCCCTGTTCCGCAGTCGAAACAAGCGGGTTCGAGGGGGACGGCGGGACAGTTCCCGCCGTCCCCACGAGGATTACTCCATCCGCTCGCGGAAGCAGCCGCGGAGCGCCCGCTCGCGCTCGCGCTGGTTGGTCATCGCCGCCGCCTGGTTGCGGCACTGCGCGACCGGCGAGTTGGCCTCGGCCGCAGCCATCGCCGCCGCCGCGTCATAGGAGGCGGCGAGGCGGCCGTCGGCGCCGAACGGCACCGGCTGGGCGAGCTGCGACATCAGTTCGCGGCCCATGGGCAGGCGCGCGCGCTTGCCGGTGATGAAGCCGGCGAAGACGCCGACGGCGATGATCCCGACGCCGGTCGCGATCGTATTGCCCTCGCCCTCTTGGCGATAGTCGCCGGTGACGGGGATGCGCTGGCCGCCAAGCTCGATGTAGCGCAGCGAGAATTCGAGCTTGCCGGACTTGCCGAAGGCGCCCTTGCCGGTGCGCCAGGTGATCTCGCCCCGCGCCGGCGTGCCGCGCGGAATGACGATCGTGTCGCCGACGCGCACGTCGTTCAGCACGGTCAGCGGGAAGGTGTCCCCCGCCCGGTGCGTGCTGCTGTTCACCTCCTGGGCGACGGCGAGCGTGATCGGCGTGCCGGCGGTCAGGGTCAGTAGCCCGGCCGACGGCGCCGCCGCCACCGGCGCCTGCACGGCGGCGGTCTCGACAGGCGCGGGCTGCGCGGACAAAGGCGTGGCAATGAGCGCGGCAATGGCCGCGCCGGTCATGTATCTTCTCACGATTTCCCCCCAAAGAATATTGGTGGCGGCATAGTTTCGATTTTCGCACCGCAAGCAAGTATCTTTTTTGTGGAAAGAATCCCGGCCCTGGTCCGATCCGGCGGAATCAATACTTCGCCGGCCGAAGGGAAAATGGCCTCCGGCGGGAGGCGCAGGGGTGCGGGCCGGCCGTCCGGCCGGTCCGCACCGGGGTCAGGCGGCGGCCGCTGCCTTGCTCAGCCTTTCCCAGTCCGCGAGCTGCTCGCGCACGGCCAGCCTCAGCGCCCTGAGCCGTGCGATCTCCAGCTCGTCCGGCTCGGGCCGGCGCCGTGCGTCCGCAACAGCGGCATCGAGGCGCGCATGCTCCCGCCGCAGATAGTCAAGCCAGCGCGCAGACATCATGCCTCCACGAGCGGCTTGTCTTCCTTTGCCGGCTTCTCCTTCGGCTTCGGGACGAGAGTCCCGGCGGGAAGCGGGGCCTTTTTGCCGGGCAGCACGGCCAGGTCGGCCGGCTTCGAGGGCGCTGCCGGCGCCACGGCCGGCGCCGGGGTCGCCGGCGACGTGCCGGTGCTCGGGACCGGCGCGGGCGCCGCTCCGATCGCGGCAAGGGCGGTCAGATACAGGATCATCTTCGTTACTCCTCGTACAGGCCGGCGGCCCGCCACCGCCGGCTTCGGGCAAGGGAGCGCCGGAACGCCGGAGCGGCGGGCGTCGCATCCCGGCGCGTGGGCGGTCAGGCCGCGAGGCGCGGCTTCTCCGGAGCGTCCAGCTGCGGTGCGCCGCCGGAACCGATCTCGATCTTCCGCGGCTTCATCTCGTCGGGAATCTCGCGCTCGAGGGTGACGGTGAGCAGTCCGTCCGCGAGCTCGGCGGAGCGCACCTGGACGAAGTCCGCGAGCTGGAAGCGCCGCTCGAACGCCCGCGCGGCGATGCCGCGGTGCAGGAAGCGCGGGCCATCCTCGCGCTCTTCCTCCGTCTTGCGGCCGGCGATGACCAGCTGGTTCTGCTGCGCCGTGATCTCGATCTCGTCGCGGCGGAAGCCGGCGACGGCGAGGGTGATGCGGTAGCGTTCGTCGCCGTCCTTCTCGAGGTCGAAGGGCGGATAGCCGTCCGCAGTCTCGCTGCGAAGGCCGCTTTCGAGCAGGTCGAACAGCCGGTCGAAGCCGACGGTGGAACGCCGGTAGGGCGTCAGGTCGAAGTCGTTTCTCATCTCCAAATCCTCCATGTTGAAGCAATTCGGGCATGAGATGCGCCGGGGCTTGAGAGCCGGCGCCCTCTTTCCCAGCCGGGCCCGGATGGCGCCCGGCGCCACAGAATTAGGAAGGGAAAAGCCGGGTTCAAGAGGTCGAAATGGTACCGCTGCAGAGCCGGTCTGCTATGCTGCGGGACCATGTTCTCCGCTCTCAAAGCCTGGGCCGGACGCCTGAAGCGCGACGTTGTCGCGCTCTGGCTCGCCGCGCGCGATCCGCGCACCCCTTGGCATGCCCGGGCATTGGCGGGCTTCACCGCCGCTTATGCGCTGAGCCCGATCGACCTGATCCCGGACTTCATCCCCCTGCTCGGCTATCTCGACGACCTGCTGATCGTCCCGGCCGGGATCTGGCTGGCGGTGCGCGCCGTGCCGGCCGGGCTGATGGCCGGGTTTCGCGAACAGGCGGCGGCGCGCGAGCGGCCCCGCAGCCGGGCCGCGGCGGCGGTGATCGTCGCCTTGTGGCTGGCCGCCGCGGGACTGCTGCTCTGGCTCTGGCTGCTTTAGCCGCCCGGCTGGAGCGCCGCCACGACCGGCTCGACCTTGCTGATGCCGCGGTTGAAGGCGATCGTGTCGCCATAGGCCGTCTCGACATAGATATAGGTGTTGAGCACCTTGCGCTTGCTGTGCACCGAGACGATCTCGTCCCTGAACAGGATCAGGTTGTTCGCGTCCTTGAACTCCCTGGTCTGGCTGACCAGGATGTCTCCGAGGTGGACGCCGGCGATCTTCGGCTTGAACAGCACCCTCTTGTCGGTGACGATCAGCGAGCCGGCGACGTCCTGCCAGTCGGTCACCAGGCCGACGATCCAGTTCCCCACTTCCGTCTCGCCGGGCTGGATCTCGAGGCTGTCCCAATCCCCCTCGCCAGGGTCCGGCGCCAGCGCGGCGAGATCGTCGGGCTCAGCCGGTTCCTCGGCTTCCGGCCCGGGCGCCGGCTCGTCCTCTTTCTCGCCGAACGGCGGCAGCAGGCCCACCTCCAGCCGCACCGCCGCGCCCTCGTGCCAGACGCTGTCCTCCCGCCGCACCCGGCCCTCGGCGACGAAGCCCGCCAGCTGCCCGGTCGTGTACGGCCCGTATTGCGTCGCGTCCCGGAGCATGAACCAGGCGGGCCGCGCCGGCGGCGGCAGCGCCGTCCCGCAGCTGTGGCAGGACACGGCTTCCGCCTCCCCGGCGACGGCCGTGGTGGTGCGGCAGGTGAGGCAGGGGATGTAGACGGTCAGGCGGGGCGTCGGCGCGACCGCGGTCTCGACCGCCTCGGGCTCGGGAGAGGCGGACTCGGTCGCTTCAGGCTCGGCGGGCGCTGCGGCTTCGACGGGCTCAGGCTCGGGCGCAGCCTCGTTCGACGCGGGTTCCGGCGCCTCCGCTTCTGCGGGGGCAGACTCAGCTTCGGCGGCTTCGGCGGCTTCGGCCGGCGCGGGCTCGGGCTCGGCCGCGACCTCCGGTTCCGGCTCGACTGACGCGGGCTCGCTCGCCTCGGCTTCAGCGGGGGCGGGCCCGGCTTCGGCGGCTTCGGCCGCGACCTCCGGCGCCGGCTCGACCGCCGCGCCCTCCGGCGTCGGCAGGTCCTCGGCCAGCGGCGGAATGTCCCCGCCCGCGGGCGCCCTCTCGCCGAACGGCGGCAGCCGCGCCACCTCCAGCCGCACCGCCGCGCCCTGGTGCCAGACATGGTCCGCCGGCAGGATCCGGCCCTCGGCGATCCAGGCGCCGAGCTGGGCGAGCGTATAGGGCCCGTATCGCGCCTCGCCGCGCAGCATGAACCAGGCGGCCCGCGCCGGCGGCGGCAGGGCTACCCCGCAACCGGGGCATGACAGGGCGGCCGAGTCCTCGCCGGCGGGCGTGGCGCTGCGGCAGCTGAGGCAGGGGATTTGAACGGCCATGCCGCTTTGTCGATGACCGCTCCGGAGTCGTCAAGCGGAGGCCGTCACCCCCGGGCGTCGCGCCTGCGCTTCTCGCGCTCCCAATATTCCAGGGTCCGGAGCGCGCGGTCCACGTCCCGCTCGTCCAGCGGCTCGCCCTCGAACGCCTCGTCATAGGCCGCCCGGCTCCAGCGCACGCTCTGCAGCGCAAGCAGATCCTCCAGCCGCGGCCGCGCCTCCGCGATCGCCCGCTCGCAATCCTTTGCGAAACCGGGCCGCTTCTTCATCTGGTTGTGCGCGGTCCGCGCCGTGAACCCGGCCGCCCGCGCCGAGGCCTCGACATTGCCCGTCCCGCGCAAGGCCAGCAGGAAAATCTCGTCGTGCCGCGGCTCCCACCAGCGCTGCCCCGGCGACACCAGCCGCACCCGCCCGCCCTGCCCGCGGCGCGGGACGAGGCCGGCATAGTCCCCCTCCCCTTCAGGGGAAGGGTCAGGGGTGGGGGAGTCGGGGGAGCCCCACTCCGCCAGCCGCTTCGACCCGATCGAGATCGCCGCCTCCATCCGTTCCCGAAACCCCGGCTCCAGCTTCCGGAGCCGGTAGATCGCCCCGATCCCCAGCCCCGCCAGCTCGGCCGCCACCTTCACCGTCCCGGTCTCCTCCAGCAACGCAAGGAACCGCCGCCGCCGCCAGCTGGTGACGCGGACATAGGCGCGTTTCGGCGCAGGGGATGGCTTGCGGGCCATGGCGTTCCTTTCGCGAAGGAACGGGCCAGAAATACCCTCAAATCCTACTTTGCAAGCCCGTGCGGTGCCTGAAAGCTCGGCCTCGCCGCTTGTCCGTCATCCCAGCGAAGGCTGGGATCCAGACTGCGTTTCCATCCGCGCTGCCGTTCAGGGCCCGCTTGGCCCCCAGCCTGCGGTGGGGTGACGAGGAAGCGATTGGGCGCGGGCTTAACTCGTTCTTGGATGATGTGGATTGACGCCTTTTCGGGTGTGGAATCGGCCCCGAAAAGTGTGGAATTTTCCAACCCGATTCAATTTGCGCAACACTTCAGCCCGGCACCCCGGACCTGATCCGGGGTCGACCTTCCCCCCGACGTCCGCTATCGACCCATTGCGGACGTTCGCACTAAGTGTAACCTGCGGCCATGGGTCGGGTCCCTGACGCAGATGTGATCGTAGGCCTGATCGACAGCGAGCAGATTGCGCCGAACTACCATGCCGTTGCTCGGGCGATATGCGACCACATCGACCTGGCGGCTTCGGATCGCGCCTTGCTGGCCTTGATCGATGAAGGAAACGTGCTGGATTCCGACGATAGGCTAAAGAACTTGTGGCAGAGGATCACTTCGCAGCCAGTTGAGCGAGAAGGCATCCCCCGCCTTCTGACTGCGCTGCTGATCCCCGATCAGCCGATGGATTGGTTCGGCGCGGAGTTGATCGTTCACTGGGGCGCGCCAAGAGGGCGTTTCCGAAGAGCAGATATGCGGGGCCTTCGGAGTTGA
The DNA here is from genome assembly GCF_035626655.1 of Allosphingosinicella sp. Classification (GTDB taxonomy): domain Bacteria; phylum Pseudomonadota; class Alphaproteobacteria; order Sphingomonadales; family Sphingomonadaceae; genus Allosphingosinicella. The sequence continues at coordinate 41,549 of NZ_DASPNF010000015.1, forward strand.
CCCATCGTCTGGTTCATGACGGGACGCCCGCCTTCCACCCTCACCTGTCCGGCCGCTTTCGACCCATTGCGGACGTTCAGCCTCCGACAGGACGTTGGCTGTCTCAGCGGGCCCTGCATGAGGATCAGTGCGTGGCCCGCCGCCGGATCAACAGCGCCAGGCCGTGGACGACGCGGCTGAGGCGGGGATAGTCAAGCTTGTCGGGCGTGTCGGCGACACCATGATAATAGGGGTAACGGAACGGGGCCGTGTCGGTGACCATCGCCGCCGGGATACCGACCTGTCCGAAGGCCCAATGGTCCGACCAGTCGATGCCCTGAAGGAAGCCGGGTGCGGCACCGCCCTCGCTCGGAAAAGGCGCGACCATTCGGAACTCCCCTACCGTCCGCCGCACGAAGCCACGCGACGAAAGAGTGCCAGCGAACGCCACGAAGTTGCCGGTGTCGGGATAGCGCAGGTTCAGCGGAAAGGGGTAATGCTGGCTACCCGGAGCATCGCTGTAATAGCCGAGTGTTTCGAGCGAGAGCATTCCTGTCACATTTTCGCCCGACCGACTCAGGCGCCGGGCATAGACAAGGCTCCCCATCTGCTCGGTCTTGAAGAATGGCGGCTCCTCGTTGACGAAAAGGACAAACCTGACGCGGATGGCTGCGCGGCCCCTGAGGTCGGCAAGCAACCGGGCCAGCTCCAGCAACGCCGCCGCGCCCGAGCCATTGTCGTTCGCGCCCGGGGACTCGCCATAACTGTCATAATGGGCCCCCACGACGAGCGTTTCCGCATTCGCGGCCGCCGGTTCCACGACCGCTTCAATGTTGCGAACCTGCCGGCCCCTGGCCTGGAAGGGCTGACTCAGGACCGGATAGCCAAGCGCCCTCAGCCGACCTTCGAGATGCGTTGCGGCCCGTTCCAGCGCCGCCGGATGCGCAACATTGTGTGGCTCGGAGGCGATGGCGATGACGTCCTCACGCAGCCGCGCGGCGCTCTGCACCTGCGCCGCATCTAGCGCCGGCAGCGGCCCGGTCCAGGAACTGCCGGGGACGGATGTCATCCAGAGTAGAAAGCCGATGGGCAGGACGAGCAACACGGCGATCACGCCGAGCAGAACCGCGAGCTTCGTTCCCCTGCCGCTGATCTCCGCCTCCCCGACGATATGGAGGCACTATGCCTCGAAGTCGCCGTGTCTGCTATCCACCCGTAGCGGCCTGTCAGCTCTCGACCCATTGCGGTCATTCGAGCGGATGCTAGCTTGCGCCAATGCCTATGCTTCAACGCTTCAAAGGCGCGGCTTTCGGGTTGGGCATCACGCTGGTGCCGATAGCTGCGCTGGCCTGTGTGCATTTCCTGTTGGTCCCTTACACAGCGGCGACGGTCTATAATGTTGACCAGGAGACTGAAGCTCGGCTCGTCTCGAACCTTCGACAGGGGATCGTGCGCGCCTACCCCGTCATCGCACTGATCATTGCCGCCTACTGGTTGCTCGCGGCGGCGCTCGGCAGGGGGGAGGTCTTGCGGATCAGGAGCGCCAACATTGTCCTGGCTCTCTCGATCCTCACATTTGCGGTTACTGTGGTCATCCTGTCGACAGTCCCCAAGGCTGACAGAATCTTTAAAGGCGCATGTCCGCTGCTCGGCTATCCCGACGAACTGCCTGCGCTCAGCTCGGGCGACATGTTCGCTTTCGTCGACGGTCCGACGCCCTGCGATAGTTTCGCGAGCGCGGCCGGGATCGTCGTTTTTATTGGAATGCCGCTCATCCTCTTTGCGACCAGCGCAATCCTGCGAATCGTCGGGTCTCGGCGTCGGTGACGGTGCGACGTCCGCTTTCCACCCATAGCGGACGGGCAGCTATCGACCCATTGCGGACGTTCGAGGCGTCAGAAGAAGCGGCCGTCCTGCACGTATATTGCATCGGTCAGGGAGAACACCTGCTGTGCCAACGGCGTGCCGATGACCTCGTCCCGGCGCAGGCCCGTAGACGCGAGGCCGCCGCTTGATACGGGCCGGTCGTTCGCATCGATGACCATCAACGACGGGCTTCCATCCGGCTGCTGCTGGTGAACGAGGGAAATGGCGACCCGATCTTCAGGGCCGGTGCCATCCCCCCATCGCCCCAAAACTAGGTCGAGATTGGCTCCCGTGTCGGCCAGATGTCCCTCTGTCCAGTGCATCCAGTATGCGGCGTATGCGCTTCCATCTGCGTAGACTAAGCCCCAAACGGATCGGCTTGTCCGGCCACAGCAATCGCAGTGACCATGGCTCTCATCGAGACGCTCTATCTCATAATGCGGGCGAGGTGCTTCTGGCATCGAGGCAGCATACTTCAGGAACGACCGCTTTCCACCAATAGCGGACCGGCAGCATCCGACCCAATGCGGACGTTCACGCGAGCGTGTGTCAGCCAGCGGCTGCCTACCTACACCGTAGTGTCGTGCGGCTATGGCCCCCGCGTGGACCGGGCGGCAGGTGCGGAATATCCCAGTCAGTTTGGTCCTCTGCGGATCGCCGGATCGTTGCCCTGCACCGTATACGATCCGGAACCTGACGACCGTCAACCATGATGGTCCCGCCGTCACGCAGCAGGTCAAATCGGCAACGTTGACTGCTTGCGTTACCTCGACAGACCAGGTCAAGAATGTGAAGCAGCGGCGCCTCGGCTGCACGCCCGAAGTTCATCCACAGTCCGGCGATCTCGTTGCCGTTTCCAATCATTCCGTTGAGCGTCAGATCGTCCCAGATTGCCGCTCGAAGCTGGCCCGCTAACGGCTCGGCAGGCGGCGTCATCTGGGCCAAGGCGAGAAGAAAGATGATTGGCACCAGCCGAGCTAAGCACGGACAACGTCCGCTTTCCACCCGTTGCGGACGTAGCCCGCGCCTGCGGTCACCCCGTCTTTACCGAAACTTTGTCAATTTATCCGACACTGCGCCCCGTGTCGGAGCAGCTTACACATGACCTGACGGCGCCCCTCGCGTCGCCCCTCTGTGGGGGCGTGCGCGGGTGATCCGGCTGTTCAAACATTATGTGCCCTATGCGGTGCTGCTCCTGGGGGCGATCGACTTCCTCCTCCTGATCGGCGCGGCGGAGGCCGGCTGGTCGCTCCGGCTCTGGCAATTGGGCGGTTCGGTCGATCCCGACGTCAACCGGCTGCCGAACCTGCTCGCCTTCGCCGCCACGCTGCAGGTCGCGATGGTCGGGGTCGGCGTCTATTCGGTCGCGGCGCTGCAGTCGCTGCGCTTCGCCATCGCCCGGCTGCTGGTCGCGGTCGCGCTCGGCATCCTTGCGCTCTCCCTGATCTTCTTCCTGTTCCCGCCGGTCAGCTTCTGGCGGTCCAGCCTGTTCTACGCGATGTGGCTCGGCCTGTTCGCTCTGGTCGTCGCGCGCATCCTGCTCAAGGAGACGCTCGGCGGCGAGCGGCTGAAGCGGCGCGTGCTCGTGCTCGGCGTCGGCGCCCGGGCGGCGCGGATCGAGGCGCTCGCCGCCTCGCGCGGCGCCGCCTTCCAGGTGGTCGGCTTCGTCGGCATGAACGACGGCGCCTCGGCGGTGAAGGAGTCGGTCAACCGCGACGACATCCAGAGCCTGCCCGATCATCTGCTCGCGCTGAACGCCAGCGAGGTCGTGCTGGCGCTCGAGGAGAGGCGCAACGCGCTGCCGCTGAACGATCTGCTCCGGATCAAGACGACCGGCGTCTCGATCCACGATTTCTCCTCCTTCCTGGAGCGCGAGACGGGGCGCGTCGATCTCGACAGCCTCAACCCCTCCTGGCTGATCTTCTCCGACGGCTTCTCTGCCGGCCGGCGGCTGTCGAGCGCGGCGAAGCGCGGCTTCGACATCCTGGTGAGCTCGCTGCTGCTCGTGATCTTCGGGCCGGTGATCCTCGTCACCGCCGCGATCGTGAAGCTGGAGAGCCGGGGTCCGGCCTTCTACCGGCAGCGGCGCGTCGGCCTCTACGGCCAGCTGTTCGACGTCATCAAATTGCGCTCGATGCGCGAGGATGCGGAGATCGGCGGCAAGGCGGTCTGGGCGCAGAAGGACGATCCGCGCGTCACCCGCGTCGGCCGCTTCATCCGCAAGACCAGGATCGACGAGCTGCCCCAGGCCTGGTCGGTGCTGAAGGGCGAGATGAGCTTCGTCGGCCCGCGCCCCGAGCGGCCCCAGTTCGTCGCCGACCTCGAGGCGCGCCTGCCTTATTATGCCGAGCGGCACGTGGTGAAGCCGGGGATCACCGGCTGGGCGCAGATCAACTATCCCTATGGCGCGTCGATCGAGGATGCGCGCGAGAAGCTCGAATTCGACCTCTATTACGCCAAGAATTATTCGCCCTTCCTCGACGTGCTGATCCTCCTCCAGACGGCGCGGGTCGTGCTCTGGCCGGAAGGGGCGGGCGCGCGATGACCGCCTTCGTCATCCTCTGGGCTCATGTCGTGGCGGCGGCGCTCTATGGCGCGCTCGCCGTGTTCCAGCTGCGCCGCTGGAACGGTGATCCGCGCAACCGGCCCCTGCTCGCCGCCTTCGCAGCCATGTCGGTCTGGACGATCTTCCTCGCCCTGGTCGGCCCCTATACGTTGATGGCGCAGCTCGCCGAGAGCGGGCGCAACCTCGCCTTCCTCGCCTTCATGTACGGCCTGATGGCGAGCGCCGGCGGCGATCAGGGCAAGAAGGCGCTGAAGGGCGTGTTCGCCGCGGTCGCCGCGGTGATCGGCCTGCAGATCGTGATCGGCGGCGTTATGCCGAAATTCGATCACGCGCCCGTCGTGCTCGAGGCTCTGGCCACGACCAGCCAGATCATCGGCCTCACCATCGCCGCGGGGTCGCTGATTCTCGTCCACAATATTTACGGCCTCGCCGCGCCGGACAGCCGCTCGGCGCTGCGCTTCCCGATGCTGGCGCTGGCGGTGATGTGGGCGATCGACCTGCATCTCTACACGGTCGACTATTTTTCGCGGGCGCCGGCGAACGAATTGTTCGCGGCGCGCGGCGTGGTGCTTGCCCTGATCGCGCCGCTCTTCGCGCTCGGCCTCAGGAACGTCGTCTGGCGTATCCAGATCTCGCGGGTCGCCACCTTCCAGTCCATCTCGGTGATCGCGATCCTCGGCTATATCGTGACGATGATGCTCGCCGCCCGGGCGATCGAGATCGTCGGCGGGGACTGGGCGCGGATCGGGCAGGTGGCGGTCGTGCTCGGCATGACCCTGCTGGCCCTGCTCATCCTGCCGTCCGCCAAGCTGCGCGCCTGGCTCCGGGTCACGCTCGCCAAGCATCTGTTCGAGCATCGCTACGATTATCGCCAGGAATGGCTGCGCTTCACCGACACGGTGGGCCGCGGCACCGAGGGCGGGGCGATGCTGGAGGAGCGCGTGGTGAAGGCGCTCGCCGATATCGGCGGCGCCCCGGGCGGCCTGCTGCTGCTCGTCGACGAGCATCGCCGGCTGTCGCCCGCCGGCCACTGGAACTGGAGCGGCACGCTGCCGGCGAGCGCGGGCGACGGCGCGGAAGCCCTGCTCTGCCTGGTCGAGCAGGGCGGCTATGTCGTCGATTTCGCCGCGATCCGCGACGGGCAGCTGGTCGAGGGCGGGGAGACGGTCGCAGTCCCGGCCTGGCTCGCCCGGATGGACAGCGCCTGGGCGGGCATCCCGCTGTCGCACGAGGGCCGCCTCGCCGGCCTCGTCATCCTCGAGCATCCGGCGCTCCGCCGGCGGCTCGACTGGGAGGATTTCGACCTGTTCCGGACCGCCGGCATCCAGGCGGCCTCCTACATCGCCGAGGCGCGCAGCCTGCAGGCCCTCGCCGACGCCCAGCGCTTCGACGAGTTCAACCGGCGCTTTGCCTTCATCCTCCACGACATCAAGAACCTGGTGAGCCAGCTCTCGCTGGTCACGCGCAATGCCGAGCGCCACGCGGACAATCCCGAATTCCGCGCCGACATGATCGCCACCCTGCAGAGCTCGGTGCGCAAGATGAACGACCTGCTCGCCCGCCTCTCGCCCGGCGCGGCACGGGAAGCCGATCCGCCGCGCGCGGTCGAGGTGCAGCCGATCCTCGACGCCATCGCCGCCGCCAGGCAGCGCCAGCATCCGGTCCGCGCCTTCGCCGAGGCGGGCCTCCTCGCCATGGCCGATCCGGCCGCGCTGGAGCAGGCGCTCTCGCACCTCGTCCAGAATGCAATCGACGCTTCCGACCCCGGCATCCCGGTCGTCCTCCGCGCCAACGAATCCGGCGGCGACGTCGCCATCGAGGTCATCGACCGCGGCGCGGGCATGGCCGCGGAGTTCATCCGCACCCGCCTGTTCCAGCCCTTCGCCTCGACCAAGGAGCAGGGCTTCGGGGTCGGCGCCCATGAGGCGAAGAGCCTGATCACCGCCATGGGCGGCCGGCTCGAGGTCGAGAGCCGCCTCGGCAACGGCACCCGCTTCACCCTGTTCCTGCCCGGCGCCGAGAGCCGGGCCCATCCTCTGCTCGAACGGAAACGCGCATGAACGCCCCCGCCAACTTCAAGGCCGTCAAACCCCGCCTGCTGATCGTCGAGGACGACGAGGGGCTGCAGCGCCAGCTGCGCTGGGCCTATGACGATTATGAGGTGCTGGTCGCCTCGGACCGCAATGCGGCGATCGACCTGCTGCGCTCGGCGGAGCCCGCCGTGGTGACGCTCGATCTCGGCCTGCCGCCCGATCCGGACGGCGTCACCGAGGGCTTCGCCGCGCTGGAGACGATCCTGACCTTGAAGCCCGAGACCAAGGTGATCGTCGCCTCGGGCCATGGTGCGCGGGAGAGCGCGCTCCGGGCGATCGCCTCGGGCGCCTATGATTTCTACCAGAAGCCGGTCGACATCGACCAGCTCGGCCTGATCGTGCGCCGCGCCTTCCAGCTGCACGAGCTGGAGGACGAGAACAAGCGCCTCGAGGAGAAGGTCGGCGACGAGCGCACGGTGCTCGGCACGATGGTGACGGCCGCGCCGGAAATGGCGCGGGTCGCGCGCACGATCGAGCGGGTCGCCAATACGGACGTCTCGGTGATGCTGCTCGGCGCCTCGGGCACCGGCAAGGAATTGCTCGCCCGCGGCGTTCACAAGGCCAGCCGGCGGCGCATGGGCGGCTTCGTCGCGATCAACTGCGCGGCCATCCCCGAAAATCTGCTCGAGGCGGAGCTGTTCGGCTATGAGAAGGGCGCGTTCACCGGCGCGATCAAGACCACCGAAGGCAAGATCGAGCTCGCCCATGGCGGCACCCTGTTCCTCGACGAGGTCGGCGATATCCCGCTGCCGCTGCAGGTGAAGCTGCTGCGCTTCCTGCAGGAAAGGGTGATCGAGCGGATCGGCGGGCGCAAGCCGATCCCGGTCGACACCCGCATCGTCTGCGCGACGCACCAGAATCTGGAGGGGATGATCGCGGAGGGCACGTTCCGCGAGGATCTCTATTATCGCCTCGCCGAGATCGTGGTGCGGATTCCGTCACTCGCCGAGCGGCATGGCGACGCCGCCCTGCTCGCCAAGCATTTCCTGCAGCGCTTCGCCCGCGAGATGAACCCGCAGGTGAAGGGCTTCGCCCCCGGCGCGCTGGCGGCGATCGAGCATTGGTCCTGGCCGGGCAATGTCCGCGAGCTGGAGAACCGCCTGAAGCGCGCGGTCATCATGGCGGACGGCAAGCTCGTCACCGCCGAGGACCTGGACCTCGCGGCGCCCGAGGCCGACGCGCTGCCGGTCAACCTCAAGGCCGCGCGCGAGGCCGCCGACCGGCAGGTGATCCGCAAGGCACTCGCCCAGACCGACGGCAACATCTCGGGCGCCGCCAAATTGCTCGGGATCAGCCGGCCGACGCTCTACGATTTGCTCAAGCAATATGGGCTGCAGGCGTGATGAAGCGCGCTGCTCTTCTGGCTCTGGCCCTCTCGCTCGCCGCCTGCGGCGGGCAATCGGGCACGGCCTATGAGCGCGGCGCCGCCGCGTTCGAGAGCGGCGACATCCGCACCGCGCGCGTGGAGCTGCTGAACGCGCTCCAGCAGGAGCCGAACAACAAGCCAGCCCGCATCATGCAGGCCCGCGTCCAGCTCGCGCTCGGCGACGGCCAGGCGGCGGAGGGCGAGATCATGCGCGCGCGCCAGGCCGGCGCGAGCGTGGAGGAGACCTCGCACCTGCTCGCGGAGGCGCGGCTGCTGCAGGGCGACGCGCCGGGCGCGCTGCGCGAGGCGGCCCGCGCCGGACGCCTGCATTTCGCTTATGCGCAGCGGATCACCGGCCGCGCCTGGATGGCGCTCGGCGACCGCTCCAATGCCGGCACCGCCTTCGATCGGGCGCTGGCCGCCGCGCCGAACGACAGCGACGTCTGGACCGATCTCGCCAATTTCCGCCGCTTCAACGGCGATCTGGCCGGCGCGCTCGTGGCGATCGACCGCGCGGTCGCCGCCCGGCCGCGCAACGCCGGGGCGCTGGCGCTGCGCGGCGAGCTCAGCCGCGGCCAGTACGGCCTCGCCGCCGCCATCCCCTGGTTCACGCGCGCACTGGAGGTCGATCCCGGCAATGTCGACGCCTTGCTGGAGCGCGCCGCCACCTATGCCGACATGGGCCGGATGCGCGACATGCTCGCCGACACCAGGCGCGTGATCACCCTGACCGGCGGCCATAGCCGGGCCTTCTACCTGCAGGCGGTGCTGGCCGCGCGCGCCCGGGATTTCGAGCTGGCCAAGAGGCTCTGGACCCGCACCGGCGGGGTCTATGACGAGACGCCCGCCGGCATGCTGCTGGCCAGCGCGATCGACTTCCAGACCGGTAATGAGGAGCAGGCGGCGCAGCGCCTCGCCGGATTGCTTCAGCAGCAGCCGAACAACCGCCGCGCCCGCCGGCTGCTCGCCGCCGCGCAGTGGCGGATGAACGACGCCGCCGGGGTGGTTGCGACCCTGCGCCCGATCGCGGACCGGCCCGACGCCGACGCCTACAGCCTGTCGCTGATCGGCCGCGCGCTGAACCGGACCGGCAATCAGGACCAGGCCGCCGTCTATCTGGCCCGGGCCGCGCAGCCGCAGCCGGGCGCGCTCGCCGCGCTCGACCCGCTCGGCGAGGGCGAGTTCGCCGCCGTCCGCGCGGCCGCCGAGCAGAATCCGGACGATGGCCCCGCCCAGCTCCGCTATGCCTCGGCCCTGCTCGGCCGCGGCCAGACCGAGGAGGCCCTGACCCGGGCGCGGCGCATGCAGGAGCAGAGCCCCGGCACGCCCGAAGTGCACATGCTGGTCGGCGACGTGCTCGGCGCGACCGGCGACTTCGCCGGCGCCTCCGCCCAGTATCGCCGCGCCGCGAATCTCCAGTTCAGCGAGGCGGTGGCCCTGCGGCTGATCGGCGCGCTGCAGCGCTCCAACCAGGCGGAGGAGGCGGCCGACGTGCTCAGCCTCTTCATCCAGCAGAATCCGTCGAGCGTGCCCGGGCTGATCCTGGTCGCGAGCGCGGCCATGCAGGACCAGGACTGGGACGAGGCGATCGGCATATACGAGCAGCTGCGCACGCGGCTCGGCGACAATGACGCGACCGTGCTCAACAATCTCGCCTGGGCCTATTCGGAGAGCGGCGACCTCGCCAGCGCCGTGCCGCTCGCGCGCCGCGCCTGGACGCTCGACCGCGACAATCCGGCGACCGCGGACACGCTGGGCTGGCTCCTGTTCAAGGCCGGCCGCCGCGCCGAGGGCCTGGCGCTGATGGAGCGAGCCGCCCGCGGCGCCCCGAGCGACGCCGCGATCCGCGCCCGCCTGGCCCGGGCGCGGCGGGGCTAGCGCAGCCCCGGCCGGTCCAGGTTCAGCTCCGCAAGCGGGATCACCACCACGTTCGGATGCTCCCGCCGCAGCCGTCCCATGAATTGCGACGCCTCGCCGACAATCACCACGGTCGCGCCCTCCGGCGACAGCACCTGCGCCGCGGCCGCCTGCGCCTGGGCGGGCGTCACCGCCAGCACGCTCGGCAGATAGCGGCCGATCTCGTCGGGACTGATCCCGCGCGTCACATAGGACGCGATCACCCCGGCCGTGCCCGCGGTCGTCTCCATGTCGCGGCCGAAATCGCCGGTCAGCGAGGCGCGCCGCGCGGTCAGCTCCGCCACCGAGATCGGCTCCGCGCCGAGCCGCCGCATCTCGCCGAGCACGAGGCCGAGCACCTCGGCGGCGGCGTCGTTGCGGGTCTGGACATTGGCCGAGAAGGGGCCCGGATAGCGCCGCGCCTCGATGCCGCTGCCGGCGCCGTAGGAAAGGCCGCGGCGGATCCGGATCTCCTGGTTCAGCCGCGCGCTATAGCCGCCGCCGAGCACTGCATTGGCGACGAGGGCCCGGTAGAAATTCGGGTCGCTCCGGCTGATCGCATTGCGCGTGACGGCGACCGCCGCCTGGCCGGCGCCCGGCATGTCGATGACGATGACCTGGTCGCGCGGGAGCGGACTCACGACCTGCCAGCGCGTGCCCGGCCGGGCCCGCGGCGAGCGCCAGCTGCCGAAGTGGCGCTGCGCGAGCGCGCGGGCCTGCGCAGGGGTGATGTCGCCGGACAGGATCAGGGTCGCGCGCCGCGGCTGCCAGGTCTCGCGCCAGGTGGCCTGGACGTCGGCCCGGGTGATCGCGCGGAGCGAGGCGGCAGTGCCGCTCGCGGGGTGGCCGTAGGGCGTGTCGCCGTAGAGCGCGCGCATCGCGGCAAGGCCGGCGACCTCCCCCGGATCGCGCATCGAGACGGAGACCGCGTCGATCGCCGTGGTCCGCTGCCGGTCGATCTCCGCCTGGGCGAGCGCGGGGTTGCGGGCGACGTCGGCGATGATGCCGAGCGCCTCGTCGAGCTGAGGAGTCCTGACGGTGATGCCGAGCTGGCTGCTGTCCCAGCCGGCGCCGCTGGAGAGGGAGGCGCCGAGCGCCTCGACGGCGCGGTCGATCTGCTCGGCGCTGCGCGTGCGCGTGCCCTCGGTCATCACCGCGGCGGTGAGCCCGGCCGTGCCGGCCCGATTGTCCGGATCGGCGGCACTGCCCCGGGTCGAGACCAGAGCGACGGTGACGAGCGGCAGCCGGCCGTTCCGCACGGTGATCACGGTGAGGCCGTTGGCGAGCCGCTGCACGTCGGGCCTCGGCACCGGCGTCAGCGTCTCCGGGCCGGGCGGCGGCGGCGCGACCCGGTCGGCCTCGGGCGCGGGCCGGACGACGGCGATATTCGCCGGCGCCACGAGCGGCGCTGCGGCGACCGTGGCCGCGGTCGCGATCGTGTCGCTGCGGGCGCCGTTCCGCGCCTCCTCGGGCAGATAGCGCACCGCGCCGCTCGCCTCGTCACGCAGCCAGCGGCGGGCGACGCGCTGGATGTCCGCGGGCGTGACCGCGGCGATCTCGGCGAGGCGGCGGTCCGCGGCGCGGGCGTCGCCGTCGACGATCACCGCCTCGGCCAGGGCGTCGGCCTGGCCCTCGGCGGTCTCGCGGCCGCGCAGGGCGGCGGTCAGCAATTCGTTCTTCGCCTCGGCCAGCTCGGCCGCGCCGACCGGCTCGTCGCGGAAGCGGGCGATCTCGCGCCGGAGCGCGGCCTCACCGTCCGCGGCGCTCTTGCCCTGCGAAAGGATGGCATAGACGGCGAGGTGGCCCGGCCCCTGCTTGATGTCGACGAAGGAGCTGGCCTGGGCGGCGAGCTGCTGGCGGTAGACCAGGCTCTGGTGCAGGCGCGAGCTCTCGCCGGTGGAGAGGATGCCGTCCAGCACCTCCATCGCCGCCGCGTCGCGGTCGGTGACCGAGGGCGCGGGATAGGTGATCAGCACCGCGGGCAGCGGCGTGTTCGCCTCGTAGACGGTATAATGGCGCGGGCTGGTGCGCGGCGGCTCGACCGCGGTGACGCGCGGGATCGGCGTGGTCGGGCGCCGGATCGGGCCGAAATACTGGTCGACCCAGCGGTCGAGCTGGGCCTGGTCGAAATTGCCGGCGACGAACAAAACCGCATTGTCCGGGCGGTAATAAGTGGCGTGGAAGGCGCGGACGTCCTCGATCGTCGCCGCGTCCAGATCCTCGATGCTGCCGATGCCCGGCCGCGCATAAGGATGCACGTCGTAGGAGATCATCGGCAGATAGAGGTAGAAGAGCCGGCCGTAAGGCTGGGCGAGCACCCGGCTCCTCAATTCCTCCTTCACCACGTCGCGCTCGGAGTTGAAGAAGCTCGGTTCGACGACCAGCGAGCCCATCCGCTCCGATTCCGCCCAGAGCAGCCGCTGCAGATGGTTGGCCGGCACGACCTCGTAATAATTGGTGTAGTCGTCATTGGTGGAGGCGTTGTTGAAGCCGCCGACATCCTCGGTCAGCCGGTCGAACTGCTCGGGCACCAGGTTCCGCGTCGACTTGAACATCATATGCTCGAACAGATGCGCGAAGCCCGAGCGGCCGCGCGGATCGTCCTTCGAGCCGACGTCGTACCAGACCTGCACCGAGACGTTGGAGGTGTCCGTGTTGCGGATGGAATAGACGCGCAGGCCATTGGGGAGCGTTCGCGTCTGGTAGTTGAGCGGGGCGACGGCGGGCGCGTCACCGGCACGCTGCGCGAGGGCAGGAGCGGCGAGCGGCGCGAGGAAGGATGCGGCGACCGCCGCGCTGAGAACGAGCTTCTTCATTGAGGCAGGCACTCCAGAGAATGGGACGTGCTGCGCCCGGCGCGGAAAGAGGTCAAGTCAGCCTCGACATAGCGACGCTCGTGTGCCGGCGAAGGCCGGAGCGTTGCGAGATCGGTCACGGAAGCGCCCAACGCTCCGGCCTTCGCCGGAGCACGATAGCGCTAGGATGCCAGCGCCTCCGCCTGCTCGGCCAGCTCCAGCCAGCGATGCTCGGCGGCGTCGCGTTCGGCGCGGGCGGCGGCGATCGCCTCGGTCAGCGCCTCGAAGGTCTTCGGATCGCGGAGATAGAGGTCGTGGTCGGAGAGCAGGGCCTCGTCGCGGGCGATCGCCGCGTCCAGCTCCTCGATCCGGGCCGGTAGCAGGTCGTAATCGCGCTGGTCCTTGTAGGAGAGCTTCTTCCGTTCCCCACCTTTGTGCTCCGGCGAAGGCCGGAGCGCTGTGGAATTTGCTCGCAACGCTCCGGCCTTCGCCGGAGCACGTTGGGCGCGCTTCCGCTGCCAGTCCTCATAGCCGCCGGCGACGATGTCGACCCTGCCCGAGCCGTCGAGGCCAAGGGTGATCGTCACCGTGCGGTCGAGGAAGTCGCGGTCGTGGCTCACGATGAGCACCGTACCCTCATAGTCCGCGATCACCTCCTGCAGCAGGTCGAGCGTTTCCATGTCGAGATCGTTGGTCGGTTCGTCCAGCACCAGCAGGTTGGACCGCCGGGCGAACTCCCGCGCGAGCAGCAGCCGCGAGCGCTCGCCGCCGGAGAGGCTGCCGATCTTCGCATCGACCAGGGTCGGCTCGAACAGGAATTCCTTCAGATAGCCCTGGATATGCTTCTTGTGCCCGCGCACCTCGATCCAGTCGCCGCCGTCGGCGAGCACGTCGCGGACGCGCTTGTCGGGGTCGAGCAGCCGGCGCTGCTGGTCGATCATCACGCCCGACAGCGTTTTCGCCCGCGTGACGGCCCCCTCGTCCGGCGCGATCTCGCCGGTCAGCAGCCGCAGCAGGGTGGTTTTGCCCGTGCCGTTGGCGCCGACCACGCCGATCCGGTCGCCGCGCTGGATGCGGAGCGAGAAGTCCCTGATGATGGTGCGCGCGCCATAGCTTTTCGTGACCTTGTCGGCCTCGATCACCATCTTCGTCTTCACCTCGTCATTCTCGAGCGCGAGCTTCGCCGTGCCCGCCGGGCCGAGCATGGCGGCGCGCACGGCGCGCATTTCCTGCAATTTGGCAAGCCGGCCCTGGTTGCGCCGCCGCCGCGCGGTGACGCCGCGCTGCAGCCAGTGCAGTTCCAGCTTCAATTTGGCGTCGAGCCGCTCGGCGTTGCGCGCCTCCTCGGCATAGACCTGCTCGGTCCAGGCCTCGAAGCCGCCATAGCCGACCTCGTGGCGCCGCAATTTTCCGCGGTCCAGCCAGAAGGTGGAGCGGGTCAGCCGGGTCAGAAAGGTGCGGTCGTGGCTGATCGCGATGAAGGCGCCGGTGTAACGCCCGAGCCAGTCCTCCAGCCATTCGATGCCGGCGAGGTCGAGATGGTTGGTCGGCTCGTCGAGCAGCAGGACGTCCGGCTGCTGGGCGATGGCGCGGGCGATGGCGGCGCGGCGGCGCTCGCCGCCCGAGGCGGTGCTTGCCGGCCGGTCGAGGTCGAGCCCGATCTGGCTGGCCACCGCCTCCACCTCGTGCGCGGCCGGCGCGTCCGGCGCGGCGAGGGCGAAGTCGCGCAGCGTGGCGTAATCCGCGATCGGCGGATCCTGCTCAAGCAGCACGACCTTCGTTCCCGGCTGGATGGTCCGCCGCCCCTCGTCCGTCTCGATCAGGTCGGCGAGACATTTGAGCAGGGTGGTCTTGCCGGCCCCGTTCCGCCCGATCAGCGCCAGCCGGTCGCGCTCCCCGATGAACAGGTCGAGCCCGCGGAACAGCCAGCCGGCCCCCTGGACGAGGCCGAGATTCTCATAGGCAAGGACGGGCGCGGACATGGCGGAGGCCGATAGAGGGAGAAGCGCGCCGCGTCACGCCAGACGATGGGGCGTCGGGTCGCCGAGCTCCTCGATCAGGGCGCGGCGGGCCTCGGCGCGGCATTGGTCGTAATGCTTCTGCACATCCGCTTCCCGATAGCGCGCGGCGAGATCGGCGAGGATCGCCTCGTCGTCGCGGCGGGCGGTGTCCGCCGCCATCTCGTCCGGCGAGAGCGCAGGATCGAGCCGCGCCGCGAGCAGCCGCATCGTGCGCGCGCGCCAGCGCCAGTCGAACTCGGCGAGCCGCGCCGATTCAACCTCCTGCTTCTTCAGCATCGCGCCGCGCAGATCGAAGACCATGACCTCTAGCTAGGAAGCGGCGGATGCCTTTGCCAGTGCGCCCGGCCGTTGCCGGGGCGCGGTGTCGCCGATTGAGCGGTCCCGCGGGCGGGCGTAAGACGAGCCGCGCCGGGGGGCGATGTCGCACGCCCCGGCTATGTCTGGAGTCTCCCATGAAAATCCTCGCCGGCCTGCTCGCCGCCACTCTCCTCGCCACCCCGCTTTTCGCCCAGGGCGGAACCGCCACGACGCCGCCGGCCGCCGGCGCCGACCAGGGCAAGCCGCCCGCCGACGAGCCGGAGCGGACCGCCACCAACACGCCCGACGGACAGAAGCCTGCCGCGGAGCCGGAGCCGGACGAGGCGCCCGAGGGCACCACGCCGGACAAGCCGGCCGACGAGCCGAGCAGGTAAGGACCACAAGCCCTCCTGACAGCCCGAGCGCGCCCCTGTAGGGAGCCGCTCATGCTGTCGCTCAACGCCATTACCGTCCGCCTGGGCGGGCGCCCGATCCTCGACCGCGCGAGCGCGGCGCTGCCGCCCGGCAGCCGCGTCGGGCTGGTCGGGCGCAACGGCGCCGGCAAGTCCACCCTGATGCGCCTCGTTGCCGGCCAGCTGGAGGCGGACGAAGGCGGCATCGAGCTGCCGCGCGCCGCCCGCATCGGCTATATCGCGCAGGAAGCGCCGGCGGGCGAGGCGACGCCGTTCGAGACCGTGCTCGCCGCCGACACCGAGCGCGCGGCCCTGCTGCACGAGGCCGAGTCCAGCGAGGACCATCATCGGCTGGGCGAGATCCACGAGCGCCTCAACGCGATCGGCGCCCATGCCGCCCCGGCGCGCGCCGCCCGCATCCTCGTCGGCCTCGGCTTCGACGAGGCGGCGCAGCAGCGGCCGCTCGACAGCTTCTCGGGCGGCTGGCGGATGCGGGTGGCGCTCGCCGCCTTGCTCTTCTCCTCGCCCGACCTGCTGCTGCTCGACGAGCCCTCCAACCATCTCGATCTCGAGGCGACGCTCTGGCTGGAGGATTTCCTGCGCTCCTACCGGGCGACCATGCTGATCGTCAGCCACGAGCGCGACCTGCTCAACAATGTCGTCAACCACATTCTCCACCTGCAGGACGGCAAGACCACGCTCTATGTCGGCGGCTATGACGCGTTCGAGCGGCAGAAGGCGGAGCGCCAGGCGCAGCAGAGCGCGCTGCGGGCGAAACAGCTGGCCGAGCGCGAGAAATTGCAGGCCTTCGCCGACCGCTGGCGGGCCAAGGCCTCGAAGGCGAAGCAGGCACAGAGCCGGGTCAAGGCGCTGGCCAGGCTCCAGCCGGTCGCCGAGGCGGTCAGCGATCCCAGCCTCAGCTTCGATTTCCCGAGCCCCGCCGAGCTGAAGCCGCCTTTGGTCACGCTCGATATGGCGGCGGTCGGCTACGAGCCGGGCAGGCCCGTCCTCTCCCGGCTCAACCTGCGCCTCGACCCGGACGACCGCATCGCCCTGCTCGGGCGCAACGGCAACGGCAAGACCACGCTCGCCCGCCTGCTCGCCGCCCAATTGCCGCCGATGGAGGGGGGGATGACCGCGTCGGGGCGGCTGCGCGTCGGCTATTTCACCCAATATCAGGTCGAGGAGCTGGACCATGAGGGAACGCCGCTCGAGCATATGAGCCGGCTGATGCCGGACGCGAAGCCGGCCGCGGTGCGCGCGCAGCTCGGCCGCTTCGGCTTCTCCGCCGACAAGGCGACGATGCAGGTCGGCAGGATGTCGGGCGGCGAGCGGGCGCGGCTGGCGCTCGCGCTCATCACCCGCGACGCGCCGCACATGCTGATCCTCGACGAGCCGACCAACCATCTCGACGTCGACGCGCGCGAGGCTTTGGTCCAGGCGCTGAACGACTATACGGGCGCGGTGGTGGTGGTCAGCCACGACCGCCACATGCTGGAGCTGACCGCGGACCGGCTGATCCTGATCGACGGCGGCACCGCCACCGAATTCGCCGGGAGCCTCGACGATTATACCGAGCTGGTCCTGAAAGGCGACGCGGCGGCGCCCAAAGAGGCGCCCAGGGGCAATCGCCGGGACGGGCGCCGCGCAGCCGCCGAGGCCCGCGAGCAGAACCGCGCCCTTCGGCAGGCGGCGCAGGCGGCTGAGAAGGACATCGCGAAACTCGAGGCGCGCAAGACCGAGCTTGAGCGTGCCATGTTCGATCCCGCGGCGGCCGCGCCCGGGGACGCCGCGCTCACCATGACCGACCTGATGAAGCGCCACGCCGACGTGGTCGCGGCCCTGGCCGACGCCGAGGCGCGCTGGCTGGAGGCGAGCGAGGCCATCGAGCAGAGCGCGGCGGCCTGATCCTCCCCGGCACGGGGAGGGGGACCATGCGCAGCATGGTGGAGGGGGCCCTGAGTGGGAAGGGGCGTCGGGCCCCCTCCACCACGCCGCTTCGCGTCGCGGTCCCCCTCCCCGTCCCGGGGAGGATCGGCTAGCCTTCCCGCGATGCTCCGCTTCGTCCTTCCCTATGCGATCGCGCTGGCACTCGCGGCGGTCGCGCTCGAATGGCTGCGCTTTCGCCATGTGACGCGGATCGATTCGACGGAAATCTACATCGCCGTCCTCGCGGTCGGCTTCATCGCGCTCGGCATCTGGGTGGGCCGCAAGCTGACGCCGCAGCCGCGCGCCGCGACCTTCGAGCGCAACCAGGCCGCGATCCGCTCGCTGGGCCTGACCGACCGAGAATGCGAGATCCTTGAGCTGCTCGCCTCGGGCCAGTCCAACAAGGAGCTGGCCCGAACCCTCGGCATCTCGCCCAATACGGTGAAGACCCACCTCGCGCGCGTGTTCGAGAAGCTGGAGGTGCAGAAGCGCGTCGCCGCGATCGAGAAAGCGCGCTGGCTGGCGATCATTCCCTGAAATCACCCTTCCGGGCGATGGCGCGGCGGCGCGGCGCATGCTTTGATGCCACCGCACAAGAGGGGGAGTCAGGGCATGCGATACGCTCTCGTTTACGGCCTGCTGGCGGCGGGCGTCATCGGCGCCGTCATCGTTTCGGGCATCGCCTTCCATCTGGGCGGCGTGTTCCAGACCGTCTGGTTCGGCTATCTCGTCATGGTCGTGGCGATGACCTTCATGTTCGTGGGGGTGAAGCGCTACCGTGACGTCGAGAAGGGCGGGGTGATCCGCTTCCTGCCGGCGCTTCTCATGGGGCTGGCGATCGGCCTCGTCGCCGTCCTCGCCTACGTGCTGATCTGGGAGGCCTACCTGGCCGCGACGCACTATGCCTTCATCGACGCCTACTTCCGGGGACCGGAGATGGCGGAGCTGCGGGCCTGGTACAGCAATCCGTTGAACCGGGCCTTCGCGACCGCCCAGGAGCTGGCGCCGGTGGCCTTGGTCATGGCGCTCTTCTCGGCCGCCCTGCTTCGCAATCCCAGGCTGCTTCCCGCAAAGCGTACGCCGTAGAGACTGATTTCTTGACGTGAGACACGAGTCTCATTATTACAGCCGTCGACCGATTCGCAAGGAGTGGAACGATGGCGCTGACCCGCGCGCAGATGGACGCGAAGCTGGACGAGCATTTCGGCTTTGAGGCGGCCGACGATGTCGAGGGCGTGCTCGCCACGCTGACCCCGGATGTCGAGCATGACATTGTCGGCTGGCCGCCCGGACCGGCGAGGAGCCATGCCGATGTCCGCCATTTCTACGAAACCCTGTTCGCCGATCTCGCCGACGGCGAGGTGCGCTCGACGCGGCGGCTCTATGGCGAGAATTTCATGGTCGATGACAGTGTTTGGCGCGGCCGCGCGGTCGGCCGGCCCTTCGGGATCGAGGGCCATGGCCGGCCGCTGGAATTCCGCCTCCTCCACGTCATCGAGTTCAGCGATGCGGGCGACATCTCCCGCGAGAATGTCTGGCTGGACCTCGGCGCGATCCAGCAGCAGCTGGCGCCGCTCTGATGGCCGATGCAGAGAAAGCCGGCCGGCCCAACCAGAAGAGCCGCACCCGCAAGGATCTGCTGCGCGCCGCCTCGCGGCTGATGAAGGCGGGACGCAATCCCACGCTCGAGGACGTCGCCGAGGAGGCCCTGGTCTCCCGCGCCACCGCCTATCGCTATTTTTCGGGCGTCGAGGCGCTTCTGGTCGAGGCGGCGCTGGACGTGGCCATGCCGGACGAGAGCTTCTTCGCCGGCGACGGCTCCGCCGACGTGGCCGCGCGCCTGCTCCGTGCCGACGCCGCGGTCGCCGCCATGATCGCGGAGAATGAGGCGGCCCTTCGCGCCATGCTGGTGCACAGCCTGCAGCAGAACATGGCGGGGAACGCGCTTCCCGCCCGCCAGAACCGGCGCACGCCCCTGATCGAGCAGGCGCTCCTGCCCGTGCGCGACGCGCTGCCGCCGACCGACTTCACCCGCCTGGCGCGCGCGCTGGCCCTGGTGATCGGCACCGAATCCATGCTTGTTTTCAAGGATGTGCTCGCGATCGGCGACGACGAGGCGGCGGCGGTGCGCGCCTGGATGATCCATTCCCTCGTCGCTGCCGCCCTCGGCGGGCCGAACGGAGGTTAAGCTAACCCTACGAATGCATTCATGGGCTATTCAATGGCTTGGGCCTATCAGGCTTGCCAAGTCTCCGAATTTAGCCGAGTTTTGAGTGTATGCGTCTTCTGCTTCTGCTTGCCGCCGCCGGCCTCGCCGTCGCTCCGGCCCATGCCTCCGGGCAGCGGGGCCTGCAGCGCGATGAGCAGAATGGCGCCTATCGGGCGGCGCAGCAGGGCCAGACCCTGCCCTTCACCGAGATCCGCCGACGCGTCAGCATCACCGTGCCCAATGCGCAGTTCATCGGCGTCGAGATCATCGGCGGGATGGTCTACCGCCTCAAATATATGCGCGGCGCGGACGTGATCTGGATCGACGTCGACGCCCGCACCGGCCGCATCATCGCGCGGACGGGACGCTAGGGGACTCTGGCGCGGCCCCCCGCGCGCTGCTATTTCCGTTCATAATTGTCGCAATATCCGCGCCTTTGCCGCGCGCGTGACTGAGGAAGGAAGAGCAAGATGCGGGTCCTGATCGTCGAGGACGAACCCAATCTGGGCCGCCAGCTGCGCGCCACCCTGGAAGGCGCGGGCTATGCCATCGACCTCGCGACCGACGGCGAGGACGGCCATTATCTGGGCTCGACCGAGACCTATGACGCGATCATCCTCGATCTCGGCCTGCCCGAGGTGGACGGCCTCACCGTGCTCGACCGCTGGCGCAAGGAGGGGATCAAGGTCCCCGTGCTCGTGCTCACCGCGCGCGACAGCTGGTCCGACAAGGTCGCCGGCCTCGATGCGGGCGCCGACGATTATCTCGCCAAGCCCTTCCAGACCGAGGAGCTGATCGCCCGCCTCCGCGCTTTGATCCGCCGCGCCTCCGGCAATGCCTCGTCCGAGCTGATCGCCGGCGACGTCCGGCTCGACACCCGCTCGGGCAAGGTGACGCTGGACGGCGAGCCGGTGAAGCTGACCGCGCAGGAATACAAGCTTCTCTCCTATCTGATGCACCACAAGGGCAAGGTGGTCAGCCGCACCGAATTGATCGAGCATATTTACGACCAGGATTTCGACCGGGATTCGAACACGATCGAAGTCTTCGTCACCCGCATCCGCAAGAAGCTGGGCCCCGACGTCATCACCACCATCCGCGGCCTCGGCTACAGCCTCGAAGAGCCGAAGCATTAGACCCTCAGCCGAGGTTCATGACAGAGCCGTCACTTTCCCGGGTGACGTGAAACGATGAAGCTGCCGACGCTCAATTGGCCCCGCTTCCGGCGGCGGCGCGCGGGAAAGCGCAACACCGGGTCGCTGACCCGGCGCATGATCGGCGTCTCCGCGCTCTGGATCGTGCTGCTGCTCGGCCTCGGCGGCTACACGCTCGACCGCTTCCTGGTCTCGGCGATCACCACCAATTTCGACGCCCAGCTCGAGAATGTGCTTACGGGCATGATCTCCTCGGCCGAGATCGGGCCGGACGGCGAGGTCTTCTTCACCCGCAACGCCGTCGCCGACCAGCGCTTCCTCGAGCCCTATTCCGGCCTCTACTACCAGGTTTCCGGCGCCGGCGCCGAGCCTTTCCCCTCGCGCTCGCTCTGGGACCGGCAGCTGCGCGTCGGCTCTGCCCATACCGACAACAACATCCACACCTATGACAGCACCGAATTTCCCGACGAAACCCTGCGCATCGTCGAGCGCGACGTCCGCCTCCCCGCCTCGCAGACGCGCTGGCGCTTCCAGGTCGCGCAGAGCCGGGATTCGCTCGACGAGCAGATCGGCGTGCTGCGCCGGACCATGGTCCGCTCCTTTGGCATCCTCGGCCTCGGCCTGATCGTGCTCGCCGCGCTGCAGGCGGTCTACGGCCTCTGGCCCCTGCGCAAGGTGCGGCGCGAGATCGCGGCGATCCGCTCCGGCAATAAGGCGCGGGTGGATGAACGGCTGCCGCGCGAGATCGCGCCGATGGTCGAGGAGCTGAACCAGCTGCTCGAGCATAATGAGGTGCAGGCCGAGGAGGCGCGGCGCCATGCCGGCAACCTCGCCCATGCGCTGAAGACGCCGCTCACCGTCATCACCAATGCCGCCACCGCCAAGGCCGAGGATCTCGGGCCGACCGTGATCCGCGAGGCGACGACGATGCGCCGCCAGGTCGATCATCACCTGGCCCGCGCCCGCGCCATCGGCCGCCGCTCCTCCGCCCAGGCGCGCGCCCCGGTCCGGCC
Organism: Allosphingosinicella sp.; assembly: GCF_035626655.1. GTDB lineage: Bacteria > Pseudomonadota > Alphaproteobacteria > Sphingomonadales > Sphingomonadaceae > Allosphingosinicella. Next base: position 63,146 of record NZ_DASPNF010000015.1, read on the forward strand.
TTCGCTCGAGGCGGTCGAGCGGGCGGTCTCGCGCCTCTACGACAATGTCACCATCGACTTGGCAGGCGACCGCAAGGCGGCGGTCCGCGTCGAGCGCCAGGACCTGGACGAGATGCTCGGCAACCTGATCGAGAATGCCGCCAAATATGGCGGCGGCCGGGTCTTCGTCACCGCCAAGACCACGCCCGAATGCGTCGAGATCGAGGTCGAGGACGACGGCCCCGGAATCCCCGAGGAGGAGAGGCAGGACATTTTCGACCGCGGCGCCCGGCTCGACACCGGCAAGCCCGGAACCGGCCTCGGCCTCGCCATCGTCCGCGACGTCGCCCAGATTTACGGCGGCTCGATCAGCCTCGAGG
>NZ_DASPNF010000016.1:0-15723 GCF_035626655.1 Allosphingosinicella sp.
CCGGCACGTTCGACCGCGAGCAGCGGCCGCCGGTGGGGCCGGTCAGCGGCCCCGCCCCGGCACACGCGCCGACGACAGGCGGCAGCACGGGCAATCCCGGCACGCCCGCTCCGGCCCCGGCCCCGGCCGGCGGCCAGGTGACCGAGCAATGGCTGCTCGGCGGCTGGGGCCAGGACTGCCCGACCGTGAACGATCCGCAGCTGACCTTCCAGCCCGGCGGCCGCTTCCTGCTCGGGTCCGACCCCGGCGACTGGCTGCTGCAGGACAATGTCATCACCATCCGGCGCGACGGCCAGGGCAACACCTCCTCGATGCGCTGGGACTATCTCGGTCCGGACAGCGCGCTGGTGACGCGGCTCAGCACGGGAGATACCTATACGGTTTATCGCTGCGGATAGGGGAGTGAGGCGGAAGGTGCGGGCGGAGGCGCCGGCCTTTTTCTGTTTCACGCGAAGGCGCGAAGGCGCCAAGGGAAGGACATCGCGCTCGGCGAGTTGCTTGAAGAGGTTGGGCAAGCTGGACAACGGGAGTGGAGCGTGTCGGCCGCATATTGCAGAGGGTGGCCGCCCCGATATCCTCATCGAAAAGCCCGACGGTTGGCCGATCGTTATCGAAGCAGAGGTCGGCAATTATCGTCAGCCAGAGAGGCGAAACTTGCTCCCGTCGGCCGGCGTTCATTCGCTGCGCGCTGCGTCAGCCGTCGTAGCGCTATGGCTGCCAAGCCACCTGCGCCTGAAGCAGTAAACCCCGCCGGTTTGACCCGGCGGGGCTTCCTGAGGGCTCGTAACCGAAGTTCGTAGCCTTCAATCCGCCCGGTCCGAAGACCGGTTGGACAAGGGGAAGAACGGTCCGGGCGCGCCAGCCGTTCCCGCGTCTGGAAAGATTGTTGTGGATAAGTGCGCGGCCGCCGGCCGGCGTGCGACGCCCATGACCGGCTCGATCGCGCCTCCGGCGCGGTCTGCGGGATGCGGGGCATCCCGTACCCGGTCATCTCGCCGCGCCAGGCGCTACCCGTCTGCGCCTTCGTTTTCGTCCGGATATCGCCACGTTCCCCTTTCCCTGTGCCATTCCGCCCGCCGCCAGGCGTTGAGCTTCGCGATGATCCGGGGGCGGAGCTTTTCGAGCGGGACGGGGCGCGGGCCGATGCGCCAGCGGCAAAGCGCCTCGAGAAAACGGTCATTCTCGCGTTGCTGGCGGCGCGTGAAGGGCCGGTGTGCCATGCCTGGCGTAGCGCAGGGATTATCCTACAAGGCAAGGCAGAGATTGGTCCGGAATGGAGCTGGAGGGCCTGTGGCCGAGCGGATCGTCACCCTGTGGATCGGCGCACGGCTCGGGCGGACCGAGCGGGCCTGCCTGCGCGCGGCTTTGCGCCACGGCCATGAGGTCGCGCTCTACACCTATGGCGACCTGGCGGGCGTGCCCGAGGGCGTGGAGCGGCGCGACGCCGCCGCGATCCTGCCCGAGGCGCGGATGCTCCGCTATCCGAACGGCAGCGTCGCCATCTTCGCCAACTGGTTCCGCTACGAATTGCTCCGGCGCGGCGCGGGCATCTGGATGGACACGGATTCCTACCTGCTGGCGCCGCTCCGGGATGCGCCCGACCATCTGTTCGGCTGGGAGGAGGAGGGCCGGCGGATCAGCAACGGGGTGCTGCGGCTGCCCAGCGATTCGCCGATCCTCGACGACCTGCTGGCGCTGTTCGAGGAGCGGGTGGTGCCGGCCTGGCTGCCGCTGCACCAGCGGTTGCTCGCCGCGCTGCGCCTGCTGCGCACCGGGCGGACAGGGGTGGAGCTGATGCCCTGGGGAAGCACGGGGCCGCGCGCGCTCACGGCGCTCGCCCGCCGGTACGGCGCGGCGCAGGCGGCCGTGCCGCCGTCGCGTTACTATCCCGTCCATTACCGGGATGCGGGCTGGATCCGGGATCCGGGACGGTCGCTCGAGGCGATGATCGCGCCGGATACGGTCGCGGTCCACCTCTGGAACGAGCTGATCAAGGACTGGAAGGACGCGCCCGCGCCGGCGGGCAGCTTCCTCGCCCGGCTGCAGGCAGAGGGCGAGTGACTGCCTTAGTGGTCAGGCCGCGACGATCCGTCCCTCCGCCAGCCGGATCAGCCGGTCGCAGCCTTCCAGGGTTGAGCCGCGGTGGGCGATCATGACGATCGTGATCTCGGCGGAGAGCGCCATGATCGCCCGCATCACCGCCGCCTCGACCGCGTCGTCGAGCGCGCTGGTCGCCTCGTCGAGGATCAGCACGGAAGCGCCGCGGTAAAGCGCGCGGGCGATGCCGAGGCGCTGGCGCTGGCCGCCCGACAGGCGGATGCCGCGCTCCCCGATCCTCGTCTCGAAGCCTTCCTCCAGCTCGGCGACGAAGCGGTCGAGCTGGGCGGCGGCGGCGACCGCCTCGAGCCGCGCCTGGTCGATCGCGGCGGGCGGGACGCCGAAGGCGATGTTGGCGGCGATGCTGTCGTCGGCGAGATAGATGGACTGCGGGACGTGGGCGAGCCGTGCCTGCCAGGCGGCGCGGGTCGTGCGGTCGAGCGGGCGGCCGTCGATCGTCACCCGCCCGGACTCGGGCTCGAGCAGGCCCATGAGCAGGTCGAGCAGGGTCGATTTGCCGCTGCCCGTCGGCCCGACGATGCCGACACGCGCGCCTTTGGGAATGGCGAAGCTCACCGCCTCCAGGCCGAAGCGGCCCTCCGGATGGCGGTAGCTGACGTCCTCGAAGCGGATCGACTGCGCGAAGGGCAGATCGGCGGCCGTGCCGGGCGCATCGTCGACGATCGGCGCAGCGAGCAGGGTGAGGATGTCGTCGAGCGGGCGAAGCGCGCCGGCGCTGAGGCTGAAGCCCGCCCAGGCCTGGTGGAGCAGTGGCAGCAGGCGCTGGGCGCCGAGCGCCAGCGCGCCGAGCACGGGGATGGCGGCGACGACCCCGCCCGGCTGCCGGCTCATCAGCCAGGCGATCAGGGCGAGCAGGGCAATGCCGGCGGCCTCGATCGCGAAGCGCGGCGACGCGGCGATGAAATTGTTGCTCGCATGGGCGCGGCGGCAGGCGAGGTCGGCGCGGCGGAAGCTCTGCTCGAACAAAGGCTGCGAACGGTCGAGCAGCACGTCCCTGATCCCGCCGAGCCCCGCCTGCACGACGTTGATGCGGGTCACCCAGGCCTCGGACAGGGTTTTCGAATTGCGCCGGCTGCGGCCGCGGGCGGCAAGGCTGATGCCGAGATAGACGAGGAGCACGACCGCCACCGCAGCCATCGCCGAGAGCGGCGCGATCGCGATCAGGAGCGCCATGATCGCCAGCGCGATGAAGGCCGATGTGACGCCCTGCAGGCCCGGCTGCAGGATGTCGGCGACCACCGAATGCACCTTTTCGAGCGCCGCGATGATCTCGCCGGAGGAGCGGCGGACATAGACGGCGTAGGGCTGGCGCAGCATGCGCGCGAAGATGGCAGCGGCGAGATCGTGGCCGACCGCGGCGACGAAGCGCTGGATGTACCAGATGAGGAGCGTGCGGAGCACCGCGGTCGCCACCGCGGCCGCACAGATGATGAGGGAAGCGAGCAGCACCGGATCGCCGCCGAACCCGGTGAGCCAGCGCGTGAACGCGCCGAACCCGGACGTCCCGCCGGGTGCGGCGATCAGCGCCAGGAAAGGCAGGACCGCGCCGATGGTCAGCAGCTCCGCCACCGCGCCCAGCAGCATGAGCAGCATCGCCAGCGCGAACTGCCGCCGCCGCCGCGCGTCCAGGGTGCGATAGAGGGCGAGGATCGGCGTCATGGCCTCCGCAGCTTCAGCAACGCAGGATCTTGTAGAGAGCGCCGGCCGAACAGGGGAAGGTCAAATCTCGGCCGCGGCCGGGATCGCCGCGGCGGGCTCGACCCTGAGCTCGGGCTCCGGCGGGGCGGGGGCGCGAGACGGCGCCCGCTCTTCCTGGTCGGAGGCGGCGCGCAAGGCGAGGGGCCCCTGACCGGGCCGCCATTCGTAGACCCTGCCGGCCTCGACGTGCGACGCCGAGGCGTTGCGCCAGCGATGCATGCCCCTCAGCAAGGCGCGCAGCGATGGCGGATGGACGCGCGCCCAGACCGCCCAGACCAGGCATTGCAGGCTCACCCAGTTGAAGCCGAGCGCCGCCCGCTTCCGCAGCCCCTCCAGCTCCCTGACCGGAGCCTTGTCCCACAGGGAGGCGCTGCCCCTGGCGACGAAGACATAGGGATCGACCTTCGCAGGGACCCCGGCGCCGGGGAGCAGATGGTCGTAGCTGCGTCCGGCCCTGTACAGGGCAAGGCAGCGGAGCGACTTCTCGATCGCCCGTTCGAAGGCGATGGCTTGCGAAACCCTTCGCACGCCGGCGCCCGAAATCCGGTAGGCGAGCAGCGGCTCCGCGACGACCGCGATCCGGCCGCGTTCGCCCATGCGGAGGAAGAGATCGAGGTCTTCCCAATAGATGCAGTCCGGCCGGTAGCCGCCGACGTCCAGGAAGGCCTGCTTGCGGAACGTCGCCGAGGCATGCGGAAACGGGACGTAGCAGGATTTCCTGCCGAGCCGCCACCGCGCCACTGGCAGGATGCGGGCGCCGCGCGAGTCGATTGTCTCGTACAGGGATCCGGCCAGGACCACCGTCTCCGCCCGGTCGAGCAGGCCCACCTGCCGCGCCAGCCGCCCGGGATGGGCGATATCGTCCGCGTCCATGCGCGCGACGATCGGCGCCCTCGCCTCGTGGACCACCCAGTTCGCGATTTCGACGAGACCGAGCCGGTCCCCTTCGAACGCCCGAATCCGCCGGTCGCGGCTCGCCCAGCGCCGGACGATGTCCTGCGAGCCGTCGGTGGAGCCGTCGTCCCTGATGACGAATTCGAAATCGGTGAAGCTTTGCCCCAGGATGCTGGCGATGCTCTCGTCCAGATAGGGCGCGGCATTGCGGACCGGCATCACCACGCTGACGGGCGGGACATTGCTCAATTCGTGCTCCCCCCTATCCGTCGAGAGTCCCCGCCTCGTCCGACCGGACCGCCTGAGAAACGATACCCGGGAAAAACACCATAAGGATCAACCTGGATCAAGGGCCATATTGGGACTCGGGCCGTCGCCGGACAAAAAGAAGCCCCGCCGGCAGGGGACCGGCAGGGCTTTCGATCGCGGAGCGCTTCGCGTCAGGCGAGTTCGAAGCGGTCGGCGTTCATCACTTTCGTCCAGGCCGCGACGAAGTCGCGCACAAACTTCTCCTCATGGCCGCGCTCGGCATAGACCTCACCGACCGCGCGCAGCTCAGCGTTCGACCCGAAGATCAGGTCGGCGCGGGTGGCGTGCCAGGTTTCGTTGCCGCTTGCGCGGTCGGTCGCGATATAGTCCTGGTCGTTGCCGTCCTCGGCCGCCCTCCAGACATTGGTCATGTCGTAGAGGTTGACGAAGAAGTCGTTGGTCAGCTGTCCCGAGCGCTTCGTAAAATGGCCATGACCGCGCTCGCCATGATTGGCGCCGAGCACGCGCAGGCCGCCGATCAGCACCACCATCTCGGGCACCGAGAGGCCAAGGAGCGAGGCCCGGTCGAGCATCATCTCCTCGGTCTTCACCGCCAGCTTCTTCTTGCCGACATAGTTGCGGAAGGCGTCCGCCTCGGGCTCCATCACCGCGAAGCTTTCCGCGTCGGTCTGCTCGTCGGTGGCGTCGCCGCGGCCGCCGGTGAAGGGCACCGCGACGCTGAAGCCGGCATCCCTGATCGCTTTCTCGAGCCCGACCACGCCGCCGAGGACGATGGCGTCGGCCATCGACAGGCTGCCGCGCAGGCCGTCGAGCGTGTCGAGCACCCTGGCCAGCATCGCGGGCTCGTTGACCTCCCAGTCCTTCTGCGGCGCGAGGCGGATCCGCGCGCCGTTGGCGCCGCCGCGATGGTCCGACTTGCGATAGGTGCTGGCCGAGGCCCAGGCGGTCTTGATGAGCTGGCTGACGGTGAGCCCGCTGTCGGCGATCTTCGCCTTCACCGCCGCGACGTCGGCGTCCGACGGCATGGTGCCGGCGGGGATCGGATCCTGCCAGATCAGGTCCTCGTCGGGCACTTCCGGGCCTAGGTAGCGGACCTTGGGGCCCATGTCGCGGTGGGTGAGCTTGAACCAGGCGCGGGCGAAGGCGTCCTTGAACGCTTCATGGTCGTTGCGGAACCGCTCGCTGATCGCGCGGAATTCCGGGTCGCGCTTCAGCGCCATGTCGGCGGTGGTCATCATCGTCGGGACCTTGATGTTCGGATCCCAGGCCGCCGGCGCCATGTCCTCCTCTTTCTGGTTGATGGGCTGCCACTGATTGGCGCCCGCAGGCGACTTCACCAGCTCATATTCATAGTCGAGCAGCAGGCGGAAATAATTCGCGCTCCACTCGCGCGGCGTGTTGACCCAGCTGCCTTCGATGCCGCTGGTCACGGTATGCTCGCCGATGCCGCCGCTCTCATGGCCGCTGACCCAGCCGAAGCCCTGCGCGACGAGATCGCCGCCCGCGGGCGCGGCGCCCAGCAGAGAGGGGTCGCCATTGCCGTGCGCCTTGCCGAAGGTGTGGCCGCCGGCGGTGAGCGCGACGGTTTCCTCGGCATTCATCGCCATGCGCCTGAAGGTTTCCTTCATGTCGCGGGCCATGCCCTCGTCGTCATGCGGGTTGCCCCCCGGGCCTTCCGGATTGACATAGATGAGGCCCATCTGGATCGCGGCGAGCGGGCCTTCCAGCTCATTCATCCCATGTTCCGGCGCGATGCGGGTCTGCACGCCCTGGTTCACCCACTTGTCCTCGGAGCCCCAATAGATGTCGCGCTCCGGCTCGAACACGTCGGCGCGGCCGCCGCCGAAGCCGAAGACCGGGCCGCCCATCGACTCGATGGCCACGTTGCCGGCGAGGATGAACAGGTCGGCCCAGCTGATATGCTTGCCGTATTTCTGCTTGATCGGCCAAAGCAGCCGGCGCGCCTTGTCGAGATTGCCGTTGTCGGGCCAGGAATCGAGCGGGGCGAAGCGCTGCTGCCCGCTATTGGCCCCGCCGCGGCCGTCGGCGGTGCGGTAGGTGCCGGCCGCGTGCCAGGCCATGCGGATGAAGAAGGGGCCGTAATGCCCATAATCGGCCGGCCACCACGGCTGGCTGTCGGTCATCAGGGCGGTGAGATCGGCCTTGAGCGCGGCGTAATCGAGCTGCTTGAACGCCGCGGCATAATCGAAATCGGCGCCCATCGGGTTCGACGCGCCATTGGGGTTGAGGATCTCGGTGGCGAGCATCTCGGGCCACCAGTCCTTGTTGGTGCGGCCCAGCAGCGCGCGGACCCCGCCTTCGCCGTGAACCGGGCAGCCGGTGCTTGCAACGTCCATCATCTCTCTCCCTGATATGGTGTGAGTCGGCCCTAGGCGCGCCACGGCATCGGGAAAAGCGATTAAACTCGTTCAGCCTGAACGAGGCAGTCGATGAGTGTGAAAGCGGGGCCGCGGGGAGCGCGCAGAAAAGCGGCGAGCCAAACCGTGCGGGACGCCCGCTATTGGTGCAAAGCGGACCTCCCCAGGTGTGCCATGCAATGCTCAGTGGTCCGTGTCGCCATTGTGCAGTTCGATCATCGTTTGCACCCGTTCCAGATACACCCGGAACTCGCCGGCCTCCCGGCGATCGCCGCGCTGCTCGGCGTCCTCCAAATAGGCGCGGCAGTCCTCCTTCATTCGATAGAGATTGCGCAGGAACGCTTCTGCCGTCGGTTGCGACACGCAACTCTCCCCTAGCGGTGTCGGGCTGGGGTTTCGCCTCGAAGGCCCCGGTTCAGTCTCGTCGCCGCCCGCGTGACCGGCCCGGAAAGGAGCCTGGTCTTGTACGCCTTCGCGATCACGTCGGCATCCCGGACATTGTTCAGAACGACCCTCGTTCCCCCGGACACCAGGCGCTCCAGGACACTCACCTCGATGCCCAGCCGTTCACATGTGGACCCGATGTCGGCTTCGCTGGCGTTGATGTTGATCGCTCTGGACACCGGACTTCTCCTCAGGGGCAAGCGGAACGCCCGGAGCAAGCCTCGGGCGGTCATGTCGGAATCAGGCCGACGGGACGGACGACACGCGCAGCCCTGCATCGCGAATTCGCGGTCGGGATTTTCGCTGAACTGCCGCGCCGCTTCCTTCACTGAACTGCCGCTCGGCGTCCTTCGCCGAGAGATTGCGCGCCGCCATCAGGTCGGCGATTGCGCGCGTCTTCGCGCCGCGGGCCTCGCGCTTCTCCGCCGCGGCCGCTTCCAGCCCCCAGGCAATGGCAGCGCCTGCCGAGATTGCGCGGACATTCTCCAGGGCCGTGCTCGCCGCCCGTTCGCGATGAAATTCTTCCTGGCTTCTGCAGAGGGTCGAGGAGGGGTACATGCTGGATCCTTTCGCTTTTGCAGCGCTCACTTCTTCAGGGCGGTGGCGGCGAAGCCCTTCAGCGACGGCTGCGATGCATTCTGCTTCACGACCGTCTTCTTCGGCTTGCGGGCTTCCTTGTTGCCCTTCTGTTGGCCCTTGGCCATTTCATGCTCCTCTTCGAAAAGGTGGGTGGAAGGGGTCCGGCGATGGTCAGTGACCCCGGACCCTGGCCTGTGCGGTCAGTTGCCGGAGCACGCGCTCGCGATGCTGGAAAGTGTTGTGATGCTGGCCGATCCGGCCGCCGACGAAATCGGCCGTAAACCGGGCGCGCAGCGCGGCCAGATCGGGGACAGGGGGAATGGCTACCGGCGACGACGCCGGGCCAGCCGCGGGCTCTTCTTCGGAAGGGGGGGTCATGGGCAGCGCTCCACCATCAGACGGGAGCGCAAGCGGTCTCTCAGCCGCGCCTGCGCCTGAGGCAGAAGGGTGCGGTACGCCGCATATGGGGGCGCGGTCGTGAAATAACCAGTCACAAAGCGGACAGGCGGCGCGATCGGGAGCCGAAGGAAGCGGTTCTTCGCGCGACGACCGTCTGGCGAGGGTCCGAACGGGTCGTTAGCGGACAGTCAGGTTTCAAATTGCTCACTCCATTCGCGCTCCCTTGCCCCTCTCCGCGCTTTGCGCTAAGGGCCCCCGTCCCCGGCTTCCAGCGCCGGGAACGTCCAACGCACATGCATTGGAAAATCTGCGGGAGACCGGGCCCTGCCCTGTCGTCTGGACCGCTAAACTTGAACCGGCCGGACCGCTTGCGGACCGGCCAGCAACAGAGTGAGAAACATGGCGAAGAAGATAACGGGCTATATCAAGCTCCAGGTGCCCGCGGGCGCCGCCAATCCGTCGCCGCCGATCGGCCCTGCCCTGGGTCAGCGCGGCGTCAACATCATGGACTTCTGCAAGGCGTTCAACGCCGCCACCGGCGACATGGAGAAGGGGATGCCCATCCCCACCGTGATCACCGTCTATGCGGACCGCAGCTTCTCCTTCGAGACGAAGACCCCGCCGGCGAGCTACTTTCTGAAGAAGGCCGCGAAGATCCAGTCGGGCTCCAAGGAGCCGGGCAAGTCGACCATCGGCCGCGTCACCCGCACGCAGCTTCGCGAGATCGCCGAAGCGAAGATGAAGGACCTCAATGCCAACGACATCGAGGCCGCTGCGAAGATCATTGAAGGCTCCGCCCGCGCGATGGGCCTCGAAGTGACGGGGAACTAGACCATGGCGAAGCAGACGAAGAAGCAGAAGAAGCTCGCCGAGCTCGACACGCAGAAGCTCTACGGCGTCGATGAAGCCATCAAGCTGGCCAAGGCCAACGCCACCAGCAAGTTCGACGAGACGATCGAGATCGCGCTGAACCTTGGCGTCGATCCCCGCCATGCGGACCAGATGGTGCGCGGCGTCGTCACCCTCCCCGCCGGCACCGGCAAGGACGTGCGCGTCGCCGTCTTCGCCAAGGGCGACAAGGCGGACGAGGCCAGGAAGGCCGGCGCGGACGTGGTCGGCGCCGAGGACCTGATGGAGACCATCCAGGGCGGCCAGATCGATTTCGACCGCGTCATCGCGACGCCCGACATGATGGGCATCGTCGGCCGGCTCGGCAAGGTGCTGGGCCCCAAGGGCCTGATGCCGAACCCGAAGCTCGGCACCGTGACCCCGAACGTCGCCGAGGCCGTGAAGGCGGCCAAGGGCGGCCAGGTCGAGTTCCGCGTCGAGAAGGCGGGGATCATCCACTCGGGCATCGGCAAGGCGAGCTTCACCGAAGCGGACCTCAGAAAGAATTTCGACGCCTTCGTCGACGCGATCGTCAAGGCGAAGCCGTCGGGCGCCAAGGGCAAGTATGTGAAGAAGGCCGCCTTGTCTTCGACCATGGGCCCGGGCCTGAAGCTCGACGTCGCCGAGGTGGCGAGCGCGTAGGGTTCTTCGCGCGGAAAAACAATGCGAAGGGCCGGGGCACGCGCTCCGGCCCTTTTGCTTTGCGCCCCCCGGCGCTAGGCAGGCGGCCGAAAGGACGATGCAATGAGCGACCGCTGGGATGACGAGGACGATCTGGAGCGCGGGCGGGACCGCCTGCGCGGGCGGGGCCGGGTGCGGGAGCCGGAGCCCGAGCCGACTTTGGGCGAGGTGATCGACGGCGCGGTCCGCAAGATCGTCACCGGGATCGTCATTGCCGGTGGCCTGATCGGACTCGGCGTCTATTCGTCGGGAGGCGGGGACCCCTCGGTCGACTATCAGATCGCCACGACCCCGGACGGGATCGTCTACCGGCTGACCAGCGAGAGCGGCCGGATCATCGCCTGCCGGGGCAACCATTGCTGGGAAATGCTGGAGCGGGGCCAGGATCTCGAGGACGGGCCGCCCGCCGTCCAGCCGCCGCAGAACGCCGCGGCCGCCCAGCCCGCCCAGCCGCAGGCGGTTACCGCCCAGCCGGCCCCGGCCCAGCTGCCCGCCCCGCAGAACGAGCAGGCGCCGGCCACCCGTTAGACACGGGCCTGACATTGTCCGTTAAAATCGACGGTTCCCGCCGGAACCGCCGTGCTGCCACGGCGATTACAGCCCGGAAACGGGAGTCGAGCCATGGCCCATGCAACGCGCGGCATCGCCGCGACCTTCGTCGCCTCCTCGCTGGCACTCGCCGCCTGCGGCCAGGCCGGGGAGAATGTCCGGGGCGGCGGCCCGGCGAAGAACCAGGGCAATGTCGCGGAGGAGCCCTTTGCGAACGTCGCCGGTCCTAACGACACGCCGTCGCGCAACGGCGCGGACGCGGCGACGCGAAACGGCCCCGCCGATCAGGAGGAGGCCGGCAACCGGCAATAGCCACTCCTGGAATTGACTTTCCGCGCCGACACGCTAGATGCGCGCCTTCGCGTGCGGGCTCCGGCCTGCCCGCGTTCCGTCCGAGACAGTCGGTGAGGGCATCTGGCCCTCTTAATTTCCGGCCTAGACGGGGAACAGTTTTGAACCGCGGCGAGCGTGCGATGCTGCCCCGGACCGCCGGACACAGTCTCCGGCCCTGACTCTCCCCATCGGACTTTCGTACCCGCAGGGCGGATGGTCTGTCCTGCGTAATGTGGAGAGCAACATGGATCGCGCTCAAAAGAAGGAAGCGGTCGCTGAGCTGAAGCAGACGTTCAACGAGACCAGCGTGGTGGTCGTCACCCGCAATCTCGGCCTCACCGTGGCCCAGTCCACGACCCTGAGGAATCGGATGCGCGACTCCGGCGCCCGCTACAAGGTCGCGAAGAACCGGCTCGCTCTCATCGCGCTCGAGGGCACGCGCTACCAGCCGATCGGCGACCTGCTGACCGGCCCGATCGCGCTTGCGACTTCGGACGACCCCGTCGCCGCGGCCAAGGCCGTGGTCGAGTTCGCCAAGACCAACGATCGTCTCGAGATCGTCGGCGGGGCGATGGGGGAGACCATCCTCGACGTGAACGGAGTGAAGGCGCTGGCCGAGCTCCCGTCGCTCGACGAGCTGCGCGCGAAGATCGTGGGCCTGATTCAGGCGCCCGCGACCAAGATCGCCCGCACGATCAACGAGCCGGGTGCGCAGCTGGCCCGTGTCTTTGGTGCCTATGGCGCCAGGGAAGCCGCATAAGCACGACCCCTTTCCTACTGAACCGATTGAATTTTTTGGAGACTTATCATGGCAGACATCAATGCGCTGGTTGACCAGCTTTCGTCGCTGACCGTTCTCGAAGCCGCCGACCTCGCGAAGGCGCTCGAAGAGAAGTGGGGCGTTTCCGCCGCCGCCGCTGTCGCGGTTGCCGGCCCGGCCGCCGGTGGCGGCGCCGCCGCTCCGGCAGCCGAGGAGCAGACCGAGTTCGACGTGATCCTCACCGGCGACGGTGGCAAGAAGATCAACGTGATCAAGGAGGTCCGCGCGATCACCAACCTGGGCCTCGGCGAGGCCAAGGCGCTGGTCGAGAGCGCGCCGAAGGCGATCAAGGAAGGCGTCTCCAAGGCCGAGGCCGAGGAGATCAAGAAGAAGATCGAGGAAGCCGGCGGCACCGTCGAGCTCAAGTAAGCTTCTTCTTTTCGAAGACCGCCGGCTCCGGCCGGCGCGGAACCGAAGGGGCGGCCCCGCAAGGAGCCGCCCTTTTTCCATGCGCAAGCGCGGCGCCGGCCTGACATGAATCGTTTCAGGCGCAAAGTCGGCGATGAACGATTGCCGATAGGGGACGAGCCGAGTTGCCCCTCCGGACAGCCCCTGTTAATATAATGCCTCGTCCGGACGCCGGATGTGGGGCAGAAATATCCCGACGATATTTCCGCATGGAGCAGCTGCACAACTCTATTGCGCAGCTTGATTTCGCACATCTATGCGAAATCTTTCCGCTCCAGCTTCATTACTGAGGAGACAGGGATGGGCGGACACGTCACCGCACTTTATCATAATCTATACGATGCCGGGCGGGCGATCGAGGATCTCGTCGCCTCGGGCATCGCGCCCGGCGAGATCAGTCTCGTCACCAGCGAGGCGCGCGCACCGATCTTCGAGATCGAATATGACGGGGATGCGAGGCGCTCGGCTGCCGCCTTCGGCGCGATCGGGGGAGCGCTCGGCGCGATCGGCGCGAAGCTGACCGCCTCCCCGGGAAGCAGCGCCGGAATCCTGGCGACGGGTCCGTTGCTGACCGCCCTTTCCGGGCCTGACTCGCGCGCTCAGGGGCTTGTCGGCTCGCTCCGTACCGTGGGCCTCTCCGGGTCCAGGGCCCGATTCTACGAGCATGAAATCCGCAGGCATGATGCATTATTGGTTGGCGTGCAGAGCAAGCGCCATGAGCCGGTCGTGGTCCGCAACATCCTGGAGCGCCACCACGCGACCGCAGTGACCGAGCCGGCCTAGGCTTCCGTCTCCGGTGAGCGGACAGCCTCTCACGGCTTGGCGGAACGGATCGACGGCCATAGAGGCCGTGCCATGACCACGAGCCAGACGATCACGCTCATCGTTCTCGCCGCCGTCGTCGCCGCACTGATCTGGGACAGGCTCAGGTCGGACGTGGTCGCGCTGACCGGCGCGGCGGTGCTCCTCATGACCGGCGTGGTCCGCCCGGTCGACATCCAGGGCGCCTTCGCCAGCCCCGCCATCATTGCGCTCGCTGCGCTCTTCGTCATCGCCTACGCGCTGGAGCTGTCGGGCCTGCTGGACGCCACCATCCGCGGCATGACCGGATTGTGCCGGCTCATCGGCCAGGCGGGTCTGTGGATCATCATCACGCTCGCCGGCGGCGCCTCCGCCTTTCTGAACAACACGCCGATCGTCGTCCTCAGCGCGCCGGTGGTCCGTGACGTCGCAAAGTCGCTTGGCCTCTCGCCGAAGCGTTTCCTGATCCCCTTGTCCTATGCTGCCGTGCTGGGAGGATGCTGCACGCTCATCGGAACCTCCACCAATCTCCTCGTGAACGACATGGCCGTGAATGCCGGCCAGCCCGGCTTCGGCATCTTCGAGATCAGCGCCGTGGGCATGGCGGTGGCTGTTGCCGGCGGGCTCTATCTGTTGCTGTTCAGCGGGCGGCTGATCGGGACCGACTCTTCCGAGGAAGCGAAAGAGGAGCCGGCGCAAACGCTTCCATTGACGGACGAACCCGGGCTCGAGGGCGGGCAGCTGGGCTCGGCGCTGCCCTTTGCCGAAGAGCGGCGGCTGAAGCCGGTCCGGGCGCTCGTCTCGCTCGCCGTGTTCGTCGGGGTGGTCGCCCTCGCGGCGCTGGGGGTCGCGCCGATCGCTGCCTGCGCCTTCTCCGGGGCGGTGCTGCTGATCCTGCTGCGGGTGATCACCGCCGACGAGGCTTATCGCGGGCTGCGGCCGGAGGTGCTGATGCTGATCGCCGGGATGGTCGTGCTCGGGACTGCGCTCGATGAAACCGGCCTGGCGCGGGCGGCCACGTCCGGCCTGATCGACTCGATGGAGGGGATCAGCCCGACCGTGGCGCTGATCATCCTCTACGGAGCCACCCTTTTCGCAACCGAGCTGCTCTCCAACGCGACCGTCGCGGTCCTGCTGACGCCGGTCGCAGTCTCGCTTGCCGAGACGCTCCACGTCAGTCCGCGGCCGTTCCTGGTCGCGGTCATGATTGCCGGCAGCGCGGCCTTCGCGACGCCGTTCGGATATCAGACCAACGTGATCGTCTATCAAATGGGGGGCTACAATTATCTGGACTTCGTGAAGATCGGGATTCCGCTCAATCTGATCACCTGGGCGGTGGGTGTCGCGGCGATCCTGATCTACTTCCCGTTCTGAGCGCCAGCCGGCACGAAACGGGGCGGCCCCGTGACCGAGACCGCCCCTCCTCGCACCCTCGCGGGTCAGTTGCCGGACGCGTCAGACGCGCTCGGGCTCACCGTAGAGCCGGGCCTCGACATTCTCCCTGAGACCCGACGAGCGGTCGGTGAGGAACGGCTGCAGCTCGCCGCTCTCTGCCGCCGGCACGCCGACCGCGAAGCTCGCATGGGTGCGGCCCTCGCTGCCGTCCGGCAGGGTGTAGCGGGCGTCGGCATGCACGACCGGCAGGACGGATTCGTCCAGGCCTTCCTTGCGCAGGCCGATCTTGGCCTCGACGGTCGCGCCCTCGCCGGCGTCGATCGCGACCTGCTGGACCGCGGCCTCGGCCGGCGGCTCGATCAGCGAGCGCTCCATGTCGCTGCTCTCGCCGGCCGCGACCACCCAGGTCGAGATGCGCACGTCGCGCGCCGGGGCGTCGCCGGTATTGCCGACGGTCAGCTCGAACTGGACGATCGCATTGTCACGGTTCGTGCCGGCCCGCATCGGCCGCATGAGGAATTCGAGCCAGGGCCTGCCGGACACCGGCGCGGAAGCGGCGGCGAGCGCCTCGACATCGGCATGGTCCGCCTCCGCGACGTTGATCTCCTCGGGGAGAGGCAGCGGCTCCGGCGTCTCGTCCGCGGCCTCGGCGGCGACGGGCTGCGCCTCGGGCACCGGCTGGGCCGGACGGATGAAGGGCTCGGCCGCGACCGGGGAGACGTCGATCGGGGCGACGAAGCTCGGCTCGCGCACCTCCTCGCGCACCTCTTCTCTGGGCGGCGCAGGCTCGTAATAGTTTTCCTCATAGACGTCTGCCCGGCGCCGGCGGAACAGGAAGAAGCCGGCGAGCAAGGCGAGCAGCGCGAGCCCGCCGATGATCCAGGGGAGCATGTTGCGCGTCGCCGGGGCCTGGCCCTCGGTCGGAATGGTCTCGACCGGCGCCACCGGCGGCGCGACCTCCGCCGGCGCGACCGGCGGCGGCGCGGTTTCGGCGGGCGCCTGCGCGACCGGGGCCGGAGCCGGGGCCGGCGCCGCGGCGGGTGCCCTGACCGGCGCCCTGGCCGGGGC
>NZ_DASPNF010000017.1:0-58562 GCF_035626655.1 Allosphingosinicella sp.
TCAGTGCGAGAAACCGCGCGCCGATCGCCTGCAGCGCCTTCTCCGGCTGCTCCGGGTCCAGCGCCTCGGCGCCAGGGACGCCAGCCACCACGGGCGCCGTCCTGTCGCGCACGAACGCCTGGAACAGCCCCTCCTTGGAGCCGAAGTTGTTGTACACGGTCATCTTGGACACACCGGCGTCCGCGGCGATGGCATCCACATTGGCACGCTCCAGGCCGTGCTCGTTGAAGTGCCTTTGCGCCGCTTCCAGGATGCGCCGTCCGCGCGCGGGATCGCGTGGCCGCCCGCGTCGGGGCTTGGGAGCGGGAGCTTGGGAGTGGGTCATGGGCAGAATTAGTGGACTTGACAGTTCATTATAGCTCACGCATATTATTGGACTTGATAGTCCAATAAATACCGCCAACCCGACGAGCCCCCCATGACGCAACAGACGATCGGCGACTGGAGCTCGCGGCAGCGCCGCCGTGCGGGCCATGATCCCGCTCACGCGCAGTGTGTTCTGGGGACCGATGGCCATCATTGGCGGGCTCATGGTCGCCATGGCCCACGCGCCTCGTCGTCGTACCGGCGCGTTAGGCCCAGCCCACCGCTCCATCTCCAACACGGAGCCCATCATCATGGATGACGTCATCATCATCGGCGGCAGCTTTGCCGGCCTCGCCGCCGCCCTGCAGCTCGGCCGTGCCCGCCGCAAGATCACCGTTCTCGATACCGGCCTGCCCCGCAACCGCTTCGCCGGCCACTCGCATGGCCTGCTCGGCCGCGATCACAAGCCACCGCTGGACATCCTTGCCGAGGCGCGGCAGCAACTGGCGCGTTATCAGACGATCAGGCTGGTCAATGCCCGGGCGGACAGCATCTCCGGAGCCATCGACGATTTCTCCGTCCTCACTGCGGATGGCGAAAGCCTTGCGGCGCGCCGCCTGATCCTGAGCTATGGCGTCGTCGACCAGATGCCCGACGTTCCTGGCTTTGCCGAAGGCTGGGGAAGGTCCATCATTCCCTGCCCCTATTGCGACGGCTTCGAAGTCGCCGACCAGCATTGGGGGCTCGTCTGGTCCGGCCCGCAGTCGCACAATCAGGTCAGGCTGTTTCACGACTGGACCGACACCTTGACGGTCCTGGCCGATGGTCACGAAATTCCCTCCGATATCCGGGCCGATCTGGCGCGTCGCAAGATAGCAGTCGTCGATGGCCGGATCACGGAGATCGCCAGTCCCGGTGGCCATAATGCCGTCGCCATGCTCGATAACGGCTCCAGAGTTGCGGTCGACATCCTGTTCGCCCATCCGCGCAACAAGCCGTCCGCAAGCCTGCATGAATCACTGGGTCTCGCCACGGTCGATACGCCGCTCGGCATCGTCCTCAAGGTCGACGAGCGCCGCGAAACCAGCATGCCCGGCATCTACGCCGCGGGCGACCTCACCAACCCCCAGCTGCCTTCCGTCACCACGGCCTCATGGCAAGGCGCGATGGCGGGCATCTTCGCCCAGCAGTCGATGCTGGCTTGAGAGCACAGATTGGAGATGAGCATGGTTGTCGAACCGGACAGCGCGGGTGTGCGCTTCCCTCCGCCCCTGGTCTATCTGGGAGCGCTGCTGGCGGGGCTGGCGGCGGAGCGGTTCGTCACCCTGCGCTCTTTCGGCATCGACTGGCGGTTGCTGGTCGCCGCGGGCGCGCTGCTGTTCGTTGCCGGCGCGGCGACGATGCTTGCGGCGGCGGGGCTGTTCCGGCGCCTGGGCACCAACATTCCCCCGTCCCAGCCAACGACCCTCATCGCAACGACCGGTCCCTATCGGTGGACCCGCAATCCCATGTATCTCGGCATGACGCTTGTCTATGCCGGCCTTGCGATCGGCCTCGACGGTCCGATCGCTCTCGCCTTGCTCCCGTTGGTGCTGATCGCGATCCAGACGCAGGTGATCGCGCGCGAGGAGCGCTATCTCGAAGCGAAGTTCGGCGATGACTACCGCCGCTACAGGGCCGAGGTTCGGCGGTGGCTCTGATCAGGACATCCCGCCAAGACCCTCACTTCGGCGTCCCCGCCTGCCGCCGCTGCACGATGACCATCCCGATCGCCACCCCGACCGCCGCCCCGATGGAGGGCGCGAGATCGCCGGACACGAGATAAGCGACACCCCCGCCGATCACGGCGCCGAGTAATGGCATGAGAATTTGCTGCATGTCGGTCTCCCCTTCCCGCCAGGCTCAGCCGGGCTGTCGATACAGCGTGTGGCACGCGTTGCAGGCCGCCTGCACGACCCGCGCCTGCTCCGCATAGCCGGCCGTGTCGCCAGCGGCCCCGCGGCGGGCAAGTTCCTCGGCCGCCTGCTGCAGGTCGAGCGCCTTGCGCTCGAAGTCGGCCCGGTTCTGCCAGATCTCCGGCCGGGCGCGGCTTTCGCCCCTGCTTCCGGCAGGGAAGAGGCCCGGAATGGCGGCTGCCCACAAGGCGATCCCGTCCGGCTCGTGCTGGTGCTGCCGGACATCCTCCCGTCCGGCGACGATCCGCCGGATGTCGGTGAGGAGCAGGGTCGCCGCCATGTGCATTCCGGCCCGCCGCGCCGCGATCAACTGGGCCACAGTCGGCGCGGCCGGCCCCTGCTCGACCGCAGCCGCGGCCGCCCTGCCCGGCATTGCCGGTCCGTTGGTCACGCACAGGATCAGGGATAGGGTCGCAGCACCGGGAATGGCTCGTCTCATCTCGCTCTCCATCGGGCAGAACATACGTGTCCCCGACGCCGCGCTGCCTCTGCCGGCCTAGCAGATCGCCGAGGCCATGTCCCGAAGCCGATATTTGCCACGTGCGCTTCCGACCCCCGAATCGCTTGCCCGTGTTCCGCCTTTGTTCCTATCAAACCGGCATGTCCCAGCTCCGCGAACAACTGCTCCGCAAGGCCTTGGCCGCGCTCAGCGAGATCGCCGACCAGTGCGGCGAGGAGCCGGCGCGCAAGAGCCTCTCCCTGCGCTTCCTCCTCATGTACACCTTCGCCGCCAGCGGCGCCGACCCGAAGAACAAATGGCTCTGGGATCATTTTTGGAAGGAGGCGACCCGGCCGAAGTCCAGCGACGGCATGGACTCCTACATCCGCGGCACCGGCGCCCGCTCCGCGCTCAACGGCATCTGCCGGGAGACGGGCTACCAGCCGGATGTGGATTTCCTGAGGCATTTGCGTCGGCAACGGGAGGAGGACAACTAGGACGAATCTTGGTTCATGATTACGGAACCGGGGTCGAAACGGACTCCACAAAGCAGATGCGCGGAGGCAAAAGCAAACCAAATGGGCCGCGTGAAACCCTCAGCGATCTCGAGAGCGATCGGCCCAGTCCGGAATTTTGCACTTGCACAACTCGCTAGGGCCGCTTGGCTATGGGCCTCACCACTCTTCGGCGGCCTAGCAGGGCTAGTTGTTTGGTTGGAAGGCTTGTCGCCCGGTCGGATTATTGAAGTGAGCGCGATTACCATGGGTATGGTGGCCCTGACCCTAAATCAAGGTCGAGCCTTTTGGGCGGCAAGCTCCGCTCGGGGCAAATTCCGCTTTCAGCACGTCGCTAGCGAACTCCGGGTCGATCCTAGAACACTGGATCACGTCGGGTACAATCTAGCTTTTTGGTTCGCAAATACGAGTGAGTTTCCAATCGAAGTTGAAATCCTAGATGTGCGAGCAACCATACAGGATCGCACTCTCGACTTAGGGAAGCCAAAGGACGACATTCATATTGTCGAAGGCCAAACACAATGGTTCTACAACTATGGTGTTATTCCCTACTCTGCACCGGCCGACTCAGAGATAAAGACTCCTATTTTCGGAACGGCGCTTATAGTCGTGGACTACGGCAGACCTGGAAAATCAGGATACAAAGACATACTTTCCTATAACTTGATCATTTTCGTGGACCCTTATGACGGATCGGTAATTCGGACGGAGGCCTACAGGATCAGGTCGGACGACTGATGGGGGTTGCGAATGGGACTTAGGGGTTCTGGATGTATCCCTTGCCCCCATCCCCACTCTCCTCTATAGGCGCGCCCGTCCGGCGGGCGGTTGCGCTCGCGGAAGCCAGGAATAAGGCACGCGCGTCCCGGAGGGGGGTCCACCCGCTCTCCACGCGCCTTTTGCCGTTTTCACCGCTTCCGCCAGCGCCCCTGCCCAAGGACGCCACCCCGGGATGGGCCCGTGGCGGCACGCTGGTTTCAAGACCGGGGGAGCCAACCCCCAGGCCGGCAAAAACACGAAGTCAGGAACACTCCAACATGGCCACTACGGCAAACCCCACGCGCGACGATTTCGCCGCTTTGCTCAATGAATCCCTCGGCGGCGAGAACGAGTCCTTCGAGGGCCGCGTCGTCACCGGCACGGTCACCGCGATCGAGAATGATCTCGCCGTGATCGACGTCGGCCTGAAGTCCGAAGGCCGCGTGCCGCTGCGCGAGTTCGCCGCGCCGGGCCAGAAGGCGGAGATTTCGGTCGGCGACCAGGTCGAGGTCTATGTCGACCGCATCGAGAATATCAACGGGGAGGCGATGCTGTCGCGCGACCGCGCCCGCCGCGAGGCCGCCTGGGACAAGCTGGAGACCGAGCATAATGCCGGCAACCGCGTCGAGGGCGTGATCTTCGGCCGCGTCAAGGGCGGCTTCACCGTCGACCTGGGCGGCGCCGTCGCCTTCCTGCCGGGCTCGCAGGTCGACATCCGCCCGGTCCGCGACGTCGGCCCGCTCATGGACCTGCCGCAGCCCTTCCAGATCCTGAAGATGGACCGCCGCCGCGGCAATATCGTCGTCTCCCGCAGGGCGATCCTCGAGGAGACCCGCGCCGAGCAGCGTTCGGGCCTGATCCAGTCGCTGGCCGAGGGCCAGATCCTCGACGGCGTGGTCAAGAACATCACCGATTACGGCGCCTTCGTCGACCTGGGCGGGATCGACGGCCTGCTCCACGTCACCGACATTTCCTACAAGCGCGTCGGCCATCCGAGCGAGGTGATCAACATCGGCGACACGGTGAAGGTGCAGATCATCCGCATCAACCGCGACACCCAGCGCATTTCGCTCGGCATGAAGCAGCTGGAGAGCGATCCCTGGGAGGGCGCCGGCGCCAAATATCCGGTCGGCGGCGTGTTCAAGGGCCGCGTGACGAACATCACCGAATATGGCGCCTTCGTCGAGCTCGAGCCGGGCATCGAGGGCCTGGTCCACGTCTCCGAGATGAGCTGGACCAAGAAAAACGTGCATCCGGGCAAGATCGTCTCCACCTCGCAGGAGGTGGACGTGGCGGTGATCGAGGTGGACGAGGAGAAGCGCCGCATCTCGCTCGGCCTCAAGCAGGCCCAGGCCAATCCCTGGCAGGATTTCGCCGAGAAGCACCCGGTCGGCACCGAGGTCGAGGGCGAGGTCAAGAACGCCACCGAGTTCGGCCTGTTCGTCGGCCTCGACGGCGATGTCGACGGCATGGTCCACATGTCGGACATCGCCTGGGGCGTGACCGGCGAGGAGGCGCTCAACCTCCATCACAAGGGCGAGATGGTGAAGGCCGTCGTGCTCGACGTGGACGTGGAGAAGGAGCGGATCTCGCTCGGCATGAAGCAGCTCGAGCGCGGCGGCGTCGCCAAGGGCGGCGCGGGCGCGGCCGGCGGCGTCTCGAAGAACGAGACCGTCACCGTCACCGTGCTCGAGGTGCGCGACGGCGGCCTCGAGGTGCAGGTCGGCGACGACGGCGCCACCGGCTTCATCAAGCGCACCGATCTTGGCCGCGACCGCGACGAGCAAAGGCCGGAGCGCTTCCAGGTCGGCCAGAAGTTCGATGCGATGGTCACCGGCTTCGACCGTTCGAAGAAGCCGAACTTCTCGATCAAGGCGCTGCAGATCGCCGAGGAGAAGCAGGCCGTCGCCCAATACGGTTCGTCCGACTCGGGCGCCTCGCTCGGCGACATCCTCGGCGAGGCCCTCAAGCAGAAGAAATCCTGACCTTCCGCTACGGCGGGCGTCCTTCCCGGGGCGCCCGCCGCTTTCTGTCGGTCGGCCTCACTAACCTTGTCGAATTGCTTGGATTTTCCCCCGGACGGCGGGTTGATTTTTATCAACATCGGTGCAAGGGTCGCTCGCGTGTCGAGGTGGGGGCTTGCGACATGGGCCGGGACTTCCGGTGACTATAGTACTGGAAAAGGGGGACACCCGTGATCCGATCCGAACTGGTCCAGAAGCTCTGCGACGACCATCCGGACCTGACGCTGAAGGAGGTCGAGCGCGTCGTCTCCGCCTTCTTCGATTCGATCATCGAGCAGCTGCAAAATGGCGGCCGGGTGGAGCTTCGCGGCTTCGGCGCCTTTTCCACGCGCGGCCGCGACGCCCGCAAGGGCCGCAACCCGCGCACCGGCGAGCCGGTCGACGTCTCTGCGAAGAGCGTCCCCTATTTCAAGCCGGGCAAGGAAATGCGCGAGCGCTTGAACGTCTGAGCCTGAGCCGGCGTGCACCAGGGCGCCGGGCGAAGCGGGACGACTTGATGCAGGACTCGGCGAACGCCGGCCGGCCTCGACCTGTTGAGGACCGACGTCACACGGTGCCAGGGTACGCGATGCCCCGCATCCCGTAGTTCGCTCCGGGGGAGCGAACGACCCGGACACACTCGCGTGGCGGCCCGACGCTGATATAGAGTCATCCCGTGCGGACGTGGCGGAACCGGTAGACGCTGGAGACTTAAAATCTTCTGCCCGACAGGGCGTGCCGGTTCGAGTCCGGCCGTCCGCACCATTTTCGGCCCGGGAAGCGCCTGAGCGCGAAAACTACGCGGCCTTCGCCTCCTCGGCCGTCCATTCGCAGCGGGCGAGGCTGATCGGGTCGAGGAACATGCCGCCCATCCTGGTGCCGATCTGCCAGCGCACCTGCGCCTTGACCGTGCCGATGCCGGGCACGTCGATCGACACGTAGGAGCCGATGAGCACCGGCTGGGCGCATTCCGCCATGAAGCCCGCGGACGAGACGTTGTGGATCCTGACCTGCACCGCATAGCGGTCGTCCGGCGTCAGGCTCGCCGTCTCGTCGCCCACGATCGTGCGCGCGCTGCGGCGTGGCCGGAAGCTCGCAAGCTCCTCTTCACTCGGTGATGCCGGGCACATCATGCCCCGTTCTTCGCACAGAGAAATGAAGGAGCGGTAAAGTCCTTGCTCCAGATCAAGGCCCCTGCTGCAATTCGCGCGCGGCCCGCTAGAAGGGCCCGGATGAGTCCCGCCCGTATCCGCCTCGCCGCTCTCGCCGCCCTGCTGGCGCTCGCCGGCTGCGGCGCTGCGGAGTCCGGTCCGGTCCAGGTGAGCGCGATCGGCGCCCCGCCCCGGCTCGCCGATCCCAATCGCGGTCCGTTCGACGCGCCCACCGCCTTCCTGACCGAGGCGGTCGCGCAGGGACTGGTGCGGTTCAACGCGGAGGGCGACATCGAGCCGGCGCTGGCGCAGAGCTGGATCATCTCCGACGACGGCCTGACCTATACCTTCCGGCTCAGGCGGACGAACTGGATCGACGGTGGCCGGGTGACCGCACAGCAGGTCGCCGCCCGGCTGCGCGCGGCGCTGGCGCGGAACAGCCGCAACGTGCTGAAGCCCGTCCTCGGCGCGGTCGCGGAGATCGTCGCGATGACCGACGAGGTGGTCGTCATCAACCTGCGCGGCCCGCGCCCCAACTTCCTGCAGCTCCTCGCCCATCCGGAGCTCGCCTTGCTCCAGGATGGCGCCGGCACCGGCCCCTATCGGCTTGCCGGCGTCGAGGACGGGGCAAGCCGGCTCCAGCTCGTCCGCGGCGAGGATGAGGAGGCGCCGGCCGAGGGGCCCGAAATCCTGCTGCGCGGCGAGCCCGCGATCCGCGCCGTCGCCCGCTTCGCCGGCGAGCGCCGCGCGCTCGTCGTCGGCGGGACGGCGGGCGACCTTCCTTATGTCCGGGCCGTCGACCTGCCGAACAACGCGCTCAGGTTCGATCCGGTGAGCGGTCTGTTCGGCCTTTCCTTCAACCCGCGCGGTGGCCCGCTGATCAGCGCCGCCTTGCGCCAGGCCTTGTCGATGGCTCTCGACCGGCAGGCGATCGCCGCGGCCCTCGGCGTGCCCAACCTTGCGCCCCGCACCAGCCTCGTCCCGCCCGGCGTGCAGGAGCTGCCGAGCGTCGCCCAGCCGAACTGGGCGAACATGAACCTGGCGCAGCGCCGCAGCGAGGCGCGGCGCCTGATCGCCGAGCTCGCGCCGGCGGCGCCGATCCGCGTCCGCGTCGCCATGCCGCAGGGGCCCGGCTACCGGTTGATCTTCGCCTATCTGCGCCGCGACTGGCGGCTGATCGGGATCGAGGCTGAGCGCGTCCTTCCCGGCCAGGCTGCCGACCTCATCTTCATCGACGAGGTCGCGCCGGCCAATCTCGGCAGCTGGTATCTGCGCCACTTCACCTGCGAGGCGAGCGGGGTCTGCGATCCGGCCGCCGACGAGGCGCTCCAGGCCGCGCGCCTGGCGACCTCCGCCGCGGAGCGCGTGCGCCAGTTCGCCCTGGCCGACGGGATACTAAGCCGCGCCACGCCGTTTATCCCGCTGACTGCGCCGGTCCGCTGGTCGCTCGTTCCCGGGCGGCTGGACGGCTTCCAGCCGAGCCCGTTCGCACGGCATCCGGCGGTGAATCTGATTGCGGAGCGGCCCTAGGTCCTCCGCCGAGGAGGAAAAGATGGCTTTGCATCAGGCCCGGGTCAGCCGGGCGCGACTCGACCGGATGGCGGACCGTCTCAATATCGGCCGCGATCCCGCCTCGGTCCGGCAGCGGATCGAGGCGATGGAGCATCTGCTCGAGCGCGCCTTCACCATTCCCGGCATCCGGCGCAAGATCGGCCTGGATGTCGTGCTCGACATCATCCCCGTCGTCGGCGGCACCGCCGCGGCGGCGATGGGCGGCTGGCTGATCTGGGAGGCGCGCAACCTCGGCATGTCGCGCTGGCACCTCGTCCGCATGGCCGGCAATGTCGCGCTCGACTGGCTGCTCGGCCTGATCCCCTTCATCGGCGCGATCCCGGATTTCTTCTTCCGCTCGAACAGCCGCAACCTGCGGATCGTGAAACGCTGGCTCGACCGGCATCATCCGGAAACCGGCGTGATCGAGGGCCGCGTGACGGACCGTCGGGAGCTCTAGCACGCCCCCGCATGCTAACCTATTGACACCTGCAAATGCATTAGCATAAGCCTGTCTCCAGGGAGGCGGCTTGTGACCCAGGACGTGACCGGCGAGCTCGGCAGGCGCGAGCGGCAGATCATGGAGATCATCTACCGGCGCGGCCGCGCGACCGCGGCGGAAGTGCTGGCGGACCTGCCGGACAGCCCGAGCTATTCGAGCGTCCGCGGCATGCTGCGCCACCTGGAGGGCAAGAACTATCTCCGCCACGAGCAGGATGGGCCGCGCTACATCTATCTGCCCACCTCGCCGAAAAAGGACGTGCGCGCCTCGGCGCTCTCGCACGTGGTCAAGACCTTCTTCGACAACAGCCTGCCGAGCGCGGTGGCGACCCTGCTCGAATCGCGCAAGCTGACGCGCGACGATTATGAGCGCCTCTCGCGGCTGATCGAGGAAGCGTCGCGCGAGGACGAGGAATGACCGCCGCGCCGCCCGCCGCGGGGGCCGCGCTCGAGCTGATCCTGCGCGCGACCGTGCTGATCGGCGCCGCCTGGGCGGCCGCTGCGGTCCTGCGCAAGGCGGGCGCCTCGGCCGCGGCGCGGCATGCGGCCTGGCAGCTCGGTATCTTCGCCATGCTGGCGCTGCCCCTGGTCTGGTGGCTGGCGCCGCCGCTGCGGCTGCCCATCCTCCAGGCGGAAGCAGCGCCAGCGCTCGTCTCCGCGCCGCCGTTCGAGGCGGCCATGCCCCTGCCGGAGACCGCCCCGGCCTGGGGCCTGCTCCTGCTCGCCTATCTGCTCGGCGCGGCCGCGGTGCTGCTGCGCTTCGCCCTGAGCCGCTACCTGATCGCACGCCTGTGGCGGCAGGCGGACCCGGCGCAGGAACCGGACTGGCAGGCCTTGCTTGCCGCCCTCTCGGGTGAGCTGGGGCTATCCCGGCCCGTGCAGCTCAGGATCGCGCGCGGGCCCGCAATGCCCATGACCTGGGGAACGCTGGCGCCCAGGATCCTGCTGCCGGCCGAGGCGCGCACCTGGCCGGCCGAGCGGCGGCGGCTCGTCCTGCTGCACGAACTCGCCCATGTCGCGCGGCGCGACAGCTTCGGCCGCTCGGCGGCTTCGCTGGCCTGCGCGCTCTACTGGTTCCATCCCGGCGCCTGGTTCGCCGCGCGGCGGCTGCGGCTGGAGCAGGAGCATGCCGCCGACGACCGGGTGCTGACGGCAGGCGCGCGGCCGAAAAGCTATGCGCGCAGCCTGCTCGATCTCGCCTTCGGCGCCGACGAGACGGGCTGGTCCGACCAGGCGGCGGCGATGGCCGGGATGTGCCAGCTGGAGCAGCGCGTGGTTTCGATCACCGGGACGGCGCGGCGCGAACGCCCGGGCGCCGCCTTCCACTCCGCCGCCGCCGCGATCACCGCGCTGACCGTGCTGGCGGTCGGGGCCGCGCTTCCCGTGCAGCAGCCGCCGGCTTTGTCCGATCCGCTCGCAATCGAGACCGCCCTGCCCCCCGCCGGAGCGTCATCGGCGCCGGCCGGAGATGCGTCGGGGCCGGCTGCGATCACGGCCGATCGCGCCGCGTCCGCCAACCGCATCGACGCACGGCCGCGGGGCCGTGGCGTCGAGGCCCAGCCTGCCGCGGCATCGGCCCGGGTGCCGGACATCGTCCGGGAAGTGGAGCCCCCGTCCATCGCCGCGCCGGCGCCGGCCCGGGATACCGTGCTCGCCGAGGCGGTCCCACCGGCCGACCGCCAACTAGGCCCGATCGGCCCGCAGCTGCCGCAGCCGCTGCCGGAAGAGCTGGCGACGGACCCCCGCATCCCGGCGGCGCTGCGACGAGGAAGCCGGGTGCGCGGCGCCGATCAGCGCGCCGGCCCCGGTCCGCCTCGCACCCCCGGGGAAGAAGTGATGCGGAGATTGCCGACGGCGCTCCTGCAAGCCGCCGGGGTCCTGCGAAACTAGCAGGATCAACCAGGTCCAGCCGGTCCGAACGGCAGGGCCCGTCAGGAAAATTGTGTCCATGAAGGGAGAGTGACCATGCGTATCCTTGCCATAATGCTGCTTGCCACGGCCTTCGCCACGCCGGCCTCCGCGCAGGACGCGCCGGAAGCCCCGGCGTCGGAGCGCCCCTTTACCGGTTTCCGCGTCGAGGGCCTGCTCGGCTGGGACCATACGGAGATCCTGGACGATGACGAAGGCGCCCTGCTCTACGGCATCGGCATCGGCTATGATTATCAGACGGGCCGCGCCGTCCTCGGCCTCGAGGCCGAGGCGAGCGATTCGAACAACAATGGCTGCCTGAGCGACCTCATCAATCCGGGCGACCGCCTCTGCAACGGGACCGGACGCGATCTCTATATCGGGGCCCGCGCCGGGCTCATCGTCAGCCGCAACGTCCTGCTCTTCGCGAAGGCCGGCTATGTGAACACCCGCTTCACCAGCGAATATGATCCGGGCGCCGGCGGACCCGTCACCTCCGCCCATTTCAACATGGATGGCCTCAGGGTCGGCGGCGGCGCGGAGTTCGCCATCGGCCGCAACTTCTTCATCCGGGCCGAAGGGCGCTACACCGACTATCATAATGGCGGCAATCGCGGAGCGCTTCTCGGCGCTTTCGGATTCCGCTTCTGAAGGCTGGCGCCGGCGCTGCGGATCAACCGGGCTGGGCGGCGAAGTCCAGCCCGATATCCGCCGCCGGCGCAGACTGGGTGATGCGGCCGACCGACAGATAGGTCACGCCGGTCTCCGCCTTGGCGCGGATCGTCTCCAGGGTGATGCCGCCGCTCGCCTCGGTCGGCACGCGGCCGGCGACCAGCGTCACCGCCTCCCGCAACGTCGGCGCGTCCATATTGTCGAGCAGCAAATGGGTGGCGCCCGCCTGCAGCGCCGGCTCGATCTGCTCGAGCCGGTCGACCTCGACGATGATCCGCTCGATCCCCGCGGCCGCGGCGCGGCGGACGGCCTCGGCGACCGAGCCGGCGACGGCGACATGATTGTCCTTGATCATCGCCGCGTCCCAGAGGCCGAGCCGGTGATTCTGCGCACCGCCCATGCGGGTCGCATATTTCTCCAGCATCCTGAGCCCGGGAAGGGTCTTGCGGGTGTCGAGCAGGATCGCACCGGTGCCGGCGATCGCCTCGACATAGCGCCGCGTCAGGGTGGCGATGCCGGAAAGGTGCTGGACGATGTTGAGCGCCGAGCGTTCGGCGGCGAGCAGGGCCCGCGCCTTGCCGGAGAGGCGCAGCAGGTCCGCGCCGGCCGCGGCCGGCTCGCCTTCCCTCGCCTGCCGCTCGATCGTCACCCCGGGATCGAGCGCGCGGAAGAAGGCTTCGGCAACCGGTAGGCCAGCCACGACGATCGCCTCGCGACAGTCCATCACGCCGGCGAAGCGCGCCTCGGCCGGAATCACGGCCGCGGAGGTGATGTCGCCCCGGTCGCCCAGATCCTCGGCCAGGGTGGCGGCGACGAAGGCGTCCAGATCGAAGCGGTCGACGGAAAACGTCATAACCTGCGTCTGCCACCGCTGCAGAGGTGAAACAAGGCGGCCCGAAACCCGTTGCGAAGGCAGGTTTTCATCGGGAGACCGCACCATGAAGCGCTATGCCTATGCCTGGATCACGCTCGGCTTCTTTCTCGTCTCGATCGCTTTGCACTGGCTGTTCGGCTGGTATGCCTATGTGAACGAGGCGACCGAGCATCATCAGGTCGCGCAATTCTCCGAATATCTCACGGAGATGGGCCGCGATACGTTCGAGAACTGGCAGTCGGAATTCCTGCAATTGCTCTGGCAGGTCGTGGGCCTCGCCTATTTCCTCTATGTCGGCTCGCCGGCCTCGAAGGAGAATGACGACCGGCTCGAGGCCAAGGTCGACGCCCTGCTCAGGATGAATGGCGGCGAGGATGCGGAGCAGCTGATCGCCGAGCTGGACGAGCATTATCTGCGCAAGGGCGGCCATGCGCAGCCGCACGGCCATGAGGCGGAGCTCGCCAAGTCGGCCGGTCGAGGCATGGGCGCGCACGCCCAGGGCTGACGAAAAACCCCTCGCCGGCGGCCGGCGAGGGGTGTCTCGTGCAGCAGGTGCCGTGGAATCAGGCGCTGGTCAGATCGACCGCCGAGACCTGCGCCGGCGGCAGGCCCTCGCCCTCCGCCTGCGCCATCAATTCCTCCTTGCGGGCGAGCATCCGGTCGCGCAGCTCGACCAGGTCGACCTCGGTCTCGCGGCACTGGGCGAACATCCCTTCCTTCGGCTTTTCCTCTTCCTTTACATGATGTTCGATCTCTTCGCAGAGGACCTTCACCTTGGCGTCATAATAGGCCTCGTCGGGCGTCGCGGCCTCGATGTCGTTGACCAGCACCTTGGCCGCGTCATGCTCGACATAGGCCTCGTCGAGCAGGTCCTGCTCGATCTTCCCCTCGAAGGCCGGATAGAAGATCTCCTCCTCGATCATGGTATGGATCTTCAGCTCCGTACAAATCTCCCGCGCCAACTTCTCCTTGCGCGAGGCGCCCTTGGCCTCGTTGAAGGCGGCGAACAATTGCTCGACCTTGCGATGGTCGGCCTTCAGCAGGGCGATGGCGTCGGTGAAATCCTGTTCGAACATGGTCTCTTCCCTCTTCCAAAAAAAATTGCGTTGATCAGCCGTGCGCGCGGTGACGGCGAGTTTCCCAGCCCTTCTTCGCCGCGGCGCTGCGGCTGGTCGACGACGATTGCGAGGCGCCGCCCTTGCGGCCCCCCTTGCGCGAGCTTTCGTGGCTTTCCTTCCTGCCGCGCCCCGAGCCGGACTTCTTGCCGCCGCCGGAATCCTTGTTGACGGTCGCCCAGGCGCGGCTCTTCGCTTCCTTCTTGGAGACGCCGCGATCCTCATAGCCTTCGGCGATATGCTCGGCCTTGCGCTTCTGCTTGTCGGTATATTTGTCCTTGTCGCCCTGCGGCATGACGCATCTCCTGACGAACTCGTGCTTGCCCGGCACAACGCGCCGCAACGGACCCGTATCCATTGGGAAAACAACGTTAACCTGGATGAGTCCCCGTGCCGCGGAACCGCGCGGGCGGCTCGATGGTTGCAGTCCCGAGACCGACTGACCGTCTGACAGGGGAATGATGATGGACTCAGCCGAGAAGCACTATTTCCTCGAACGCGCCGAAGCCGAACTGGACCTCGCCAACGAGGCTACGCACGAAAGCGCGGCGCGCGCCCATTATTATCTCGCCGGCTTCTATCTCGACCGCGCGCATAACGGCGCGGCCAACGAAAACTGACGAACAGGAGGCTGCCTGATGCCCCCCGAACGCCCGCAGGACGCGAAGCTCGAGGCCGAAGGCGTGCTCGTCCGGCCGATCGGCGGCCAGATCTATCTGGTCGAGGAAGGCGCCGAAGCGGCGCCGTGGGACGAAGAGCCGGCGCCGGACCGCGGGCCGCTCTCAGGCCTGATCAATCGCCACTGATCTGGGGCCGGCCGACATCGCCCTTGCCGACCGTGTGCGCGGCCATTTCCAGCATGCGGTCGAGGCTCCGCTTCGCGCGCAGCCGCAGCCCCTCCTCGATCTCGATGCGCGGCTCCAGGTCGCGGAGTGCGACGTAGAGCTTCTCCATCGTGTTGAGCGCCATATAGGGGCACATGTTGCAGTTGCAGTTCCCGTCCGCGCCGGGCGCGCCGATGAACTGCTTGTGCGGGGCCGCCTTCTCCATCTGGTGGATGATGTGCGGCTCCGTGGCCACGATCATCACCTCTGACGGCTGCTGCAGCGCATAAGCGAGGATCGCCGAGGTGGAGCCGACCATGTCGGCATGGTCCAGCACGTGCGGCGGGCATTCCGGATGGGCGAGCACCGGGGCGCCCGGATGCTGCGCCTTGAGCTTGAGCAGCTCGGTCTCCGAGAAGGCCTCGTGGACGATGCAGACGCCCGGCCAGAGCAGCATGTCGCGCCCGGTCTTGCGCGCCAGATAGCCGCCCAGATTCTTGTCCGGACCGAAGATAATCTTCTGCTCCTTCGGAATCTGGGCGAGGATCGTCTCGGCCGACGAGCTGGTGACGATGATGTCGCTGAGCGCCTTCACCTCGGCCGAGCTGTTGATGTAGGTGAGCGCGATATGGTCCGGATGGGCCTCCCGGAACGCCTTGAACTGCGCGGGCGGGCAGCTGTCTTCGAGGCTGCAGCCGGCATCCATGTCGGGCAGGATGACGGTCTTGTCCGGTGAAAGAATCTTCGCCGTCTCCGCCATGAAGCGCACGCCGCAAAAGGCGATCACCTCGGCGTCGGTCGCCTGCGCCTTGCGGCTGAGATCGAGGCTGTCGCCGACGAAGTCGGAAATATCCTGGATTTCGGGCGTCTGGTAATAGTGGCCGAGGATGATGGCGTTGCGCTCCTTGCGCAGCCGGTCGATCTCGGCGCGGAGGTCAAGGCCCTTCAGGCTCAGATTGGGTGCGTTCATGGGTTCCTTGCCCTGATCCGATCGTCGATCCGCCGCGGCCGATCGAGAAAGCTGGCCGTCTCGCGCCCGGCCGGGCCAACGAAACGCGCCGCCACGCTGGCTTCTATCCCGGCCGCGCGCAGCGGCAAAGCGAAACTCCGGGCGACGTCCCTGAGCGCCGCGGCGCGCGCCTCGTTCATCGGCAGCGGCGCCCGCGCCTGGCGGGTCAGCTCCTCCTGGGCGGCGCGGCGGTTGGCCTCGTCGATCGATTGTCCCGCGTCGGTAAGGGCCATCACGATGCCGCCGTCCGAATATTCCTGCGCGCCTGCAAAATCGATCTGCGGCCCCGCAACTTCAAGGGGCGGGAGCGTAACGGTCAGCGTCGCGGTCGGCGCGTCCCAGGCAAGATCGGCGCGCCGCATCCGGCTGAGGTCGACGGCGTAGCGGACCTGGCCGGGAACGACGAGGGTCTTGCGCGCGGTAAAGCCGAGCCGGCTCTCGCTCGCGGTGACGATCGCGGCGAAGCGGCCGACGAAGACGATCTGCCTCCCCTGCTCGCGGACCGAAAGCAGGGTGGCGTTGGCGATCCCCACCGGATCGGGCCCGGCCGGTCCCTCGGACGGCGGCCGCAGCAGCAGGCCGATTCCCGCGCCGATCAGCAGCGCGAGCAAGGGCGGCAGCAGGAAGAACCATTTCCTCACGCGGCGCGCATCCACGTCTCGCCCTCGTGCCGCACCAGCCCCCGCGCCTCGAGATCGACCAGATGCGCCAGCACCGAGCGGCCCGCGGCGGGGAAGAGGCGCGGGTCGGTGCCCTGGTACATGATTTCGACCATCGCCGGGATCTGCCCCTCCCCCGCGCCGAGCTGGCGCAGGATCTGCTGCTCGCGCATGCGGCGATGGGCGATCAGCGCGCGGACATGGCTGTGGGGTTTCTCCACCGCCGGGCCGTGCGCCGGATAATAGACCTTGTCGTCGCGCTTCAGGAGCAGGTCGAGGCTCCGCATATAGTCGGCCATGTCGCCGTCCGGCGGCGAGACGACTGTCGTCGACCAGCCCATCACATGGTCGCCGGTGAACAGCGCCCCCGTTCCCGCCAAGGCGAGGCAGAGATGATTGGAGGTGTGCCCGGGCGTGGCCACCGCCTGCAGCCGCCACCCATCTCCTTCCACCGCCTCGCCGTCGGCCAGCACCCGGTCCGGCGCATAGTCGAAGTCGAAGGCGGCGTCGGCGCGCGGGCCGTCATCGTCGAGCGCCAGCGGGGCGCAGCCGACGATCGACGCGCCCGTGGCCGCAGCGAGCGGTCGGCTGGCGGGACTGTGATCGCGATGCGTGTGGGTGCAGAGGATCGCCGCGATCCGCTCGCCCCTCGTCGCCGCGAGGATCGCCTCGATATGGTCGGCCAGATCGGGGCCCGGATCGATCACGCCGACCTCGCCTTCGCCGATCAGATAGGTCTGCGTCCCCGAATAGGTGAAGGGCGACGGGTTGCCCGCCAGCAGGCGGCGTACGCCGGGAGCGACCTGCTCGACCTGTCCGGTGGGGAAATCCGCCATGCGGGCCATGTGGCATTGGCGGGGAAGGAAGTGAAGAGCGAGGGGTGGACCCGAAAGGGGACTGCGGACCTGCCAGGCCCACCCCTCCCTTCCCGAGGCCGGGAAGGAATTCTGCCTCACCTCAGCCGCGCGGCGGGATCAGCCAGGTACGGCGCTCGGCCGGATCAAAGACGATGGTCGAACCGCGCAGCGCCAGCATGCCGACATTGACCCGGTTCAGCCCCTCCATGAAGCGCACCTCCGGATTTTCCAGGACCAGGGTCCCGACGCGCACCGTGCCGCGAATCCGCCCGATCTTCACCACGCGGGGCACGCCGTCGGCGAGCCGCGCCGGCGGGCCGTCGGTCAGCGCGCCGTCGAGCGGCATGTCCGTGGACATCGTCATCGGCATCATCAACATGCCGGGCTGGCCCGTGTCGAGATGGGCATGGTGGCTCCGCCCGCCGATCTCGACCTCGATGCCGGGCAGGCTGCGCGGGCCCATCTCGCTATAGGGATGGGCCTGGCCGGACGGGATCGTCGCCGGCGTCTTCGGCGCCACCCTGATCTCGCCGCGGGCGAGATCGAGAAAGACCAGGCGGCCGGAAAAGGTGCTCGGCCCGAACACGCCCCTCACGTTCAGCTGCTGCATCGCCCCCATCGGCAGGGCCACAGCGCGCACTCCGCCGAGCACGGCATTGCCGAGCCGACCGTCCAGATGCGTGCGGAAGCCGATCATCGGCTCCCCGCCGGCGGGCGTGCCGACCCTGGCCGGGCCGTCGTCGGGCAGGCCCGCGGCGCGCGCGAAGTCGGCGTCGAGCACGTTGCCCGAGGCACCGGTATCGAAGATCACGCGCACCGGCGCGCCACTGCCGATCTGCAGCATGGCGATCGGACGCGGACCCGTCAGGTCGAGCGGCACCGTCTCCACCGCGCCCGGGGCGGGCGCCTGGAGGAAGGCGGCGGCAGTCGAGGCTGCCGCCGCCAGCCAGGAAGCGGTCATTGTGCCCTCAGCCGGGCGATCTCGCGGTCGATCGCGGCGAGCACGCGCTGGCGCTGCTCGGCCGGAATGTCGTCGTCCTCGGCCAGCCGGGCACGGGCGCGCTGCAGGGACTCGGCGCGTTGCGCGGCGGAGCGCTCGCCGCGGCTGCACAGGATGACGCGCGTCCGGTTGTTGTCGGCGCCCTCGTTCACCTCGGTGCGGTTTGCATCCTCGCAATCGTGCATCGCCATGACCATCGCCCCGTGACGTCCGCCGCGGTCGCGATGCAGGTCGAAGCGCTCGACGAAGGTCCCGGGGCCATGGCGTTCGGCGCGGTCGCCGTCCCCGCGATGGGTGAAGACCATGACGCGCCGGTCCTCGTGGCGGTCGCGGTCCTCGCTGCGCCGTTCGGAGCGGCGGCTGTGCCGGTCGCGATGCTCGTCCCTGCGGATCGTGCGCACGATGATCCGGCTGTCGTCATGATCGTGATCCTCGGCGCGCGGCGGGGACGACGGCGCCGGGGGCGCCGGCTGGGCGACGACGCTGGCGCTGCCGAAAGCGAGGCTGAGCCCCCCGAGCGTCGCGATCGCCGCCGCGCCGCCGAGCATGCGCAGCCGGCCCGGCTTGTGGAACTTCATCATCTTCAATCTCCGTTTCAGTTGATCGGCATGATTGAGCGGGCAGGCTGCAATCAGGCCGGGTCGGCTCGCGGATTTGACGAGGGCGCGTGCGTAATCGTGGCGCGCGCCGGTATCGGCCCTGGCGGCGACGGCGGCGTCGCAGGCCAGCTCCTGGTCGGCGCGGAACGCCCGGAAGGCGAACCAGGCGACCGGATTGAACCAGTTCAGGGCGAGGATCAGCAGGCCGAGATGATTCCACCAGAGGTCGAAGCGGCGGTGGTGGACGGCCTCATGGTCGAGCGCGAGCGCTCGCTCTTCCGGCGAATAGCGGCTTTCGAAATCGGCCGGCACGACAATCCGGCGGCGGAGGAGGCCGAACGAGATCGGCCCCTCGACACCTTCGCTCTCGATCAGCCGGACGCCGCGATGGGTGCCAAGGTCGCGTGCGCCCTCCCGGAGGCTTTTGACGAAGCGCCGATAGGTCCAGATCTGCCAGAGCAGGAAGCAGGCCGCGCCGGCGGCCCAGATCGCGAGCAGCAAGGGCACCCACTGCCCGGGTCCGCCCTCCGGCGGCACCGGCGCGGCCATATCCTCCGCGATCAGGATCACTGTCGGCGGCGGAATCAGGTTCGGAAGCTCGACCGCGCTGAGGCTGGGCAGCGGTGGCATGATGAGGCGCAGGGCGGGGAGCAGCCAGAGCGCATAGACCGGGCCCGCCCCGAACAGAGCGGCGAAGGGCCGGCGGATCGCGAGCACGAGCAGCATCGCCGCGCTCGCCCAGATCATGTTCGACACGAGCCAGCCAGTCATTGCTTGAGCGCCTTCAGCAGCGCTTCGATCTCGGCGATGTCGGCCGGGCTGAGACGGTCACGCTCGGCGAGCTGGGCGACGAGCGGCGTCACCTTGCCGCCGAACATCCGGTCGATCAGCTTGCCCGATTCCTGCGCGACATAATCGGCGCGGGCAATGGCGGGACGATAGAGGTAGCGACGGCCATCCTCCTGATGGGAGAGGATACCCTTGGCGAGCAGGCGCCCGAGCATGGTCTTCACCGTGCGGATGCTCCAGCCGCGCGCGGCCGGCACGCGCTCGGCCACTTCGGCAGCCGTCAGCGGCGCCTCCTGCCAGAGCACTTCCATGACCGCATATTCGGCCTCCCCGATCCGCTCCAAATCCCAGCCTCCCTCGATATGGACTACACGAGTAGTCATTCCGCGGGTGAACGGAAGATGAATGGGCGGTAGCCGGTGCCAGGGAGTGTCGGGGCGCTTTACAGGTGGGAAAGAAGGTTAATTTCGCTTCACCCTGAAAAGGGCGGATTTCCGGGGTTTTTCAGAGCTGGCACGGGCCATGTATATTATTCTGCGTCCACATGGTTCCACTCTCGGGGCGGGCCTGGCGCTCTTCCGGTCGCGCCGCCCGCCCTAAATTTTTTTCGGACCGTCCTTCCCAAGCAAAGCCGCCGCCGTGGCCTCGTCCGCGGGCAGGAATGCCTCGATCGCCAGCTCGGTCAGGGTGACATCGATCGGCGTTCCGAACATGGTCGTGGTGCTGAGTAAGGAGAGAACCGTCTCCCCTGCCCGCACGCGGAGCGGCACGGCGACGCCGCCATAGCCGTCATGGGTCGGCGCGAGCCCGCCCGGATAGGTGCGCAACTCCTGCAGCAAAGCGGCAAGGTGCTGGTCGCCGCTCGCCGCGACCTGCGCCTCCAGCCGGTGCAGAATATGGGCGCGCCACTCGGCCAGATTCTCGATCCGCGGCGCCAGGCCCTCCGGGTGCAGGCTGAGCCTCAGCACGTTGACCGGCGGCGCGAGCAGGTGCGGCGCCGCGCCGGCCAGGAACGGCGCCACCCCCGCATTGGCGGCGACGAGCTGCCAGTGCCGGTCTACGGCGAGCGCCGGGAAAGGCTCGTGTGCCTTCAGCACCAGCTCGACGGCGCGGCGCGCCGCCGCCAGCGCCGGATCGTCGAACGGACGCTCAGGCAAAGCCGGCGCGAAGCCAGCGGCGACCAGCAGCAGGTTGCGATCACGCGCGGGAATTGCGAGCCGCTCGGCGAGGCGCAGCAGCATGCCCCGGCTGGGCCGCGACCGGCCCGTTTCCAGGAAGGACAGATGCCGCGCGGAAATCTCCGCATCGAGCGCGAGATCGAGCTGGCTGAGCCGGCGGCGCGAACGCCAGGCGCGAAGCTGTTCGCCGACAGGGAGGGTCTGGGTCTGCATGGCCGCAGCCTAGCCGTTCGGCCCGGCCAATCCCATTACCTCCAACGTAATCGACCGCATGACCTGGTCAGGCCATGATTCGGGGCATCAACCGCGAAAGGACATGGTTATGTCGAACACCCTCTTTCTCCGCCGCGTGCTCGCCCTCGATTCGCTGAGCTGCCTCGCCATGGGCCTGCTCATGGGCATTGGTGCCGCGGGCCTCGCCCCGCTCTTCGGCCTGGCCGAGCCGCTCGTCCGCTTCGCCGGCCTGGCGCTTTTGCCGCTGGCCGCCTTCATTGGCTGGCTGGCCACGCGGCCGAGCCCGCCCCGCGCCCTCGTCTGGGTGGTGATCGTCGGCAATCTCGGCTGGACGGCGGAGAGCTTCCTCACGCTCGGCCAGGTCCAGGCGACCGCGCTCGGCATCGCCTTCGTCACCGCCCAGGCGCTGGCGGTGCTGGGGCTGGCCATGCTTGAATATGTGGGGATCAGGAAGGCAGCCGCTGCCGTCGCCTGACGTCTATCCAGACGTGCTCCGGCGAAAGCCGGAGCGTTGGGCGAGACAGTTTCAGACTTTCCGGCCAACGGTCCGGCCTGCGCCGGACCACGCCGGTCCGGGTCCCGGCCTTCAGCCTCCGGCTGAAATTTATCCTGAGCGCCTGCCTTGCAGGCAGTCGAAGGGCCGGACCAAGTAATTCAGGCCTTGGCGACCTGCTTTTCGGCGAGCAGCTGCTGCAGCTCGCCGGCTTCGAACATCTCCATCATGATGTCGGAGCCGCCGACGAACTCGCCCTTCACATAGAGCTGCGGGATGGTCGGCCAGTCGGAATAATCCTTGATCCCGTTGCGAATCTCCGGATCCTGCAGCACGTCGACCGTCTCGAAGGCGACACCGAGATGGTCGAGGATCGCCACCGCCCGGCTGGAGAAGCCGCATTGCGGGAAGAGCGCGGTGCCCTTCATGAAAAGCACGATGTCGCTCTTCTTTACAATCTCGTCGATGCGGGTGCTGACGTCGGTCATGCTCTCTTCCTTACTCCGGAACCGAGGTGCTGAGCTTCAGCGCGTGGAGCTCGTTCCCCATGCGCCCGCCCAGCGCCTGATAGACGCGCTGGTGCTGCTTCACGCGCGGCTGGCCGCGGAAGCTCTCCGCCACCACCCGCGCCTCATAATGGTCGCCGTCGCCGGCCAGGTCGATGATCTCCACCCGCGCGTCGGGAATGCCGTCGCGGATCAAACTCTCGATCTCTGTCGCCGGCATCGGCATGGCTTCAGCCCTGGGCCTCGATGAAGTGGCGGCGTGCCTCGACCGTCTTGTGCTCGAGGGTCTGGCGGATCGTGGCGTCGTCGATCTCGACCCCGGCCGAGGTCAGGTCGCCGAGCAATTTGCGGATCACGTCCTCGTCGCCGGCCTCCTCGAAGTCGGCGCGGATCACGTCCTTGGCATAAGCGTCGGCTTCCGCCTCGGTCAGGCCCATCTTCTTCGCGGCCCACTGGCCCAGCAGCCGGTTGCGCCGCGCGACGATCTTGAACTGCATCTCCTGGTCGCGGGCGTACATGGATTCGAACGCTTTCTCGCGGTCGTCGAAGCTGGTCATGGGAGTCCTTGCTGCTGGTGGTTGCTGCTTTCGCGTTCAGGGGCCGAGATAGGAGGGAACGACCGCCGGCGCAACGCCATCCGCGGCGGCCCGGGCGAAAGTGCTTGCCGACCGGCGAGAATCTGTCAGGTGAGGCGCACTGTCAGGAGAATTTGATCCATGTTTCGCATTTCCGCTTTCGCCATCCTCTGCCTCGCCGCCGTTCCGGCCTTCGCGCAGAACCAGACCACGCCCGCGCCCGCCGCGCCGGCCGGCCCGCCGCCCGAGGCGATGAGCGCCATCCAGACCGCGGCGACCGCCTTCGGCCAGTGCGTACAGACCGGCGTCCAGGCCGTACCCGCGACGGTAACGCCGGAGGCCGGCGCGACGACCGTGCTGGCCGGCTGCTCCGCGCAGAAGCAGACGCTGGAGCAGGCCGTCCGTGCCTTGCTCGCCCAGCTGCCCGCAGAGCAGCGGACCGCCGGCGAGGCTCAGCTCAATTCCCAGCTGAGCTCCCTGCCGACGCAGGTCGCCGACGGCATCCGGCAGGCGCGCGGCGCGACAGCGCCGGCCGCGACGCCGACGCCGGCACCCGCCCAATAAGCGGTCGAAGATGGGCGGCTGGGCGTCAGGCGTCCATCGTCACCACGAGCTTCCCGACTGCCTGCCGGGCGGCCATATAGGCGATGGCGTCACCGCCTTCGGCGAGCGGCCAGGTGCGGCTGACCCGCGGCGCGATCCTGCCCTCGTCCCAGAGCCTGAACAAAGTGGCGATATGCGCCGCATTCGCCTTCGGGTCGCGCGCCGCGAAGGCGCCCCAGAAGACGCCCCGCACGTCGCAGCTCTTCAGCAGCGTGAGGTTGAGCGGCAACTTCGGGATGCCCGCCGGGAAGCCGATGACGAGCAGCCGCCCCTCCCAGGCGATCGCCCGCAACGCCGCCTCGGTATAGTCGCCGCCCACGGGATCGTAGACCACGTCGGCGCCTGCTGATCCGACCGCCTCCTTGAACAGACCGGCGAGCGCCTTCGCGCCCTCCCTGTCGAACGGCCCGCGCGGATAGACGACCGCGCTGTCCGCACCCGCCGCTCTCGCCGCTTCGGCCTTTTCCCCAGAGGAGACCGCGGCGACGACGCGCGCGCCCATCGCCTTGCCGAGCTCCACCGCCGCCAGGCCGACGCCGCCCGCAGCGCCGAGCACGAGCAGGGTTTCGCCCTCCTTCAGCCTCGCCCGGTCGGCGAGCGCGTGGATCGTGGTCGCATAGGTCAGGATCAGCGCCGAGCCTTCCTCGAAGCTCCGCCCCTCGGGCAGCGGGATCGCCATGGCGGCCGACACCAGGACCTTCTCGCTGAGTCCGCCATGGCCGAGCATCGCGATCAGCCGCGCGCCCTCGGCCCAGCCAGTGACGCCCTCCCCCACCGCCTCGACCACGCCGGCAATCTCGCCGCCGGGGGCGAAGGGGCGCTCGGGCCGGAACTGGTATTTGTCCTCGATAATGAGGACGTCGGGATAGTTGATCGCGCAGGCCTTGACCCGGACGAGCAGCTGGCCCGGACCCGGCACCGGATCGGGCAGCTCGGTCAGCGCGAGCGTTTCGGGGCCGCCCGGCGCGTTCGACAGCAAAGCCTTCATCGCGCGGACTGCGGAAAGGCGGGGAGCCTGGCGACGTCGGCGGGCTCATGCTGGATGATGACGGTTGCGCGCAGGTTGCGGCCAAGCCGGTCGAAGCGGTCCATCGAGGCCAGGGTCTCGGCCCGGCTGGTGTTGAACGGCGGCACGCCGCGGCGCTGCACCTGCTCGGTGAAATGATACATGTCGCCGGAGAGCAGGACCGGGCCCGACGCCAGCCGGACGAGCAGGGCGCGGTGCCCGGGCGTGTGGCCGGGCAGGTTCAGCATCACCACCTTGCCGTCGCCATAGACGTCATGATCGCCGCGCGCCTCGACCACCTGGCCGCCGCCGGTGAGCCAGTGCGCGAGCGGCGCGCGCTCGACGCCGGGATCATTGCCGCGCAGTGCCGCGATGTCGCCCGCGCCCATGAGCAGCCGCGCATGCGGGAAGCTCGCCGCCTGGCCGGTATGGTCGAAATGATAGTGGCTGATGCCGACGATGGTGACCTGCTCGGGGCGCACGTTGATGCGGGCGAGCTGGTCGACGATGGTGGCGCGCAAAGTCGCGCGGATCGCGGGCGTCTGGATCGGCTGCTGGACGACGCCGGCGGGGATGCCGGTGTCCCAGAGCATATAGTCGGTGCCGTGGCGGATCACGTAGCAGCTGCCGACCAGGTCCTTCGGCCCCGCTTGATATTCGGACGTGTCGGAGAAGAAGGCGTTATGGTCGGTGAAGGTGAAATT
This sequence comes from Allosphingosinicella sp., assembly GCF_035626655.1. GTDB lineage: Bacteria > Pseudomonadota > Alphaproteobacteria > Sphingomonadales > Sphingomonadaceae > Allosphingosinicella. The sequence goes on from NZ_DASPNF010000017.1 coordinate 24,786, forward strand.
GCCGCAGTCGAGCCGCCACATCTCCATCAGCGGCGGGACGGTTGTGGAGAATGACGGCGCCTGCATCCCCGCCAGCGCGATCCAGCCGAGCGCCGCCGCCAGTGCCCGTTTCAGCATCATCACCCCCTCTGTTCGATCGGCTCCTTGGGCGAGACATAGGCGGGATCGTGGGCGAAGGGCAATTCACGGCCCCTGGCGAGCGCGTCGAGCACCGCCGCGAAATCGGTGCGGCAGCGGAAGCCCATCAGCCGCTCGGCGCGCGACGGATCGTAGACCCGGTCGATCGAGGCGGGCAGCGTCCACCGCAGGCGGGCGTACAGCTCCGGCGCCTCCGGAAAGTGCCGCGCGATCACCGCCGGCGCATCGTGCAGCAATTCCACGCATTCCTCGCGCACGAAGGGCGGCGGGGCGGACAGGATGAAAGTGCCGAAGCCGAGCGCTCTGATCTTTTCCAGCGCCACGACATGCGCCTCGGCGGCATCCTCGACGGTGAGCCGGCGGTTCAGGAATTCGTTCGCCTTGATGTTCGGGCCGGACGGCACGCTGTGCGTGTCGTCGTCCTCCGGGAAGAAACGGCCGGTGCGGAGCACCGCGACGGCGAGGCCGCTTTCCTCATGGACCTGCCGGCAAAGGCGCTCGGCCTCGACTTTGGTGACGCCGTAGATGTTGCGCGGCTGGAGCGGCCCGAAATCCTCGTCGAGCCAGGCCGCCTCGGCCGCGCCGCCCGCCTTCCCCGCGCGGATCGCGGCGGTGATCATCAGCGAGGTCGTCGAGGTGAACAGGAAGCGGTCATGGCCCGCCGCCACCGCCGCCTCGAGCAGGTTGCGTGTGCCCTCGACATTGACCTGCCAGAAGGCGCTTTCCGGATAGCGGACGATGTCCGGCTTGTGCAGCGCGCCGGCATGGATCACCGCCTCGATCCCCTGCTCGCCGAAGGTCCGCTCGACCAAGGCCCGGTCCGCGACCGAGCCGATCACATCGGTGTCCGCGCCGCGCGCGACGTCGAGGCCGATCACGACATGGCCTTCGGCGCGCAGCCGCGGCGCCAGGAAGCGGCCGAGCCAGCCGGAGGAGCCGGTCAGAAGAAGTCGCATGCCCGTCCCGATATCAGGCCGCGGCCCGGATGGGAGAGGCGAGCCGCTCCGCCGGATCATGTGCGTCGGCCCAGTCAGTCCGGCGCTTCAGGAACGGATTGAAGAACAGGACCGGGATCTTCAGGAAGATCAGCTCCGAATGGATCAGGAGGTCGATCGCCTTCTCCCACCATTTCGGATCGCGGACGCCATGGGCGCGCAGCCAATTGTCATAGGGCGCCCAGTGGCTCGGCTCGTCCTTCTCGATCACCCGGAAGATGCGCAGCAGGGTCTTGTCGTGCTTCACCAGCGGATGGTTGAGCAGGATGTCGACCTGCTTCATTCCCCGCTGCTCGGTCAGCGAGATCACCCGGCAGAGCCGGCCGAACAATGCGTCGTTGCCGATCACCCTGGTGGTATCTAGATCGTCGATCCGCCGCCGGAACATGATCTCGACGAAGCGGTCGATATGGCCGCAGGTGCGGTCCACCTTCAGCGGCATCTTGCGCTGCAGCTCGAACCAGCGCTTGAACATCACATAATGCTTGCGCTCGTCGGCCCGGTGCTTCTCGACCGCGGCAATGAACTCCGCATCGTCGGGCGCATGGGCGCGAACCGCCTCGAGGATGCGGTCGATGCTCGTATAACCGCGATGCTCGTTATAGATGTAGATCGAGCCCAGCAGGTCGAGATAGCGGCGGCGGAACCACGCGAACATGGCGCGGAGAATTCTGCCTCTCCGCGCCGGGCGTCAAGTTTTTTGCGGATTCAAGACTCGTAGTGCGCCGTCGTCTTGGCCGCGACCTCTTCAGCCGTCACGTCCGGCGCCAGCTCGATCAGCTTGAACGGGCTCTGATGATCGGGCCGGTGAAAGACGCAGAGGTCGGTGACGATCATGTCGACCACATTCTTGCCGGTCAGCGGCAGGGTACATTCGGGGATGAACTTGGGATCGCCGTTCTTGGAGGTATGCTCCATCACGACGATGATCTTCTTGACACCGGCGACGAGGTCCATCGCGCCGCCCATGCCCTTGATCATCTTGCCGGGGATCATCCAGTTGGCGATGTCGCCATTCTCCGCCACCTCCATCGCGCCGAGCACGGTGAGGTCGATATGGCCGCCGCGGATCATCGCGAAGCTGTCGGAGGAGGAGAAGTAGCTGGACGAGGGCAGCTGGCTGATCGTCTGCTTGCCGGCATTGATCAGGTCCGGATCGACCTCGTCCTCATAAGGGAACGGGCCGATGCCGAGCATGCCGTTCTCGCTCTGCAGCGTCACCTCCATCCCGGCCGGGATATTGTTGGCGACGAGCGTCGGAATGCCGATGCCGAGATTGACATAATAACCGTCGCGCAGCTCCTGCGCGGCGCGCGCGGCCATCTGGTTGCGGTCCCAGGGCATCAGTCATTTCCTCCTTGCGGGTCGGACCAGCGGCGGTCCGCCGGAAACACGTCGTCGAAAGTGCCGCGAATGCTCGGCCCGTAGACCGGGTTGGAGAGCATGAACCAGCCATTGCCCCAGAGCCCGGCGAAGGGCGGGCTGGAGGCGGCGCGGCGGCGCTCGGGGATCGGCAGGCCGCGGGCATTGAACAGGTCGGAAAAGTCGCCGAGCTGGTCGCCCGCCATGGCGATCACGCAATAGCGGCGCGACACCTCGGCCCGGCGCGGGTCCTTGGCCGAGCCCTGGCCGATATCGTTCTGCAGCCAGAGCGTCCGCCGGTGCACGGCGGGGCCGAGCCCGGCGCCCTCGATCGCCGCCGCGGTCTGGGCGGCATGGGCGGCCATGCGGTTGGAGTTGAAGATTACGGTCACGCCGGCGCGGCGGATGGCGCGCAGCGCGGCCACCGCGCCCGGCATCGGCAGGACGGCATTGGCTCCCGTCCGCTCCCAGCGGTTCCAGCGGTCCTGGTCGTAGCTGCGCCGGTTCAGCGCCTCGTCATATTCGTAGCCGAGATTCTGGATCGCCGTCTCGTCGACGTCGAGCACCACCGCCAGGGGCCGCCGCCCGCAGGGCAGGAAGCGCGGGGCGGCCAGCGTCGAGCCTTCGGCCAGCACCACCGAGTGGCGCGGCCGGGCGCGCGCCCGGCGGAGCACATAGGCGCGGAAGGCGTCATAGGCCTGGATGCTGGCGGCGGCGCCCTCGCCCGACCCGTATAGCCACTGCATCCCAGGCGGCGGACCGGCCGGGGGTTGCGCCGCAGCAGTACCCGCAAGCAAGACGGCGCCGAGGGCGAGGCCGCGAAGGATCACGCCGCTTCCCGCGGCCGGGTCGTCACGAACTCGATCTTCTTGTCGTAGGGCGCGCCGAGGATCAGCCGCTTCACATAGATGCTCGGCAGATGGATGCAGTCCGGATCGAGGCTGCCGACCGGCACGATCTCCTCCACCTCGGCGACGCAGATTCTGCCGGCGGTCGCCATCGGCTGGTTGAAGTTGCGCGCGGTCTTGCGGAAGACGAGGTTGCCGCTCTCGTCGGCCTTCCAGCCCTTGATGATCGAGAGGTCGGCGCGGATGCCGCGCTCGAGGATATAATCCTCGCCGTCGAAATTCTTCACTTCCTTGCCCTCGGCGACCTTCGTGCCGACGCCGGTCTTCGTGTAGAAACCCGGAATGCCCGCGCCGCCGGCGCGGCAGCGTTCGGCGAGCGTGCCCTGCGGACAGAATTCCACCTCCAGCTCGCCCGAGAGATATTGCCGCTCGAACTCCTTGTTCTCGCCGACATAGGAGGAGATCATCTTGCGGATCTGACGGGTGCGCAGCAGCTTGCCGAGCCCCTCATTGTCGATCCCGGCGTTGTTGGAGGCGACGGTGAGGTCCTTCACGCCCGAGGCCTGGATCGCGTCGATCAGCCGCTCCGGAATGCCGCACAGGCCGAACCCGCCCGCGCAGATCGTCATGCCGTCGAACAACAGCCCCTCCAGCGCGGCGGCGGCATCGGGATAGATCTTCTTCATGGCGCGGGCTCCCTCGGATCAGGAGCCGATAGAAGGCAGCAGCGAGTCCGGTCAACCGGCTCGCGTCGAGCGCAGGCCGGCGGCTCTGATCCCGGCCTCCGCGCAAGCCGCGTCGTCCGCCGGCGCCTCGCCCGAGACGCCGACCGCGCCGAGCCGCTCGCGTCCGTCCGCCGAGAAGACCGGCACGCCGCCTGCCACCGTCACGACATTGGGCGCATCGCCGAAGCCGGGCGTCTCGCGCGCCGCGCCGGCCATGGCCGCGGTCGGGAAGCCCCAGGCGGCCACCGCTCCGGCCTTGGCCAAGGCGAAATCCATGATGCCATAGCCGTTGCCGTCCATCCTGAGCGCCGCGACCAGGCGGCCGCCCGCATCGACCACGGCGATGGCGTGGCTCTGGCTCCGTGCCGTTGAATGGGCGACGCAGCCGGCGACGATCGCCTGCGCGGCGCGGGCGTCGAGCCGGGCCGGCGCGGGCTGCGCGTGGGCGGGCAGAGCAAGGACGAGACAGAAAGGCGCGAGCGAACGGATCAGCATGGAAAAACCTCCCGCTTCAGCCCACCCGCCGAGGAATAGGATGCGCCGCGCGAAGGGGCAAGCCGCGCTTGACAGCGAGGCCCCGTGCCCGTACTTTGCATTACAAAGTTATTTGGAGACTTGAAATGACTCAGGCTTCCCCCAGCGCCGACGACATCGCCTATATCCGCCACCTCTCCGAAAGCGGGTCGCGGGCACCGCTGCTCGGCGGCCGCTTCATGGCGTGGTGGGGCCTGCTGCTGGTCGTCGCCTATCTCGCCCAGCATTTCGCCGCGACCGGCCGGCTCGGCAGCGGCCCGGGCATCTTCGGGATCATCTGGGGCAGCTTCGGCCTGCTCGGCGTCGCCGGGCAGCTGCTGCTCGCGCGCAGCATCGGCGACAAGCCCGGACAGGGCTCGGCCGGCAATCTGGCGATGCGCGCGGTCTGGACCGCCGGCGCCTTCTCGATCGGCGCGATGGTGGTCGGCACCGCGCTGATCTCCGACGCCAATGTCGCGGGCATCCGACCCTGGGACTTCATCGTGCCGGTGGCCTTCGCGGTCTATGCCTGCGCGCTCGGCGTGACCGGCTCGCTCGCCGGCAATCGGACCCTGAAGCTGGCCGCCGCGCTGGCGGTGATCATGGTCGGCCTGTTCACGGCCTTGGTGGCGCAGCCCGAGCGTTACCTGCTCGTCGCCGCCGGCGCCGCAGCGACCGTCCTGCTCCCCGGCTTGCTTCTGATGCGTACCGAACCCAAAGGCTAAGCCATGGGAGAATTGAGTCCTTTCGACCACAACCGGCTCGACGACGTCATTCACGGCCGCATCCGGCTCGGCGTCGTCGCCTATCTCTCGGCGGTCGAATCGGCCTTGTTCGGGGAGCTGCGCGACCAGGTCGGCGCGACCGACGGAAATCTCTCGGCCCATCTCAGGAAGCTCGAGGATGCCGGCTATGTCCGCGCCGAAAAGAGCTTCGTGAACCGCAAGCCCCAGACCCGCCTCTCTCTCACCGCGGAGGGCCGCAAGGCCTGGCGGGCCTGGCTGGACCGGATCGATGCGCTCCGGAATGCGGCCGCGGGCCGAGGCTAGAATTCGGAGACGTCGAGGCCCTCGCGTGCGATCGCCCGCCGGACGGCCGGCCGCTCCGCCATGCGCCGGGCGTGCTCCGTCCAGTTCCTGAAGCGCCTGGTCTCGAAGGCCTGCCGCCGCGCCCAGCGCAGAAAGACGTAAGGATAGCCGTCCGCGACCGAATAGGGCTCGCCCAGCAGCCAGGGGCCCTGCGCCAGCAAGGCGTCGATATCGCCGAAGAACCGCTCCAGGATTGCCCGGTCGTCCGCCACCATCGCTGCCGGCAACGAGGCGCCCCAGCTGGACCGTGCGGCCCGAAAGAGGCGTGCGAAACCCGGATGGACCGACGAGGCGAAGAAGGACATCAGCTCGAGCAGCCGCGCTTCGGCAAACGGGTCGTCGGTCGGGAAAAGGCCGCTTTGCGGATGAAGCCGGCCGATCATGGTGAGGATTGACGGTGTCTCCGCGACGACCCGGCCGTCTACTTCAAGTGCGGGCACCAGCCCACGCGGATTGACGGCAAGATAATCCGGCCGCCAGTGCGCGCCCTCCGCGATCGTGACACGGACGGCGTCGAACGGCGCGCCGGTTTCCTCAAGCGCGATATGGGGAACGAGCGAGACCGCGCCGGGCGAATAGAAAAGGCGCAGCACCGCCGCCTGCTAGCTCCGCAATTTTGCGAGTACGCCCTGCAACTGCATGGCGTTGCCCATATCCCCCTCGACCTTCAATTTGCCCTGCATGAAGGCGGTCATGCCGTCCAGCTGGCCGGAGGACATCGCCTCCCAGTCCGCCCAGGCGACCTTGATCGTGGTGTCGGCCGCGCCGTCCTCCTCGGTGACGTTTTGCGCCACGCCGTCGAGCATGACCACGCCGTCCGCGCCGAAATCGATCTTCACCCGCTTGCCGGGCAGGAAGGCCTGGGCGTCGTTCAGGCGGGTCGCCATTTCGCTCTTCGTCATGTTCGTCACTCTCCTGCGGTTATGCCGCTTCCGTAGTGGACCGGCCGGTGGCGTTCAAGCCTGACATCAATGTCAGTAACGGCGGCTTCCCATGCGGCGCCGAAACTTGTTAGGGGCGCGCGATGGACGCAGCCGAGGTCATTCACGAGAAATTCGTCACGAAGCTCGGGAAGGGCACCCTTCCCCGCCGCGCGGTTGCGCTTGCGCCAGCAGAGGTCGGCCTTTCCGGCGAGACCGTCGTCGAGCTGTTCTACAGCCAGGTGATGAGCCGCCAGCTCGACCGCCTCTCGCGCCGGCTGCAGGCGCGCGGGGAGGGCTTTTACACGATCGGCAGCTCGGGCCACGAGAACAACGCCGCGGTCGCGGAGGCGCTGCGCCTCGACGACATGGCCTTCCTCCACTACCGCTCCAACGCCTTCCAGATCCACCGCTCGAAGAAGCTGCCCGGCCAGACGCCCGCCTGGGACATGCTGCTCAGCTTCGCCGCCTCCTCGGAGGACCCGATCTCCGGCGGCCGCCACAAGGTGATCGGCTCGAAGCCGCTATTTATCCCGCCCCAGACCAGCACGATCGCCTCGCATCTGCCCAAGGCGGTCGGCGCCGCTTTCAGCATCGGCATCGCGCGGACGCTGAAGCTGGAGGGCACCCCCCTGCCCCGGGACGCGATCATCCTGGCCAGCTTCGGCGACGCCTCGGCCAATCATTCGACCGCGCAGGGCGCGATCAACTGCGCCGCCTGGGCCGCCTATCAGGGCACGCCAATGCCGCTCGTCTTCCTCTGCGAGGATAATGGCATCGGCATCTCGACCCGGACGCCGGGGGGCTGGATCGGCGCGACCTTCCGCAACCGGGCGGGGCTGGACTATGTCCATTGCAGTGGCCTCGACATGGTCGACGCCTATCGCGGCGCTGCCGAGGCCGCGCGCATTGCCCGCCTCCGCCGGCGGCCCGTCTTCCTGCACATGGACACGGTGCGGCTCTACGGCCATGCCGGCTCGGACGTGCAGACCGCCTATCTGACCAAGGCGCAGGTCGAGGCGGACGAGGAGCGCGATCCGCTCGTTCACAGCGCCGCTCTGCTGGTCGAGCAGGGCCTGCTGTCCGAGCGCGAGATCCTCGACGTCTACAACGACACCGAGGCGACGCTCGGGCGGATCGCCGAGCAGGCGATCAAGCGGCCAAAGCTGAGCACGAGCGCCGAGGTGATGGCGAGCATCGTCCCCCCGAAGCGCGCGCCCGGCCGTGCGAATTCGCCCTCGCCCGAGGAGCGCTCGGCCCTGTTCGCCCGCGACGCCGGCATGATGGACAAGCCGCAGCATATGGCGCGGTTGCTCAGCTGGACGCTGGCCGACCTGATGCTGAGCCACAGGGAGATCATCGTCGCGGGAGAGGATGTCGGGCCGAAGGGCGGCGTCTACAATTGCACCGCCAAGCTCCACGAACGCTTCGGCTCCGCGCGGGTGATCAATACCCTGCTCGACGAGCAGTCCATCCTCGGCCTCGGCATCGGCGCCGCGCATAACGGCCTGCTGCCGATCACCGAGATCCAGTTCCTCGCCTACGTCCACAATGCCGAGGACCAGCTGCGCGGCGAGGCGGCGACATTGAGCTTCTTCTCCGGCGGCCAATATACCAACCCGATGGTCGTGCGGATCGCCGGGCTCGGCTATCAGAAGGGCTTTGGCGGGCATTTCCACAACGACAACAGCCTTGCCGTCTTCCGCGACATTCCGGGCCTGATCCTCGCCGTGCCGAGCAACGGCGCCGACGCCGTGGAGATGCTGCGCGAATGCGTCCGCCTGGCCCGCGAGGAGCAGAGGGTGGTCGTCTTCGTCGAGCCGATCGCGCTCTACATGACCCGCGACCTGCACGAGAAGGACGACGCGCTCTGGACCGCCGCCTATCCCGCGCCCGGCGCCGCGAAGCCGATCCGGCTCGGCGAGGTGGGCGTGCACGGCAATGGCGCGGACCTCGCGATCGTCACCTATGGCAACGGCTATTATCTTTCGCGCCAGGCGGAGAAGCTCCTCGCCGACGAGCACAAGGTGAAGGCGCGGGTGATCGACCTGCGCTGGCTGGCGCCCTTGCCCGAGGAGGCGCTGCTGGACGCCGTAAAGGGCTGCGCGCGCATCCTGATCGTCGACGAATGCCGCAAGACTGGCTCGCAGAGCGAGGCGCTGATGGCCCTGTTCGCCGAGCGCGCGCCGGGCGTGCCCTGCCGCCGGATCGCCGCCGAGGACAGCTTCATCCCGCTCGGCCGGGCCGCCACGCTGACGCTGCCGAGCCGCGATTCGATCGTAGAGGCGGCGCTGGAGACGGTCCGTGGCTGAGCGGCAGGCGGCGCTCGTGATCTGTCCGGGCCGGGGCACCTACGGCAAGGCGGAGCTCGGCTATCTCCACCGTCTCCATGCCGCCAGGAAGGAGCTGCTGGCGACGGTCGACCGGCTGCGCAGCGCGCGCGGCCAGCCGACGATCACAGAGCTCGACGGCGCCGACCGCTTCAGCCCGGCGCTGCACACGCGCGGCGACATCGCCTCGCCGCTCATCTTCACCTCCTCCTACGCCGATTTCCTGGCGATCGACCGCTCGCGCTTCGACATCGCCGCGGTCACCGGCAATTCGATGGGCTGGTACTCGACGCTCGCCGTCGCCGGCGCGGTCGACCTGGAGCATGGCTTCTCGATCATCGACGCGATGGGCGAGAACAGCCAGCAGGGCGAGCCGGGCGGCCAGGTGCTCTTCACCCTCGTCGACGAGGATTGGCGGGAAGCAGCGGGCTTGCGAGAGGCGCTGCTCGCGCTCGTCGGCCGCATCGACGGCCTTCACGTTTCGATCGACCTTGGCGGGATGCTGATCCTCGCCGGCACCGAGGAAGCCCTGAAGGCTGTGCTCGCCGAGGCGCCGGCAGGCCCCGGCCGCGAGCCGCTCCGGCTGGTCAATCACGGCCCGTTCCATACGCCCCTGATGCAGGGCTCGTCGGACCGCGCGCTCGCGAGCCTGCCCGTCGGCTGGTTCGGCTCGCCGGACGTGCCGATGGTCGACGGCCACGGCCGGATCTGGCGCCCGCATGCGGTGAACGCGGAAGCGCTGCGCCGCTACACCTTCGTCACCCAGATCCTCGAGATCTACGACTTCACCCGCGCGGTCCAGGTCGCGGTGAAGGAATATGCGCCGGACCGGATCATCCTGCTCGGCCCCGGCGACACGCTCGGCGGCGCGATCGCGCAGGCGCTGATCGGGATCCAGTGGCAGGGGATGCGCTCGAAGCAGGATTTCCAGGCGGTGCAATCCTCGGACAGCCCGCTTCTGCTCAGCATGGGCCGCGAGGAGCAGCGCGAGCTGGTCGTCGCCGCATAGAAGAGGGGCCGCAGCCTCGCGGCCACGGCCCTTCCCTCGCAAAAACTGGCGAGAATTACTTGAAGAGGCCCTTCACGGCGCCCTTCACCTGCTGGCCTTCGCCCTTCACTTCCTGCGCAGCGCCTTCCTCGCGCGTCTCGGCATCGCCGCTCTGCTGCTTCACCTTGCCGATCGCTTCGTTGACATTGCCTTTGACCTTGTCGGTGAACTCACCCATGGGGTTTCTCCTTGAATTTGATGCGCTTGGGAAACGAACGTGCGCCGTTCCCGGTTCCGCGCTCAAAGCCCGAACGGCCAGAGATCGTCCTCCCCCACGCCCGCTTCGGCGCCCGGCAACGGCGTCACCGCCTCGGTCTCGTCGAACCAGGCCCAGGCGTCGAACTGGCGGGCGAGGATGGTTTCGGAATAATGGCTCCAGCGCTCGGTCTCGGGCCGGTAGATGACGCCGATGAACCGCTCGAGCCGCGGCGCCAGCAAAATCTCCCGCAGCGCCTCGGGCCCGTCGTCCCGCAGGTCGAGCAGAAAGCCCGGCAGTCCGGTCTCGTGGCAAAGCTCCTCCTGGCTGCCCGCAAGCGCGGGGCGCACCTGCTTGATCTCCATCGGCCCGTCCCAATCGCTCGCCGCCGCGACCGTCCCGTGATGGGTGCCGAAGCCGATCAAACGCGCCGCCTCGCCGAACCTCTCCTTGACGAGCTGGCCGATGTTGAGCTCGCCGCGCACCTGGCCCATCTCGGTCCAGGCGGCATTGCCGATATGGCTGTTATGTGCCCAGACGACGGCCTTCGCCCCGGGTCCCTTGGCGTCGAGCAGCTGGCAGAGCGTCTCGAACATGTGCGTGTCGCGCAGGTTCCAGCTTTCGGCCGGGCCCTCGTACATGACCCGATAATATTCCTCGGCATTCTTCACGAGCCGGGCATTGGCCGCGGCGTCCAGCCATTCGTCGCCATCCTCCGCGGCGAGCTCCCGCCTCCGGCTCTGCAGCTCCCGCAGCATGTCCACGACCGGCGCGCGGCAGCGCGCATAGCCTTCGGTGATCGCGAGCCGGCCGTAGAGGGCCGGATCGCGGCTCCAGGGCGTGAGGCAGCCGTAGCGCTCCCGCGCCAGCGCCGCCGCATCGGGATCCACCTCATCCAGATAGTCGATCACCGCCCGGATCGAGGCGGAGAGATTGTAGAGGTCGAGGCCGTAGAAGCCGGCCATCTCCTCCGCAGACCGGTCCGCATTTTGCTCGCGCAGCCAGGCGATGAAGTCCTCGACCTCGCGGTTGCGCCACATCCAGGTGGGGAAGCGGCGGAACGCGGCTTCCTCCCCGTCCCGCCGCGGCCGGTGGCGGACGAAGCGGTCCACGTTGGCCGCGTCGGGCCAGTCGGCCTCGACCGCAACGATCGAGAAACCGTGATGCTCGATCAGGCGCCGCGTGATCGCGGCGCGGGCGCGGTAGAACTGGCTGGTGCCATGGCTCGCCTCGCCGAGCAGGATCACACGCGCATCGGCATAAGCGTCGAACGCCTCGGCGAAGGCCGGATCATCGATCACCGGCAGGGGCCGGACTGCGGCCCTGAGCGCTGAGGCACTCGCGGCGCTCATTCTTTCCCCTTCAGCGGGCGATGGGTTCGCTTTTCCGGCGGCCTCCGCGCCGCCGAATGCTTCAGGGACTTAACGGCTCAGGGGAGAGGGCGGTTCCCCTCTCTCCTGCTCGGCTCAGCCGCGCTCGCCCGCGCGGCGCACGCGCTGCGCATAATGGCGGCGGGGCTGGGCGCAGCGGCAGCCGGCCGCACGCTGCACGCGGGCAACCCTGACGACCTGGCGCATGGTCCGGCGTTCGGCCACGGCGTGCTCGCGGCGGTCGGCGCGCGCGTGATGATCCGGATAATTGCGATGATCGCCGCGCGCATGATGATCCGGACCGCCATGATGCTCTGCGCGGGCGTGATGGCCGCCGGCGGCGCGATGATGGTCCGCCCGATGCTCCCTGTGACCGCGCCGGCCATTGTCGGGATGGTCCTCCAGGCGTGCATGATGCTCGGCGCGCGCCGGCGCGCGGACGCCGCGCTCGTAAAGCTGGATGCAGCGGTCCGTGACTGTACGCGAACAGGGCGGATAATGGCGCGGCGCCTCACGGGCCCCGTCGTCGGGTCCCTTGCCCGGCGGGCTGGCACTGACCAGGCCCAATCCGGCGACGGCGGCAAACAGGAGCAGCTTCTTCATGACCGGCCTCCTTCAACGCGACGCCGTTAACCATAACCTGTTCCGCCTGCTGGCGAAACGCCTGTTGTGCGGGAAGTGAATCCTACTCCTTCCAGCCTTCCGCCCCGATCAAAGGAACGAAGCGGACCGGCCCGAGGTCATGCTGCGCCCAGTCATCCTCGCCCTCGCGGCTGATCCTGAAAAGGCTCTGGACCTCGCCGGGCGCGCCGAGCGGCATGACCAGCGCCCCGCCCACCTTCAGCTGCCGCTTCAGCACGTCGGGCACGTGACGCCCGCTCGCCGCGGCGAGGATCGCGTCATAGGGCGCGGCGTCCGGCCAGCCGGCCGAGCCGTCGCCGGCGACGATCCGGACATTGCCATAACCGAGCCGCGCCATCCGGGCGGCGGCGAGGTCGGCAAGCGCGCCGTGCCGCTCGATCGCGATCACGGAGTCCGCGACGCGCGAGAGCACGGCCGCGGCATAGCCCGAGCCCGCGCCGATCTCGAGCACGTGGCCGCCGGGCCGGACGCCTGCCGCCTCGATCATCAGGGCGACGATATAGGGCTGGGAGATGGTCTGCCCCGCCTCGATCGGCAGGGGCCCGTCTTCATAGGCGAAGTCCCTCACGCCCTCCGGCACGAACAGCTCGCGCGGCACCTCGCGCATCGCGGCGAGCAACGGCGCGCTCCTGATGCCGCGTCCGGCGAGCTGCCGGTCGACCATCGCATCGCGCAGGGCGGCGAAGTCTGGCATGACCGCACAATGATCCGGATGGAGTGGACGTTCCAGTGAAAGCCAGCGACCGGATCGTCTCGCTCTACGAGGACAATGCCGAGGCCTGGGACCGGATGCGGGGACGCGACCTGCACGAACGGCCCTGGCTCGACCGCTTCCTGATGCGGATTCCGCCGGGCGGGACGATCCTCGACATCGGCTGCGGCATGGGCGAGCCGATCGCCCACTATCTGATCGAGCGAGGCTTCCGGGTGACCGGCGTGGATTCCTCCCCGTCGCTGATCGCCATGTGCCGAAGCCGTTTCCCGGCGCAGCAATGGCTGGTCGCAGACGTGCGGGAGCTTGCCCTGGGCAGGCGCTTCGACGGGCTGATCGCCTGGCACAGCGCCTTCTTCCATCTTACGCCGGAGGACCAAAGGCCGCTGTTTGCGCGGCTGTCCGGCCATGCGCGGCCGGGTGCCGCATTGATGTTCACCAGCGGGCCTTATCATGGCGAGGAAATCGGCGAGTGGCAGGGCGAACCGCTCTATCATGGCAGCCTCGGGCCGGACGAATATCGCCTTCTGCTGGAAGCGAGCGGCTTCGGCGACGTAGTTCACGCGGCGCGCGACCCCGAGTGCGGCTCGGCGACGGTCTGGCTCGCTAGTCTCGCATGCTCGACCGCGTCTCCCTGAGGGAGATCATCTCCCACGAAGCGACGAGGATCAGGGAGCCGGTCGCGGCAAGCGAGAGGTTGAGCGGCGACATCTGCCGGGCAAAGGGCAGGACCGCGGCGAGCAGGCCGAGTCCGACCAGATGCGACAGCGGGAAGTGGATCGCATTGGTCCGCTTGAAGATCAGATTGCCGAACAGATAAAGGGCCGGACCCCCGATCAGGCAGAAAATCTCGGCCGTGCCGGCATGACCCAGCGGATGGTGCAGCGCCATTTCGTCGGAGGCCGCGGTGAGGATGATGCCGGCGACGATCGGGATGTGGAAATAGGTATAGGCGAGCCGCGCCATCCGGCCGGGATCCTGGTCCTGGGCCAGCCGGCGCGCCGCCCGTTCGGCGCCGACGTCGAAATAGAGCCACCACATGGCGACCGTGCCGAGAAAGGCGCTGGCGAACGCGGCGATCGCCGGGCCGGTCCATTCGGTCTCTCCGAAGGCGCCGCCGGTCACCAGGATCGATTCGCCGAGCGCGATGATGATGAAGAGGCCGCAGCGTTCCGAAAAATGATGGCCCTCAATGTCCCAGACGCGAGTGTCGGTCGCACCCAGTCCGGGGAGCCAGTAGCTGAACGTCGGCGCCAGGTTCAGGATGGCGATCGCGCCGCCCCAGATCGCCATCCGGGTCGCCGTCTCCTCGGCGAGCAGGCCGGCGATCCAGAAGATCGACTCGATCGCCGCCCAGATCGTGATCCGGATGAAGCCTACGAAATTGTCGCGATTGTGCCTCGCCAGCGCGCACAGCATGAACAGATGCCGGCAGAATCGCGTCGCCAGATAGGCCGTGACGAAGATCGTCGCCCGCTCGCCGAACGCATCGGGCAGGCTGATCGTCATGACGAGCGCCACGGCCATCAGGAAGAAGAGGAGGAGTCGCACCTCCATCGTCCGGACGTCGAGCCAGTTGGTCACCCAGGCGGTCTCGACCCACACCCACCAGATCGCGACGAAGAGGATGCCGGCCTGCAGGAACCCCGTCCGGTCCGGATGCTCGATAATGACGTGGCTGAGCTGCGTGATCGCAAAGACGAAGACGAGGTCGAAGAACAGCTCGACCGGGCCGACCCGCTCCTCCCGATGGGCGTCGCGGTGGCGGAGCAGGTTGCGGCGAAACATGGCGGCAATCTTGCCCGGCACGTCGCAAAGGTAAAGCGGGGCCCGAAACGAAATGGAGGCCACGGCACCCTATTGTGCCGCGGCCTCCGCCTCATGCGGAGTTGTTAACGCACATCAGTCGACAGGGTTCGGCGGCTCGCCGCAGCCGCACGTCCGGTCGTCGCCTCAGATCAGTCCGGCGAGCGGGCTCGACGGGTCCGCATAGCGGCGCTGGCCCATCCGCCCGGCGAGGTAGGCGAGCCGGCCCGATTCGACCGCCAGCTTCATCGCCCGGGCCATCGTCACCGGATCCTTCGCTTCGGCGATGGCGGTGTTCATGAGGACGCCGTCGCAGCCCAGCTCCATCGCCACCGCCGCGTCGGACGCGGTGCCGACGCCGGCATCCACGAGCACCGGCACCTTCGCGCCTTCGACGATCAGGCGGATCGTCACCCGGTTCTGGATGCCGAGCCCGGAGCCGATCGGCGCGCCCAGCGGCATGATCGCGACCGCGCCGGCTTCCTCGAGCTGCTTCGCGGCGATCGGGTCGTCGACGCAATAGACCATCGGCTTGAAGCCCTCCCGGACGAGGGTTTCGGTGGCTTTCAGCGTCTCGCGCATGTCGGGGTAGAGTGTCTTCGCCTCGCCCAGCACCTCCAGCTTCACCAGCTCCCAGCCGCCCGCTTCGCGCGCCAGCCGGAGGGTGCGGATCGCCTCCTCCGCCGTGAAGCAGCCCGCAGTGTTCGGCAGATAGGTGACCTTCTTCGGGTCGATATAATCGGTCAGCATGGGCTGGCCCGGATCGGAGACGTTCACCCGCCGCACCGCGACGGTGACGATCTCCGCGCCCGACGCCGCCAGTGCCTGTGCGTTTTGCTCGAAACTCTTATACTTGCCCGTGCCGACGATCAGCCGGGAGGTGAAGGTCCGGCCGGCGACGGTCCAGCTGTCGCCCGCGCCTTGATTGCCCCCCACCATCAGCCGCCCCCCACGAAGGTCACGATCTCATAATCGTCGCCATCCTCGACGGGCACGTCGCCGAGCGTCGAGCGCGGCACGATCTCGAGATTGCGCTCGACCGCCACCTTGGCGGGCTCCAGCCCCAGCTCCAGCGCGAGGTCGGCGACATTCATTCCTTCGCGTACGCGGCGATGCTCGCCATTCACCCTGATCGATACGGTCTGGTCCAAGACGAGGTCCCTGGTTGGAGAAACGTTGCGGGCGTCATATAGGGCTCCGCCATGACGGCGCTACCTCTCGTCTACGTGCTGAACGGGCCGAATCTCAACCTGCTCGGCATGCGGGAGCCCGAAATCTACGGCACCGACACGCTGGACGACATTGCCGGCCGGCTCGAGGACAAGGCGAAGGGGCTCGGCCTCGAGATCGACATGCGCCAGTCGAATCACGAAGGCCATCTGATCGACTGGCTGCACGAGGCGCAGGCCCGGAGCGCGAAGGCGGTTATCCTTAATCCTGGCGGTTTCTCGCACACCTCGGTCGCGCTGCACGATGCGGTCAAGGCGATCGACGTGCCGGTGATCGAAGTGCATCTGTCTAACCCGCAGGCGCGGGAAAGCTTTCGGCGGCGGTCTTTCATCGCGCCGGCGGCCAAGGGGACGATCGCGGGCTTCGGCCCGCTCGGTTATGAGCTTGCGCTGGACGCCGCTGCCTGTCTCTGACAGAGAGCGCCACTTCAATTCAGGGGTTGGAATTCAGATGAGCGAACAGAACGAGCCGATGCGGGTCGACACCGAGATGGTGAAGAAGCTCGCGAAAATGCTCGACGAGAACGAGCTCAGCGAGATCGAGGTCGAGGACAATGGCCGCCGCATAGTCGTGAAGCGCAAGCTGACCGTCGCGGCTGCGCCGATGGCTTATGCCCCCGCGCCGGCTCCGGCCGCACCGGCCTCCGCCCCGGCTCCTGCCGCGCCAGCTGCGGCCGAGGCGAATCCCGCCAGTCATCCCGGCGCCGTCAAGTCGCCGATGGTCGGCACCGCCTATCTCTCGCCGGAGCCGGGCGCCGCCGAGTTCATCACCGTCGGCAAGCGCGTGAACGAAGGCGACACCCTCGTCATCATCGAGGCGATGAAGGTGATGAATCCGATCCCCTCGCCCAAGTCCGGCGTGGTGAAGCAGATCCTGATCCAGAACGCCCAGCCCGTGGAATATGAGCAGCCTTTGGCGATCATCGAATAATGCCGATTGAAAAGGTCCTCATCGCCAATCGCGGCGAGATCGCGCTCCGCATCCACCGCGCCTGCCATGAGATGGGCATCAAGACAGTTGCGGTCCATTCGACGGCCGACGCGGAGGCGATGCACGTCCGGCTCGCCGACGAGGCGATCTGCATCGGCCCGCCCCCGGCGAGCGAGTCCTATCTGAACATCCCGGCGATCATCTCGGCGGCCGAGATCAGCCATGCCGACGCCATCCATCCAGGCTACGGGTTCCTCTCGGAGAATGCCCGCTTCGCCGAGATCGTCGAGACGCACGACATCAAATGGATCGGCCCAAAGCCCGAGCATATCCGGACGATGGGCGACAAGATCGAGGCCAAGACGACCGCGGCGCGGCTCGGCCTGCCGCTCGTCCCCGGCTCGCCCGGTCCCGTCGAGAGCCTGGCCGAGGCGAAAAAGGTCGCCGAGCACACCGGCTATCCGCTGATCGTGAAGGCGGCCTCGGGCGGCGGCGGGCGCGGTATGAAGGTCGTGACCAGCGCCGACCAGCTTGAGACCCAGATCAGCCAGGCGCGCAGCGAGGCGAAGAGCGCGTTCGGCGACGACACCGTCTATATCGAGAAATATCTGGGCGATCCGCGCCACATCGAGTTCCAGGTGTTCGGCGACGGCAACGGCAATGCCATCCATCTCGGCGAGCGCGACTGCTCGCTGCAACGCCGCCACCAGAAGGTGCTGGAGGAGGCGCCCTCCCCGGTCCTCTCCGCGGAGGATCGCGAGCGGATGGGCGGCATCTGCGCCAGGGCGATGGCCGACATGGGCTATCGCGGTGCCGGCACGATCGAGTTCCTCTGGGAAGACGGCGAATTCTACTTCATCGAGATGAACACCCGCCTCCAGGTCGAGCATCCGGTGACCGAGGCGATCACCGGCCTCGACCTCGTCCGCGAGCAGATCCGCAT
Source organism: Allosphingosinicella sp. (assembly GCF_035626655.1). Classification (GTDB taxonomy): domain Bacteria; phylum Pseudomonadota; class Alphaproteobacteria; order Sphingomonadales; family Sphingomonadaceae; genus Allosphingosinicella. The sequence continues at coordinate 42,582 of NZ_DASPNF010000017.1, forward strand.
CGCCGAGGGCCATCCGCTGACGCTGCGCCAGCAGGACGTCCAGTTCCGCGGCCATGCGATCGAGTGCCGGATCAACGCAGAGGATCCCAGGACCTTCGCGCCCTCGCCGGGCCAGGTGAAACAATATCACGCCCCCGGCGGCATGAACGTGCGCGTCGATTCAGGGCTCTACGCCGGCTACCGCGTACCGCCTTATTACGATTCGATGATCGCCAAGCTGATCGTCTACGGCACCACCCGCGCCGGCGCGATGCGCCGCCTGCGCCGCTCGCTCGAGGAGTTCGTCATTGAGGGGATGAAGACGACCATCCCGCTCCACCAGCGCCTGCTGGACGACCCGGACTTCCAGGCGGGGAATTACACGATCAAGTGGCTGGAAGAGTGGCTTAGTCGCGAGGAAGACTGACGTTCTAGTCCGCGTCGCATTCCTCGATCCGGCCGGGGACCAGCCAGTGTACCTTGCGGTCGTCGCGGCGGGCCTGGCGGGCGCGCACCGCGTCCAGCACCGCCTGCCGCGCGGTCTTGCGCCAGGGTCCGACCAGAGCCGAGGTGCGGAATCGATAGAGATGCGGCGCTTCTGCAAGCTGCCGGTGCGCTTTACTGGCCATAGGGAGACATCCCCCAAACGCCTTTGCCCATCCCCTCAACGTATTAATCAGAGTTAAGTTCCAAAGCGGGATTGTAACAGTATATCATCCCTGATATTGTCGCGACCGAGGAGTTCGGGAGGTGGCTATGTCGCGGCGTCTTCTCTCCATCATGCTGATCGTTGCGGGCATCGGCGCGATCGTTGGCGCGGGCATCGCGCTTCGGCCCGGCGCGGCGCAGACCGCGGCCCTGTTCGACCAGTCGCAGGGCCCCCGCCTCGTCCGTTTCGCCTCGGCGGCCCAGTTCGCGCTCTATCTGCGCCGCCTTGCTCAGCGGCGGCAGCAGCGCGGTTGGGGCATCTCCGAAGAGCCGCCCATGGCAGCGATGGACATGGCTGCGCCCGCCGAGGCCACGCCCGCCGCTCCCGCCAATCCCGAGATCACCAACAACCAGACGATCGGCGTCGACGAAGGCGGGATCGTCAAGCAGATCGGCCATTATCTCGTCGTGCTGCAGGACGGCCGGCTGTTCAGTGCCGATCTCGGCACGACGCCCGGCGCGCCCCTGCGCCTCGCCGACCGCATCGACGTCTATCGCAGCCGCGCGCAGGCGGCGAGCTGGTATGACGAGATGCTGGTCCTCGGCGACCGGATCATGGTCACCGCCTATAATTACCAGGAGCGCGCGAGCGAGATCACCATCGTTCGCATGGCGCCGGACGGCCGCCTGACCCGCGAGGGGCGCTTCCTGCTCTCCTCCAGCGACTATTACAGCACCGAAAATTATGCGACGCGCATCGTCGGCGACAATCTCGTCTTCTACGCGCCGCAGGCGCTCGACTCGCACGGGCCCGACGGCCGCTTCGCCTGGCCGAGGCTGCGGCGCGCCGACCGCGACGGCGAGGCCAATGCCGGCGAGGAGCTGATCGGCCCGACCGACGTCATCGCGCCGGTCGGCGAGGTCGCCGACCCGGTCCTCCACACGCTTTCCATCTGCCCGCTGCGCGGCGCGATGGACTGCCGCACCACCGCCTTCATCGGCCCCGCAATGCGCGAGCTCTACGTCTCGCCGACCGACGCCTTCCTCTGGATCGGCGCGCCGGACGGCCTTCCCTGGAGCATCGATTATGCGAACCAGCGGCGCCAGCAATGCACGGCCGGCGAGGTTTGGCAGGACGGAACGGGCCAGTCGGCGATGCTCTACCGCCTGCCGCTCGACGGCGGCGCGGTCGGCGCGGTCGCGGTGGACGGCATCCCGGCGGATCAGTTCGCCTTCGAAAGCAGCGGCGGCCGCTTCCGCGCTTTGCTCTCGCGGACTGCGGCCGGCTGCTTCGAGCCGGACCAGGTGCGGCCGCTGAGCCTGCTCGACCTGCCACTTTCGGCGTTCGGCGACCGCGTCCGGCACCTGTCGGACCGAAATTATGCGGCCTTGCCCGGCGTCGCCGGCCAACTCGAGAACCGTTTCATCGGCCCCTGGCTCGTCTATGGCGCGCGCAGCGGCGAGTCCGACGATCCGGCCGCGGCGAGCGCTCCGAGCCCCGGCTCGACCCTGATCGCGGTGCCGCTGCAAAGGCCGGCCGCCGCAGTCCGCATTGCCGTGCCGCACAATGCCCTGCGCATCGAGCGGGCCGGCAATGATGCGGTCGTGACCGGCTATCGCAGCGAAGCGGGCCTCTCCATCTCCTATGTCAGCCTCGGCCGCGGCCCGCGCCTCGCCTCCACGACCGTGCTCCAGCGCCGCTTCGAGAGCGAGGGCCGCAGCCACGCGTTCAACGCCTGGATCCGGCCCGACGGCAGCGGGATAATCGGCCTGCCCACCACGCTCAGGGGCGAGCGCGCCGGCCGCGGCTGGTCCGACAGCCAGAGCTCGGAGCTCAGCTTCATCGCCGTCTCGCCCGACAAGGCCCTCTCCCAGGCCGGCGAGCTCAGCCCGCGTCCGCGCACGCAAAGCGGCTATTCCTGCGAAGTCTCCTGTGTCGACTGGTACGGCAACAGCCGCCCGATCTTCACCGGCGGGCGCATCTTCGCGCTGATGGGCACGGACCTCGTGGAAGGCCGCCTGACCCGCGGCCGGGTCGACGAAGTCGGCCGACTTGACCTGACCGGTGGCCGCCGGAGTGCGATCGCCGCCGCCCGCTAGCGAAAGGCTGGCACCGCGGACGCGACCCGCTTAGGCTTTTCCCGACCTCGACCGGGAGACGCCCGATGCGCCTGCTCCTCGCCCTCGCCGCCCTCATGCTCGCCGTCCCGCCCGGCGCTGCAGCCGCGCAGACGCGCCGGCCGCCGCCGGTGGTCAGGGCGGAGTTCGGCAGGATCGTGACCTGGTCGCAGGAGCGCCGGCCCCGGCCGGTCACCTGGCGGTTCGGCGACGTGACGCTGGAGGTGCGCGGGGTCGGCGAGGACGGCCTCTTCGCACCCCGCGTCACCATCCGACGGGGTCGCCTGAGCGCGCAGATGCGGGGTGCCGCCGCCCAGCCGTCCTTCGAGCACAAGCTCGGCGTCGGCCTGCTCGACCGGCGGGGCACCCGCTTCGTCTATTTCCAGTCGTTCACGGGGGGCGCCCATTGCTGCAACGAAGTGCAGGTAGCGGTGATCGGCCCGCGCGGCATCCGCGTCGTCCAGCTCGGCTCGTTCGACGGCGGCCCGACCGACGCCTTTCCCCGCGACCTGGACGGCGACGGGATTGTCGACTTCGAACAGCAGGACGACAGCTTCCTCTACACCTTCTCCTCTTATGCCGGCTCGATGGCGCCGCCGAAATATTTCAACCTGGTCGGCGGACGCGCCGTCGATGTGTCCAGCCGGCCCGGCTTCCGGCCCCTGTTCCGCCGGGCGATGAACCGGGCGAGGCCCTACTGCCTGCAGCAGGAAGGCGAACGCAACGGCGCCTGCGCCGGCTATGTGGCCTCCGCCGCGCGCGCGGGCCAGTTCCAGGCGGCATGGGCCGTGATGCTGCGCGCCTATGACCGGGACAGCGGCTGGGACCTGCCTTCGGGCTGCCGCGCCCGCCTCAACGCCGACGGCGAATGCCCGCCCGCCTCGGTGATCCGCTACACCAACTATCCCGATGCCTTGCGCGCCTTCCTCGTCCGGCAGGGCTACATCGCGCGCTGACCGGTGATGATCGACAGGCGCTCCGCCCCGCCTTATGACTTGCGGCAGCCTCTGGGGGAGAAGATCGGATGAGCTGGATTGCCTGGGTCGTCATCGGCGTCATCGTCGTCATCGTGCTGCTCTGGGGCGTGGCGATCTACAACCGGCTGGTGCGGCAGCGCGCGCTGGTCAAGGAGGGGTTCAGCGGGATCACCGTGCAGCTGCGCCGGCGCGCCGACCTCATTCCCAATCTGGTCAGCACCGTCGAGGGCTATGCGACGCACGAACGCGAGACCCTGACGCAGGTGATCGCGCATCGCGGCGACGCGGTGAACGCCAAGGGCGTCGCGGCTACCGCGCAGGCCGACAATGCGATGAGCGCGATGATCGGCCGGCTGTTTGCGGTCGCCGAGGCCTATCCCGACCTCAAGGCCAATGCCAATTTCCAGCAGCTGCAGGCCGAGCTTTCGGAGATCGAGGAGCAATTGCAGGGCTCGCGGCGCTACTACAACGCGACGGTGCGTGATCTGAACACCAGCATCCAGTCCTTCCCCAACGTGCTGTTCGCCCGCCCGCTGGGCTTCCACGAAGAGGAATTCTACACCGACACCGATGCCTCCATCCAGGTGGCGCCCAAGGTCCAGTTCGGCGCTGCGAAGGCCTGAAGCCATGATCCGCATCAGGCCTCTCCTGGCGCTGCTGCTCGCGGCGCTGACCTTGTTCGCGTCGGCGTCCAGCCAAGCCGGCAAGCCGGCAACCGACGAGGTGCCCGGAACCGAACAGCTGGCCGGCGATGCACCGCTGGCCGAACAGGAAGCGCCTCAGCCGCCGCCGTCCAGCACGGACGGGTTCGGTGATGGCGACTTCGGCCCGGCCGCCGGCGAGCGGATCCTGTCCTTTCACAGCGACGTCGACATCGCCGTCGACGGCACGCTGACCGTCACCGAGACGATCCGGGTCAATGCGGAGGGCGACGACATTCGCCACGGCATCTACCGCGATTTCCCGGTCATCTATCAGCGCCCAGGGCAACGCCGAGTCCGTGTCACCTTCGACGTCCAGAGCGTCCAGCGCGACGGTCGGCCCGAACAATATACGACCGAACGTGTCGGCCGCGACATCCGGGTGAAGATGGGAGACCCGGACGCCTATGTCCCGCGCGGCCAGCATACCTATGTGCTGCGCTATACGACCACGCGCCAGCTCGGCTTCTTCGACGGCTATGACGAGCTCTACTGGAACGTCACCGGCAATTTCTGGCAGTTCCCGATCGACCGCGCCGAGGTCCGCATCAGGCTGCCGCAGGCGGTGCCGTTCGGGCCGGAGCGGGCTTTCTATACCGGCGCGCAGGGCGCGACGCGGCGCGACGCCGAGGTGGTCTCGGAACAGCCCGGCGAGATCGTGATCCGCACCACCGAGCCGCTCGACTCGAACGAAGGCCTCAGCGTGGCGGTGCGCTGGCAGAAGGGCGTGGTGACCGCGCCCGCGCCGCCGTCCCAGGCGAGGCTCTGGTTCCAGGATTACGGACCGCCGATCGCCGCGGTCTGGGCTTTGCTTGGCCTTGGCTTCTTCTATTATTACGCTTGGAAGAAGGCCGGCCGCGGCCCGATCCCGGGCACCGTCGTGCCGATCTTCGCGCCGCCGGACGAGCTCACCGCCGCTGCGGTCCGCTTCATCCGGCGAATGGGCTTCGACAATCGCGTCTTCGCCGCAGCGATCGTCGACAGCGGCGTGCGCGGCAAGCTGCGCATGGTCGAGGGCGAGAAGGGCTTCTTCAAGAAGGCCAGGACGACGCTCGTCAATATCGGCGACGCCGGTGACTTGCCCGAGCCCGAGCGCCGCATGCTGGCCGCGCTCTTTGCCGGCGAGGACAGCCTCGAGATGGACAAGAAGAACCACAAATATTTCGGCGCCGCGCGCAAGGCGCTGCAGGAGCATCTGCAGGAAGCTTATCAGGGCCGGCTGTTCCTGCGGAACTACGGCTGGGCCTGGGTCGGGATGATGTTCCTGCTCGCCGCCTTGCTGTTCGTCGGCATGGTGATCGCGCTCTCGGACATTTACGCGGTGACCGGAGAGAAGGCGATGCCGGCTTTGGGCTTCCTGCTGATGATCGGGGCGGTGGCCGCGGGGATGAATTCGCGCGCCGCGCGCAAGGACGGCAGCTGGGCCCGCGCCGCGCTCGCGGTCCTGCTCGGCCTCGGCGGCACGGTCTTCGTGATCTTCGCCTTCGTTTTCGCCGTGCAGGAGGAACCCTTCTCGATCTGGGTCTGGATGCTGGTGCCGCTGCTGATCCTCCCGGTCGCGCTCTCCGCCTTCGTCTGGATGTCGGCCCCGACCCGGGAGGGACGGCAGGTGATGGACCGGATCGCCGGCTTCCAGCGCTATCTCTCGATCACCGAGGAAGACCGGCTCGAGACCTTGCACCCGCCCGAGAAGACCCCGGAGTTGTTCGAGCGCTATTTGCCCTACGCGATCGCGCTTGGCGTCGAGAATCGCTGGGCCGCCAAATTCGCTTCGGTCCTCGCCGCAGCCGCCGCCGATCCGAGCCGGCAGGGCGGGACGATGGGCTGGTATGTCGGCTCGCACAACGCCTGGTCGAACCCGGGCATGTTCGCGACCACGGTCGGGGCCTCGCTGGCGAGCAGCGTGGCAATGGCGTCGACGGCGCCGGGGTCGAGCAGCGGCTCGGGCGGCGGCGGCTTTTCCGGTGGCGGCGGAGGCGGCGGAGGCGGCGGTGGCTGGTAAGGCGCGCCTCTTCGCCCTGCTCGCTTTGTTCGCGGGCGGGACCGCGCTCGGCGCCGGCGCGACCTTAACGACCGCCGATCTGGCTGGCCGCTACACACGCACCTTTCGCACCGGCCTCGTCAGCGGCGAGAATTACATGGCAACCGACGTCGTGACTGTCGTCGCCACGAGCCGAACCCGCGCCCTGGTCAACTTCGACCTGACCTTTTTCAACGGCCATATCTGCAGCCTGACCGGCATCGCCCGGCTGGAAGGGCGTGCGCTCGTCTATCGCCGGCCCGGACGGTTCGCCGGGGACCCTCCCTGCATTCTCCGCCTCTGGCGGCAGGGCGCGAGATTGCGCTGGAATGCCGATAATAACAGCTGCAGGGAGGATTGCGGCGCGCGGGGCAGCTTTACCGATGGCGGCATGCGCTGGTCGAGCCGCCGTCCGATCTCCCGCGCCGGCCGCGCACGCATCCTCAGAGACTTTGAAAGGATCCGGAACCTGCCATGAAGGCGACGATCTACCACAATCCGAAATGCTCCACTTCGCGCCAGGTCCTCGACATGCTTCGCGAGGCGGGCGCGGACGTGACCGTGGTCGAATATCTGAAGACGCCGCCGTCCAAGGGCGATCTCGGCCGCCTCTTCGCCCGCGCCGGCCTCGCCCCGCACGAGGGCCTCAGAATGAAGGAGGATGCGGCAAAGGCGCTCGTTGGCGAGTCCGACGACTCGATCCTCGATGCCATGGCGGCAAGTCCCATCCTGATCGAGCGCCCGCTCGTCGAAACGGAAAAGGGCGTGCGTCTCGCCCGGCCGAAGGAGCGGGTGTACGAAATCCTCTAGGCGTGACGGGTGACGGCGGAGGGGAGCGGTTGACCTGGGAAGCGCGCAGGCCGATTCTTGCCCCATGAAAACGCTCGATCCCGATCTGCTGCTCCGGGCCTATTCGATCGGCGTCTTTCCCATGTCCGACGGGCGCGACGCGCAGGATCTCTACTGGGTCGAGCCGCGGCGGCGGGCGATCATCCCGCTGGACGGCTTCCATCTCTCCCGCTCGCTCCGCAAGAGGTTGCGCTCGGACCTGTTCGAGGTGACCCGCGACACCGCCTTCGCCGAGATCATCCGGCTCTGCGCCGAGCGGCAGGACACCTGGATCAACGCCGAGATCGAGGCGAGCTACATCCGGCTGCACGAGGCCGGCCGCGCCCATTCGATCGAGGTCTGGCGGGAGGGCCGGCTGGTGGGCGGGCTCTACGGCGTGCGGCTCGGCGCCGCCTTCTTCGGCGAGTCGATGGTCTCGCTGGAGCGCGACGCCTCCAAGATGGCGCTCGCCTGGCTGGTGGCGCGGCTGATCGTCGGCAATTTCCAGCTGCTGGACTGCCAGTTCATGACCCCGCACCTCAAGACGATGGGCGCGGTCGAGATCGACCAGAAGGACTATCTGGCGCTGTTGGCGTCCGCGCTCGGCGAGGGCGGCGGCGCGGCCGGCGGCGCCTCGGCCGGCGGCGCTTCCGCTGCCGGGCCGGTCGAGTTCGAGGCGCTGGAGCGGCTGCTGGGAGCCAAGGGCCGCGAGGCGGGCGCCGGCGTGCCGCCTTCCGGATGGGTCATCGCGCAGCTCTTGGGCCAGACGTCGTAGATCGGGTGCTCGACGACGTTGAGCGACGGCGTCTCCTTGTACAGCCAGCCAGAGAAGACCCGGCGATACTGGCCGTCGCCGCCCCGCACGTCGAGCTGGACGAAGGCGCCGGTCAGCTGCTGGATTTCCCAGGGCGCCGTGGTCTCGCAGGCGCGCAGCCGGACGATCACGTCGCCCACCCGCACCGCCTGGCCGGGCCGCAGCGTCAGGTCCCGCTGCAGGCCGTTGCGCTTGTTGAGCAGGCCGATCACCGCGACCCGCTCCGCCATCGGCGTCGTCCCCGGGGCGAGCTGATTCACCGTCTGGGGGATATCGACCGTCTGGTTTTCGAGCTGGGCTTCCTCCTCGCGGTTGCCCTCCTCGGCGCCGCGGGGCGAGCAGGCGGCGAGCGCAAGCAGCACCGCCAGACCCGCACTGGTCGTGAGGCCGCGCATGACGATCAGTCGGGCGTCCAGGCCTGATAGTCGCCGCTCGCCGCCTGCCGCCGGCCGCCTTTCTCGAGCGCGCCGGTCGGACGGTAGGCCTCGACCGTGCCGGTGAGGTTGGGCGTCGCCTCGCGCAGGAATTTGGGCGGCGGCGGCAGCGCCTCGTCGGGCAACGCGTCGATCTGCCGGGTCAGCCAGGCATACCATTCGGGCGGAACCCGGCTGACGTCGTTGATCCCCGCATACATGACCCAGCGGCGGCCCTTGCCCTCGAAGTAACGATTGCCGTGCCGGTCCTCGCCCACCTTGCTGCCGTGCCGGCGGCTGAAGATCGCCGTGCCGAGCGTGGCGCCTTCCCACCAGGTGAACAGATTCTTGAAGAAACCCATGGCCGAGCGCCTAGCCCCGATGGGCGGGACGGCGCAAGCGTCTAGTCGGTCAGGCCGGCTCCACCTCCACCGCCAGCGGGCCCTTCCGGCCGCTGGCGATGCGGGCGCGGAGCGGCTGGTCGGGGACGAGGTCGGCGAGGCCGCCGCGGCGGACCGTCTCCATATGGACGAAGATGTCCTGGTCCTCGTCATCGCGGACCAGGAAGCCGTAGCCGCGCAGCCGGTTGAACCATTTCACCCGGACCGGCTCGAAGGCGCCGGCCTCGTCGATCAGGGTCGAGGGATCGATCCGGTCCGCCTGCGCCGAATGCGGCCTGGAGAGTTCGGGGACGATGGCTTGGCTCAGGTCGATGTTGAGCACCTTGCGCGCCTGCAGGCCGCGCTCCTGGTGGGCGACGAGGCATTCGACCAGCGCGCCTTCGGGCAGACTGCGCCGGTCATGCTCCTTCAGGACCGAGAAATGGACGAGAATGTCGCCCTCGGCCTCCTCGCTGACGATGAAGCCGAAGCCGCGGGTGGCGTCGAACCACTTGACCGTGCCGGTGACCTGGACGAGCGCCTCGCTATGCGGCTCGAGCGTCACCGGCTGCGGACGCGCAGCGGTTTCGCTCCCGGCGATCGAGGCATGGTCCCCCTCTACCCGCGCTTGTGGACGCGACGTCATGCTACGCCTGACCCCCCTAGATCAGACCGTGAAGGTATCACGTATTCCGCGTTTGTGAACCATGTGTGTTCAGCATGTGTCCGCAAGCGGGATTTCGCCCGGCCTGGCGGCCAGGATGCGGCGCACGAGAGCCGGCGGATGGCCGGCGCGGAGCATCGCCGCATAGGCCTTTTCGCGGGCCGGCCGGTCGGCCTCGGCCGCGGCGAACGGCCCGAGCTTCCGCCGCTCGGCGAAGCGAAGCGCGGCATCCCAGGCATTCTCCTCTGCCGTCTCGCGCGCCTCGGCGCCGTCCTCCTCGCCGATGCCGGCGGCGCGCAGGGCCTCGCCCACCCGGCGGAGGCCATAGCCGCGCCGCGTGAGCGCACCGGCGCGGGCATTGGCAAAGGCGCGATCGTCGACATAGCCGAGCGTCGCCATGCGCTCGACGAGCGCCTCGATCGGCGGCGGCTGGGGCTCCGACCAGCCCCGTTCCCGGACCTTGCGGACCAGGTAGGAAGCGAGCTTCGCCCGGGTCGTGGCATAGCGCCCGGCATAGGAAAGCGCGGCCTGCTGGAGGGCTTGTGCATCGAGCGGCGGTTTCACCCTTCTGCCACGATCATGACTCATCGCCATGTTTGTGCCATAGTCGAGCCGGATTATGAACGCGCCTTGTCTCCTAGGGGCAGACGCTGAAGAGCAGATTTGGGACCCTATGAGGCCCATGAAGAAGGATTCAGCCGACTGTGCTTGACCATGATGGCCAGGTGAAGCCGCGCGTCGCGGCGACGCAGGCGCTCGCGACGACGCCGACGGACGATGAGCTCCCTCGCCGCTACGCCGACTTCGCGACCATGACCGAGGCGCTCGACTATGTTGCGCAGGGCAAGAAGGGGATGAACTTCCACGACGCCCGCGCCAATCTGGCGCGCGTCTATCCCTATGCCGAGCTGCGCGAGGACGCGATCCGCGTCGCCCACCGGCTGAAGGCGCGCGGCATCGGCTCCGGCGACCGCGTCGCCCTGATCGCCGAGACCGCCGCAGAGTTCGTCGCCCTCTTCTTCGGGTCGATGTATGCCGGCGCCTGGCCGGTGCCGCTGCCGCTGCCCACCTCCTTCGGCGGCAAGGAGGCCTATATCGACCAGCTGGTAGTGCAGCTGCACAGCTCCGGTCCGGCGCTGCTGCTCTTCCCGCCCGACCTGCCCATGGCCGCCGATGCCGCCGCTGCGGTGGGCTCCAGGTCGCAGGACTGGGCCTCGTTCCTGGCGGCCGACATCGCCCCCTGCCCGCTCGACGCGCCCAAGGCCGACGACATCGCCTATCTGCAATATTCGAGCGGCTCGACCCGCTTCCCGCACGGCGTCGTCATCACCCACCGCGCCCTGATGTCGAACCTCGCCGCCCATGCCCACTCGATGCATATCGGCCAGGGCGACCGCGGCGTTTCCTGGCTGCCTTTCTACCACGACATGGGCCTCGTCGGCTGCATGATGTCGATGGTCGCCAACCAGATGTCGGTCGATTATCTCAAGACCGAGGATTTCGCCCGCCGTCCGCTGGCCTGGCTCGATCTCATCACGCGCAACAAAGAGCAGTCGATGAGCTATTCGCCGACCTTCGGCTACGACATCTGCGCGCGCCGCGTCTCCAGCCAGACCGACGTCGCCAACCGCTTCGATCTCTCGCGCTGGCGGGTCGCCGGCAACGGCGCCGACATGATCCGCCCGGACGTGATGCAGAGCTTCGTCGACACCTACGCGCCCGCCGGCTTCGACGCGGCCAGCTTCCTGCCCTCCTACGGCCTCGCCGAGGCGACGCTCGCGGTCACGGTCATGCCGCCCGGCGAGGGCATCGTCGTCGAACTGGTCGAGGAGACCCTGCTCGCGGGCGGCTCGGCCGGCGAGCGGGACCGGCCGCAGCGCTACCGCGCCGTCGTCAATTGCGGCAAGCCGGTCAGGGACATGGAGGTCGCGATCCGCGGCGACGACGACGGCCTGCTCGGCGAGCGCGAGGTGGGCAAGGTCTTCTGCCGCGGCACCTCGGTCATGGTCGGCTATTTCCGCGACGAGGAGGCGACCGACGCCTGCCTCGACGAGGACGGATGGCTGGACACGGGCGACATGGGCTACATGTCGAACGGCTATCTCTACGTGGTCGGCCGCGCCAAGGACATGATCATCATCAACGGCAAGAACCACTGGCCGCAGGACATCGAGTGGGCCGTGGAGCAGCTGCCGGGCTTCAAGGCCGGCGACATCGCCGCCTTCGCGATCACCACTCCCGGCGGCGAGGAGACGCCGGCCGTGCTGGTCCAGTGCCGCACCTCCGACATGGAGGAGCGGGGCCGGTTGCGCGACGCGATCCGTGAGCGCGTGCGGGCGATCACCGGCATCAATTGCGTGATCGAGCTGGTGCCGCCCCGCTCGCTGCCCCGGACCAGCTCCGGCAAGCTCTCGCGGGCCAAGGCGCGAAACCTGTATCTGTCGGGCGAGATCCAGACCTACGACATCGCCGCCTGACGCCGCCGGCACCCGCGCAGCGACACGTACGATTACCCAGAGGGGAATAACCCTTCCCTAACGCTTGTTGGTTAAGGCTCCGGTCGGAGTGATATGACCGACAAGACGCTTCCACGGCTCGATTGGCGCGTTGTTTTCAACCGCGCCGCTCCCCCGGGCGTCCGGGGGTGGGGGCGCGTGCGCGCGGCGCAGCTTGCGGCGATGCGTCCGGCCATGACCGTGGCGGCCTGGGGCCAGACGTTCAACGCCTTGTTCATCGCCTACATGCTCTGGGGCAGCGTGGCGCCGTCCTCGCTGGCGCTCTGGCTGTTCAGCGTCTCCCTCATGATGCTCTATTTCGTGCAGCAGCAGCGCAGGCTCCGCGGCCGCGAGATCCACTCCCTGCCGCGCAAGACGATCAACCGCGCCGCCTATCATTCGGTCTTCATCGGCCTCGTCTGGGCCTTCCCTGCCCGCTACTTTTTCGAACATGCCGATCACGGGCAGCAGCTGGCGCTCTGCGTGATCACCGCGACGATGATGGCGGGCGCCGCCTTCGTCTTCTCGCCGATCCCAGCCGCGGCCTCCGCCTATGTGCTGATCATGGGCGTCGCCGCTGCGCGCATGCTGGCGACCCAGGAGAATCTGCTGATCCTGCTGATCGCGCCCGTCTATACGGCGGGGCTGGTGGCGATGGTGCTGATCAACGGCCGCGCCTTCATGCAGCGCAAATATCTGGATCTTGCGCTGGAGGAGCGCGAGCAGACGGTCAGCCTGCTGCTGCGCGAATATGAAAGCTCGGACGCCGACTGGCTCTGGCAGACCAACACCCAGCTTTGCTTCCAGAACGTCTCGGCCCGGTTCGCGCGCGCCACCGGCCGCAGCATCGAGGAGCTGGAGGGGCTCTCCCTCATCGAGTTCATGAAGGCGCCGGCACGTTCCGACCAGAGCGCGCGCCGCGCCCATGCCGCGGCCCTCGCGACGATCGGCCGGCGGGAAGGCTTCAGCGAGGTGGTGCTCGCGCTCCCCATTGCCGACGGCGGCACCCGGGCCATCGAGCTGTCCGCGCGGCCGACGTTCAGCAAGCAGGGTCGCTTCACCGGCTATCATGGCGTCGGCTCCGACGTGACCGCCGCTCGCTCCGCCGCCGACCGCATCGCCCATATGGCGCGCCACGACGCGCTCACCGGTCTGCCCAACCGGCTCCAGCTGATGGACAATCTGGCCGCGGCCCTGAATGAGGCCCAGGCCCGCGGCAAGCAATGCGCGATGCTGCTGGTCGACCTCGACCGGTTCAAGACGATCAACGACAGCCTCGGCCATGTCGCCGGCGACCATCTGCTCCAGCAGGTCTCGCGCAGCTTCGAGACGGTGATCTCGGACGAGATGACCGCCGGCCGGCTCGGCGGCGACGAATTCGCGATCGTCGTTCCCGAGGCGGAGAGCCGCGAGGAGCTGGAGCAATTGTGCCTGGCCCTGATCAGCGCGCTCCAGGGGCCGTTCCTGTACCGCGAGCAGCGCCTGTTCGTCGGCGCGTCGATCGGCGTCGCCTTCGGCCCGCGCGACGGCGACACGGTCGAGGAGCTGATCCGCAACGCCGATCTCGCCCTCTACCGGGCGAAGGCCGGCTCCGGGAACGACATCCGCTTCTACGAGCCGGGCCTGCACGACCGCGCCGAGGAGCGCCGGCGGCTGGAGCTCGCGCTCCGCAACGCAATGGACGCGGGCGAGTTCACGCTCGCCTACCAGCCGGTGGTCGCCGCCCAGTCGGGCGAGATCACGAGCTGCGAGGCGCTGCTGCGCTGGCGCCATCCCGAGCTGGGCGACATTCCCCCATCCAAGTTCATCCCGATCGCCGAGGAGACGGGGATGCTCGGCAGGATCGGCGAATGGGTGCTGCGCCGGGCCTGCCGGGAGGCGGTGAACTGGCCACAGGACGTTGGCGTCGCCGTCAACGTCTCGCCGCGCCAGCTGCGCGATCCCGGCTTCATCGTCACGCTCGTCTCGGCGCTGACCCAGGCGGGCCTCGAACCGAGCCGGCTCGAGCTCGAAGTGACCGAGAGCGTGTTCCTCGAGCTGACCGGCACGACCCAGAAGGTGCTGCAGCAGATCCAGAGCCTCGGCGTGAAGCTCGCCATGGACGATTTCGGCACCGGCTATTCCTCGCTCGGCTATTTGCGCCGCGCGAAATTCGACACGCTGAAGATCGACCAGGGCTTCGTCCAGGCGATCTCGGCGGACGACCCCGAAAGCACCGCGATCATCCGCGCCGTCGTCGCGCTGGCCGGCAGCCTCGGCCTCAGGACGGTCGCCGAGGGGGTCGCCACCTCCGAGCAGCTGGCGATCGTGCGCGCGCTCGGCTGCGACAAGATCCAGGGCTATATCTTCTCCCGCCCGATCACCGCCGAGACGGTCCGCGAGCTGCTCGGCCAGAACCGCATTCTCGCCGCCGCCTGAGCAAGGCGTAACGCAAAGCCTTGCGCTGCAGGACACCCGCAGCTAGGGACGCGCTCCGGCTCTAGGAGTGTAGCTCAGCTGGTAGAGCATCGGTCTCCAAAACCGAGGGTCGGGGGTTCGAGCCCCTCCACTCCTGCCATTTCCCGCCCGGTCGCGGCGGCGCCGCAGATCGCGGCGTGCGCCGACTCCGCAGGCAAGCCTGAGGTCTTGTGCACGGACGGCTTCGAAGCTAGATACCGCTCCCAATCCGAAAGCGGTGAAGGCGCGCCGACCCTCAAAGGGGCGGCGGAGAGCCCTTGCCCGGAAGCGAAGAGGCAAAGACAGGCACAATGGCATTCAATCCCGGCAAGTTCCTGCGCGAGGTCCGCACCGAATCGGCCAAGATCGTCTGGCCGACGCGCAAGGAGACGTTGATGACCGGCCTGATGGTCGTGATCATGACCAGCCTGCTGGCCGTCTTCTTCTTCGGCATCGACAGCCTGTTCAGCGTCATCGTCAGGACCCTGCTAGGCCTGATCGGCTGAGCCGGCGTCCGGAGCATATTCGAAAGGCAACAGGGAAAAACATGTCCCGCTGGTACATCATCCACGCTTATTCCGGCTTCGAGAACAAGGTCCGCGACGCGATCACCGCCGAGGCCACGCGGCTCGGCCTGACCCCGCTCGTCGAGGCGGTCGAGGTCCCCACCGAGAAGGTCACCGAGGTCCGCCGCGGCAAGAAGGTCACGAGCGACCGCAAATTCTTCCCGGGCTATGTGCTCGCCAAGCTGAAGATGAACGACGACGTCTACCACCTCGTCAAGAACACGCCCAAGGTGACCGGCTTCCTCGGCTCGAGCGGCAAGCCGCAGCCGATCTCGGACGCCGAGGCCGCCCGCATCCTCAACACCAAGGACGAGGCCGCCGCCGCCGCGCCCAAGGCCCGGATCAGCGTCGACTATGAGATCGGCGACGCGGTCAAGGTGCTGGACGGGCCGTTCGCGAGCTTCAACGGCGTGGTCGAGGAGCTCGACTTCGAGAAGAGCCGCGTGAAGGTGTCGGTGTCGATCTTCGGCCGCGCGACCCCGGTCGAGCTCGAGTTCGAGCAGGTCGAGCGGGTCAAGTAGCGCTCGATCCCAGGCAATGACATGAGGAGGCCGGGGCGAAAGCCCCGGCCTCTTTCGCATTGGGCCGGCCACTTGTGATCCGGCGCCGGTTCGGGCACCCTTCGGCTTGGCAACGATGCGTGTGCTGGAGAAATTGGCTTCGGGCGAACCTTAGGGGGGACTGGCCATGACGGACGATCGCAACAGCGCGACGGGCCCGCCGCCCGAGCCGCCGGCACCACCTCCTCCGCCCGATCCCGCGCCGCCGCCTCTGGCCGCGCCGCCGCCGCCCGCGCCTGCCGCGGCACCGCCCGCAACACCACCCGCACCGCAGCCCACATCGGTCTACGTGGCGCCCGCCAGGCCGACGCCATGGGGGTGGATCGTCGCGGCCATCCTCGCCCTGGTCCTGCTCGTGCTCGTCATTCTCTATTTCACCGGC
>NZ_DASPNF010000018.1:0-21516 GCF_035626655.1 Allosphingosinicella sp.
GCCTCGGCGGCATGGGCGGCGCCGGCGGCATGGGCGGGCTCGGCGGACCGGGCGGCGGCATGCCCCCGGGCGGGCTTCCGGGTCTCCCGGGCGGCCAGGGCGGCGCGCCGTTCAATTTACCGAAGAATTTCAAGAAATAGACGTATCACTCAGAAAGGACGTATTAAAATGGCAGTTGCAATCAGGCTCAGCCGGGGTGGCGCGAAGAAGCGGCCCTATTACAAGATCGTGGTGGCGGACTCGCGCAACCCGCGCGACGGCAAGTTCATCGAGCGCGTCGGCAGCTACAATCCGCTGCTGCCCAAGGACAGCGCCGAGCGCGTGAAGCTCGACGCCGACCGGATCCGCCACTGGCTGAGCGTCGGCGCGCAGCCGACCGACCGCGTGCTGCGCTTCCTCGATGCCGCCGGCATCAAGGAGCGGGCGGCCCGCAACAACCCGAAGAAGGCCGAGCCGGGCGAGAAGGCCAGGGAGCGCGCCGAGGAGCGGGCGAACAAGGAAGCCGAGGCCGCCGCCGCGCCGGCCGAGGAAGCCGCTCCGGCCGCCGACGAGGCCCAGGAGGAGACCGTCGAGGTGATGGCCGAGGCGATCGAGGAGGCCACCCCCGAGGCCGAGGCTCCGGCCGCCGAGGAGGCCGCTGCCGAGGAAGCTGCGGCTCCGGAAGCCGAAGCGCCTGCCGCCGGGGAAGCTGCGCCGGCTGAGGAAACCGCCGCCGAGGAGGCTCCTGCCGCCGAGGCCGAAGCTCCGGCCGACGAGGCTGCTGCCGAGGAAGCTTCGGCTCCGGAAGCCGAAGCTCCGGCCGCGGAAGCCGAGGCCACCTCGGCCGACGAGGCGACCAATGAGGGCGAGTCCGCCGAGGCCCCGGCCGAGGGCAGCGATGAGGCCGCTCCCGAAGAGGGCGCCGAGAAGGCCGAGCAGGCTTAATTGGCTGACCAGGTCACCCTCGCCGCCGTCGCCGGCGCGCACGGCGTCGGCGGCGAGGTGCGCCTGAAATTGTTCGCGGAAGGCCTCGACAGCCTGAAGCTCCAGAAAACCCTGTATGCCGGCGAACGCCAGCTGACCCTCAAATCGGTCAGGCCCGGCGGCGCCGGCGCTATCGCCCGCTTCGCCGAGATCGCCGACCGCAGCGCCGCCGAGGCACTGCGGGGCGCCCTGCTCACCGTCCCCCGCGAGGCTTTGCCGCCGCTGGCCGAGGGCGAATATTATCATGCCGACCTGATCGGCCTCGCCTGCGTGGACGGGGACGGCACCGCGCTCGGTACCGTGGTCGCAGTCGAGAATTTCGGCGCGGGCGACCTCCTCGAGATCGAGCGGCCCGACGGGAGGAAGACGCTAATCCCGTTCCGCCCGGGCATTGCCGACCTCGCCGGGGGCCGCATCATCGCCGACCCGGCCTTCCTCGCCTAGCTAGGTGGGCGCCGGTGCCCGGTCCCGGATCCATTGGGAAAAGACCCATTTCTCGCCGCTCGTCGGCGGGCGGCCCGCGTGCAGGCTCAGCGGGTCCGGCTGGCCGTCGGGCGTGAGGTTGGCGAAGAACAGGGCGCCGCCGGCCTTGCCGCGATGCGCGATGCCGGCCTTCGGGAATTCGGTCTCGCCGCCCGCATAATCGTCGTTCAGGAAAATCAGGAACGTGCCCATGCGCTGGCCGCGCCGGGCGATGTCGGCGGCCGGGCCCGGCGCGCGTGGATCGAGGAAGTCGTGATGGAGAGCGAATTCCTGGCCGACCGCATAATGCATCACCTGCGGCACCTCGAAAATGAACTCGGGCAGCCGGGTCGCCGCCGAGATCCGCGCCCGCAACAGCGCGATGATCACGTCCATCTCGTTGAGCCGCAGCTCGACCGCGCTGCCGCTGCGCTGGGGGTCCACCTTGCCGAGGCCGGTCGCCGGGTCCCAGATCATCGCGGGCGCGAGCCGGTCGCGCATGCGCGCGATCACCCAGCCGCACTCGCCCGCGCTGGCGAAATCCTCGAACAGCGACAGCATCGGCCGCGAGGACAGAGCGCTGGGCGGCGGCGCTGCGAGCAGCGCCTCGGCAGTCCGACCATCGAGCAATTTCAGCTGCGCCCGTGCATGGTCCGAGCCGCGTTCAGCCGCGTGCGCGAGCAGCTCGAAGGCGCGCTGCCAGTTGCGGGGCCGGCCCGCGCCGACCGCCTCGATCGTGGCGAGCATGGCGATTGCCTCGGCGTCCTCGGCCGCCGCCTGTTCCGTCAGCGCGACCGCGCGCGCGAAGCCGGCGGCCGAGTCCGCCGTCGCGAGCAGGCGCAGAGCCAGCGCAAAGCCTTCCTCATCCTCGGCCATCGTTTCCCCTGAATCGCATCAGGTCAGCGTAGCAGCGGTTCGTCCCGCGCCAAATCATTCCGGATCGTCGTCGCCGCGACCCCGCCTTCGCCCATGGCGTGGCTGATCTGGTCCAGCCCGATCACCACGTCGCCCCCCGCATAGAGGCCGGGCACGTTCGTGCGCTGGTGGGAATCGACGAGGATGCAGCCCGTTCCCTCCGCCAGCGCCGCGCCGGCCTGGATCGCCAGCTCGTTATGGATGTCCGAGCCGAGCGCCGGATAGACGCTGTCGAACGTGTGATGGCCGTGCGGCGTCTCCACCACGATCGCCTTGTCGAGCGCCGCCACCGCCGCGCAGGGGCCGTCCACGGTGGCGATGCCGGAGGCAGCGAGTCGGGCCTTGTCGTCGGCGGCGAGCTCGTGCGCGCGGTCCGGCGCGATCAGGGTGACGTCGGCGGTGTAGGAGCGCAGGAACAGGGCCTCGGCGACGCCGTGCCGGCCCGAGCCGATCACGCCGACCTTGCGGTCCGTCACCTCATAGCCGTCGCAGATCGGGCAATAGCGGATCAGGCCGCGGGCCAGCGCCTCGTCGTGCAGGCTCTCGTCCATCGGCGGGCGCCGGTTGGCTACGCCGGTGGCGAGCAGGACGGCGCGCGCCGTGACCGGCCCGGCGCCCCATTCCGCCTCGAAGCCTCCCTCGATCCGGTCGAGCCGGGTCACCCGCCCGGTCTCGATCGCCGCCCCGAAACGCTGCGCCTGCGCCTGCATCCGTTCGATCAGGGCGGCGCCCGATATGCCGTCGGGGAAGCCGGCATGGTTGTTGGTGCAGGGGATGAGCGAGGCGCGGCTCCGCCCGGCATCGACCACGCGCAGCTTCAGGTGGAAACGGGCGAGGTAGATGGCCGCAGTGAGCCCGGCCGGGCCGCCGCCGACGATCAGGCAGTCGAGATCGGGTTCGGTCATTGCGCATCCAGCGCGGCGGCATGATGATTGTTCCGCCCGGCCCCAGCGCCTATTCCGGTCCCGCCCGAACCGGGGAGACAGAAGAGACGATGCGCAAGATGATTGCCGCCATGCTGCTGGCCTGCCTGCCGGTTCCGGCCTCCGCGCAGGCGCTGCGGGCCCAGTATGTCGAGGCGGTCGGGCCCAACCTAGACGCCTATTTCCAGCGCTTCATGGCCGAGCAGCACATTCCGGGCCTTGTCTACGGGATCGTCGCCGACGGACGGCTCGCCTACGTCCGGGCGATGGGCAGCCTGACGCCCGAGGATCCGTCCCGGGCCGTCACGCCGGACAGCCTGTTCCGCATCGCCTCCATGTCCAAGGCCTTCACCGCCCTGGCGATCCTGAAGCTGCGCGACGCGGGGCGGCTGCGGCTCGACGATCTGGCCGAGCGCTATGTGCCGGAGATGCGGGGCTGGCGCTATCCGACCGCGGACAGCCCCCGCATCCGCATCCGCGACCTGCTCAGCCATGTCGGCGGCTTCGTCACCGATGATCCCTGGGGCGACCGGCAGACGCCGCTGCCCGAGGCCGAGTTCACCCGCATGCTGCGTGAGGGCGTGCCCTTCACCCGCGCGCCGGCCAGCCAGTACGAATATTCGAACTTCGGCTATGCCCTGCTCGGGCGGATCGTCACCAACGTCTCCGGGCGCCCGTACAGGGACTATATCGAACGGGAGATCATGCGCCCGCTCGGCATGACCTCCACGGGTTACGACATCTCCGCCGCCCCGCCGGAGCGTCGCGCGCTCGGCTGGCGCTGGGAGAATGAGGCCTATGCCCGCGAGCCGGACATGGCGCATGGCGCCTTCGGGGCGATGGGCGGCGTCCAGACCAGCGCGAACGACTATGCCCGCTGGGCCGCCTTCCTGCTCTCCGCCTGGCCGCCGCGCGACGGCGCGGAGCAGGGGCCGGTGCGCCGGTCGACAATACGCGAGCTCGCCCAGGGGCTGAACTTCGCTTCGGTCACCCACCGCCCCGGCCAGCCGGATTCCTGCCCGCAGGCCACGACCTACGGCATGGGCTTCCGCGTCGCGCAGGATTGCGACCTCGGCCTCACCCTCGCCCATGGCGGCGGCTATCCGGGCTATGGCTCCTACCTTTTGCTGCTGCCGGAATATCGCGTCGCCATCTTCGCCTTCGCCAACCGCACCTATGCCGGGCCGTCGCCGCCGGTCTGGCAGGCGGCGGTCGAGCTCAGGCGTCGCGGCGCGCTGGTCCCGTACTTCAACGTCGGCAGCCCGGCGCTCGACGCCGGCTACCGCGTCGCGCGGGCGATGTGGGCGGCCGGGAGCCTCGAGCCGGGCCGGCAGAGCCTCGCCATGAACTTCCTGATGGACCGCAGCGCGGAGAATTGGGCGCGGGAGTTCGCGCGGCTGAAAAGCGAGGCGGGCGCGTGCCGGACGGCGACGGCGATGAACCCGACCGGCGCGCTCACGGCGACGTTCGAATGGGAGTGCGAGCGCGGCCGGCTGCAGGGCCAGCTCCTGCTCGCCCCGACCAATCCGCCGACCATTCAGGCCCTGCGGCTCAGGGTCGTGCCCAATCCGTGACCTGGGCGGCCACCATTCTCACCCTCTACCCGGAGATGTTCCCCGGGCCGCTTGGGCTGAGCCTCGCCGGCAAGGCGCTGGCGGAGGGGCGCTGGTCGCTGGAGACGGTGCAGATCCGCGACTTCGCCACGGACCGGCACCGGTCCGTCGACGACACGCCGGCGGGCGGCGGAGCGGGGATGGTGATGCGCGCGGACGTGCTCGCCGCGGCCCTGGACAGCGTGCCGGACGGCCGCCCGAAATTGGTGATGAGCCCGCGCGGCAGGCCGCTCGACCAGGCCCTGGTCCGCGCGCTCGCTGCGGGCCCGGGCGCCACCATCCTCTGCGGCCGGTTCGAGGGCATCGACGAAAGGCTGTTCGAGGCGCGGCCGCTCGTCCCGGTCTCGGTCGGCGACTATGTGCTGTCGGGGGGCGAACCTGCCGCGCTCGCCCTCCTCGACGCTTGCATCCGGCTGCTTCCCGGGGTAATGGGCGCGCCTTCGAGCGGTGAGGAGGAGAGCTTTGAAAGCGGCCTTCTCGAATACCCTCATTATACCCGGCCTGTTGAATGGGAAGGGCGCAGGATCCCCGAAGTGCTGCGATCGGGGGATCATGCGAAGATCGCCGCCTGGCG
The DNA here is from genome assembly GCF_035626655.1 of Allosphingosinicella sp. Classification (GTDB taxonomy): domain Bacteria; phylum Pseudomonadota; class Alphaproteobacteria; order Sphingomonadales; family Sphingomonadaceae; genus Allosphingosinicella. The sequence continues at coordinate 5,451 of NZ_DASPNF010000018.1, forward strand.
GAGACAACAGGCGGAGGCAGAGACACGGCTAAGGCGGCCGGACCTGATCGAGCGTCACGGGGACGCGCGAAGGCCATCGCCCTCTGGCGCGCAGAAGAAGAAGAAGAAGAAAAAGGACGAATGAGATGAACCTCATCCAGCAGCTCGAGGCCGAGCAGATCGCCGCCTCCGGCAAGAAGATCCCGGAATTCCGCCCGGGCGACACGCTCCGCGTCGGCGTCAAGGTCGTCGAAGGCGAGCGCACCCGCATCCAGAATTTCGAAGGCGTCTGCATCGCGCGGGCCAACAAGGGCCTCGGCAGCTCCTTCACCGTCCGCAAGATCAGCTTCGGTGAGGGCGTCGAGCGCGTCTTCCCGCTTTATTCGCCGAACGTCGACTCGATCGAGGTCGTGCGCCGCGGTGCCGTCCGCCGCGCGAAGCTCTATTATCTGCGCGGCCGCACCGGCAAGTCGGCCCGCATCGCCGAGCGCCGCGACACTCGTCACCTCGACGCCGCCCGCGCCGAGGCCGAGACGGAGACCGCCGAGGGCTGAGCCTTCCGGCAGGTCCGAGACAGGGAAGGGCGGTCGCTTCGGCGGCCGCCCTTTTGCTTTGCGCAGAGGGGCCGAACCCAGCCTGTCTGGGTGCATAAAAGATATATCTTGAAACTGTCGAACAATAAGATATATCTCAGTCCATCTTAGACAGGAGTGAGTCCGGATGGGACGATTCAAGATGCATGGCTGCGGCCCGCGCGGCTTTCCGGAGGCGATCATCGCCATGGGCATGGGGCGCGGCTTTGGCGGCGGCTGGGGCCGCGGCGGCTTCGGCGGCGGCTGGGGCCAGTGGGGCGGCGACGAGTGGGGCGGGGGCGGCCGGGGCCGCGGCCGCCGGCGCATGTTCGACGCCGGCGAACTCCGCCTCGTCCTGCTCAAGCTGATCGCCGACCAGCCGCGGCACGGCTACGATTTGATCCGCGCGATCGAGGAGCTGACCCACGGCGCCTATGCGCCGAGCCCGGGCGTCGTCTATCCGACCCTGACCATGCTCCAGGACATGGGGCTGATCGAGGAGGCGCCCGGCGAAGGCTCGCGCAAGGCCTTCCAGGTCACGAGCGACGGCGAGGCGCATCTCGCCGAGAAAGCCGAGGAGATCGAGGAGCTGTTCGGCCGGCTCGAGGCGGTCGGCGGCGACCAGCGCAAGGCGGGCGGCCCGCCGATCAGGCGCGCGGTCGGCAATCTGCTCGCCTCGATCTGGCACCGCGTGACCCGCGACGACATGGACGAGGAGACGATGCACAGGATTGCCGAGGTCCTCGACGAGGCCGCGCAGAAGATCGAACGCCTCAAATAGCCGGAGATGAGGTGGAGAGGGTGAGTTCACCCTCTCTCCGTTCGCCCTGAGCCTGTCGAAGGGCTGTTCTTCTCTGGTGAAGAAAGGAAAGGCAGGGCTTCGACAAGCTCAGCCCGAACGGTTTTTCCCTTTGCCCGTCTTCCTTAGGGAACCTGGCTGCGCGGCTGGCGGCCGCCTTCATTGTGCTGGCGGATGACGCGCATATAGGCCTCGGCGAGCTCGTGATTGACCGCGTCCCAGCCGTAACGCTGGCTCGCCCGGAAGCCGGCCTCGCCGGCCGCGCGGCGGGCCTCAGCGTCGGTGCAATAATGGGCCAGCGCCTCGCAGAAGAGATCGATCGCGCCGGGCCGCACCAACCGGCCGGTGACGCCGTCGGTGACCAGGCTCTCGCTGCCGGTCGCGATCGCCGCGACCACGGGCAAGCCCGCGGCCATCGCCTCCAGCGTGACGTTGCCGAAGGTCTCGGTGACCGAGGGGTTGAACAGCATGTCCATCGAGGCGACCGCGCGCCCCAGATCCTCGCCGCACTGATAGCCGGCGAAGACCGCGTCGGGCAGGCGCTTCTCGAACCAGTCGCGCGCCGGGCCCTTGCCGACGATCAGCACGCGGTGCTTCACGCCCCGCTTGGTCAGCCGGTCGACCGCGTCGGAGAAGACGTCGAGCCCCTTCTCCATGACCAGCCGGCCGGTGAAGCCGACCACCGGCTCGTCGTCCTTGATGCCGAGGCTGCGCCGCCAGGCGAGATCGCGGCGGCCGGGCTGGAAGATGTCGCGGTCGATGCCGCGCGTCCAGATGCCGACGTCATAGTTCATGCGCTGCTCGCGGAGCAGCTGGGCCATCGAGTCCGACGGCGCGAAGATCGCGTCGCAGCGGCGGTAGAAGCGGCGCAGCGTCGCCAGCACGGCGGGCTCGAGGAAGGCCATGCCGTAATAGCGCGGATAGGTCTCGAAGCGGGTGTGGACCGAGGCGATCACCGGCAGGTCCCACCTGCGCGCGAGGCTGACGGCACGGTGGCCGGTGACGTCGGGGCTGGAGACGTGGATGATGTTCGGCTGGAAATCGGCGATATCCCGCTTCACGCTGGGCGGGATCATCGTGCCGATCTTATATTCCGGCCGCCCGGGAATCGGAATGGCCGGCAGGGAGACGAGGTCGCCCTTGGGCTCGAAGGCGGGGGTCTTGCTGGTCGGCGAATAGACGCGGACCGCGGCGCCCTGGCGCAGGAGATAGTCGGCCAGGCGGTTCAGCGCCTGGTTGGCGCCGTCGCGGACATAATTGTAATTGCCGCTGAAGATGGCGACGCGGAGGTCCGAGACATCCATGTCCGGACCGATAGGAGCCTCCTCGACCGATGGCAAAGCCCGCCCCTTGCCCTTCAGCGTGGGCAGGGCCGGAACGTCCAGACCCCTGGCGGCTTCGCGCAGGGCGTTCGGCAGGCCTGTCTTCCGGTTGACGGTCTTCGCGGTCATGCATTTCCTCTAGACGAAAACCGCCCCGCCGACCGCAGCCGGCGGGGCGTTTCATCCGATTTGCTTCAGGCTTCGTCGCCGTCCGCAGCCTCTGTCTGGAGGTAATCGCCAGCATCCGCATCGGTTCCGTGACCGCTGACGGTCACCGCCTCGAGCGGATCCGAATGCGTCGCCGCCTCCGGACCTTGGGCGAGCTCGGCCGCATGCTCTTCCTCCGCCGAATTGGCGGCGATGAGCGCCTCCTGGATCGAGCGGTGCTGCGCGCGGAGCGCGGCGTCGCGCGAGGAGGCGGCGATGCGCAGCCGCTTCATGCCGGCGCCGGTGCCCGCCGGGATCAGGCGGCCGACGATGACATTCTCCTTGAGGCCTTCCAGGTCGTCGATCTTGCCCTGCACCGAGGCCTCGGTGAGGACGCGGGTCGTCTCCTGGAAGGACGCGGCGGAGATGAAGCTCCGGGTCTGCAGGCTCGCCTTGGTGATGCCGAGCAACACCGGCTTGCCTTCCGCGAACTTCTTCTTGCCCTGCGCCTTCAGCTTGGCATTGGCCTCGTTCATCTCCTGCCGGTCGACCTGCTCGCCCACGAGGAACGTGCTGTCGCCGGACTCGGTGATCTCAACCTTCTGCAGCATCTGGCGGACGATCACCTCGATGTGCTTGTCGTTGATCTTCACGCCCTGCAACCGGTAGACCTCCTGGATCTCCGACACCAGATATTCGGCCAGCGCCTTGACGCCCAGCACCTCCAGGATGTCGTGCGGATCCGGGGAGCCGCCGATCAGGTTGTCGCCGCGCTTCACGAAGTCGCCTTCCTGCACGTCGATGACCTTGGACTTCGGCACCAGATACTCGACCGGCTCGCCCCCGTCCTCGGGAACGATCGCGATCTTGCGCTTGGCCTTATAGTCCTTGCCGAACTGGATCTTGCCCGAGACCTTGGCGATGATCGCATTCTCCTTGGGCTTGCGCGCCTCGAACAGCTCCGCGACGCGCGGCAGACCGCCGGTGATGTCGCGGGTCTTGGCCGCCTCGCGGGTGACGCGGGCGAGCACCTCGCCGGCCTCCACCGTCTGGCCGTCCTCGACCGAGAGCATCGCGCCCGGCGAGAGCATGTAGCGCGCCGCCTCGCCCGATTCCGCGTCGAGCAGGGTGATGCGGGGCCTGAGGTCCTCCTTGCTCCGCGCGGTGGCGCGGAACTCGGTGACGACGCGCTGGGCGATGCCCGTCGCTTCGTCGGTCTGCTCGACGAGCGTCTTGCCCTCGATCAGATCCTGGAACTTCACGACGCCGCCCTTCTCGGTGATCACCGGCATCATGAACGGATCCCACTCGGCGATCCGGTCGCCCTTCGACACGATGTGGCCGTTGTCGGCCATCAGGTGCGCGCCGTAGGGGATGCGGTGGGTCGAGCGCTCGCGGCCGTCCATGTCGAGGATCGCCAGCTCGCCGTTGCGGGCCATGGCGATGCGCCGGCCGCGCGGGTCGAGGATGGTCGGCAGGTCGCGCAGCTCGACGGTGCCGTCGGCGACCGCCTCGAGGCTCGACGTCTCGTTGAGCTGGGCGGCGCCGCCGATGTGGAAGGTCCGCATCGTCAGCTGCGTGCCCGGCTCGCCGATCGACTGGGCGGCGATCACGCCGACCGCCTCGCCGATATTGACCGGGGTGCCGCGGGCGAGGTCACGCCCGTAGCAGCGGCCGCAGACGCCATGCTCGCTCTCGCAGACCAGCGGGCTGCGAATGTGCACGGACTGGATGCCGAGCTCGTCGATCTTCAGGGCCGCGGCCTCGTCGATCAGCTCGCCTTCCTTGACGATCGTCTCACCGGTCTTGGCGTCGACCACGTCCTCGGCCGGGGTACGGCCCAGGATGCGCTCGCCGAGCGAGGCGATCATCGCGCCGCCCTGGACGATGGCGCGCATGTCGAGGCTGTTCTCGGTGCCGCAATCATCCTCGACGACGACGCAATCCTGCGACACGTCGACGAGACGGCGGGTGAGATAGCCCGAGTTGGCGGTTTTCAACGCCGTGTCCGCGAGGCCCTTGCGGGCGCCGTGGGTCGAGTTGAAATATTCGAGGACGGTCAGGCCTTCCTTGAAGTTCGAGATGATCGGCGTCTCGATGATCTCGCCCGACGGCTTGGCCATGAGGCCGCGCATGCCGGCGAGCTGCTTCATCTGGGCCTGCGAGCCGCGGGCGCCCGAATGGGCCATCATGTAGATGGAGTTGATCGGGGCCATGCGGCCATTCTCGTCCTTGGGCTGCGCCTTGATCTTGTCCATCATGGCGTTCGCGACCTGGTCGCCGCAGCGGCTCCAGGCGTCGATCACCTTGTTGTACTTTTCCTGCTGGGTAATCAGGCCGTCCTGATATTGCTGCTCATAATCCTTCACGAGCGCGCGGGTCTCGTCGACCATGCCCTCCTTTTCGTGCGGGATGATCATGTCGTCCTTGCCGAACGAGATGCCCGCCTTGAAGGCGTGACGGAAGCCGAGCCCCATGATCGCGTCGGCGAAGAGCACCGTCTCCTTCTGGCCGGTGTGGCGGTAGACGATGTCGATGACGTCCGCGATCTCCTTCTTGGTGAGCAGCCGGTTGACTGTCTCGAAGGGGACCTTGTGCGACTTCGGCAGGGTCTCGCCGAGCAGCATGCGGCCCGGCGTGGTCTCGACCCGCTTCATGTAGACGCTGCCGTCCTCACCGGTCTGCGGGACGCGGCTGGTGATCTTGGTGTGCAGGGTCACCGCGCCGGCGAAGAGGGCCTGGTGGACCTCCTCCATGTCGGCCAGCACCGAGCCTTCGCCCGGCTCGCCCTCGCGCTCCATCGACAGATAATAGAGCCCGAGCACCATGTCCTGCGAGGGCACGATGATCGGCTTGCCGTTGGCGGGCGAGAGGATGTTGTTGGTCGACATCATCAGCACGCGCGCTTCCAGCTGGGCCTCGAGGCTCAGGGGGACGTGCACGGCCATCTGGTCGCCGTCGAAGTCGGCGTTGAAGGCGGCGCAGACCAAAGGATGCAGCTGGATCGCCTTGCCCTCGATCAGCACCGGCTCGAACGCCTGGATGCCGAGGCGGTGGAGCGTCGGCGCGCGGTTCAGCAACACCGGATGCTCGCGGATCACCTCGTCGAGGATGTCCCAGACCTCCTTGCGCTCCTTCTCGACCCACTTCTTCGCCTGCTTCAGGGTCATGGAGAGGCCCTTGGCGTCGAGGCGCGAGTAGATGAACGGCTTGAACAGCTCGAGCGCCATCTTCTTCGGAAGGCCGCACTGGTGCAGCTTCAGCTCCGGCCCGGTGACGATCACCGAGCGGCCCGAATAGTCGACGCGCTTGCCGAGCAGGTTCTGGCGGAAGCGGCCCTGCTTGCCCTTCAGCATGTCCGAAAGGCTCTTCAGCGGCCGCTTGTTGGCGCCCGTGATGGTGCGGCCGCGGCGGCCATTGTCGAACAGGGCGTCGACCGCCTCCTGCAGCATGCGCTTCTCGTTGCGGACGATGATGTCCGGCGCGCGCAGCTCCATGAGGCGCTTCAGGCGGTTGTTGCGGTTGATGACGCGGCGATAGAGGTCGTTGAGGTCAGACGTGGCGAAGCGGCCGCCGTCCAGCGGGACGAGCGGACGGAGCTCCGGCGGGATCACCGGCACGACGTCGAGGATCATCCACTCAGGCCGGTTGCCCGACTCGAGAAAGGATTCGACGACCTTCAGCCGCTTGATGATTTTCTTGGGCTTCAGCTCGGACTTGGTGGTCTCCAGCTCGTCGAGCAAAGCCTGGCGCTCGCCCTCGAGGTCGAGGTCCATCAGCATCTGCTTGACCGCCTCGGCGCCGATGCCGGCGGTGAAGGCGTCCTCGCCATATTCGTCCTGCGCGTCGAGCAGCTCGTCTTCGGTGAGAAGCTGGAACTTCTCGAGGGGGGTCAGGCCCGGCTCGGTGACGATGTAGGACTCGAAGTAGAGCACGCGCTCCAGCTGCTTCAGCTGCATGTCGAGCAGCAGGCCGATGCGCGAGGGCAGCGACTTCAGGAACCAGATATGGGCGACCGGGGCGGCCAGCTCGATATGGCCCATCCGCTCGCGGCGGACCTTCGAGACGGTGACCTCGACGCCGCACTTCTCGCAGACGATGCCCTTGTACTTCATGCGCTTGTACTTGCCGCACAGGCACTCATAGTCCTTGATCGGGCCGAAGATTCGCGCGCAGAACAGGCCGTCACGCTCGGGCTTGAACGTGCGGTAGTTGATCGTCTCGGGCTTCTTGATCTCGCCGAACGACCAGGAGCGGATTCGCTCCGGGCTCGCAATGCCGATCTTGATCTGGTCGAACGTCTCCGGCTTGGCGACCGGGTTCGCGAAGGTGGTCATCTCGTTCATTTATCAGTCCCTTTCAGGGAAAATTCGTTGCGGTGGCGCGGTGGAGGGGAGGGGCCCGGAGGCCCGCTCCCTTATTCCGCCGCCTCCGCGAAGCCCTCGTCCTCGCTGTCGTCGATGATCGAGTTCAGCTCGACGTTGAGGCCGAGCGACCGCATCTCCTTGACGAGCACGTTGAAGCTCTCCGGAATGCCGGCCTCGAACGTGTCGTCGCCCTTGACGATCGCCTCGTAGACCTTGGTGCGGCCGATCACGTCGTCCGACTTCACCGTCAGCATTTCCTGCAGCGTGTAGGCGGCGCCATAGGCCTGGAGCGCCCACACCTCCATCTCGCCGAAGCGCTGGCCGCCGAACTGCGCCTTGCCGCCCAGCGGCTGCTGGGTGACGAGCGAGTAGGGGCCGATGGAGCGCGCGTGGATCTTGTCGTCCACGAGGTGGTGGAGCTTCAGCATGTAGATGTAGCCCACGGTCACCTTGCGGTCGAACGCCTCGCCGGTGCGGCCGTCGAACAGGGTCACCTGGCCGGAGACGTCGAGCCCGGCCTTCTCCAGCATGTCGGCGACATCCGCTTCCTTGGCGCCGTCGAACACCGGCGTGCCCATCGGGACGCCGTTGGTCAGGTTCGACGCCAGCTCGAGCACCTCGTCCTCGCCCCGGGCATCGATCTCGGCATGATAATTCTTGCCGTAAATGTCCTTCAGCTTGGTGCGGACGCCCTTCACGTCGCCGGCCTCGGCCGCCTTGCCCTTGGCATGGATCTCGTCGAGCAGAGCCGCGACCTGCTTGCCGAGGCCGCGCGCGGCCCAGCCCAGATGGGTCTCGAAAATCTGCCCGACGTTCATGCGCGAGGGCACGCCCAGCGGGTTCAGCACGATGTCGGCGGCGGTGCCGTCCTCCAGGAAGGGCATGTCCTCTTCCGGCAGGATGCGGCTGATCACGCCCTTGTTGCCGTGACGGCCGGCCATCTTGTCGCCCGGCTGCAGCTTGCGCTTCACCGCGACGAAGACCTTGACCATCTTGAGCACGCCCGGCGGCAGCTCGTCGCCGCGCTCCAGCTTCTCGATGCGGTCCTCCAGACGGCGGCGGATCGCGGCCTCGGCCTCGTCATACTGGGCCTTCACGGCCTCGAGGTCGGCCTGGCGCTTGTCGTCCTTCACCGCGAACTTCCACCATTCGTGCGGCTCGACGCTGTCCAGCGTCTCGGCGTCGATCACGCCGCCCTTCTTCACGCCCTTGGGCGCGCCGACGGCGGTCTGGCGGAGCAGCATCTCGCGCAGGCGCGCATAGGAAGAGCGCTTCAGGATGGCGCGCTCGTCCTCCGCGTCCTTGCGCAGACGGTCCTTCTCCTCGGTCTGGATCGCCCGGGTGCGGTCGTCGATGTCGATGCCGTGCCGGTTGAAGACGCGGACCTCGACGACGGTGCCCGAGACGCCCGGCGGCAGGCGGAGCGAGGTGTCGCGCACGTCGCTGGCCTTCTCGCCGAAGATGGCGCGGAGAAGCTTCTCCTCCGGCGTCATCGGGCTCTCGCCCTTGGGGGTGATCTTGCCGCAGAGGATGTCGCCCGGCTCCACCTCGGCGCCGATATAGACGATGCCCGCCTCGTCGAGGTTGCGCAAAGCCTCCTCGCCGACGTTCGGGATGTCGCGGGTGATGTCCTCCGGCCCGAGCTTGGTGTCGCGGGCCATGACCTCGAACTCCTCGATGTGGATCGAGGTGAAGACGTCGTCCTTCACGATCCGCTCGGAGATCAGGATGGAATCCTCGAAATTGTAGCCGTTCCAGGGCATGAACGCGACGAGCACGTTGCGGCCCAGCGCCAGCTCGCCGAGGTCGGTCGACGGGCCGTCGGCGATGACGTCGCCGGCCTGGACCAGATCGCCCTTCTTCACCAGCGGCCGCTGGTTGATGCAGGTGTTCTGGTTCGAGCGCTGGAACTTCATCAAAGTATAGATGTCGACGCCCGACTTGCCGGCCTCGACCTCGTCCGTGGCGCGCACGACGATGCGGGCCGCGTCGACCTGGTCGACGATGCCGGTGCGGCGCGCGGCGATGGCGGCGCCGGAATCGCGGGCGACCGTCTCCTCCATGCCGGTGCCCACGAACGGTGCCTCGGCGCGAACCAGCGGCACCGCCTGGCGCTGCATGTTCGAGCCCATGAGCGCGCGGTTGGCGTCGTCATTCTCGAGGAACGGGATCAGCGAGGCAGCGACGGAGACGAGCTGCTTCGGCGACACGTCCATCAGGGTGATGGTCTCGCGCGGCGCCATCAGGAACTCGCCGGCACGGCGGCTGGAGACGATCTCCTCGGCGAAATGCCCGGCCTTGTCGAGCTCGGCATTGGCCTGGGCGATCGTGTGCTTCGCCTCTTCCATGGCGGAGAGGTAGACCACGTCCTTGGTCACCTTGCCGTCGACAACCTTGCGGTACGGCGTCTCGATGAAGCCGTATTTGTTCACCCGGCTGAAGCTGGCGAGCGAGTTGATCAGGCCGATATTCGGGCCTTCCGGGGTCTCGATCGGGCAGATGCGGCCATAATGGGTCGGATGGACGTCGCGGACCTCGAAGCCCGCGCGCTCGCGGGTGAGGCCGCCCGGCCCGAGCGCCGAGACGCGGCGCTTGTGCGTCACTTCGGAGAGCGGGTTGGTCTGGTCCATGAACTGCGAGAGCTGCGACGAGCCGAAGAACTCGCGGACGGCCGCGACGGCCGGCTTCGCGTTGATCAGGTCGTTCGGCATGACGGTCGAGACGTCGACCGAGGACATGCGCTCCTTCACGGCGCGCTCCATGCGGAGCAGGCCGACGCGATACTGGTTCTCCAGCAGCTCGCCGACCGAGCGGACGCGGCGGTTGCCGAGATTGTCGATGTCGTCGATCTCGCCCTTGCCGTCCTTCAGGTTCACCAGCTCCTGCACGACCGCGACGATGTCCTCGGTCCTGAGGGTGGTGATCGTGTCGTCGGCGTCGAGGCCGAGGCGCATGTTGAGCTTCACCCGGCCGACGGCCGAGAGGTCATAGCGCTCCGGATCGAAGAACAGGCCGGCGAACAAAGCCTCGGCGGTCTCCTTGGTCGGCGGCTCGCCCGGGCGCATGACGCGGTAGATGTCGGCCAGCGCGCTGTCGCGGTCCTCGGACTTGTCCGCCTTCAGCGTGTTGCGGATCCAGGCGCCGGTATTGGTGTGATCGATGTCGAGCAGCTCGATCCGGTCGATGCCGGCCTTGTCCAGCTTCTCGAGATTGTCGGGGCTGAGCTCGTCGCCCGCCTCGATGTAGATCTCGCCGGTCGCCTCGTTGATCAGGTCGAAGGCGCTGTAGCGGCCGAACACTTCCTCGGTCGGGATGAGCAGGGTCTCGAGCCCGTCCTTGTGCGCCTTGTTGGCGGCGCGGGGGCTGATCTTCTGGCCGGCGGGGAAGACGACCTCGCCCGACTTGGCATCGACGATGTCGAAGGCCGGCTTGTTGCCGCGCCATTGCTCGGCGACGAACGGGATCTGCCAGCCGCCGGTGCCGCGCACATAGACGACGCGGTTGTAGAAGGTGTTGAGGATCTCCTCGCTCGACAGGCCGAGCGCATGGAGCAGCGCCGTCACCGGCAGCTTGCGCTTGCGGTCGATGCGGACGTTGACGATGTCCTTGGCGTCGAACTCGAAGTCGAGCCAGGAGCCGCGATAGGGGATGACGCGGGCGGCGAAGAGATATTTGCCGGAGGCGTGGGTCTTGCCGCGGTCATGGTCGAAGAGCACGCCCGGCGAGCGGTGCATCTGGGAGACGATCACGCGCTCCGTGCCGTTGACGATGAACGTGCCGTTCTTCGTCATCAGCGGCATGTCGCCCATGTAGACGTCCTGCTCCTTGATATCGAGCACGGAACGGGTCTCCGTATCGGGGTCGACCTCGAACACGATCAGGCGGAGCGTCACGCGCATCGGCGCCGCATAGGTCATGCCCCGCTGGCGGCACTCGTCGGTGTCGTACTTGGGGTCCTCGAGCTCGTAATGGACGAAATCCAGCTCGGCGGTCCCGGCGAAATCGCGGATCGGGAAGACGCTGCGCAGCGTCTTCTCGAGGCCGGACACATAGCCGTCCTGCGGCCGCGAGCGGAGGAACTGCTCGTAGCTCTCGCGCTGCACCTCGATGAGGTTCGGCATCTCCGAGACTTCGTGGATGTTGCCGAAAATCTTGCGGATGCGCTTGGATGCGGTGGGCCGGGTCTCGCTAAGGTTGGTCTTGGCCGCCGGAGCCGATGCTGCTTTCGCCATGGAGATTGTTTCTCGCTTCCTGTCCCGGCGGGGCCGGGATCCCTGTCAAAAAAGGAGCGCACAAACGCAAAAAGCCGCGGATTCCCGGCACGGGAATCGCAGCTTCAGCGTCTGTGAAACCTCAGAGATTCAATGCGTTGATCGCGCTGCGCGACGGCGCGAACTGTTCCGAACCTCTGTGGTGAGGGGCGCGATATAGGCGGCGCTGCAGGAGATGTAAAGGGGCCGGGCGGCGCTTACAGGTCGTAACCCAGCTGCTCGGCCCACGGGGAGAGGATCGGCAAGATCGGTACCAGCTGCGCCCGGTAGCGCCGCCAGCGTTCGCTGGCCCGCATATGGACCGGCTCCGTCACCTGGGCGTAGCTGGCCGAGCCGATATGGCCCCGATCGCGGGCCGTGGCCCGATGGTCGAGCAGGCGCCCGTCCCAGCCGAGCCCGAGAAAGGCGGCGAGCGGGCGCAGCTCGGCTTCCGGATCGGCCACCAGCCGCTCGTAGCGGACCCTGTGCACCGCGAGCGGCAGCGCCGCCCGGCAATTCTGCCAGAGGCGCATGATCCTGTCGTAGAGAAGGGCGGTATCCTCCAGATCGAGGAAGTTCGCCATGCCGCCGCGCGGATCGAAGCGGACCATGAAGCCGCTCAGCACGACGTCGCAGGGATGGCGCTCGGCGAAGATGATCCGCGCCTCCGGGAACAGGCGGTGGATAAGCGGCACACAGGTCAGGCCGAGCGGCATCTTGTCGACGACAAGGCGGCCGCGCGCGTCGGGCGCCGCCGCGTCGAGCGCCTCGAAATAACGCGAGCGCAGCGCCTCGATTTGCGCAGCGTCGAGGCTGGCCAGCCGGTCCTGGCCCCCGAGCGCGCGGGCGGCAGCCTCCAGGACCGGCCTTTCTTCCAGCACGACGACCTCGTCATGGCCGGCGAGCATCGTGTCCAGCAAGGTCGTGCCGGAGCGCGGGAAGCCCAGCAGGAAGACGGGCGCCGGCCGCGCCGGCGGCGGCAGGGCCGTCCAGCTGCCATGCCAGCCGGGAGTCACGAGCGCGGCCGTCCGGGCGATCTCCTCGCGATAGAGGCGGGCCGCGGCGCGGGCATTCGGGACGACGGACCCTGCTTCCCGGTTCATCTCCGCGAAGGCCGCAAAGGCCGCGGCGGGGTCGCCCTTGCGGTCCAGGATCCGGCCGATCAGCTCCGCGCGGGCGCCGCCGTCGCCGCTGCGGGGCGCCGCCTGCGCGGCGGCCAGCGCGCCGGCCAGGTCGCCGCGGCGGTAACGGAGCCGGGCGGTGAGCAGCATCGTGTCCGTGGCCGGGATCCCGACGGCCGCGGCCCTCGCCAGCAGCGCCTCCAGCGCGTCGAGCCGGTTGGCGCGCTCGGCGAGATCGGCGAGCGCGAGCAAGGCGGGGGCGCAGCCGGGATCGAGCAGCAGCGCCTCGTCCAGCGCCGCCTCCGCTTTCTCGGGCCGGCCGAGCAGATCCTCGAGGCGTGCGATCGCGACTCTGACGGCCGGGTCGTAGGGCAAAATGCGGGCCTGCGCTCTCGCGGCGGCGAGGCTGGCCTCGCCCCGGCCCGCGGCGGCCTGCGCCTCGGCCACGCAGGCGCGAAGCCGCGCGAGCTCGCCGGCGACCGGGCCTTTCCCGGCCAAGCCGGCGATCGCGGCCTCGGCCTCGTCGGGACGGCCGGCGCCGGCCAGCGCGCGCGCCAGCTCGATCCGGGGGAGCGGATTCTCGGGGAGGAGGTCCGCTGCCCGGCGGAGGTGGGGAACCGCCTGGTCGTGATCGAGCCGACGCGCGTGAAGGACGCCGATGAACAGCCTCAGCGGCCCGTCATTCGGCGTCTCGGCGAGGGCGGCCTCGCCGGACAGGATGGCGCCGGCGAGCTCGCCGCGGCGGGCCAGCTCGATCGCCTCTCGCGCTTTGGGCGGGATCGATGCCAGCGTCCTGCTCCCGTGCCTTGCCAGGCTCGTCGGCTAGGGCGCGGCCCGGGGCCGCCGCCATCGCCCGCGGGACGAACGTCACCCGGGCGCGACGAACGTCCCGCTGGCCTCGCCGGAACTGGTCAGGCCGCCTTGAGGCGCCGGCCCCGCTGCGGCTAGAAGGCGGTGGGCGAACGGATCTTATTTGGAACAGACACGGTCATTCGGGATCGAGGAGGATGCCGTCGTCGCCCGCAGGCGGCGGCGTGCGGAGCTGATCCTGATTGGCGCCTTCTGGGCCTTCGCCGTGCTCATGCTGTCGATCCGCGCGCTCGTGATCGACGCCCTGCCGATTTCGATCATGGGGCCGCGCCGGCTCGCGCTCGCCTTGATCGGGGCGACGCTCTGCTTCGGCATGGCGCGCGTCCTCGCCGCGCTGCGCGGCCGCTCCTTCCCCGAGCGGGTCTTCTGGGGCGTGCTCGGCGCCTTCCTGATGTCGGCGACGCTGACCGGCCTGACCATGACGATCAACCGGGTCATCCTGCCTTTGCCCGGCATGAGCTTCAGCCTGGTCGAGAGCGTGCAATGGTCGCTCGTCTGGCTCGGCTATTTCCTCGCCTGGACCGGCACCCATCTCGCCCTCATCTATCATTGGGAAAGCGAGGATCATCACCGGCGCGCCACCGTCCTCGCCGAGATGACCCGGGACGCCGAGCGCGCGGCCCTGCGCTACCAGCTCAACCCCCATTTCCTGTTCAACACGCTGAACTCGGTCGCCTCGCTGGTCGGCGACGGCCGCAACCGGGAGGCGGAGGCGATGCTGGTCAACCTTGCCGCCTTCCTGCGCTCCACTCTGACCGTCGAGCCCGCCGGGATGATCCCGCTCGGCGAGGAGATCGCGCTGCAACGCCTCTATCTGGAGATCGAGCGGGCGCGCTTCGGGGACCGGCTCGGCGTGGAGTTCGACCTGCCGGGCGATCTCGCCGAGACCCCGGTGCCCGCGCTCATCCTGCAGCCGCTGATCGAAAATGCGGTGCGGCACGGCCTCGGCCGCTCGGAGGCGCCGCTGACCATCCGCCTGTCCGCCGCCGCCCGCGGCGAAGCGGTGGTGCTGGCCGTCGAGAATGAGGGCAGCGGCGAGGCGCAGCCCGGCGGGGCGGGCGTTGGGCTCGCCAATGTCGCCGCGCGGCTTCGTGCTCATTTCGGCGAGCAGGGCGCACTCGAGGCCGGCCCGGTCGCCGGCGGCTTCCGCGCCTCCATCCGCCTGCCGCGGCGGGAGTGCTGATGCAGAGCATCCGCGCCATGCTGATCGACGACGAGCCGCTGGCGATCCGGCGCCTGTCGCGCTCGCTGCAGCGCGTGCCCGGCGTGGAGGTGGTCGGCTCGACCACCAGCGCGCGCGACGCGGTCACGATGATCGCCGCGGAAAAGCCCGACCTGATCCTGCTCGACATCGCCATGCCGGGCCTGACCGGCTTCGAGGTCCTGGAGCGGATCCCGCCGGAGACGCGGCCGGCGGTGATCTTCGTCACCGCCTATGACGCCCATGCGGTGCAGGCCTTCGACGTCGCCGCCGCCGACTATCTGATGAAGCCCTGGTCCCAGGCCAGGCTCGAGGAGGCGGTGGATCGCGGCCGGCTCTGGCTCGAGGCGCGCGCCGCCCGAGACGTCAAAGCCCCCCTCGACAGTCTCTGGGTCCACCGGCATCGCGCCTTCGTCCGCATCTGGCTCGACGAGATCGAGTGGATCGAGGGCCATGGGGATTATGCCAGGGTCCATGCCGGAGAGTCGACCGGCCTCGCCCGGACGACGCTGAAGGCGCTCGAGGAAAGGCTCGATCCGGATCAGTTCATCCGCGTCCACCGCTCCGCCATCTGCCGCAGGGCCGCGATCGTCGGCCTGCACCGCAAGCCGACGGGCGCCCATTGCGTCTCGCTCGCCAGCGGTGCGGAGGCGCCGGTCGGGCGCCGCTACATGCACGGCCTGAAGGCGCTGCTCCACCGCACGGCCGCCTGACCCTGAGCTTCAGGCAGGCCTTCCCCTTGCCCGGCGCGCGGATGCTGCTATCGAGCGCGGCGTGGAAGAACTGATCGAATTTGCCCCGCAGAACGCCATCGAACGCAAGATGGAGGATGCGAAGACCGGTGCCTGCACCAATGACGAGCTGGTGGCCGCGCTGCGCGACGCGTCCATCTATGTCGGCAGCGCGACGGCGATGCTCCCGGACGGCAGCGACTTCTCGCCGCTGCTGCTGAAGGCGGGGAGCGACACCGTGGTCGCGGCTTTCTCCTCGCGCCTGCGGCTCGGCCTCTATCCCGAACATGCCCGCCATGCCTTCGAGATGCGCTGGCGCGATTTCATCTTCAGCCTGCCCAGCGGCAAGGGCGCGGTGCTCAATCCCGGCTATACCCACCAGATGGTGATCCCGGCGGAGGAGGTGCGCAAGCTGAAGGCCTGGCTCGGCTTCCCGCAGCTTCGTGAAAGCAGCGGGGCCGCGTCTTAACCACCTTTCGTTTCGCCGCTGAGTCCCAACCTCCTGACGCAGATCGAACGATAAGCCGAGCCTTTTGCGCCGCGAATTCGTTGTCGGCGTGATATGAAACAGAAACTTTCCCCGCTTCGCCCCGCGTCGGCCGCGCTGTTCGCTGCCCTCGTCCTCCCCACCGCGCCCGTATTCGCGCAAGACGCGCCGCCCGTCATTGCGGCGCCGCCCCCCGTGATCGTCGCGCCGCCACCGCCGG
>NZ_DASPNF010000019.1:0-183003 GCF_035626655.1 Allosphingosinicella sp.
CGACGTTCTCCTGCGCCTCCAGGGTCGAGGCGCCCAGGTGCGGGGTTGCGATGAAGTTCTCCGCCCCGAACAGCGGGTTCTCCTTGGCCGGCTCCTCGACGAAGACGTCGAAGGCGGCGCCGCCGACATGACCCTCGTCGAGCAGTTTGCGCAGCGCCGCTTCGTCGACGAGGCCACCGCGGGCGCAGTTGACGATCAGGACGCCCTTCTTCGTCTTGCGCAGGTTCTCTTCCGACAGGATGTTGCGCGTCTTGTCGGTCAGCGGCGTGTGCAGGGTGATGAGATCGGCGCGGGCCAGCAGGTCATCCAGCTCGACCTTCTCGACGCCGATCTCGACCGCCCGTTCCGGCGACAGGAACGGGTCGTAGGCGACCACGTGCATCTTCAGGCCGTTGGCGCGGTCGGCGACGATGGAGCCGATGTTGCCGGCGCCGATCAGGCCCAGCGTCTTGCCGTAGAGCTCGACGCCCATGAAGCGGTTCTTCTCCCACTTGCCCGCCTGGGTGGAAAAATCGGCGGCGGGGAGCTCGCGGGCGAGCGCGAACATCAGGGCGACGGCATGCTCGGCGGTGGTGATCGAATTGCCGAAGGGCGTGTTCATCACCACCACCCCGCGCGCGGTCGCCGCCGGGATGTCGACATTGTCGACGCCGATCCCGGCCCGGCCGACCACCTTCAGCTTCGTGGCGGCCTCGAGCAGCTCCGCGGTCACCCTGGTCGCCGAGCGGATGGCGAGCCCGTCATAGTCGCCGATGATCGCCTTGAGCTCGTCCTTCGACAGGCCGGGCCTCTCGTCCACCTCAACGCCATTGGCGCGGAAGATCTCGGCCGCCTTCGGATCCATGGCGTCGGAGATGAGCACTTTGGGCATTCTTCTTTTCCTTCGTCATCCCAGCGAAGGCTGGGATCCATGCTTGATCCGAGAGGGGCACAAACGCCGCCTGGACCCCAGCCTTCGCCGGGATGACGGCTAGACGGCTTTCGCTTCCTGGTACGCCCAGTCCAGCCACGGCCCGAGCGCCTCCACGTCCTCCACGTCCACCGTCGCCCCGCACCAGATGCGCAGGCCCGGCGGGGCGTCGCGATAGGCGGCGATGTCGTAGGCGGCGCCCTCCAGCTCGAGCAGGCTCGTCATGCGCTTGATAAACTCGGCGTCCGCGCCCTCGACGGTCAGGCAGACGCTGGTCTTCGAGCGGCTGGCGGGGTCGGCGGCGAGATGGCCGAGCCAGTCCCGCGCCTCCACGATCGCGTCGAGCGCCGCGGCATTGGCCTCGCAGCGGGCGATGAGCGCATTGGGGCCGCCCTCCATCACCGCCCATTCCATCGCCCAGATCGCGTCCTCGACGGCGAGCATCGAGGGCGTGTTGATCGTCTCGCCCCTGAACACGCCTTCGTTGAGCGCCCCCTTCGCCATCAGCCGGAAGAGCTTGGGGAGCGGCCAGGCGGGCGTGTAATTCTGCAGCCGCTCGACCGCGCGCGGGCCGAGGATAAGCACGCCATGGCCGCCCTCCCCGCCGAGCACCTTCTGCCAGGAGAAGGTGGCGACATCGATCTTCTCCCAGGGCAGATCAGAGGCGAACACCGCCGAGGTCGCGTCGGCGAAGCTCAGCCCCTCGCGGTCGCCGGCAATCCAGTCCCCGTCCGGCACGCGCACGCCCGAGGTGGTGCCGTTCCAGGTGAAGAGCACGTCGTGCGACCAGTCGACCTGCGAGAGGTCCGGCAGCGCGCCATAATCGGCGCGGAGCACGTTCGGCTCCAGCTTCAGCTGCTTCACCGCATCGGTCACCCATCCCTCGCCGAAGCTCTCCCAGGCGAGGCAGGTGACCGGCCGGGCGCCGAGCATGGTCCACATCGCCAGCTCGAAGGCGCCGGTGTCGGAGCCCGGCACGATGCCGATCCGGTGCGTCGCCGGCAGGCGCAGCAATTCGCGCATCAGGTCGATCGCATGCTGCAGCCGCGCCTTGCCGAGCTTCGAGCGGTGCGAGCGGCCGAGGCAGCCGGTGGCGAGCTTTTCGGGGGACCAGCCGGGCGGCTTGGCGCAGGGGCCGGAAGAGAAGAAAGGCCGTGCGGGACGGACGTGGGGCTTGTCGAGCCGCGCAGGCGCGCCGGCAGCCTCCGGCAACAGATCGGTCATGTCGACTCTCCTTGCAGAGAGCACGCGCCGCGTTGGGACGGCGTGGCCCGCCGACGGGGATAAAGCAGCCCGCCTTGCTGTCAAGCGCGGCCGCGGCCTATGCTCGGCCGATAGGGGAAATCCGCATGTCCTGGTTCGCGTCCATGTTCGCCGTCCTCGCCGCCGCGCAGCCGGGCGCGCCGCCGGGCAACTTCGTCCTGCCAGGCCAGAATACGGCGCCGGCACCGGTCGCCGCGACCATCCCCGCCGACGCCGAGCTCCTGCCCTTCGACGAGGCCAATATACTTGTCCGGCCCGGGGCCGCGGCGCGGCATTTCCTGCTCGCGGGCCGCCCCCCCATTCCGCCCGGCGGCGCACCCTTCAGCGTGCGCTGCCTCGTCGACCGGTCCAGCGGCCGCGTCACCCATTGCCAGGATCCGGCCGTAGCCGATCCCTATCGCGCCGCCGCGCTCGGCCTCGGCTCGCTCTACCAGTTCCGGCTGGCGCCTGCGCAGGCCGCCGCGAACCGGCGCGCGCTGGCGGTGACGATCACGGGCCGGATCATGCCCGCCGACGTCGTCCCCCCGGCGCGCCTCTTCGAATATGTGCAGCGCCCGGTCGCCAACGTCACCTTTGCCGGGCTGATGACCGCTGCGCAGAGCGAGGCCTATTATCCGCGCGGCGCGCTCGCCATCGGGCTGGAGGGCCGGATGCGCCTCGACTGCCGGGTGCAGGGCGACCTCAGCCTGTTCTGCATCAACCCGGCAGCCGCCACGGGCTCGGACCCCGGGCCGCTCCTGCCCGAATTCCAGCTCGCCGCGCTGCAGCTCAGCGCCTGGCTGCGCGCGGCGCCGACCTTGGCCAATGGCGCGCCGGCCGCCGGCACGATCTTCCGCACCACGATCACCTTCCGCCTGCCGGCGCCGGCCGCCGCCCGGCCCGCCGGATAAACGCTTCGACTCAAACGGCTTGACCGAAAAGCGGCGCGCCCGGAGGCTCGCGGCGATGCGGTGGGGGATGCTTCTGCTCGCGATGCTCGCGCTCGGCGGCTGCATCCCGCGCGCCGACCGCGGGCGCCAGCCGCGCACGCCGACCCGCCCGCTCGCCGACCGCGGCAGCGCCGACCTCCTGCAATGCCATATCGACCTCGCCCGCGAGCGCATCCGCTTCCGCCGCCTGCCCGACCAGCATTTCGCCGGCGGCTGCTCGGCCGTCGGCGCGGTCCAGCTCGTCGACATGGGCACGCCCGCCACCGGCCTGCGCGCGATGACCTGCCCGCTCGCCCGCCAATTCTCGCGCTGGAGCCGGGAATCCGTCCAGTCCGCCGCCGACCAGCATCTCGGCAGCCCGGTGGTCAGGATCGAGACGTTCGGCACCTATGCCTGCCGCACCCGCAACAGCCAGCCCGGCGAACGGCTCTCCCAGCACGCCTTCGCCAATGCGGTGGACGTCTCCGGCTTCGTGCTCGCGGACGGGCGGCGGATCACGGTCGAGCAGGGCTGGCGCGGCGACGACGACCGCGTCCATCGCTTCCTCCGCCAAGTCCACCAGGGCGGCTGCCGCCGCTTCAACATCGGCCTCTCGCCGGAGTCCGACCGCTATCACTACAACCACCTGCACTTCGACATGGGCCCGAACGGGCCTTACTGTCGGTAGGGGGTCGGGGCTGCGCCTCATCCGTCATTGCGAGCGAAGCGAAGCAACCCAGTCCGAAGTGGATGCAGTCTGGATTGCTTCGTCGCTTCGCTCCTCGCAATGACGGCTTCTGATGAAGCAGCCCGCTGTCTACATCATGGCAAGCCGCCGCGCCGGGACGCTCTACACCGGCGTTATCTCCGGCCTCGTCCAGCGGGTCTGGCAGCACCGGGAGGGCAACACCGGCTTCACGGGCCGCTATGGCTGCAAGATGCTGGTCCGGTACGAGATCCACGAGGAAATGCTCTCGGCGATTGCCCGGGAGAAGCAGATCAAGGCGGGTTCACGGAAGAAGAAGCTGGCGCTGATCGAAGCGATGAACCCGGATTGGACCGACCTCTGGGATAGCATCGTCCACTAGCAGGCCCGGCATTGCGAGGAGCGAAGCGACGAAGCAATCCAGTGGGCCTCCAAAGCCGAACTGGGTTGCTTCGCTGCGCTCGCAATGACGGGAGGGTGCGCCGTTGGGATGACTAAGCCCGAATTCCCAATTAAAGCCCTCCGAAATGACCGACCCAGTTCCCCCCAAGCGCGTGTTCGAGCCGGCCCGGACCGAGGCCGCGACCGCGGCGCAGACCACGCTCAGCCCGCAGACCGTCGACCCGGCCTATCGCCTCGCCTTCCAGGACATGGATTTCCTGCTGCGCGAGGATCTGCGCCCGGTCCGCTTCCAGCTCGAATTGCTGAAGCCGGAATTGCTGCTCGACGAGGCGAACATCGCCTCCACCTTCGTCTTCTACGGCTCGGCCCGCATCCCGGAGCCGGACAAGGCCGACGCCCTTATCGCCGCCGCCTCGACCGACAGCCAGCGCCGCACCGCCGAGCGGCTCAAGGCGAACAGCAAATATTATGACGTGTCGCGCCAGCTGGCGCGGCTCGCCAGCCGGCACGATCCGGACGAGGACGGCAAGCGCCATTTCGTGGTCTGCTCGGGCGGCGGCCCCTCGATCATGGAGGCGGCGAACCGCGGCGCGGTGGACGAGGGCAAGGAATCGATCGGGCTCAACATCGTGCTGCCGCACGAGCAGATGCCCAATCCCTATGTCACGCCGGCCCTGAGCTTCCAGTTCCACTATTTCGCGCTCAGGAAGATGCACTTCCTGCTCCGCGCCCGCGCGGTCGCGGTCTTCCCGGGCGGCTTCGGAACGTTCGACGAGGCGTTCGAACTGCTCACCCTGATCCAGACCGGCAAGGTGAAGCCGATCCCGATCCTGTTCTTCGGCAAGGCCTTCTGGGAGCGGGTGATCGACTTCGAGGCGCTGGCCGAGGAAGGCGTGATCTCCGCCGACGACCTCAAACTCTTCTCCTATTGCGAGAGCGCCGAGGAAGCCTGGGACCATGTCTGCCGCCATTATGCGGGCTCGGCCGACGGGCCCGATTGCTGAACGATGTGGCCGTTCGGCGCCCGGCTGCCGATCGACCAGGATGAGCTGGACTTCCAGCTCGCCACCTTCAAATGGCTGATCCGGGAGTTCGGCCCGGTCGGGGACCGGCCGCTGATCCTGCCCAATCCCGATTTCTTCCCGCTGACCGAAAGCCGGGTCCAGGCAGCGACGGAAGAGCTGTTCGAACAGGTGCGCGAGCATGCAGGGATGGCGGACTGGCCGTGCCAGCTCGAGGCCGGCGACAGCGATCATCCGCTGGCCGGCGGCGCGGCGATCGGCATGGGCCTGTCCGTGTCCGGCAGCACACCCTGCGGCACGTTCCGGATCGGCGAGGGGCCGGAGGGGCGCCACGCCATCATCACCTTTGATCCGGGCATGGCCCGCGACCGGGCCGGGCTGGCGGCGACCTTCGCGCACGAATTCGGCCATTATCTGATGGCGACGGCGAGCGAGGCCCCGCCCGGCGGCTGGGAGCTGCACGAACTGCACACCGATCTCGCTGCGTGCTATATGGGCTTCGGCGTGCTGCTCGCGAATGCCGCCCGCTCCTTCGAGACGTTCGGGACGGGACGAGCCACCGGCTGGCGGAGCTCGCTCAAGGGCTATCTGAGCGAGCAGGCCCTGGTCACCGCCACTGTGATCTTCCAGCGGCTCGCGGGGCGCGACCCGGCCGAGGCGGCGCCCTGGCTCGAGCCCCATCTGAGGGGCGTGCTGAAGAAAGCGGACAAGGCGCTCGCGCGGCAGGCGCCGGACATGGCCGCCGCCGTGGCGGCGATTCGCCTCAGCGAATATGCCTAGGGTCGGTGCTCAATCAGGTTTCCGGATAGCCGGGCAATTCTCGGTGTGGTCGATCCGACCGATTCCAATTGCGCCCTGACCCCTGGGCCCGGTGACCGGCTCTTACTGCGCGTTCCCCTCGGGCGCTGCGGCGTTGCCCGCGGGCGCGGCGGCATTGCCGGCCGGCGCGGCCTCGTTGCCGGCCGACGCATTGCCCGCCGACTCGTTGCCGGCGGCCGGGGCCTCGGCGGGCGGCGGCGGTACGGTCAGGTGGCCGCCCTGCGCGTTCAGGTAGAGCAGGAGGTCGGCACGGTCCTGCGGATTGGACATGCCGCCGAAGCCCATCCTGGTGCCCGGGGCGAAGGCGCGGGGCGAGGCCAGCCAGGCGCTCATATTCTCCCAGTCCCAATTGCCGCCCTTGTTGCGCAGCGCGTCGGAGAAGGCGAAGCCGCCATGGCCCTGGCCGATCGGCTCGCCCATCACGCCCCACAGGTTCGGGCCGGTGCCGTTGGCGCCGCCCTGGTTGATCGTGTGGCAGCCCGCGCATTTGGAGAACTGGCTCTGGCCGCGCGTCGCGTCGGCGGTCTGCAGGTAGAAGGCGATCGGCCGCTCCGCCGCGCCGCCGCTTTTGGTCTCCTCGGCACCGTTGACCGGAAAGCCCATCTTCTCGCTATGCTCGCTCTTGAAGATTTCGGCGGTGAGCAGATTGGCGCCCAGGAAGACGATCCCCGCGCCCAGCACCCATCCGGCAATCGTGTTGAACCGACCGTCCATGCAGCCTTGACCCTCTGTTCGACAGGAGCGACCCGCTCCGATTGGCGCTTCCTTTATGCGGGCGGGGCGCGCGGGGCAAGCGGCGCGTGCGCCGCGGCGGAACGGCGAAGCGGGGCCGGCGGGCGCGGAAAATGCCGCCGATTCCGGGGCCAAAACTTATGCACGTTATCCTCGTTATCCACAGGCGGAATCCGCTTGGACCGACTCGGAATCCATGACAGCTTCAGGTCGTGGCCGAGACGATCTTCCGGCAACGGAGGAGAGCCTTCCCAGCCACAGCCCAGGCGGATGCCTGGCCCCGTCTTCGGACTGGCGGTCGGCAGACGC
Source organism: Allosphingosinicella sp. (assembly GCF_035626655.1). GTDB lineage: Bacteria > Pseudomonadota > Alphaproteobacteria > Sphingomonadales > Sphingomonadaceae > Allosphingosinicella. The sequence goes on from NZ_DASPNF010000019.1 coordinate 7,072, forward strand.
GGACGGCAGGGCGGCTGACGAAGCCGCCGCGCAGCGGACGAGGACGGGCTTGCCCTTCAGCGGATGCTAAGGCGGCAGGCTTCGTGAAGCGCCCATCCGGAACCTGAACGGCCTTCGGGCACGACAGGAACCGGTGCCGGCCCAAAGACCTTCGGGTCTGCGGAACGGCCAGGCCGGACACCGGACCTTCGGGTCCAGGACTAGCCCGGCAGAAAGCGATGTCTTCGGACAAGCGCGCTGCCACCGGCTCAGAAGGGGCTTCGGCTCCGGAGGGGTCGGGCAGGACCGGGTTTCGGCCCGGGAGCTGCGAAACCGGCAGACCCAGGGCTTCGGCTCATGGACTGCCAGGCGGAACCAAGGCTTCGGCCAAGGATCCTGCCGGACGCGGGTTCAGGGGCTTCGGTCCATGAATGCGCCAGGGCAAGGAAGCGGAACGCGAGTTCCAAATCCGCCAGCCGGCGAACCGTCAGGGCTTCGGCCCTGCCGGGGAGCCAGCGGGGAACCCGCCGAGGCTTCGGCCTTCGGCGGACTCCGGAGGAAGCGGGGCCGGGACCTGTCCCGGTTACCGCCCTCGAAACCGCCCATTGCAAAAGGCCCGCTTCGGCGGAACCGGATGCAAAGGGACAGTGGGGGCCGGCAGCAATGCCGGCCCCCATTACTGTCTGGGGCCGTGTGGTGATACCACCTCCCTCCGTCATTCCAGCGAAGGCTGGAATCCAGCCTGTCTCGTCGCCCGGCACGACCTCCGTCGGGATTCCAGCCTTCGCTGGAATGACGGGAGAGAGAGTAGCTACCGTGGTATCCCCGGATTAACCCTCTTTAATCCCTCCCCTCGCCGCACTTTGCTTGACTCTCCGCCCGCCCCGGCCACACTCGCCGCGCACAGGGGAGGCTCACCATCATGTTCTCGCGTGAAAAGACCGGCGCCGCTTTGCCCAAGGCGTCCCGCTCGGGCCCGGCCGGGCTCAGCTTCATCGGTCCGGAGGTATTGGTCAGCGGCGATCTCGCCACCGACGCGCAGCTCCATGTCGACGGCCGGATCGACGGCAATGTCCGCTGCAGCCAGCTCGTCCAGGGCGAGGCCGGGATCATCGCCGGCAACATCCAGGCGGAGGAGGCGCGGCTCGCCGGCACGGTCGAGGGCCAGGTCAATGTCCGCACCCTGCTCGTCGAGGCGAGCGCCAGGATCCTCGGCGACGTCACCTACGAGACGATCAGCATGGACGCCGGCGCCCAGCTCGAGGGCCGGCTCGCGCGCCGCGCCGCGCTCGGCCTGGACGAGGCGCCCCTGATCGCCACGCCGGTCAGCTTCTCGCCGGGCCGCGGCAAGAGCGCGAAGACCACCGACGACGCCGGCGGCGACCAGGCCGACATCTTCGTCAAGTCGGCCTAGCATCGTGCGGAAAAGTGGACACGGGTTTTCCGCCCTAACGATGCGGCAACAAGAGCCATGAGCCGGCACCGGGCGACCATCGCCTGGCGCTCGGACGGCGGCTTCGCCGACAACAGCTACAGCCGCCGCCACCTCTGGCGGTTCGACGGCGGCGCCGAGGTCCTCGCCTCGGCCTCGCCCGACGTCGTCCCGGTGCCGCGCTCGGACCCGGCCGGCGTCGACCCCGAGGAGGCGCTCGCCGCCTCGGCCGCCTCGTGCCACATGCTCTGGTTCCTGAGCCTCGCGCAGGAGGCGGGGCTCGTCGTCGACAGCTATGAGGACGAGGCCGTCGCCGAGATGGGCCGCACCGGCCCCGGCAAATATGCGATCGTGAGGATCGCGCTTCGCCCCCGCATCGCCTTTGCCGGCCGGACGCCGGACGAGACGGAAATAGACCGCCTCCACCACGAGGCGCATGAGCGCTGCTTCATCGCCAATACTTTGAACTGCGAGATCGTCGTCGAGGGCTGAACGGGAGGTCCGCCATGCGCAAGGTGACCTGGGGCGCGGCCTGCAGCCTCGACCTCATGCTCACCGGCCCGGACGGCGGCCTCGACTGGCTGCGCTGGAGCGACGACGCGGCGCAGATCAGCGGCGCCCGCTGGCAGGGCGTCGACACCTTGCTGATGGGCCGCAAGACCTGGGACTTCGCGGCCAGGTCCGGCGGCGGCGGCGATGCCGGCGACTCCCCGATCCGCACCTTCATCTTCTCGCGCACCATGACGGAGGCGCCGAAGGGCGCGACCCTCGTCGCCACCGACCCCGCCGCCTTCGTCCGCGAGTTCAAGCAAAAGGAGGGCGGCGACATCATCGTCATGGGCGGCGGCGACCTCGCCTCGCAGCTGATCGAGGGCGGGGTGGTCGACGAGATCGGCCTCAACGTCCACCCCGTCCTGCTCGGCGGCGGCATCCCCTTCTTCCGGCCGATGGCGCGCCAGGTGAGCCTGGTCCTGCGCGAGGCGCGCCCGATCGCGAAGGACTGCGTGTTCCTGCGCTACGGCGTGGCGCGCTGAATTCGGTCAGAGCACGGCGCCGTCGTCGTCCGGCGCGGCGTCCTGTTCCGCCGCCGCCCGCTCGACTCCGTAGAGCCAGGCCGCCGTCACCGCATAGACGAGGAAGCCGAGCACCACGCCGCCCGCCAGCACCAGCCACAATGCGGCAATGACGAGGCTGCCCGGGGTCAGCGACACGAACAGCATGCCGGTGAAATAGTCAGTGAGAATATGGGGCAGGACGCACGGCCGCGGATAAGTGGTGAAAAAGTTGGGCTCCCAGACCGTGGTGAGCAGGAGTCCCACGGCCGGCGCGCCCAGCGGGCTCAGCAGCAGCACGAACAGGATCGCCAGCCGGACCAGCGCCCGCCGCCGCCTCTCCCGCAAGGGTCTTTCCGCCCCTTCCATCGCTAGCCCCTAGCAGATCGCGGGGCGCGACGCGCACGAAAAGGGCCGCGGCCAGATCCGGCCGCGGCCCTCATCGCGTCAGCGACAGGCGCTATTGCTGCTGGGGCTTGTCCCCGTAATCGCCGCCCTTGTCGGGCCCGCCGAAGTCGCCGCCCTGGTCCTGGCCCTGGTCGGGCTTGCCGCCCTGCTGATCCTGCTGCCGGTCGAAGTCCGGCTTGCCGCCGCCCTGGTCCTGCCCCTGATCCGGCTTGCCGCCGCCAATGTCCTGGTTCTTCTCATATTCGCCCATGGTCGGATCCTCTCTGCTGGGGCGCGGCCCGACGGAGCCGCGTGCCGGTGTGTAAACCCATGTTATCGGGCACCGTTCCGGCCGTCTGCGACCGGCGGTTCATCGATGGCCTGGCGATCACGTCCCCGCCAGGGCGGCGGCGGCAGTTCGGGCAGCATGCGCCAGCCAGGCGGCACGACCAGCCTGCCGTCCGGTCCCGGCGTCCAGCCCGCGCCAGCTTCTCGCGCTCGTGGCGCCGCTGCACCATGCCGATCAGCCGGTCGCCGCTCGATCAGCGCCCGTGCATTGCCCTTGCCACAGGCGGCGTGCACCTCCCGCCGGGCCCGCTTCTTCAGCTTTTTCAGCAGGTGCCCGTTCTTCCTGCGGACGGGCTTTCACCGGCTGAGGCCGCCGGATTCGATCCTCTCCTGCATTAATCCAGCAGAATGATCAGCAATGCCGGCCCTCGCCCGCATTGTCTGCCCGGGAGCCGCTGTCGGAATCGCTGCATTCCCGCCGGCGATAGCCGCGGCCGCCATTGGTCGGATCGCCCGGATCGTTGTCGGTATAGCCGGTCGCCGGCCGGCAATGGCGGCCATAGGCGCCGGGATCCGAGCCGCGGCCGCGGTCGCCGTCGCTGCAGCCGGTGCGCGGGCGGGTCGCCGTGTTGGCGCAGCGGCGGCCGCCGCCGGACGGATCGCCGCGCGGCGGCGCGGGGTCGGCGTCGGTGCACTGGAACGCCTCGGCCCGGCCGGAGACGAACAGCAGGGCGCCGCCCGCGAGGACGCTGCCCCCGGCGACCCTGGCGAGGAACGAACGGCGGCTGAGCCTGCGTGCTGGCGTCATGTCTCTTCCCTCCACCTGCGCGGGGTCGGGACAGGGAAGGAAGCGTCCGTACATGGACGCGTGAGGCGATCGTGACGCAGGGCCTTGCAGCCGCTTCCCCGTACACCCCGTAACACCCGCATGTTAGGCGCTTTTCCACGGCGCGCAAGGCGCATTCCGGCCGTCAGCCGCCCCTAGTCACGCCGGCGTCGGCAATCAAAATACAATGATGAACCAATCCGGACGATTTCCCGAACGGAGAAGACCTCGCTGTTCATTCATGTTTCGGTAGTCGCGCAGAGGCTATCCCCGGGCCAGGGGAGAATGATGTGAAATCTGCCAGCTTTGCCATCCTCCTGCCCGCGCTTGCCCTGCTCGCGCCCGCCGAGGCGCATGCCTGTCGCATCCCCACGCCACCGGCGGCCCTGCGCGACGCTGAGGCCGACGCGGTCGTCCTTGCCCGGATAACCTCCGTGGACGGCGCCGGCCAGGACTGGCGCGCGACCGCGCGGGCCTGGGCGCTCCTGTCGGGGGCCATGGCCGAACCGGACATCCGCTTCTCGAGCGAGTCGCACAGCGCCGTCTGCGGGACGATGAGCGCGCCAAAGCCCGGCGGCCTCTGGATCCTGTACCTGCAGCGCTCGGACGACGGGATGCGCGTCCGCGACGCAGCGTCTTATTGGTGGGCGCGGCGGAGCGGCGATCCGCGCCTCGGCCGGCTCGACACCCTGCTGCCGCTCGGCGCCGTCCGGGAGCCGACGCCCACCGAGGCCCGCATGCTCGACCTGGCGGAGCCGAGGGTCGCGCTGCCGGCGGGGGAGACGGACCTTTCCCGCTACACCCGCATCTATGCCCGCTCCTCCGCCGGGACCCTCCGGGCGCTGCTGCTGCGCGCCGGCCCGCCGCGGCGGCTGATGGTCGACTATTCCGAGGAATTCCCGACCGAGGCGAGCTGCCGCTGCACCCTCGTCCACCAGTTCGTCGACCTGGACGACCTCTGGCGGGCCGGCCGGCTGCCGCCCTTCAACCCCTGACCGCAGCGTCGGGACGTCAGCTGCGGGGCCGGCATCAAGCCGATCCCCAGCCTCGCCGGCCGGGCCGTCTCACCCCCTTCCCGTCATCCCGGACTTGATCCGGCGTCCACCTTTTCTACCATGTCGCTCCAGCCGCCCGCCGGTCCGCCGCGGGCTACGCTGAGGGGGGTGCAATGATGAAATTGGCTCTGGTCGCAGTCGGGCTGATCGGCTGCGCGACCGCCGCCGCCGCGCAGGCGCCGCAGGTGCGCGGCATCGAGATCTTCGAGGCGGGCATTTACGAACGGGGCGTCTCGTCTTCGCACCGCGGCGCGGACGGCGTGCTCCAGAGCGACACGCAGGACGAGCGCCTGGTGGAGGCGACCACCCGCATCCCCATGCGTCCGGGCATCACCTTCGGCATCTCCTACCGGATCGCCGGTTCTCCGGAAGGCGAGCCCGTCACGGTCCAGCGGATCACGCGCTATCCCGCGCCCGGCGGGTGGCCGCCGGGCGCACGGACCCCGCTGCGTGAGACAACGTCGCCCCAGCAGGTGCAGGTCGGCGGCACGTCCTATTCCGATTACAAGCTCGAGGAGGCATGGGAGCTCATCCCCGGCATCTGGACGATCGAGATCCGCCTGGGCGACCGGGTGCTCGCGTCGCAGCGCTTCACGCTCGTCGCTCCCCAGCAATTCGCGCGTGCCGGCCCATGACGCGTCCCTCGGCATGGGTGGCTGAAGGCAATCTCCGCGGCCTTCGCCTTGGTGGTGCCGAGATTGCACATGGGCGGAGGAGGGCTCGACGCATTACCGAGCCTTAACGCAACCATGCTAGCCCGGCCTGTGACCGCGTGGTGGCTGGAGGCAGCGTTTGGAGTTCTTGCGCAACCTGTGGGGCGAGGCCCGGCAGCAGCTCTACCTGTGGATCCTGGGGACCATCCTTCTGGCCGCGATCACGGCCGCCATGGGCCTGCGCGGCACCTTCGCCGAGGAGGCCCACAGCCACGACAAGCGCGGCGCCGGAGCAGAGGCGGGTTCGCGCGGCGGCAAGAAGCCGGCGATCCCCGCCGATTGGCCCTCAGCGAGGGATGATGGCGGCGGCCGTTGAGCCGAACTTGATCCGGACCGGATGCGACTCTGCCCCCCATCGTCATCCCGGGCTTGATCCGGGACGCGGCGCTCGGTCTTCCCGCTCGCCACCACCCCCTCCCTTCCCCCTCCGCCCCCTCTCTGCTAGTCGCCTCGGCAACAGCCGGGCGTGCCCGGCGCGTACCCATTTTCACGACGATCCTTGGGAAGGGGCCCGAAACTATGACCTCCACGGGGCACGACACGCTCGGCACGCGCAGCAGCTTCGACGTCGGCGGCAGGAGCTACACCTATTATTCGCTGGCCAAGGCCGCGGCGAAGCTCGGCAATGTCGACAGGCTCCCCTTCTCGATGAAGGTGCTGCTCGAGAATCTGCTCCGCTTCGAGGACGGCGTCACCGTCACCGTCGAGGATGTCCAGGCCTTGGTCGACTGGCAGACGGAGCGCAGCTCCACCCGCGAGATCCAGTATCGCCCGGCGCGCGTGCTGATGCAGGATTTCACCGGCGTGCCGGCGGTGGTCGATCTCGCGGCGATGCGCGACGCCATGGCCAAGCTCGGCGGCGACCCGCAGAAGATCAACCCGCTCGTCCCCGTCCACCTCGTCATCGATCACAGCGTGATGGTCGACGCCTTCGGCACGCCGATGGCGTTCGAGGAGAACGTCGCGCTCGAATATCAGCGCAACATCGAGCGCTACCAGTTCCTGAAATGGGGTGCGGTCGCCTTCGACAATTTCAAGGTGGTGCCGCCGGGCACCGGCATCTGCCACCAGGTCAATCTGGAGTACATTGCCCGCGGGGTGTGGAGCACGAAGGAAGTCGGCGGGTCCGACGAGGTCGCCTATCCGGACACGCTCGTCGGCACGGACAGCCACACGACCATGGTCAACGGCCTCGGCGTGCTCGGCTGGGGCGTTGGCGGGATCGAGGCCGAGGCGGCGATGCTCGGCCAGCCCGTCTCGATGATCATCCCCGAAGTGGTCGGCTTCCACCTGACCGGCGCGCTCAAGGAGGGGATCACTGCCACCGATCTCGTTCTCACCGTCACCCAGATGCTGCGCGCCAAGGGCGTGGTCGGGCGGTTCGTCGAGTTTTTCGGCCCCGGCGTCTCGGCGCTGTCGGTCGCGGACCGGGCGACGATCGCCAACATGGCGCCCGAATATGGCGCAACCTGCGGCTTCTTCCCGATCGACGCCAAGACGCTCGATTATATGCGGCTCACCGGCCGGCCGGAAAACGAGATCGCTTTGACCGAGGCCTATTGCAAGGCGCAGGGCCTGTGGCTCGAGGAAGGGGCGGACGACCCGGTCTTCACCGAGACCCTGCGGCTCGACATGGCGACGGTGGAGCCGTCGCTGGCCGGCCCGAAGCGGCCACAGGACAAGGTGCTGCTCAGCCAGGTGGACGAGGAGTTCGTCTCGAACTTCGCGAAGGAATATGGCCACAAGCCGGAGACCCTGGGCAACCGCTTCCCGGTCGAGGGCAATGATTACGACATCGGCCATGGCGACGTGGTGATCGCCGCGATCACCTCCTGCACCAACACCTCCAACCCCTCGGTGCTCGTCGCCGCGGGCCTGGTGGCGCGCAAGGCGCGGGCGCGGGGCCTTAACCGCAAGCCCTGGGTGAAGACCAGCCTCGCGCCGGGCTCGCAGGTCGTGACCGACTATCTCGACCGCGCCGGCCTCACCGAGGACCTCAACGCGCTCGGCTTCGACCTGGTCGGCTATGGCTGCACCACCTGCATCGGCAATTCGGGGCCGCTCCCGGAGCCGATCTCTGCGGCAGTCAACAAGAACGACCTGGTCGCGGCCTCGGTGCTCTCGGGCAACCGCAATTTCGAGGGCCGGGTCAGCCCCGACGTCCGCGCCAATTACCTGGCCTCGCCGCCGCTCGTCGTCGCCTATGCGGTGAAGGGCAGCGTGGTCGGCGACATGGTCACGGCGCCGATCGGCAAGGACCTGCAGGGGCAGGACGTCTATCTCAAGGACATCTGGCCGTCGAACGACGAGATCCGGAGCATGATCGACCAGTACGTAAACGGCGACATGTTTCGCTCGCGTTATGCCGACGTCTACAAAGGCGACGTGCGCTGGCAGGGGATCGAGGTGATCGGCGGCTCCACCTATGGCTGGCCCGCCGGCTCCACCTACATCGCCAACCCGCCTTATTTCGAGGGCATGACCATGACCCCGACGCCCCCCGGCGACATCGTCGACGCGCGGCCGCTGGCGATCCTGGGCGACAGCATCACCACCGACCACATTTCCCCGGCCGGCGCCATCAAGCTCGACAGCCCTGGCGGAAAATACCTTTCGGAACATCAGGTTAGCCGCGCGGACTTCAATAGCTACGGCGCCCGGCGCGGCAATCACGAAGTGATGATGCGCGGCACCTTCGCCAACATCCGCATCAAGAACAAGATGGTTCCCGGCATAGAAGGCGGCATCACCAGGCATGTCCCGAGCGGCGCGCAGATGCCGATCTACGACGCCGCCATGCTCTACAAGGAGGCCGGCACGCCGCTCGTGATCATCGCCGGCAAGGAATATGGCACGGGCTCCTCGCGCGACTGGGCGGCGAAGGGCACCAACCTGCTCGGCGTCCGCGCCGTGATCGCCGAGACCTATGAGCGGATCCACCGCTCCAACCTGGTCGGCATGGGCGTGATCCCGCTCCAGTTCGTCGACGAGGTGCCCGAGTTCGACGGCACCGAGACCTTTACCATCCTCGGCGTCGGCGAGCTCACGCCGCGCAAGGAGATCGGCGTCACGGTGACGCGCGCGGACGGCACGAGCTTCACCTTCGCCGCGCGGGTCAGGATCGATACCGCCAACGAGCTCGAATATTTCCGCAACGGCGGCATCCTCCATTACGTGCTGCGGAACCTGGCGCGGGGAGCGGCGGCCTGAGCGCAACCGACCTCGCCGTCGAGATCGCCGGCTGGACTGGCGCGGTATTGGTCCTCGGCGCCTATATCCTGGTCACGCTGGGCAGGCTGACCGGCCAGTCCGCCCTGTTCCAGTGGATGAACCTGATCGGCGCGGCGGGCTTCCTCGTGAACGGCTGGTGGCACGGCGCCTTGCCCTCGGCGACGCTCAACCTGATCTGGATGCTGTTCGCAGCAGGAGCGCTCTGGACGATATGGAAACACAAAGGCTCGTCGACCTCAGCCATGTGATCGAGCATGGCATGATCACCTATCAGGGCCTGCCCGGGCCCCATATCTGCGACTATTGGACGCGCGAGGGCTCGGCCGAGCATTATGACGACGGCTCGAGCTTCCAGATCGGGCGGATCGACATGGTCGCCAATACCGGCACCTATCTCGACGCGCCCTTCCACCGTTATGCGGACGGCGACGATCTGGCCGCACTGGAACTCGACCGGCTGGCCGCGCTCCCGGGCCTCAAGGTGAAGGCGGCGGCGCAGGCGGTGGACGCCGGCCTGTTCGAGGGGCTCGACCTCGCCGGAAAGGCGGTGCTGGTCGAGACCGGCTGGGACCGGCACTGGCGGACCGACGCCTATCCGAGCGGCCATCCCTTCCTGACCGAGGCGGCGGCCCGGCTGCTGGCCGAACGCGGCGCCCGGCTGGTCGGGATCGACAGCTACAATATCGACGACACGTCCACCCGCGCGCGCCCTGTCCACACCATCCTGCTGGGCGCCGGCGTGCTGATCTGCGAGCATATGACCAGTCTCGCGGCCCTCCCGGCAGAGGGCTTCGCCTTCAGCGCGGTGCCGCCCAGGGTCGCCGGCATGGGCACGTTCCCGGTGCGGGCCTTCGCCCTGCTCTAGGATGAACGCGCCATTCAGGGGCACGACAGTTTCGGACCCGTAGCAATGGCGGACCCGCCAGGGTGCCCATCCCGATGGAGGTTGCCATGTATCGCGTCCTCGCTTTCCCTTTGCTCGTCCTCGCCACCGCCGCCCCCGCCGCCGCGCATCCCGCGCCGGCCACCGCCCGGCCCGCACCGGCCGCGCCCCTGCTCAACCCGCAGATGAGCTATGACGGCTATCGCGACCTGATCCAGGAGGTCCGCCCCTACCGCCTGTCCCGGCTGATCGACTGGGATACGTTCGCCGCCGCCGCCCGCCGGCCCGGCGTGCTGATCCTCGACGCCCGCTCGGAGCGCCAGTTCGCTGCCGGCCATATCCAGGGCGCCGTGAACCTGCCGCTGACCGAGTTCAGCGAGGAAGCGCTTGCCGAGGTGATCGGCCCCGATCGCAACCGGCCGATCCTGATTTACTGCAACAACAATTTCCGCGAGGACCGGCCGCCTGTCGCGCTGAAGTCCGGGCGGCTGGCGCTCAACCTTTCGACCTTCACCCACCTCTACGGCTATGGCTACCGCAACATCCGCGAGCTCAACGACGTGGTGACGATGGACGATCCGCGCATCCGCTGGGTGAGCAGCGCGCCCGCCGCCGGCAACTCGTCCCGCGCCCGCTGATCATCCCTCAAGCGAAGGAGTGCCTGCCATGCTCCGACCGATCCTCGCCGCCTTGCTCGTCATCGCCACGGCGGTGCCGACCGCTGCCGCCCAGCCGGCGCGGCCGGCGGTGCAGCGCGACAATCCGCTGATCGACTATCGGGGCTTCCAGCGCCTGGCCGCCCGGGTGCAGCCCTACCGCCAGACGCGCCTGATCAACTGGGCCGAGTTCGAGCGGCGGCGCGGCGAGCGGGGCGTGCTGATCCTCGACGCCCGCTCCGAGGCCGCCTTCCGCCAGGGCCATATCCAGGGGGCGGTGAATTTGCCGCTGCCGGACTTCAACGCGGCCAGCCTGCGCCGCGTGATCGGCCGGAGCGACCGGCCGATCCTCATCTATTGCAACAATAATTTCTCGAACAATCGCGAGCCGGTGATGACCAAGCTGGTCCAGCTCGCGCTCAACATCCAGACCTTCATCAACCTCGTCGGCTACGGCTATCGCAACGTGCACGAGCTGAACGACGTGATGGATTTCAACGATCCGCGGGTGCGCTGGGTAAGGGGCTGAGCCTCGCTGGTCATCCCGGGCGTAAGCCGGGACCCATGAACGCCCTCCGGTGGAAGGTTCGCAGGGTCAGCACTATTCCGCTTCGACCGAGTTCATGGGTCCCGGCGTTCGCCGGGATGACCCGGTATTGGCCAGCGCCTCCGCCACTTTCCGCGCCAGCTGATCCACGGTGAAGGGCTTGGCGAGGAAGGCGACGCCGGGATCGAGCATGCCGTTATGGACGACGGCGTTGCGCGTATAGCCGGTGGTGAACAGGACCGGGGTGCCGGGCCGGGCCGCGCAGACCCGGTCGGCGAGCTCGCGGCCGTTCATCCCGGGCATGACGACGTCGGTGAACAACAGGTCGATCCGCGCCAGCGCCTCCAGCCGGGCGAGCGCCGCGGCGCCGTCGGGGGCGTCGACGACTCCATAGCCGAGGTCCTTGAGCGCCTCCACGGTCATCGTCCGGACCTGCTCCTCGTCCTCGACGACGAGGATGAGCTGGTCGGCGCGACCCTGCGGCACGGTGGCCATGGCCGGGCGCGGCGCTTCGACGGCGACGGCGGCATCGCCGAAATGGCGCGGCAGATAGAGGCGCAAGGTCGTCCCGCGGCCGGGCTCGGAGTAGATTTTCAGATGGCCGCCCGACTGCTTCACATAGCCGAACACCTGGCTGAGCCCGAGGCCGGTACCCTGGCCGGGCCCCTTGGTGGTGTAGAAGGGATCGAAGGCGCGCTCGACCACCTCGGCGGCCATGCCGACGCCGGTGTCGGTGACGCCGACCATCACATATTGGCCGGGCGCGACATCGACGTTGGCGGCGGCATAGAGATCGTCGAGATGGACGTTGGCGGTCTCGATGGTGAGGCGGCCGCCGTCGGGCATGGCGTCGCGCGCGTTTACGGCGAGGTTGATCAGGGCGTTTTCGAGCTGGGCGGGATCGGCGAAGCAGGGCCAGAGCCCGCCGCCGAGCACGGTCTCGACCGCGATCGTCTCGCCGATCGTCCGCCGGATCAGCTCCGACATGCCCGAGACGAGCCGATTGGCGTCGAGCGCCTGCGGCTCAAGCGGCTGCTGGCGGGAGAAAGCGAGCAGCCGCTGGGTCAGCACGGCGGCGCGCCGCGCCCCTTCGGCGGCATTGTCGAGCGACTGGGCGATCCTGGGATCCTCGTTGCCCTTCAGCCGCCGCTTCGCCATGTCGAGCGAGCCGGTGACGATCGCCAGCATGTTGTTGAAGTCATGGGCGATGCCGCCAGTGAGCTGGCCGATCGATTCCATCTTCTGCATCTGGCGGATCACTGCTTCGGCCTCGCGCCGCTCGGCCGCCTCCGCCTCGAGCTGGGCGGTGCGCTCGGCGACGCGGGCCTCCAGCTCCGCGTTGAGGCTCCGGAGCTTCTGCTCCGCCTCCTGGCGAACCGCATAGCCCTTCAGCATCGCGTTGATCAGGACGACAATGAAGCCGGTGGTGAACAGGAAGAAGCCCATCGCGATCCAGCCCGAGGGCCAGGCGAGGCTGAGGCTGTGCAGCGGCGGCATCAGATAATAATCGGCGAACAAGGCCGAGAGAATGGCCGCGGTCAGGCCCGGGCCGGCGCCGCCGAGGAAGGCGGACAGGATAACCGCCACGAAGAAGGTGAGGAAGGGAAAGCCGCTGAGCGTGTCGCCGAGCTGGATGCGCAGGCCGAGCGCGGCCAGGCTGAACAGGATCGCGAGCGGGTAACCCAGCCAGGCGCGGTCGCGAGTATATTGCGTGGCCGTGACCGGGTTCATCGGAGGCAGGGATAACGTCAGTCGGGTCCCGGGACTAGGGGCCTAGCGCGGCCCGGGGATGACCTCGATCCTCACCTCCCCGCGCTGGACCGCGGACGGCGCGCGCTGCGGATCGATGACGAGCAGATCGGATCTCATATCGAAGCCCTAGAAGTCGGTGATCCCGAAGCGGGGGATGCCCTGGTTGTGGCCGGGCGGATCGAGGGTGGTGACGTCCAGCTCGAGCGGCGCCCCGATCCAGCGGGCGTGGGCGGTGTGATCGGCCAGGTCGTCATCGGTGAGCGGGTGGACCAGGGCGCGGAGGCCGGACGCTTCGAGCATCGCGACGATCGCGCCGACCGAAGCCTCGTGGAAGTGGATCTCATATTGGGGAATCGGGTGCGGGCCGACGCCCGCGTCCATCATCCGGCCGACGAACAGGATGTCGCGGCCGGCATCGGCCATCCGGATGAAATCGTCGCGCAGCGCCTCGGCGGCGGCGCGGTCGGCTTCGGTGAAATAGATATGGGCGTGCCAAGGCGCGTCGGGCTCGGTCATCGCCCCCTACTAGCAGGATATGCGGCCGCCGGCAGCCTTGCGGCAGGGCGTGCCGGGACAGGGCCCGGCGCCGAGGGCCGGCTTGTCACCCGTGGCGCGGCGCCATAGGCGGGGGAAAGTTCAGGAGAAACAGAATGATGCTGCTCGCCGTCGCCGCCTTGCTACAGACCGCCTCCGCGACGCCGCCCGCTTCGGGTGCGCCGGTCCCGGCCTGGCGAACGGCCGGCCGCGCCTGGGGCGATTGCGTGAAGGGCCGGATCGACGCGCGGCTGCAGTCCGGCGACGCGCCCGAGGCGCTGACCGACGCCGCCATTGCCGGCTGCGCCAGCCAGCTGGAAGCGGTGCGCCGCGCGATCGCCGCCGAGCGCGGCGCCGAGACCGCCGCGGCCAATGTCGAGCGGGTCAGGAATGGCGGGCGGGCGATGTTCCTTGCCTATATCGCCTCGCGCCGGCCGGCGCCGGCAACCGGGACGGCTGAGCCGCGCCCGGCGCCGACGCGTTAGGCCAGAGGGTCAGGCGCGCCGTCGCACCATCCCGACCAGCAGCAGCAGGACGACGGCACCGATCGTGCCCCAGACGATGGCGTTGAGGATCCAGCTGGTGCCGATAGCCGGGAGCGCCACGTGGAGCCACACCGGCAGGGCATAGCCCACGATGAAGCTGCCGAGAGCACCGACGACGACGTTGCCGACGAGGCCGAAGCCATAGCCCCTGACGATCTGGCCCGCGAGCCAGCCGCAGACGGCGCCGATGACGAGCAGGGTGAGCAGATATTGAATGTCCATTTCAGTTTCCCCCGAGAAAAGGCGCCTGTCTTTGCGAGTCTCATGACGCCGGCGTCACGAAATGCCCGCAAAATGACGGAATGACCAGCCCCTGCGACGCGCTCAGTCCTCGTCGCCCTGCTCGCCGAGCCGCCAGGTGACCTCGCCGTCGCGGGCGTCGGGGATGGCATTGCCCTGGCTGTCCCGGGCCGGCGCGAAGCGGGCGCGGCGGGTGACGATCCGGCAGGTGGCGGAATCGAGCGTGGCGGAGCCGCTGGAGCCGGTCACCGTGCAGCGGGCAACGCGGCCGTCGGCGCCGATGTCGAGGCGATACCTGACCTTGCCCTCCTCGTCGCCGCGGATCGCGGCGGCGGGATAATCGTCGTCGCTGATCGGCAGCGGCCAGTCGGTCGGCCGGGGCGGCGCTGCTGAAGGCGGCACCGGCGTGGCAGCGGCGGCCGCCGGGGCCGCGTTGCCCTGAGCGGCGAGCGTGGCGGCAAGGAGCAGGGCCGGGCTCATGGCCGCCAGTGTAATCCGGCTGCGCCGCGACGCCTAGGCGTGCCGCGAGGGCTGGCGGGCAGGGCGCGCTCATGCCATGCAGGCGGCCATGAAGCCGACCCGCAAGCTCCGCCCGCACTCTTTCGTCAGCCAGGTCGCCGGCGGCATGCGCGGGGACAATCTCTCCAAGCTGGCCGGGCCGAGCCGCGAGGAGGTCGAGAACGACCACGACGCCGCCCATCCCGCCCAGGGACGCGGGGCGGCGCCGGACCATGACGGCTAGCTGAGGATCAGCGCGGCGGCAGCCGCCAGATGATCCGCACCCTGTCGGGCTCGAAGGCGGGAATGCGAACCGGCGGGCGCGCAGGAAAATAGCGGGCGCGGCTGCGGAGAATGCGGCAGGTGGCCATATCGAGCGCCGCCGAACCGCTGGATTCGCTCACCACGCAGCCCGACACCCGCCCGTCGGGATTGACGGTCAGCAGGACCTCGGTCGTGCCCTCGGCGCGCGCCCGCAGGGCAGACGCCGGATAATCGTCGACGCTGAAATAGGCGTTCATTTGGCCCGGACCCGTTCGGGCTGGCCCGAGGGGGCCCCGTAGCGCGGCGGCGGCGGGGTGTGCAGCGGCACGGCCATGGGCGGCGGCGGCAGCATCATCGGCGGCGGCTCGGGCGGCTGCCTCTGCACCTCGCCGGCGCCCGTCAGCAGCATTGCGATGGCCAGAGCGGACATCGTCCCGCCTCCGTTCAGCGCGGGCTCCAGCCGGGGCAGAGTGTGGCATTGAGCTGCCCGCGGAGCGGTCCGGGCGCGGGAGAGGCGGGCGCCCGCCGCGCCGCAGGCTGGCCGATCGCGCCGGCCGCCGGCCAGTCCACCGAGAGCCAGTCGACGTCGCAGATCGCGGCGCCGGCCAGATCCCGCGCCGGCTCGTAGCGGGCGCGGGCGGCGTAGAGCCGGCAGGCGGCCGCATCGAGCGCCGGCGCGCCGCTGGTCTCCGGCACGTCGCAGCCGATCACCCGCCCGGTGCGGCCGATCGCGACGCGCAGCCCGCTCGACCCCTGCGCGCCGGCCGGCTGGACACCGCGCGGGAAATCGGCCGCGGTCATGCGGCTGGCCTCCAGGGTCAGCAGGCGGGCCGGCCGCGCGGCGATGGGCAGGCCGGCCCGCCCCTCCTCCTCGGGCAGCCGCCAGGTGACGCGGCCGGCGTCGCGGCCGATCGTCGGGTTGCCGTCATAGCCCCGCGCCGGCGTGTAGCGGGCGCGGGAGCGCATGATCCGGCAGGTCGCGCTGTCGAGCGCGGACGAGCCGCTCGAGGCGGTCACCTGGCAGTCGGTGACGCGGCCATTGGGCCCGATGGTGAGCTGGAAGCCGGTCGTCCCCTCGTCATGCGCGCGCAGCGCCGCGGCCGGATAATCGTCCTCGCTGAAATAAGAGGCGAGATTGGCGCGCGCCCGCTGCGGCGGCGTGGCGGCCGGCACGGGCGGCGCGGGCGGCGGCGGGACCATGACCGGCGGCGGGATATAGGGCGCGGGCGGCACCGGCGGCATCATCGGGACCATAACCGGAGGCGGCGGGTTGCGCGGCGGCCGCTGCCTCTGCACATCCCCGGCGCCCGTCAGCAGCATTGCCATGGCCAGTGCGGACATAGATCGCCCTCCCCCGCGCGCATTGAAGCGCAGCGGGCGGCGCATGTCCATGCCTTCGGGAACGTTCGGTCAGCGCTGCGGCTGGACGGCCTTGGCGCGGTCCTGCTGGTCCTGGCGCGCGTCGGCGATGCGTGCCTCGCGGGCCGATCTGGCGCGCATGGCGGCGGCCGCATTGAGCGCGGCATTGTCGTTCTTCTGCGCGATCCGGTTCAGCGCCTGCGGCGGCACCGGCTCGGCCACGGCGCGGTTGTCGCCATAATCGGGGATCAGCATCGAGGCGGCCAGGATGAGGACGACGAGCGCGACCGCGCTGCCGACGAGGGTCCGCTTCCTGAGGCCCCGTCGGCTCCTCATGGCGCGGGCGCCTTCCTGTCGAGGCCGAAGAAGCGGGCGACCATCGCCTGCGCCTCGCGGATTCGCTTCTCCTCGAGCCGCCGGATGCGGCTCGCCTCGGCGCGCGCGAGGATCAGGTCGCGGCGGTCGTTACGGGTTGAGGCGGGCAGAAAAGCCATGTGGCCCAGAAAGCACTTAAGCTGCTGAAGTTCCGTTCGTGTCGGGGCCGTTATGCAACCGCGAGGCGGTTCGCGGGTTGAAGCATACCGAAAGCAGAACACAAGGAGCAGGCTCATGGCCAGCGCGTATAATAATGTGCTCGAGGCACGCGGCGGGAGCCTGGTTCCCCCCGTGGCGCAGCGTGGATATCACGTCGTCTATCGCGATCAGGAGACCAATTATTGTCCGGGCTGCGGCCGGTCGCACTGGCATATCGGCCGGATACTCGCCGAATGCGCCTTTTGCGGCACGGCGCTGCCCCTCGAGGGCTCGCAGGGCATCGGCGGCAGCCAGATCGTGCGCACCGTGCGCCGGCGGCTGATCCCCGACCCGCACCACCAGCACGCGGCCTGAGCCGCGCGAAGACGGGAGCGGCGGCGGGCGTTAACCCGGTCTTTGCACCGCGCGGCCTAGATTCGCGGCCATGTCCGCGGGAAACGGCCTTGTCTTCGCCGGGCTGGCGCTGATCGGCGTCGGCCTGCTCTCGCCTGTGCTCAGGAGCGGGGAGAAGCCCGCCGCGGCCGGCAACGAGACGGACGCGGTGGCCAATACCGTGTCCCGCCCCGGGCGCATCTCGTCCGCCGATCCGGTCAGCCTGCCCTCGCCGCGCGAGCTGAGGCGCGGGCCCGACGGCCATTTCTACGCCGACGCGCAGGTCAACGGCGCGACGATCCGCTTCATGGTCGACACCGGCGCCTCCTGGGTGGTGCTGCGCGCCGAGGATGCGCAGCGCGCGGGCATCCAGCTGCCGGCCGAGCGTTCGCTGGCCATGGGCGTCGGCGGCCCGGTCGAGGTCGTGCCCGTGACCCTCGAGCGGATCGCGATCGGCGGCATCGAGGCGCGCGGCGTGCAGGCCGCGGTGGCCGAGGAGCTGCCCGTCTCCCTGCTCGGCCAGTCCTATCTGTCGCGCCTCGGCAGCGTCGAGATCCGCGGCGACACGATGGTGCTGCGCTAGCAGCTTTCCACCTCCTTCGGTGAGGCAAGGCCGCGTCGCGCCAGCCCTCTGCGCATGCCCTGATTAAGCGACTATCGATAATTAATTTGACGACTTTCGATAATATCATTATCGTTTTTCGATATTGATTCGTCGGAGGCCGTCCATGTCGCATCCCTATTCCGCCGCTTTGCCCATCGCCTGGGTCGGGCTCCGGATCCTGATCGTGCTGAACTGGCTGTTCGCGGTGGCGGTGCTCGTCCTGCTGTTCGTCATGCCGCACGAGCACTGGCTGATGATCTCGCTGAAGCTGACGCCCTCGCCCGAGGCGACGCGGATCGTCTGGGGGATGCGGGGAATCGCCGTGATCGGCCTCTTCACCATCCCGCTCTACCACCTCATCCTCACCCGCCTGCTCGCGATGGTCGGGACGGTGCGGGAGGGCGACCCCTTCGTCCTCGCCAACGCGGCCCGGCTGCAGACCATCGCATGGATCCTGATCGTCCTGCAGGTGCTCGGCCTCGTCATCGCGATCATCGTCCGGATGATCTCGACCCCGGCGCATCCGATCAACATCAGCGCCGGCCCCTCCATCGCCGGCCTGCTCGCCATCCTGCTCGTCTTCGTGCTCGCCCGCGTGTTCGCGGAAGGCGCGCGGATGCGCGAGGATCTGGAAGGGACGGTCTGATGGCGATCCTCGTCAAGCTGGACGATCTGCTCCACGCGCGCAGGATGACGCTGACCGAGCTCGCCGAGCGGGTCGGCATCACCATCGTCAACCTCTCCATCCTGAAGACCGGCAAGGCGCGCGCGATCCGCTTCTCGACGCTCGAGGCGATCTGCACCGCGCTCGCCTGCCAGCCCGGCGACATCCTCGAATTTCTGCCCGACGCGGCGGAGGAGGCGAAGGCAGCATGAACATCGTCATGGCCATTCACATTGCGGGCGGCGTGCTCGCCCTGCCCGCCGGCACGATCGCCGTCGCGGCGCGCAAGGGGGGCCGGCTGCACGCCTGGTCCGGCACCCTCTTCTTCGGCGCGATGCTCGTGCTCGGCATCACCGCGGCCTTGCTGGAGCCCTGGCGCAACCCGCCGGGCTCGCCGATCGGCGGGCTCATCGTCTGCTATTTCGTCGCCACCTCGTGGATGGCCGCGCGCCGCGGCGACGGGCGGACGGGCCGGTTCGAGGTCATCGCCTGCGCCGCCGCGCTCGGGCTTGGCGCGCTGATGCTCTACGGCGCCTTCACCGGCGCCGGCGCGACCCCGGTCGGACGGGGCCCGGTCTTCGCGATGACCGGCCTCGTCCTGCTCGCTGGCCTGCTCGACCTCAACGCGATCCTGCGCGCCCCGCTGAGCCGGGCGCAGCGGCTCAGCCGCCACCTCTGGCGGATGTGCTTCGCCTTCTTCATCGCCACCGGCTCCTTCTTCCTCGGCCAGCAGGACGTGCTGCCGGCCGCCTGGCAACGCTCGCCCTTCCTCCTCGTCCCCGCCTTCGCGCCGTTTGCGGTGATGGCCTTCTGGCTGGTCCGGGTGCGCTTCGGCCGGCGCTTCCGTCCCAGTCTTCCCGCCGCCCCCGAAGGGAGCCCCGCATGACCCATGTCTCTTTGCTCCGCCTGAACCTGCTGCGTGCCGCTTATGCCTTCGTCGCGATCGGCATCCTGCTCGTCATCTGGCCGTCGCTGCTGAGCCACCGGAGCGACTGGCCGCTGATGAACAGCGTCGTCGCCGGGATGATGGCGGGCGTGTCGGTGCTGGCGGCGCTCGGGCTCCGCTATCCGCTGCAGATGCTGCCCGTCCTGCTGTTCGAACTGCTCTGGAAGGCGATCTGGCTGACCATGGTCGCGCTTCCCCTGTGGACGGCCGGGCGCATGGACCCGCGCACGATGCAGTCGGTGATCGAATGCCTGCTCGCGGTCGTGCTCATCCCGGTCATCCCCTGGCGCTACGTCGTCAGGACCTACGTGACGCAGCCGGGCGCGCGCTGGCGGCGGCCCGCGGCGGAGGAGAATTGAGATGGCCGCGTCGTCCCGGCCCGCACCCGGCATCTGGAAGCGGGGCGACCAGGAGGTGTCGCTGGCTCGCCTCTATGCGCTGCGCGCCGTCTATCTCTTCTTCGCGGTCGACGGCTTCCTGGTGACCCTGCCGCTGCTGCTCGACCACAGCCCGGAGCGCCATCTGTTCCTGGGCGTGAAGGGCGGGCTCTGGATCATGGGGATCATCGGCGTCCTGCATCCGCTGAAGGTGCTGCCGGTGCTGCTCTTCGAGCTTGGCTGGAAGATGGTCTGGCTGGCCTTCATCGGTCTGCCGCACTGGTTCGCGGGGGTGAATGCGCCGCGGCTGGGCGAAGACCTGATCCTCGTCGGCCTCCTCCCGCTCGCGCTGGCGCCGGTGCTCATTCCCTGGGGCTATGTCTGGCGGAATTTGATCAGGGCGCCGGTGGAGAGGTGGCGCTGACGGTCAGGGTTGTGCCGGAGGCGGCGGGGGGGCGATCAGGAAGCGGGGCGATCGCCCCCGGGCCCTCGCCCAGAGGCTCGGAAGCGGTAGTTCGCGCGGAGCAGGTGAAGCGCATCGCCGGGTCGCGTCCGCCGGTGAGGTCTGCCCGCCAAATCACTCCCCAGGTGGGGCTCACCGTCACCAACACTCGCGCGATCTGCGACTCAGCGGCTATCGTCATCCGCTCGGCCATCTCGGCGCATCGCCGGGAAACAGGATCCGAAGCGGCGGGCTGTACGGTCTCATCCGCCGCCGGGGAGGCAGGCGGCATGGGGGGCAGCGACTGATCGCCCGGCTCCGGCGGGCTCGCCCGCTCCCTTAAGCCGAGGGCGACGGCGCGCTCGTTCATCTGCCGATCGAGGTCGCGTGACAGATCGTAATCCGCTGTGCCCTCGACATACCGCCCCTGGGTTCGCGCCTGCAGTTCCTGCATGCGGCGATGCAGCGCGTAATAGGCGTCGTCGGCATAGAGGCGGGCGATCTCGTTCAGCTGCCGGCGCCTGCCCTCGCTGATCTCGGCGATCGCCGACCGATAGGCTGCGGCGTCCGGACTTCGCCGCGCGTTCCAGCCGGGATCGTAGGCCGGGCCGAATGCGGGCGACCAAGCGTCATAGAGGCGCCAGAAACGCGCCCTGAGAGCCGGGTCGCGAAACACCTCGTCGCTGCCGGGGCCGCCGGCACTGAAATAGATGAAGCCGTACAGTTCGGCCTGCTTTTCGCTGTCCGCGCGGGTCGCGGGGACGATCAGCGCCATATCGGCGATCGACCTGGTCTGGCCCGCGTTCAGGAGGAAGCTGCCCTCGACGAGCCGCCCCGCATGGAAGCAGATCGCGGACGCGTGGAAGAGGTCCGGTCCGTTCAGGGCGGGCGCCTGTGCAATCCGCTCCTCGCACGCCGCGGGAGTGGCGGTGGCGGGGTCGATCGCCTGCATCCGCTCGACCAGCCGGTTGCTGGCCGGCTGGGCCGTGGCCGGGGCGGGGAGAAGCAGGAGCGCGGTGACCAAAGCGAGCATTCCCTCGATGCTAGAGCAGTGAGGGCACCTTGGCCATGCCCGCGCCCGTTGCGGAGGTGGAGGCAGGTCAGTTAGGCTGGGGGTGGCCCGATTGGGGAAGTAGCAATGAACAATCGCCGCACCTTTATCTTTGGCACCGCTGCCGCCCTGCTGCTCCCCGCCCCCGCCTTCGCCCGCCCCGGGTTCCGGCGGCTGTTCAACCGGCGCTGCCTGGACGGCTGGACCACGGTCGGCGACGCCAACTGGCGGGTGGAGCGCGGCGCGATCATCGCCGACCGGGGCGGCATCAGCTTCCTCGTCTCGCGGGAAAGCTTCCGCGATTTTGAGCTGCGCGTCGAATTCCGGGTCAGCCCGGAGGCCAATTCGGGCATCTTCATCCGCTGCCAGGACCGCGCGGCGATCAGCGTGGCGAACAGCTACGAGATCAACATCTTCGACACGCGGCCGGACCCGACCTACGCCACCGGCGCGATCGTCAATGTCGCCCCGGTCTCGCCTGCGGTGCGGGCTGGCGACCGGTGGAACCTGATGACGATCCGCGCCCGCGGCGACCGCTTCGACGTGGCGATGAACGGCCGGACCACGGTCGCCGGCGCGCGCGACGCCACACATCGCGAAGGGCCGATCGCGCTGCAATATGGCGCCGGCATCGTGCGCTTCCGCAAGGTCGGGCTCAGGCCGCTCTGAGCGCGCCCGCGCCGGTTGCGGGGCCGGGTGCGGCGTGCCAGATATCGCCCCCTGGGGAGGGGCTTGCCATGATCATGCTGCCGATCGCTCTGACGACCGCCGGCGCTGCGGCGCTGGTCAATTTCTGGCTTTCCTGGCGCATTGCGGAGCTGCGCGTGTCCGAGAAGATCTCGGTCGGCGACGGCGGCCATCCGCGGCTGATCGCGCGGATGCGGGCGCAGCTCAACTTCGCCGAATATGCGCCCGTGGTGCTGATCCTGATCGCGCTGATCGAGGCGGCGCGGGGGTTCCAGCTCTGGCTCGCCATCGTTGCGGGCCTCTTCATCCTCGGCCGCATCCTGCACGGCCTCGGCATGGACGGCTGGCAGCTCGGGCGCAGCGTCGCGATGCTGTTCACCGCGCCGGTCATGATCGGGCTCGGCCTCTATGCGGCGGTGATCGCCTTCTGGTGAGCCAGGCGCCGGCGGGCTTGCATCGCCGGCCCGACGCCGCCACATGGGCCCCGCGCAATGCCGCGCGAGGACATGGAGGACAGGATGAACACGGATCGGAAGCCCGCTTTTCCCTTCCCCGCCATCCAGGTGCCCCATGTCTTTTCTCACCTTCGATTGTCTCGCCGCCGCCGCGCCTGACGGGCGCCTGCTCTTTTCGGACCTGAGCCTTTCGATCGGCCGCGAGCGGATCGGCCTGGTCGGACGCAACGGCGCCGGCAAGTCGACCCTGCTCGCCATCGCCGCCGGCGAGGCCAGGCCAGCCGCGGGCCATGTCATCCGCGCCGGACGGATCGGCGTGCTGCGCCAAATCCAGCCCTCGGACGGAACGCTCGCCGCCGCGCTCGGCGTGGCCGGCGCGCTCGCGCGGCTCGAGCGGCTGACGCAGGGCGAAGGCTCGGCCGAGGACATGGCCGAGGCGGACTGGACGCTCGCCGAGCGGCTGGACGCGGCGCTGGCCGACGTCGGGCTCCCCGGCGCGGACCTCGGCCGCGACGCAGCGTCGCTGAGCGGCGGTGAGCGCACCCGGCTCGGCCTCGCCCGGCTGCTGGTCGAGGCCCCGGACCTGCTGCTGCTCGACGAGCCGACCAACAATCTCGACCGCGAGGGCCGGGCGGCGGTGGCGGCATTGCTTGCGGACTGGCGCGGCGGCGCTTTGGTCGCCAGCCACGACCGGCGCCTGCTCGAGGGCATGGACCGGATCGTCCATCTCTCCGCCGCCGGCATCTTCACTTATGGCGGCGGCTGGTCCGCCTTCGCCGCGGCACGGGAGGCGGCGCTCGGCCGGGCCGGGGCGGCGCTGGAGTCAGCGGAGCGCGCACTGGTCCAGGAAAAGCGCGCGGCGCAGGCGCGGACCGAGCGGCAGGCGCGGCGCGACAGGGCCGGACGCGCGGCGGCCGCGCGGGGCGGCGCGCCGAAGATCATCCTGGGCGGCCTCAAGCGCAAGGCCGAGGAGAGCGCCGGCCGCGGGCGGGTGCTCGGCGAGCGGCAGATCGGCGAGGCGGAGGAGGCGCTGGCCACGGCGCGCGCGAAGGTGGAGATCCTGACCCCGCTCCGCATCGAGCTGCCGGCCTCCGGCCTGCCCGCGAACCGGACATTGCTGGCCTTCGAGGAGGTGGCGCTGGACCTCGGCGGACGCCGGCTGTTCGGCCCCCTGTCCTTCACGATCCGCGGCCCGGAGCGGCTGGCGCTCTCGGGGCCCAACGGGGCGGGCAAGACCAGCCTCCTGAAGCTGGTCACCGGGGCGCTGGCACCGACGTCCGGCACGGTGCGCCGCGCGGAGGGCGCCATCGCGATGCTCGACCAGCATGTCGCCGGGCTCGATCCGGCGCTCGATCTGGTCGGCAAGCTCCGCCACCACCATCCGGCGCTGACCGCGAACCACGCCCATGCCGCGCTTGCCCGGTTCGGCTTCCGCAACCGCGAGGCGCTGCGGCCGGCGGGAAGCTATAGCGGCGGCGAGCGCCTGCGCGCCGGCCTCGCCATCGCCTTTTCGGGCCCGCAGCCGCCGCAATTGCTGATCCTCGACGAGCCGACCAACCATCTCGACGTGGAGTCGATCGAGATGCTGGAGGCGGCGCTCGGGGATTATGACGGGGCGCTGCTCGTCGTGAGCCACGACGCGGCCTTTCTGGACGCGATCGGGGTGACTCGGGAGATCGGGCTGGGTTAGGCTGGGGGATGGCCGCCACCCTGCACATGCTCTGCGGCAAGATCGCCGCGGGGAAATCCTCGCTCGCCGCGCAGCTCGGCGATGCCTCGCTGACCGTGGTGGTCAGCGAGGACAAATGGACCGCGCCCCTGTTCGGCGCCGAGATGGCGACGGTGGCGGATTATGTCCGCTGCGCGGCGAAGCTGCGCGCGGCGATGGGGCCGCATGTGGTCGACCTGCTCCGGGCGGGCGTCTCGGTGGTGCTGGACTTTCCGGCGAACACGGTGGCGAACGCGCCTGGATGAAGGGCGTCGCCGAGGAAGCGGGCGCGGCGCATGTGCTGCACTGGCTCGACGTGCCGGACGAGCTGTGCCGGGCGCGGATGCATGCGCGCAATGCCAGCGGTGCGCACGAATTCGCGCCGACGGACGCGCATTTCGACCTGATCACCTCCTATTTCGTGCCCCCCTCGGCCGAAGAAGGCCTGGAGATCGTCGTGCACCGGCCGGAATGAGGTTCAGCCCGCCCTTCTCCGCACCGGCACGTTGACGTTGCAGATATCCACCCCGCCCGCCGGCACCCGGAAGAACTGGCCGCCGCGATTGGCGCGGCCGCGGAGATAGGCGGCGAAGGTCGGCGTGTCGGTGCGCATCACCTCGAAGCGCGGGCGCTCGGCCGCGGGCATGTCGGCGGCGATGCGGACGCGGGCGATGCGGATCGGGGTCTCGCCGCGGTCGGCCTGGTAGAAGCCGAGATTGCCGGTGCCGCGCGGCCGGGCCGAGAGCAGGGCGATCCCCTCGATCACGCGCCCGACATTGGCAATGTTGCGGTCGAGCGGCCGGGGCGAATGGCCGATCACCGCATAAAGTTCGCCGCCCGTGCCCGTGTCCGGGTGAAGATCGCGGCCGACGCCGACCGTGGCATAGCAATGGGTGAGCCAGGCGCTGCGCCGGGCCGGATCCCAGGCCATCGGCCAGCCGTCGACGAAGCCCGTCATCGGCGCATAGCTGTCCGGGAAGCCCAGCGCGCGCGGGGTCAGCCCGGCGGTGGGACGCTCATATTCGGCAGGCGGACGCTGGACCACGCCTTCGGGGAGCGGGACGTTGGCGTCGCCATTGCCCCATTGCGCGACATAATTGTCCTGCACCCGGTAGATGGTGGCGTTGTTCCACCAGCCGGCGCGGGCGTAGCGGCGCATATTGGCGACATGGACGGGAGCGAAGGCCGGCGCCAGCTCGATGATCACGCGGCCCCCTTCCTGAAGGTCCATGACCAGCAGATTTTCCGGCGCGATCGGCCGCCATACCGCGGCGGGGGCATTGGCGATCACCTCGGCCGGCTCGGTGGCATTGGGGATGGGGCGCGGCGTCCAGCGCCCGGGCTGGGCCGCGGCGGCGGTGGCGAGCAGGGTCAGGGTGGCGAGGGTGGCGAAGCGGCGCATGGAAACTCCCCAGTTTTCCGGCAGCCTGCGCGGAATTCGGGGCCGCTTCAAGCTCGCATTGCGGTTGCGGTTGACGGGCGTGCTAGCATCTCACTTTGCCATGAGTCGCCTGACGGGAGCCCGCATGACCAATCCGCAGCAGAGCCTGATCGCCGAGCGCGGCGCGCAGATGTTCCCGACCCTGAGCGAGGCCGAGCTGGCCCGGCTCCGGCGCTTCGGCGAGCCGGTCCGCTTCGCCGCCGGCGAGCCGCTGCAGCGGACCGGGGAGACCGGGCATGGCCTGATGCTGATCCTCGCCGGCGAGGTGCAGGTGACGCAGCGCATGCCGGGCATGGCGCCCGTGCCCATCGTCACCCACAAGACCGGATCGTTCATGGGCGAGCTCGCGCAGCTGTCCGGCCGGCCGGTGCTGGTCGACGCGGACGCCCTGACCGACG
This sequence comes from Allosphingosinicella sp., assembly GCF_035626655.1. Lineage (GTDB taxonomy): Bacteria > Pseudomonadota > Alphaproteobacteria > Sphingomonadales > Sphingomonadaceae > Allosphingosinicella. Next base: position 32,992 of record NZ_DASPNF010000019.1, read on the forward strand.
TCGAGGCGGTGGCGGTGTCGCCCGACCGGCTGCGCGCCCTGATCATCGCCGAGGCGGTGCTCGGCGAGCGGATCATGCGCGCCCTGATCCTGCGCCGCGTCGGCCTGATCGAAAGCGGCGGCGGCGGCCCGGTGATCGTCGGCCATGCCGGCAACGGCAATGTGCTGCGGCTGGTGAACTTCCTGCGGCGCAACGGTCATCCCTACCAGCAGCTCGATCCGGACGAGGACAGCTGCGCCCACACCCTGGTCGTCCGGTTCGAGGTGACGCCGGAGGAGCTCCCGATCGTGCTCTGCCCGAGCGGAAAATTGCTCCGCAACCCGGACGAGGGCCAGCTCGCCCGCTGCCTCGGCCTGGTCGGGCCGATCGACCCCGACATGCTCTACGACGTCGTCGTGATCGGCGCGGGGCCGGCGGGGCTGGCGACCTCGGTCTATGCGGGATCGGAGGGGCTGAAAGTGCTGACGCTCGACTGCCGCTCCTTCGGCGGCCAGGCCGGCGCCTCCTCCCGAATCGAGAATTATCTGGGCTTCCCGACCGGCATTACCGGCATGGCGCTGATGGGCCGGGCCTTCAACCAGGCGCAGAAGTTCGGCGTGGAGATGGCGATCCCGGACGAGGCCGTGCAGCTGGAATGCGGCATGGATCCTCTGCAGATCCGGCTCGCGACGGGCGAGCGGGTCCGCGCCCGGGCGGCGGTGATCGCGACCGGCGCGACCTACAGGCGGCTCGACGTGGCGGGGCTCGACCGGTTCGAGGGCGCCAGCGTCCATTACTGGGCATCGCCGATGGAGGGCAATCTCTGCGCCGGGGCGGAGGTCGCTTTGGTCGGCGGCGGCAACAGCGCCGGGCAGGCCGTGGTCTATCTGGCCGGGCAGGCGAAGAAGGTCTGGCTGCTGACCCGCCGGCCGCTCTCGGCGACCATGTCGCATTACCTGGTCGAGCGGATCGCGCAGCAGCCCAATATCGAGGTGGTGACCGGGGTCGAGATTTCGCGGCTCGACGGCGAGCATGACCGGCTCTCCTCGGTCTGCTGGCGCAACGTCGCCTCGGGCGAGGAGACCTGCCGGGCGGTCAGCCACCTCTTCTCCTTCATCGGCGCGGAGCCCAACACCGACTGGCTGGCCTCTGCCGGCATCGCCCGCGATCCGCGCGGCTTCCTGCTGACCGGCGCCGAGGCCGGCGCCACGGTCGGTGAGGAGCGGCTGGCGCTGGAGACGAGCCGGTGCGGCGTGTTCGCGGTCGGCGACGTGCGCGCCTCCTCGGTCAAGCGCGTCGCCGCCTCGGTCGGCGACGGGGCGCAGGTCGTGGCCCTGCTCCACGCCTGGCTCGCCAACCGTCCGCCGGAACAGCAGACGGTGAAAGCCGTTCAGACCGCGTAACGAATTTCCCGCGATCCCCTTGGAAGGAGTGAAGGACATGGCCGGTTTCGACGACGTGAAGGAAGGCATGGAAGTGATCGGCGCGGACGGCGTGCATGTCGGCACCGTCGACCGGGTCGAGGGCGACAAGATCAAGCTGACCAAAAAGGACAGCGGCCAGGGCAGCCATGAGGGTCACCATCATTTCCTCTCAAAGGGCCTGGTCGCCGGGGTGGAGGGCGACACGGTGCGGCTGTCGGCCAATGCCGACGTCGCGGTGAGCTTCGAGGAAGAGAAAGACTGAGGACCCTGCCGCTTTAAGCCTGCGTTCAGCCCTTCCCGGCTGCACTGGCGGCCGGGGAGGATTGCCGCATGTGGACCCCGATCCTCGCGCTGGCTGTGGCCTTGGGCCGGGCGGAGCCGCCGGCTTATCCCGGCGTCGCCGATCCGATGGCGTTCGTGGCGGCGCGCTACGGCGAATATCAGCACGGCAACCGAACCATCGCACTCGACAGTTATGCGAGCACCCGCCTGCGCCGCCTTCTCCACGCCTTTGACGAGGCGGCGGGCGGCGAGGAACTGGACGGCGCGGACTTCTGGATCGACGGCGTGGACTGGCGGCTGGCCGGCCTCGACCTCGCACTTGAGCCCCGGCGCCGGCCCGACCGACAGACCGTCACCGCTCGTTTCCGCAACTTGAGCCGGCCCGTCCTGCTCCGCTTCCACTTCGTGCGGGAAGGCGGGCGCTGGTTCCTGGACGAGGTGGTCAGGCCCGGCCGCCGCGGCTGGACGCTGACCGGGCGGCTGGCAAGGCGGCCGCGCGGCCGGCCGAACCCGTGAGGCTACTGAGGCGCGGTTCAGGCCGGACAGGGCCAAGTCTCGATCATGGCTTTATCGAAGACTTGGGCTAGCTCGCTATCGCGAACGGCGGGATTGCGGTCGACATAGGCGATAAAAGCCTCCGCCAGCGCCAGTGCCGGCTCGGCGCTGCCAAGCACATTGTCCGGCAAACAGAAGCTGCGGCTAACTGCCTCGCCATCTTCGGCGAGCGAGGTCTGCGCATCGAGGACGGCGAGCTGCATCGTGACGACCGCGTCACACATCGCCTCTTCGGGGCTTAGCGAAGAATGCCGGAGCGCCGCACCTCGCCGGATGAGCCGGGTGCACCCTTCGTACACCTGCCGTACGGTGAACTCGTCATGGGACGGGGCATGCGCGAGCAGGGCGGCGGCGAGCAGGGTCAGCGTCATGCCGGCATCATCCGCCCCTGCGCCCGAAATGAAAAGGGCCGGATTTTCGCCCGGCCCCTTCCATGTCTTACCAGATGTGAACCCGCTGCTCGGGCGGCAGATAGAGCCGGTCGCCGGGCTGGACGTTGAAGGCGCGGTACCAGGCGTCGATGTTGCGGACCGCGCCGTTGACGCGGAACTCCTCGGGGCTGTGCGGATCGGTCAGGATGCGCTGGCGGGCGAGGCCCTCGCGGTCGAGGCTGCGCCAGACCTGCGCCCAGGAGAGGAAGAAGCGCTGGTCGCCGGTCAGGCCGTCGATCACCGGCGGCTCGCCATGCTGGGCGACATGCCGGCGATAGGCGGCATAGGCCATTTCCAGCCCGCCGAGATCGCCGATATTCTCGCCCATGGTCAGCTGGCCGTTGACGGCGAGGTCGGGCAGCGGCCGGTAGCTGCTATATTGCGCGCCGAGCCGGGCGGCCCGTTCCATGAAGCGCTGGCCCGAGGTCGCGCTCCACCAGTCGCGCACCCGGCCCTGCGGATCGAAGCGGCGGCCCTGATCGTCGAAGCCGTGGCCGATCTCATGGCCGATCACCGCGCCGATCGCGCCGTAATTGACCGCCGGATCGGCGTTCGGGTCGAAGAAGGGCGGCTGCAGGATGCCCGCCGGGAAGGTGATCTGGTTCTGCAGCGGATTGTAGGAGGCGTTGATGATGTGCGCGTTCATCCCCCAGAGCCGGCGGTCGACCGGGTTCGGGAGGCGCGACAGCTGCAGGTTCCAGTTGAACTCGGCCGCCCGGACCATGTTGCCGAGCAGGTCGTTCCGGTCGACGCGGTAATTCGTATAGTCGATCCAGACCGCCGGCCCGCCGATGCGCGGCTCGAAGGCGTCGAGCTTCGCGAGGGCGGCCTGGCGGGTGGCGTCGTCCATCCACTCCAGGTTGCGCAGCCGTTCGGCGAAGGCGGCGCGCAGATTGCCGATCAGCTCGGTCATCTGCCGCCGGCTCTCGGCCGGGAAGTGGCGCTCGATGTAGATCTTGCCGACCGCCTCGCCCATCGAGGCGTTGACGTAGCCGAGGCCGCGCTTCCAGCGCTCGCGCTGCTGCTGCTGGCCGCCGAGCGTGCGGTTGAAGAAATCGAACTTCGCCTCGTCGAAGGCGCGCGGCAGATATTGCGCGTAGCTGTTGATGAAGTGGAAGGTCAGATAATCCTTCCAGGTGTCGAGCGGCACCTCGTCGAGCAGCCGGCCGATGCCGGTGATCGCCGTCGTCTGCGTGGCGATGACGATGTCGACATTGCCGAGGCCGCGGCGCTGCAGGTAATTGGGCCAGTCGAACTGCGGCGCCAGCTGGGCGAGCTGGGCGCGGTTCATCGGATTGTTGATCGCCTGGATGTCGCGGCTGCGCTCCGGCGTCCAGTGCGCCTCGGCGATCCTGCGCTCGAGCGCGATGATGCGGTCGGCCCTGGCCTCCGGATCGGCGATGCCCGCGAGCCGGTGGAGCTGGATCACATAATTGCGGTAGGCGGCGCGGTAGCGGTCGAACTGCTCGCCCTCGCGGAGGTAATAATCGCGGTTCGGCATGCCGAGCCCGCCCTGGCCGGCGATCGCGGTGTAGCGCGTCGGATTGGCGAGATCGGGGATGATGCCGACGCCGACCGGCGACTGATAGCCCGGCGTCGCGAAGACGGCGAGCAGGCCGGCGCGGTCGCGGATCGCGGCGATGCGCTGGAGATAGGGCTGCAGGGGCGCGGTGCCCCGGCGCTCGATGCCCGCCTCGTCCATCCAGGCGGCGTAGAAGTCGGCGACCTTGCGCTGGCCGGGATCCCGGGAAGTGGCGCCCTCGGTGACGATGGCGCGGACCTGCCGCTCGATATCCTCGGAAAGGACGGTCCACAGGCTCCAGCTGGTCCGGTCGGCCGGGATCTGCGTCGCCCGGAGCCAGGTGCCGTTGGCATAGCGGAAGAAGTCGTCGCCCGGCTTCACCGCCATGTCGCGGGCGGCAAGGTCGATGCCGAAGCTGCCATATTGGGCCTTGCCGGCCGCAGGGCGGGCGGGCTGGGCGGCGCCGGCGATGACGGGCGCGGCGCCGGCGAGGAGGAGCGAGGCGACGAGAAGGAATTTGCGGCTGGGCATGAAGGTCTTTCCTTGAAGGTCGGGGATTCGAAAAAGGGGCCGGGCATCCGCCCGACCCCTGTGGCTGCATTACCAGATATGGACGCGCTGCTCGGGCGGCAGGTAGAGCCGGTCGCCCGGGCGGATGTTGAAGGCGCGGTACCAGGCGTCGACATTGCGGACGACGCCGTTGACCCGCCATTCGGGCGGGCTGTGCGGATCGGTCAGCACCTGCTGGCGCAGCGCATCCTCGCGGACCTGGTTCCGCCAGGCCTGGGCATAGGCCAGGAAGAAGCGCTGGTCGCCGGTGAGCCCGTTGATCACGCGCGCCCGGCCGTGGCGGGCCTGGTAGCGCTGATAGGCGGCATAGGCCATTTCGATGCCGCCCAGGTCGCCGATATTCTCGCCCATGGTGAGCTGGCCGTTGATGTTCTGGCCGGCCGACTGGAAGGCGGAATATTGCGCGCCGAGGCGCCGGGTGAGCTCGGTGAAGCGCTCGGCCGACTGCGGCGACCACCAGTCGCGCAGGCGGCCCTGCGGATCGAAGCGGCGGCCATTGTCGTCGAAGCCGTGACCGATCTCATGGCCGATCACCGCGCCGATCGCGCCATAGTTCACCGCCGCGTCCGCGGTCGGGTTGAAGAAAGGCGGCTGCAGGATCGCGGCCGGGAAGGTGATCTGGTTGGTCTGCGGGCTGTAATAGGCGTTGATCGTCTGCGGGGTCATCGCCCAGAGCGAACGGTCGACCGGGTTGGGCAGGCGGGACAGCGCCAGGTTGCGCTGGAACTCGGCGGCGCGGATCATGTTGCCGAGCAGGTCGTCCGGCGCGACCCGGAGCGAGCTGTAGTCGATGAAGCGCACCGGATTGCCGATCCTCGGATCGAAGCTGTCCAGCTTGGCGAGCGCCGCGGTCCGGGTCGCCTCGTCCATCCAGGGATTGGCGCGCAGCCGCTCGGCGAGCGCCCCGCGCAGGTCGCCGATCAGCTCGGCCATCTGCCGGCGGCTCGTCTCCGGGAAGTGGCGGCGGACATAGATCTCGCCGACCGCCTCGCCGAGCGTCTGGTTGAGCACGCCGAGGCCGCGCTTCCAGCGGTCGCGCTGCTGCTGGGTGCCGGAGAGCGTGCGCGAGTAGAAGTTGAAGTTCGCCTCGTCGAACGCGCGCGGCAGATATTGCGCGGCGCCGCGGATGAACTGGAAGGCCATCCAGTCCTTCCAGGTCTGCAGGTCGACCTCGGCGAAGAGCCGGCCCTCGGCCTGGATGGCAGTGGTCTGGCGGACGATGATCGTCTGCACGTTGCCGAGGCCCTGGGTCTGGAGCAGCAAGGGCCAGTTGAACTGGGGCGCCAGCTCCTGCAGCTGGGCGGGCGTCATCGGATTGATCGACTGGGTGACGTCGCGGCTGCGCTCGGGCGTCCAGTGCGCCTCGGCGATGCGGCGCTCGAGCGCGATGATCGCGTCGGCCCTGGCCTCCGGATTCTCGATGCCGGCGAGCCGCAGCATGGTCGAGACATAGGTCCGGTAGGCGGCGCGGTAGCGGTCGAACTGCGGACCCTCGTTCAGATAATAGGTGCGGTTCGGCATGCCGAGGCCGCCCTGCCCGGCGCCGGCGACGTAGCGCGTCGGATCCTGGGTATCGATGGTGATGCCGACCCCGACCGGCGACGGGAAGCCCGGCGTGGCGAACAGGCGGATCAGATCGTCGCGGCTCTGCGCGGCGTTGATCCGGTCGAGCCAGGGGCGAAGCACGGCGGCGCCGCGCGCCTCGATCCCCGCCTCGTCCATCCAGCTCGCATACATTGCGGCGACCTGGCGGCTGACCGGGTCGGTGCCGCGATTGGCGGTCTCGACGATGTCCCGCAGCTGCGCCTCGACGTCCTCGCTGAGCACCGAGCCCACGCCCCAGGCCTGGCGATCATTGGGGATCGGGTTGGCGCGGAACCAGTTGCCGTTGGCGTAGCGCCAGAAATCGTCGCCCGGCTTGATCGCCGGATCGCGCGCGGCGAGATCGACGCCCCAGGGCGCAAAGCGCGAGGCGGCGCTCGGGCGCGGCGCGGGCGCGTCGCCCGTCTGGGCGACCAGCGGCGTCGCAGCCGTGATCAGCAGCGCCGAGACCAGCGCGAAACGCTTGTTTTTCATGAATATCCCTCCAGGCGGCGAGTGCAGCCTGCCCCCGTCGCCCCCATAAAGCCAATGTCCCCGCGCGCACCCGTTGGCGCCTGCGCGTTGATTCGCAAGCCCTTTTTCGACGAAACGCTTGATCGCTCTTGCGAAAATCAGGCCGCGACGGGCGCCACAAGGCCACGCGGGACCTGGTCGAGATGCAGATAGGTTTCGGTGAAGCCGGCGGCGCTGCGCAGTTTCTCCCAGTTCGGGATGGCGATGTGGCGCTTCTGCCGCGAGATCAGCCCCTCGCGGGTCAGTTGCTGCAGGATGCGGTTGACGTGGACCGGGGTGAGGCCGGTGGCGTCGGCGAGCTGCTCCTGCGTCATCGGCAGCTCGTAGCGATATTCCTCGGCCAGGCCGGCCACCTCGAGCCGGCGCGCGAACTCGCAGAGCAGGTGGGAGATGCGCGAGTGGGCATTGCGGCGCCCGACATTGACCACCCATTCGCGGAAGACGGCGCCGTCAATCAACGTGTCCACCCACATCGCCATGCCGACCTTCGGGTGAGCGAGGATCAGGTCGCGCACCGCCTCGCGCTTGACATAGGCGACCTCGCACCGGGTCAGCGCCTGCACATTGTGGTCGGCGACGTTGAGCAAGGCGCCCTCGAGATCGACGAAATCGCCGGGAATGTGGACGCTGACGATCTGCCGGGCGCCCTCGGCGGTGACCTTGTGGCGGTAGGCGAAGCCGGAGACGATCAGGCAGGACTGGGTCGGCCGTTCACCCTCGCGCACGACATAGGCCGAGGCCTCGATCGTCTGCAGCCGGAAAGGGAGATCCAGCAACGCCAGGAGATCCTCCCGGGCCAGCTGGGCACGGCGCTCGAACTTTCTCAGCATGAGGCCAAGGACGGCTTTGGGGTCGGTCATCGCGCTACTCCGCGTCAACAGGGCGGGAGCGCACTGGTCTCTCAGCCGCCGGGGCCCGGAAGGTTCCGCCCGGCGATCACCCTGCTTAACCTATGAGCGGCAATAAATCCCATCATATGATAATAACTGAAAATAAATGTTGTCGGACCGGCCAGGCTTCTCAGGCGGCGCTGCGGACCTGATCGAGGTGCAGGTAGGTTTCGGAGAAGCCGGCCACGCGGCGCAGCGGCTCCCAGTCCGGAATGCCGACATAGCGGCGGTCGCGCTCGATCAGGCCTTCCCGGTCGAGTGCGCGCAGGACCCGGTTTACGTGGACCGGCGTGAGGCCGGTCGCGTCGGCGAGCTGCTCCTGGGTCATCGGCAGCTGGTAGCCATATTGCTCGGCCAGGCCGGCAACCTCGAGCCGGCGGGCGAACTCGCAGAGCAGGTGGGCGATGCGCGAGCGGGCGTCGCGACGGCCGACATTGACCACCCATTCACGGAAGACTGAAGCGTCGATCAGCGTATCGATCCACATCGCCATGCCGACATTGGGATGCGCCATGGCCAGCTCCCGAATCGCCGACCCCGGGACGAAGGCGAGCTCGCAGCGGGTCAGGGTCTGGATGTTGTGATCGGCGACGTTGAGCATGGCCGATTCGAGATCGATGAAGTCGCCGGGAATGTGGACGCTGACGATCTGCCGCGCCCCCTCGATCGTCACCTTGTGGCGATAGGCGAAGCCGGAGACAATCAGGCAGGATCGGTCTGGCCGCTCGCCTTCGCGCACGAAATACACGCCGGGCTCGATCGTCTGCATCCGGTACGGGAGGCCAAGCAGCGCTTCCTCGTCGCCCTCGTCCAGAGGTGCGCGCATCCGGAACTTGCGGAGCATCTGCAGGAGTTCTGGGCGTAGCTCGGTCATTGCGCCTTCCGCGGAGGGGTGAAGGCCACGATCCGCTTCTCCCTGCCAGAACGCTCGCTTATCGCTCCGCCGGGGGCCCAGCCTTAACACAGGTCCAAACACGAAGCCTAACATATGTTGAGAAATAGAGCATAATTTCCATTAGTTTGTTCCGGGTGCGGCAAGGGGCCGCGTGAAGAGACCCGCTGGACGAAGCGAGGGTGATGGCCCGGTTCTATTTCCACCTGCGCGACGGCCAGGACGTGCTCCTGGATCCCGAAGGCGTGGAGCTGGAGGGGCTCGATCGGGCGCGCGATCAGGCGCGCCACTCGGCGCGGTCGATCCTGGCGGCGGAGGTGCTCGAGGGCCGGGTGCCGCTGCACATGCGGATTGACGTGGAGAACGGCTCGGGCGCGATCGTCCACGGGTTGCCGTTCACCGAAGCGGTCGAGGTGATTTCGTCCGACGACTGACGGAACCGCGCTCGACGCTAGCGTGTCCTTGTCGAGATTTCGGGCTGGGTGTCGAACCGGGCAACCTTGTGGCCGCCGCACCACAATTCGGTCGGCACATCGCGTTCCTTCTGGCCGACCAGGCAGATCGCCTCGATATCGTCGGCGCTGCGGAACTCCTCCACGCCGTCGATATGGCCGCTGTGCCGGTTGAGCAGATAGAGCCGATATTCCGGCATTCCGGGTCCCCCGTTGGCTGAAAAACCGACGGAAAACATATGCTTGTCGCGGACCGATTCGCCACAACACAAGTCATTAACCGGCGTTATCCGCAGCCGGGACAGCATCCTTGATCTCGAGCGCTTCCCTGAAGGCGACCGAGAACAGGGTTTCCTCGTGCTCATCCAGGACGTCGATCCTTCCGCGCAGGTCCAGCCGGCCCTGCAGCACGTCCTCGGCGAGGATCGAGCGGATACCCTGCAGCGCCTCGAGGCGCGCGGGCTCCAGGTCGGGCAGCTCGCGGCCCTCTTCGTCCTCGGTGAGGCCGTTGCCATTGTAGATGTTGAAATAATAAAGCGGCATGAGGCTCCCCCCGCTAACGCGGTTCCGGCTCGAGATCGAGATAGCCGGGGTCGAACTCCGCGACGCGCTTCAGCCCGGCAAGGTCGAGGATCGTCACCCGCCGGCTGCGAAACTCGACGAGGCCGCGCTCGCGCAGTTCCCTGAGCGTGCGGTTCACATGCACCGGAGTCAGCCCCATGCACTCGGCGATATCGGTCTGGGTCAGGGACAGCTCGAAGCCGGTCTCGTCCGCAAGGCCGACGATGGCGAGCCGCTCCCTCAGTTCGCAGAACAGGTGCGCCACCCGCGCCAGCGCGGTGCGCCGGCCGAGCGAGAGCACCCATTCGCGGTGGATCGCGGCGTCGATATTGGTGGTCAGCCAGAACAGGCGCGCGAGATGCGGATGCTCCGTCGCGACCGCCCTGATCCGCTCGTGCGGCGCCAGCGCGATCCGGCAGGGAGTCAGGGTCATCACGCTGTGATCGAGCTTCTTGAGGGTGAACCCGTGCAGATCGGCGAAATCGCCGGCGACGTGCAGCTCGCTGATCTGGCGCGAGCCGTCGCGGAGATCCTTGTAACGGCAGAGCAGCCCGTCGAGCAGCATGATGCTGAAATGGAGGCGCTCGCCGGCGCGGACCACGGTCTTGTCCGCCGCAACCTCCTTCACCTCCGAAAACAGGCTGCGGATCGCCTCCTCCTCCTCCTCGCTGACCGCGTCGCGGGCGCGGAGCTTGAGAAGGTAGGCGTCGATCATGCCGCTATTCGTTCCATATGCAGATCATCGGAGGTAAACTGTCCAACGCGCATCAGCGCGGCAAGGTCCGGCACGTCGAGCCTGCGTCCGCGCAGCTCATCCGGCTGGCCCCTGCGGATTCGGAAGGATGCCGGCGACGAGGCCGCGCCCGAGCGCGTCCTCCGCGCTCAGATACCAGTTGTGCAGTGCCTTCTGCCGCAATTCCTCGGGGCTGACGTCGCAGCCGTCGATCAGCCGGCGGAAATTCTCCTCCTCATGGGCGATGCCGACCTTGAGCTGGGAAAGCAGGGCCTCGACCATCGGGATGCTGGCGCGGATCGGGCCGGAGAGCTCCACCGTCTTGTCGAGCTTGCGCCCGTGGATCATCAGCATCGTGTCCGCGGTGAGCCAGCGGTCGCGGCAGGGAAAGGCGGACATGATCGTCGCCCCGGCCGAATAGACGACGGTCTTGCCTAGGAAGAGGAAGCGGCCGGCCAGGCGGGCGCGGGCGCGGTCGATCTCCAGCACGATCCTGCGCGCCATTTCCGGGTCGCCGCCGAGCGTGGTGACCTCGAGCGCCACGTCGCCGCCGGCCTGCTCGGCCTTGCTCAGCTGGTCGAGGAACCGCTCGACCGAATATTTGTCGATGTCGCCGACCAAGGAGATTTGCGGCCGGTCGAGAATGTCTGGCCAGGCCTCCGCCTGGAGTTCGTCGCGGGCCAATTCTGCCTCCCTAAGAATGCGGCCGCCCCCAACGAGGGCGGCCGCCCGGAGAAGTTAACGTCAGGGGCTATTCGCGCTCACGCTCCCGTTCGCGCTCACGCTCACGCTCGCGCTCTTCCTGCTGCTGCTGCTGCTGCTGGCCGCCGCCCTGGCCGCCCTGCTGGCCGCCACCCTGGCCGCCGCCGCCCTGGTCCTGCTGGCCCTGGCCGCCGCCCATGCCGCCCTGCTGGCCGCCGCCCTGGCCGCCCTGGTCCTGACCGCCCTGGCCGCCTTGCGCCATGCCACCGGTGCCCTGCTGGTTCTGATTGTTGTCAGCCATTTTCTGCTTCCTCGTTTGTCTTGCGTTGCTGCCCGTCCGGGTGAACGGGATGGCTGACAAACGAGAGGAAACGGTGCTCGTTCCAGCTAAGTAACTGAATATGATGTATGTTAACAGGATCGTTCCGACTCCTCAGCCGTTGGCGGCGGGAAAGGAGAAGATGATGAGCCAGCGCGAACTGATCGAGCCCCACAAGGGCGACAAACGCTTCCAGCGGCGCAACGAGGACGGGACGTTCGGCGAGTCCGACGACGTCGGCGCCTCGCTGAGCCGGGACGTGCGCCAGCATGCCGGGACGAAGAAGCCCCGCAATGAGGGCGACCGGGGCGACTAGCGCCCGGGGCCGCTCCGCGGCACCTCGGCAATGCCCTCCGGGGTGACCGCGAACAGCCGCTGCGGATCGCCGGCCACCACCAGCAGCGGATGGCCGGTCCAGGCCGAGAGGAAGGGATGGATGTCCTGCGGCAGCGGGTCCATCAGATGGGTGACCGCGATCGGCGCGGGCCGCGCGCCGGCCGGCGGATCCGTGACCGTCGCGCTGACGCAGGCATTGGTATAGCCGCGGGTGGCGACGACGCTGCCGTCCGCCGCGACCGACGTGCGGAAATGGCCGCCGAGCGGGTAGACGTTGCGCTGCGTCTGCGGGCTGATCTGGTAGACGTCGACCGGGCCGTCCGGGGTGAGCGGCGGCACCACGAAATAGTTGAACTGGTCGGCGCCGCAGGGCCGGTGCTCCTGCCGCGCGGCGACGGCGCGGGCCGCGGCCATGCGCGCCTGAAGCGGATTGAGCGCCGGCCGCGTGCCGGCGAGGTGGATGTCGCGGTCGACCGCGCGGCCGCCGTTGAACGTCACCCGGTAGACAATGACCGGGCCGGCGTCGGTGTCGGCATAGAAGGTGACGGAGGTGCCGTTGCCCTCGGCCTCGGCGATCCAGCCGCTGATTCCCGCGCCGTCGGGATTGGAGACGTGGCTCAGCATGTCCTGCGTGCCGGCCCGGCCCGCCCGCTCGATCATGCCGAGCAGGCGCCCGCGCGTGGCCGCGGCCTGCAGCTCGGCGAGCTGGGCGCGGGTCAGCGGCTCGGGCGGCATCACGATCGGCGGCCGCGCAGGGGGCGGTGGAGGCGGTGGCGGTGGCGGCGGTGCGGGATCCTGCGCCGGGGGTTGCTCGGCGGCAGGCTGGGTTTCCTGCGGGGCGGGCTGGGCCTCGGCGGGGGCCGCGGTCGCCGGCTCGCTCACCACTGCCTCCTGGCTGTTGGCGGCGGGTTCGGCCGGCGGCGGCTCGGCCGCCTGCGCGTTGTTGTCGCTCAGCCCTTCCAGCGCTTCCGACAGGCCGTTGAGGCCGTTGCCGGCGGGCGGGGCGTCGCCCTGCGCGGCGGCGGTGACGGCGACGAGCGCGAGCGCGGTGGCGCAAAGCAAAGGAGCGAGACGCATACGATGATCCTCTGGTCAGCGCCGGGGTGTGGACCGGCGCGGGACCGGGATCAAGTGCGGGCCGGCACGGCCGGGCTCAGCCGACGATCAGCTCGCAGCCGAAATTGAGGCCGACGCGGCCGTCCTTCGCCCAGCGGACGAAGGCGTAGATCGGGCTGCAGCCCGCGAAATGGATCATCACGCTCTCGCCGAGCCGGGGGCTGATGTCGCTTTCGATCATCGTGCCGCGCGAGGAGATGTTGAGCACGGGCGCCGGATAGGAGGCGCCGCGGAAAACCAGCACCGACTCCTCGCCGGCGCAGGCCAGGCGCGGCTCGCTGCGGCGGTCCGCTTCCGGCTCGATGATCTGGGCGGCTGACGCCATCGCATTCCCTCCCCCAAGCCAGGGGAGAATGCGCCCGAAACCTTACCGAAGTCTTTGCGATGACCTGTGGATAATTCGCTTCAATCGACGTGCGGGCTGACCGCCGGCGGATCGCTCGCCGGGAAGCTCTCGTCCACGGCCTGATCGACCTTCTCCCAGTCCCTGGGCGGGTCGCGCATCGCCTCGGGGCCGGCCGAGCGGGCGGCGCCGGACTGGCCGACCGGGCCGGGCGCAGTCTTGCCGCGGGCGGTGGCGGGGGCCGGCACCTCTTCCTCGTCGCGGCGCCAGCGGCGGCGGACGAACAAGGCGGCGCCGAGGCCGACGACGGCGGCCGCGCCGGCGGCGATGATCCCGGTCTTGCGGTTCCACTTCATGAGAGGCTCGCTTTCGTCTCGTGTTTCGGTTTCGCGCGGCGCGGCGGCCGGGCGACGGGGGGTTTTGGTCGGCATGACGCCAGCTCCTGATTGCGCAAGTGGAACAACCGGAGCGGGAGCCGGTTCCGCCTGTTTCAACGAGATCAGGAGGAATCTTGAGCGAGACCGAAACCCTTTCCCCGGTCCTGCCCAATGCGCTGGAGGAAGCGACCCGGCGGCTGCTCGCCAAGGCCTGCGAGCGCGAGCTGGTGCTGGCCACGGCGGAGAGCTGCACGGGCGGGATGCTGGCCAGCCTGCTGACCGACGTGCAGGGCGTCGCCCATGCCTTCGACCGCGGCTTCGTCACCTATAGCGAGGAGGCCAAGACGGAGATGCTCGGCGTCCCCGCCGCCCTGATCGCGGCGAGGGGGGCGGTCTCGAAGGAGGTCGCTGTGGCGATGGCGGAGGGCGCCTTGTCCCGCAGCCGCGCGAATATCGCCTTGGCGATCACCGGCTTCGCCGATACGGGCGAGGAGCCCGGGCTCGTTCATTTCGCCTGCGCACGGAACGGACGTATAACGGCGCATCGCGAGGCGCATTTCGGCCCGGTCGGCCGGGGCGCCACGCGGATCGCGGCGCTGGAGGTCGCGGTCGGGATGATGACGGAGATGCTGTAAATGAGTGAGGCGGAAAGCACGAAACCGCCGTTCGGGGCGATCCACCGCCACGGCTTCGTGCGCGTCGCCGCGGCGAGTCCGCGCGCCTCGGCCGGCGACGTGGCGTTCAACGTCGAGGAGACGATCGCCCTGGCCCGCGAGGCGGACGCGAAGGGCGTCGACCTCGCCGTCTTCCCGGAGCTCAACCTCTCCTCCTACGCTGTCGATGACCTGTTTCTTCAGGACGCCTTCCTCGAAGCGGTCGAGGCGGGGATCAGGCGGCTCGCCGCGGAAACGGCGGAACTCGGGACGGTGCTGCTGGTCGGCGCCCCGGTGCGGCGGAACGGCCGGCTCTTTAATTGCGCGCTCGCCATCGCGCGCGGCACGATCCTCGGCGCCGTGCCGAAGATCTTCCTCCCCAATTACCGCGAATATTACGAGAAACGCTGGTTCGCGAGCGGCGCCGGGCTGGAGGGGCTGAAGGCGGAGATTGCCGGCCAGGTGGTGCCCTTCGGCACCGACCTGCTCTTCGCCGCCGAGGACCTCCGGGACTTCATCTTCCATATCGAGATTTGCGAGGATTTCTGGGCGCCGCAGCCGCCCTCGACCCTGGGCGCGCTGGCCGGGGCCCTGATTCTCACCAACCTCTCCGCCTCCAACATCACGATCGGCAAGGCGGACGAGCGCAAACTGCTCTGCGCGAGCCATGCGGCGCGCTGTGCCGCCGCCTATGTCTTCTCCGCCTCGGGCCCGGGGGAGAGCACGACCGACCTCGCCTGGGACGGGCAGGGCTCGATCTACGAGCTGGGCGAATTGCTCGCCGAGACCAGCCGGTTCGACCGCGGCTCCGAGCTCGCCATCGCCGACATCGACGTGCAGAAGCTGCGGCTCGAGCGGATGCGCTTCGGCACCTTCCACGACAATGCCCGGCTCGAAGGCCATCCCGAGCGCCGCTTCCGCACCTGCTGGTTCGAGCACAAGCCGGCCATGGCCGAGATCGGCTTCGCGCGCACCCTCCGCCGCTTCCCCTACGTCCCGAACCGGCCCGAGCAGCTCGACCTGGATTGCTACGAGGCCTTCAACATCCAGGTGCAGGGCCTGGTCCGCCGCTTCGAGGCGACGAGCGGCACGCATCTCGTCATCGGCGTCTCGGGCGGGCTCGATTCCACCCACGCTTTGATCGTCGCCGCCAAGGCCTGCGACACGCTCGGCCTGCCGCGCTCGACGATCCTCGGCTTCACCATGCCGGGCTTCGCGACCGGCGAGCAGACCAAGGGCAATGCCTGGCTGCTGATGAACGCGCTCGGCATCACCGGCGAGGAGATCGACATCCGCCCGGCGGCCACGCAGATGCTCGGCGACATGGGCCATCCCTTCGCCAGCGGCGAGCCGGTCTACGACATCACCTTCGAGAATGTGCAGGCGGGCCTGAGGACCGACTATCTCTTCCGCCTCGCCAACCAGCGCGGCGGCTTCGTCGTCGGCACGGGCGACCTTTCGGAGATCGCCCTGGGCTGGTCCACCTACGGAGTCGGCGACCAGATGAGCCATTATGGCGTCAATGCCGGCGTGCCGAAGACCCTGATCCAGTATCTGATCCGATGGGTGATCAAGACCGGCCAGTTCGACGAGGCCACCAACCGCGTGCTGCAGGCAATCCTCGACACCAAGATCTCGCCCGAGCTGATCCCCGCCGACGGCGAGAGCGGCATGCAGTCGACCGAGGACCGGATCGGCCCCTACGAGCTGCACGATTTCTTCCTCTGGCACATCCTGCGCCACGGCCAGCCGCCCTCCAAGGTCGCCTTCCTGGCGCACGAGGCGTGGAAGGATGCGGGGGCCGGGCTCTGGCCGCTCGATTATCCCGAGGCGCTGAAGCGGCAATATGATTTGCCGACGATCCGCAAATGGCTCGAGGTCTTCCTGTTCCGCTTCTTCCAGCTCAGCCAGTACAAGCGCAGCGCCATCCCCAATTCGCCCAAGGTCTCGGCCGGCGGCGCGCTCTCGCCCCGCGGCGACTGGCGCGCGCCGAGCGACGGCAATGCGGGGCCGTGGCTGGATGAACTGAAGGCGGCGTTCGGGGACTAGCTCTTCAGTCCACGATGCACACTTCGTCGTCGGAAGGCTCACAGGGCGGGCCGGGCGGAGGAAGCTGATAGCCATCCGGAAGCCGGAAGCCGTCGTTGGCATGCACGAATATCGCCCTGACGACCGGGATGCCGTCCTGACGGCCCTCCGGAGTGGCAATGATCAGGCCTGTCCTACCATTGGCGAGCGGATGCTTGCAGCTGTTCGGACGACCAGTGCGCAGGATGAGCATCGGCGCGGCCTCACCCTGGATCATGCGCCGCACCCGGGCAAAGGTTGCGTGGAGGACGGGAGCCGGTCCTGCGCCGTCCGGGGCTATCTCTGCGTCGGCGATGACCGTCCCGGCGGGAAGCGGGTTGGGCAAGGCGCTGTGAATGAGCGCATAGGCCGGATGAATGCCGCAGGCGCTCGCCGATCCTGGCAGCAGGAGGACGGCTGCAGGGAGCGCGGCGAGAATGAACCGCTTCATGAGGCGAGATTAGCCTCTCACAGGTCGCCCGTCGACACCGCCTTGCCTGTGTTGCGCGGATAGTGCACCAACCCCGCTCTTCGTCCGAGTCCTGAGGGGGTCTCTGCTCATGTTCCGCAGCCTTGCCGCGCTTTCCGCTTTGCTTCTTTCCACCACCGCGACCGCCGCGATCGCCCAGCAGCGCGGCGGCCGGGGCGGCGGCAACAATGATGCGCCGGCCTGGGACGTGAACGCGCCGCCGGGGCAGCGGCTCAGGCAGGTGCCGATCAACGTGACCGAAGGCACCTGGATGAACGTCGACGTCAGCCCGGACGGGTCGACGATCGCCTTCGACCTGCTCGGCGACATCTACACCATGCCGATCGGCGGCGGCACGCCGCGGCGGATCAGCTCGGGCCTCGCCTTCGACATGCAGCCGCGCTTCTCGCCCGACGGCCGGCTGATCGCCTTCACTTCGGACCGGGGGGGCGGCGACAATATCTGGGTGATGAACGCCGACGGCACCGGCGTCCGCCAGATCACCCGGGAGAATTTCCGCCTCCTGAATGCGCCGACCTGGAGCCCGGACGGCCAGTATATCGCCGCGCGCAAGCATTTCACGACGCAGCGCTCGCTCGGCACGGGGGAGATCTGGCTCTATCACGTCTCCGGCGTCGGCGAAGGCGTCGCTTTGGTCGAGCGGCCCAATCCGCAATTTCAGAAGGAGCTGGGCGAGCCGGCCTTCGCGCCGGGCGGCCGCGCCATCTATTTCAGCCGCAACACCACCCCCGGCAACACCTTCGAATATGCGCAGGATTCGAACCAGCAGGTGTTCGCGATCGAGCGCTTCGACATGAACACGGGCGAGCGCAGCACGATCGCCGGCGGGCCCGGCGGCGCCGTCCGCCCGACGCCCTCGCCCGACGGCCGCTGGCTCGCCTTCGTCCACCGCACCGGCGGCCATTCGCGGCTGTTCGTCCGCGACCTGCGCTCGGGCGAGCAGCGCCAGGTCTATGCCGATCTCGACCAGGACCTGCAGGAGACCTGGGCGGTGCACGGCGTCTATCCGAACATGGCCTGGACGCCCGACAGCAACGCCATCGTGTTCTGGGCCGGAGGCAAGATCCGGCGCGTGAACCGCGACGGCTCCGCCGCCGCGGAAATCCCCTTTCGGGTCGCCGACAACCGCGTCGTCATCGATCCGCCACGGCCCGAGGTGGACGCCGCGCCCGCAACCGTCACCACCCGCATGCCGCGCTTCGCCGCCGTCTCGCCCGACGGCCGCCGCGTCGTCTTCGAGACTTTGGGCCGGCTCTACCTGACCGACACGGCCGGCGGCACGCCGCGCCAGGTGACCCCGCCGGATGGCGACTTCCAGCTCTTCCCCTCCTGGTCGCGCGACGGCAGCCGGATCGTCTTCGTCTCCTGGAACGACCGCCGCCTCGGCGAGGTCAGGACGGTCAATGCCGACGGCTCGAACATGCGCACGGTCACGCAGAATCCGGGCCATTACCGGCGCCCGCGCTTCTCGCCGGACGGCGCGCTGATCGTCTACGAGGCGGGCGGCAGCCAGGGCCTGACCTCCAACCGCTGGTCGGCCGAGACCGGCATCTTCCGCATCCCCGTCAATGGCGGCGCGGCGACGCGCATCCTCGCCGACGGCGGCAACCCGCAATTCGGCAGCGCCTCCGACCGGCTGTTCGTCGAGGTCAACGAGCAGCAGAAATTGAAGCTGGTCAGCGTGGACCTCAATGGCGGCAACCGGCGCGACCATGCGCAGGGCGAGATGGTGACGGGCTATGAGCTGTCGCCGGACGGCCGCACCCTCGCCTTCCGCGAGAATTACAATCTCTATGCCCTGCCCTTCTTCGGCGCCAACCGGATGCTCGAGCTGTCGGCCCGCGCCTCGCAGCTGCCGCTGGTGCGCGTCAGCACCGGCGGCGCCAATTATCCGGCATGGGCCGGCAACCGGCTGAGCTGGACGATGGGCCCCACCCTGTTCAGCGCGACCCCGGTCCCGGGCGGCCCGGCCTATACCGCTCCGACCACGGGCACGTCGCTCGCCATCACGGTCCCCGCCGACGTGCCGACCGGCTGGACCGCCCTGGTCGGCGCGCGCGTCGTCACCATGGCCAACGAGGCCGGCGGGATCATCGACGACGCGGTGATCCTGATCGAGGGCAACCGCATCCGTCAGGTCGGCCCGCGTGCCTCGGTCGCCATCCCGGCCGGCGCGCGCACCGTCGACGTCTCCGGCAAGACCATCATCCCCGGGCTGATTGACGGCCATGCCCATGGCGCCCAGGGCGACGACGACATCATCCCGCAGCAGAACTGGTCGGCCATGGCCCACCTCGCCATGGGCGTCACCACGGTCCACGATCCGTCGAGCGCGGCCTCGGAGATCTTCCCGTCCAGCGAGATGCAGCGCGCCGGCATCATCCTCGCGCCACGCACCTATTCCTCGGGCGAGATCGTCTACGGCGCGCGCAGCCCGGGTCGCTACGCGCTGATCGATTCCTATGCCGACGCGTTGGGCCATGTCCGCCGGCTGCGGCTGGAGGGCGCGCATTCGATCAAGAATTACAACCAGCCGCGCCGCAACCAGCGCCAGCAGGTCGCCGCCGCCGCCCGGGCCGAGAATATCCTGGTCGTTCCGGAAGGCGGCTCGCTCTTCCAGATGGACATCACCCTGATCCAGGACGGCAATTCGACGCTGGAGCACAATATCCCGCAGCGCCGGCTCTATGACGACGTGGTCAGCCTCTGGTCGCAGACCCAGGTCGGCTACAACCCGACTCTGGTCGTCACCTATGGCGGGCTTGCCGGCGATCCCTATTGGAGCCAGGCGACCGAGGTCTGGAACCATCCTTTGCTCACCCGCCACACGCCGCCCGCGGCGCTGGCCGGCCGGGTGCGCAACCGCACCGCCCCTGCCGACCAGTGGGTCGATCAATATAATGCCCGCGAGGCGGAGCGGCTGGCGGCGCGCGGCGTGCGCGTCTCGATCGGCGGCCACGGCCAGCAGCCCGGCATGGCCGAGCATTGGGAGCTCTGGTCCTTCGTCCGTGGCGGTGCGACGCCGGTCCAGGCGCTGCGCCACGGCACCGTGGACGCGGCCCGGATCTACGGCTTCCGCGATCTCGGCACGCTGGAGCCGGGCAAGCTCGCCGATCTCGTCATCCTGAACGCCGACCCCACCCAGAACATCCGCAACACCGAGCAGATCGACCGGGTGATGCTGAACGGCCGGCTCTACGAGGCCGCGACGCTGAACGAGACCGTCACCGGCAACCGCCAGCGCCAGCCTTATTTCTGGGAAGTGGACGGCCCGGGCGCGACCGCGGCGACTACCGCGACCGAGAGCAACGGTTATGACGATGACTGAGGCCTGAGGATCCTCCCCTGCAGGTGCAGGAGAGGATCGCCTAGCGTCCGCAGCGCTGGTAGGTCCCCTCGACCTGCGGGCCGCGGCTGCACAATATGCCGCCCCACATGAAGCCGAGCTGGCCGTCGCGGAAGCGGATCAGGAACCACGGATAGTCGTTCCAGACCACCCCGGTATTGGCCAGCAGGGTGACTCGCTCGCCTTCACGAAGCGAGGCGAGGCGGGCATGACTCTGGCCCGGGCCGTTGCGGACGATGCCGCCCCAGGAGCCGGCCTCGATGGGGTTTTGCCAGCTCAATGCGGCGGACGAGCCATTCCGCTGCGCCTGCGCGGGCGTGGCGGCCAGCGCCACTGCACAGAATACCAGGTACCGGGCCCAAATCATCTTCATCCTCATTCCTCTCAGGGTGCCGCGCCAGGCTCGAACATCCGCGCCGGGATCGGCCGGAATTCGAGCCGCTGCAGCCGGCCGCGATCGAGCACGCCGCCACGCCAGGACCGGACGGTCCGGCTGTGGGCGACGCGCACCGGCCCGACCGGGCGATAGTCGCCCAGCTCGATTCGCGTCGCATAGGGATCGTCCGGGACGGTGATCCGGACAAGCAGCCCGCTCGCCCGGTCGAACCAGTAATCGCGCACGAAGCCGCGGTCGGGCGCCAGCTCGACCACGTCGAGGACGGCGCTGCCGTCGCGCTCCTCGCGCACCCAGCGCGCGGCGAAGGGGAAGCGGTCCGGGAAGAAATAGCCCTGGGCGGCGATGAAGGCGTCGGTGGCCGCCTGATATTGATCGAGCAGGCCGCGACTCACCTCGACGCCGCCCTCGACCGGACCGCCGCGCGACCAGACGTCGCGCCCGTTATAGGCTTCGACATGCCGGTCCTGGCTGTCCTGGCTTTCCGTCCGCAAGGCGGGGCGGCGAAGGTCGACCCAGGTCAGCACCGTGTTCCCGCTGTGCGTGTC
Source organism: Allosphingosinicella sp. (assembly GCF_035626655.1). Classification (GTDB taxonomy): domain Bacteria; phylum Pseudomonadota; class Alphaproteobacteria; order Sphingomonadales; family Sphingomonadaceae; genus Allosphingosinicella. Next base: position 54,089 of record NZ_DASPNF010000019.1, read on the forward strand.
GGTGCGCTGCACGCCCTCCATTCCGTCCCAGGCGGCACCGCCGGTCGCCTCGCGGAAGGCGGCGATGATCTGCATCGGATCCTGCGTCTGCGCAGACGCGGGCATGGCGGCGACGAGGGCCAGAGCGGGAAGCAGCAGATAGGTCAGGAGTCGCATCACCACCTCCACCGCAATCGGGCCAATATGAATAAGGGAAAAACGAGGCGCTTTCAAAGGCCGCTTGCGCTGAGTTGAAAGGCGGTTCAATTTCCCGCTTCGGAGGGGTGCATGAACGATCTCGGCCAGGCCGCGGTATCGGCGGACAAGGCGCCGCGCACGGAGCGCGGGCGACGGACCGTGCGCAAGCTGCTGGAGGCGGCGGCGCAGGAATTCGGCCGGCGCGGGTTCCACGAGGCGGCGATCACCGGCATCACGCAGCGCGCCGGCGTCGCGCTCGGCACCTTCTACACCTATTTCGAGAGCAAGGAGGAATTGTTCCGGGCCCTCGTCCGCGACATGAGCCAGGCGACCCGCGCCCATGTCGCCGAGGCGGTGCGCGGCGCGCCGGACCGGCTCGCGGCCGAGCGCATCGGGCTCGCGGCCTTCATCGCCTTCACCCGCAAACATCCCGAGCTCTACCGGATCATCGAGGAGGCGCAGTTCGTCGCCGAGGACGTCTACCGGGAGCATTACCTGACCTTCGTCGACGGCTATCGCGAGGGCCTCGCCGGCGCCGCGGCGAAGGGGCAGATCGTCGAGGGGCCGGACGAGCTGCGCGCCTGGGCCCTGATCGGGATGAGCGTGTTCCTCGGCATGCGCTACGGCATCTGGAACGAGGACATGACGCCCGCCGAGGTCGCCGACGGCGCCATCGACCTGGTATCGGACGGGCTCCGGAGGCGGCCCGGATGATCGTCGACATCCCCGATTTGATCGCCAAGCGCGCCTCGCTGAGCGCAGACAAGGTCGCGCTCGAGGATGCAGCAACGGGGCGGACGCTCACTTATGCCGCGCTGGACGCGCGCGCCGCCCGTGCCGCCGCGCTGCTGGCGGCGCGCGGCGTCGGCAAGGGCGACCGGGTTGCGATCCTCAGCCGCAACCGCCTCGAGTTTTTCGAATTGCTGTTCGGCTGCGCCAGGCTCGGCGCGATCCTGGTGCCGCTCAACTGGCGGATGCCGCCGGCGGAGCTGGACGGCCTGATCGCGGATGCCGGGCCGAGCCTGCTGTTCCACGGCGCGGAGGAGGAAGAAGCCGCCGCCGGCCTCGCCGCGCCGCCGCCCGCCGTGCATCTCGACCGCGACTATCCGGCGGCGCTCGAAGCCGCGCCGGCGGGGACTTGGCGCGGACTCTGGCCCGCCGCGGAGACCTGGTATCTGATCTATACGTCGGGCACGACCGGGCGGCCCAAGGGCGTGATCTACACCTACCGCATGGCCGTCGCGAACTACGTCAATATCGGCGCGGCCATCGGCCTCGCCTCGACCGACACGACCTTGAGCTTCCTGCCCAATTTCCACACCGCCGGGATCAACCTCCACGCCTTGCCCACTCTGATCGCGGGCGGGCGGGTGATCGTCATGCATGGCTATGACGGCGACGCCATGATCGCGCTGCTGGAGGCGCGGCGGCTGGACACGCTCTTCGCCGTGCCGACCGTCTATCAGAGTCTGCTCGACCATCCGCGCTTCGCGGCGGCGCCCCTGGGCCATGTCCGCCACTGGGGCTGCGGCGGCGCGCCGCTGCCCGATGCGCTGGCGGTCCGCTGCCGCGACCTCGGCGTACGCGTCTGCAACGGCATGGGCATGACCGAGACCGGGCCCACCGCCTTCCTCGTCGACCCGGCCGACGCCTGGGAGCGGATCGGCTCGGTCGGCACCCCGCAATTATTGTGCAGTGCCCGCATCGTCGACGAGCAGGACCGGCCGCTGCCCGATGGCACCGTCGGCGACCTGCAGTTCGCCGGGCCCGGAATCACGCCCGGCTACTGGCGCAACGAGGAGGCGACGCGCGCCGCCTTCACCGCCGACGGCTGGCTGCGCTCGGGCGATCTGGCCCGGCGCGACGCGGACGGCTTTTACTGGATCGCCGGGCGGCGGAAGGAGATGTTCATCTCGGGCGGCGAGAATGTCTATCCGGCCGAGGTCGAGAACGTCCTTTCCGCCCATCCCGACGTCCTTGATGCGGCGGTGCTGGCCGAGGCGGACCCGAAATGGGGCGAGGTCGGCCGCGCCTTCGTCCAGCTCGCCCCGAACGGCGCCCGCCCGGACGGCGCGGCGCTCGACGCCTTCTGCCGCGCCCGGCTGGCGCCCTACAAGGTGCCGCGCCGCTTCGACTTCGTCGCCGAATTCCCGCGCACCTCCGCGGGCAAGATCCAGAAGCATCTGCTGGCCTGAGGGGCTCCCCCGCCGGGGGCGGAGGAGCCCCGTGACGGTCAGGCCGGGCACCCGCACCATTGGAAGTCCTCGTGCGTGCCCCAGGCGCCATAAAGCTGGGAACTGCCGTTGCACCACACGACATAATAGCCGACGATCGGCCCGCCCGGCGGGGGACCGTCATGCTGGTAGACGATATAGTCCATGCCTGGCTGACAGGTTTGCTGGGCCTCGGCCCGCATGACCGGCATCGCCAGGGCCATAACCAGCGCGATAAAGGACAAGGCAATTTTCCGCATTGCTTCCTCCCTTCATTTGTCTTCGGATCGAAGACGAAAGGAAGAAAGGCCGCGGCCGTCGGCAAGTCAACCTACCTATATTACTGTATTAATTTGGTTAATTCTCATATCTACTTGAGATGGACCGGATAAGGACCGGATCGTCCATTTCGGTCTCTTGCGTAAATGCGACGGGCCGAATGAAAAGCGGCGGGCCCGCATATGCGAGACCCGCCGCCGCCAGGTCGGACCAGAAACCACCCGGTGATGACGGCAATAGCCCGCATGGTTTCAAGACGTGGTTAGCATAGTCCTGCGGGTTTTACCGGGGCGCCCTAATAAAATTCAATAATTCATCGCCACAGCTAGCGCGCGGGCGGCAGCTCGACACCCTGCCGGACGCGGCGCACGATCCGGCGCGTATTGGCGAAATCGGCGAGCGGGTCGCCGCCGAGGACCAGGAAGCTGGCCTCGTAGCCGTCCGCCAGGCGCCCGATCCGCCGGCTGGGGAAGATGGCCCGCGGCGTGGTCACGCTCCACAGACGCAGCAGCTCGAGGTTGGTGAACAGGCCGGAGCGCGCCAGCGCGGCGGCCTCGGTGACGGCGGTGTCGCCGAAGCGGTCGCTGCCGAGCAGCAGCGGCACGCCGGCCCGGCGCAGCAGCCGGATGTTGTGCGCGAACTGGTTGCGGACCAGCCGGTCGGTGAGCGCGGCGTCGCCATGCTGGGTAATGGTGGTGATCACCGTTACGCCGCGCCGCGCGGCGCGCCGCGCATCCGCGTCGGTGAGCAGGAAGGTGGCGTCGGGAGAGAGATGGCCGCCGGGAAGGTGCGCGATCTGGTCCACCCCGCCCTCGACCGCGGCGCGGAAATCGGCGGCGGTATAGACATGGGCGGAGACCTGCAGCCCGGCCCGGTGCGCGAGCCGCACGATCACCGGCACCAGCGCCGGATCCATCCCCCGATTCCCCTCGAAGCGCGCATCCGCACGCCGACGGGCATGATCCTCCGAATAGAACAGGAAGACCTTCACGAAATCCGGCCTGGGCGTGCCGGCCATGAACAGCGGCCAATGGCGCGCGACGTCCGCCGGCGTGTCGACCAGCATCGCGAAATCGGGATCCATGCGCTGCCGGATCATGTCGCCCATCGGCGTGCCCGCCGGTGCGGCGCGCAGGATCACCTCGACCGGATGCCCGCCGGGCGAGGTCCAGCCCTGGTTGGCGCTGAGATAGTCGAACGAGGTCGGCCGGTTGAGCGCCGCATGGATGGCCTGCCGGCCGAGCGGGGCATTGGCCTGGTCCTTCACGTAGAAGATGCCGTCGCGAAGATAGGCGCGGATGGTGGGCTCGATCGGCGCGTAGAGATGCTGGTGCGCGTCGGCGAAGGGCGGCACCACAAAGCCGCCCGCGAGATCGACCACCCGATCCACCCGGGCCGGCGCGCGGCTGCGGAAGAGCCCGTCCACCACATAGACAGTCCGCGGCACGAAGCGGGTGCCGTCGAACCAGCGGCCGCCGCGATATTCGACGCCGTGCGTGGCGGGGGTCTGGGCGCGCGACGTGGCCGCGAAGCCGGTGAAAAGCACCAGGGCGAGCAGCGCGAGAAATAAGGATGAGCGAATGCGGATCGAGCCAGGCATGGTCCCCTCCCTGTCTACATAACCGACTCAGTGTATTAATACACTAATCCACTTGGCGCAAGCGGATTCGTTGGTAGTGTCGCTAGGGGGGATTTGTGGTGGTGGCCTCCGGCGGAGTTACGGTGAAAAGGACGCCCCGCGTCCTTTTCAAGCGTAACTGGTCGGGGAGAGAGGATACGAACTCAAAGCTGATCTAACGCTCTGATCGCAATATGCTATTGATTTTCAGGAGCTTTCGAAGCACGAGCTGCTACGGCAACGTGTTACGAGAGGTCGCGGTTTTGCAGTATCTGGCGCAGCGGAGGGGCTCGGTCAATTGGTATTATCGCGAGAGCACACCGGGCGATGTGCGATCGATCCTGGTCGGTAGGGCGGGTCACGCTCCGCGGGAGGTGTGGCTGTCGCTGGGAACGCCAGACAGGCGCGTCGCAGCTGCACGTTTGGTGAGCGCCCGCGCTGAGCAGCACCGGGAATGGGACTCCATCAGATCGAGTGTCACGCCTGTCGCGGCCCTGCCAAGCTCTTTCGACTTGGCGGAGGCCGTCATTGATTTCGTGCATGATCGTTTCGTGCAGGTCCACCGGCGAGCCCTGAGCCAGAAGCTGTCGCAGGGCCTCGATGCCGCCAGTGAGGCGCGGCTTCGGCTTGGAAAGATCGCCCAGGTCGAGCTTCTCCCCAGTGAGCAAGACGTGGCAGACATGGAGCGGCTGGCCGCCGCGGTGTGCCGCAAGATGCAGTGGGATCTTGCGCCCGTTGAAGGCGTCAGAGGCGAGCTGTGGGGCGAATTGGTCGTCTTCGTGACCAAGGCCGTCCAGCACGCGCGAGGGACGATCGCGCAGACGCTAGATGGTCGTCCGGTGGCCACCAGCCGCGAGGTGGTGTTGGAGCGCATTGGCGGCGGCCGGCTGAAGCGAGCGAAGCCTGGGGAGGCCCTACTTGACCTATTCGCGCTCTATCAGACGGACATGGAGCGCGCGGGCAAGAACTGCGACACGCTCGCCACCGAACGCAAAGTGATTGAGCAGTTTGCAGGTTTTGTTGGTCAACAGCGTGCGGTCGCCGAGATCGGTCGCGCGGACATTCGTGACTTCAAGAGAGTGCTGTCGCAGATTCCGCATCGGTGGGTCACGCGCCCAGAACTGGAGGGATTGACGCTCGCCGAAGCGGCTGCACGGTGGCAGCAAATCGGTGGAGACGTTCGCTCGCTTCGCACAGTCGCGCGCGAGCTTTCCGCGGTCAGCTCGCTCTTCGTGTGGATGATCGAGAACGCATACGTCGAGGACAATCCCACGCGGGGGTTCTTTCCCAAAATTGACAAGGCGAAGGCGAAATACCCGCCCTATACTCAGGCCGAACTGAGCGCCGTCTTCTCCAGCCCGCTCTTCGCTTCGTGCCATGAGCAAAAGGAGCATGTCGCTGGCCATCACCGAGTGCGAGACTGGCGCTACTGGCTGCCGCTCTGTGCCCTGTATTCAGGCGCGCGCGCCGGAGAAATTGCCCAATTGACTTGCACGGACCTCCGGCAAGAGGAGGGCGTTTGGGTCTTCGATTTCAATGAAGATGCTGGCGTAGTCACGAAGAGCCTCAAGACCAGCTCATCCCGCCGCGTGGTGCCTGTGCATCGCACTTTGATCGAGCTTGGGTTGATCGACTATCGCAACCAGACGTGCCAGTTCGGCCACACACAGCTCTTTCCCGAGATCAAGCCCGGCCCGCGTGGTGACATGAGCTATCGGCCCTCGCGCTTCTGGCAGCGCTATCTCGACCGGATCAAAGTTAAGCGACGCGGTCTGGCTTTGCACAGCTTCCGACATTCATTCGCCGACGAGTGCCGCCGAAAGGGGGTCAACAAGGACGTCCTGAAGGCCCTGCTCGGGCATGCCGACAACTCGATTACAGGTCATTACGGGACGCTCGACGTTGGCAACCTCAATGAACGTCGCGCCGCGATCGACTCGCTCACGTATTGGGGCGTCCATGGGACCGAATGAACAGCCTTGCTGTTGTAAATCCAGCCTACCGCATCGGCTGCGATAGCTCTCCGTCTCCTCGACGAGTGACCTTTCCCGGTTGGCATTTGCTTCGCCTATTGTGCCGAGCGTCGCTACCTAGCCGGGCCGGCTCGGCGGCATTTTCTCAGCGATCTGAGTCAGCAGCTCGGAAGGATCGACACCCATAGCCCTCGCTATGTCGATGAACTCCACGACGTCCACTCGACGCTGCGAACCTTCGATGAGACTGACCCAGCTCTGATCTCGATGCACGCGGTCGGCGAGCTGCTTCTGGGTGAGCCCAGCATCGCGACGAACTTGCCGAAGCGCTTCGACGACCACCTGATTGGCGCCTGAGAAGATCGTCTTCGGCATGCGCCATTGAAGTATATGTGGTTATTCCATATGACACTTTTCCATATTTTGGGGAGTGACTCGTGGAAGAAAATGCATCGCAGGTGACCCGGGAACGAAAAGCATTGACCCAGCCGACCGGCGAGGGGCAGTCTCGCCGAAAACAGACATGGATCCTCGCCGTAGCGATTGTTGTGGCCGGTCTCATGGCAGCGTTCGTTCCTGGCATTTTGGAGCAGAAGCGCGCCTACGACCGAATTTATCCGGGATGCTGGCAGCTAATCGGCCGCGACCAGCATTGCGAAATGACGGTCAACACGGACGCCTTCATCCGAGGTAGGTAAGCCGCCGGCTGCGCCATTAGCCAGTATGACGGGCGAGCGGAGAGTCGAGTGCTGCCACGTCCGCTATGGGTGGAAGGCAGACATTCATCTCAATATTCACACGCAGGGAGCGGGCGAGTGTCTGCGGTTCCACCGCGAACACTCAGTCCGACTAATCTACTTCTGCTCGTTCAGGCCGTAGACGCGGCCATCTGGACCGCGGAAGTGCCGGTAAGCGTAACCCATCTCTTCAACGCGGGTGATCTGGCCGAGAAGCTCACCGCCTGCTGCTTCAATCTCCGCAGAGGCAGCCTCGATATCGTCTACGCGGAATCCGAAGGCCAGGCTGTCATTATAGCCGTAAGGCGGGACCGTTGTGGGGAGATAAAGCTCCAGTAGCGACCCGCTTGGCATCTGGAAAACGGCAACGCCTTCCATTTCCATCATCGGCGTGAGGCCGAAGGTCTCCGTGTAAAGCTTCTTTGAGGCGGCGAAGGCACCCTCGTCGAGCGTAACGGCGTGCCAGGTGATTCCTTCAACTTTCATCCTGCTATCCTTGAAGAGACTGGCCCTAGTGGACGAGGCGAAAACCGCTGGCAGGGCCGTAGCCTTGGACGAACCCCAGCTTGATGTTGAGCAGCGCGAGCGGTTCCAGAAGTCTCGCTGCCGACAGGGGACCTGCGTCGATCGGATCGAAACCGAGCTCCTGCACCAGACCCAGCACCGCCGCCTTGGCTTCAGCATCGTCAGCAGCGACCAGACCTGCGAGTTTTTCACCGTTGATCTGGCCTGTTGCCATCGCGGTCGCGAACGTGGTGTTGAACGCCTTCACCACTCTCGCCTCAGGTAGCTTCTTCTGAAGCTCCTCGGCACCGCTGGTGGTCGAGGTATCGACCGCGAGCTCCATTGCCGGCGAGAGCGCGTTCGTGGCATCGATGACGATCTTGCCAGATGCTGCGCTACCGAGCTGACTGGCCACATTGCCGACTTCTGCGAACGGAACGGCGAGGATGATCAGCTCTGCGGCCTGAGCGGCGTGAGCGGCGTTATCGTCCCGGCCGACGGTGCCGACGTCGTGCCCGGTGCGGGAGAGGCCGGTCTTCAATGCTGTGCCGACATTGCCTGCACCGATGATTGCGATCTTCATTGTCATGATCCTTTTCGATCCGGGTTGGGGAGAGGTGGTTCAGGCGGCCGCCGTGTCGCTGTTGCGGTGGTTGCGGAGCGCATCGAGGCTCCATGCGCCGGGGCCGGCGAAGATTAGGTAGAAGAAAGCGAAGCAGAACATGATGGCTGTCTCCCCCTGGTTGAGCACCGGCCAAAAGCCCTGCGTGGCGTGGCCCATGAAGTAAGCGGCGGCCATGGTCCCCGAGGCCAGGAAGGCGGCAGGCCGGGTGAACAGGCCCAAAGCAATGAGCGTTCCGGTCACCAGCTCGATTACCCCTGATGCGACGATGATGCCTGGAAGAGGGCCTGGCATGGGCATGGGGGCGGGGAAGGCGAAGAACTTCATGAAAGCATGCTGGAGCATCAGCAAGGCGGTCATGATCCGTAGAGCCGCGAGAGCATACGGAGACCATTTGTCGAGCTTGGACATTTTTGTTTCTCCTGTTTCCGTTGTTTCAGTGAGCGGTCGGGACATTGCCGAAGCGGAAGCTTGAGGCAGTGATGCCGCCGAACAAATCCTTCTGGTGGTATACGACCGCACCAGGCTCATCCTCGGCAGCACCGACCACGGCCATCAGCGGGATAAGATGATCCTCTCGCGGGTGAGCAGCTCTGGCGAGGGGCGCTTGCTCCCATTTCATGAGCCGGTCAGTTCGCTCTTCAGAAGATGAGCGAACCAAGGTTTCCCGAAGCCACTGATCGAACTGGCGTGACGGCTCCATGCCTTCGCTGCTCCTCGCATCCGTCAGATTATGATAGCTGAGGCCGCTTCCGATGATCAGCACACCTTCGTCCCGCAGCGGCGTCAGCAACCGTCCGAGTTGCAGGTGAACTTCGGGATCGTAGCCAACATCGATAGAGAGCTGGACCAACGGAATATCCTCGCCCGGATAGAGCGGCTTCATTATGCTGAAAGTTCCGTGGTCGAAGCCGCGTTGCGGATCGAGGCGGGCGGGGATGCCACCGTCCGCCAGCAGCTCCTGAACGCGTGCAGCCAGCTCGGGGGAGCCGGGCGCCTTGTATTTGATCTGGTAGGTGTGCGGCGGGAAGCCTGAATAATCATATTCCATCCCCGGCTGTTGGCTGGAGGAAATGGCAAAGCCTTTCTCCTCCCAATGGCCGGAGATGACGAGCACCGCTCGAGGCGCATCGCCGAGTTCACGGCGAATATCGACCAGCGACTGTTCCAGCTGATCGAACATGCGGCGGAACGGGCCATCCAGATAGGGCCAGGGGCCGCCGCCATGACTGATGAAATAGGTGGGCAGACGTGTCGTCATCATATTTCTCCAAATTCTCGGAGTTCAGCACCAGTCGAAAGCGAGCGGCGCTTCACGAAAGGCGAAGCGGTCGAGGTGGCTTGCAACGGCCCCCTTCAGACCCTCGAGCTGATCGGGAGCCGTAGCCTCCACAAGCACGTCCAAAGCGGTCTCGCGCGCTTGAAGGGTCACGGTGGCTTCCCCAGGGAAGCTTTTTCCACGCACATCCGCGGGGAAGGTGATCGTCCCCTCTTGAGCCGTGAACGTCACCGCCAGGTTGTGCGACCAGTGCTTGCAGAGCTGCTGAAGGTAGCGGCTGGCGTTGCTCGTAGGCACCGTGGCGGTGGTAGAATGGGTGGTCATCGAACGTCTCCGTATTCTTTGTTGAACGGGAGATAGGCTCGACAGACATGCTGCGTGAGAGATAAAAAATCGATGCGATCCATCTATTACGGAGATAGGTAGTGCTCGGGACATTGACGTTAGACCAGCTGCGGGTGCTGGTTACGATCGAAGAGACGGGAAGCTTCTCCGCGGCTGGAAGGAAGCTCCAACGCGCGCAATCAGCCATCAGCCACGCGGTGCAGACACTGGAAAACATGCAGCGGGTCCAGCTGTTCGATCGATCGGGACGTGCGCCGGTGCTGACAGAGGCGGGACGCGCGCTCGCTTCCCAGGCGCGCCAGGTGCTCTGGCAGGCCGAGCTTTTCGAGCGAACCGCCAGCGCAATTGCCGAAGGATTGGAGCCGGAACTCACCTTCGCCGTCGACAATATGGTTCCGAGCGAGCCCGTGATTGAGAGCCTCGCGGCATTACAGGCGCGGTTTCCGGACTTGGCGGTCACCCTGTTCACGGAAGCTTTGGGGGGTGCGGAAAGGCGGGTGAGGTCGGGAGCCGCTACCCTTGGCCTGTGCTTGCTGATGCCGAACCGGGCGCAGGATCTGCAGGCTTATCCCGTCACGTCCATCGAACTGGTGCCGGTTGCGGCGCCTTCGCACCCGCTGGCACAAGAGAAGCGGCGGCTGGAACGCGAGGTGCTTGCCGAGCATGTGCAACTCGTGCTGACCGACCCTGAGAACCAGGGCGGGCCAAGCTACAGCGTCGTCAGCCCGCGTGTCTGGCGGTTCGTTGATCTGGGGAGGCGGCTGGACTTCCTGATCGCCGGGTTCGGCTGGGCGACCATGCCGCTCCACGTCGTGAAGCAGTATCTGAAGAGCGGCGCACTGAAGCGATTGCCGATAGATGATCCCGCGGTCCTGCCCGGATCGATACCCATTTATGTCGTTCATCAGCGGAACCGCCCTCTCGGGACTGCCGCACGATCACTCCTGAACGATCTTCAGAAGATTAGTTGAATGTCTGCTTTGGGTCGAAAGCTGACCGGCCGCTGCGAGTGGAAAGCAGTCATTGAGTCAGCGCGAGCTTATGCGCAGGCAAATGGAGATATGCGCTTTGGAAATCGCCAGCGGCGGCAAGGGCCTTCCAATCGCGCACGGTGACAGACCTGCGGGTGCGGCTGATCAGGCCGTCCTGCTCCAGGCTCTTCAACATGCGGTTGACGTGGACCGGAGTTAAACCCGTGCAATCGGCAAGGACCTCCTGGGTCATCGGGAGTTCCCACTCGTTATGATCACCGAGGCCAGCCGCCTCCATTCGCAGGGCATATTCGCAGAACAGATGGGCCAGTCTCGTGCGGGCGTCGCGTCGACCGACATTGGCGATCCACTCGCGGAAGATGGAGCCGTCGACCAGCGTGTCATACCACATAGCCTGACCGATGGCCGGACGGTCGAAAGCGATATTCTTGATGGCCTCTAAAGGGATGAACGCCACGTCGGACCGCGTCAGCGCCTGCACATGATGATCTGCCGTTCCAAGCAATGCGTTTTGAAGATCGACAAGATCGCCGGCCATATGGAGAGAGACGATCTGCCTCGCCCCGTTCGCGACGATCTTGTGGCGGTAGGTGAGGCCGCTCAGCATCAGGCAGGCGTGGGTCGGCTTATCGCCCTCGCGAAGAATATAAGTGTGGGCTTCGACGGTCTTGTTCATATGCGGGAGCGAGAGCAGCGCATCCCGGTCCTCCCCGTTCAGGAATGCCCCATATTCGAGTTTGCGGAGCATTGGTTCCAGCGCGGACTTCCTCGGATCTGGCATGGGCTCTCCCGTCGATGGCGGGTGCTCAGGTCTCTCAGTCGCTGGCTACCGAGTGAGTGCCAGCGATGGAACTGCTTTAGCTTAGTGGCCACATGTTCCACAACATAGATTAGGAAGATCATCGCAGTTTTGGAGGGGCATGGCGTGCGCCACCGGATCGTTTCGGAACCAATATGTTAAAGTGCTCGTTGAACCGGTCCGATGCTAAGCAAGCTGATCTATCAGGCTTTCTTCGAGGGCTCCGCGAGAGGCTCCGCTCAGGAAGTCGGCGCGGGTCAGCGCCACGACATTCTTCGCAAGGGCGAGCGGTCTCCTTATGTAACCATGGTCATTGACGGCTGGGCGGCGTCATACACACAGCTTAGCCATGGCCCCCGGCAGCTTCACACGATCTTCCTGCCGGGCGATCTCTGCGACAGCGGCGTATCGCACACGGGCGTTCTCGATTATTCCGTAATGGCCCTATCTCGGGTTCGGCTCGCCTGCCTGCCGCGCGAGCTGTTCGACGGGCTGACCGAGGGGCACCCGGCACTTGCACGCGCCGTCTGGCGGCAGGAACTGCTTCAGGCGGCAATGCTTCGACAGCTCACAACCGCGATCGGGACCAAACCCGCCCACGAGCGTCTCGCGCATGTCCTCGCGGAGATCTTCTTGCGGATGCAGGCACGTGGCTACACGGAAAATGATAGCTGTCCTTTCCTGATAACGCAGAGCGACCTGGCAGAATTGGTTGGGCTCACGCCGGTCCATGTTAATCGGATGCTCCAGCTGCTCAGGCGCGATGGCTTGATCGTGCAGGGCGGACGCACTCTGCGAATTCCAGATATGCAGAGGCTTCTCCAAGTGGCACGGCTCGACCCGGCTTATCTGGGCCTTGGTAAGGTGTCAGCTCCCGAGGAAGAGCCGGACCCCCGGCCGATGGCCCTTTAGCATTGTTGCGCGCGAGCCCGGTTGCTGTTCTCGATCGGGGCATCACCGCTTCGTCAATCGCGACGGTGAAGCGCGTCATGGCCAGGTTTCGTTAGGGTGTTTGACCGCTTCACCACGGGCTGCGCGCGCTTTGCCGGCAGCATAGCGATGTTTGGCATTTGTCTAGTCCTCGCCGCGCTAGGCGTGGCAGCCTATTTCAGCGCAAACCCCCAATGGCTGGCCGGCGCGAACCTCCTCATTAGTATTGTGACGCTCCTCCTTCTTCCGGTGCTCCAGGCGACTCAAGATCGAGACGGGGCCGCCCTTCAGGTGAAGCTCGACGAGTTGATCAAGTCGAACAGTGAGGCTCGCAACGCTCTGATCGGGCTCGAACAGCGTGGCACTAAAGAGATTGAGCAGATGCGAGCGCCTCCGAGCGAAGGGGAATGACAGCGTGATACCGCTATCGCAACGGCCCTGTAACGGGTATGTTCACTCAGCTGGCGAGGCTGCGACATGCCCGATTATCGACTTTATCTGCTCAACGAAGAGGGCCATATTCTTTGGGACCGGGATATATAGATGCTGACACAGATGGAGCGGCACTAGAACAGGCACGCATGGACGGCCACAAGCACCGCATCGAGGTCTGGCAGGGGAGGAGAAAGGTCGGAATCGTTCAGGCGGAACGTTGCTTGCCGGATTGATTGCGCTGCGCTCTCGCGTCAGCTTCTGCCGCCTCCTGCTGTGCGGCGGCGACCTCCAGAGTCTCGGCCAGTTCGATCATGGTTCGCGAGATTTCATCTTCGAAGCCTAAAGCGCACTCTCGAATGCGCCGCGCTCGCGCGCGCTTGCCCTCCGGTGTCATTTGACCGCTCCACGAGCCGGATGCTTCCTTGGCTTCATCGCGGCCGCATGGATACAGTCACAAAGCCAACGTCTGCAATGGGTCGTTAGCTGCCCGGCAGCTAAGGGTGGAAAGCGGACATCTCTCCAGTCAGCCAAGCCTGACTATGTGCCGCCTAGGCAGTGAACGGTTAGAGCAGGTATGCGCTCCGGTGAGGCAAGCAGCACCGCGTATTTTCTACGGTTCGCGATATATCCTGACATCATCAAGGAGACGATCTTGAAGCCGTCGGGGAAGCCGCGATCGGTAACCTGGTGGCCCGCATTCTCGGCCACATCGAAGAACTCATTTTCGGGCATCCCGATCCGCGTCTGCACTCCCGCACGCGCTAGATACAGGAAGCGATTGGAAGGAGGCTCACTGTCGCGAGCTAAGCGCCGAAATTCCTGCGGTTGAATCCGGATGACAGATTGCCGGCTCAGCCGCCGCAATGCCCCGGCCAGTTCGCTCCTCCTGATATAGGACACATTTATGTCGTCGCGCTCGCGCGCCTGTGGGGCTGTCCAGTGATGCTGAGAAGCGGGCATTTGGCACCAGCTTCCGGGCCATGTGCGGCCGTTGGCCGGGGTCGCGCCGATAGCAAGGCACCCAAGCGCAATCGAGATCACGCCACATCGCACCAAAGCTGTCGGTTCAGACATGGCGCGACTTTACGTCTCTTCGCTGAACGTCCGCAATGGGTCGTAAGCGGACGCCCACCTAGTTGAATGAGTCAACCACGGTCAATTTTCGTCAACGTCGAAAAATGGCGGAAATCTGCGGAAAATGGGATTCCCCGGTTAATGGCTCTCGCAAGAGAGGCCGTTTTCACACAACAAACATACAACAAAACTACAACCAGATCAGACCCGGTGGATGGGTGATCACGCGGCGGAGCGCCTGTTAGGCGCCATCCGGGTGGCAGGGCTCGCCGGGGTCTAGGACTTTCTCTTGCAACCGGCTGAGAGCGTGCGGAGCGCGGCCTTACCCGCCCAATGCTCGATACACACTGGCGCGACCGATCCCGAGGCGCTTCGCGATCTCGCTGCCCCCTAGACCTTCGTCGCGCAGCGCTCGCACCGCGGCAGGGTCCACGGTGGGTTTGCGGCCCTTGTAGACCCCGGCCGCCTTGGCGCGATCGATACCCTCGCGTTGACGCTCGCGGCGGATGTCAGCCTCGAACTCGGCGATCGACGCGAGCACACCGAGGAGCAGCTTTCCTGTCGAGCTGGTGGTGTCCATTCCTGCCTGTTGCAGGCATTGGAACGAGACCTGCTTCGCAGTCAGCTGCTTGACGATGTTGTGCAGATCACCGGCTGAACGAGCTAGGCGGTCGAGGCGCGTTACGACCAGCGTATCTCCATCACGAACGAATGACAGCGCGTCGGACAGAGCGTCCCTACCGTCGGTGCTGGTGCCGCTCCGCTTCTCCGAGAATAGCTTCTCGCACCCGGCTGCGGTGAGCGCTTCAAGCTGAACCTCAAGCGACTGACCGACCGAACTGACTCGCGCATACCCGACCAACATGGCCTACTCCTGTCTCAATAGCTTCTAGACCATCTCGTCATGCTGTTCCAAAATGACGGAGTCAACCCTATCGAGACACACGGTGTAAGAGGCCGGTGTCTCCTTTGCGCGTCTCGCCGGGGTATACCCATGTGAGGAGGCGGCCGCTTGTTTCGGCGCACCGGTGGCAGTCCATTAGACGCCGGGAAGCTTGGCCTGACCGTAGAGCCGCAACCGTCGCGCGCCCTCTTGCTGTGGATGATCTTGCGCCAGCTCGATGCCTTCAGCCTCGGCACGGAGCCGAATGTAACCCCTGAGGATCGGCTCGCGGAGCTCATACCATCCTTGGCGAGAACCGATCAGAATCTCGCCATGACTTGGCTGTTTCAGGTAAGCCATTCGAGCGTTGAATTTCGTCCGATCGAGCGGTTCACTCCCCTTCTGTGCCATGATGTCACAGTAGCTCGTGTAGATGTCCACGCTGCGCCTCTTGAACTCGTGGTGGTCGGCCACTGCCCAGAGCACCGACTGATAGTCGTCGTTATACTTCTGCGTCGCCTCCTCATAGAGTTTCTCCAGCGTTGGCTCTATGTCTCGGACGGCGTCGTGGACGGCGTCGATATACATGTCTGGTGTCGTGGCCTTGACCTGGCTTTCGTCATCGAACGCGCGCCAAAAAAGCTTCTCGCAGACGAGATGGATATAATGCGGGAAACCGTCGCTCAGGGCACCGATCCGAAATCTTGATGCGGGGTCCACCTCGATACCGAGAGCAAAGGCAGCGTCATCGATAATGTCGAGACGACCTTGCCAAGGCAGCGGCTTCAGGTGAACCGACGCAAGGTATCGGTAGCAAGAGTGATGGTCCGCCAGTAGCCCATCCAGCGATTGCCCGATACCGGTGAAGAAGACCTTGACCGGAACACGTTGGTCCCCGAGCTGCTTAATAAAGTCGGCGAACATCTCGCGGTCCTCAGGGCCTGAGATTTTGTCGAACTCATCGACGATGATGACGGGCTCTTCGAACGACAGGTCGGCGCAATAGCGAATGACCGATAAAGCTTCGTTCAAGGACGATAGCTCGGGAACAGCGCGAGTCTGTAGCTGAGACTCCAGCGTCGCGGATATGCCGAAGCTCTGGACGCCGACGGAACCCCTGCTGAGCCGGCTGGGCGAGGCCGGTGTAAAGTTAAGCAGCTGGTTGCCGATGTCGCGGATGAGGCTAAAGAAGGTCTGGCCGTTGCAGGCGACCTGAACGGGACGACGCGCGTCTCCGCACAAGTAGTTTCCCATCGTAATCGCGAGCGAACTCTTCCCGACGCCACGATCTCCGTGGATGAAGACCTGACGACCTGGAGAATGGAACGCCCGCCTAATCTGTTCGACCTGATCGGCGCGACCCTTCAAGAGCTGTAGCTCGTTAATCGGGCTGCTCGGCGACAAATGCCGCTGAAGGATCGATACGAACTCCGCTTCAGATAGATCGGCAATGGACATCGCGCGCCCCTCGACTGCAGCGCCCATCGTATCGATCTTCTCTCCCGCGAGCGACATATTCTCTCACCTGAAGGAATGTCAGATGGGTGCCGAGCGACGCCACGAACCTGAACATTTGGAGAACTTGCTACATGGCGAGCGCGACACGGTCAACGCCGATTACGGGAATGTCCCCAGTTTCCACAGACATGGTCCTACCCCCGGCGCGTGTTTGGCCCTTCGAGGGGTAGTGCGAGTCCAGCTCGCTATCGCGATGGACTTGAACGTCCGCGCCTGCCATCCCTCCGGCCGGAGGACATTAGGCATGATTCCAGCGGAGAAGGTCTACAGCGATGATGAGGGCCACTACGACCAGAAGACGGTCAGCCAACGTATTGAAGCTCTGTTCTTGAACAACATCGGCCTGGTGGTAACTCGCGACCAGATAATCAAAGCAGCCATCGATCCGAAGACCGGCCGCGCTCCTGAAAATTGGCATCAGCGGCTGTCTGAACTCAGAACGGACAAGGGATATACGATTCTATCTTGGCGCGATTGGAAGCAGCTGGCGCCGCAAGAGTATGTCATGCCTCACGCTGAACGACGCGAACGTGCAAGCAGGCGGACCGTTGCTTCTCGGCCTTGTTGGAGCGCGGTATTGCAGCGCGCCGGCGACGCCTGCGAGTGGACTGAGGATGGACAACGTTGCGGCCTAAGAGAAGGAGACCGCGACCCTATCGGTGGCGGCACGGTCAAGCTGACGCCGGATCACGTCACCCCACATTCGATCAATCCAAACGCCGATCCCGATGATCCCGCTTGCTGGCAGGCATTATGCGGTCGCCACCAGGTGATGAAGAAGAACTATTGGGACTCCGGCACCGGAAAGATCAACGTGCTGGGGATCCTTCAATCTGTTGGCGAGCGCGACAAGCGCGAGGCGCTCCAGTTTCTCAAGGGGTATTTCGGTGAACCCTAGGGCTGGGGAAAAAGCGGGAGATCGAGCAATTCGCCTTTGCCAAGCAGGCGCGCTCCAACACCTTTTGTAACGGCCCGAATGCGTTCCCTTCCGTCAGCGGAAGATAATGCCTTGAAAGCGCGCATTCGGTGTTCCTCGGGGAGACGGACCCGGTAGAGGCAATCCGTGATCGCCGCCTCGCCAGCCGCGGCCATGGTAATTTTTTGATGCAGGTCTCGGTCAACCCGCGCCATCAAAATGTCGCCCGTCTGCGCGATCACTAACCTCGAGCCTAGGAACTTCCCAGCGACCTCAGGCAGGGCAACCAATTCGCCAGGCGACGGAAAGTCTCCAGTGTGAAACACCGGATAGCTCGCGGCTCTCCTTTCAACCGTAGTGATAGATCCTCGACGAACCTGCGCACCTAGCTCACGGAGGGTAAACGACGCATCCCGCGATTCACGGTGAGCGGCATGGTAGCTCCAGTCTAGCCGTTTCACTGCGGCTGGCCGGTCAATCCAAAGGGCGTCAGAGACCTCGTTGCGGTCATCCATCCGCAAGAGCTTGATCTCCTGAGGATCCGCTTGACCCTTGGTGAGGATCAATATGAAGCAGTGAGCTTCTGTATCCGCGAAGGAGTATGGCGGAAGCTGGATGGCTGTCCTGAGCGTATGCTTCTCGAGGATAGCTCGTCGAAATGCGACCGCGCTCCAGCCTGTGGCGAGCCCAGCAGGGACGATTAGGGCCAGTGTTCCACCCTCTCGAACCAGACGGAGGTTTTGCGCAAAGAACAGGATTTCCGCAGTTACGTCGGTGACCGCAGGGCATGCCTCCGCGAAATCCGCCGCTTGAAGGATGCGCGCGAACGCCCGGTCCCACTTCGGTCGATAGAAGGGCGGATTACAAACTGCGATGTCAAACGGAGCCTGATCTAAATGCGCGGGCAAATCGTCGTCGAGGATGTCCAGTCTTCGATGCGTGTGAGACTGAACGCCTTCGCTAAGGAGCCGCTCGTGAAGGGCACCAACGCAGGCGTCGTCAATGTCAACGGTGGTGACGTTTAAGTGTGGCCATCTTCGAACTACTGCGAGGGAGAGCGATCCTTCTCCGGCCCCGAGATCAACCGCAGATCGAGGTGTGATCGACCCGAGCTCCGTCGCCAGAAGCTCGCCAATCTCGGCCCGCGTATAGAACTTGTTGAGCGTTCCAACTCGCTTTGCGGCGAAGGGAGACAGGCTTGCGGACATTTCGTCCCCTCTTTGTTCCAATGCACCGTAAACAGCGCGGGTGAGAATGTCAGCAGCGAAATCCGCCGACTTTCGCATTGCTCCGCGCGCGCTGCCTTCCTGTAGTAGGCGCGGTTCGCCAAGCTTCGCCAGCGAGCGCGCACCTTGCACGAAAATGGAATACCAATTTCAGGCAAGGCTCTCGCGAGACGCCTAATGAGCGGCCGTTCATCCGGGCGCCCAAAGGCCCTCGTCGGGGTCGTAGGGCGGCTCGGCGAGGCCCCAGCCATCATCCGCACGGTAGCGCACACCTAGGCAAGGCCCGCGACACGCCGCTCGGGCTTCATCGATGTGCTGCCGCCCAATCCGGCAGAGCGTCGCTGCCCAATTTGGATCAATCGTGAAGGGCACTTCACCGATCCCCATTGCTGCTCGCCATTGCAGCAACACGCCCACCGCGCCCCAAATACCCCCAGCAAACACGATTTGCGTCTCGTGGGCAGGGCTGACGACCCTGTAGACGTTATAGACCACCGAGCCCTTCGATCGCTTCTGGCGACGCTTTCCCATGTTCAGCGTCCCATCGCCGGGTCGAAGAACATCGAACCGTCATTCTGACGCACGATAACCCCTGACCCTTCACCTTGGGCCACAGCCTCGACCACGACATTGTTCTGGTATTCACTGGGAGCCCCATCGCTAATGTAGAACTGGCCGGGCGCGTCCCCAGTGCGCGCGATCCAGAAGGTGACGAACACGTCCGCGGCATGGTTCATAGTGCGCGCTGCGATGCAGAGCTCTTCGCCTGTCGCGCTGATTTGAGCGGTATAGAGTTTCATTCGGTAACCCCGATCTCATGTTGACGATAATGAGGTTCTGACAGCCCGGTCGATGGCATGCGGGTGGCTTCATTAGGTTGACTGCGTTGCCCACCGTCATGCGTGTCAGCAGCGGTCAGGGCACCTCCACTACGACATCCATGCGCAGCAGCTCCCAGAACTCGCGTGCTGCCTGGGTAAGGGGTCGGCTCATGTATAGCCGGCGGCCGGGAACCCGAGCGTCCCAGCGTTCAACGCTCTTTAGGTAGTAGCCGACCCACCGGCCTCGACCGCGGCCATCGCCGGTGTCCACGTCATAGGACCTCTCGACATCCACATCCGAGCCCTTGCCGACCAGCCGACCATGGAGGCGGCGCAGACCATTCTCGGCGGCCACCTTGAACCGGACGGAGACAAGCGGATCCTCAGCGAGGAAGAAGCCATAGAGATGAAGGTGCGTCCGTGACTTCGTGCTCTTGGAGCGAGTTTCAATCGCGTAGGCATAGGGTAGCTCGACCAGCCCAGAGGCCTTGAGCTGTTCCCCCAGGCGCCGTTGGATCATGCGTTCGACAGACCGACCATGCTGCTTCCAGTCCGCCACCAACGGTTCCGGCAAGTTCACCGTGAAGCTATATCCGCCGAACTCCATGCACACGAGGAACCCGAGCTGCATCTTCAGATACTCGCTCAGGTCTTCCCATGGTCGCAGGTGTTTCGGGTTCAGCTCGGTGTGAAGATAGGTGTGGTCAAAATCCGTCCATACTACGAGCGGCTCAAGCTGACGGCCCGCGCCGCGCCAGAAGGCCCGTCTGACGTCCGCGTCCCGGATAAGCGATTGCAACAGCTCGTGCTCGTCATCGACCAGCTGACGGACCTCCCGGGTCTGTGCTCGAACGGGCGGTTTCCCTCGGCGCGGACCGGCAAGGTGCGCCAAGCGGCGGGGAGAAAGCTTCTTGTAGGTCATGCGAGTTGAAGGCGTATCGGGAGGGCGGCATGTAGGTCGTCAGCACGCGCTTCGAAAGGTCGAGGAGCGCGGTCCTCGGGATATTTTTCTGGGCGTGGCCGCTCACCGCGACTGTTACGGAAAGCTGTTACAGTCGCCCCGCTCGTTGTCATCGTAAGTCGTTGAAATTAAACGACAAAACGTATTTGGTCGGGGAGAGAGGATTCGAACCTCCGGCCCCTGCCTCCCGAAGACAGTGCTCTACCAGGCTGAGCTACTCCCCGACCGATACGCGGGGCCTCATGAAGGCCCGCGGGGCCGGGCGTCTATAGGGAGGGGTTTCCGGGAGCGCAAGCGGCCTTTGCTGAGGGCGGGGCAGCGCGCCTCACTGGCTCGGAACGGAGAGCGCCTCGCCGATCGGATCGCGGCCCTGCTCGAGCAGGTTGCGCGCCTCGTTCAGCGCGTTGCGCATCGCCTGCTCGTCGATCTCGCCGTTCGGGACGACGGGATCGAAGGTCTGCACCGGCGCCATGCGGGTCGTGTTGGCGGCGGGATTGTCGCCGACGCGCGGCGAGACCGGCTGCTCCGCGACAACATTCTGATCCGGCTTCTGTCCCGGACGTGTCGCCAGGAAAATCGCGCCGCCGACCAGCACGACAGCGAGCAGGGCAAGCAGCACCGCCTGCCCGCCCGTCAGCCGTCGCCCCGCCCGCGATCCGGCCGCCGCCGGCCGCTCCTGCGCCGGCGCCGCTGCCAAAGGCGGAGGCGCGGCGGCGATCGGTGGCGGAGCGGGCACCGGCACCGGCGCCGAGGGGGCGATACCGACGACGGTCTGCAGCTCGAGCGCCAGCCGGTCCATAGCCGCGTCGCGATGCTTGCCGAAGGCGTCGGTCCAGTGGCGGATCTTCAGGAAGAGCGCGAGCCCCGCGGCGGGCTTGATGTCCGCCTGCCGCACCGGGAAGATCGGCTTGTGGCAGGAAAAGGCCATCTCGGTCTCGGCGCGGACATAAGGCGATTTGTTCGCCATGTCGGTGACCAGGACGACGAAGGCCGCACAATTCTCGATCGCCCCCTGCAGTTCCTCCGAATAATCGATGCCGGGCCTGACGTCGCGCGGCGCGATCCAGCATTTGACGCCCCGCGCCTCGATGAAGGCGCAGAGCGCATTGGCCTCGTCGCTATTCTCCGAGCCGTGACTGATGAAGACGTGGCCGGCCATGCGCCCCTCATAGTGCCGGCGGCAAGGCTATAGGCAGGCGGCCCGGCTTGGCAAGGCTGGGGCGGCCCGCCTCACATCACGAAACGGGCGTTGGCGAAGCTGTCGGTGAATCGGCGCAACTCCTGGTAGGACAGCCTCTCCATGTCGCGCAGCAGCTCCACCTTCCGCGCTGTCGAAGCGACATCATAGCGACCCTCGAGCAGCTTCACTGCGGCCAGATACCATTCGTAGCGCTCGGCCTCGGCCCGCAGCTGCAGCCCCTCCTCCAGCATCCTCAACGTCATCACCGCGGCGGTCATGCCGCCGCTGATCGCGACGATGATGCGCACCGCCTCGGTCGACGGCATCGCACCACCCAGCAGCAGCACGCCGAGAGCGACGGCCAGCGCCAGCGCCGAGACGGTCAGCGCCTCCATCGTCCAGCGCAGGACCGTGAGCCGGATGCGCGGGGAGTGGATGCTTCTTCTTGGCAATTTGCGCTGCGTATAGTCGATCTGGATGCCGAAACGCTGCTGGTCCAGCAGCGCGAAGACCTTGTCCAGCGCAGCCGACTTTGGCGGCACGCGGGAGGGAGTCGCCCAGTTCGGCTCCAGCCAGGGATTGTCCTCGGCTATGTCCTCCCGCATGCGCTCGAGGGACATCTCCCGGTCCCGGCTCACGCGCTGCATGAACCGCCTCATCGTGTCGGCGCGCAGATCGTCCCATGCCGTCCTGGCCGCCGTATCGCCGGCCACGACCTGTGCCGCGAGCCCGATATTGTTGACGATGAACTGGAAGTGGAGCTGGCGGCTCCGCTCCGTCAGAAAGCGATGGCTGAGCCAGGTCCATTTGCTGCGCCCGATCAGCACGCCGGAATAGCCAATGACGCCGCCGGCCAGGGCGAGGATGATTGCAGCCAGGCCCAGCCCCCAGGCAGCACGCCCATCCTGGGTGGCGACCACCGGAGTGAGGGCCGTGATCAGCAGGCTCGAAAAGCCGCAGGCGGCGCCGATCAGCCCCCGCGCCCGGTTCTTCGTGCGGAAGCTGTTGGCGACCTTCTCATGCTCGCTGAACAGATCCCGCAGGGCCTGCCAGCTGAACACGGGGACGGCCGATGGATGCTCCCGGCTGAAGGCCTGCAGCGCCTCGTCGCTCAGCAGCAGATCGTCATTGCCCCAGTTCCGGATCGGCTTCGCCAGCGGACCGAGATTGGGCGGCGGTACAGTGCTCACGCGCCGCCTCGCGGATCAACAGCAAAAGCTGAAGTAAAAAACCGAACTGATCCCCCGCGCACTTCGTCGCCCCCCCGGAAAGACCAAGCGCGACGACTATCTTTCGCCAAGAAACGTTTGGCAATGCCGATCTGCCCCGGCCCTAACGGGCGCTGTTGCCGGCCGGCGGCGCCTCCGCAACATTCCCGGTCGGCGCAGGCGTGCCGCTCCGCCCTCCGGCAGGAGCGAGCCCCTCGACCCGGACCCGGAACTCCAGCACGTCGTTCGGCCCGAACGGCGCGCCGGGCTGGGTATTGGCGCCATAGCCGAGGTTCGGCGGCACCCAGAAGCGCGCCTCGCCGCCCGGGCGCATCTGGGTCAGCGCCTCGGCGAAGCCCGGGATGACCGCGTCGAGCGGCATCGGGATGGGCTGCGGCTGATCGAAATTGCTCTCGATCACCTGGTCGCGGCCGGCGACGCGCAGCTCGTAGCGGACGAGCGGCGTATCGGTGCGCGTGACGAGCGGCCCGCTGCCCTCGCGGATCGTCTCGATCCTGAGGCCCGAGGGCAGCAGCCGGCCGCGGTTCGGCATGGCGCTGGCGGCGGGGGCGGCGCCGTTGGTGGCGGCCTCGGCCGTATTGTTCGCCGGCGAGGCGCCCGTTCCGCTGACGATCAGCCAGACGATGGCGCCCAGCGCGACGAGAACGAGGATGACGCCGCCCATCAGCAGCCCTTGCGGACCGGAGGACGGGGCGGACGGGGTCTTGGTCGGTTCGGTGCTCATTTATGTCCTATCCGTTGCGGGCGCCGAGCATGTCCTCGATCGCGACGAACTTCTCGCGCGGGCTGCCCTCGCGGGCGCGCGCCGCCTCGGCCGCCTCGATCTTCTGCCAGTCCCTGAAGGTGACGAGATCGACATTGCGCGCGGCGAGCAATTTGTCGAGCCCCGCCCGGCCCTCCTTGCGGCCGGTGACGCTGGCGAGATCGGCCTGGATCTTCTCCGCCACCTCGTAGCCGTCCGGCCGGTTGGTGCCGATCGTGCCCGAGGGCCCGCGCCGCGCCCAGCCGACCGCATAGAGGCCGCCGCCGACGACGCCCTCATGATTGGCGAAGCGGCCGCGATCCTTCTCATAGGGCACGCCCTCGATCGGCGGCGTCTTGTAGCCGATGCAGGTGACGATCAGGCCGCAGGGAATCTCGTAGGTTTCGCCGGTGCCGACCGCCGCGCCGCGCTCGTCGAGCCGCGTCTTCTCGACCACGATCCGCTCGACCCGGCCGTCGCCCTCGACCCGAACCGGCCTGGCGAAGAAGTCGAAGATCACCGTCTTGGGCTTGTCCCGGGGCAGCGAGGCGAATTCGCGCAAATGGGTGACGGACTTGCGCTGCCCCGGCTCGAGCAGGGCATCGTCCATCTCGGGCGGGAAGTCCTCGAGGTCGACCTGCGGCGCCGCCGCCTCGAGATGGCCGAGCTCGCCCAGCTCCTTCGGGGTCATCGCGATCTGGTGCGGGCCGCGCCGGCCGAGGATGTGGATCGTGCGGATCGAGGCATTGCCCAGCGTCTCGAAGGCATGGGCGACGATGTCCGAGCCGACGAACTCGGCCGGCGTCTTGGACAGGATCCGGGCGACGTCGAGCGCGACATTGCCATTGCCGACCACCACCGCCGTCTCGACATGGAGCGGCGGGGCGAGGCCGGCAAATTCCGGATGGCCGTTATACCAGCCGACGAAGCCGGCCGAGCCGATCACCCCGGGCAGGTCCCCGCCCGGTATCTCAAGCGGCGCATCGGCCGGCGCGCCGGTGGCGAGGATCACCGCGTCGTAGAGCGAGAGCAGCTCGGGGATGGAGACGTCGCGGCCGACCAGCACGTTGCCGCAGAAGCGGACATTGTCCGAGAGCGCGACCTTCTCGTAACGCTTCTGCACAGCCTTGATCGACTGGTGGTCCGGGGCGACCCCGAAGCGGATCAGGCCATAGGGCACGGGCATGCGATCGATCACGTCGATGCGGACCTCGTCGCCATAGAGCTTCTGCAGGGCCTCGGCGCTGTAATAGCCGGCCGGCCCGGACCCGATCACCGCAATATGGCGCATCCGCTTCCTCTCCTAGGACGGCGGGAGGTTAGCGCCCCGCCCGGGCGTGGCAAGCCTCGGTCAGCCGCCGTTCAGCCCGGCCCGTCCAGGCAAGGCTACCATTGCAGGAGGAATGCGCCATGAAGGGTCTGTTTCTGCCTCTCACCGCCGCTCTGCTCGCCGCCGCCGTACCGGCCACGGCGCATCCCCTGGAAGCGCAGCGCGTCTCCGCGCCGAACGCGCAGGCCGAGCAGGTCCGCATTCCGTTCGCGTCCTTCGGGACGATCCGCAATTTCCGCCCCGTCGGCGACGATGTCGTCTATCTGCAGGGCACCCACCGGCGCTGGTACCGGGCCGAGCTGAACGGCCCCTGCATCAGCCTGCCGGCCGCGCTCAGGATCGGCTTCGACACGCGCTTCAACGGCAGCACGCTGGACAATACGTCGACCCTGATCGTCGGCAGCGGCGAGCGCTGCCGGATCAGCTCGCTGACCCGCGCCGAGGGCCCGCCCCCGCGCCGTCGACGCTAGTCCGTCCTCGTCCGGTCCTCGAGCAGGGCGGCGCCGGACTGGCGCAGCCCTGCCCTGATCGCCTCGCCGAAGAAAGCGAGCGCGGGCGGGAGCAGGACGGTGATGGTGACGCGCGTGTCGAAGACCTCCAGGTTCGCCTGAACCTGCTGGCCGAGCATCGCGACGTCGAGCCGCAGCCGCTCGCCCTCCCAGGCCGGAGTCACGGTCGCGCCGGCCGGCAGCTTGCCCTCCAGCTTGTGGAGATTGGCCTGGATGCGCCGTCGCGCCTCGGCGGCGCCGAGATTGTGGGGCACGTCGACGCTGATCGGCTGGCTCATGCGGCCAGCCTAGCCGAGGCCGCGCCCGATGTCAGGCGGCGAAGGTGTTGCAGCTCTTCGGCGTGATGCGGTTGATGTTGCGCAGGGTCTGGTCGGTCCGCTGGCGCACGTTGAACGCGCTCACATAGGTGATCCGCCGGCCCGTCAGGAAGCTGTTCGGGATGACCGGCTGGTAGTTGTAGGCGACCTCGACGACCATCACCGCGGTGCCGGCGGCGGCGGAGATCACGTTGCTGCCGCTGCCGACCTGGGTCAGCGACGCCTTGGCCTCGCTGCTCGGGTTGCTCGACGCCGTGAAGCGGTCGCTATTGTAGATTTCGGT
Source organism: Allosphingosinicella sp. (assembly GCF_035626655.1). Taxonomy (GTDB): domain Bacteria; phylum Pseudomonadota; class Alphaproteobacteria; order Sphingomonadales; family Sphingomonadaceae; genus Allosphingosinicella. The sequence goes on from NZ_DASPNF010000019.1 coordinate 79,981, forward strand.
GCCGTTGCTGATCACGGTGCCGCCAGAGGTCATCGGCCGCAGCGCCGCCGGCGTGGCGGTGTGGTTGAGCGCGCCGTCGCAGCGCTGCCAGCGGACCCACTGGAGGTTCGCGGTGGAGTGCCGCTCCAGGTCGGTCAGGATGATCCGCCCGTTCTGCGCGAAATTGATGTTGCTGCCGCTCATCTTCGCGCCGGTCATCAGCTCGACGATGTCGCCCTCGTCGATCGACTCGCGCACGCGCGCGGCATTGTCGGCGGTCAGCATCGCGATGTTGCTGACGCGCAGGTTGGACATCGCATAATTGGCGGTCTCGAGCCCGAGCAGGCCGAGCGCCAGCACGACCGGCAGCGCGAAGGCGAACTCCAGGAAGGCGACGCCGCTGCGGCAATCGCGGAGCGAGCCGGCGAAGCGGAGGGCAAGCGGCGAGGGCTTCAGCATTGGGTCACCGTTCCGTTGACTGCGACGCTGATCCGGTTCGTCGTCATGTTGCGGCCGGCATAGGGCTGGTTGCGCAGCACCGTCTCCTGGCTCAGCGTCTGCGTGCTGGGCCAGCCCATCAGGTAGCCGAGCGGGAAGATGCGCGGGAAGCTGATCGTCACCCGGTAGCGGACGATGTCGTCCGCATTCCCGGTGCCGCTGCGGCCGCGGTCGGTGTCATAGGCGTTGTTGCCGTTCACGTCCTCGAAGCAATCGCCGCTATTGTAGCTGTTGAGCGGCACGGTATCGCCGACGATCTTCTCGGGCTGGGAAACCCCCGAAAATTCGTAATAGCTGGCCGCCGCCGTGGTCACCGTGGAGCGCGTCGCGAAGTTCGACAGCCGGGTCTTCACCCTGCTGTCGATCTGGTTCATGCTGTAGCCGCCGACCGTCGCCATGCGCGCCGCGTCGTGCAGCGAGCCCTGCAGCACCGACGAGGCGTAGGCACGGTAGCCGAGATCGAACAGGCCGAGCAGCAGCAGCAGCATCACCGGCGCCACCATCGCGAACTCGACGATCGTGACGGCCTTGCTGTCGCGCCCCAGGCGGCGGAGCAGGGAGAAGGTCATGAGCCGCCTCATTGCGTCAGCCTCAGGGCGCCGATGTTGGAGCCGATCTCGCGGAAGCGCTCGATCAGCTGGGTGCGGTTGCTCGCCACCGACGCCTGGTTGGCGTTGCTCGCGCATTCCAGCAGGTGCGGCTGGAGCGCCGTGCCGAAGGCGATCACCCAGATCGAGAAGCCCTGCGCCTTGGCGGCATTGCAGACCATGCGCATCCGCTGGACGTGCCGGCTTTCCATGCTGGACGGGTTGGAGAGTCCGGTATCGTTGTCCGACGGCGTCGGCGTACCGCCGATCCGGTGCTCGTCGCCCTCGACCCCCTGGAAGGCCATCAGGTCGTTCTCGGTGTCCATCTCGCCGTCGGTCATGAAGATGATGTGGCGTGACACCGGCATGCCGTTGAACGTGTCCGGATTGTCGGCCGAGAAGATGCCCTGGTTGGAGAGCAGGCGGGCGCCCCAGATCATGCCGATGTCGTGATAGGTGTTGCCCGTCGGCGTCAGCATCTGGACATAGCTCTCCATCTGACCGCGGTTCATGGCCGTCAGGCGCTGCGAGGCCCAGGGGCAGGGCGCGCTGCCGATATTGGCGTGGTTGTCCGCCCGCCAGTAGAGCTGCGGAAGCATCGGCCGCCAGCGCGTGGCGTCGTTATGGGGGATCAGGTTGATGTTGAGGTCATAGGCGTCGGCCGGGATCGTATAGCCCGAGCTGGCGGTGATCGTGTTGACCGTGTCGCGCTCCTGAATGCAGCCGTTCCACGTGATGTTGGTGGTCGAGATGCCGCTCACGTTGTTGGCGACCGCCTCGATCATGTCATAGGTGCCGCCCGTCTCGGCCTCGGCCGAGCCGGACTGGTCGTGGCGCGGGATCGAGGTCGCATAGCTGATCGTGTTGCCCATCTTGTACTGGCTCACGTCCAGCGGCTCTTCCTGGTAGATCCAGCCCGACGATTCATAATGATAGCCCGAGACCACATAGGTCGTGTCGGTCTCGACATAGCGGCGCCGGCAGGAGCGGTTGTCGCCGCTCGTGTCGGACGCGCCGGACCAGCCCCAGTCCACGCCGGCGCTCTCGTTGTTCGAGTAGGTGCGCGTCCAGGTCGCGGCCGGCGGCGGCCCGCCGCCCGCCGTCGCGCTCGGCGTGAAGCCGGAGAAGCTGACGTTGCGGCCATATCTGTCGCAATTTGACTGCGAGATGGAGCTGCCGAAGGTCTGGGTGACCGGCGCCTCCGGGGGCTGCGGCGTTGACGTATATTCGGCGACCTGCCGGTCGAAATTGGCGACGCGCGAATTGTAGGTCATCGTGTTGACCAGATAATCGGAGTTCACCGCGCGGATCAGCGCGCCGACATTGACCGTCGTCGAATAGGGCACGATGCCGTAGCGCAGCCGCATGCCATTGGCCTCGAGCTGGGTCTGGATCGGCGAGAGCTCGTCATAGAGCGCCATCACCGCCTCGCGCAGCGAGACGATCTTCTTGGTGCCATCGATAAACTGGTCCATCGAGCCGGTGACGTCGAGCACCAGCATCACGTCGGTGTTCACAAAGCTCAGCTGGGCGTCGCAGGTGACGCTGAGCGGCAGGCTGGTGAACCCGAACATCTTCATGACCGTCGTCGGGATCGTCGTCGAGGCGCTGACCCGCACCGTGCCCGAAGATGGCCGCGAGACCGCGGGCGTGAAGGCGGCGGTGCCATATTGGCCCTGGTTGAAATTGTAGTTGAAGAAGCGTGTCGCCTCGGTGGTGACCTCGCTCGACATCTGGTCGTTCTGCATCACCCGTCGGCCGGCGAGTGCGGCGGCGTCGCAGGCCATCTGCAGGCGCGTCTTCGCCATATAGGCGCGGCTCATGTCGACGCCCGAGCCGATCATCGCGGCGAGCGGGATCAGGGCGGCACCGACTATGGCGAGCGTGTTGCCGCGCGAATCGCGGGCGAGCCTGCTCAGGAAACCTCCGCCGCGACGCGAATTCGCGGCTTTCCTGCGGCCAAATCCGAACATGCTTCTGGTCCTCCAGGCCCCCACGGGGACTCTTCGAAGGCTCGCTCATGTCAGATCAAAGCTAATCTTCGCCCAAGGCATATGGTTAACGGCCGATCATCCTTGCCACGGCCTTTACATCGCCCCTGCGGCGCGGCGCAGGCTCAGGGGGCGATGGCGAGCCCGTCTCCCTGGGCCCCGGCCGGCAGCCGGCGCAGCACCCGCCCGCTCGCCAGGTCGATCTCGGCGACCTGGTTGCGCCCGGTCTCGGCGGCGTAGAGCCGGCGCCCGTCGGCGGAGAAGAGGATGGTGACCTGACCAGCCGCGCGGTCGCCGCTGACGCTGATCGTGCGCGCAACCTGCCGGCTCCGCGCGTCGATCACGGAGAGCGAGCCGTCGCCGAGATTGGAGGTGACGATCCAGCGTCCGTCCGGGCTGGCGAGCACCCGGATCGGCACCGCGCCGGTGCGCACCTCCGCCAGCCGCTGAAGCGTCCGGGCGTCATAGGCCTGCACCCGCGCGCCCTGCAGGTCGCCGACCCAGAGCGTGCGCCCGTCCGGGGTCAAGGCGATGCCCTCGGGCTGCCCACCGACGGCGATGTCCGACAGCTTCCGCCCCGCGGCGAGGTCGAGCACACTGACCGTGCCCGAGCCGATATTGGCGGTGAAGGCGCGGCGCCGGTCCGGGGTCACCGCGACCATGTGCGTGCCCTCCTGCGCGGTCTCGATCGCCGAGACCCGGTCGCCCGCGCGCGTGTCGACGATGGTCAGCGAGCGGCTGCGCTCGGTCGTCGCCAGGATCCGCCCGTCCGGCAGCCAGATCAGGCCGTGCGGCCCCTGGTTCGGCGCGAGATCGATCGTGCGGAGCCTGGACCGCGTCGCCACGTCGAAAATGTCGATCGTGCGCCCGCCATAGGCGACCACCGCCGCCTGCCGCCCGTCGGGCGAGACCGCGATTTCGTGGGGCATGGCGCCGGTCGGCGTCCGCCCCAGCTCCCGCCCCGTGCGCAGGTCGACGAAGGAAAGCGTATTCTCGCCCTTGTTGCCGATCAGCAGCGTCTGCGCGGCGGCGGGCCCGGCGAGCAGCAGGGCGGCGGCGAGCGCGAAGGGCAGCTTCATGGGCAGTCTCCTCGCCCGAGGGTAACCGGCGGCGGGCGGGGCTGTCACTTATCGATCTTGCTTATATGAAGGGACTATGAGTCAGTCCGTCATTGCGAGCGTAGCACGGCAATCCAGAGGGAAACACCGGCGCCGGCTGGTTTGCTTCGTCGCTTCGCTCCTCGCAATGACGGGGGGGTTTGCGACCTCGCTCCACGCCCAGGAAATCCCCGTCGGGCAGGACGAGGCCGATTACGTTCGCTGGCTCGCCGCCGGGGGACCGGGGCGGCGCGCGCAGGTCCTGTCCTTCGAGAACTGGCAGGAGGTGACCGGGGTCAAGGGCGTGCTGCCCACCTGGCAGGTGATCCGCACCGCCTCGATGTGGCGCGAATGCCATGGCGAGCCGTTCGAGGTGCCGCCCTTCACCTTCTGGCCCGGCATGGTGAAGACCCTGCGCTTCATCCGCGACCGGGTGATCCCCGCGGTCGGCCCGGTCCAGGCGGTTTCGGGCTATCGCAACCCGGCGCTGAACGCCTGCGCGCGCGGCGCCGGCCGCAGCTCGCATCTCGATTTCTTCGCGCTCGACCTGATCCCGCTCAGGCCCACCACGCGCCGGCAATTGTTCGAGGAAATCTGCCCGGCGCACAGCCGGTGGGGCGCAGCGGGCGGGATCGGGCTCGGCTTCTATTCCTTCACCCGCTTCCATATCGACGCGCGCAGTTTCCGCCGCTGGGGCAGCGCCGGCCCGGCCGGCAACGAGAGCCCCTGCGCGGTGCTGGAACGCGGCGGCGACCCGGAGGCCCCGCCGCTGCCGCCGCCAGTCACTCCGGTCCTGACGCAGCCGGCCCTCCCGCCTGCCTCCGCGCCGGTTCCCGCGCCCGAATCGCCAAAGCCCGAAGCGCCGAAAACGGCTCACCGCCCCTGACGTCCGGCTCGCCGCAGGGCCCCATTTCGTCCTCTTCCCAGGGAGTGATGCCGGCCGGGGCCGAAAGGGACGGGGGCGTGCGAATCTGCCTGAACGTTCCTCGATTTAACCTGCGTTGGCCTCGACTTACCGCGCTGCAGCATGGACTCGGGTTGATCCCGCCAGCCGCCGCCGCCACGTGGCCCCCATGCGACAATTTGTTCGAGCGGCCGCGATTGCGGCGATGCTCCTTTTCGTGCCGATTTCGGCCCATGCCCGTCTCGACATCCCGGTTCCGGCTGCGCCCGCGGGGACCCCGGCCGGTGCCCCGCGCACCGCGCTGGAGGCCCGCGAATTGCCGTCTCGCCCGGCGGTGCCGACCGTGGCCGCGCCGGCTCCGGAGACGCGCGGCGACATGGCCCCCGGCCAGTCGCGCGCCGATTATTATGCCTGGCTCGCCGGCAATCCGCGCCACCGGGCCGAGGTTGAGGCGTTCCGCGCCCATCTCGCCGCCCAGGGGCTCGATAATGTCGTGCCGATCTGGCAGCTGGTCCGGACCTCCTCGTCCTGGCGCGCCTGCAATGCCGACCGCTTCGAGGTGGCGCCGCGCGACAAGTGGGCGCATATCACGACCACCCTGCGCTTCATCCGCGATGAGGTGGAGCCCGCGCTCGGCGACGTCGAGGCCGTCTCCGGCTATCGCAACGACCGCCTCAACCGCTGCTCGGCCGGCGCCCCGCAGAGCGCCCACCGCAACTTCTTCGCGCTGGACCTTGCGCCGGTGAACCCGCGCGTGACCCGTGCCCAGATGATCCGCCAGGTCTGCGCCGCCCATGCCCGCGACGGCCGCGCCTATAATACCGGGCTCGGCTTCTACAACGGGGAGCGCTTCCACGTGGATTCGAACGGCTTCCGCAAATGGGGCGCCGACGGCCGCGGGGCGACGAGCCCCTGCAGCAGCTCGCGCTACGCCTGAGCGCCCGAGCGCAGCAGCGCCGCTGCTGCGCGAAGAGAGCGCGAAGGCCGGCCGACCGGCGCGTCAGCGACCGGATCGACGTCACGGGACAATGGTCCCGTGACGGCCTTCCCGTCCGCCCTGCACAGCTTCTCCATCCGTCCTGCACATTCTTTCCTCCGTTTTGCGCAAGACAAATCAATTGCGGGTGTATTGCTCCGCTGATACAGCTGGATCAGTTTCCAACTGAGTAGGTAGTAAAAGCGTGACCAAGGGGTGGGGGAAGAACCGCAAGATGATGCTGTGCGCCGGCGTGGCGCTCGGCCTGCTGGCGCCTGAGGCGGCCGCCTGGGCGCAGGGGGCGCCGCCGCCGACGCCAACCCCGCCGCCTGCGCCCGCACCGGCGCCCGCGCCCGCACCGACGCCGGCCCCCGAGGCTGAGGCCGAGCCCGAGCCGCAGCCCGGCCAGGACGACATCGTCGTCACCGCGCCGACCCAGCAGAGCTCGATCGACCGGCAGACCTATATCGTCCGCGACACGCCCGAGGCGCGCAGCACGACGACGACTGACATTCTCGGCCGGATTCCCTCCGTCGAGGTGCAGGCGGACGGCAGCGTCCGGCTGATCGGCGCCGGCCAGGCGACGATCCTGATTGACGGCCGGCGCGTCGCCGATCCGCAGACCCAGCTCCGCAACATGACGGGCAACCAGATCGAGCGGATCGAGGTGCTGACCAACCCCGGCGCGCAATTTCCGGCGCAGGGGACGGGGGGGATCGTCAACATCATCACCCGGCGCAACACCCAGAACGGCCTCGGCGGCTCGGCGACGGCGAGCGTCGGCTCCTATGGCAGCTACGACGTCCGCGTCTCGCCGACCTACGGCGCCGGCAACTGGACCTTCCAGGCCAATGTCGGCCATGGCCGCTTCGAGCAGCATGCCGATTTCGAGCGCGACCGCTTCCTGCTGCAGCCCGGCGGCCCCCTGCTCCTCTCCTCCGAGGACGGGGAGCAGATCGACCAGGGCCGCTATTATTACGGCAACGGCTCGGCCAGCTACCGGCCGGACGACAGGCGCACGATCACCCTCTCCGGCACCCTCGCCCATACCGACTTCCTCGGCACGAGGGATTCGGTGCTGACCGCGGCGGCCGTGCCCGGCGGCAGCGCCGACATCTTCTCGTCCAACGCGGCGAACTTCAACTATCGCGACCTCGGCCTCGACTATCGCGGCACCACCGCCCGCCAGGGCGAGCTGCTGACCGCCTCGGTGAAATGGGCGCGCTTCTCGGGCGATTTCGACCGGATGTTCTCAACCGATCCGGTCGGCGGCCCGGCCAACATCTTCGCCCAGCTGCAGACCATGTCCGACGAGAACTGGACCGGGAAGGTGGATTATGTGCGCCCGTTCGGCGGGGCCAACAGGCTCTCGGTCGGCGCCCAGCTCGTCACCACCAGCAACCGGCTGTTCCAGGCCGCGACCGGCACCCTCCCCAATGGCGCTCCGTTCGCCACCACCACTTTGGTCGACGGTTCCTGGTTCGAATATGCGGGCTACGTCACCTGGCAGTTCGAGCTGGCCGGCTTCACGATCATGCCCGGCCTGCGCCTCGAGGGCCGCGAATATGATCTCGGCGGCACCACCGGCGTGCCCGACCTCAAGACCACCAACCTCTTCCCGAGCTTCCATGCCGAGCGCCAGCTCGCGCCCTGGCTGACCGGCACCGCCAGCTATTCGCGGCGGATCACCTATCCGCCGATCCAGCAGCTCAACCCGGCGCTGACCTTCCAGGACGCGACCACCGCCCAGGCCGGCAATCCGGCGCTCGAGCCGCAATTCACCGACAGCTACGAGGTCCGCCTGCGCGGCCAGGTCGCGCGCCACAATCTGGAGCTCACCGCCTACCGGCGGACGACCACCGACATCTGGTCGTTCCGCGGCGAGGTCAATGCCGACGGCGTGCTGGTCACGCGGCCGTTCAACTTCGGCTCGCAGGCGCTGACCGGCGCCGAGCTCTCGGCGCGCGGCCCGGTCCTGAACGGCCTGCGCTACGTGCTCACCGCCAACGTCTCCGACCAGAGCCTCGACGAGGATGCCGGCGGCCCGCTGCCGAGCCGGCACAGCGCCACCTGGTCGGGCACCGCCCAGCTCGAATATCGCGACGGCCAGGACGGCCGGGCGGGGTCCGACCGGATCAACTTCACCTTCCGCTATTTCGGCCCGACCGACACTGGCTTCACCCGGGTGAACGCCTTCTCGCTCGGCACCTTCACCTGGTCGCACCAGATCACCGACCGGCTGTCGGGCGTGCTCACCGTCCAGAACCTCCGCTTCGTGAAGGGCCGCGAGCAGATCACCACCGGCCTCTTCACCCAGTCCCGCGACCTCTTCGCCCCGCCCTCGCCGCAGCGCATCCAGCTCTCCCTCACCTGGAGCTTCCGCCCGCCCGGCCAGGGCCCGCGCGTGCAACAGCAGCAGCAGCCGGCAGGTCCGCCGCCAATTCCGGGCGGGCCGGGGTAAAGCCGAATCCCGCCGAGCCTGAGCGCGCCGACGCGAAAGCGGCGCCGCGCCTGGGCGAAGAGCCGGGATCGGCCGGCCAGCCTGCGCCCATCGGGCGACAGGACTGACGTCACGGCACAATGGTACCGTGACGGCCTGCCCTGCCTACCTCTCCCATTTCCTGATCAGGGCCTCGCACTCGGCGATCCGCGCCTCGAGCACGTCCCGCCACTCCTGCGTGCGCTCATGGCCATGCTCCCACATCCGGATCGAGCCCGCCTCGACGGTCCGCCGGAACACCGACCATTCGTCGTGCAGCCGTTTCGCCCAGGGCAGGAAATCGGCGAGCGGGTCCGGCGCGTTGGGGAATGTCTCCGGCGCCTCCGCGGGCGCGGACGGTTCGGGCATATATGGAGCGGTCGGCCTGCGCATCCCGGTCCCCTTTTGCTGCGGCCCCTTTCATAGCGCCGCCGCCCGGGCCTGCGCCAGACGGATGAAACCCCGTATCCAGCCCCTTCCCCGTCATTGCGAGGACCCCGGCATAGGCCGGGGGACGCGGCAACCCAGCGGACCGCAGAGGCAGCACTGGTTTGCCGCGCTCCGCTCGCAATGACGAGACTCCCTCCAGAACGGATCAATCTCCCCGCCGCCGCAGCCTTGCAATGTAGGAGTTCGTATCGTCTAGGCTGGTCGATGGACGAGGAACCCGACTGGGCCGCGGACGACCCCGAAATCGCCGCACTGCTGAACTTCACGCCGGTGGTCCGCAAGACCGTCCGCCACGACGGCTGGCACCCGCACATCCAGCGCGGCTTCATCGCCTGGCTCGCGGTCAGGGGAAAGGTTCCGGTCGCCGCCCGCGCCGTCGGCAAAAGGGAGAGCGGCGCCTGGTCGCTGCGCAATTCCGACGAGCCGGGCGAGTTCACCGCCGCGTGGGACCGGGCGCTCGCGCTTTACCACATGCGCCGCGTTGCCGCCGATCCGCCGCCCCTCCTGCGCGCGCCCGTCCGTCCCGATCCGCCCCGCCCCGAACCGCGCCACCCGCGCGAGCTGCGCGAGGCCCGTGCCCGCCAGGCCGCGAACGAACCCGACCTCGACGAGGCGGAGAAGAACGGGCTGCTCGACGAGATCTTCAGGCGCTATCTGATCAAGCTCCAGGCCGAGCGCATCTCCCGGCTGGAGGGGCGGATCGTCGAGGCGGATTATTATGTCCGCCAGCTCACCTTCATCGAGCTCATCCTCGACATTGGCGGCCGCACCCGGGAGCTGCTCGCCGCCCTCAGCCCGAAAGGCGTCGACCTGCTCCAGGTCAGCGCCACGCCCGGCAGCGTCCTGCTCGAGAAGCGCCGCCGCGCCCTCTGGCAGGAAAGAGGCGAAGCCGACCGCCCGCCCCCGGCCCCGCTCGGCCGGCACAACGAGCGCTTCGCCACCGGCCGCGACGATTACGATCCTGAGCGGGACGGGGACCGGAAGGAGTGGGAGCGGCGACGGGAGGAGCAGCGCCGGCTGGCGGCCGAGGCGCAGCGCGAGTGGGAGGACAGGGCCCGGCGGGAGGCCGGGGCGCCCGGTAACGACAACGACCCGGACCCGGCGCCATGAACTTCTACGTCCCCGACCCGCGGCTCAACGAACAGGCCGACCTGCTCCTGCTGATGATCGAGGAGCGCCTCGCCGCGCACGGCCGCGCCTTCACGGCGCGCCGCATCCGGGCGCTGGTCTGGGACGATGGCGAGCAGGATGAAATCATCCTCGTCGGGGCCAGCGTCCGCGATTGTCAGGATGGCCGGGACTGTCCGGTGCTGCTCATCCTCGAGGATGCGGACGAGCCGGACCTCGTCCACGTCGTCACGCTCTGCGACATGCTGACGGAAAAGGCGCCCCGCATGATCCGGCTCGACCCGCTCTGGCGGATCGTGGACTTCGACGACAGCGAAGGCACCGCCAGCGGCGCCCGCCGGGTGCGGGCGTGATGACATCCGACGAGGCCAGCTTTCGCCGCACCGCGGCAACGTTCCGCGGCCTGATCCGGCTGCAACTCGAAAGGCTCGGCCGCCCGGTCACCGACCGCCGCATCAAAGGCATTGTCTGGTGGGACCAAGACGACGAGGAGCCGGAGCCCTATTTCACCGTCGGCGAGGACCTGCCGAATGGGGCGAAAGGCGATCCGGTGCTCGCCATCCTCGAGTCCGCCCGCTTCGCCGACATGTATTTCGTCGGCACGGTCGGCCGGTTCCGGGCGGGGGAGCCACCGCAGGCGATCGCGCTGGGGAAATGGTGGCGGGTGGTGGAGTTTGACGCCTGAGCGCCGAGCCTAACGGCGCCGGCGCGCAGCGGCGCCGTTGTAGGCGAAGAGCCGCGAAAGGCCGGCCGACCGGCGCGCCAGTGACCGGATCGACGTCACGGACAATGGTCCGTGACGTCCTTTCCCCTCGCCTCAGGCCCACCTTCCCTCCAGCCAAACTTGGGCCTGCCCCGGCAGGGGCCGGGGTCAGCATACTCCGTCGACTCCGGAGAAGGAGGGTCCGCGGGCAATCGCGCTGGGGGAAGTCGTGGCCGGTGAGAGTCCTTCACGGCCTAACTAGATAAACGTCGGTAATAAATGTAAGTTGCAGCTCGCGAAGTCCTTGCGTCGTCATGCTCAGGCGACAGGGAGGCGAAGACGTCTTTGTACAGCTTGCGGATGTAAAACAGACCGCAGAACGCAGCGGCAGCGCAGACAGCCGTCAGCACCGAGGTCAGCAAATCAACGGATGGAGCCGCCTGACCTTGGCGAAAGACATGGAACCAAGCGGTGGCCCCAGCGATCAAAATGATGACGTAGATTGCCGCGACGACGAGAGCATCGTGAGTGGTCAGCTTCATCCCGGGCTTCATGTGCTCACCCCAGAATCTGAAATGTGGCTGGGTCGACATACCGCCAACGTGACCATCAGCAAACAACGGACTGAAACGAGCCACAAACCTGAAAGTGCTTATTGATCCGTTGCGGGTTGTGGCGGCACATCCCCCGCGCCGACAGGCCACCGGCTGCCTGCCGCCTTTGCCACCGCCGGCCGCCCCTGCTAGGGCGCGCCCGTACCCGCAGAAACGCCAAACATGACTGACCTGAAAAAACTCCGCAACTTCAGCATTATAGCTCACATCGATCATGGCAAGTCGACCCTCGCCGACCGGCTGATCCAGGCCACGGGCGGGCTCTCCGCGCGGGAGATGACGCACGGGCAGGTGCTCGACAATATGGAGCTCGAGCAGGAGCGGGGGATCACGATCAAGGCGCAGACGGTGCGGCTCGATTACCGCGCCGCGGACGGGCAGGATTATGTCCTGAACCTGATGGACACGCCGGGGCATGTCGACTTCGCCTATGAGGTCTCGCGCTCGCTGGCCGCCTGCGAGGGGGCGCTGCTGGTCGTCGATGCGGCGCAGGGGGTGGAGGCGCAGACCCTCGCCAACGTCTACCAGTCGATCGAGCACGACCATGAGATCGTGCCGGTGATCAACAAGATCGACCTGCCGGCGGCCGACGTCGAGAAGGTGCGGCGCGAGATCGAGGACATTGTCGGCCTGCCCGCGGACGACGCCGTGCTGACCAGCGCCAAGTCGGGCATCGGCATAAGCGAGGTGCTGGAGGCGATCGTGGCGCGGATCCCGCCGCCCAGAGGCGATCCCGCGGCGCCGCTCAAGGCGATGCTCGTCGACAGCTGGTACGACCCCTATCTCGGCGTCGTCATCCTGATCCGCGTGATCGACGGCAGCATCCGCAAGGGCCAGGAGATCGCCTTCATGCAGGCGGGCACGCGCCACCTGGTCGACCGGGTCGGCGTGTTCCGGCCGAAGATCGAGCAGATGGGCCAGCTCGGCCCCGGCGAGATCGGCTTCATCACCGCGCAGATCAAGGATATCGGCGAGACCAGGGTCGGCGACACGATCACCGACGCGAAGCGGCCGGCGGCCGCGGCGCTGCCGGGCTTCAAGGAGGTGCAGCCGGTGGTGTTCTGCGGGCTGTTCCCCGCCGACGCCAATGATTTCGAGAAGCTCCGGGATTCGCTCGCCAAGCTGCGGCTGAACGATGCCAGCTTCTCCTTCGAGATGGAGACCAGCGCCGCGCTCGGCTTCGGCTTCCGCTGCGGCTTTCTCGGCCTCTTGCACCTCGAGATCATCCAGGAGCGGCTGACCCGCGAGTACGACCTCGACCTGATCACCACCGCGCCGTCCGTCGTCTACGAGGTGCATCTCACCAAATCGAAGGACGCCACCGCCTCGGTCGGCTCGCAGCGCAAGGTGGGGACGGACGCGGCCGGGCTCGAGGTGATCGAGATCCACAATCCCGCCGACTGGCCGGACCAGAACCGCATCGCGGCGGTCGAGGAGCCGTGGATCGAGGCGACCATCTACGTGCCGGACGAGCATCTCGGGCCGATCCTCAAGCTCTGCCAGGACCGGCGCGGCATCCAGAAGAATCTGACCTATGTCGCGGGGCGGGCGCAGGTCACCTACGAGCTGCCGCTGAACGAGGTGGTGTTCGATTTCTACGACCGGCTGAAGAGCATCTCGCGCGGCTATGCGAGCTTCGACTATCACCAGATCGGCCACCGCGAGGGCGACCTCGTCAAGATGAACATCCTCGTCAATGCGGAGCCCGTCGACGCGCTGTCGATGATCGTCCACCGCGGCGCCGCGGAGGCCCGCGGCCGCCAGCTCTGCGAGCGGCTCAAGGACCTCATCCCCCGCCACATGTTCAAGGTCCCGATCCAGGCCGCGATCGGCGGCAAGATCATCGCCCGCGAAACCATCGCCGCCCTCCGCAAGGACGTCACCGCCAAATGCTACGGCGGCGACATCACCCGCAAGCGCAAGCTGCTGGAGAAGCAGAAGGAGGGGAAGAAGCGGATGAGAGAGTATGGCTCGGTCAGCATCCCGCAGGAGGCGTTTATCGCGGCGCTTCGGATGGGGGAGGAGTAGGGAGATTTCCCGGCAGCTTGCGCCACCGGCGCCTCTCACTACTGAGAAGCGTCGCTTGTCTCAACAAAGTTGCTATCGGCGCCAACCTGGCCCGCGATGAGCGTCGGGGCCGAAGGAAATGCTTAGTTTCCGAGAGTCTCTCCACTTCGTTGGAGCAAGCCGGCTTCCATTGCGGGCACAATCAGTCGACTTGGCCCTCGAGCCTTCTCACCCATAATCTCCACTCTATATTTGGCGCGGCTGACAGCCACGTAGAGTCGATTGTGGGCAGCATAGAGAAGAAAATTCTTGCTGCTTTCATTCTTGTCAATGCCGCTTGGCGGAACTCTCCCTGCATCTATCCCGACCAAGACAACGGCGGCGAATTCCAGACCACCTACATAGTCCGCATGCCCTATCACAAGCTGGCCCGATTGGCGCGCAGCTTCAACCGCCTGTAGGTCCCCTCGTCGCTTCAGGAGTACCACCGCCTTATTGCGTTCAGTAGCATAGCTATGAAGCTGGGCCACGATCACGGGATCAAGCGCCACCAATAATATGTCGCTTCGCCGGCATTCCATGTCTCGATGAAGGGCTTCAGCACGATCGAACGCCTCCTCAATCAGCGCTGCCTCGTTCGGCACCTCAATATAGACTGGTGGGCAGGCAAGCCTTTCGTCTTCTTCCGTGAAGCCGGATGACGCTGCTTCCATCGGGTTGTCAAAGTTAGTGAACAACGTGGCGCCGGATGTGAGAATGGAAAAGGAAAGATTCACAATGTCGGGAGAAGACCGAAAGACGGTGTTTACTTTCTGTCGAGCAATTCCGCCCCCGGCAGCATGCCCCTCCAGTGTTTCGGAGATTTCTTGGGAGGTCCAACCTCGGTCGCCCACAGCCTGAGACCGGTCCACGGAATATATGATGGGATAGGGGCCTTCTGATCTAGTAAAATAATGAAACAGGTGAAGTTCATTTATGTTGAACAGATGTGTTTCATCAATGAAAACGCCATCATATCCGTCACGAAGACGACGACGTCTCCAAATTGGCGTATCCAACTGGCCAATCGTTGTAAGCACGACATCGTCCGTGTCAAATTGCCCCGCGTCTCCTAATTGCTGCTGATATGCGCGGAAGATTGTAAATACATACCCCTTATCAGCGTCGTTTATTACAGGAAGTCCATAGGTTATCGATTTAGCCTTTTTGTAGTTATCAAAATTCTCCGCTGCGCGCCCCTTTATCAGTACACTGAACTCGTGCTGTAGCATTTCTACGATTTTCCAGCTGTCCTCTGTGCGTAGAAATTCAAGAAACTCCGCACTCAGGAATCGCGAGTGAGCCGAGAGATCGTCCCGGTTAGTGCGCTCTAGTGCCTCGCTAATATAGAGCAATTGGAGTTCTTTGGATTCCATCGCGTCTCGGTCGATAAATTCACTTTCGCTAATTGATTGGCGAAGGTGCTCTGCACATAACTCACTAAGCGTACAAACTTTGAGGGAGTGCAAAGATAGGGTCCTGTCGGCATCGACAAAGCCATCGGAATCCATCACCGACAGTACCTCATGGACTGCGCGCTTTGTTGCGTCGCTATGGGTGATGAATACGACGTGGCTGGCCCATCCCTCCTGTTTTGCAAACCTAAGGGCATGAACCGCCTTAAGCATGAGACAGAGTGTTTTGCCGGTGCCCGCGGCCCCTTCAATTCGCACGGGTCCCGAGATTCCGGCCTGGACAAACTTGAGTTGCTGGGTGGTAAGAAGGGGAAGCCAGTCCTCATACCTGCGATAAAGGGATCCCGAGAATCCGTCCTCTCTGAGTTCCGTAACCTGCAACTGCTCGGTTCCGGCGCTGCGCTCCGCCGGCGTATGCGCCTCTCGGACCATTTTTCGAACGTCGTTAACCGCGTCGTAAGCCTTACGAAAATTGGTGAGACCAGCCTCCTCTCGCTTGGCGTCCCCTTGTTCCTGACCAGACTTGTAGAGAAGCAGGAAGCGACCTGCATGTCCCCTCTTGCTCAAGCGATCCGCCATCGGTTCGCGCTCAATTACAAGTTTGTACGGGGTTGGTCTGTATGCGCGGAAAGGAAACAAAACTGCTTTAGTAGAGCCACTAATCATCAATTCCGAAAACGTAAACGACATTCCCTGCCACAGCTTCTTGGCAAACCGCACGGATTTCTGAAATGCCATCAAAGCCTCAGTTTCCGTGAGACCTGTGAACATCGCAGATTGCTCAATATCGATTACAAAAAAACGCGCATCATTAGGCACTTCAGTACCGGTTATAAATAGGCCGTCTCCAATCCAGGTGAGAACGAGATTTGGGGAAAGTGTGGCGGTCTTAATTCCGCCTGTTATTAGCAATGTAAGTGATTTCCCGTGCTCAAAGTCAACGGATTGAAGTAGTCTGTTCGAGACAATTTCATCAACCGCGCTCATTTCAATTGAGATATATCTCATTGCTTAACCCCCTCGGGCATAAAGGCGCAGATTTCGTCGATATATTCTTGTCGGTAATCTCTTAGACCAATCCGGCCAAAGAGATTAGAGAGAGCCTGCATGATGTGCTCAATCTGCGGGGACGGCACCTCACCGACGGGCATGGCAAATTTATTGCACGCAAAGCTAAGGTGCTGCGTCGCCTGCGCTACCTCACCATACAGTTCGCTTTCCTCAACGCCCGACGCAACACGCTGACCTAGAGAGCTGGGGAGGCGCGATACTTCTCGCAAGAGTGCCACATATCCGAGCGGCGCCTCATCATGATGCACCCTCGGTAAGAAATAATAACCTAGAAGTGCGCCGGCCAGAAGCTCGCGGAGAAGGCCAGACTTCAGACCTGAGAAATTGGCGCACAGAAACTCCAGCAGGGTTTCCGGTCCGTCTGTCGGGTTGTGAAGCGCCTCACATAAGTCGACCGACGCTGCAAATTTCGGCTCAGCTTTACTGAGCGCTCTAGGAGCGTCGGGTGCTCGGTAGATCCTCTCTAGGATCGCTCTCGGGCTTTGAGCAAATAGAAGACTCTGAGGAAGACCGGCGGCTCGTAATGAACTTGATAGGCGGCCATCGACATCCCTTCGGGCTCTATCGAGCAGCACTTGCAAGCCATCGCAATGAAGCCACGCAGTTAGCGGCACGATTGGGACATAATTCAGGACAGGCGCCTTATCTTGAGCGACATCACACCGAGCTGTAATGACCAACCCGTATGCGGGATCATTCGGATATCGCTCCGCGAGGGCACATGAAAAAATGACCCCTTGCGTGAGTTTTCCAAGAATGGGTTCAAGGAGATTTATCAAACAGAAGCCCCGCGTCTCAATGGCGCGAATCGTAGGTGGCGCATCAATATTAGTCTAGCGGCCGCAGACCGTCCGGATCGGCGCGGCTCTCCGACTACGACGAACCATCGCTGTCGCGTCGGCGCTCGTAATCCCGCCGCGCCTCCGAACGCTTGAGAGGTGCGGAGTTCAGTGCCCTGTCGTTGGAACCCGGGGGCCGCCGCGGGACCATTGTCCCGTGACGTCAGTCCTGTCACCCGTCGGGCGCAGGCTGGCCGGCCGAGCCCGGCTCTTCGCCTATGAGGCCGCGCCGCTATCGCGTCGGGCCTCATAGTCTCGGCGGGCCTCGGCTCAAAGGCTGGGACAGTTCACGCGTCTGCGTGTTTCCGGCGAGGCATCGGCAGCCATCACGGAGTGAATCCGTGACGTCGGTCCTGTCGCCCTCGAGGGCGCAGGCCGTCCGGCTCGGCCCGGCTCTCCGATTACGATGCGGCGTCGCTGTCGCGTCGGCGCTCGTAATCTTGGCGCGCCAGCGCTTCCCACTTCACCTGAGCCTCCGCATCCCGCTCCATCTGCTCCGTAATCTCCCGCCTTTTCTCCTCATGCCCCGGCCGCAGCCCGGGGTCGTTCTCGCCATATTCGGTGGCGAAGCCGTCATGCTCCTGGAGCAGATGGTGGGGCGGGACGTCCGGGCGGGGCGGGTCGCCCTGCCGGATCCAGTAGAGGTGGCGGGCCTTGTCGAGCAGCCGCGACATATTGGTCTCGGCGATGCGGAGCAGGTCGTGGCCGTCGAGGCGGGCCTCGCTGAGGATGGCCATGCCGTCGCCCTGGGTGACCACGTCCACCGCGACCTCGATATGGGTGAGCTGGCGCAGGTAGAAATCGGCGGCGACGATCTCGCCGCGCAGGCGCGCCTCGCGCTCGGCCTTCAGCTTGCGATAATATTTGACGAGAAGCACGCGGAGCAGCTCCTTGCGGTCCCTTTCCTCCTCTTCCGGGGTCTTCGCGCCCTTCCCGGCGGGGGCGGGCAAGGCGCGCCGGCGCGTCGCCGCGCCGGACCAGGCCGCGGGCACGGGCGCGTGGCGATGGCCGGCATAGCTGGCGGCGGCGAGCAGGCCTTCGGAGAGGCGGCGGCCCTGCTCCTCCCCGAAGAAGGCCATGGCCTTCGCGCAGGCGGCGAGGAAGCCTTCATTGCCCTTCGCCTTCTTCAGCTGGGTGACGCCGTACGGGGCCTTGCCGACGGCATGGGCGGCCTGGCGCTCCGAGCCGGTGAGGGCCAGGGCGGCGACGTAGAAGCGCTGGACTTCGGGGGTCCAGCCGTCGGCGCGCGGCTGCTTGCGCGGGACGGGCTTGAAGTCGACCAGGTCGCGGAACGTGGCGTAGAGCTCGTCGCCGATGCGGCCGCGGGCGGCGCAGCGGTCGCAGATGACGGGGATGGGTTCAGGCATCGGGGCGCTCCTTTCGGGGGCGAAGGGAGCGAGTCAGGAATAGCTTATTATCCTACATTGCAAGGCGGGGATTGGTCGGGATTGGAGGGATTGGGCCTGGGGGTGAGATGTGCACTCGACCGTCATTGCGAGCGGAGCGAAGCAAGCCAGATTGCTTCCGGGGCTCACTGGATTGCTTCGTCCCCCGGCTTTCGCCGGGCTCCTCGCAATGACGAGATAGGGGCCGTCACGAAGTAAATTCGTGACGTTGGTCCTGTCGCCCCGGGACGAGTCCCGGAGCGCAGGCCGTCCGGCTTCGCCCGGCTCTACGCCGATGAACGGCGGCGCTGCACGCCGGCGCTCATCGGCTCGGCGGGCTCAGCGCCACCGCCGCCCGGTATACCAGCACACCCGCCGCCTTGCGCCGTAGCGCCAGCGCCACTGGCACACCCGGTGGCGGCCGCGGTTCCAGCCGTGGTGGCGGCCGCGGTTCCAGCTGCGGTTGTAGCCGTAGCGGCCGCGATGGCCCCGCCAGCGGTCGCGGCGGCTGCGCTGGCCGCGCCAGCGGCGGTCGCGGCGGTCGTCGCGATCCCAGCGGTCGCCGCGCTGGTCGGCGGTGGCGGCGGCCGCAGTCGCGGCGGCCGGCGCGCTGGCCGCGGCCAGGCCGGTGCAGGCGATGGCGGCGGCGATGGCAAGCTTCAGGATCCTCATCGGGTCAATCTCCCTGATCGCATCATTTCCCTGACGGGGGCGCAACGAGCGGCGGGGCCGGCGGGTCCATGGTCAAGGCCATTGTTTTCGCGGGGGCCCGTTTTCCTGCCGTCACGCCTGTGGCAGACTGGGCCGCGGGAAATGAACGGAGCATGGCCATGACGGGACTCGAAGGGGGTTGCGCGTGCGGCGGCGTGCGCTACCGGCTCAACGACGCGCCGATGTTCGTCCATTGCTGCCATTGCACCTGCTGCCAGACCGAGACGGGGTCGGCCTTCGTGCTCAACGCCTTGCTCGAGAGCGAGCGGGTCGAGACATTGCAGGGCGCGCCGGAGCCGGTGCTGACTCCCTCGGAAAGCGGGCGCGGGCAGCAGGTCTGGCGCTGCCCGGACTGCAAGGTGGCGCTCTGGAGCAATTATGGCGGGGCGGTGGACGTGCTCCGCTTCGTCCGGATCGGCACGCTCGACGCGCCCGCTTCGCTGCCGCCCGACGTCCATATCTACACGCGCTCGAAGCTGCCATGGGTACAGCTGCCGGACGGCGTGCCCGCCTTCGAGGCCTATTATGACAGCGCCGCGCTCTGGCCGGCGGCGAGCCTCGAGCGGCGGGCGGCGGCGATGGCGAAACTGGCGGTCAGGCCGCCGAACCCCGCAGCCTGAACAGCAGCAGCCAGAGCGGGATCGTCGCCATCCCGACCGGCGCGTAGAGCGGCACGAAAAAGCTGAGCGCGAGCGCGGTGATTGCCCCGAACAGGACGGCGAGGCTGCGGCGCGGGACCGTCGCGGCCTCCGTCTCGCTCACCCCGTCGGCGCGCATCGCCGGGCCGGTCGCGATACGGTTGACCCTGAGGTTGAGCAGGGCGGTCAGCACCAGCCAGGACCAGTAGAAGACGGCGGGGCCGACCTTGCCGTAATTGCCGCTCATGAAGCCGGTGACGAAGGGCATGAAGGCGATCGTGCCGAGCAGCAGCAGGTTCCAGACGAGGATGCCGGGGCCGAGCCGGGCGGCGAGGCTGAAGGCGCGGTGGTGGCCGGACCAGAAGGCGCCGATCACCGCGAAGCTGATCACGAAGCCGATGAAGCTCGGGATCAGCCGGGCCAGCGCCTCCAGCGTCGGGCGGGCGCCGTCCTGCTCCAGATGCGGCGGGTGGATCTCGATGACCAGCAGGGTGATCGCGATCGCGAACACCGCGTCCGAGAAGAAGACCAGCCGCTCCAGCGGATGATCGGTCTTGCCGCCTGCCATGAGCTTTCCCCCCAATGCCCCGGGGGCGAGCCTATCCGGCGCGCGGGCGATCAGGCAAGGGCGTCGGCGAGCCAGGAGGGAATCAGCGCGTCCGCCAGATCGTCGGTGCGGCGATGCTCGACCGCCAGGCCGAGGTCCGGATAGTGGATGCGGGCCCGGGGGCCGGGCGCGTCGGCGGGGACCACGACCAGCCGGCGGTTGACCTTGTTCCGCCAGTTCATCCGCGCCGTATTCTCCTGGCCGACATAGCAGCCCTTGCCGAAGCTGACGCCCTGCAATTCGGCGGCATTGCATTCGAGCCAGAGCGTCTTGTCGCTGCCGAGCTCCGCGATCCCTTCGGTGACGCCGAGGCGAAGACGGTGCTCCAACCAGCCGGCAGCGGCGTCGCCGGCCGGGGCGAGCCAGCGTTTGCCGAGTTCCGGCAGCCGTGGATCGGGCACCCCTTCGTCCGGCGCTCCGGCCTTCGCCGGAGCACGCCAGTGCACCGCGAGGCTCGCCTCGGGGGCGATGCTGATCTGCCTGCGCAGGCGATAGAGGGAGAGGCGGCGGGCGAGCGCCCCGGCCTGGTCGGCCTCGCAATCGATGAGGATGTCATCGGCACGGTCGGGACCTTCGGGCGCCCAGAGGATGAAGTCGAACAGGGCCTTGCCCTGCGCGGTGAGCAAACCGGCCCAGAGCGGCTTGTCCGGCGCCAGCAAGGCGACGTCGTTCGTGACCAGCCCCTGCAGGAAGCCGGTCACATCCTCGCCGGACAGACGGAGCAAGGCGCGTTCGGGAAGGGTGGTGCCGGCCATATACTCCAGTTAGGGAGTCGGCGTGACCGCGCCAACCCGCCTGACGATCCGCCGCCCCGACGACTGGCACGTGCATCTGCGCGACGGCGACATGCTGGAGGCGGTGGCATCCTATACCGCGCGCCAGTTCGCCCGCGCCATCGTGATGCCGAACCTGGCGCCGCCGATCATCAGCGTCGCCTCCGCCGAGGCCTATCGCACCCGCATTCTCTCCGCTCTGCCGACCGGGTCGGACTTCACGCCCTTGATGACCTGCTATCTGATCGACCGCGCCGAGCCGGCCGAGCTGGTGCGCGGCTTCGAGAGCGGCGCCTGGGCGGCGGCCAAGCTCTATCCCGCCCATGCGACGACCAACAGCGCTTATGGCGTCACCGAGATCAGGACGCTCCGCCCGGCGCTGGAGGCGATGCAGAGGATCGGCATGCCCCTGCTCGTCCATGGCGAGGTCACCGACCCGGAGGTGGATATTTTCGACCGCGAGGCCGTGTTCATCGAGCGCGTGCTGGCCGGCGTGGTGCGCGATTTCCCGGCGCTGAAGATCGTGTTCGAGCATATCACCACGGCGGAGGCGGTCGCCTTCGTCGAGGGCGCCGGCCCGAATGTCGCCGCGACGGTGACTCCCCAGCATCTGCTCCTCAACCGCAACGCGATCTTCGCGGACGGGATCCGGCCGCATGCTTATTGCCTGCCCGTCGCGAAGCGCGAGCGGCACCGGTTGGCAGTCCGGCGGGCGGCGGTGTCGGGCTCGCCCAAATTCTTCCTCGGCACGGACAGCGCGCCGCACGCCGTGGAGAAGAAGGAGGGGGCCTGCGGCTGCGCCGGCATCTTCAACGCGCCCTATGCGCTGGAGGCCTATGCCGGCGTGTTCGAGGCGGAGGACGCGCTCGACCGGCTCGAGGGCTTCGCCTCCGAGCACGGGCCGCGTTTCTACGGGCTGCCGCTCAACGAGGGGACGGTGACGCTGGAGCGGTCCGGGACCGTCGTGCCGGACCGCCTGCCCGCCGCCGGCACCAGCCTTATCCCCTTTCAGGCCGGCGAGACGCTGAGCTGGCGGTTCGTCGCCTGACCCTTGTGCTCCTGCGAAGGCAGGAGCCCTGGCCACCTGGCCGGACGAAACTCGCAACGCTCCTGCCTTCGCAGGAGCACAAGGAGCGAGACCCGTTTTGAGGCGCTAGCGAGCGGCGCAGGGCCGCGCCGGCTGCAGCCAGGCGCGGCGGCCGGGATAATCGAGGACCAGGCGGCCCTGGCCGAACAAATTGGTGCCGGCGATGCCGTCGATCCTGGTTCCGGCCTCGCGGGCGACGCGGTCGACCAAAGGTGCGACGATCAGGGCGATCCGGCGGGCCGGGGCGCTGCCGACCGCGACCTCGGCGCGGCCGTGCCAGGCCCCGCCCTCCTCACCGCCGGCGCCCGTGAGCGAGGTGGGCCCGCCGGTCGCGACCGCCGCCGCGGCCGCGGCGCCGGGCGAGAGGATGGTGTGGCCGGCGCCGGTGTCGAGCACGAGCTGATAGGGGCCGCGGCCGTTGATGCGGGCCCGGACCAGGATCACCGGCCGGACCGGCGCGATCGTGAAGGCCGCGGTCGGCGGTGCATTGGGCGCTGCCGCCTCGAGGTCGACGTTGCGGCAGGCATAGTCGATCGCGATCACCCGGCCGCGGAGAAAGTCATGGCCGACGATTCCGTCGATCCGGACGCCGAAGGCGCGCGAGACGATGTCGATCGCCTCCGTGACGCCGACAGTCGGATTGGCGACGCGCACCGGGCCGAGCGCGAGCCGCGGCAGCGAATAGCGGTCCAGCCGGACGGGACCGCCCACCGCCGCGCGCGAGATGAACGGCTCGCCTCCGGCCGGACGGGCGCCGGCGCGCTCGGCCGCGCCCTGCGACAGGGCGATGGTGAAGGGCGCGACATAACCGGTATCGAGCAGCAGCGTGAACGGGCCGCGCCCGCCGAGCTCGCCCTCGATCAGGATGTGCTGCGAGCCCGCATGCGGCGTGCGGAACGGAATCTGCGCGAGCGCCGGCGCCGCGCTGGCCAGCAGCAGCGCAAGCGCGGCGACGCGCCGGATTGCGGGCAACCGGCGGGGCTTGCGCCCCGCTTCGGTCAGAAGGGAAGCCAGCGATTGCGCTCCGAGAAGCGCATGTAGTTGACGTTGACGCC
Source organism: Allosphingosinicella sp. (assembly GCF_035626655.1). GTDB lineage: Bacteria > Pseudomonadota > Alphaproteobacteria > Sphingomonadales > Sphingomonadaceae > Allosphingosinicella. The sequence goes on from NZ_DASPNF010000019.1 coordinate 103,014, forward strand.
GAGCCTGAGGCCGCCGCCCAGGCGGACCGGGATCAGCACGACGTCGCCGCGGCGCAGATAGGTGGCCGAGAAGCCGCCGACGAAATAGGCATGGCCCTCGCCGCCCGGATAGCGGCGGAAGAGCTGCTGGCTGTCGTGCAGGTTGTAGACCAGCACGAACACCTTGTTGACGTCGCCGCCGAAGTCGAAGCCGAGCGACGGGCCCGTCCAGTAGACGTCGCGCGCGCCCTCGATCGAATGGTGCATGACGCCCGAGCCGTAGCGGACGCCGAAGATGAAGGCGCCGCTCGCCTCCTGCCCGGCGATGTAGGCGATCGGCTCGCCCTGGTCGCGCAGGATGTTCTCGAGGATGCCGGCGAGGCCGCGGGCGCCGCGGCCGAACACGCCCTCGGCGGCGTTGAACACGTCGCGCCGCGGCACGGTGCCGGCGCGGCCGGTGACCGGGACGGAGTTGATGTCGGTGATTGCGGGCGTCGCCGCCGCATCGGCCTCGGCGGGCGCCTGGCCCTCGGTCGGCGTCCATTCGGGCGCATCGCTGGTGGGTTCGCCGGCGGTTTCCGCTGCGGCGGGCGCATTGCTGTCCGGTGTCTCCGGATTGTTCCAGCTGCTGGGCGCGCTCGGATCGACCTCGCGGATCTCCTGCGCGGTCGCCGGCCCGACAAGCGCGAACAACGCACCGGCCGCGGCCAGATTCATCAGCGATTTCAACATGGCAAAACCCCCACTCGCTCTCCGCGCCAAATTAGCGCCGGCGAACCTTGCCAGTCCATGAATCGGCGGCGAGACGAGTCGATCACGCGCCAGAGCGAGTCCGCGGAGGCAATTTTTGCGGGATTCAGGGGAGCGGAATGCTGGCGGAGACGGAGGGATTCGAACCCTCGGTAGGAGTAATCCCCCTACGGCGGTTTAGCAAACCGCTGGTTTCAGCCACTCACCCACGTCTCCGGAAGATGGCCAGAGCCACGGCCTATATAAGGCAGTTTCGGATCGTTCAACCAAGCGCGCACGGTTTCGCGCTGTTGGCAGGCGGACGAATGGCGGCTACGCGAAGCGCATGCTGAGCCTTGCCTTCATCCGTGACAATCCCGACGCCGTCCGCACCGCCATCGCGCAGAAGAACGTGGCGCTCGATCTCGACGCTTTGCTGGCGCTGGACGGCGAGGTGCGCGGGCTGAAGACGCGGGTGGACGGCCTCAGGGCCGAGCGCAACGCGATCAGCGACGGCTTCAAGAGCGCGGCGCCCGAGGAGCGGCCGGCGCTTGGCGCGAAGGCGAAGGCGATCGGCGCCGAGATCGGCGAGGTGGAGGGCGCGCTGGGCGAGCTGCAAGGGGAGCTCGACGCCCTGCTGCTGCGCGTGCCGAACATCCCCTGGGAGGGGGCGCCGGTCGGGCCGGACGAGACCGCCAATGTCGTCGTGCGGACCGAAGGGACGATCCCACGCTTCGACTTCGAGCCGCTCGACCATGTCGCCCTGATCGAGAAGAACGACTGGGCGGACCTGGCGCGGATCACCCAGGTGGCGGGTTCGCGGCAATATTGCCTCAAGGGCCGGCTGGCGATGCTCGAACAGGCGCTGATGCTCTGGGCCCAGCAAAGGCTGGCGGCGGACGGCTTTACGTTGATGACCGTGCCGGCGCTGGCCCGGCCGCAGGCCTTCGTCGCGACCGGGCATTTCCCGGGCCATGAGGAAGAGGCCTATCACATGCCCGCCGACGATCTCTATCTGGCGGGCACGGGGGAGATCGCGCTCACCTCGCTGCACAGCGGCGAGATCATCGAGGCGGACAAGCTCCCGATCCTCTATGCCGGCTATTCGCCCTGCTTCCGCCGCGAGGCGGGGAGCGCCGGGCGCGACGTGCGGGGGCTGCTGCGCGTCCACCAATTCTACAAGCTCGAACAATATGTGATCTGTCGGGACTATGCCGAGGAGAGCGCGCGCTGGCACCAGAGGCTGCTCGCCAATGCCGAGGGCATGCTGCGGGCGCTCGACATCCCCTATCAGGTGATCGAGGCGTCCACGGGCGACATGGGCAACGGCAAGTTCCGGATGAACGACATCGAGAGCTGGGTGCCGAGCCTCGGCAAATATCGCGAGACGCACAGCTGCTCGACTCTGCACGACTGGCAGGCGCGGCGGGCAAACCTGCGCTGGCGCGACGAGGAAAGGAAGGTGCGGTTCACGCACACGCTGAACAACACCGCTTTGGCCAGCCCGCGCGTGCTCGTGCCCCTGCTCGAGAACCACCAGACCGCCGACGGCCGGGTGAGGTTGCCACAACCTCTGCGCGAGCTGATGGGGGGCGAGTATCTCTGACGAGGCGAAGCCGCGGCTCGGTCTCTTCCTGCGGGAGGGGCCGGCGCTCTGGCTGCGCATGTGGAAGGCGTTCGGCAAGCTGGGCGAGCGCGGGCCGGAAGACGGGCCGAAGCTGATGGTGGTCCCCGGCTTCGTCGCCAACGACCGCACCACGCTCGGCCTGCAGCGGGCGCTGGCCGCGGCGGGCTTTCGGGTGACCGGCTGGGGGCTCGGCCTCAACAAGGGCGTGACCGCCGACATGCGCGAGCGTCTGGCCCGGCAGATCGAGGCGTTCGGCAAGGGCGAGAAGGTGATCCTGGTCGGCTGGAGCCTCGGCGGCGTCTTCGCGCGCGAGGTCGCCAAGGTCCGCCCGGACCTGGTCGAGAAGGTGGTGACGATGGGCTCGCCTTTCTCCGGCGACCCGCGCAGCAACAATGTCTGGCGGCTCTACGAATGGATCGCCGGCCATCCCGTGGACGATCCGCCGATCAAGACCGTGCTCGCGGAGAAGCCGCCGGTGCCGACCCTCGCGCTCTGGTCGCGCAAGGACGGCATCGTCTCGATCCGCTCGACCCGCGGCCTGCCTGGCGAGAGCGACGCGCAGAAGGAGATCGACTGCTCGCATATGGGCTTCGCGGTCAGCGGGCGGGCGGTGCCGGCAGTGGTGAAGGCGATCCGGGAGTTCTAGCTTCTCCGGAACGGGGAAGAGCTATTCTAGGCGATGCGCCATCTCAATCGGGAAGCTGTGTCCGGCAGTCCGGCGTGTCGAAGCGTGTATTGTCGAGGTTGACGCACCTGCCGACGAGCATGATCGTGACGTAGCGGTTCTCGGCATGGGAGACGCCATCCCCGGTTTCCACGAGCGGCTGGCTCTCGCCTTGCGCGACAATGGTCACTTCGATTCGGCGGGACATGCCTCGAGCCAGCAACGCGGCTCGCACCGCTTCGGCCCGGCGACGCGAAAGCTCGACATTGTCCCGGTCCGAGCCGACCCGGTCCGCATGGCCGCTGATCTCGATCGACCTGACGTCGAAATTGCGAATGACCGCGACCGCATTGTCCAGGATGGCGCTATCCGCCTGATCCAGGTGTACGCTGCCGCTGTCGAAGAAGATGATGAACGGACTCTCCGCGCGCGCCGGAACGGCGACGGAGAGCAAAGCCAGAGGGGCGATCAGGCGCTTGATCCAGCGGCGCATAGGCGGAGCCTATCAGGCCAGGAACGGCGCCGCCACTTCCGGGGGCACCCGCAGCGGCCGGCCCGTGGCCTTGTCGATGATCGCCCAGGTGGTCTTCGCCCGGACCCGCGGCTTGCCGTCTTCGCCGACGAATTCGACATGGCGGTCGAAGCGCGCACCCTTGGGGGCCTCGCCGACCCAGGTGCGGCCGGTCACGGTCTCGCCGGGGAGGACGGCGCGGAGATAGTCGATCTCGTGGCGGATCACGACCCAGATATAGGTCTCGACATGGTCGACCGGGGCGACCGCATACCAGTGGGCGGTGGCCATGTCCTGGATCCAGCGCACCCAGACCGCATTGTTGACATGGCCGAGCTCGTCAATGTCGTCGGGCCCGGCCGTGATCCGTTTCTCGAAGGGCGTCACGTCAGCCTCGGCACCCCGTCCGGGCCCGGCGTGAACGGGATGCGGGCGCGGCGGAGGAGCGAGGCGAGCATCGCCTTCGGGTCGGAGACGCCGCTGCGCAGCATCGCCTGGATGTCCCGCACGACCGAAGCGTCGGCCCCGGCCTGGGTCAGGGCCGCGAGCCACTCCGCCGCGGTCAGCACGCCGTCGGCGCGGTTGGCGTCGATCAGCGGGCGAACGAAGTCGCCATAGGACCGGCCCGACACGCCCTCCGCGATCAGGGCGAAGACGGCGCCGCAGGCGTAGAAGGCCTGGTTGTCGCCCCGCTCGCCGGCAGTGGCGATCGGCCGGGGCGGCGAAGCCGGCGCATTCGTTGACCGCGACCTGCAGCTTGATCCTGGGATTGTAGGCCGGGTCCATGGCGGCGATCGCCCGCACCGCGAGCATGTCGGCGCCGCCCTCCATGATCCAGCTGTCGCCTTGGGTCTCGTAATGGACCGCATTGCCGAGCCAGAAATGCGCGGATTCGTGGGCAATGAACCAGCGGGCGCCGTGGCGCAGGGCCTGGTCCTCCGCGACCACGCCGATGCCCTCGAAGGTCATGCCGATCTGGCCGGGCAGGGTGCTCCCGCCCATGCTGGTGACGCCGGGGGTCGGGCCGCGCCAGCTGACCAGCACGGTCGGCGGCGTGCCGCGATGGGGGCCGAGCATGTCGGTCAGGCGCGCCATGATGGCGGGCGTGGACGCGGTCAGCTCGCGCTTCAGCCAGTCGGGCAAAGCCGGATCGATCACCGTGGCGATGCCTTCGCTCGTCGTCGCCCGCAGCGGGCCGAACAGGACGTAGAGCTTGCCGCCGATCAGGGTGGCGGAATCGAAGCGGCGGCCGATGTGCAGCACCTGGCCGTGCCGGTCGCGGAAGGTGACCTGCGAGCCGTTGCCGCGGAAGCTCTGGCCGTTGAGGTCGACCGGCAGGGCCTCGACCGCGCGCAGGGAGGCGACCGGGAGCAGATGGAAATGGCCGCTCCACAGCGCCACCGAGCCGTCGCTGAACACCAGGGCTGGATCATATTCGGCGACGAGATCGGCGGTGACCGGCGTGAAGCGGACGCGGACCACGGACGGTACGTTTCCACGCTCGGCGAACAGGACGTCGTGGCGCCCGCGCCGCTCGATGCGCACGCCCGGCGTCAGCACCGTCCAGCTGCCCGGCCGCCAGGGCCGGTTGCCCTCCCGGGTCACCGAACTATGGGCGAACAGCCAGACGGGCGAGCGCTCGGCGAAGCGGAACTCGGCCGTCCAGACGTCGCCGTCGCGAACCACCTCGGCAGAGACGGACGGCGGCGGCGTGCCCGGGCGCGCCGTCTGCGCGGCGGCGGCGGCAGGGACCGCCGCAACGGCCAGCGCGAGGGCCGCGAGCAGCGCCCTCATTGCGCCGCCCGGGGCCCGCCCGGAACCGCCTCCGCTCCGCCCATCTGGGTCAGCACGAACGTATAGGCCTCTGCGACCTCGCGCAGCCGCGTCCAGCGGCCGGACTGGCCGCCATGGCCGGCGCCCATGTTGATCTTCATGAGCTGGAGGTTGCGGTCGGTGCGCATGGCGCGCAGCCGGGCATTCCACTTGGCCGGCTCCCAATAGGTGACGCGCGGATCGTTGAGGCCGCCGGTGATCAGCATCGGCGGATAGGCCTGGCGGGTGACGTTGTCATAGGGGCTGTAGCTCAGCATGTAGCGGAAGGCGGCGGCGTCGGTGATCGGGTTGCCCCATTCGTTCCACTCGCCCGGGGTGAGCGGCAGGGTGTCGTCGAGCATGGTGTTGACCACGTCGACGAAGGGCACGTCGGCGACCACCGCGCCGAACAGCTCCGGCGCCTGGTTGACGACCGCGCCCATCAGCTCGCCGCCCGCCGAGCCGCCCTGCGCGGCGATCCGGCCGGCGCGCGTGTAGCGTCGCGCGATCAGGCCGCGCGCGACGTCGACGAAATCGTTGAACGTGTTGGTGCGGTGGGTGCGGGTGCCGTCCAGATACCAGCCATAGCCCATCTCGTCGCCGCCGCGGATATGGGCGATCGCATAGGCATAACCGCGGTCGAGCAGCGAGATGCGGTTGGTCGAGAAGCCGGGCGGCATGGCGATGCCATAGGCGCCGTAGGCGTAGAGGAAGACGCGGCCCTGGCCATTCTTCTCGAAGCCGCGGCGATAGACGATCGAGACCGGGATCTGCTTGCCGTCGCGGGACGCGATCAGGATGCGCTCGGTGACATATTGGGCGGGATCGTAGCCCGAGGGGATGCGCTGCACCTTGCGCGATTCCAGCCGGTTCTGCGCGGGGTGATAATCATAGGTGGTCGGCGGCGTGACCATCGAGCTGTAGTTCAGCCGGTAGGAAGCCGGCGCATATTCGGGATTGTTGCCGAGCCCGACCGTGTAGCTCGCCTCGGGGAAGGGGATGCGGCGCTCCTGCCCCTGATAGGTGCGCAGCCGGATCTGGTCGAGGCCGTTGACCCGCTCGGTTACCGCGAGATGGTCGCGGAAGGCGGTGACGCCGCGGATGTAGACGCTGTCCGAGCCGGGGATGACGGTCCGCCAGGTGCCGGGCGCGGCCGGGTCGGCCTCCGCGAGGCGGAAGTTGATATGGTCGTCATTGGTGACGATCCACAGCTTGCCGTGGCTGGAATCGACCGAATACTGGATGTTCGGGCGCCGGCGCGCGATCAGCACCGGCGGCGCCTCGACATTGTCGGCGGGGACGAAACGGGTCTCGTTCGAGCTGTTCTCGCCGGTCTGGATCAGGATGAAGCGCCGGTCCTGCGTGCGGCCGACGCCGACCGCGAAGGCGATATTCTCGGTCTCCTCGTAGAGCGTCCTGTCGTTCGCCACGGGCTGGCCGAGCCGGTGCAGCCGGGCGCGGTAGGAGCGCCAGTTCTCGTTGACCTCGGTGAAGACGATGCCGCGGCTGTCGGCGGTCCAGACCGGGGAGCCGATGCCGACCTCGGTGACGGTCTCGACGTCGCGGCCGGTGGCGATCTCGCGGATGCGCAACTGGAAACGTTCCGAGCCGTCATCGTCGACCATGACCGCGGCGTAGCGGCCGTCCGGGCTGACCTCGAGCGCGCCCATGCGGAAATATTGCTTGCCCTGCGCTTCGGCCGCCTCGTCGAACACGGTCTGCGGGGCGCCGCCGGCCATGACGGGGATCCGGTACCAGGTGCGGTACTGGGCGCCGGGCTGGAAGGCCCACCAGTAATTCCAGTCGCCGTCGCGCTGCGGGACGGAGCTGTCGTCCTCGGGGATGCGGCCGCGCATCTCGGCGAACAGAGTGTCGGTAAGCTGGCGGTGCGGCGCCATCGCCGCCTCGAAATAGGCATTCTCCGCGCGCAGGTAGGAAAGCACGTCGGCGTCGTCGACGGTCGGGTAGGAAGAGTCGCGCAGCCAGTGCCAGGGGTCCTGGATGGTCACGCCGTGGCGCTCGAACGAATAGGGACGCTGCTCGGCGACGGGCGGCGGCGGAAGCTGGGTGGCCTTGGAATTGGACGTGTTCATGGTCTCACTCTGAGTCTGGGCCAGGGCTGGCGCTGCGGCGAACAGCAAGGCGGCAATTACGAGGCGCATGCGCGGCTCTCCACTGAAGGTCGGCGTCAGGCTTAGGCGGCGCGACCGGGAGCGGCAACCATCTCGTTCGGGCGCGCTGGTGGGGCGGCGGACAAGCCTGTATGGGTGCGGCCGTGGCGTTTCTGGCGCATCTGCTTTCGGACGCATTGCGGCACTGGCTGCTGACCGGTCTCGCCCTCTTTATCCTCGTCGTGATCATCACGTGGATCCGTGCCAGGCGAAGGCGGCGCCGGGTCATCGAGGCCGCCGTGGCCGAGGCCGTGACGGCCCCGAATTCCTCTCTTCAGGGACAGCGCCGCAGCGGCCCCAAGAAGGTTCGCCCTGGCACCGCTCTTGTGCCGCTGGCCATGGTCGCCTTCATGCTGTTCGTGTTCTTCGGCTCCTGGCTCACCACGCCCCTGATCTACCACAATGGCGAAACCGGCGAGGGGATTGTCACCGGTCAGTTTGCCACCGCCGATATGCGCAACCAGGAGCCGGTCGTCGGCTTCAACGTCGTCATCCGGAAGGCCGACGGGGGGATCGTCCGCACCAGCTTCCGAAGCGATGGCTTCAACGTCTATCCTTCGGCCAATGCGGTGCGTTATCCGCCCGCCGGCGTTCGCTTCAACGTGCGCTATCTGCCGATCCACCCCGAGGATTTCGTGATCGTCGCCAATGACGACAGCGAATGGGCACGCAGCCTGCGCTGCGGCGACCTCGTGCAGGAGGTCGCGGCGGCGCAAAGCGCATCGAACCTCGCGCCCGGTGACGCCGCGCTCGCGCGGGCCCGCGACGCCGCCCTGGCCGCGGCGCGCGCCGGTGGCTGCATAACCCGCAGCAATTGAGCGGGCGGGCTGGCGCAGGCCCTGCAAGCATCCTAATTGGGCGGCAACGCGCCCGTCCCCGGAGAAGCCCATGTCCACCTACGAAGATCGCCTCAACGCCCTGCGCGAGCAATTGAAGGCCGACCGGCTCGACGGCTTCGTCGTGCCGCTGACCGACGAGCATATGAGCGAATATGTCGGCTCCTACGCCCAGCGCCTCGCCTGGCTGACCGGCTTCCAGGGCTCGGCGGGCTCGGCCGTGGTGCTGCCCGAGGAAGCGGCGATCTTCGTCGACGGCCGCTACACATTGCAGGTGCGCGACCAGGTGGACGGCAATTTCTGGTCCTACCAGTCGGTGCCGCAGACCAGCATCGCCGACTGGCTGAAGGAGCATGCCCCGAGCGGGGGCCGGATCGGCTACGATCCCTGGCTGCACACGCGCGACTGGGTGAACAAGGCGAAGGAGGCGCTCGCCGACAAGGGCGCCGAACTGGTCGCGGTCGGCCGCAACCCGATCGACCAGGTCTGGGCGGACCGGCCGGAGCCGAGCCGGGCGCGGCTGATCGTCCATCCCGACGCCTATGCCGGCGAGAGCTCGGCGGCTAAAAGGCAGAAGATGGCCGACTGGCTGAAGGAGCAAAAGGCCGACGCGGCGGTGCTCGCGGCGCTCGATTCGACCGCCTGGACGTTCAACGTGCGCGGCAAGGACGTGGACCGGACGCCGGTCGCCCTCTCCTTCGCCCTCGTCCGCGACGACGGCACGGCGGACCTGTTCGTTGCCTCGGAGAAGATCGGCGACGATGTCCGCCAGCATCTCGGCAACGGCGTCCGCATCCACGAGCGCAGCGCCTTCGAGGGCGCGCTCGCCGAGTTCGCCGGCAAGACGATCGCGGTCGATCCCGAGCGCTCGGTCGCCGCGATCTTCGAGGCGCTGGACAAGGCCGGCGCCCATATCGTCCCGCGCCGCGACCCCGCGGTGCTGCCCAAGGCGATCAAGAATCCGGTGGAGATTTCGGGCCACCGCGCCGCCCAGGCCCGCGACGGCGCCGCTCTGTCGCGCTTCCTGCACTGGCTCTCGATCGAGGCGCCGAAGGGCGGGGTCGACGAATTGTCGGCGGCGGCGAAGCTGCAGGAATTCCGCCAGCAGGGCGGCGACCTCCGGGACCTCAGCTTCGACACCATCTCGGGCGCCGGGCCGAACGGCGCGGTCGTCCATTATCGGGTGAGCGATGAGACCAACCGGCCGCTCGAGATGGACCAGATCTATCTCGTCGATTCCGGCGGCCAATATCCGGACGGCACTACCGACGTGACCCGCACGGTGATCGTCGGCACGCCCACCGCCGAGATGAAGGACCGCTTCACCCGCGTGCTGCAGGGCCATATCGCCGTTGCCCGCGCCGTATTCCCGGAGGGCACGCGCGGCGGGCAGCTGGACAGCTTCGCCCGCCAGTTCCTCTGGAATGCCGGGCTCGATTACGCCCATGGCACCGGCCATGGCGTCGGCTCCTTCCTCGCGGTGCACGAGGGGCCGCAGCGCATCGCCCCCCCGAACAGCGGCCAGGCCGGCGGCGACGAGCCGCTCCAGCCCGGCATGTTCCTCTCCAACGAGCCCGGCTATTACAAGACCGGCGAATACGGGATGCGCGTCGAGAATCTCGTCCTCGTCGTCGAGGTCGAGATCGAAGGGGCCGAGAAGAAGATGCTCGGCTTCGAGACGCTCACCTTCGCGCCGATCGAACGCCGGCTGATCGACACCGGCCTGCTTTCCGCCGACGAGCGCAAGTGGGTGGACGATTATCACGCGCAGGTGCTGGCGATCGTCGGCCCGCAGCTCGAGGGCGAGGCCAGGGCCTGGCTCGAGAGGCAATGCGCCCCGCTCTGAGCGCCGCAGGAGGAGGTTGGCCACCCCGGGCTTGAGCCGGGGTCTACCTTCCTTCCGGCTTCAGCCAAGGGAAGATGGATCCCGGATCAAGTCCGGGATGACGGCTCTTGCTCGGCGGCATCCTTCTTCACCGGCTCCGGCCGCAAGCCTTCGACGCCTTCCCGCGCCTGCGCCTTGCGGCGCTTCAGATTTTCGCGGAGCGCCGCGGCGAGGCGTTTCGCGCGCTCCTCGTCATGCCTGGCCATGGCTCCCGCCTTGACACAGGACGGGGCGCGCGGCCATAGGCCCGCTTCCTCGCAAAGCGACGTGCTGCCGTAGCTCAGTGGTAGAGCGCATCCTTGGTAAGGCTGAGGTCGTGAGTTCAATCCTCACCGGCAGCACCATCGCTTTTCCGACCATCCCCCGCATCCATCACCCGTCATGCCAGCGCAGGCTGGCATCCCGACGGCCGGCGAGACCGGTACGACAGCAGCATGGACCCCGGCCCTCGCCGGGGTGACTTGGGGCAGGCGGGGCAAAGGCGCGGCCGGCGCGCTCAGGGCTGGACGAGCTGCAATTCCTGGATGCGCATCGTCCGCTTGGCCTTGGCGGAAAACAATTCGGCGAGTTCGGTGTGGCGTTCCTTCGCAGCGGCGGTCACCGCATGGCGCGCGCGCCTTTCTTCCTCGGCCGCACGGCGCATGAAATAGCGAAAGTCAGATTCCACTTTGACGCCTCCCCCGAGTCGCCGGGATGACGTAGCATGCCTGTGGATAAAATTCGAATCGGTCCGAATCGGACCTTGGCCGCCGGCGCCTGGCGCCTGCCCTAGGGCCTTCCGGACTTCTTCACGATCATGTCGAGCACCGCCGGATGCAGCGGCCGCTCGAACGCGCAACCGACGAAATTGCCCTTCGCCCACATCACCCTGGCCTGGTAGGGCTCGAGCCCGGGCAGGCGCAGCCAGACGTCCGTGCCCTTGGCGAGCTGGAGGTGGGTCGAGGCCCGGAAGCCATCGGTGGAGAGGTCGAGGATCTGGATCGCGACGCCGGTGCCGCCGCGCTGGCGGAGCCCTGCCCCCATTTCCAGCGAGACCCGCTCCGACTTGCGGCTGGTCAGCTCGGAGGACGGGTGCACCTCGGTGGTCAGCTCGCCGGACAGGAACGGCGTGCCGAACTCCGAGGGGAAGGACCAGCTGCCGGGGATGACCTGCTGCATCACACGATCCTAGCCATCGCTCTCGGGCAGAGTGAGGCCGACCGTCGCGCCCCAGGCCCTGGCGGTCAGCGCGCTGTCGGAGGTCGCCCGCGACAGGCTGGGCCGGGTGAAGCTGACCGGCCTGGGCGCCGGGCGCTTGCCGAGCTGGACGAACACCTCATGCTCGTCGATCTCGCGATGGAATTCGAGGCCGATCCGGTTCTCGCCGGCCCAGGCGACGCGCGCCGGCACGCGGGTGGCACCGCGCACGAAGACGACCTCGCTGCCCACGGGCGGAATCTGGTGGCACTCGATGAGCGCGCCCTTCTGCGAGAGGTCGCGCAGGCGCGCCTCGATCTCGCCCGAATCCGTTTCCAAACGCGCCGCCAGCAACACCCGCGCGCGCTTGGCCGCCCTCTTGCTGCCAGCGGCGGCGTTGCCGAAATTCTCTACGCCCATCTCGTCCTTCCAGACCTTCAATCCGGATGCCTTATCCGCGCCGCACTAAATTGTGGTAAACGCCGCGTGCGTGGAATTCCGGCGCCCCGCCGCGGCCGCTGCGCTCTCTCGCTCCGGGCTTCGAAATTCACATATAAAGATATCTTTATATTTGCTTTGGAGGGGCGGTCGCGGCTAGAGCGCGGGCATGCGGTTCTTCTCCGACAATGCGGCGGCGGCCTGCCCGGAAGTGCTGGCGGCCCTGCACGCGGCCAACCGGCTCGACACCGCCTATGACGGCGATGCCTGGAGCCGGCGGCTGAACGGCGCCTTCTCCGAGCTGTTCGGGACCGAGGTGGAGGCGCTCTGGGTGGCGACGGGGACGGCCGCGAACAGCCTCGCGCTCGCCGCGCTGTGCCCGCCGCATGGCAGCATCCTCTGCCACCGCGACGCCCATATCCAGACCGACGAATGCGGCGCCCCGGAATTCTACACGCACGGCGCCAAATTGCTGCTCGGCGAAGGACCCGGGGCGAAGCTGACGCCCGCGACCGTCGAGGCGCTGCTGGCGGGCGTCCGGGACGACGTCCACCAGGTGCAACCGCACGTGCTCTCGATCACCAATGCGACCGAATATGGCTGCGTCTATACGGCCGACGAGACCGCCGCATTGGGCGAGCTCGCCCGGGCGCGCGGGCTCGGCTTCCATCTCGACGGCGCGCGCTTCGCCAATGCGGTGGCCAGACTCGGCTGCAGCCCGGCCGCGCTCAGCTGGCAGGCCGGCGTCGACGCGCTCTCCTTCGGCTTCACCAAGAATGGCGGGCTTTCGGCCGAATGCCTGATCTTCTTCGACCGCGAGCTGGCGGCGGCGACCCATTATCGCCGCAAGCGGGCCGGCCACCTGCTCTCCAAAGGCCGCTATCTCGCCGCGCAGCTCCTGGCGATGCTTGAGAACGACCTCTGGCTGCGCAACGCCCGCGCCGCCAACGCTGCTGCGACGCGGCTCGCCGAGGCGGCCGGGCCCGACCGGCTGATCCATCCCGTCGAGGCGAACGAGGTCTTCATCCGCGTGACCGCGGACGAGGCGGCGGCGCTCCGCGGCCAGGGCTTCGACTTTTACGACTGGGGCCCGGGCGAGGCGCGGCTGGTGACGAGCTGGGACAGCGAGCCGGCCCAGGTCGACGCGCTCGCCGCGGCGATCCGCGCGCTGTGAGCCCGGCAAGGTGAACGAGGCGGCGCCCAGGGGCTTCCGCGATCCGGCCGTCCTCCTCCCCTTCCTCCTGATCACCCTGATCTGGAGCTCGACCTGGATCGTCATCAAGGACCAGCTCGGCGTGGTGCCGCCGGTCTGGTCGGTGAGCTACCGTTTCCTGATCGCGGGCGCGGCGATGATGCTGATCGTCCGGCTCGGCGGGATGAGCCTTGCGATCGGCCGGGGCCATGGCCTCGCCGCCCTGCTCGGCCTGCTCCAGTTCGTGCTCAACTATAATTTCGTCTACGCCTCGGAGCTCTACATCACCTCCGGCCTCGCCGCGGTGGTGTTCGCCCTGCTCGTCGTGCCCAATTCCGGCCTCGCCTGGCTGTTCTTCGGCGAGAAGGTGAGCGCGCGCTTCCTGCTGGGCGCGTTGGTGGCGATGGCCGGGGTCGGCCTGCTCTTCGTGCAGGAGATCCGGCACAGCCCGACCCCGACCGGCGAGGTTCTGCTCGGCCTCGGCCTGGTCTTCATCGCCGTGCTCGCCGCCTCCGCCTCCAACGTGATGCAGCTGGCCGGCGGGATGAAGTCGCGGCCGGTGGCGCCGATGCTCGACTGGGCGATGCTCTACGGCGCGGCGATGGACGCCGGCTGGGCCTGGGCGACGGTCGGCCCGCCGGTGATCGAGCGCAGCCTCGGCTATTGGCTCGGCCTCGTCTATCTGGGCGTCGTCGCCTCGGCGCTCGCCTTCTGGCTCTATTACCGGATCATCCGCGCGATCGGTCCGGCCCGGGCGGCCTGGTCGAGTGTGCTGATCCCGATCCTTGCCATGGCGATCTCCACTGCTTTCGAGGGCTATCGCTGGTCGCCGCTGGCGATCGGCGGCGGCCTGCTCGCCGTCGCCGGCCTGCTGATCGCGCTCCGTTCGGGCAAGGCCGCACCGCCCCCTCCGAGTGAATGAACGGGCGTTGAATCCCCGATTAAGTCGCTGGACAGTTTCGCTCCCCTATCGTTATCCCACCGAAACGGGGAGAGGGCCTTTCGGCTCGGGCGCGTCATGCCGGCGCGTCCTTCAAGGGGAGTTAACATGAAGACTGCACGCTTCTTTCTTGCCGCTGTCGCGCTCATCCCGGCCACGGGCGCCCTCGCCCAGAACACCAGCCTCCGGGCCAATTACGGGGAGATCACCCTCGAATCCGGCTTCACCCCCGATCCGCGCATCATCTCGCTGCGCGCCGGCGGCGACATCTCCGCCCAGCGCGCCGGCTCCGGCTGCCGCGGGTTCATCACCAACGCGCCCGACGTGCGGCTCCATTATGAGGCCGGCTCGCTGCCTTTGATCATCTCGGTCGACGCGGACTCCGACACGACCCTGGTCGTCAACGGCCCCAATGGTGAATTCTATTGCGACGACGACAGCGGGGAGGGCGTCAATCCCTCGGTCCGCCTGAACAACCCGCAATCGGGCCGCTACGAAATCTGGGTGGGCACCTATTCGTCCGGCGTTTCGCAGCCGGCGCGCCTGCACATCTCGGAAGTCCGAAGCCGCTAGACACGAGTTCCGCCCGGACCCGTCGGGAAGCGGGTCCGGCCGGTCCATCCGACTTCGCGGGCCCTGGCCGCGCGGAGCGGGAACCTGCAACCGCGCGCCGGCAGCTGGCTCGCCCGCTCATGAGAAGGTCTGTCCATGAAGAAAGTCCATGTCCTGGCGATGGCCGCCTCCGCCGCCGCCATCCTCGCCATCCCCGCCGCCGCGCAGAATGTGAACGCGCGCCCCAATTTCGGCGTCGTCACCCTGCGCACCGGCTTCACCCCCGACCCGCGCATCATCCCGGTCGTCTCCGGCGGCACGATCAACGCCGTCCGGGTCCGCGGCAGCGGCGTCTGCCGCGGCTTCATCTCGTCGAGCCCCGATGCCCGGCTCGTCTTCAACACCGACGGCAACCTGCCGCTGATCATCTCGGTCGATTCCAGCGCCGACACGACCTTGGTGGTGAACGGGCCGGACGGCCGCTGGCGCTGCGACGACGACAGCGGCGTCCGCGGGCTGAACCCCTCCATCCGCTATGCGCGGCCGCGATCGGGCCGCTACGAGATCTGGGTGGGCAGCTACCGCTCCGGCACCAATGCCCGCGCGCGCCTGCACATCTCGGAAGTGCGCAGCCAGTAGCGGCCGCAACAATAATCGTTCAGGGTCCCGGCTCAACCGCGCGCCTCGCGCGTTGCCGAAGCGAAATGGAGGAACCGGGACCCTGATGCGGCTCAGGATCGACGTCGCGCTCGACTATCATTTTCCGGCGCCGGCCGACGTGCTGCTCGCCGTCGAGGCCGCGCAGCTGCCGGACCAGCAGCTGGTCGAGGACCGGCTCGTCGTCGACGGCGCGAACGGCCCGCTGAAGCCGGTCGCCGGCGAGGACGGGATCGGCCGCCGCACCTGGCTCACCGCCGAGGGGCGGTTCAGCGCCACCTATCGCGCGACGGTCGATGTGCAGCGGCAGGCCGCCCCGCTCGACACCTTGCCCATCTGCCCGCTCGCCGCGCTCCCGCCCGAGGCGATCCCCTATCTGTGGCCGAGCCGCTATTGCGAGGCTGACAAGTTCGAGGCCTTCGTCGAGGGGCGCTTCGGCCGGCTGGCGGGCGGCGCGAAGCTGCTGGCGATGCGCGACTGGATCCGGAACGAGATGGATTATGCGCCGGGCTCCTCCGACACGACCACGACCGCGGCCGACGCCTTCGTCGCCCGCCAGGGCGTGTGCCGGGACTATGCCCATCTGATGGCGACCTTCGCCCGCGCCGCGGGCGTGCCGGCGCGGCTGACCTCCTGCTATGCCTGGGGCCTGAAGCCGCCCGATTTCCACGCCGTGGTCGAGGTCTGGCTGGACGGCGGCTGGCATTTCCTCGACGCGACCGGGCTCGCCCCGGCGGAGGGGCTGGTGCGGATCGGCGTCGGCCGCGACGCCACCGACATCGCCTTCATGACGATCTTCGGGAGTGCGGTGATGAACAGCCAAAACGTAGTCGTGACCCGGCTGGATGCTTGATAGTCATCCCGGCGAACGCCGGGATGACTCAAGCTTTTGCAACCCGTGGTCCTCCTACAATCCGATCCCCCGCGCCATCATCGCGGCGAAGAGCGGGACCGAGGCGAAGATCAGGAACTGGACCCCGAGCCAGGAGCGGACCCGGCCGATCTCCGCGTCGGGCACGACATAGGCCGCGTCGGCCCTGGACGCCTTGTGCCAGGCGATGAGCCTCAGCGTCGGGGGCACGGAAAGCAGACCCACCGCTACGATCGCGCCCATCTTCGCCCAGAAGGTCCAGCTCGAGAGATAGAAATCGGGCCCCTTGATCCCGTAGATCACGCGCAGCACGCCGACGATGACGAGCAGGCCCGCAAAGGCGCCCTGGAGCCGGTCGACGATCGCCGCCCGGTGCAGCACCGCTCCGCCCAGCCCGGGCCGCACGGTCACGAACAGGACGAAGAAGGCGCCGAACAGGCCGAAGGCGAGCAGATGGTGCAGGCCGGCGAGGATGAGGTCGGTGGTCATGGGGCTCCCTTCAATGCCTCGCGGTCCGCCGCAAGCGCGGCACGGTCGGCTGTGGTTCGTTCGAGGCCGGTGATTGCACCGCCCTTTTCAGCGTCCTAGAGCGGAGTTCATGCTCGACGCGCTCGCATCCGCCGCCCCCCATGTCACCCGCCGTAAAGATTATAGGCCGCCGGAATGGCGCGTGCCAGAGGTGGCTCTGGACTTCGCCCTCGATGCGGAACGCACTGTGGTGCGCGCGCGGCTGGAGGTGGAGCGCGAAGGCGAGCACAGCGCACCCCTCAGACTCAACGCCTCGGGCCTGCATATCCTCGACGTCAGGCTCGACGGCGAGACGGTCAATTACTGGTTCGAGAATGACGTGATCCGCATCCCCGTGCCGGGGGACAAGGCGGTGATCGAGACCGAGGTGGCGATCGCCCCGCGCACCAACACCCAGCTCATGGGACTCTACGAATCCGGCGGCATGCTCTGCACGCAATGCGAGGCGGAAGGGTTCCGGCGGATCACCCCCTTCCCCGACCGGCCCGACATCCTCTCCCGCTACCGGGTGCGGATGAGCGGCGACAAGGCCGCCTATCCAATCCTGCTCTGCAACGGCAACCTGGAGGCGTCCGGCGAGGACGAGGCAGCGGGCACGCACTGGGCGGAGTGGCACGATCCCTTCCCCAAGCCCTGCTATCTCTTCGCCCTGGTCGCCGGCGACCTGGTCGCGAACCGGGACCGCTTCACCACCGCCTCGGGCCGCGAGGTCGACCTCGCCATCTGGGTCCGCGACGGCGACCTGCCGCGCACCGAGCATGCCATGGCCAGCCTGAAGGCGGCGATGAAATGGGACGAGGAGGCCTATGGCCGCGAGTATGATCTCGCCGTCTTCAACATCGTCGCCGTCGCCGACTTCAATTTCGGGGCGATGGAGAACAAGAGCCTCAACATCTTCAACTCGCGCTACATCCTGGTCGATCCGGACACCGCTACCGACATGGATTTCGACGCGGTCGCGGCGGTGGTCGCGCACGAATATTTCCACAATTGGTCGGGCAACCGGGTCACCTGCCGCGACTGGTTCCAGCTCTCGCTCAAGGAAGGCTTCACCGTCTTTCGCGACCAGAGCTTCTCGGCCGACATGGGCTCGCCGCCGGTGAAAAGGATCGAGGACGTCCGCGCGCTCCGGGCCGCCCAGTTCCCGGAGGATGCCGGCCCGCTCGCCCATCCGGTGCGGCCCGATTCCTATCTGGAGATCTCCAACTTCTACACCGCCACCGTCTATTCCAAGGGCGCCGAGTTGATCCGGATGCTGCAGACCATCCTGGGTCCGGACAAGTTCCGCGCCGGCTGCGACCTCTATTTCGAGCGGCATGACGGCGAGGCGGTGACCTGCGAGGATTTCGTGCTGGCGATGGAGGAAGCGAGCGGCATCGACCTTGCCGCCTTCCGCACCTGGTACAGCCAGGCGGGGACGCCGCGGGTGAAAGCCTCGCTGCAGCGGGACGGCGCGCGCGCCCTGCTCACCCTCGAGCAGCACACGCCGCCGACGCCCGGCGAGCCGAGGAAGCGGCCGCTGCCGATCCCGCTGAAGCTCGCCCTGTTCGGCGCCGACAGCGGCGACAAGCTGTCCGAGCAGATCGTCGTGCTCGGCGCGCCGCGCATCGAGCTCGCCTTCGACGGGATCGGCGAAGCGCCGGTCCTTTCGCTCAACCGCGGCTTTTCCGCGCCGATCATTCTCGAGACCGACCGCAGCGCCGCCGATCTCGCCTTCCTCTCCGGCTGCGACGACGATCCCTTCGCCCGCTACGAGGCCATGCAGCAGCTGATGCTCGACACCCTGCTGCACGCGGTCGCCACCGGCGAGAACCGTCACGCCCCGGTCGTCGAGGCCGTGCGCAACACGCTCACCAATCCGGACCTCGACCAGGCCTTTGTCGCCGAGACAGTGCTCGTGCCGACGGAAAGCTTCATCGGCGACCAGATGGCGACGGTCGATCCCGAGGCGATCCACGTTGCCCGCGAGCGGCTGCGCGCCCGGCTCGGCAAGGAGCTGGAGCCGCTCTGGCGCGCCGCCTACGCCGCGACCGCGGCCAATCGCTTCGAGCTGTCGCCGGCGGCCAAGGGCGCGCGGCGGCTGCGCACGGTCGCGCTCGGCTTCCTGATGGCCTCGGGCGCCGCGGACGTGCCGGCGCTGGCGCTGCGCCAGTTTTCCGAGGCGGACAACATGACCGACCGGCAGGGCGCGCTCGGGCTGCTCGCCAATTCGACCGCGCCCGAGCGGGAGCAGGCGCTCGCCGACTTCTATGATCGCTACAAGGGCGACGCCCTGGTCATCGACAAATGGTTCTCGACCCAGGCGCTGTCCAGCCGCGACGACACGCTGCAGGCGGTGATGGACCTGCTCCGCCATCCGGATTTCAGCCTGACCAACCCGAACCGGCTGCGCTCCCTGATCGGCGCGTTCGGCGTCAACCAGCGCGCGCTGCACAGCCGCAACGGCCGCGGCTACCGCTTCCTCGCCGACTCGATCCTGGCGGTCGACAAGCTCAATCCGCAAAATGCGGCACGCATGGTGCCGCCGCTCGGCCGCTGGCGCCGCTTCGGCGCGGAGCGCGGCGCGAAGATGCGCGCGGAGCTGGAGCGCATCGTCGCCGCGCCCGGGCTCAGCAAGGACGTGTACGAGCAGGCCAGCAAGAGCCTGGCCTGAGGGCCGCCTGCTGTTTCAAGTTGTGAAGGTGTGGACCCAGACCCTGGCCATCTGGCCGCGCGGTTGAATGAACCCGGCCGCCGCCAGCAGAGCCGGAGCCCGCGCGACTATTGTCCGATCCAGGCCGCCACTTCGCCGGCGAGCTGGTTGGCCGCCTGGTTGAGCGCGGGGGCGACCGCCGCGGGCGTGGCCTCGGCGACCGGGAGCCGGGCCTCGAAGCGGTTGGTGACGACGCCGCCGGTCGGGCCGCCGCGGGCCATGGCGGCGTCGTAGACGATCACCACCTGCATGGCATTGGGATCGAGCCCGAACCGGACCAGGGTGCCGGAGATGCGCGTGCCGGGATCGTGGCTGTACTGGCTGGGATCGAGCACGACCCGGCCGGTGCGCGCGGCGATCGTCTCGCCGAGCAAGCGGGCGAAGAGCGCGCCGGGCTGCTCCACCCAGACGGCGTCCTTCAGATACTGGATCGTCGTCTCGTTGACATAGACGGGCACGCGGGTTGTGCGCAGCGCCTGCGGCAGGCTCGGCACGGCGACGGTGATCGCCTCGCCCTGGCCGGCGGTGCGCGGCGTCGCCGCCGGCCGCGCCTCGGCCGCGGTCAGGGTCAGCAGCTGGTCGGGCGCCGAGCCCCCGAAGCAGGCCGCGAGCGCGAGCAAGGCGGGAAAGGCGAGGAGAGGCTTCAGGCGCATCACTGTTTCCTTCTGCCGCCGCGATAATCGGGCAGGCGCTGACCGCTGATCACGCCGCCGACGCCCTGCTGGTTCAGCCGGTCGGTGATCTCGCGCAGCGATTCGGAGGTGGACCTGAGGTCGCGCATCAGCTGGCCGACCTCGGGCAGGGTCTGGTTCGAGAAGGCCTGGATGCCGGGCCGCGCGTCGCCGATCGCCCGCTCCAGCTGGGCCATGCTGTTCTGGGCCGAGCGCAGGGTCTGGCGGAGATCGTTGATCAGCGGCCGGCCGTCGCGGTCGAGGATCTGGTTGGTCGTGCCGGCGAGCTGGCCGATCCGGTCGGCGGCGTCGCCCGCCTGGCGGATCGCGACGCGCGCCTCGGCGAGCGTGGCGGCGATCTCGGGCCCGCGCTCGGCGAGCGAGCGGCTCACCTCCTCGAGATTGTCGAGGATGCCGGCGATCGATTCCTGGTTCCGGTCGGAGAGCAATTCGGTGAGGCGCTCGGTCAGGGTCGAGACGCGTTCGAGCAGCTCCGGCGCGGTGTTGAGCAGGCTGGTCAGCGCGCCCGGCCGCACCGGCAGCACCGGCACGCCATAGGGGCATTCGGCCTGCGCATTCTGCTCGGGGCAGCGTATCGGATTGCGCCGCCGGGGCTGCTGGCCCTGCGCTGGCGCCGCGGGCGGATCGATCTGGATCTGCGAGACGCCGGTGAAGCCGACGCCGCGGATCGTCGCGGTCGAGCCTTCCAGCACCGGGGTCTCGCTGTTCACGGTGATCCGCACCCGGATGAATTGCGGGCTGTCAGGCACGAGGTTGATCGACTCGATCTGGCCGACGGGCACGCCGGAGAAGGTGACGGACGAGCCTTTGGCGAGCCCCTCCACCGACTGCTGGAAAAAGATGTCGTAGCGTTTGTCGCCGCCGCCGCCGACCTGGCTCAGCCAGACCACGAACACGACGAGCGCCGCCAGCAGGCCCAAGGTGATCGAGCCGACAAGGACCTGGTTCGAACGGGTTTCCATCAGGCGTCGGCCTTTGCTTCGGGTTCAGGCTCGGGCTTTGCGGCGGCCCGGCCGCGCGGCCCGTTGAAATATTCCTGAATCCATTCGTGATCCAAAGCCAGCAATTCCTCGATCGTTCCGACCGCGACCACTTTCCTGTCCGCAAGCACCGCGATGCGGTCGCAGATCGCATAGAGCGTGTCCAGATCATGGGTAATCAGGAAGACGGTGAGGCCGAGCGCGTCGCGCAGCTCGAGGATGAGCTGGTCGAAGGCGGCGGCGCCGATCGGATCGAGCCCGGCCGTCGGCTCGTCGAGGAAGAGCAGCTCCGGATCGAGGGCGAGCGCGCGCGCGATGCCGGCCCGCTTGCGCATGCCGCCCGACAGTTCGGACGGGAATTTGGCGCCGGCGTCCACCGGCAGGCCCGACATCGCGATCTTGTAGGCGGCGATCTCGTTCATCAGCTCCGGATCGATGCCCGTATAGAATTCCTTGATCGGCACCTGCACGTTCTCTGCCACGGTCAGGGTCGAGAACAGGGCGCCGCCCTGGAACAGCACGCCCCAGCGCCGGCGAACATGCTTGGCCTCCTCCTCGTCCCGGCCGATCATCGGCTCGCCGAAGACGTGCACCTCGCCCTCGACCGGGGTCTGCAGCCCGATGATCGAGCGCATCAGCACCGACTTGCCCGTGCCCGATCCGCCGACCACGCCGAAAATCTCGCCGCGGCAGACCTCGAGGTCCAGCCCGTCATGGACGACCTGATCGCCGAACGCGTTCTTGAGGCCGCGCACCTCGATGATCGCCTGTTTCGGATCCTCGCTCACAGCCAGCCGATCTCCGTGAAGAAGACCGCGAAGAAGGCGTCGAGCACGATCACCAGGAAGATGCCCTGCACGACCGCGGTCGTCGTGCGCCGGCCGACCTCCTCGGCATTTCCCTCCACCTGCATGCCCTGATAGCAGCCCGCCATCGCCACGATCATCCCGAAGACCGGCGCCTTGATCAGCGTCTGGTAGAGGTCGGTCATCGGCACGACCTCGCGGATCCGCTGGATGAAGGTGACCGGCGGGATGTCCAGCGAGAGCCAGCAGAAGATGCCGCCGCCGAGGATCGCCATCATCGCGGCGAAGAAGCCGAGCAGGGGCATCATCAGCACCGTCGCCAGCACGCGCGGGACGACGAGCGCCTCCATCGGCGAGACGCCGATCGTGCGCATCGCGTCGACTTCCTCGTTGAGCTTCATCGAGCCGAGCTGGGCGGCGAAGGCGGAGCCCGAGCGGCCGGCGACCATGATCGCGGTCATCAGCACGCCCAGCTCCTTGACCGACGAGCGGCCGATCAGGTTGATCGTATAGACTTCAGCGCCGAACTGGCGGAGCTGGACCGCGCCCTGCTGGGCGATGACGATGCCGACGAGGAAGCTCATCAGCCCGATGATGAAGAGCGCCTGGACGCCCACCACCTCGAAGCGGGTGATCACCGCATTCCAGCGGAAGCGGCGCGGATGGCGGATGATATGGCCGAACGAGATCAGCATCGCGCCGAAGAAGCCGAGCATGCCGAGCATCGTGGAGAGGAAGTTGTTGGTCCATTCGCCGACCTGGCTGACCACGCGGATCAAGGCCGGCGGCGCGTCCCGCTGCATCTTCACCGGCTGGTCGGCCGCGGCGACATGGTCGATCAGCACCTGCTGCTCGCGGCTGGCGCCGACCAGCTTCGCGCCCCGGTCCCGCTGCAGCTTGTGGACGAGCCAGGCACCGACCGTATCCATCCGCTCGACCTCGCTCAGATCGACCGTGAGGTCCTGCGCGTCGACGGATTCGAGCTGCTCGGAGAGCTTGCGGATGCGCAGCAGCGTCAGATTCCCGCTGAACCGCAGGACACAGGAGCCGTCCTCGACGTTCTGGATGAAATCGGGGGTCACGCTCATCGCGCGACCGACATGCTTTAAATCCCGCCGAGCGGCAAGGAGTTAGGATGGACAGCGGCGCGGTTTCGATGTTTGCAGAGAGGCGATGAAGGCGACGCTCGCCATTTACGACATGGACCGGACGGTCACGCGCGGGCCCACCTTCGGCCCGTTCCTGTGGCACGCCATGTGGCGGCTCGCTCCCTGGCGGGTGCTGCTGGCGCCGCTCAGCCTGCTCGCGACGCTCGGCTATGCGCTGAAGCTCTACGACCGCGGGCGGCTCAAGGAGATCAACTATCGCCTGCTGGTCGGCCCCGCCGCGCCCGAGCGGCTGGAGCCGGTCGTGCAGAGCTTCGCCGAGAAGCAGCTGGCGACCAACATCCTGCCCGGCGCCCGCACGCGGATCGCCGAGGACAAGGCGGCGGGGCGGCGGCTCGTCCTCGCCACCGCCTCCTACCGACTCTATGCCGCGGCGATCGCGCAGCGGCTCGGCTTCGACGACGTGATCGCGACCGACACCAGGGTCGACGCCAGGGGCCGGACGATCGCGACGATCGACGGCAGCAATTGCTACGGGCTCGGCAAGCTCGACATGATCGAGGGCTGGCTGCAGCGGCAGGGGCTGGAGCGCGACGCCGTCCACATCCGCTTCTATTCGGACCATGTCTCCGACAGCCCCGTCCACCGCTGGGCGAACGAGGCCTTCGCCACCAACGCCCATGCCCGCCTGATCCGCGTCGCGGAGCAGGAGGGCTGGGAGGTGCTGGACTGGCGGGACCGGAGAAGGCCCTAGGGGAGTACAGGGAAAACGAGCCGCCGTGCTCCTGCGAAGGCAGGAGCGTTGCGAAACCCCGCATTGCGCACGGCCAGCGCTCCGGCCTTCGCCGGAGCACAACCCTACTAGACCGCCTGCAGGGCCTGGTCGAAGTCGGCGATCAGGTCGTCCGGATCCTCCACGCCGATCGAGATGCGCACCAGATTGTCGCCGATGCCCAAGGCGGCCTTGCGCTCGGGGGGGACGGAGAGGTGGGTCATCGCTGCGGGCGCGCTGGCCAGGGTCTCGGTGCCGCCGAGGCTGACCGCGAGATGGGCGATCTTCAGCGCGTCTAGGAAGGCGAAGCTCTCCCGCTCCCCGCCCTTCAGATAGAGCGAGAAGGTGGAACCAGCCCCGGTGCAGTGGCGGCGGTAGATGTCCGCCTGGCGGGCCTCATATTCGGACTTTGGCCCGCCTTCCTCCAGGAAGCCGAGATAGCCGACGCTCTCCACCTTGGGGTGATCGCGCAGGAAGCGGCAGACCTTGTCGGCATTCTCGCCGGCGCGGGTCATCCTGAGCTCCAGCGTCTCGAGGCTGCGCAGCAGCATCCAGGCGGTGTTGGGATCGGTGATCGTGCCGATCGTGTTGCGGAGCATGCGGATCGTGTTGATCAGCTCCTTCGAGCCGGTGATCCCGCCCGCGACCAGGTCCGAATGGCCGCCCGCATATTTGGTGAGGCTGTAGACGCTGAGATCGGCGCCGTGCTTCAGCGGGTTCTGCCAGAGCGGGCCGAGGAAGGTGTTGTCGATCGCGATCGGCGGCCGCTGGTCCGCCGGGAAGGAGGCGTCGCGGACCCGGGCCACGGCCTGCACGTCGACCAGGGCGTTGGTCGGATTGGCCGGGCTCTCCAGATAGATGAGCGGTACGCGGCCCTTCGCCCTGGCCTGCTCGACCACGGCGGCGATCTCCGCCTCGGTCGCGCCGGCCGGAAAATCGAGCCAGGTCACGCCGAAGCGCCCGAGGATGCGCGCGATCAAAGTCTCGGTCGCGGCGTAGAGCGGGCCCGAATGGACGACGACGTCGCCGGGCTGGACGAAGGCGAGCAGCAGGGTGGCGATCGCCGACATGCCCGAGGAGAAGCTGAGCGCGTCCTCCGCATCCTCCCAGATCGACAGCCGGTCCTCCAGTATCTCCTGGTTCGGCCCGTTGAAGCGCGAATAGACGAGGCCCTCGGCCCCGCCCGGGCGCTTGCCGGTGACGCCCTCGAAGTGGCGCTTGCCGGCCGCCGCATTCTCGAAGACGAAGGTGGAGGTCAGGAAGATGGGCGGCTTCAGCGAGCCCTCCGAGAGGGCGGGGTCGAAGCCGTGGCCCATCATCAGGGTGGCCGGCTTCAGCCGGCGCCCGCCGATTTCGAGCACGTCCGGCTTGGGACGGCGCCGGGGGGTGGCGCCGGTCAGGTCTGATTCGTCTGCCATTTCTGTCTCCTGTCGCTTCAAGCGTCGCTATGTGGAGACCGAGCCGGCTCTCGCCGGAGCAAGCTCAAGGCCGCTCAGCGGAGCGGCCCAGGGGTGAGGTCCGTTGCCCGCCGGCGCTTTAGCCGAAACGTGCCGCGGGATTCCAGCCGGATTTGGGGGCGCAGCGGCAGGCTGCTAGACTCCGGCGATGGATGCAGAGGAAAGCCCTCCGAGGCTCGCCGCCGCCTTGCTCACGATCCCGGTTGTCTGGGCCGCGCTGATCCTCGCCGGCCTGGCCGGACTGCGGCTGCAGCCTTCCATGGCGGGGGCCGGGCTCTCGCTCCTTGTCTATCTGATCCTGCTCTTCGGCTGGGGGCAGTGGACGGAACGGGGCCGGCGCACCTACCTCGCTGTCTATCTGCTCGCCGCCTTTCTCTATTGGCTTGCCTGCGTGGCCCTGTTCATCGCCATGCCGGCGGCGATGATGACGGGGTGGCTGGACTGGTTCGGCGCCGGGATGGTCGTCGGCTTCCAGCCCTATCCGAACCCGCACACGCCGGTCGAAACCTACCTCATCCCGATGGTGATCAACATGTTCGCCCCGATCATCATCATGGGTGCGCTGCGCCCCTGGCTGGACCGGAACAGGCCGGGCTGACTCAGCCCGGCAGCGCGATCATCGAGAATTGCCGGCCGTAGGTCGGCTCGCCGCGATGGGTGGCGCGGCGGTAGGAGTAAAAGCGGTCGGGATCGGAATAGGTGTCCAGCCCCAGCGCCTCGGCGCGGGTGATGCCGGCTGCGGCGAGGCGGGCGAGGACAAAGGCCTCGATGTCGAACTGGTGATGGCCCTCGCGGCCCGGGCTGAAGAAGCTTTCGTTGGCCGGCTCCGCCTCGAGGAAGCGGCGGAAAAAGGCCTCGTCCACCTCATAGCTCCTGCGGGCGATGACCGGGCCGATTGCGGCGGCGATCCGCTCGCGCCGCGCGCCGATTCCTTCCATCGCCGCGACCGTCGCTTCGATCACGCCGGCAAAGGCGCCCTTCCAGCCGGCATGGGCCGCGCCGACCACGCCAGCGTCGCGGTCGGCGAGCAGCACCGGGGTGCAGTCGGCGGTGAGGACGGCCAGAGCGAGGCCCGGCCGGTCGGTGACGATCGCGTCGGCATGCGGCCGGCCGTCGTCGGGCCAGGGCGCGTCGGCATAGAGCGCGTCGGCGCTATGGACCTGATAGACCGTGACCAGCCGCGCGCCCGGCGCCACCGCCGCGACCGCGCGCCGGCGGTTCTCGGCGATCAGGTCCAGGTCGTCGCCCGAGCCGAAGCCGACATTGAGCCCGGCGCAGACCCCCGTGGAGACGCCGCCGCGGCGGCCGAGAAAGCCGTGCGGAATGCCCTCCAGCGCGGCGGCACGGATCACCTCGATTTGCGTGTCGACGCTCACAGGGCCAGCCGCATGATCGGATCCTGATAGGTGCGGCTGCCGAGCCGGAACGGCGCCTGGCCGACAATCTCGAAGCCCTGCTTGCGGTAGAAGGCGATGGCGCGGTCGCCGCGCTCCCAGACGCTCAGATAGAGGGCCGGCGCTCCCTCGGCACGCGCCGTCTCGACCGCCCAGTCCATCAGCGCCGCCGCGACGCCGGCGCCCTGCCAGGGCTTCAGCACATAGAGCTGCTTGATCTCCAGCGCGCCCGGCTCGTGCGGCACCGGCAGCTTCATCGGGGTGAGCTTGAGGTAGGCGGCGATCGCGCCGTCCGCTTCCGCCATGTGGATCCTCAGCGCCGGATCTTCATATTCCCGCGGCAGCGCATCCGGGCCGAACATGGTCTCGAGGTGCAGGGCCATGTCGTCGGGCGGAAAAGCGGCGCCGAACGTCTCGGTGAAGCAAAGGCGCCCCATGGCGGCGAGCGCGGGGGCGTCGGCCGGGCCGGCGGTGCGATAGGCGAGGCTCACAGCCAGGCCCGCATGATCAGATCCTCGTCGGCATGGCTGCCGACCATGAAGGCATAGGTGCCGACCTGCTCGAAGCCGTAGCGCGCGTAGAAGCGCTGGGCCCGGATATTGTCGACGAAGACCGAGAGGAAGAGCTGCTCAGCGCCGCGCGCCCGCGCTTCCGCCATCACCCAGTCCATCAGCGTCTGGGCCACGCCGGCGCCCTGCCAGGGCTTCAGCACGTAGAATTGCCTGAGCTCCGCGGTCGGTCCGGTCACCTCGAAGGGCAGGCCCGGCGGCCCGAGCTTGGCGAAGGCCACCGCCTCTCCGTCCTGCTCTACGAGGCGGATCGTGT
Source organism: Allosphingosinicella sp. (assembly GCF_035626655.1). Classification (GTDB taxonomy): domain Bacteria; phylum Pseudomonadota; class Alphaproteobacteria; order Sphingomonadales; family Sphingomonadaceae; genus Allosphingosinicella. Next base: position 130,306 of record NZ_DASPNF010000019.1, read on the forward strand.
AGAGCGGGTCGGCCAGCTCCCTCTCCCAATTCTCGACGCTGTGATTGGTGAGGAAGGCGGCGAGATTCTCGGGCGTGTAGAGATGGCCGAACGTCTCGGTGAACGACTCCGCCCCGATCCGGGAGAGGAGCGGCGCGTCGGCAGCGGTGGCATTGCGAAAGGTGAAATCGGACATGTCAGAACCCTGCGGGCTCCTGCCAGTCCGGCGCGCTGAACGCCAGCACCTTGAACAGGCGGCCCATCTGGGACGGGGCGGAGAGGCGGAGCCGGGCGGCCTCGATCTCCTCGGTGCGGGCGGGCGCGGCGCGGGCGAGCGCTGCGGCACGCACGGATAGTCCCATGGCGTCGAGCCAGGCGCCCTGCGGTACCGGGCCGGAGACCCGCACCCCCTTCGCCGCGGCGGCCAGCGCGGAGAAGTCGACATGGGCGGTGAGGTCCCGCTCGCCCGGCGCCTCGAACGGGTCGGCATAAGCATGGCGAGAGACGGCCTGGAGCGTGTCGCCCCGGCCCGGCCGGTCGTGGCCATAATCGACGATCAGGGCCGCGCCGCCCTGCCTGGCGATCCGGCGGGACAGGTCGGCGGCGATGGCGAGCGAGGCCGGGGAGGCCTCGGTTTCCACGGCGCCGACGGGGGTGAAGCGGCCGTCCCGCCAGTCGACTGTTCGCTCCCGTCCCCGGGCATCGCGCTGCTCGACCGGCAGCGCGTCGAAGAATTCGTTGACGACGACCAGCAGCCGGCCATCGGCAGGCAGCGTCGAGAGATCGTCATGCCAGACGGCGCCGGGGAGGCGGCCGGCCTGCGCCTCCCGCAGCACCGGGCTGGTCTCGACGAGGTGGACGTCCGGGGTCAGGCCAGCCCCCTTCATCGCCCGCAGCGCATCGGCCGCCAGCGTCCCGCGCCCCGGCCCGAGCTCGACATAATGCGCGCTCGCGGGCCGCCCCGAGCGCAGCCACAGATCCGCCAGCCAGAGCCCGGCCAGTTCGCCGAACATCTGGCTGATCTCCGGCGCCGTGGTGAAATCGCCCGCCGCGCCGAACGGATCGCGGGTCGCGTAATAATGCGCGTTCGCCTCCGCCATCCAGACGGAGACCGGGATCGGCCCTTCCGCGGCGATGCGGCGCCTCAGCCTCTCCTCAAGCGGTGGCGGCGGGCTCATCCGGCACCGGCTGCACCCGGGCCTCGCGCTTCTTCGCGGTCGCGATCAGGTAGATGCCGCCGAGGATCATCGGCACCGACAGCCACTGGCCCATATGGAGCCCGGTCGCCTGGGCGAAGTCGACCAGATGGGCGTCGGGCGCGCGGATGAATTCGAGCGCGAAGCGGACGAGGCCGTACCCGAGGATGAAAGTGCCGACGAGCTTGCCGGGCTGATAGCGGGCGCGGGTCTTCCAGAACATCCAGACGAGCAGGGCCATCAAAACGATCCCTTCGAGCAGCGCTTCATAGAGCTGGCTCGGGTGGCGCGGCGGTCCGAGGATGCAGCGACCCTCGATGAGGGGCTCGCAGAAGCGCACCGCCCACGGCACCTGGGTCACGCCGCCCCAGAGCTCGCCGTTCACGAAATTGGCGAGCCGGCCGAGAAACAGGCCGGGCGGGATGCAGCAGGCGACGTAATCGTGGATGCGCAGCCAGTCGAGCTTCCGGCGCCACGCCAGATAGAAGATGCCGAGGCTGACCCCGATCACCCCCCCGTGGAAGCTCATCCCGCCGTCCCAGAGGCGGAAGATCTCGACCGGATTGGCGAGATATTCCGCCGGCTTGTAGAAGATCACATAGCCGAGCCGGCCGCCGAGGATGATGCCCAAAGTGGTGTAGAAGGCCATGTCGTCCGCATGCCGCCGGGCCATGGGCGCGCCGGGCTGGCGGATCAGCTTCAGCAGATACCACCAGCCGATGATGATCCCGAACAGATAGGCGAGGCTGTACCAGCGCAGCTGGAACCAGCCCCATTCGAACAGGACGGGGTGCAGGCCCAGCTGATTGAACTGGATCGCATCGCTGCTTGCTGCCATCGATGTCAGTAAGGCGTCGATCAAGGCTTTCCCCTTCCGGTTCGGGCCTTCATAGAGGGGGGAAAATAAAAGGCAAAGCCAACAGAGAGAGGGTAAGCGTGCGAAGCGAGCTCGACCGGAAATATGACGAGGTGCTCGCCGAGCAGACCGGGGAGAACGGCCGGTTCCGGATCGAGCGGGACCAACTCGGGCGCGCCTATGTCGGGAATTTCCCGGGGACGCTGCCTTCGTTCTTCCAGGCCTTCTGCGCGCTGAACGGCGCGGTCGAGGCCGTCGTCGCCGGCGACGAGCGGCTGACCTTCGCCGAGCTCGACGCTTGCTCAACCCGGCTGGCGCGGCTGCTCGCCGGCAGCTGGGGGGTCGGCAAGGGCGACCGCGTCGCCATCGCGATGCGCAACTGCCCGGCCTGGATCGTCACCTATGTGGCGATCCTGAAGGCGGGCGGGATCGCGACCCTGATCAACGGCTGGTGGACGCCGGACGAGCTGCGCCACGGTCTCGCCCTCGCGGAGCCCGGACTGATCATTGCCGACGTCGCGCGCGCGGCGCGGCTCGAGGCGGGCGGCTGCACGATCCCTGTCGTCGCCTTGCCCGTCGAGCAGAAGCTGGACGGGGCGCTCGCGCCATTCTTCGCGCGGACCGAAGAGGCGGACCTGCCGGAGGTGCTGCCCGAGGACGATGCGACCATCCTCTTCACCTCGGGCTCGACCGGGCTGGCCAAGGGCGCGGTCTCGACGCACCGGGCGGTGGTCACCGGCACCTATGCCTACAGCCTCGCCCTCGCCGTCCTGCTCGGCATCAAGGAGCGCGACAGGGATCCGCCGAAGCACCCGCCCAGGACCCTGCTCAACGTGCCGCTCTTCCACGTCACCGGCGAAGTGCCGGTGATGCTGAACAGCTTCGTGATCGCGCGGTGCATGGTGCTGATGCAGAAATGGGATGCCGGCGAGGCGCTGAGGCTCATCGAGCGGGAAAAGATCACCTATTTCGTCGGCGTGCCGACGATGAGCCTGGAGCTGATGCAGCACCCGGACCGCGACAAATACGACCTCTCCTCGCTGACCGACATTGCCGCCGGCGGGGCGCCGCGGCCGGTCGCCCATGTGAAACGGCTGGAGGCTGCGTTCACCGGCGCCCAGCCGGCGCTCGGCTACGGCCTGACGGAGACCAATGCTGCCGGCACCGGTAATTTCTGGTCCAATTATCACGACAAGCCCGCCTCGACGGGCCGGGCCCAGAAGCCTTTCGTCGAGATAGCGATCATCGGCGAGGACGGCCAGCACCTGCCTGCCGGGGAGACGGGCGAGATCGCGATCCGCACCGCCGCCAACATCCGCGGCTACTGGCGGGACGAGGCAGCGACCAGGGCGGCCTTCACTGCCGACCATTATCTGCGCACCGGCGACATCGGCTATCTCGACGCGGACGACTATCTGTTCATCGTCGACCGCAAGAAGGACATCATCATCCGCGGCGGCGAGAATATTGCGGCGCAGGAGGTGGAGGCCGCGGTCTACGCCCATCCCGCCGTCTCGGAGGCGGCGGTGTTCGGCGTCCCCGACGAGCGGCTCGGCGAGGTGCCGGCCGCCGTGATCTGGTGCGAGACAAAGACGGTCTCCGAAGCCGAGCTGATGGATTTTCTCGGCGCCCGTCTCGCGCAGTTCAAGCTCCCATCCTATATCTGGTTTTCGGGCGAGCCGCTCCCCAAGCTCGGCACCGGCAAGATCGACAAGGTCTCGCTCCGGTCGCTCTACCGGGCCAAGGTCGCGGCGGCGGCCTGAACGCCGCAGCGAAGCGGCGAGGAGGATCGACGATGACGCATCTGAAGGCCGGTGCCCTTTTCGCCCTGGCGCTCACTCTGTCCGCCTGCGGCGACACCACGCCGCCGCCGGCCAACGGCGCGGGCCATATCGCGATCGCCAATGAAGGCAGCGACCGGCTGAAGGCGCTCAACCCGATGAACAAGCGGGTCGGCCTGCTGCGCGCGATCCAGCAGAGCGGCTTCGCCTGCCGCGGCGGCGTGCTGACCGGCGCCTATCAGCAGCAATATCAGAATCTCGCCATGTGGGTCGCGCTCTGCGCGGACGGCAAGAATTACGCGGTGTTCATCGCCCCCACCGACGACGTGCAGGTGCGCAATTGCAGCGAGCATGAGCAGCTCAGCCTGCCGGCCTGCCGCCGCGTCGCGCCCTTGCCGCACGATCCGCAGACCCCGCCCACCGCGGAGCCGAACCTCGACCAGATCAACGCCGCGAACGCGAATCTGGCGGGAGAATAGAATTCCGCTCCCTGCAGGGAGGAGATACGCCTAGCAATTCTCGTATTTCCAGTGGCGGCGCTTGCCTTCGTTGAGCAGCTCGATCGTCTGGTTGAGGCGCTTCGTGCGGGTTTCGTCGCGCTTCGCCTCTGTCACCCATTCCACATATTCGCGCTTGCAGGATGGCGGGAAGGCCTCCCAGGTCGCTTTGGCTGCGGGCGACGCGTCGATCGCCGCCTGCAGGTCCTGCGGCACGGTGAAGGGCGGCTTCTCATGCTTGTTGCGGACCGGCTTCACGCCGTCGTCGATCAGCTTCATCGCCTTGCGGGTGAGGTCGATCAGGGTCTTGCGGTCGGGCAGATCGTCCAGCGAGGTCAGCCGGCCGAACTGGCCCATCGCCGTCGCCGACTTGCCGCTGGTGTCCACGACCTGGCTGCCCGACCAGAAGCCGAAGCTCGCATGGGCCTTGAACGAGGCAATGCCTGCGAGGATCTTCCCCTTGTACATGAAGCTCGGCATGCTCCATTTCAGGGTCTCCTCGCAGTCCGGGCAGGCCTCGTGAATGACCGAGCGGACATGGCGGAGGATGGGCTTGGCGAAATCCGCCGCCTTGTCGTCGATATAGGCGTCGATCCTGGGATCGGTCTTCATCTGGCAGCCTCCCTGAAAAGCTTCCGGGAAGATGCCCCCGATCGGGCCCGGGCTCAAGCCGGCGCGATGCGGGCGCGGGCGGTGCGGATCGCCTCGACGCTGAAGATGACGAGCGCCGCCCAGATCGCCGCGAAGCAGAGCGCCTTGGCCGGGCCGAACGGCTCGTGGAAGATCAGCACCGCGAGCAGGAACTGGATCGAGGGCGCGATATACTGGAGGAAGCCGAGCGTCGAATAAGGCAGGCGCCTGGCCGCCGCGGTGAACAGCAGCAAGGGCAGCGCGGTCACCGCCCCGCCGAGGATCAGCAGCAGATCGATCGACCAGCTTTGGTGGCCGAAGCCGGCATTGCCCTGTCCGACCAGGTAGAGCACCCAGGCCAGCGAAAGCGGCGCGAGGATCAGGGTCTCCACCCACAGTCCCTCGAGTGCGTCGACCGGCGCGACCTTCCTGAGGAATCCGTAGGAGGCGAAGCTCAGGGCAAGCGTCAGGCTGATCCAGAGCCCCGCTCCCGCCCCCGCCGCCATCACCGTCACGCCGGCCCCGGCGAGCAGGCAAGCGAAGACCTGCGCCCGGGTGAGCTTCTCCTTTAGCAGCACCACCCCGAACAGCACGTTGACGAGGGGATTGAGATAATAGCCGAGGCTGCCCTCCAGCACATGCCCGCTGACGATCGCATAGATATAGACCAGCCAGTTGACCGCGATCAGGCAGGCGGTGGCGATCAAAGTGACCAGCACCTTGCCGGTGCCGAGCGCCGCGCGGATCGCGCCCCAGCGCCGCCACAGGGTCGCAAGCAGGCCGAGCAGGAGCAGCGACCAGATGATGCGGTGGGCGACGATTTCGGTCGGCTGCACAGTAGTGAGCAATTTGAAATAGAGCGGCATGAAGCCCCAGATCGCATAGGCCGCGAGGCCGAGCGGGATGCCGCCTTTGTTGCTGTCCGTGTCGCCGGTCATGGCGCGGCGGTTAGGGGAGCGGCCGGACGGCGTCCAGTGCGCCGGGCCGTGGCGGCTACGGTTGTCGCCGCAGCGCGGCAGGTCTAGGGTCGGCGCGTCGCTTGAGGAATCGCCATGTCCCGCTTTGCCCTGTTCGCCGCCGCCTCGGCCCTCGCGCTGTCCGGCTGCGGCACCGGCGACGGCAATGAGAGCGCCAATGCGGCCAATGCGATGCCGAAGAGCAAGACGGAAAACGGCCAGCTCACCGTCCGAGCCCAGGGCGTCGACCTCAAGATCAACCTGCCGCCGCCGATCCGCCGGATGACCGAGGATGACGACTTCCTCTATCCGCGCGCCCGCGCGGAGCGCGGCAGCGATGGCCGGCGCTTCCATGCCGACGACCCGCCCGAGACGGTCGCGCGCTGGTACCAGGACCGGGCCCGCGCCCACCGCTTCACCATCGCCACCGCGACACGGGAAGGCGCGGCCTACGTCCTCGCCGGCACCGCCCGCAACGGCGACCCGCTCAGCGTCCGCCTCGTGCCGGGCGCCGGGGGCGGCACTGACGGAACAATCGTCGTCACCGCCTCCAATTGATGGCCGAGCCGCTCGCCGATCCGGCCGAGGTCCGCGCCCATCTCGTCGCCGCCGCCAAAGCCGGCGTCGCCCTCTCCTATGGCGAGCTGCTCGAGCATCTCGGCTACCGCTTCTCCCGGCCGAAGATGCGCCAGCTCTGCGCGATGCTCGGCGAGATCGACCGGGAGGCGGAGCTGCGCGGCGAGCCCGAGCTGGCGGTGCTCGTCGTCCGGGCCAGCGACGGCATTCCGGGCCAGGGCTGGTGGGTGGCCGGCGGCGGCTCCTCGCGCGGCTATGAGGGGCTCTGGGAGGGCCCGGAAGCTGCCCGCTTCATCCGGGAGGTGCAGCGGCAGACCTTCGCCTATTGGCAGCGTTAACCGCTTGGTGTCGCCTGCTGGGGCATAAACCCCGCATGACGCGACTTCGGACCCTCGCTCACGGCCTCGGCCTTGCCGGCCTGCTCACGCTCGCCGCCTGCGGGAACGCACCACCGGGCGACGACCTGTCGGCGATCGACAACGAGCTGATCGCCAACAGCGTCGATCCGGCGCTGACCACGGCGCTGCAGGACCAGCTTTCGGTAGACCCCACCCTCGCCCAGCAGACCAACCCGAACAGCGCGCGCCCGCCCGAGGCGCCGGTCCAGGCGCAATATCCGGCCGACGCCAATCCTGGCGAGGACGGCTCGCGCACCCGCACCGCCGGCGGCACCGCGCAGCCGCCGTCGGCCACCTCCTGCGGCCGGGGCTTCGACCATGGCAATGAATGGGCGAACCGGATGCCGGCGGAATTCCCGGCCTATCCGGGCGGCAGGCTGACCGAGGCGGCGGGCAACGATCATGGCGGCTGCCGGATGCGCGTCGTCAGCTTCACCACCGCGGACGCGCCCGCGCGCGTGATCGAGCGCTATCGCGGACTGGTGACCGGCAACGGCTATTCCGCCGAGCAGCAGCAGCGCGGCAGCGATCAGGTGCTCGGCGGGACGCGCGGCGAAAGCGCTTATTATCTGATCGTCACCCCGCAGGGCTCGGGCTCGGACGTCTCGCTGATCGTCAACAACGGGCGCTGATTCCCCTCCCTGCCGGGGAGGGGCGAGGGGTGGGTGCGAGCGACAGCGAGCCTGCTTCCCTCGAAGCCTGAGCGCCCTTCGGCGCCACCCACCCCCATCCGCTCCCTTCCAGGGAGGGGAGTCCGCTCTGGCACTTCCCCCCACCCCCCGCTACATCGCCGCCATGCAGGGTCTCCTTCTCGTCATGCTTGGCGGCGCGCTCGGCGCCGGGGGGCGGCATCTGGCCGGCGTGGCGGGGCTGCGCTGGCTCGGTCCGGGCTTTCCCTGGTGGACGCTGTTCGTGAACCTGCTTGGCAGCCTGCTCATCGGCCTGCTCGCCGGCTGGCTGCTCCGCGCCGGCGGCAGCGAGCAGGCGCGGCTGTTCCTCGCCGTCGGCGTTCTCGGCGGCTTCACCACCTTCTCGGCCTTCAGCCTCGAGCTCGGCCTGATGCTCCAGCGCGGCGAGCTGGCGAGCGCCGCCGCCTATGCGCTCGCGTCCGTCATCGGCGGCGTCCTTCTGCTTTTCGCCGGGCTCTGGCTGATGCGCGCGGGCGCCCCGGCATGACGGACGTCCGCACCTTCGCGGTCTCCGAGGAGGATGACGGCATCCGGCTCGACCGCTGGTTCCGCCGCAACCTGCCGGAGGTGAGCTTCGGCCAGGTGTCGCGCTGGGCGCGGACCGGGCAGCTTCGCCTCGACGGCAAGCGCGCCACGCCGGGCGACCGGATTCTCGCCGGGCAGAGCATCCGCGTGCCGCCGCAGGGCGAGGAGGCGCCGGACGCACCGAAGAAACGCGTCCCCGTCCGCGAGAAATTGAGCGACGAGGAGGTGGAGTTCGTCCGCTCGCTCGTCATCGCCGAGGACCCGGCGGCGATCGTGGTCAACAAGCCGCCCGGCCTCGCCACCCAGGGCGGGACCAGGACGAAGGACCATCTCGACCGGCTGCTCGACGGCCTGGCCGAGGAGGGCGCGGCGCGGCCGAAGCTGGTGCACCGGCTCGACAAGGACACGTCGGGCGCCCTCCTGGTCGCCCGCACGCCCCGCGCTGCCGCCTTCTTCTCCAGGAGCTTCTCCGGCCGGACGGCGCGCAAGGTCTATTGGGCGATCGTCACCGGCGTGCCGGCGATCGACGACGGCATGATCGACCTGCCGCTTGCCAAGCAGCCGGGCACGGGCGGCGAGAAGATGCATGTCGACGAGGCGGAGGGGCAGCCGTCCCGGACCCGCTACCGGGTGATCGAGCGCGCCGGGAACCGCGCCGCCTGGGTCGAGCTGCAGCCGCTGACCGGCCGCACCCACCAGCTCCGCGTCCACATGCTCGCCATCGGGCATCCGATCCTGGGTGACGGGAAATATGGCGGGCCGGATGCCTTCCTGACCGGCGCGATCAGCCGCAAGCTGCATCTGCATGCGCGGCGCCTCAGGATCGACCATCCGGACGGCGGCCGCATCGACGTGACCGCAGCGCTGCCCGAGCATTTCGCCGCGACCATGGCCTCGCTCGGCTTCGACCCCGCCGACGGCGACCTGCCGCTGGACGAGGTGAAATATTCCGAGACGGCCGAGGGCAGGCGCAAGGCGGCCTCCGCGGCCGCCAAGGCCCGCCGCAAGGAGCGCAAGGGCGAGCGCCGCTCGCGGCGCCGGGGCCAGGTGGGCGGCTGATGCACCCGAACCGCGTCTTCGCCTGGGAGGATCGCGACGCGATGCTGGCTTTCGTCGCCGACATCGCCTTCGCGACGATCGCGGCCGAGGGACCTGTCCTGGTCCACGCGCCGGTGCTGGTCGCCGGGCCCGACCGGATCCGCTTCCACGTCTCGCGCGGCAACCGGGCGAAGCTGGAGGGCAGGCGCGCCATCATCTCGGTGCTCGGCCCGGACGGCTATGTCAGCCCTGACTGGTATGGCGTCGACGACCAGGTGCCGACCTGGAACTATCTCGCGGTCGAGGCGGAGGGACCGCTTCGCCGGCTCAACGAGGCGGAGCTGGCCGATTTGCTCGACGGGCTGAGCGCCGCCCACGAGGCGCGGCTGACGCCCAAGCCGGCCTGGACGCGCGGCAAGATGAGCCCGGGCCTGTTCGAGGGAATGCTGAAGGCGATCATCGGCTATGAGCTCGGGATCGAGGCGCTGCGCGGAACGCGCAAGCTCGGCCAGAACAAGGACAAAGCGCAGCGCCGCGCGGCGGCCGCGGGCCTCGCCCCGTTCAATCCGGCGCTCGCGGCCCTGATGGAGAAGGAAGAGAGATGAATCCTGCGGACGAAGCCACCTGGCGCAACCGCTTCATCGTCATGAACCTGATCCGGATCGGCGGGACGGTGGGCGTGATCCTCTGCCTTTTGCTCTGGCAGAGCGACGTGTTCGTTGAGGGCGGGACGATCCTCGGCCTGCCGCTGGCGCTCGCCTTCCTGGTCGTGAGCTTCTTCGGGCCGAAAGTCTACGCCTCGCGCTGGCGGGAGCCGCCCGCTCCGTGAAGCGCTTCTACAGGAAGGCGACGGCCGGCGAGGGCCAGGCGGTCCTGCTCGACGGACGCCCGGTAAAGACGCCGGGCCGCGCGCCGCTGGCGCCGCCCAGCGCAAGCCTGGCCGAGGCGATCGCCGACGAATGGAACGCCCAGGGCGAGACGATCGACCCGCGCTCGATGCCGCTCACCGGCCTCGCCAATGCCGCGATCGACCGGATCGCGCCGGCCAGGGAGGCGTTCGCCGACGGGCTCGCCGTTTATGGCCAGAGCGACCTGCTCTGCTACCGCGCCGAGGGGCCGGCGCCACTGGTCGCGCGGCAGGCCGGGCTCTGGGACCCGCTCCTCGACTGGGCGCGAAGCCGCTACGACATCGCCTTCGAGGTGACCTCGGGCATCACGCACAGGCGGCAGCCGCCGGAGACGGTCGAGCGCCTTAGTGCCGCGGTGCACGCGCGCGGACCGTTCGAGCTCGCCGGCCTCTCGCCGCTGGTCACCGTCTCGGGTTCCCTGATCATTGCCCTCGCGCTGGCGGAAGGCGCGGTCGGCCTCGACCGGGCCTGGGCGGCAGCCGCGCTCGACGAGCTATGGCAGGCGGAGCAATGGGGCGAGGATGCGGAGGCCGCGATGGCGCTGGCCGGCCGCCGCGCCGATTTCGCCGCGGGCGCGCGCTTCCTCAGCCTGCTCTGACCTCAGCCCCGATCACGAGGGGTGGGCCTCCGCTTCGGCCCGCTCGCCAGGCGCCTCGCCGACCACGGCCGGCTCGGGCGGCACCTTGATGAACCAGGCGACGATCACCCCGGCCACGGCCAGAGCGATGCCGTCGGCGAGGAACAGGTAGATGTACCAGGCCCAGTCGTGCGGATAATAGAGCGGCACGCCCAAATGGGTGAAGGCGGCCGCTGCCACGCCGATGATCGCCGCCACCCTTGCCCGCGAGCCGAAATCCTTCACCCGCCCGTCAATGCCGATCAGGGCGAGGCCGAAGGCCAGGGCGATCGCGAAGTTGAAGATCAGGCCCTTGAGCGCCGTGCCCGCGTTCATCCCGGCGACCTGGCCCTCGACATTATAGTGGATCGTGGCGACCGGGCCGGTGCCGTACATCCGCGTCTGCTCCGGCGTCCGTTCGCCGGGGACCATATAGGTGCCGGTCTCGGCGATGTTCGCGCGCAGCGCCTGCTGGATCGGCGCGGCCTGGGTATCACCGACGCTCCTGATCGCGAGATTCTGCAGGCCGAGCCCGAAGAAGATGAAGCCGATGACGAACATGGCGACCGCGGCGGCGGCCGAGCCGATGACGACGCGGATCATGAGCGCCTCCCTGTTATCGGGCGGAGGCTACACCTTTGGCGGAAAAGTGGAAGTCAGCGGTCGCCGATCATCTCGCGGACGAAATCGTGCAGGAAGACGCGGCGCGTCGCCTTCAGCCGCTCGGCCTTCAGGATGTTGTGGACGAGCTCGCGGCATTTCTCAGCGTCATTGTTGATCAGCACATAATCATATTCGGCCCAGTGGCTGATCTCCGCGGCCGCGCGGTCCATGCGGCGCTGGATCACCTCGTCCGAATCGGTGCCCCGCGCGCGCAGCCGCCGCTCCAGCTCGGCCATCGAGGGCGGCAGGATGAACACACGCACGATGTCCGGATCGACCTGCTTCAGCTGCTGCGTGCCCTGCCAGTCGATGTCGAGCAGGACGTCGCGCCCGCTCTCGATCACCTTCAGCACCTCGCGCTTCAGCGTGCCGTAGCGGTGGCCGAAGACGTGCGCCCATTCGAGGAACTCGCCATTGGCGACCATCTCCTCGAACTTCTCGTCCGAGACGAAATAATAGTCCTTGCCGTCCACCTCGCCCGGGCGGATCGGCCGCGTCGTCGCCGAAACGGACAGGGCCAGCCCGTCGTCCGTCGCCATCAGCATGCGCGCGATCGTGGATTTACCGGCGCCGGACGGGCTCGACAGCACGAAGAGGAGGCCCCGCCGCAGGATGGCGCTTGCGATTTCCATGGGGGCCAGTGGCGGAGGAGTCACGGACTCGTCAAGGGCAGACGGGAGTCAATTATTCGCTAAGGTGGGGCCATGACGCGGATGGTGGCGCTTCTTCGGGCGGTCAACGTGGGCGGCCGCAAGCTGCCCATGGCAGAGTTCCGCCAGCAGGTCGCGGCGCTCGGCTGGCGGAATGTCGCGACCCACATCCAGAGCGGCAATGTCGTGTTCGACGCAGGCTGCAGTCCCGCCGAGGCGGAGGAAGCGCTCGAGGAACTCATCCGGAGGCACCATGGCTATGAGGCGCCGGCCATCGTCCGCACCCGCGCTGAATGGGCAAGCTATCCGCCCGGCAATCCATTCCCCGAGGCGGCGCGGGACACGCCCAATTTCCTGCTCATGCTCGTCGCCAAGCGGCCGGCCAAGGCCGATGCGGCCGAGGTCCTCCAAGCCCGCGCCACCGCCGGCGAGCACGTGAAAAAGGTCGGCGATACGCTCTGGATCCACTTCCCGAACGGCTCCGGCACGTCGAAGCTGACCCCCGCCTTGATGGACAAGGCGATCGGCTCCCCCGCCACCAGCCGCAATTACCGCACCGTCTGCACCTTGCTGGACATGCTGGACGGCTGATGGGCGCGAAGCTGATCCCGCTGCGCTACTGGTATTGGGCGCTGGCCGTGGTCGCGGTGATGGCAGCGATCCTGCTACTCATGGGCCGCAACCCGATCTGCACCTGCGGAACGGTGAAATTCTGGGTGGGCGAGGTCAACGCGCCCGACAACAGCCAGCATCTCGCCGACTGGTACGTGCCGAGCCACATCATCCACGGCTTCCTCCTCTATCTCGCCGGCTGGGCGCTGCTCCGCCGCTGGTCCGAGCCCGGGCACCGGCTGATCCTCGCCACGTTCATCGAGGCGGTCTGGGAGGTGGTCGAGAACAGCCCGTGGATCATCGACCGCTATCGCGAGGCGACGATCGCGCTCGGCTATACCGGCGACAGCGTGATCAACTCGATCTCGGACGTCGCCTGGATGATGCTCGGCTTCGGCCTCGCCCGGCGGCTGCCCATCTGGGGCACGATCGCCCTGGGGATCAGCTTCGAGCTGTTCACCCTCTACATGATCCGCGACAATATGACGCTGAACGTGCTGATGCTGTTCACGCCGATCGACGCGATCCGGACCTGGCAGGCGGGCGGCTGAGGCTCAGCGCATCCCCTGCAGCCGGCGAACATGGGCGATGTGGCCCTGGATGATCGGCACCGCGCCGGCCGCCGTGCGCCGGAGCGCCCGGGCGTCGCCGCGGCGGGCATAATTGCGGTGGAGCATCAGCGCCTGATTGTGGGCGGTGAACTGCTGGCTGAGATAGAGCCGGTCGAACATCGCCGGGCCGCTGCGCTCCAGCTGGCGGATCATGTTGCGCTGGACGGCCTCGAGCATCGGCGGCCGCACGGGCACGCCGTCGGCGCGGGCCGCAACGGTGACCTCGGCGGTGGTGCGGCGATGGTCGCGGATCAGCATCTGTGCCAGCTCGCGCACGTCTGCGCGCCGCGCCCGCCGCAGTGCGATTTCCGATGACCTGATCTCGTACAGGTCGGCCGCGCCGGCTTTCATCACATAATTGCGCGTCGCCCAGCTCGGTGCCCGCGCCCGCTGCGCCTGGACCTGCTCGCCTGACTCGAACGGCACTATCGCGGCGCCCGCGTAAAGGGCGAGGGCGGCCAATGGGGGAAGAAAAGCGGCTTTCATCTGGATGCCTCCTGTCGATCGGATCGCCCGCTCAACCGGCGCATCCCTCGGCAGTTTCCCTCGAAAGGCCCTTTCCTGATCTGCGTTACGACGATTACCGCCCGAGCATCTGCTCCGGGATCACCACCCGGTCGAAGGTCGCCTCGTCGACCAGGCCGAGCTCGATCCCCGCTTCCTTCAGGGTCAGGCCCTTCTTGTGCGCATGCTTGGCGATGGTCGCGGCATTGTCATAGCCGATCTCGGGGGCGAGCGCGGTGACCAGCATCAGCGACTTGTTCATCAGGTCGGCGATGCGGGTCTCGTCCGGTTCCATCTCGTCGAGGCAGCGGGCGGTGAAGCTCTCCATGCCGTCGCTGAGCAGGTTGATCGAGCGGATCACGGCCGCGCCGATCAAGGGCTTGAACACGTTCAGCTCCATATGGCCCTGCAGGCCGCCGACCGTCACCGCGACATGATTGCCCATCACCTGGGCGGCGACCATGGTCAGGCTCTCGCACTGGGTGGGATTGACCTTGCCGGGCATGATCGAACTGCCCGGCTCGTTCTCGGGCAGCTTCAGCTCGCCGAGCCCGCAGCGCGGGCCTGAGCCGAGCAGCCTGATGTCGTTGGCGATCTTGGAAAGCGAGACCGCGATGACGTTTAGCACGCCGGACAGCTCGACGAGCGTGTCGTGGCTGGCCAGCGCCTCGAACTTGTTGGGCGCGGTTTCGAAGGGCAGGCGCGTCAGCGTCGCCACCTGCGTGGCGAAGGCCTCGGCGAAGCCCTGCGGCGCATTCAGGCCGGTGCCGACCGCGGTGCCGCCCTGGGCCAGCTGGTGGAGCCGCGGCAGCACCGCCTCGACCCGCGCGATGCCGGATTCGATCTGCCAGGCGTAGCCGGAGAATTCCTGGCCGAGCGTCAGCGGCGTCGCGTCCTGGAGATGGGTGCGGCCGATCTTCACGATCCGGTCCCAGGCCCCGGCCTGCGCGGCGAGGCGGCGGTGGATGTTGTGCAGAGCGGGCAGCAGCCGCTGCGCGACCGAGCGCGCGGCGGCGATGTGCATCGCTGTCGGGAAGCTGTCGTTGGACGATTGCCCCTTGTTGACATGGTCGTTGGGATGAACCGGCGCCTTGCCGCCGCGATTGCCGGTCAGGATCTCGTTGGCGCGGCCGGCAATGACCTCGTTCGCATTCATGTTGGACTGGGTGCCCGAACCGGTCTGCCAGATGACGAGCGGGAACTGGTCGTCATGGTCGCCCGCCGCGACCTCGCCCGCCGCCTGCTGGATCGCCTCGGCCAGCTCGGCGTCGAGCCCGCCGATCCGCGCATTCACACGCGCCGCCGCCTGCTTCACGAAGCCGAGCGCATGGACGATCTCGCGCGGCATGCGCTCGTTCGGGCCGAAGGGAAAATTCTCGATCGAGCGCTGGGTCTGCGCACCCCAGTAGCAGTCCGCCGGGACGTCGATCGGTCCGAAGCTGTCGGTCTCGGTGCGGGTGGCGGCCATGATCGGGAGTCCCTTCGCGTTGTCGCGATCCCCTTATTGCTGCCTCATCGTCTCCGCAATCCATCCTGCATGGGCCGCCACGCTCGTATAGACCGTCACCGGCAGCGCGACCGCGCAGCCCGTGCCGAAACTCACCACGCCGATCACCCGGTCCATCCCGCGCCCGTCCGCGGCGACCAGCGGCCCGCCGGAATCGCCGATACAGGTCTCCTCGCGCCCCGCCGCAGCACAGAGCTGTCCGGAGGCGACCGCAACCCCGCCGAGCCGTTCCGCGCAGGCCGCCGCCGGCAGCGGCAGCACCGCGCCCTGGCGCAGCGGGCTTGTCAGCGGGAAGGCGCGCGTGCGCAGGTCCGCGACCAGCGCCAGGCTCCCCTCGTAGAGCGCGGCGAAACCGAGCACGGTGGCGCGGCCCGGCGGCGAAGTCTGGCCGGCGCCGGCCAGGTCGGCGATCAGCGGGCCGGCCGGCCGCTCGAGCCGCACGAGGGCGATGTCGTTCTGCCGGGTCGCGGCGTCGTAGCGCGGGTGAACGTAGACGCGGGCGATCCCCACCTGCGCCTCCTCCGGCACGTCCCGGAGCAACGTCGCTCCGACCTCGGCCCAGAGGCCGGACACGCCGAGCCGCGCGCCGCTGCGCAGCTGGAAGCAATGCGCCGCGGTCAGGATCCAGTCGGGCGCGACCAGGGTACCGCCGCAGAAATAGACGCGGTTGCCGCCGCTGACCCGGGACAGCGCCGCGACGAAGGGGTAGCGCATCATGTCTGCGGCGTCGCCGACCGGGGGCTCCGGAACATCCCGGGCATGGACTGGCACCGCGGCGAGCAGCGCGGCAGCGAGAAGGAAGGGCTTCGCCCTACTTCTTCCGGCTGAAATCGACCGAGACCACATTGGAGCCGTCCTCGATCGGCTCGGCGGCGGGCGGGTCGTTCTCCGCCTGGTCATGTTCCTCGACCTGCGCTTCCTCGGCGCGGGCGTGGAATTGCAGCGCGAAATCCACCGCCGGATCGACGAAGCCGGTGATCGCGGAGAAGGGAATGACCAGGCGGGCCGGCATCTGGTTGAAGCTGAGCCCGACCTCGAAGCCGTCGTCGCTGACCTTGAGGTCCCAGAAGCGGTTCTGGATGACGATCGTCATCTCGTCCGGAAATTTCTCGGACAGATGGCGCGGGATCTCGACGCCCGCCGCGCCGGTCTTGAAGGTGATGAAGAAATGATGGTCGCCGGGCAGCTGCCCCGTCGCCTCCACCTCGCCGAGCACCCGTCCCACCACCGCGCGCAGGGCCTCCTGCACGATCTCGTCATAGGGAATCAAACTGTCGGGCGCCTCGTCGCTCATGTCTGGACTGGTAGCGCTGTGGATAAAGGGGTCAAGGCACTCTATCCTGACCCGTGAGGAGAAGCTGATGCCGATCGACGCGACCTTGCCCTATGACGACAGCAATATCTTCGCGCGGATCCTGCGTGGCGAGATCCCCTCGAAGCGGGTCTACGAGGACGAGTTCGCCCTCGCCTTTCACGACATCAGCCCGCAGGCGCCGGTCCACATCCTGGTGATCCCGAAAGGGCCCTACGTCTCCTGGGACGATTTTTCCGAGCGCGGCTCCGCCGAGGAGATTGCCGGCTTCGTCCGCGCGGTCGGCAAGGTCGCGCGGGAGCAGGGACTGGTCGCGCCAGGCTATCGATTGCTCGCCAATGTCGGCGCCAATGGCGGCCAGGAAGTGCCGCATCTGCACGTCCATATCTTCGGCGGCCGCGGCCTCGGCCCGATGCTGGCGCGACAGGGCTGACGCCCGCCGATTACGGCTTGCCCCGTTCGATTTAGCGGCTAGGCTCCGCGCCCATAGAACCAGCGGCGGAAAATGGCCGCGGACAAGGGGAACGGACATGATCTTCGGGCGCCAAAAGCCTCTCGACGCGATCCTGGCCACCGCCGAAAGGAAAAGCCTGAAACGCTCGCTTGGCGCGTTCCAGCTGACCCTGTTCGGCATCGGCTGCATCATCGGTACCGGCATCTTCGTGCTGACCGCGGCAGGCGCCCAGAAAGCGGGCCCGGGCCTGATCCTCTCATTCGTCGTCGCCGGCGCGGTCTGCGTCGTCGCCGCCCTCTGCTATGCCGAAATCGCCGCGATGGTCCCCGTCGCGGGCTCGGCCTACACCTATACCTACACAGCCATGGGCGAGCTGCTCGCCTGGACGGTCGGCTGGGCGCTCGTGCTCGAATATGCGATCGCCGCCAGTGCCGTTTCCGTCGGCTGGTCGGGCTATTTCACAGGCACGATATTGAGAGAGACATTAGGCTGGGATATTCCGACCTGGCTTTCTGCCGGGCCGATCTGGCTCGGCGGCGTCGAGGGCGGCTTCATCAATCTGCCGGCGGTGTTCATCGCCTTGCTCGTCACCGGTCTGCTGATGATCGGCACCCGGGAATCGGCGATCTTCAACGCCGTCCTCGTGGCGATCAAGATTACCGCGCTGACGATCTTCTGCTTCCTCACCCTGCCGGCCGCGGAGGCATCGAATTTCGAGCCGTTCATGCCGGCGGGCCTCGTGGCGCTCGGCGGCGTCGGCGTGATCGGCGCTGCCTCCACGATCTTCTTCGCCTATGTGGGCTTCGACGCCGTGTCGACAGCGGCGGAGGAGACCAAGAACCCCCAGCGCAACGTGCCGATTGGCCTGATCGGGTCGCTCGGCATCTGCACCATTTTCTACATGCTGGTCGCGGCAGGCGCGGTCGGCACGATCGGCGGCCAGCCGATCATGGGCCCGAACGGGCTGCCGCTCGTCACCGGCTCGCCCGAACTGGCGGCCGCCTGCGCGTTGCCGCAGAATGCCGCCGCGCTGGTCTGCTCGAACGAGGCGCTCGCTCACGTCCTGCGCACGCTCGGCTATGCCGGGATCGGCAACATGATGGGCTATGCCGCCTTCATCGCCCTGCCCTCGGTCATCCTGATCCTGCTCTTCGGCCAGACCCGGATCTTCTTCGTGATGTCGCGCGACGGCCTGCTGCCCGAGCGGCTCTCTCGCGTCCATCCGAAGTGGCGGACGCCGCATGTCGTCACCGCCATCACCGGCGTCGTCGTCGCCTTCGCCGCGGCCTTCCTGCCGGTCGGCCAGCTCGCCGATATCGCCAATGCGGGCACGCTCTACGCCTTCATGATGGTGGGAATCGCGGTCTGGGTGCTGCGCAAGAAGGAGCCGAACCGGGAGCGCAAGTTCCGCGTGCCGGCGCTCTGGCTGGTGGCGCCGCTGACGATCGTCGGCTGCATCGGCCTGTTCGCCTTCCTGCCTTATGCGGCGATGGCCGTGCTGCCGATCTGGACCGTGATCGGCCTGGTCGTCTATTTCGGCTATTCCTACCGCTCCTCGCATCTCGGCCAGGGCCGGGTCGAGGTGCATGAGCCCGAGATCCACGACATCGAGCCGCCCATTCCGGGCGTGGACGAGCCGGAACGGGCCTGATGCCCGAGAGATGGGGACGGGAAAGGGAGGCTTTGGCGTCCCTTTTTCGTCGCGGCAGGGCGCGGTAGAAGGCCGCCATGGCCGGGACTCGCCCCTTCACGCTGGAAGGCATCGACCATGTCGTGCTGCTCGTCGACGACATGGCGGCGGCGCGCGCCTTCTACCTGGAGGTGATCGGCTGCACGGTCGAGAACGCCTTACCGCAATATGGCATGCTGCAGCTGCGCGCCGGCGCCTCGCTGGTCGATCTGGTGGACATTTCCGGGGAGCCGGGCGCCTGGGCGCGGCCGCCGGCACCGGGCGGCAGGAACGTGGACCATGTCTGCCTCGCCACCGGCCGCTGGGAAGAGGCGGCGATGCGCGCCTGGCTGGCCGCGCAGGGCGTCGCGATCATCGAGGAAGGCGTGAACAACGGCGCCCGCGGCGAGAGCCTCTCCTTCTACGTGAAGGATCCGGCCGGAAACACGATCGAGCTGACGGGGCCGCCGGAAGCAACCTGAACGCGGGGGCGGCGTTGGTCATGCGAAGGAGTTCGCCATGGCCACCACCCCGCAACCCGAAATGCCGCCCCAGCAGCAGCCCGCCCAGCCGACACAGGCGCCGGAGCCGGCCGCGACGCCGCCCGAAGTCTATCCGCCGCAGCACGACGTGGACGTGCCGGACACGCAGCATCCGGCGAGCCCCGGCCCCGGCGTCGGCTAGCTTCGGAGGCTAGCCAAGCCGCGCGGCGACCAGCGCTTTCAGGTCCGCCTCGGGCCTGGCGCCATAATGGGAGATGACCTCGGCCGCGGCGATCGCGCCGATACGGAGGCTCTGCTCCAGGCTCCGACCATTGGTGTAGCCGTAGAGGAAACCGGCGGCGAACAGGTCGCCGGCGCCGGTTGTGTCGACCACCTTGTCGACGGGCTCGGCGGCGACCGCGGCGCGCGCGCCGTCCCGAACGGCGATCGCGCCGAGTTCTGAGCGCGTGACGACCAAAGTCTCCACCTTGTTCTGGACCATCGCCACGGCGACGTCGAAATCCTCGGCGCCGGCGAGCATCCTGATCTCCGCCTCGTTGGCGAAGAGGATGTCGATCCGGCCATTGTCGAGTAGCTCGTTGAAGCCGTCCCGGTGGCGGTCGATGCAGAAGGTATCAGACAAGGTGAACGCCACCTTGCGGCCGGCCCGGCGGGCGATGTCGATCGCCTTCACCATCGCGTAGCGCGGCGTCTCCGGATCCCAGAGATAGCCTTCGAGATAGAGGACGGCGGCGCCCTCGATCTGCGCCTCGTCGAGCGCGGCGGGCGGCAGCAATTGGGCCGCGCCGAGGAAGGTGTTCATCGTCCGGTGCGCGTCGGGCGTGACCAGCACCATCGAGCGGGCGGTCGGCACCCCGAGATCGGCGGCCGGAGTGGTGAACTCGACGCCTTGGGCGGTGAGGTCGTGACGGTAAAATTCGCCGAGCTGGTCGGGCGCGACCTGGCCGATGAAGCCCGCCTTGCCGCCGAGCGCGGCGACGCCCGCCGCGGTGTTCCCCGCCGAGCCGCCGCTGATCTCCATTGCCGGGCCCATATGGTCGTAGAGCCGGGTCGCCTCCTCTGCGTCGATCAGGCGCATCATCCCCTTGGTGAGCCCCTCGGCCTCGAGAAAGGCGTCGTCGCAATCCGCGATGATGTCGACGATGGCATTGCCGATGCACAGCACGTCGAGGCGGGTGTCGGTCATTCAATTGGCTCCGCTGCGGGGAAAGCGCGCCCCTAGACGCCAGCCCCCGCGCGGGTCAACCGCGACGAGGCGCGAAACGGGCGGGTCCGACCGTCTCGACTCGCCGGCAAAAGCCTGTAAACCGTCGGCAAAACGGTGCGCGGGACGAACGGAATGAAGACGAACTGGCGGGATTTCGGGATCGGCATGGCCTCCGGCATCGCCTTGTGCTTCGTCCTCTATTTCGGCTGGGGGCTGATCAGCCCGAAACGGCCGGAGGCCGCCAACACGATCGCCGCGACCTCCAACGCCCCGGTCGGGATGGACGAGAATGCGCTGATCGCCGCCAATGCGGAACGGCCGACCAACACGACCGTGACGCCGCCGCCGCAGCTGGGGCCGGAGCCGCGCAACGAGGTGGAGCCGCCGCGTGTGCTGCTCGAGCCGGAGCCGCGGCCCGAGCCGCCCGTCGTCCGTCCCCGCCCGCGGCCGCAGCCCGAAGACGAGCCGCCGCCCGAGGATATCGGCCCCGACGACGATGACGGGGGCAAGCCCGATTATTGACGCCCGCCGCCGCGCGTCCGCATAGCGGTCCGGCATGAAATCCCTCGGCCTCTCCTTCCTGCTCGGCCTCCTCTCCGCGACCGGCCTCCAGCCGCTCGGGCTGTGGCCGCTGACCATCCTCGCATTCGGCGGTCTGCTCCTGCTGCTCGAGCGGGCCCCGTCCCTGCGTTCGGCGCTGGCCCGGGGCTGGTGGTTCGGGATGGGCCAGTTCGTGCTCGGCCTGAACTGGATCGCCACCGCCTTCACCTACCAGGCGGCGATGCCGGCCTGGCTCGGCTGGATCGCGGTCGTGCTGCTGTCGCTCTATCTGTCGGTCTATCCCGCGGCCGCCACGGGCCTCGCCTGGCGCTGGGGCAGGGCCCATCGGGCGGCGCTGGTGCTGGTCCTCGCCGCCGCCTGGATCGTCACCGAATGGCTGCGCGGCACGATGTTCACCGGCTTCGCCTGGAATCCGGTGGGCGTCGTCCTCATCGACAGCTGGGCCAAATGGCCGGCGCGGCTGATCGGCACCTATGGCCTGTCGGGGCTGGTCATCCTCTGGGCCGGACTGGCCTGGTGGGCGGCCCGGCACCGCAAACCGACGCTGGGGGTCGCCCTCGCGCTGCTGTCTTTCCTTCTCGCGGACCTGCGCGTCACCGGCAGCGCCGCCGCGCCGGAGCGGGACCCGGCCCGGCCCGCAATCCGCATCGTGCAGCCGAACATCCCGCAGGAGCAGCGCTGGGATCCGGTGCTGGACGAGCGCAACTTCATCAAGATGCTGCGCCTCACCGGCCAGCCGGACGGCCAGGCGCGGCTGATCCTCTGGCCCGAGGCGGCTGTCCCCTACAATCTCCATACGGACCGGCTCGCGCAGCAGCTGATCGCCTCGCGCATCGGCCCGCGCGACCTGTTGCTCACCGGCGGCATCGAGCCGGCGGAGCCGCCCCCCGGTGCGGAGGCGGCCGAATATAACAGCCTCTATCTGCTCGGCCCCGGCGCGCTGGTCCTCGGCCGCTACGACAAGGCGCATCTCGTTCCCTATGGCGAATATCTGCCGATGCGTCCCCTCCTGACCGCGCTCGGCCTCTCCCGCCTCGCCCCGGGCGCGGGCGACATCCTGGCCGGGCCGGGGCCGCGAACGCTCACTTTGCCGGGCTTCGGGCGGATGGGCGCGCAGATCTGCTACGAAATCGTCTTTTCGGGCGAGGTCGTGGACCGCGCCAACCGCCCGGACTTCCTGTTCAATCCCTCGAACGACGCCTGGTTCGGCGCCTGGGGCCCGCCCCAGCATTTCGCCCAGGCGCGGCTGCGGGCGCTGGAGGAGGGCCTGCCCGTCGTCCGCTCGACGCCGACCGGAATCACCGGCCTGATCGACGCCGAGGGCCGGATCGTCGAGCGCCTGCCCGCGCATGCGGAAGGCGTGATCGACACGCGCCTGCCGCCCGCCGCCGCCGCGACCCCCTTTGCCCGGCTCGGCAATCTGCTGCCCTTCGCCTTCGCTTTGCTGCTCGTCGCCGGCGCGATTGCAGTCAGGCGCAAAACGCGCTAGCGAGCCGCGCACATAAGGATATCTTTATATCCGCCTCTCCCGACTGAAGGACCCGCTTTGCCCATGCGCAGCAATTACCTGTTCACGTCCGAATCCGTCTCCGAGGGTCATCCGGACAAGGTCTCCGACCAGATTTCCGACGCGATCGTCGATCTGTTCCTCGGCAAGGATCCGGAGGCGCGCGTCGCCTGCGAGACTTTGGTGACCACGCAGCGCATCGTCATCGGCGGCGAGATCCGCTGCAAGGGCGCCTATGACGAGGAGCAGTTCGCCGACACCCATGGCTGGGCGCCGGGCGTCCGCGACGAGATCGAGCAGGTCGTGCGGCACGTCGTCCAGAAGATCGGCTACGAGCAGGACGGCTTCCACTGGCAGACCGCCAGCTTCGAGAATCACCTGCACGGCCAGTCCGCGCATATCGCCCAAGGCGTCGACGAGAGCGGCAACAAGGACGAGGGTGCCGGCGACCAGGGCATCATGTTCGGCTATGCGACCGACGAGACGCCCGACCTCCTGCCCGCCACGCTCTATTATTCGCACCGCATCCTCGAGCGGATGGCCAGCGACCGCCACGAGGGCGCTGTCAGCTTCCTCGAGCCGGACGCCAAGAGCCAGGTGACCCTGCGCTACGAGAATGGTGCCCCGGTCGCCGCCACCGCGCTCGTCGTCTCGACCCAGCACGCGCCGGGCTATTGCGACGACGGCCGCGAGGGCAGCGATGCGGCGAAATATGCCGAGCTTCGCGACTATGTCGTCGGCGTGATGGACGAGGTGCTGCCGGCCGGCTTCATCACCGACGAGACCAGGATCTACGTCAACCCGACGGGACGCTTCGAGATTGGCGGGCCGGACGGCGACGCCGGTCTCACCGGCCGCAAGATCATCGTCGACACTTATGGCGGCGCGGCCCCGCATGGCGGCGGCGCGTTCAGCGGCAAGGACCCGACCAAGGTCGACCGCTCGGCCGCCTATGTCGCGCGCTATCTCGCCAAGAACATCGTCGCCGCCGGCCTCGCCAAGCGCTGCACGATCCAGCTTTCCTACGCGATCGGCATTGCCGAGCCGCTGTCGCTCTATGTCGACCTGCACGGCACCGAGCGGGACGGCGTCACCGCCGAGAAGCTCGAGGAGGTGCTGCCGCGGCTGGTGCGCCTGACGCCGAAGGGCATCCGCACCCATCTCGGCCTCAACAAGCCGATCTATCTGCCGACCGCCGCCTATGGCCATTTCGGCCGGACGCCCGACGGCGACCTGTTCAGCTGGGAAAAGACCGACCTGGTCGACGCGCTGAAGGCGGCGCTCTGAGCGCCAATCTCTACGCGCTGTTCGAACGAGCGGCGTCCCTCGCCGGAGGGGCGCCGCTTTTCGTTGAGGGCGACAACGTCCGGCTGACCTATGCGGAGCTGGATCGCGCCGTCGGCGGCTATGCGGCCGCCCTGGTGCGGCTTGGCGCGGAGCCCGGCGACCGCATCCTCGTCCAGGCGGAGAAGTCGGTCGAGGGTGCCCTGCTCTATCTGGCCAGCCTGCGCGCGGGCCTGATCTACGTACCGCTCAACACCGCCTATACGGCGGCAGAGCTGGCCTATTTCATCGGGGATGCCGAGCCGAAGCTGGTCTTCGCGCCCGGCCATCTCGACCTCGCCGAGCTCGATGCCCGCCCGGCCGACTTCGAGACCGTGGCCCGCGGCCCCGACGATCTCGCCGCGATCCTCTACACCTCAGGCACGACCGGGCGCTCCAGGGGGGCGATGCTGAGCCACGACAATCTGGCGTCCAATGCTTTGGTGCTGAGGGACTATTGGCGCTGGCAGGCGGGCGACGTGCTGATCCACACTCTGCCCATCTACCATGTCCACGGCCTGTTCGTGGCGCTCCACGGCGCCTTGCTCAACGGCTCGACGATGCTCTGGCACAAGGGCTTCGACGCCGACGCGGTGCTCGCCGACATGGCGCGGGCGACGGTCATGATGGGCGTGCCGACCTACTATGTCCGCCTCGCCGCGCATCCGGGCCTGACGCGGGACGCGGTCAGCAACATGCGGCTGTTCGTCAGCGGCTCCGCGCCCCTGCTGGAAGCGACCTTCGCGGACTTCGAGGCGAAGACCGGGCACCGCATCCTCGAACGCTACGGCATGACCGAGGCGGGGATGATCTGCTCCAACCCCTATGAAGGGGAGCGCATCCCCGGCACGGTCGGCTTCCCGTTGCCGGGCGTCGAGGCGCGGATTCGCGAAGAGGTGCTGGAGATACGCGGTCCGAACCTGTTCAAGGGCTATTGGCGCAATCCCGAGAAGACCGCGGAGGACATGCGTCCGGACGGCTTCTTCGTCACCGGCGACATGGCGACCATGGCCGCGGACGGGCGCGTCGCCATCGTCGGGCGGGCGAAGGACCTGATCATCGCCGGCGGGCTCAACATCTATCCCAAGGAGATCGAGCTTGCGATCGACGCGGTGCCGGGCGTCGGCGAGAGCGCGGTGATCGGTGTGCCGCATCCCGATCTGGGCGAGGGTGTGGTCGCGGTGGTGACCCGGACCGATCCGGCGCTGGACGAGGCGGCGGTGCTGGCCGGAATCGCCGACCTTGCCCGCTTCAAGCAGCCACGGCGAATCCTCTTCGCCGAGGCGCTGCCGCGCAACGCCATGGGCAAGGTGCAGAAGGCCGCCCTGCGCGCGGCGCACAAGAACCTGTTCGGGGCCTAGCCTTCCTCCGAGCAGCGCACCCGCCAGGTCCGCCCGGCATAGCGGAGCGTCCCGGAATAGCTCCAGCCGCTGCGCTTCCAGGTCTCGAGCCGCAGAATCTCGTTCTCGGCACTGGCGTCGATGAGCGTGAGCCGCAGGGAATGGCGGTCGAGCCAGGACTGGCCGACGACCGGTGCGCCCTGCCCCTCTCCCGTGGTGAAGCCCCGGCCGCTTTGCTCGAGCCGGGCCTGGACGACGCCCGAGCCAGGGCCCGTGCCGACCACCAGCCAGAGCTGCGGCCCGTCGGTCGGGCTGATCGTCGAGCGGCAGCCGATCGTGCTGGTGGCGAAAGCAGGGGTGGCGGCGCAACCCAGGGCGGCCGCGGCAATGAACGTCGGACCTTTCACTTGTCTATTCCTCGTCATCTTCGTCCCAGAGGCAGCGGACCGGCCAGGCGCGCCCGCGCCAGGTCACATTGCCCACATAAGGGACGCCGCGGCGCGACGCATTCAGCACCAGGATCACCTGGCGCGTGCCGCCGGGCGCCACGCGCAGGTTGATGCGGCGCGGGTCGATGGCGCTTTGCGAAATCCACGGCCCGCTCCGCGTCCGCCCGGTGACGATCTCCTCCCGTCCGTGAACGATCCGCGCCTGGTCGATGCCGGCGCCCCGCTCGTTGGGCAGGACGAGCCAGATATCGGGGCCGCCGGCACGCGTGCGGCAGTGGATCGTGCTGGTGGCGAAAGCCGGAGTGGCGACCAGGAAAGCGGCCATTGCCGCAGTCAGGCTTGCGGTCTTCATGGCAGGCAGGATAGCAGGCCCGGGCCCCGACCGCCATGAACGATCCGCTCTCCATCCGCCGCCTCTACGGCCGCTCCAGGGGCCGCCCGCTGCGCGTGGGCCAGTCGGCGCTGGTCGAGGAGCTGCTGCCGGCCTTGAGCGTGCCCGAGGAGGGACCGCTCGATTCCGCCATATTGTTCGGCGATGACCGACCGCTCCATTTCGAGATCGGCTTCGGCGGCGGCGAGCATCTCGCCTGGCGCGCCGACCTGCTGCCGGATCATGGCTTCATCGGGGCCGAGCCCTTCCTCAACGGCGTCGCCGCGGCGCTCGGCCATATCCGCGACAGGCATCTCGCCAATGTCCGCCTCCACATGGGCGACGCGCTGGAGGTGCTGGAGCGGCTGCCCGACGCCTCGCTCCGCTTCGTCTATCTGCTCCATCCCGACCCCTGGCCCAAGGCCCGGCACGCCAAGCGCCGCATGGTCAATCACGGCCCGCTCGACCTGATCGCGGCCAAGCTGCAGCGCGGCGGCGAGTTCCGGCTCGGCACCGACGATCCGGTCTATTGCCGCTGGGCGATGATGGTGATGGGCCAGCGCGGCGATTTCGAATGGCTGGCGGAGAGCGCGAAGGATTTCCTCACCCGTCCCGGCGGCTGGCCGGAGACGCGCTACGAGGCCAAGGCGCGCCGCGAGGGCCGCGAGGTCTGGTACTTCCGCTATCGCCGCTGCTAGGCTGTCTCCATAACGAACGGGGAGACGCTCATGGCCGCCTATACCGTCTGCAGGGACCCAAAATGCGCGACGCTCGTCGAGGGCAAGGTCGCCGCCTGCCCGAAATGCGGCGGCGCGATGCGCACAGTGGGCGAATCGCCCTGGCGCGGGATCGTGCTGTTGATGTGCGGGCTGATCCTGCTGATCGGCATGGGCATGATCACGTGGAATCTCTACCCGTCGCTGACCAATCCGGGCGTCGACCTGCCCGACGGCTCCAGCTTCACCGGCACGGCCGAGCAGGCGCAGATTATCCTTTTGCTGTTCGCCGCGGTGATCGTGTTCGGGCTCGTGGCGACCGCCAACGGCGTCTACATGCTGATCACCAAGCAGCAGAGCAAGGCGTTCATGTTCATCTCGCTCGGCCTCGCCGCGGTGCTGCTGATCATCACCTTCGTGGCGATGGGCAAGCTCAAGGACGCCAGTGAGGACGAGCCGCGGCGGACCTATTCCACTTATTAGGAGCGGCCGGCGGGGGTCAGCCGGAGCAGCCGGCCGCCGCTCTGGCCGTCCTGGAGCAGCCAGATCGAGCCATCCGGCGCCTGCTCGACCTCGCGGATGCGGGCGCCCATCGGCCACTGGTCGGCCTTGCGGGCATTGGTGCCGTCGAGGTCGACGCGGATCAGCGCCTCGCCCGACAAGGCGCCGATGAAGGCGTCGCCGCGCCAGGCCGGGAACATCGCGCCCGAATAGATCATCAGACTGGAGGGCGAGATGGAGGGCGTCCAGAACACCTTGGGCGGCTCGAAGCCGTCGCCGGGGCGGTGATCGGGAATGTCGCGGCCACCATAATGGCTGCCATTGGAGGCGCGCGGATAGCCGTAATTGCTGCCGCGCGTGACCAGGTTCAGCTCGTCGCCGCCCTCCGGCCCCATCTCCGTATTCCAGAGCCGGCCCTGCCCGTCGAACGCCAGGCCGAGCAGGTTGCGGTGGCCGAGTGTCCAGATCTGCGCGGTGACGCCGCCGCGGCTGCTCCACGGATTGTCCGCCGGCACCGAGCCGTCATCGTTGAGGCGGACGACCTTGCCGAGATTGCCGCTCATGTCCTGCGCCGGATCGAAATGCTGGCGCTCGCCCGAGGAAATGTAGAGCTTGCCGTCCGGGCCGAAGGCGATGCGGTGCGAGAAATGGCCGCCGCCGGTCAGCTTCGGCGCCTGGCGCCAGATCACCTGCAGGTCGCTGAGGCTGGCGCCGGATTCGCTGAGGTTGAAGCGGGCGCGGCCGACCACGGCGCCGCGCGTCTGCCCCTCGCCGGCCTCGATCCAGCTCAGATAGACGAGCCGGTTGTTCGCGAAGCCGGGGTGGAGGACGACGTCGCCGAAGCCCCCCTGCCCGCCATAGGAGATTGTGGGCACGCCCGTGACGTCGAGCACGCGGCCATTGGCGCGGCGCAGTTTCAGCGTCCCCCGTTTCTCGGTGACGAGCAGGTCGCCGCCCGGAAGGAAGGTCATCGCCCAAGGCTCGCTGAACTGGCCGAGCGTCTCGACCTGGAAAGGACGGTTCTGCGCCGAGGCGGTGCCGCCGGCGCCGCCGCAGGCGGTGGCGAGTAGCAAAGCGGGGAGCAGGGAGCGGACGCGGCGCATCGTCATGTTCCTTTCGTCGAGCCCCCGCGAAACGTTCCCAAAGTGGCGCGGTGCCGTCAAGCCGCATTGCCCCTGCGGCACCCCGGGATTCTCTCCGCCGGCGAAAACGACTAGGGTGGCGGCATGACGCGCCTCGTCCTGCTCGCGCCTTTGCCCTTCCTGTCCGCCTGCGCCATCATCCCGCGCCCGTCGGACCCGCAGGCGCTGTTCTGGCAGGATCTCCAGGCGCTTTGCGGCCAGGCCTATCCCGGCCGCGTCGTCTCGACCGATCCCGACGACGGCCAGCTGGCCGCGGCAACGCTCGTCCTCCACGTCTTCCGCTGCGCGCCGAACTCGGTGAGGATCGCGTTCCACGCCAGCCAGGACGCCTCGCGCGTCTGGGTGGTGGCACGGACGGCCAATGGCCTCAGCCTCACTCATGTGCATCGCGACGAGGCCGGACGCGAGGAGGTGCGCAGCGGCTATGGCGGCACCACTTCGGCCCCGGGCAGCGCGCGGCGGCAGCTCTTCCCCGCCAACGCCCGGACCCGCGCCCTCTTCCGCCGTGAGGGCATCGCCGAGGCGGCGACCAATGTCTGGTCGCTGGAGATCGTGACCGGGCAGCTGCTCGCTTATGCGATCGACCGCGCCGGGCGGCATCTCAGGATCGAGTTCGACCTAGGCCGGCCGGTCCGCACGCCGGGGCCAGCCTGGGGCGAACGTTAGAGCCTGCCTCAAAGCCGCATCATTCCCCTGACCGGCTGGCGCGTGCCGCACGACTGCTCGACCAAAGGTGCGCCGGCGGCGAGCAGGGCAGCGCGACGGCCCTTTGGATCGGTGCTGAGCTGCGCATCCTCGAACGGCTTGAAGCGGGCGAAGCAGTCATGGGCGAGGGTGCGGGTGACGAAGGCGGCGGTCTTCGGCCAGCGCACGGCATCGATCGTGAAGCGGGCATAGGCGGCGTTGCGGAAGAAGCTGGCGATGGCGATGTCGGCAATGCCGATCTCCCCGAACAGAAAGCCCTCGGCCGGCACCTGGCCTTCCAGATAGTCGAGCACCGCGGGCACGTCCTCGGCCAGCGTCCTCTCGATCCGCTCGGCATCGCCCGGCTCTCCCCAAACCAGGGGACAGACGATCTTCTGGTAGAACAGTCCCCAGATGAAGACGTCCCCCATGCGCGTGTCGGCATATTCCTCCAGCCAGCGGGCGCGGGCGCGGTCGGCGGGGTCGGCCGGCAGCAAGGGGTGGCCGGGGAAGGTCTCGTCGAGCCAGGCGCAGATGATCGTGCTGTCGTTGAGGACGAGGCCGCCATGGATCAGCACCGGGATCCGGCGCAGCGGCGACAGGCGGGCGAACTCGTCGTCGCCGAAGAAGGGCGTGATCGGGTCGATCTCGTAATCCTCGATCCCCTTCAGCGCCATGCAGGCGAGGACCTTGCGGACATAAGGCGAGACGTAGCTGCCGATGATCTTCATGCAACTGGTCCTGTCATGCGTCCACCTCATGCCGTCGTTGTGCCAGCCGGTCTTCGAGCGCCTCCCGCAGCCTGTGCAGTGTTTCGCGCGCCGCGTCGAGCGGACAGCCCGAGAGCGGACCGGCAAGACTGGCGAGCGCCGCAGTCTCCCGCTGACGCAGCGCCTGCCAGGCCCGCTCACCGGCCTCGGTGGGCCCGATGATCGGGGAGCGCCGGTGAGCCGGGTTAGACCGGACTTCCGCAAGCCCCATCCGGCGCAGCTGGTCGACACTGGCCTGGATCGACTGCCGCGTCATGGTGCGTCCCGCCGCTATTTGCGGCACGGTTCGGGGTCCCTTTTCACAGAGGTCCTGAAGGATCGCGCGCAGCGACATCGTGAGGCCGTGCTGCGCGGCGCCGAGCGCAGCGAGCGCTTTCAGCAGCTCGAATGATCGCAGGATTTCGCCGGCGATATCCGCTATCGCCTCGCCGGCCGTTCCGGCCGGATCCCGCTCACTCCGCTTCACGCGCTGCCGAGTCACGCCGTCTCCACCCCGTTCCCATTACCGGTGAGGCGAGCAGCCATAGCAAAGACGCGGCCCGCTCGTCTGCGCATTCGTCGAGCCCGACGCGCTGCGCCGCGAGCGCATCCGCCGGCTTGCGCCGCCAGGTTCCGAACAGACGATCCCAGATCGACAGCGTCGAGCCGAAATTGCTGTCCGTCTCGCTCTGCAGCGGAGAGTGGTGGACCCGGTGCAGATCCGGCGTCACCAGCAGCCAGCCGAGGCCGCGGTCCAGCCACGGGGGCAGGCGGACGTTCGCGTGACTGAAGACGGCCATTGCCGCCTCGGCCAGCTCGTAGCTCAGCACCGCGAGCGGATCGAGGCCAAGCAGCAGGACGAAGACGAGCGCGATCCCGTTGACGATTGCGGGTTCGACAGGATGGAAGCGCGCAGCCGTGCTGACGTCGAGCCTCGGATCCAGGTGATGGACCCGGTGGATGCGCCAGAGCCACGGGGCAATGTGCATCGTGCGATGCGTGGCATAGGCAATCAGGCTTCGGGCGAGGATGGTCAGCACGAAGGCTGCCGCGGGAGCGAGGCCGAGAAGATTCAGGACCCCGAAATCGCGCTGCGAGGCCAGTCCGGCGGCGGCGACCAGCGTGACCGGCATCAGGCCGTTCACGAGAATGAAAAGCAGGGTCAGCGCGCCGTTGGTGCGCCAACGTCGGCGTCGCTGCTGCGGCTCCAGGCTGCGCGCGGCCAACACCTCCAGTATCGCAAGGACGATGAAGCTTGCCGCGAAGATGCCGAGCAGGGCCGGGCCGCCGTCGGTCAAAGCTGCAGATGAACCGAAAGACATGACAGGGACGCTGTCATTTTGACAGCGTCCCTGTCAATAAGCGCTTTTCCCTACTTCCAGGCGATCGCGGCGCTGCACGGACCCGAGAGATGCAGGATCTCGCAGCGCCTGAAGCCGGCCTCGAGGCACCACGAGGTGAAGTCCGCGCCGGTGAAGTCGAAGGCCTCGCCGAACTCGATCAGCATGTTCAGCGACATCATCAGCCCGAACGCATTTTCGCGGCGGGCGTCGTCGATGATGTTCTCGATCGCGACGAAGGCGCCGCCCTCGGGCAAGGCGCGGTAAGCCTTGGCGATGAGCATCTTCTTGTGCTCGAGATTCCAGTCGTGGAGGATCATCCCCATGGTGATCAGGTCCGCCTGCGGGAACTCGTCCCTGAAGAAGTCGATCTCGCCTGCGACGACGCGGCCCTCGAGGCCGGCCGCCTTGATGTGCCGCTCGGCGATCGGCTGGACGACCGGGAGGTCGAGCGTGCGGCTGGCGAGGTGCGGATTGCGGGCCTGCACGATCGAGGCGAGCTGGCCGGTGGCGCCGCCAATGTCGACATGGCTGGCGAAAGGCGAGAAATCGAACTTTTCGGCGAAGGCCTCGAAATTGGCTCTGGAGACGCCGGTCATCGCGCCCATGAACTGCTCGAGCCGGCCCGGATCGGCATAGAGCTCGTCGAACATCGCCTTGCCGTTGCGCTTGATCTCGTTCTGCGGCTTGCCGGTCTGCAACGCCGCCGTGAGGTCGGCCCAGAAGGGATAGAGGCGGGCGTTCGCCATTTCGAGCAGGCCGCCGACATAGCGGGGGCTGCCCCGGTCCAGATAGAGCGCGGTGGCCGGCGTGTTCTGGTAGCGCGCCTCCGGGCCGTCGCCCTGCCGGCCGAGCAGGCCGAGCGCGACGAGCGTGTCGAGGAAGTCCCGGGTCGCGCGCGGATGCAGGCCGAGCGCATCCTCCAGCGCGGCGCCGGTCTGCGGGCCGTCGGCGAGGATGGTGAACAGGCCGAGCTCGACCGCGCTGAGCAGGGTCTTGGAGGGCCAGAAGCCCATGCCGATCTGCATGATCTGCTCGGGCGAGGGATCGGCCTGGACGGCGGGACGGGTTTCGGCGAGGGCAGCGGACATTCGTCTTCTCCTGGGGGACGGGGTCGGCGGACCGCTTGATCCGGGCCGAAGACGAACGCCCGCGTCTTGCGACGAAGCCCCCGGCATCCTGCGACGAATGCGACGCGGGGTCCTGCTTCGTGCCCTCAATCGGCGCAGGCGCGCCCGCGCGGTCCGAAGCGCCGCTCGAGCTCACCGAGGAGCAGGGCCTGCAGCTCGTTCGAGATGCGGGTGCGCGCCCAAGGATGCCGGTCGACGCGACGTCCCTCATATTCCAGGAAGAAATGGTCCTGGTCGGGCAGGATATGGACGGCAAAGTCCGGATTGCCGGCGGCGCTGAGGGCGCGCGCGAGGATGGGTGCATGGGTTCGCCATTCCGTGGCGTCGTCGCGCGCGCCCCAGATCGCCAGCACCGGCGAGGTGATCCGGGACAGGTCCGGCCAAGGATCGTAGCCCATCCACCAGATGTGCCAGGGCGAGCCGGTGCGGTGGAACTCCAGAAAGTCGCGATCGAAGACGGGTCGCGTCATGCCCGCCTGCGCTTCCCGGAAGCGTGTGGCCAGCCGCTCGAAGCGGGCGTCGTTGCCCGGGTCCCGGGACAGGAAGGCGGCCAGCTCCAGAAGCAGCTGGTGCAGTCTTGCCGCGACTTCAGGGGATGCCCCGTCGCGGGTGGCGACATTCGTTCGCTGACGCGCGAAGACCTCATATCCCGGTGCAGTCGAATCGCTGAGCAGGATGCTGAGCGCAATATCGTTCCGGTCCGCGGCGAGGCGGGCGGCGAGCATCGCGCCCTCGCTGTGACCGAGCAGGATCAGGCCGCCTTGCGCCACCCCGGGTTGGGTGACGAGCCAGTCGAGCAGACGCTGGTTGTCGCGGTAGCGCTCCGGGCTGGTGATCTGCAGCCAGCCCGGGGGGTCGAGCGTGCGACCATCGATCGTCGCTGCGCCGAAGCCGCGCGCGTCGGTGCGTACGACGTTGTAGCCGGCCCTGGCGAGGGAATCGGCGATCAGGCCGAACATCGGCACGCCGGAGATGATCTGGTCGCGAATGTGGTCGCCGCTCCCGGTGATCATCACGATCGTCGGGCGCGGTCCGCCGCCCCGCGGCGTGGTCAGCGATCCGGCGATGCGGATCGCGCGGGTTCCGTCCCGCCAGTCCAGCGCGATCTCCCGGCTGGAATAGCAGCGGGTCGGCGGCACGGCGTAAGGCGGCGGCGGCGCGGCCGTCTGGGTGAAGGCAAGCAGGAGCGAAGCGGCGATCATCGGACGGCTCTCCACGAGGAAGGGCCTGTCGATGGAGTGTCGCCAGTCGGCCCGCAAGCCGGGCGCCGCCATCATCATCGAACCATCATGCAGGACGGGCTTTGGCCGCCGTGGCGGCGAGCCGGCCGGTCAGGCCGGTCCGGAGTCGGGCAGGTCCGGCGCCGGCGCCCGGGGGGCCGGAGGCGCGGCGGGGGCCGGCGGCGCGGGCGGCGCTTTCGCGGAGGGGAAGGCCGTGCCCGACGGCACGTGCTGGAAACGCCCCTCCGCGAACACCAGGATTTCGCGCTCGCGAACGGGTCGGGGCGCCGCGCGCCGGACCGCGGACCGCGGCCGTGGCCCGGGCGCCGCAGCCTGCGCCTGTGCCGGCGTGGGTCGGTGTGCCTCCCGGGCACCCGGCGGAGCCTGCGCCGGCAATGGCGACGCCACGTCGCGCGACACTGCAAGATAGAGGGAAAGCCCGGCCGCCAGGGCGGCCGCAGTCCAGGCGGGGCGTGGTCCCGAGAGCGCCGCAAGCAGGGGCGGTCGACCCGCCGGCGCGCGTTCGGGCTCGGCCCGGAGCCGGTAGCCGACCCGACGGACAGTCTCCAGGGTCAGGCCGCCCCCCAGTCTGGCCAGCGCCCGCCGCAGCTGGTAGGCGGCGCGGGCGAGCACGCCGTCTACGACGTGAACGCTGCCCCAAAGCTCCCTGCGGATTTCGGCCTGCCGCATGACCTGCCCCGGTCGCTCCGCCAGGCAGAGCAGCAGGTGCATCACCTTCGGCTCGAGAATCACCGACATGTGCTGACGCGACAGACGGTTCAGCCGGGGCTCGACCAGATAGTCGCCCAGATGCAGTTGCTCAGCAGGCTCGTGCTCTCGCATAGGCATCCGCAAATCCACCGCATCCGGCCGACGCTGTCAATCGGCCGCTTCAGCTTCTGCTTGCGGCAATTGCGGCCCGCGCCTATATAGCCCCTGCCTTTCTCGACATCGTCAGACGTTGAGGTCGGCCCCGGGGACGGGGCCGGCGGCAGGAGAGCTTTGTTTCCGGAGACCCAATGGCGGACGTCGCCGAACTGCAGAAACTGATCGAGCCCGAGGTGGAAGCCGAAGGGTTCGCGTTGGTGCGCGTGAAGATGATCGGCGGCACCTCCGACCCGACGCTGCAGGTCATGGCCGAGCGGCCCGACACGCGGCAGCTGACGCTGGAGGATTGCGCGCGGCTGTCGCGGCGCCTCTCCGACCGGCTCGACGCGCTCGAGGCCGAGGGGAACGACCCGTTCGACGAGGCCTATCGGCTCGAGGTGAGCTCGCCCGGCATCGACCGGCCGCTGACCCGGCTGCAGGATTATGACGACTGGAAGGGCCACGAGGCGCGGATCCATCCGCACGAGCCGTTCCAGGGGCGCAAGCAGCTGTCTGGCGACCTGATCGGCGTGGACGGCGAGACCGTGCGCATCGACGTGAAGGGCCTTGGCGAGACCGCCATTCCCTTCGCCGCGATCCGCAACGCCAAATTGCTGATGACCGACCGGCTGATCGCGGCGACCGCGCCGCTGTCCGCGGACGGCGACGACACCGAAATTGAAATCGAAGAAGAAGGACAGGACTGACCTCATGGCTACGCAAGCCCCGGCGCCGGGCGCCGTTTCCGCCAACAAGGCGGAGCTGATCGCGATCGCTGATGCCGTCGCGCGCGAGAAGCTGATCGACCGGATGATCGTCATCGAGGCGATGGAGGACGCGATCCAGCGCGCCGCCCGCGCCCGCTACGGCGCCGAGAACGACATCCGCGCCAAGCTCGACCCGACGAGCGGCGACCTGCGTCTGTGGCGCGTCGTCGAGGTGGTCGAGCAGGTCGACGACTATTTCAAGCAGGTGAACCTGGAGGACGCGCAGAAGCTCCAGAAGGACGCCGCGATCGGCGACTTCATCGTCGACCCGCTGCCGCCGATCGAGTTCGGCCGCATCGCCGCCCAGGCCGCGAAGCAGGTGATCTTCCAGAAGGTCCGCGACGCCGAGCGCGAGCGGCAATATGAGGAGTTCAAGGACCGCACGGGCGAGATCATTACCGGCGTCGTCAAGCGGGTCGAGTTCGGGCATGTCGTCGTCGACCTGGGCCGGGCCGAGGGCGTGATCCGCCGCGACCAGCAGATCCCGCGCGAGGTGCTGCGCGTCGGCGACCGCACCCGCAGCCTGATCCTCAACGTCCGCCGCGAGAATCGCGGGCCGCAGATCTTCCTGAGCCGCGCCCATCCGGACTTCATGAAGAAGCTGTTCGCGCAGGAAGTGCCGGAGATTTACGACGGCATCATCGAGATCAAGGCCGCCGCCCGCGACCCGGGCAGCCGCGCCAAGATCGGCGTGCTGAGCCACGACAGCTCGATCGACCCGGTCGGCGCCTGCGTCGGCATGAAAGGCAGCCGCGTGCAGGCCGTCGTGCAGGAACTGCAGGGCGAGAAGATCGACATCATCCCCTGGAGCGAGGACCTCGCCACCTTCGTCGTCAACGGCCTGCAGCCGGCGACGGTGAGCCGCGTCGTCATCGACGAGGAGGAAAGCCGGATCGAGGTGGTCGTCCCGGACGATCAGCTCAGCCTCGCCATCGGCCGCCGCGGCCAGAACGTCCGCCTCGCCAGCCAGCTGACCGGCTCGGCGATCGACATCATGACCGAGCAGGACGCCAGCGAGAAGCGCCAGCGCGAGTTCGTCGAGCGCTCCGAGCTGTTCCAGAACGAGCTGGACGTGGACGAGACGCTCGCCCAGCTGCTCGTCGCCGAGGGTTTCGGCGCGCTGGAGGAGGTCGCCTATGTCGAGCTCGACGAGCTGGCCTCGATCGAGGGCTTCGACGACGATCTCGCCACCGAGCTGCAGAGCCGCGCCAGGGAAGCGCTGCAGCGGCAGGAGGATGCGGCCCGCGAGGAGCGCCGCGGCCTCGGCGTCGAGGACGCGCTGGCCGAGATGCCCTATCTGACCGAGGCGATGCTGGTGACTTTGGGCAAGGCGGGCATCAAGACGCTCGACGATCTCGCCGACCTCGCCACCGACGAGCTGGTGCAGAAGAAGCGGCCGGAGCAGCGCCGCCAGCGCGAGTCCAACCGGCCGGAGGACAAAGGCGGCGTGCTCGCCGATTACGGCCTCTCGGACGAGCAGGGCAACGAGATCATCATGGCCGCCCGCGCCCACTGGTTCGAGGACGAGGATGCGGGAAGCGGGGAGGACGCGGTTGCGGAAACCTCCCAATGACACCCCAGGCGTAAGCCATACGCCCGAGCGGAAGTGCATCCTGAGCGGCGCCCATGCCGCCCGGGACGACCTAATTCGCCTCGCGCTCGGCCCGGACGGGAGCGTCGCGCCGGACGTGCGCGCCCGCGCCCCGGGCCGCGGCGCCTGGCTCGGCGTCGACCGGGCCGCGGTCGACGCCGCCAATGCCAGGGGCAAATTGAAGGGCGCGCTGGCGCGGGCGTTCAAGACCGGCGACGTCAAGGTCCCCGCCGATCTCGGCGCGCGGATCGAGGCGGCCCTGCGTCAGGCTGTGCTCGACCGGCTCGGCCTGGAGGCCCGCGCCTCCAACCTCCTGCTTGGCTCCGAGAAGATCGAGGTCGCCGCCCGCCGCGGCCAGGTGGCGCTGCTGATCCATGCGGCCGATGCCAGCGAGGAGGGCCGGCGCAAGCTGGACCAGGCCTGGCGCGTGGGCTCCGAGCGGGAGGGAAGCGGCGCGCAAGGCTTGGTTTTCCCTGAGGGAAGGGCCATATTGTCATTGGCGCTCGGCCGCGAGAATGTGGTACATGTCGCCATCATCGATCGGGCCGCGGCGGCGCGCGTGACTCACGCGCTCGGGCGGTGGCGCGCTTTTATCGGACGTGAGGATGGGCTAAGCGCCGCCACGGCGGAGATGCCGGGCGCTTCGGCTGCGGATTGTGAATGAAGGATTTTGAGTGAGCGATACGACTGACAAGCCGAAGCTGGGCACCCGCGCGCCGCTGGGCCTGAAGCGCACGGTCGAGACGGGCAAGGTGAAGCAGAGCTTCAGCCACGGCCGCTCGAACACCGTGGTCGTGGAGGTGAAGAAGCGCCGCATCCTGGGCCGCCCGGGCGAAGCCGAGGCGCCGAAGCCCGAGCCGGTCGTCGCCGCGCCCGCCCCTGCCCCCGCGCCCGCCCCGGCGCCGGCCCCCAAGCCCGCGGCCAGGCCCGCGAGCGCCGAGACCGCGCAGGAGCGCTCGGCCCGCCTGATGCGCGAGGCCGAGGAGCAGCGCATGCAGGCGCTCGAGGAGGCGCGCCGCCGCGAGGAGACCCAGGCCAGGGCGTCCACCGAAGAGGAAAAGCGCCGCGCCGAGGAGAATCGCAAGGCCGAGGAGGAAGCCGCAGCCGCTTCCGAGGCCGCCCGCCTGGCCGCCGAGGAAGAGGCCCGCCGTGCCGCCGAGGCGCCGGCCCCCGCCCCCGCCCAGCCGGCGCCCGCCGCCGCTGACGACGAGGACGAGCGGCCGCGCCAGCGCCACGGCCACGGCCACGCGCCGGCCAAGCGCCCCGAGCCCGCGCGCCCGAGCCGCGGCCGGGACGACCGCCGCCAGTCCGGCAAGCTGACCGTCAGCCGTGCGCTCGGCGAGGATGGTGACGCCCGCGCCCGCAGCCTCGCCGCGCTCCGCCGCGCGCGCGAGAAGGAAAAGCGCGCCCATATGTCGAGCGGACCGAGCGCCAAGCAGGTCCGCGACGTCGTGGTGCCCGAGGCGATCACGGTCGGCGAGCTCGCCAACCGCATGGCCGAGCGCGCCGCCGACCTCGTCAAATCCCTGTTCAAGATGGGCATGCCGGTCACCGTCAACGAGGTGATCGACCAGGACACGGCCGAGCTGCTCGTCACCGAGTTCGGGCACAACATCCAGCGCGTCAGCGAGAGCGACGTCGACATCCAGACCGAGGCCGACGTCGATGCGGCCGAGACGCTGAAGGCGCGGCCGCCCGTGGTCACGATCATGGGCCATGTCGACCATGGCAAGACCAGCCTGCTCGACGCGATCCGCGGCGCCAATGTCGTCTCCGGCGAGGCCGGCGGCATTACCCAGCATATCGGCGCCTATCAGGTCGCCCTGCCCGACAAATCGAAGATCACTTTCCTCGACACGCCGGGCCACGAGGCGTTCACCGAGATGCGCGCCCGCGGCGCCAACGTCACCGACATCGTCATCCTGGTGGTGGCGGCCGATGACGGCCTGAAGCCGCAGACGATCGAGGCGATCAACCACACCAAGGCGGCCGGCGTGCCGATGATCGTGGCGATCAACAAGATCGACAAGCCTGGCGCCAATCCGCAGAAGGTGCGCGAGGAGCTGCTCCAGCACGAGATCGTGGTCGAGGACATGGGCGGCGAGGTCCAGGACGTCGAGGTTTCGGCGCTGAAGAAGACCAATCTCGACAAATTGCTCGAGGCGATTGCGCTGCAGGCCGAGATCCTCGAGCTCAAGGCCAATCCCGACCGGCCGGCCGAAGGCGCGGTGGTCGAGGCCAAGCTCGACAAGGGCCGCGGCCCGCTCGCCACCGTGCTCGTCCAGCGCGGCACGCTGCGCGTCGGCGACATCTTCGTGGCCGGCCCGATCTCGGGCAAGGTCCGGGCGATGATCGACGATCATGGCCGCCAGGTGAAGGAAGCCGGGCCGAGCTTCCCGGTCGAGGTGCTGGGCCTCGGCGGCGTGCCGAGCGCCGGCGACGTGCTCAGCGTCGTCGAGAACGAGGCGCGCGCCCGCGAGGTCGCCGCCTATCGCCAGGGCGTGATCGACCGCAAGCGCACGACCAGCGCGCCGGCCAGTTTCGACACGATGTTCTCCGCGCTCAAGGAGAAGCAGGCGGTCGAGTTCCCGCTCGTCATCAAGGGCGACGTGCAGGGCTCGGTCGAGGCGATCGTCAACGCGGTCAACAAGATCTCCAACGAGGACATCAAGGCCCGCGTGCTGCATTCGGGCGTCGGCGGCATCACCGAGAGCGACGTGACGCTTGCGGGCGCCTCGGGCGCGCCGATCATCGGCTTCAATGTCCGCGCCAACGCCAAGGCGCGCGAGATTGCCGAGCGGCAGGGCGTCGCCATGCAATATTATGACGTGATCTACGATCTCACCGACGCGGTGAAATCGGCCATGGCCGGCAAGATCGGCCCGCTGATCGTGGAGAATGTCGTCGGCCGCGCCGAGGTGCGCGAGGTCTTCTCCGCCGGCAAGCATGGCAAGGCGGCCGGCCTGCTCGTCACCGAGGGCTATATCCGCAAGGCCCTGAAGGCGCGCATCATGCGCGACGACGTGATCATCTATAACGGCTCGATCGCCTCGCTCCGCCGCTTCAAGGACGACGTGCCGGAGGTCCGGGCGGGCCTCGAATGCGGCGTCACCTTCGAGGGTCATACCGACATCAAGCCGGGCGACTTCCTCGAAACCTATGAGGTGGAGGAGCGCGAACGGACGCTGTGACGCGGCTGCGCTGGACGACCGAGGAGGAGTGCGAGGCCGAGGAGCGGCAGGACGAGCGCAACGCGAAAGGCTGCCTGCACAGCCTCGGCTGCGTCGGCGATGGCTGCCTGCCCGGCGCACTCGCCGCCTCGTGCATTGCGCTGATGATCTGGACCCTGGTTTGAGCTGACAATGGCACGCCACAACGAAACCCCCGAGGGCCGCTCCGTCCGCCTGCTTCGCGTGGGCGAGCAGGTGCGCCACGCGCTCTCCGACATCCTGGCGCGCGGCGACGTCCATGACGAGGTCCTGGCCAGCCACACCGTCTCGATTACCGAGGTGCGCATGTCGCCGGACCTGCGCCACGCCACCGTCTTCGTGAAGCCCCTGCTCGGCGCCGACGAGAGCGACGTGCTCGCCGCGCTGAAGAAGAACGTCCGCTACCTGAAGGGCGAGGTCGCCCGGCGAGTGAACACCAAATATGCCGCCGACCTCAAATTCCTCGCCGACGAGAGCTTCGACGAGGGCAGCCACATCGATGCCCTCTTGCGCTCGCCCGCCGTGGCGCGCGATCTTGGGGACGATGAGGCTTAGAATCATTCTGTCCGCGCTGGCCCTGGTCGCCGCGCCGCTCCACGCCCAGACCGCCGCCAGCGAGGCGGACGCCCGTGCCGCGATCGCCGCCGTGCTCGCCCACCAGACCGCGATGCGCGGCCTTGAGAGCGCGGCGCAGACCTGCGTGACTCCGGCGCTCGGCCCGCAGCCCGCGGCGGCCGGCGCGGAGAATCCGATGATGCCCGATCATGCCGTGCGCATCTATTTCCAATGGCACGTGCCCGAGGCGCCCGCCACCGTCCGGCCGCCACCCCAGTTCCGCCCCGACGGCCGCCGCCAGCGCCGTGAACGGGCGCCGCCGGTCGCGCTGCCCGCCCCGGTCCCGGCCGAGCTCGCCCAGCGGCTCGACGCCTTGCGGGCCGAGGCCGCGGCCAGCCCCGCCGCGCCGACGATCGTGGAGATCGACGCGGCCCTGGTCGCGGCGCCGATGCAGCTCCAGGACAGGCCCAGCGGCTGCGCGCCGCTCCAGCTTTCCGCCCCGGCCTTCGCCGGCGACGCCGCCTTCGTCGAGACCGCCTATGCGTGTGGGACGACCTGCGGCAATGGCAGCCTCTACGCCCTCCAGCGGCGCGACGGGGCTTGGGTGGTGGTCGCGGTCGCGGATACCTGGATCAGCTGAGGTGACGGCCGAGCTCGGCGATCCGATGCGGGACGGCGAGATCCGTCTCGAGCCGATGGCCGAGACCCACCGGGCTGCGCTCAAGGCCGCCTGCGCCGAGGACCTCGAGATCTGGCCGATCTATGCCACCTCCTGGGACCCGGACCATTTCGACGAGACGTTCGACCTCGTCATGGCGCTGAAGCGCTGGTGCCGGTTCGTGATCTTTTCGGGCGACGCGCTGGCCGGGATGAGCTGCTTCATCAACGTCGATGCCCAGCGGGGCGCGCTCGAGATCGGCAATACCTATTATGTGCCCAGGATGCGCGGGACGGGCTTCAACCGGCGCGTGAAGGACCTGATGCTCTCCCGCGCGATCGACTGCGGCTTCCGGCGGATCGAGTTCAAGGTCGACGCGCGCAACCAGCGCAGCCAGGCGGCGATGACCAGGCTCGGCGCGGTGCGCGAGGGCGTGATCCGTGCCGACCGGATCACCTGGACCGGTCATGTCCGCGACACCGTCCTCTTCTCGATCCTCGCCTCGGAATGGGATCGCTCAGCTAGCGTTCATCGTTGAGACAGGATAAGCCGCGCGAATCCGCCACGCAGGAGGACCAGCGATGATCGCCCGCCTGACCCTTGCCGCCACTGCCCTTCTCACCGTCGCCGCGGCGCCGGTGCTCGCCGCCGAGCAGCCGAACCGGGCGCGGTCCGAGGTCAAGATCCGCAACATGGCCGATTATCTGGAGGCCGTCGCCGATCCCGGCCGCGGCGTCTATATCCGCGGCTATACCGGCCAATGGTATTATGCGTCGGTACGCGGCGAATGCCCGCGGCTGACCCGCAACGCCAATTTGCGCTTCAACACCTCGCCCGGCGGCGATTTCGACAAGGACAGCTCGATCCGCGCCGACGGCTGGCGCTGCATGGTCGACAGCGTTACCGAGTCCGACGCGCCGCCACGGCCCGGCCGCCGCGGCTGAGCCGCGGCTAAAGCCAAGCCTTCCCAAGCCTCGCCGGGGCGCTAAAGTCGCGTCCCGATGGCCAAGCTCTATTTCTACTATGCCTCGATGAATGCGGGGAAATCGACCACGCTCCTGCAGGCCGATTTCAACTATCGCGAGCGCGGCATGGAGACCATGCTCTGGACCGCCGCGTTCGACGACCGCGCCGGCACCGGCACGATCGCCTCGCGCATCGGCCTCAAGACGGGCGGCCGGCTCTACGATGCGCTGACCGACATCCGCCACGAGGTCGAGGAGGAGTTGAAGAAGCGCAAGCTCCACTGCATCCTGGTCGACGAGGCACAGTTCCTGACCCGCGCCCATGTCGTCCAGCTCTGCTCGATCTGCGACGAGCTCGACATTCCCGTCTTGGCCTACGGCCTCAGGACCGATTTCCAGGCGAACCTGTTCGAGGGCAGCGCCAATCTGCTCGCCCTCGCCGACAGCCTGGTCGAGCTGAAGGGCATCTGCCATTGCGGCCGCAAGGCGACGATGAACCTGCGCGTCGACGCGGACGGCAATGCGGTTGCCGAGGGCGCCTCGGTCGAGATCGGCGGCAATGACCGCTACATCTCGCTCTGCCGCCACCATTTCATGGACAAGCTCGCCGAGGGCAGCGGCGAGCAACTGCGCCTCGCTCTGACCCGCGCCGCCGCGGCCACAGCCGAGGCCGCCGAATGAGGCATTGAAGCGGGCGGGACAGCCCCCATATCGCACTCAAGTCTCGGGGGAGTCATCTCATGGTCAGCAACCTGTTCACCGCCTTCGCGCTCATCGCCTGCGGCGGCGTCGAAGTGCCGCCGGCCCCGGCCCAGCCCATCCCCGTGCCCGAGATCCGCGGCTCCGTGCGCGAGAATGAGGCGGACGACGCTGACAAGGACGAGAAGCGCCGTTAATTGCGTCGGCCGTGCTCAACGGCTGGCTGATCATCGATAAACCTGTCGGACCGACCTCCACTCAAATGGTGGGCGCCGTGAAGCGCGCGCTGCGCGAAGGCGGCTATCCGAAGGTCAAGGTCGGCCATGGCGGCACGCTCGATCCGCTGGCGAGCGGCGTGCTGCCGATCGCGC
This sequence comes from Allosphingosinicella sp., assembly GCF_035626655.1. GTDB lineage: Bacteria > Pseudomonadota > Alphaproteobacteria > Sphingomonadales > Sphingomonadaceae > Allosphingosinicella. Next base: position 173,357 of record NZ_DASPNF010000019.1, read on the forward strand.
TGGGCGAGGCCACCAAGCTCAGCGGCCGGATGCTGGAAGCGGACAAGGTGTATGAATTCACCATCGGCTTCGGGACGCAGACGGATACGCTGGACGCCGAGGGCGCGGTGGTTGCGACGTCCGACAGGCGGCCTACTTTGGCGGAAGTGGAGGCGGTTCTGCCCCGCTTTACCGGCGCTATCGAGCAGGTTCCACCGGCCTTTTCCGCGCTCAAGGTGGATGGGAAACGGGCCTACGCCCTGGCGCGGGCCGGCGAGGCGGTCGCTCTCGCCAGGCGTAAAGTGACTGTCCATGGGCTTCGTGTTCGTCACCCCGGCGAAGGCTGGGGTCCAGACGGAGTCGGCATGGATGCCAGCCTTCGCTGGCATGACGTGTTGGGGGAGGTCACTCTGGAGGCCCACGTCTCCAAGGGCACCTATATCCGCTCGCTCGCCCGCGACATCGCCTATGCCTTGGAAACGGTCGGCCACGTCACCATGTTGCATCGCAGCAAGGCCGGTCCGTTCACACTCGAGCAGGCGATTTCGCTGGACAAATTGGGCGAAGCCGCTAAGGCGCGCAGCCTTGAACAACACCTCCTGCCGCTGACGGCGGGGCTGGACGACATCCCGGCTCTTCCCGTCACCCCCGATCAGGCAGGGGCGCTCCGTCAGGGGCGGAAGCTGATCGGGATCGCCGCACAGCCGGGGCTCCATCTTGCGATATCGGGCGACACGCCCGTCGCGCTTGTGGAGCTTGCCGGGGATGAACTCCGGGTGGTGCGCGGCTTCAACCTGTGACTTTTGAAGGAGTTTGACGATGTCGGTTACCGCCGAGCGCAAGCAGGAAATCATCAAGGACAACGCCCAGGCAAAGGGCGACACCGGTTCGCCCGAGGTGCAGGTCGCGATCCTCACCGAGCGGATCACCAACCTCACCGAGCATTTCAAGTCGCACGCCAAGGACAATCACAGCCGGCGCGGCCTGCTGATGCTGGTCAACAAAAGGCGTTCGCTGCTCGATTATCTGAAGCGCAAGGACAATGAGCGCTATCAGGCCCTGATCGCGAAGCTCGGCCTTCGCAAATAACAGATTGAGGCGGCCCATCCGGGCCGCTTCGCACATCCGGCGCCTGCAATCCGGCGGGCGGCGGGGACGGACCATCGGGGTCCGGAACAGGCGGACTGAAGTGTCCGCACCAAGAGGCCCCCGTGGCATCCGGCCGCGGGAGTTAAGGAAAACAGATGTTCAACATGAAGAAAGTTGAGATCGAGTGGGGCGGAAAAACCCTCTCCCTCGAAACGGGCCGCGTTGCCCGCCAGGCCGACGGCGCGGTGCTCGCGACCCTCGGCGAAACCGTCGTCCTCTGCGCGGTCACTGCGGCGCGGAGCGTCAAGGAAGGGCAGGACTTCTTTCCCCTGACCGTCCACTATCAGGAGAAATTCTCGGCCGCCGGGCGCATTCCGGGCGGCTTCTTCAAGCGCGAGCGCGGCGCCACCGAGAAGGAGACTCTCACGAGCCGCCTCATCGACAGGCCGATCCGGCCGTTGTTTCCTGAGGGTTTTTACAACGAAATCAATGTTATCGCCCAAGTCCTCTCCTTCGACGGGGAGAATGAGCCGGACATCCTCGCGATGATCGCGGCCTCGGCGGCGCTGACGATCTCAGGCGTCCCCTTCATGGGCCCGATCGGTGCGGCCCGCGTCGGTTACCAGGACGGCGAGTACCAGCTGAACCCGTCGATGGACCAGGTGAGGGAAGGCCAGCTCGACCTCGTCGTCGCCGGCACCCATGACGCGGTGATGATGGTCGAATCCGAGGCCAGGGAGCTGTCGGAAGAGGTCATGCTCGGCGCGGTGATGTTCGCGCACAAGGCGTCGCAGCAGGTGATCGAGGCGATCATCAAGCTCGCCGAGAAGGCCGCCAAGGACCCCTGGGAGCTCAGCCCCGTCGCCGACCAGTCGGCCGCGAAGAAGAAGCTGAAGGACCTTATCGGCAAGGACCTGGAGGCGGCCTACAGGCTGACCAACAAGTCCGAGCGGCAGAATGCGATCAACGAGGCCCGGACGAAAGCGCGCGAGAGCCTCGCCGACCTCGCCGAGAGCGATCCGGCCGAATATCTCGGCACGCTGAAGCTGGTGAAGAAGCTGGAGGCGGACATCGTCCGCACCGCGATCCTGAAGGACGGCCGCCGCATCGACGGCCGCGACACGAAGACCGTCCGCCCGATCGAGGCGATGGTCGGCTTCCTGCCGCGCACCCACGGCTCGGCTCTGTTCACCCGCGGCGAGACCCAGGCGATCTGCACGACCACGCTGGGCACCAAGGATTCGGAGCAGATGATCGACGGCCTCGTCGGCCTCTCCTACGAGCGCTTCATGCTCCACTACAACTTCCCGCCTTATTCGGTGGGCGAGGTCGGCCGCTTCGGCGCCCCGGGCCGTCGTGAAGTGGGTCATGGCAAGCTCGCCTGGCGCGCGCTTCACCCGGTGCTGCCGACGCACGAGGAGTTCCCCTATACGATCCGCGTCCTCTCCGACATCACCGAGTCCAACGGCTCGTCGTCCATGGCGACGGTCTGCGGCGGCTCGCTGGCGATGATGGATGCGGGCGTGCCGCTGAAGCGGCCGGTCTCCGGCATCGCCATGGGCCTGATCCTGGAAGTGGACGCCAAGGGCAACCGGGACTTCGCGGTGATCAGCGACATCCTCGGCGATGAGGACCATCTCGGCGACATGGACTTCAAGGTGGCCGGCACCAGCGAGGGCATCACCTCGCTGCAGATGGACATCAAGATCGCCGGCATCACCGAGGAGATCATGAAGACCGCCCTCGCCCAGGCGAAGGAGGGCCGCGCCCATATCCTCGGCGAGATGGCCAAGGCGCTCGACCATACGCGCGAGGAGCTTTCGGCCCACGCACCGCGGATCGAGACCATGCAGATCGCCAAGGACAAGATCCGCGACGTGATCGGCACGGGCGGCAAGATCATCCGCGAGATCGTCGCCACCACCGGCGCCAAGGTCGACATCGACGATGAGGGCGTGATCAAGATCAGCTCCTCGGACCTCTCGCAGATCGAGGCGGCCCGCAAGTGGATCGCCGGGATCGTCGAGGAGGCCGAGGTCGGCAAGATCTACTCCGGCAAGGTGGTCAACATTGTCGACTTCGGCGCCTTCGTGAACTTCATGGGCGGCAAGGACGGCCTCGTCCACGTCTCGGAGATCAGGAACGAGCGCGTCGAGAATGTCCGCGACGCGCTGGAGGAAGGCCAGGAGGTCAAGGTCAAGGTCCTCGAGATCGACCCGCGCGGCAAGGTCCGCCTGTCGATGCGGGTGGTCGACCAGGAAACCGGCGAGGAGCTGGAGGACACGAGGCCGCCGCGCGAGGAGCGTCCGAGGGGCGAGCGTGGGGATCGCGACCGCGGTCCGCGCCGGGATGGCGACCGGGGCCGTGGCGGCCGGGATCGCGGGCCGCGCCGGGACGGCGATCGGGGTCCGCGCCGGGAAGGCGGGGATCGTGACGACCGTCCGCGTGGCGACCGTGAGGATCGTCCCCGTGGCGACCGCGACGGCGGCCGTGATGATCGGGGCCCGCGCGGCGAAGGCCGTGGCGACCGCGGTCCCCGCCGGGAGCGCAGCGACGACGGGCCCGAGCCCGAGTTCGCGCCGGCGTTCCTGACGCGGGATGACGACTGAGCTACCTAGTCACCCCGGACCTGTTCCGGGGTCAGGCTGAAACGAGAAGCCCCGCCAGCAATGGCGGGGCTTTTTGTTTGGCGGTTGCGGTCGGCACTGGGGAACCGGTGACCGGACCTCGCATTGAACGGTCATGCTGTTCATCGCCCTCCTCGCCGCGCAGGCACTACCGGCACCTCCACCGGCGCCCGATATCGAACTGAATGTCCGCGCCTCGGTGCGCGAGGTGCGCCTCCGGCAGCGGGGCGAGGCCTCCCTTGAGGTCCACGCCTCACCCGATGCTGGCAGTCGGGTCGTCCGGTCGCCACGGCCGGCGCCCGAGCGGGACGTGCGGCGGCGGAACGTGACCGTGAACGTGCATGGCGAAGCGCGCATCGCCGATCCTTCCGCACATTCGCAAGTGCCTGAAACTTCGCCCCGGAACTGACGTTCAGCCCCGCATAACAGGGAGACTGCCATGCGCGCCTTTACGATCGCAGCGACGACTGCGCTTGCCCTTTTTTCACTGACCGCCACCCCCGCTTTCGCCCAGCGCGACACGCGCGCGGCGCCGAATCCGCCGCAGAATTCGCCGGTAGCAATGCAGGCGATGCAGGGCAGCAATCAGCCCGACGTCCTGCTCGACGTGCCGAACCTCTCGATCGAGCAGCTGACCGTCGACGTGAACAATCTGCAGGTCCATCTCGCGCTCGAGGCGCGGCTGGCCAATCTGCTGCACCTGACCGCGGGCGCCGACGCGCGGATCGACAATGTCCGCATCGACCTGCGCGGCGTGCGGGCGCAGGCCACCCTGGTCGTGAGGCTGGAAAATGTGCGCGCGATCATCGAGCGGACGCTGCAGACGCTCGACAACAACCCGCAGCTCGTGACGCAATTGCTGTCGACCGTCGACAATACGGTGAACACGGTTGGCGGCGTGGCGAACAATGCGGTGAATACCGTCGGCGGCGTCGCCGCGACCGCCTTGCGCAATGGGCAGCTGCTGAACCTCGCGGCGTCCGGGCTCACCGAGGTTTCGCGCACGGCGGGCGCCGTTGCCGGCCAGACGGTGCGCCAGGTCACGGACCGCGCCGGGCAGGCGCTCGAGGTGGTGACGGACCAGGCGAACCGGATCGTCTCCTGGCGCCGCCTGCCGCGCGCGCCGGCCGGAGCGCAGCCGCAGCCGCAGCGCTAGCCGCGCCACGAGAGCTTGCCGCGGCCGCTGCGCCGGGCCAGACTGGGGGGATGACCTGGCTCCTGTCCGGCGCCGCCGCGCTCGTCTTCTTCGCCGCCCAACCCGATGCCGCGCCCGCCGTCGGGCTGTTCTCGGTCGCCGAGATGCGGGCGATGTGCCGGGGCGAGAGCGACGGCGATCCGCGCTTCCGGACCCAGGCCGCCTACGAATTGCTGGCCGAGCTGCAGCGGGCGAAGTGCCGGATGTATCTGCTCGGCATCGCCGAGGGCATCGGCGAGGCCTGCGCGGCGGACCCGCGGGGGCGGGACGCGCTCGGCGCGCGGCTCGCCGCGGCGGTGCTGCGGGCCCCGGAGGACCGGGAGACAAGCGTCGCGGCGCTCGTGCGGGCGGAGCTGCTGCTGCGGCCGGGCTGCCGGTAACGGCGTGGATCAGAAGGCCGGCACGCGCCTCGCCGGATTCTCGCTGGCCCATTCGAAGGCGTCGATCGCCAGCGCGTCGTCCAGATTGTTCAACCTGACCACGCCGAGGATCCGGCGCGCGGCCCAGCTGCGGTCCGCGACCAGCGTCTCGCTGTCGGGCATGATGGCGGCGACCGCGGCGACCACCTGGTTGGCGGCATCGGCGAGCGCGGGCAGCAGCTCCAGGCGGAGCGCGAGCAGGAAGCCCTGCCGCTCCCCGGTCCGGTCCCAGCCGAGCTGGACGTAGAAATCGGGATCGAGGCGCCTCTCCACGGTGCTTGAGCGGGAGGGGGACCAGAGCTCGGTCTTCGCCATGAAGATTTGTGGATCGGTCATCGCCTCCGTCCAGCGCCGGTTGGCCTCGGCCGACCAGCCGAGCCGGCCATAAGCGACCGGGCGGCCGGGGCGGTCCGCATGATAATGCCAGGGGCGGATCGTCGCGGGTTTCGGGAGCAGGGCGATGAGGGCGTCGAGCGCCGGCGTTACGCGCTCCCAATTCTCCGGAAGGCGCAGCGGGCGAGCGTCGCTGCCCATGATGGCGGCGACGCGGAGCCGCGGCCGGTGCCAGGGCAGGCTGCGGGCGAGCGGGCCGAGATGGTTGCGGAGCAGGAAGGGGAGAGGCCGGGGCGCCGGCGCCGCCTGCATGTCCGCCGAAGGATCGTCCATCGCCCCGCTCCCCTGTCGCGCACCAAGGGTCTAGCAGGGAGGCGCTGCCAATTTCTTACCGCTGCCAGACTAGAAAGGGCCCCGCGCGGGTGGCGGGGCCCTTCCGCGGGTCGGCTGCCTGTGGGGGATCAGGCGGCCATGGGAAGCGCGAACTGGTCGGCGTCGGCCTCGGCGAGCGGCACCTGGGCGACGATCGGGGTCTCGGCCGCGGCCGGCTGCGCCGCCTTGCGCCGCGGACGCGGGGCGATGAGGCGGCTGAGGAGGACGATTGCGCCGAGGCCGAAATAGAGGCTGAGCACCGGCACCGGGAAGAAGATCACGGGGATGCCGAAGGCGATGCGCAGCAGGTTGGGGGGAAAACCGAAATCCTCGCCCAGCGCCTGGCAGACGCCGAAGAAGGTGTCGTCGCGGGTGAGCAGATTCGGTTGACGCTCTGACATTCTTGAACTCCTTGACGGGCGGGGGCTGCCCGGATGCCTGCTCCTCAGCACGGGCCGTGCCAGATTCAGGGAGGCGCGTCTTTTCAGGAGGTTAGCGGAAAGAGGCGGGCCGGGGCGCGCGTCGGGCCACGGCGGGATCGGCCAGATGTTGGCAAAAGCGGCCAATAATGTCCGGTACTGTCCGCGGGCGGACAGGCGGTTGGCGAGGATTCCGGTTGAAACCTTGATTCACGCCCCGGGCTATTCAGCCCGGAACGATCAAGGCCTAGCGCGCCCTGTTCTGGGCGGGGGCAGCCGGGACGGCCTCGTCCAGGCTGTTGGCGGCGGCCGCGTTCAGGCTGTTCAGCGCCTGGTCGGCCTCCGCCGCGAGCCTTTGCTCGGTCTGCGAGAGCTCGTTCTCGACCTGGGCGTTCAGCGCCTTCTCGCGCTCGGCAATCTCGCGCTCGAGGCGGCTGGCCTTGTTGGCGGTGGATTCGGGCTCGGCCGGGCCGCAGGCGGCGAGGGCGAGGAGGGTGAGGAGGACGGGCGCCAGCTTCATGGCTGACAACCTACACTTCCCCGTCATTCCAGCGGAAGCTGGAATCTCATTGCCTGTCGGACGGGAGAAGGGATTCCAGCTTTCGCTGGAATGACGATGAGAGAGGCCGTCACGGGACATGACAGGGTCGATCGCTCCCCCGGAGCGATCTACGGGATGCGGGGCATCCCGTCCCCTGCCATTGCCGTGACGTCAGTCCTGTCCGCTCCGCGGCAGGCTGGCCGGCACTCGATGGCTCTTCGCGCAGCGGCGCTGCGCTCGGCATCTCGTGAAGTGGGAGGCTTCTGTTGCCCGGTGCCTCCCGTACCGCTGGAATCCGCTTCTGTTGCCCGGTGCGGCCCGAACCGCGCTTTTGTCCGATGTAACTCAGTCCGTGAGGACCTCGTTACGCGGCAATCGCGAGCGCCTCGTTGTCGTTGGCACTTGTGTGATGGACCGTCACGGTGATCCACTCCGGGCAAAGGCGCCGCTTTTCAACACACGTCGATCCTGGTTCGGCCCCTCCAGCTGGGCCGCTCGGCCGGCACGCTTCATGCGGGCTGACCGTGCGGAGCAGCTGGTGGAGCCGCCGGGTACTGCCCCCGGGTCCGCTGTGCCTATTGCACGACACGTTTATCGCCATAGCCGGGCGAACCCGGCAGCTCCTATATAGGGAACAGGGGCTTAATGTGAAGTGACGGCTCCGACAGGCCGTCATTGCGAGCGAAGCGAAGCAATCCATTGGATTGCCGCGTCGCTGCGCGCCTCGCAATGACGAATCCGGGCCTAGCCCCTGTTCTTCAGCGCGTCCCTGATCTCCCTGAGCAGTACGACCTCCTCCGGGTCCGGCGCGGGGGCGGCGGCCTCCTGCTTGCGCTTCAGCTTGTTCGCCGAGCGCACGATCAGGAAGATGATGAAGGCGAGGATCAGGAAGTTGATCAGGACGGTCAGGAACTGGCCCCAGCCGAGCATGGCGACGCCCGCGGCCTTCAGCGCCGCATAGTCGGTCAGCGAGCCGGTATAGCTGTCGGGGACGGTGCCGAGGATGATGAACTTGCTCGAGAAATCGAGCCCGCCGAAGATCGCGCCGACCGCCGGCATGATGATGTCCTCGGTCAGCGAGGTGGTGATGGTCGCGAAGGCGGCGCCGATGATCACGGCCACGGCCAGGTCGAGGACGTTGCCCCGCGCGATGAAATCCCGGAACTCCCTCAGCATCGTTCCCCTCCTCTGCCGGACCGGCCATTGCGGAGCCGATCCGCAATGCTTACGTCCGTTTCCGCCCGATTTGAAGAAGGGGTGACCAATGAAGCGCACTGGCGTCGTCGCCGTCCTGGCCGTGCTCAGCATCTTCCTGTCCGCCTGCGGGATCAACTCGATCCCCCGCGCCGAGGAGGAGGCCAAGGCGAAATGGGCCGAGGTCGAGAACCAGTATCAGCGCCGGCTGGACCTCCTCCCCAATCTCGCCAATGCGGTCCGCGCCAACGGCCAGCAGGAGCTGGCGCTGCAGATCGGCGTCGCCGAGGCGCGGGCGCGCACCGCCCAGACCCAGATCGGCCCCGATCAGCTGCGCGACGCCAATGCGATGCGCAATTTCGCCGCGGCGCAGAGCGGTCTCTCCTCGCTGCTCAGCGGAGTGCGAGTGAACGTCACCACCGAGGCGACGCCGAACCAGCGCAACACCGACCTGGTCCGCGACGTCCTCACCCAGATCGAGGGCACGGAGAACCGGATCGCCGTCGCCCGGCGCGACTACAACCTCGCGGTGCAGGCCTATAATACCCGGATCCGCACCTTCCCCGCGATCATCGGCGCGCGCATCATCTACGGCTCGCAGCCGATCCAGCCCTATGAGGCGAGCGAGGGGGCGGAACGCGCGCCCAATATGGATTTCGGTAATTACAGCCGATGACCGGTGCGCGGGCGGCGCGCGCGCCGCTCTCCTTCCTGGCGGCCTGCATGCTGCTCCTGCTCGCGGCCTGCGGCGGCGGCGGCGAGCAGACGAAGAGCGGCCCCACCTATCCGGCGCTGACCGGCCGCGTCGTCGACAATGCGGACATGCTGCCGCCCGCCGAGGAGGCTGCGCTGACCCAGCGGCTGGAGGCGCTCGAGCGCGCCACCACGCGCCAGCTCGTCGTCGCCACCGTGCCGGAGATGGGCGGCTACAGCGTGGAGGAATATGGCAACGGCCTGTTCCGCCACTGGCAGCTCGGCCAGCGCACCGCCAATAATGGCGTGCTCCTGCTGGTCGCGCGCACGGAGCGGAAGATCCGGATCGAAGTCGGCTACAATATGGAAGCGATCGTCACCGACGCTTTGGCCGGGCGGATCATCCGCGAGCAGATGACGCCGCGCTTCCGCGATAATGACTATGCCGGCGGGATCAACGCCGGCGCCAACGCCCTGCTCACCCAGCTGCAGGCGCCGCCCGAGGCGGCCGAGCAGGCTGTGGTCCAGGCCCAGCAGGCCGAGGCCAGCAACCAGAGCGAGCGCCGGCGCGGCAATGACGGCTCGCCCTTCGCTTTGATCTTCTGGATCGGCGTCACCCTGTTCATCGTCGTCGGCATGGTCGGCAGCGGCCTCAGCGGCCGGCGCTATCGCGGCCGCAAGCGCGGCTGGGGCGGCCCGATCGTGATCTGGGGTCCGGGCTGGGGCGGCAGCCGGGGCCGGGACCGGGACGATTGGGGCGGCGGCTGGGGTGGCGGCGGTGGCGGC
>NZ_DASPNF010000020.1:0-172696 GCF_035626655.1 Allosphingosinicella sp.
GAGGCCGCCCATGCCGCCCCCGCCGCCGAACATGGCCGCGAGTTTGCCGAGCCCCCCCATCTTCCTGATCTTCTTCATCGCGGTGGACATTTCCTGGTGCATCTTCAGCAGGCGGTTCACCTCCTGCACCGTCGTGCCCGAGCCCTTGGCCACGCGAATCTTGCGCTTCGCGTTGAGCAGGTCCGGCTTCAGCCGCTCCTTCGGCGTCATCGAGCCGATGATCGCGTCGAGCCGGCCGAGCACATTGCCCTCCAGTACGCCCGACTCGTTCACCTGGTTCTTGATCTTGTTCATGCCGGGCAGCATCGAGGCGAGCGCGCCGAGCCCGCCCATCTTCTGCATCTGGCGGAGCTGGTTCCTGAGGTCGTTGAGGTCGAACTGGCCCTTCGCCATCTTCCTGGCGAGCGCCTCGGCCTCCTCGGCCTGGATCGTCTCCTGCGCGCGCTCGACCAGGCTGACCACGTCGCCCATGCCGAGGATGCGGCCGCCGACCCGCTCCGGATGGAAAGGCTCGAGCTTGTCGATCGCCTCGCCCGTGCCGGCGAACTTGATCGGCTTGCCGGTGACCGCGCGCATCGAGAGCGCGGCGCCGCCGCGGGCGTCGCCGTCCATGCGGGTGAGGATCACGCCGGTCAGCTCGATCTGGTCGGTGAAGCTCTTGGCGACGTTGACCGCGTCCTGGCCGGTCATCGAATCCGCGACGAGCAGGACCTCGTTCGGGGCGGAGGCGGAGGCCACCGCCTTCATCTCGTCCATCAGCGCCTGGTCGACATGGAGCCGGCCCGCCGTGTCGAGCATCAGCACGTCATAGCCCTGCAGCTTCGCCGCGTTGAGCGCGCGCTTTGCGATCTCGACCGGCTGCTGGCCGGGGACGATCGGCAAGGTCGCGACCTCGGCCTGGCGGCCGAGCACGGCGAGCTGCTCCTGCGCGGCCGGGCGGGCGACGTCGAGCGAGGCCATCAGGACCTTCTTGCGGTCCTTCTCGGTCAGGCGTTTGGCGAGCTTGGCGGTGGTCGTGGTCTTGCCCGAGCCCTGCAGGCCGACCATCATGATGACAGCGGGCGGCGTGACCTCGAGCTGGAGGTCCGCCTGCTCGGCGCCGAGCATCTCGACCAGCGCGTCATGGACGATCTTGACGACCTGCTGGCCCGGCGTGACCGAACGCAGCACCTGCTGGCCGACGGCCTGCTCGGTCGCCCGGTCGACGAACTCGCGGACGACGGGGAGCGCGACGTCGGCCTCGAGCAAGGCGATGCGCACCTCGCGCATGGCCTCGCGCACGTCGCCCTCGCTCAGCGCACCGCGGCCGCGCAGCCGGTCGAAGACGCCGCTCAGACGATCGCTCAGGCTCTCGAACATTCACTTCTCCACATCGGTCCGACGGGGCGGGCGCCAAGCAAAAAACGCCGGCGGGCGAAACCTCGCCGGCCAGCGTGCGTCATCGACGCGTCGACACTCACCCGTCATCGGGATGGCGGGCACATAGGGGGAAAGGCCGGCGAAGGCAAGCATTCGCGCTACCCGAAGGTGGACTGAATGCCCTCCCCTCCCTAGATGCACCGGCGATGGCGCAGCCTTTCATCAAGATGCACGGGCTCGGCAACGACTTCGTGATCCTCGACGCCCGCCGGGGCGCGGTGGCGATGGATGCCGCGCGCGCCCGGGCGATCGCCGACCGGCGGACCGGCGTCGGCTGCGACCAGGTGATCCTGCTGGAGCCCTCCGACGTCGCCGATCTTCGTATGCGGATCTGGAACGCCGACGGCAGCGAAGTGGAAGCCTGCGGCAATGCGACGCGCTGCGTGGTGAAGCTGGAGGGCGGCAGCACCACGATCGAGACCAAAGGCGGCCTGCTGAAAGGCGACCCCGAGGGGATCGACATGGGCGCCCCGAAATTCGGCTGGGAGGAAATCCCGCTCGCCTATGCGATGGACACGGCCGCCATGCCCGTGGGCTGGGAGGAATTGCAGGAGCCCGCGGCGGTCAATGTCGGCAATCCCCACGTCGTCTTCTTCGTGCCCGAGGCGGACGCGGTCTCGCTCGCCGGGCTCGGGCGGATCATCGAGCACGACCCGCTCTTCCCGGAGCGGGTGAACGTCAACGTCGCCTCGGTGGCGGACAATGCGATCCACCTCAACGTCTGGGAGCGCGGCGCCGGCCTCACCCGGGCCTGCGGCACCGGCGCCTGCGCCACGGCGGTGGCGGCGATCCGGCGCAGGCTGGTGACGAGCCCGGTCGACGTGCACCTGCCCGGCGGCACCCTCACCATCGCCTGGGAACCGGGCGGGACCATCCGGATGAGCGGGCCCGCCGCCTTCGTCTTCTCGGGCGAGATGGACCTGTGAGCGGTCCGGAGGTCATCACCCTCGGCTGCCGGCTGAACATGGCCGAGAGCGAGGCCATGCGGGCGCTTGCCGGAGCGGAAGACGATCTGATCATCGTCAACAGCTGCGCGGTCACCAACGAGGCCGTGCGCCAGACCCGCCAGGCCATCCGCCGCGCCAAGCGCGCCCGGCCGGAGGCGCGGGTGATTGTGACCGGCTGCGCCGCGCAGGTGGAGCCGGAGGAATTCGCGCGGATGCCCGAGGTGAGCCGGGTGCTGGGGAACCGCGAGAAGTTCGATTTCCGCGCCTTCCTGCCGGAGGCGCCGGACCTGGCAGTTTCCAACATCATGGCGGTCCGCGAGACGGCGCCGCACCTGCTCACCGGCTTCGCCGAGCGGTCGCGGGCCTTTGTCGAGGTGCAGAATGGCTGCGACCATCGCTGCACCTTCTGCATCATCCCCTATGGCCGCGGGAACAGCCGCTCGGTGCCGGCCGGGCTGGTGGTGGAGCGGATCAGGGCGCTGGTCGGCGAGGGCTTCAACGAGGTCGTGCTGACCGGCGTCGACGTCACCTCCTACGGCCCGGACCTGCCCGGCAGCCCGAGCCTCGGCCAGCTGATCGAGCGCATCCTGACGCATGTCCCGGAGCTGCCGCGCCTGCGCCTCTCCTCGCTCGACTGTATCGAGCTGGACGAGCGGCTGTTCGCGCTGGCCACGGAGGAGCCACGCTTCATGCCGCACCTCCATATGAGCTTCCAGGCCGGCGACGACATGGTGCTGAAGCGGATGAAGCGGCGTCATTCGCGCGCGGACGCGGTCGGGACGGTCGCGCGGCTGAAGGCGAAGAGGCCGGAGATCGCGATCGGCGCCGACCTGATCGCAGGCTTCCCGACCGAGACGGACGAAATGGCCGAAAATTCGCTGCGCCTCGTCGAGGAATGCGACATCGTCATGGGCCACATCTTCCCCTTCTCGCCGAAGCGTGGCACCCCGGCGGCGCGCATGCCCCGGGTTTCTCCCGGGGTGGCGAAGGAACGGGCCCGGAAGCTCCGGGAGGCCTGCGCGCGGCGGAAGGAAATTTGGCTAGAAGGCTTGGTAGGGACGAGGCAGAAGATTTTGCTTGAGAAAGACAATTTTGGTCACGCTGAGAATTTCGCCCCCGTGCGACTCCGTCATGCCAGCGAAGGCTGGCATCCAGGCGCAGTCAGCATGGACCCCAGCCTGCGCTGGGGTGACGGGGAAATCGTCGACGTAAAAGTCACGGGCATGGAAGAAGGCACTCTCGTCGGGGTGCCTGCATGAGCGAGTCCTCCTGGCTGGAGCGCATGCGCGCCGGCTTCCGCAAGACCTCGGACCGGCTCGGCGACAATCTCTCCGGCCTGTTCACCAAAGCGAGCCTGGACGCGCAGACGCTGGACGAGATCGAGGAGGCGCTGATCGCCTCCGATCTCGGCCCGACCACCGCCGCGAAAGTCCGCGAGCGGCTGGCCGGGGAACGATTCGAGAAGGGCCTGACCGAGGCCGCGGTCCGCGCCGTCGTCGCCGAGGAGCTGGAGAAGATCCTGCAGCCCGTCGCCGAGCCGCTCGAGATCGACGCCTTCCCGCGCCCGCAGGTGATCCTCGTCGTCGGCGTGAACGGCTCGGGCAAGACCACGACCATCGCCAAGCTCGCCCATCTCTTCGAGGAGCAGGATTATTCGGTCCTGCTCGCCGCCGGCGACACCTTCCGCGCCGCCGCGATCGAGCAACTGAAGATCTGGGCGGACCGGGCGAACGTGCCGATCATCGCCGGCCCCGAAGGCTCGGACAGCTCGGCGATCGTCTATGACGGCGTCAAGAAGGCGACCGCCGAGGGCATCGACGTGCTGATCGTCGACACGGCCGGCCGCCTGCAGAACAAGAAGGACCTGATGGACGAGCTGGCCAAGATCCGGCGCGTGCTCGGCCGCCTCAATGCGGCGGCGCCGCATGACGTGGTGCTCGTGCTCGACGCGACGACGGGGCAGAACGCCCTCTCCCAGATCGAGGTGTTCCGCGAGGTGGCGGGCGTCACCGGCCTGGTGATGACCAAGCTGGACGGCACCGCGCGCGGCGGCGTGCTGGTCGCTGCGGCGGAAAAATACGGCCTCCCGATCCACGCCATCGGCGTCGGCGAGGGGATGGACGACCTGCGCCCGTTCGATCCCGCCCTCGCCGCGCGCGCCATTGCCGGAGCCGCGGCATGACCGGTGCCGCCACGCAGACCCGCAAGCCCGGCCTCGGCGGCACCCTGCTGATCGATTACGGGCCGCTGCTGCTCTTCTTCCTGACCAACTTCCTCGCCCCGGTCCCGCAGGAGCAGCGCATCTACTGGGCGACCGGCGTCTTCATGGTGGCGATGATCGCGGCCATGGCCTTCTCGGTCGCGCGCTACCGCAAGATCTCGCCGATGCTCTGGTTCTCGGGCGTCATGGTGGTGATCTTCGGCGGGCTCACGCTCTGGCTGCAGAACGAGACCTTCATCAAGATCAAGCCGACCATCTATTATCTGACCGTGGCGGGCCTGCTCTTCTTCGGCCTCTACACCGGCCGCAACTTCCTGAAGATCGTGCTCGGCACCGCCTATCCGGGCTTGCGCGAGCGCGGCTGGACGTTGCTGACCCGCAACTGGATCGCCTATTTCCTCGCCATGGCGGTGATCAACGAGATCGTCTGGCGGATGACCAGCACCGACACCTGGGTCGCGTTCAAGCTCTGGTTCTTCATCCCGGCGACCTTCCTGTTCGCCGCCGCCAACGTCCCCATGCTGCTGCGTCACGGGCTCGGCGACGAGAAGCCCGCCGGGACGCCGGACCTGCCGCCCGAATGAGCGCGGTCCTCACCATCAAGGGTTTGACCAAGACCTACGCCACCGGCGTGGAGGCGCTGAAGCCCGTCGACCTGGAGATCGAGAAGGGCGAGATCTTCGCCCTGCTCGGCCCCAACGGCGCCGGCAAGACGACGATGATCTCGATCGTCTGCGGCATCGTCACCGCGAGCAGCGGCAGCGTCACCGTCGCCGGCTTCGACATCGGCCGCGACTATAAGGAGACGCGCCGCCGGATCGGGCTTGTGCCGCAGGAGCTGACCACCGACGCCTTCGAGACGGTCTGGGCGACGGTCAATTTCTCGCGCGGCCTGTTCGGCTATCCGCCCGATCCCAGGCATATCGAGAAGGTCCTGCGCGACCTCTCCCTCTGGGAGAAGAAGGACGCGAAGATCATGGAGCTTTCGGGCGGCATGAAGCGCCGGGTGATGATCGCCAAGGCGCTCTCCCACGAACCCGAGATCCTCTTCCTCGACGAGCCGACCGCCGGCGTCGACGTCGAATTGCGCCGCGACATGTGGGAGCTGGTCCGCCACCTGCGCGAGAACGGCGTCACCATCATCCTCACCACCCATTATATCGAGGAAGCCGAGGAGATGGCCGACCGGGTGGGCGTGATCCGCAAGGGCGAATTGATCCTGGTCGAGGAGAAGAAGGCTTTGATGCGCAAGCTCGGCCGCAAGGAGCTGACCCTCAATCTCTCCGACGTGATGGAGACGGTCCCGCCCGAGCTCGCCGAATGGAATCTCGTCCTGCAGGCCGAGGGCCATGAATTGCTCTACACGTTCGACGCCAATGCCGAGCGGACCGGGGTCCCCTCCCTGCTCCGGCGGATGAGCGACCTCGGCATCGGCTTCAAGGACCTGCACACCAGGCAGAGCTCGCTCGAGGAGATTTTCGTCAGCCTCGTCCACCAGCAGCGAGAAGAGGCGGCGAACGCATGAGCGGGCTGATCAACCGCCACGCCGTCTGGGCGATCTACAAGTTCGAGATGTCGCGGGCGATCCGCACCATCTGGCAGAGCCTGGTCACGCCGGTCATCACCACCTCGCTCTATTTCATCGTGTTCGGCGCGGCGATCGGCGGCTCGATCCAGCCCGGCGCCACCGGCAACGTGCCCTATGGTGCCTTCATCGTGCCCGGGCTGATCATGCTCTCGCTCTTCACGCAGAGCATCTTCAACGCCAGCTTCGGCATCTTCTTCCCGAAGTTCACCGGGACGATCTACGAATTGCTCTCGGCGCCGGTCTCGCCGTTCGAGACGGTGATCGGCTATGTCGGCGCGGCGGCGACCAAGTCGATCGTGCTCGGGCTGGTGATCCTCGCCACGGCCGCCTTCTTCGTGCCGATCCAGATCCTCCACCCCTTCTGGATGGCCGCCTTCCTCATCCTGATCGCGACGACCTTCTGCCTGTTCGGCTTCATCATCGGCATCTGGGGCCAGAATTTCGAGCAGATTCAGTTCATCCCGATGCTGATCGTGACGCCCCTCACCTTCCTCGGCGGCGCCTTCTATTCGGTGACCATGCTGCCCGAGCCGTGGCAGACGATCACCCACTTCAACCCGGTCGTCTATCTGATCGAGGGCTTCCGCTGGAGCTTCTACGGCACCACCGACATCGGCGTGGGCGTCAGCCTGGCTGCGACGCTCGGCTTCTTCTTCGTCTGCCTCGGCATCGTCTGGTGGATCTTCCGGACTGGCTACCGCCTGAAGACCTGATAGAAGGAAAGCAACGCTCCGAGAGGGCCGAGACGATGAGATTTCTTCATCCGCTCCCGTGGCTTTGCGCCTCCTTCTGCCTCGCGATGCCGCTCGCCGCGCAGCAGTCATCCCCGCCGCCGCCCAGTGAGGAGGGTCAGTCGGTCACCGTCACCGGCGAGCGGGAGGCGACGGAGGCAGAGCGGCGGCGCGAGGCGTCGCGTTTCTTCGATACGCATGCGGTCAGGACCCGGATCGGCCAGCTGGCGCGCTGGCACCGGCCGATCTGCGTGCGCACCGGCGGCCTGCCGCCCGCGCTCGGCGCCCGCGTCGCCACCAGGATCATGGACATTGCCGACGGCCTCGGCATCCCCACCAACCGCGCCGAACGCTGCGCGCCGAACGTGCGTATCGGCTTCACCGCCGAGCCGGAGGCGATGATGGCGCGGGCGGTGCGGCGCAATCCGCAGGTGATCGGCTTCCATTATGTCGCGCGGCGCGAGGAGACGATGCGCATCCGCCAGCCGGTCCAGGCCTGGTACGTGACCTCAACCATGGCGCCGCTCGGCTCGGGGCGAATGGATCCGGAAGGCTACCGGCCCGAGGTGGTTGATCAGGCGGGGGTTCGCGCCCCCGGCGGCGCGGCCGGCAGCCGGCTCGGCAACGGGATCGCCAGCGGGCTTACCCATGTGCTGATCCTCGCCGACACGCGCATCGTCGCCGGTGCGGAGGCCGACGCCATCGCCGAGCTGCTGGCCTATCTCGCCTTCGCGCAGACGCCGGTCGCGGAAGGCTGCGACGCGACCGACACCATTCTCAACCTGATGAACCCTGCCTGCCCGCCGGAGCGCCGCCCGACCGCGCTGACGCGGCAGGACATCGCCTGGCTGCGCGCGCTCTACAGCGTCGATCCGACCTGGGGACCTCAGCAGCAGCGCGGCACCGTCGTGCTGAACATGGCGGACAGGCTGGGCGACGGCGAGCGCTAGGCGAAGGCCTCGCTCGCCGCCTCCTGGTCGGCGCGGCCAACGCCGTCGCCGTCGAGGTTTTGGGCCACGAACTCCCAGTTGATCACATTGCCGAGCACGCTCTCGGCGAAGCGCGGCCGCTCGTTGCGATAGTCGATATAATAGGCATGCTCCCACACATCGAGCGTGAGCAAAGGCTTCATCCCTTCGTGGACCACGGGCGTGTCGGCGTCGTGCAGCGAGGTGATCTTCAGCTCGTCGCGGTCCAGGATCAGCCACGCCCAGCCGTTGGAGAAATGGCCGACCGCTTCCTCCTTGAGCCTGGCGAGCATCGGGTCGATCCCGCCAAAGGCGCTCGCGATCAGCTGCGCGAGCCTGCCCTCCGGCGTCTGCCCCTCGGGCGGGGCGAGGCACTGCCAGAAGAAGCTGTGATTCCAGTGCTGGGCGGCATTGTTGAAGACGGCCTTGTCGCCGTCGGCCCTAGCCTGGCGGATGATGTCGGTCAGCGACCCGCGCAACCCCTTTTCGGCGACGAAGCCGTTGAGCTTGTCGACGTAGGCCTTGTGATGCTTGCCGTGATGATAATCGAACGTCTCGGCGGACATGTACTGGCCCAGCGCATCCTTGGCGAAGGGCAGATCAGGAAGGGTGAAACTCATCGGGAAACGATCTCCTGCGCGGGCCCTTTGCCCGCGCAGGGCCAACCGTCGGGGAGCCGGATCGTTCCCGTAATTACTGGCTCACCACCCGGAAGCGGGAGAGGTCCTCGCGCGGCTGCCGCCATTCGGGATCGATCCTGCTCGCCGCCGTATAGTCGCGATAGGCCGCGCTCAGATTGCCGAGCGTCTCGTTCGCGACGGCGCGGCCATAATGGGCCAGCGCCGGCCGGGTCGTGTTGCGCTCGAGCGCGATGGTGAACAGGTTCATCGCCTCGCCCGCATTCTCCCGCCGCAGCAGGGCCGCGCCCTTGTTGAGATAGGCTTCGGGCTGGTTGGGATCGAGCTCGATCGCCCGGTCGAAGTCCGTGATCGCCGCGTCGATCTGCCCGCGGCGAAGGCGCAGGATGCCGCGATTGACGTGGGTCGCCACCACTTCATAGGCGGACAGGCTGTCGCGGGTCAGCGCATCGTCGCAGCGGCGCAGGTCCCGCGCCATCGGCAGCATCGGGCTGTCCGCAGCGAGGAAGCACATCCTGGCGTCGGTATTGCCGAGTATCATGACGGAAGCCGACGCGGGTGCGGTGAAGGCACCGGCACAGGCGGCAAGACCGGCGGCGGCACCGAGCAGATAGAAGCGGTTGATCATGATCGACTCCCTCCAAGACAGCCCACCAGGGCCGCCCCGTCCTCGTCGGGCGTCAAGCAGCGACCGATCGGTCGCAACCCGGGGAGCAGCCCGATCCTTGTGTACGCCATTTGTCCCGCGAGCGGGCCAGTTTTTCGACGAAACGCTTTGACGCGCCTGACGGAGGGGGTCCAGGGTCGGGTCCGGGATGGCGATTATTGGGAAAGATGCGCGCCCGCGAGCCAGGCGCGGGCCGCCTCCAGCCGGCCGATTTCCCGCCGGGCCATCGCCCCGACCAGCCGTGAATCGGCGCGGGTGCCGCGCTCGAGCACGGCGATCCGGCCGTCCAGATCCGCCGCGGCCGCCGCCTGCGCCTTCAGCGCGGCCCAGCGCACGCGCTCGCTCGGATGGGAGGCGGCGAAGCTGCGGAGCAGGTCCTCGCCCTCCTCGCCGCCATAATGGGCGGCCAGGCCGAGCATCGGCTCGAGCGAGGTCCGGGTCATGATCCCGGCGATGGTCGAGCCCTCCAGGTCGAACTGGTACTGATCGCGGAACACGCTGCTGTGCGAGGCTTCCAGGATGTTGAGGCTGACCGACATGGCGTCGGCCGGCAGCTGCAGGTGGATGTCCCTGTGGGCGCGGTAGAGCATCACCTTGCCCTGCTCCAGCCGCGCCTTCTCGACGAAGCGCAGGTTCACCGGCTCGCCCGGATAGCCGACCACCTGGCCATAGTCATATTCGTAATAGTCGCTCCAGTAGCCGGGCCCCAGATAGCCGACGGTGAGGAACGAGAAATTATGGTCGTGCGGCACGCCGTAGAAGAACGGGTCCGGGCCCGAATGGCGCACGATGCTGTCCTTCATGGCGGGCCAGAAATTGGCGCGCAGCACGAAGTTCGACCGCGGATGGGCGTGGAGCAGCACGACCTGCGCGGAATATTGATTGTCCTTGAGCTGGCCGGCGCAGCGCTGCTTCAGTTCCGTCATCATCATCTCGGCCAGGAAGCGGCGGTTGTTGGCGAGCTTGCGGAGCTGGGTCCCCCAGGAGGCGAAATTCTCCTCGTCGTCGCTGTCGAAGCCGCCCGTCTCCAGGGCCTCGACCAGTTCGGCCAGCTCCCAGCTCTCCTCGGTCGGGCAATCGATCACGCGCGGCACTGGGCATTCTCCGGCGCGGGCTCGTCCGCGAAGAACAGGTCGAGGGTCTGGCGGGCGGCGGCCCGGACCTCGGGATGGGGATCGGCCCCGGCCATGCGCGCCAAATGCGGATGCGCAGCCTCGGCGTCGAGCGCGAGCAATTCGCGCATCACGTGCCAGCGCGTGTAGAAATGCGGGCTGGCGAGGGCCTCGACGATCAGGGGCGCGGCATCCTCGCGCTCCATCGTCCTGAGCAGCGAGACCATCATCTGGATGCGCGAGGCGGTCTCGTCGGTGCTGCTCGCGCCGACGAAGGCCAGGGTCTTGCTGTCATATTCGGCCGAGAGCGGCGCCGCCTCCGGCCGGACCATGGCGTGGAAATAGAGGATGTCGGAGGCGGCATGCTCGATCACGAAGCTCTGGCAGCGGCCGTCGAGCACGATCTCCTCGCCGTCCGCGATCCGGCGCCGCTCGACGAAGCGGCAGCTGCCCGCCCTGGCGGCGACGAAATTCACGTCGATCGGCGGCGCCTCCCAGAAGGAGAGCGTCGCACCGCCCGCCTTCACGAAGCGGAACAGGCCGGTAATGCCGGTGAAGCTGATCGATGACGCACCACGCGGGCCGGCCTTCTTGGCGGCGAGCATGTCCGCGCCGGAGACGCCCAGCGAGATCGAAAGGTCGCGGTGGTGAAAAAGCAGCAGCCCGGCCTGGACGTCGCTCGACACCGGGTGGAGCGGCGGCCGGAAAAAGGGATCCGCCCGGCTGCCGGCGAGCATATCCTGGAGCAGGGCGGCAATGTCCGCCTCGCGGTCGATGAAGGCGCGGGCGGCATCGAGGACGGCGGCGGCGCTGCGTTCGGGCAGCGCCGCCAGCCGCGTCTCGAGATCGGTCATCAACGAATGGCGGGCCCAGGTCAGGGACACCGCATCGACCGCATCGCGCGAGCGCTGCTGCGCGTCGCGATCGGCCAGCCAGGCGGCAAGCGCTGCGCCGGCAATCATCGCATCAACCCTTCCCCCGCATGGCTGCGGAGTCGTCCATCGGGACTCTGGCTTAGGCCCTGCGCTGCGGATGTGAAAGGGACGGAGACGCTGCTACGTCTCCGCCCCTCGCCAAGCGCAGTTCAGGGTCCGAAGCTCTCAGATCCCGATGATGATCGCGATGACCACGCCCAGGCACAGAGGTCCACCGACCTCCTTCTGCTTGACCGAGCCGTGCATGCCGACGCTGGTGTTGAGCTCCGGAATGGCGGCGATATCGATCTTCTTCTTCATCATCGTTCCCCTCTGAAACTTGTCGACCCCCGACAAAGGAGGAAAGGCCTGGGCACCTACGGTTCGGCCAAAAACCGCCGGCGGCTTGGGCGCTTCCGTCGCGACCGGGCAAAAAATAAGCCCGCGACCCTCCGGAAGCCCGCACGGGACCATGCCCATACCTTTCCGTCTGCTTTAGTCCCGCCACATTCGTAAACATGTCGGTAACCCTAAAAATATTTTTACTTTTCTTGGAACCAGTTGAATCCAGACAGAAATTTTATGCGCTTGAGCCGAAGGAGAGACTGGGGCAGGCAACAGGGATGGACAGAAGCGCGCAGAACAGCGGCAGCGGCGCCGTTCGGCCCGGCCAGGGCTTCGACAGCGGGGCGCTGGAGACCTGGCTCCGGGACCATGTCGCCGACTATGCGGGTCCGCTGACGGTCGAGCAGTTCCGGGGCGGCCAGTCCAACCCGACCTACAAGCTCATCACCCCCGGCCGGGCCTATGTGATGCGGCGCAAGCCGGCGGGTAAATTGCTGCCCGGCGCACATGCGATTGAACGTGAATATCGCGTCATAACCGCTTTGGGAAACCAAGGTTTTCCGGTCGCAAGGAGTTACGGCCTGTGCGAAGATGAGAGCGTCATCGGCACACCCTTTTACGTGATGGAGATGGTCGAGGGCCGGATCTTCTGGAACACCGCCTTCCCGGAGCTGCCGGCCGCCGACCGGCCAGCTTATTTCGACGCGATGAATGCGACCCTGGCGGCCCTCCACCGGATCGATCCGGAGGCGGCCGGGCTCGGCGATTATGGCAAGCCCGGCAATTATTTCGCGCGCCAGATCGCCCGCTGGTCGAAGCAATATGAAAGCGACGTCGAGGCCGGGCGGGTCGCGGCGATGGACCGGCTCGTGGAATGGCTGCCCGCCAATCTGCCGCCGGACGAGCCGCAGCCGCGCGTCATCCATGGCGACTTTCGCTGCGACAACATGATCTTCCACGCCACGGAGCCGCGCGTGCTGGCGGTGCTCGACTGGGAGCTGTCGACGCTCGGCCATCCGCTCGCCGACTTCACCTATCATCTGATGATGTACCGGATGCCCGAAGGCATCACCACCGGCCTCGCCGGGCTCGACCTCGCCGCACTGAACATCCCGGGCGAGGAAGATTATGTCGACGCCTATTGCCGGCGCACCAACCGCGACGGCATTCCCGACCTCGATTTCTACATGGCCTTCAACCTCTTCCGGCTCGCGGGCATCGTCCACGGCATCAAAGGCCGCATCGTCCGCGGCACCGCCGCCTCCGCCCATGCCGCCGCCACCGCCGCGACGCTCGAGCCGCTCGCCGAGCTGGGCTGGGCGCAGGCGGTGCGGGCCGGGGCGGCATAAGGGTGCGTGGGTCCCGGCCTTCGCCGGGATGACTCGATGTGGCTTTCGCTTTATCCCTCCCCGCAAGCAGGCGGGGGAGGCGAATGGCTGCGGCGGGCACCAGGCTGAAGCGGGCGATCGCGCAGATCGGCGCGATCCGCCTCGTCCTCGTCCTGCTCTTTCTTGCCGGCGGCCTCTACCTCGCCCGCTATTCCTGGCAGCTCCCGCTCGCCGGCGACGCCGAGCGCGGGCTGTACGACTGGCGCTTCTACCGCTCCGCCGAACGCGTGCTGGAGAATGATCCGCGCATCACGCTCGTCACCTATAATGACGACACGCTCGCAGAGCTGCAGAAACGCTCCCCGCTCGACCGGCGCCTGCTTGCGCAGGCCCTGCGCGCGCTCGACGCGCAGCGTCCCCGGGCGATCGCCATCGACATCCTGATCGACCAGACGCAGCAGGAAGATGCGGAGCTGCTCCAGGTCCTCCGCCAGATGCGCACGCCGGTCTTCCTTGCCTATGCGTCGAGCGAGCGGAACCCGGACCAGATCAGCTTCGAACAGGAGCAATTCCTGCGCGGCTTCCTGCGCCAGGCGGCGCCCGGGCCGGTTCGCCCGACCAGCATTCGCCAGGAAACCGACGCCGACAGCGTCGTGCGGCGATGGCCCTCGGCGCGAGAGGGCTTGCCGCCGCTCATGGCCAACGCTTTGACCGCGGCGCATCCCGCGTTCCAGACCTACACGCGCAGCATCGATTTCCGGCTGCCGGGCTCGGACGAGGTGCCGGTCTTCACCAATTTCCCGATCCAGCTCGTGCGGGATGCGGGCGAGGGCCTGCGCTCGCAGATCGAGGGCCGCTACATCCTCATCGGCGGCGATATCAACGACCTGGACGATTATTCGACGCCGATGACCCGCTTCACGGACCGCCGGATGAAGGGGCTGGAGGTCCACGCGCAGATGCTTGCGCAGCAGCTCGACGGCCGGATGCCGGCCGCGATTCCGGTCTGGGTGCTCTGGCTGGCGGCGTTCGTCGCCGTCGCCGCGGGCGGCCTCACCGGCTTCTTCGATCCGCGCGGCTGGAAGCTCGCGCTTGCGCTTGCCGTGCAGGCGGCGATCCTCGCCTGGCTTCCGTTCCAGCTCCAGGCCATGCGGGTCGACACGATCGACCTGCCGGCCTTCGGCTGGGTCGGCGGCTGGCTGCTTGCCTTTATCGGCGTCGGCACCGCCGCCCGCGCCATCGGCTCAGAGCAAAGGCGCTTCGCTCAGTCCGCGCTCGGCAAGTATCTCCCGCCGGACGTCGCGAAGGAGATCATGCGCAATCCCGAGCAGCTTGCCCTGCACGGCGAGCAGACCGAGATCTACGCCCTGTTCACCGACCTGGAGGGCTTCACCAAGCTCAGCCACGCGATCACGCCGGAGACCTTGTCGAAGCTGCTCAACAATTATCTCGACGTGATGAGCGACATCGTCCTCAAACATGGCGGGACGCTCGACAAGTTCGTCGGCGATGCGCTCGTCACCTTCTGGGGGGCGCCGATCGCCCGGGCGGACGACCCCGACCGGGCGGTGCGTGCGGGCCGCGCCATGTACGAAGCTGGCGAGGCCTTCCGCGGCAAGGCGCGCGAGATTGCCGGCGAGGACATTCCACCGATCGGCGTCACCCGCGTCGGCCTGCATCGGGGCGAGGCGGTGGTCGGCAATTTCGGCGGCGAGGGCCGGATTCAGTACACGGCCCTCGGCGACGCGATGAACACGGCCGCGCGGCTGGAATCGGCCAACAAGGCGCTGAAGACGACCATGCTGGTCAGCGACGAGGCGAAGCGGGAGAGCAGCCTCGATTTTTTCCGGCCGATGGGCCGGATCGTGCTGTCCGGCCGGGCGACGCCGGTCATGGTCTGGGAGCCGGCGCCCGATCTCGAGCCCGCTTTTGTCGCTCAACTCAACGACGTCTGGGCACGCTTCGACGCAGGCGACAGAGAGGCGCTCGTTCAGCTTGAGGCAATCGCCGCCGACCATAAGGAGGATGCGGCGCTGCAATATTTCGTCTATAGATGCCGCGAAGTCGGTTCTGGAGGTCACTTTGTCCTGGGGTCCAAATAGCAAGATCTTGCGGCGCGGCCTGATCGCCGCCGCTTTGTTCGGGCTGGCGGCGCCGGCTGCCGCCAACGTCCTGGTCGTGCGCTCGAGCGGACCGTCCGCAGCCAGCTACCGCGCGGGCCGGTCGCTCCCCGACAATGCCCGGATCACCCTGCGCGCGGGCGACATGGTGACGATCCTCGCCAATGGCGGCACGCGCACCTTCCGCGGGCCCGGCACCTTCTCGCCCAATATGCGGGTCGCGAGCGGCACCACCGTCACCAGCGACGGCCGCATCGCCCGTATCGGCGCGGTCCGCGACGCCGGTATCCTCCCGACCGGCCTGACCATCTGGCATGTCGACGTCGCCCAGAGCGGCACCTTCTGCCTGACCAATGCGAACCGCGTCATCCTCTGGCGCGCCGATGCCACCGCGCCGGTGCGCTACACCATCACCGGCCCGGGCGGGACGCGGACGATCAACTGGGCGGCGAACGAGCCCACCTTCGCCTGGCCCGGCGCGCCGGTCGCCAACGGCGGGACCTACACGATCACCCAGCCCGGCGTCGCCGTGCCGGTGACCATCACCTTCCGCGTGCTGGCCACCGAGCCGCGCGACGTGGAAGGCGTCGCCTCGGCCCTGATTGCCAATGGCTGCCAGGGCCAACTCGACGTGCTCGTGGAGAGCCAGCCGCAGCAGACGGCGAGCAACTGATCCTCGCACGGGGGGCAACATGGTCCTGACCAGGCTGCTCCTCCATCTGGCCATCTTCCTGCTGCTCTGTGCGGCCGTGCTCGTGAAGCGGCCGATCCTGGCGCGCAGCCTGATCGGCGGCGTGGGCGTCATCTGGCTGGTCCAGGCCCTGCTCACGGGCGATGTCGCCGACGCCATTCTGGGCGGCATTCTCGTCCTGCTCGCTGCGGCGATCGTCGGCCGGCGCATCTGGCGGGACAGCGCGGTGCGCTTCACGCCGGACGAGCAGCATATGATGGACAGCCTGTTCGACGGCCTGCCGCGCAGCCGCGCGCGCCATCTCGTCGACCAAGGCGTCTGGATCTCGGGCCGGGCCGGCGACACCCTGACCCGCGAGGGCGAGCCGGTCGAGCATCTCTATTATCTCGCCGACGGCGACGCGCGGGTGATGTGCCAAGGCGTCGAGGTCGGCCATTGCGGGCCCGGCGATCTGATCGGCGAGCTCACCGTGCTCTCCGGCGAGACTGCGACCGCGACCGTGATCCTCACCCGGCCGTCCCGCTTCTGGTGCGCGCCGGCGGAGGACCTCAGGCCCTATGTCGAGGCGCACGAGGACATTCGCCGGGCGATCGAGCATGGCTTCGCCACCGTACTGAAGGCAAAGCTGCGCGCCTCCAACCGCACCATCGCGGGCGCCGCGGGCGCCGCCGCGCCGCACTGACCCCTGATCCGGTCAATCTGTTTCGGCGAATAATAGTTCTTTCAAAATCATGATCTTGCGATAGGATCGGCGGGAAAAGCAGAAGGGGGAGTTCGCCATGCGCCTGGCCCTCGTCACCGGTCTCACTGCGGTCCTTCTCGCCGTCCCCGCCGCCGTTCTCGCGCTGGCCGCCATGCCCGCAATGGCGCAGGAGAGACCGCCCTCCAGCCAGTCGGTCACCGTCACCGGCGCGCGCATCCAGACCTATCGTGACCGGCTCGCGGCCTGCCTCGCCCGGCGCTGTCCGGTGAATGAGGATGTCGACGCGACCATGGCGCTGACGGAGGTGCTGTTCCTGGAAGGCGATTATGACGAGGCGCGGTCCACCGTCCTCGCTTCGCTGGGCCGTAACCGGCGCCAGGCGGCGCGCCATCCGGAGCCCGTGGCGGACCTGTACCGGGTCAACAGCCGGTTGTCGCGGCACCTCGGCTTCGACGCCCAGGCCGCGCGTTCGACCGACAATATCCTGCGCTCGCTGCAGCTGGGGATTCCTCGCGAGGATTACCGTCACTTCACCGCCCGCCTGGAGATTGCCGACCTGCAGATGGCGATGGGCAATGCCAACCGGGCGCGCCGCGAGCTTGGCGAGCTGATCGCGATCGCACGCGCCAATGGCCGCGAGGATGTGGCCGTGATGGCCGAACTGAGGACGATCTGGTTCGACTATATCGTCAGCCGTCAGGGCGATTCTCGGCGCCGGCTCGAGGCTATGGCCGCGATCACCGATCCCGCCCAGCGCCTTCGCCAGGTTGGCGCCACCGTGCTGCTTTCCCGCATGTATCGGGCCAATGGCGAGGCCGCGCGCGCCGACGCGCTGCTGGCCGCGCTCGCCAGGCGCAGCAGCCCGCGGCGGCGGCTGATTTCCTCGCCATCCTATCAGCTCGCGCAGCAGGAGGTTGCGGACAGCGGCGACGTCATCGCCAGCGCCGGCGGGCCGGATGCGACCCGGATGGCGGTCGGCCTCGGCAGCACTATTCACCGCATACCGCAGAATTATCGCGACAAGTGGATCGACGTCGGTTTCTGGGTGATGCCCGACGGGCGCGTCACGGGCCTGGAAATCGTCCGCAACGGTAGCGGCGTGACGAGCTGGTCCGAGCCGCTCCTCGAGGCGATCCGCGGCCGCGTCTATTCGCGCGGTCCGGAGCCGACCTACCGGCTCGAACGCTATACCTATACGGCGGGCTACAGGGAGGCGACGGGCACCAGGATGATGCAGCAATCGCCGCGCGCCAGGGTCGAATATCTTGATCTCACCACCAGCGACGAGCTTCCCGGACCGCCGCCGCGGCCCGAGGGAGACGGCGGCCGGCCTGCCGCCTGACGGCCGGAAGGACATCAAGACCGGGAAAGGAGACCGTAATGCGCCGTTTTGCCATCCTTGCTCTGCCCGCTCTCGCGCTGACCGCTACGCCCGCCGCCGCCCAGGACTACCGCTCCGACGGCTCGACCGTCACCGTGGTGGGCCAGAATCTCCAGCGCTATCGCGACCGGCTGGCCGCCTGCCTTGCCCGGCGCTGCCCGGTGAACGAGGATGTCGACGCCACCCTGGCGCTCGCGGAGAGCCTGTTTCTCAACGGCGAGTATCGCGACGCCCGCTCGGTGGTCCGCGCCTCGATCGGCCGCAATCGCGGACAGGCAAGCGCCTTCCCGGTGCCCGTATCGGATCTCTACCGCGTCCAGACCCGGCTCGCGCGCCATATCGGCTACGACCGCGAGGCGCGGCTCGCCGCCTTCGACATCCTGAACGCGCTGCAGGCGGGAATCCCGCAAGAGGATTATCGCCACTTCACCGCCCGCTTCGAGATCGCCGAAATGCAGATGCTCAACGGCAGCCTCACCGGGGCGCAGCGGGCCTTGCATCAACTGGTCGAGGCTGCGCGCGCCGCGGGCCGCGAAGACGTCGTGGTGATGGCGGAACTGCGTGAGCTCGCCTACGAGCTCATGGCCATTCCCGGCGGCGGTGACGCGCGCTGGCGCCTGCAGCAATGGGCGAACCTCGAGGGAGAGGCCAACCGCCTCCGCGCCACCGGCGCCCGCCTCGCGCTCGCCCGGCTGTATCGCAACGAAGGCAATATTGCGCGCTCGGACCAGCTCTTCGCGCAGATTGCGCGCACCTCGGCCGCGGGCGCCCGCCGCAGGCTGCTCTTCTCGCCCCGCTTCCAGCTTGCCCAACAGGCCAGGATGGAAGGGGACGATATGGACATTGGCTCGCTCTCGACGAACCTGCAGATTCCGGATGACATGGAAAATGGCTGGATCGACGTCGGATTCTGGATCGGTCCGGACGGCCGGGTCTCGGAGGTCGAGATTCTGCGGCGCGGTGCCGATGCGAGCTGGTCGCGACCCCTGCTCGATGCGATCGGCGGCCGGCGCTATGCCGGCGCGCCCGAAGCGACCTACAAGATCGAGCGCTACACCTACACGTCGACCTTCGTGCAGACGACCGGCTCGCGCCTCTATGTGCGTTCGCCGCGCGCGCGGGTGGAATATCTCGATCTGACGACCACTGCCGAAACCGCGGCGGCGGCGGCGCCACGCCCGGGAGGCCGCCCGGCCACCTGAGCCCGGGGCTGATCGGGCTTGCCGAATCTGCGGTGTGGTCTTTCAATGGCCTGGGCGTGCGGGTAAAGCCGCCCCCAGGCCCTGGAGTGATGCCATGCGTACCGCCTTGCTGATCGCCTTGCTCGTCGCCCCGCTTCTCGCCGTGCCATCCGCGCCGGCTTTCGCCCGGAGCGCCCAGCCACAATCCGGCGAGGGCCAGGAGGTGACCGTCACCGGCCGCCGCATCCAGGATTTCCGCGACCGCCTGCGCGCCTGCCTCGCCCGCGGCTGCCCGCCCAACGAGGATGTCGACGCCTCGCTGGCGCTCGCCGAGGTGGAGTTCGAGGCCGGCGAATATGAGGGCGCGCGCCGCACCATCCTGCAGTCGCTCGACCGCAACCGCCGCCATGCGCGGCAATATCCGGAGCCGGTCGCGGATCTCTACCGCTCCCGCGCCCGGGTTTCGCGCCATCTCGGCCGCGGCGACGAGAGCCTGCGCTCGACGCTCGACGTCCGGCGCACGCTGCAGCAGGGCATCCCGACCGAGGATTACCGCCATTTCACCGCGCGGCTGGAAGTGGCCGAAGCCTATACCAGGGCCAGCCGGCTCGAGGAGGCGCGCGCCGAGCTGGAGGACCTCGCCCGCGCCGCCCGCGCCGCCAACCGGCCCGACGTCGCCAGCCTCGCCGAGCTGCGCGGCACCTGGATTTCCTATCTGCTCGCCCCGTACGGCCCGGCCCGCGCCCGGCTGCTCGAAATGACGCGCGACCCCTCGAACCGGATGCGGGCAGTCGGCGCGCAGATCCTGCTCGCGCGCATCTATCGCGACCAGGGTGATCCCCGCCGCGCCGACCAGCTCGTCGCCGAGCTCGCCCGGCGCGACACCGGCCGCCGCGCCCTCGTCTTCTCGCCGCCCTATGTGCTGCAGGCCCGCGAGACGATCGAGGAAGGGGGCACCGTCAACGTCAACACCCGCATCCCGGACACGTTCGACCGCACCTGGATCGACGTCGGCTTCTGGGTGATGCCGGACGGCCGTGTCGACGGGCTCGAGGTCATCCGTCAGCGCGGCAATATCGACTGGGCCGAGCCCCTGCTCCGCTCGATCCGCGGCCGCCGCTATACGGTCGCGACCGACAACACGCCGACCTTCCGGCTGGAACGCTACACCTATACCGCCGATCTGGAGCGTGTGAGCGGCACGCGGATCATGCAGCGGGGCCAGCGCGCCCGCGTCGAATATTACGATCTTTCGACGGGCGAGCCGCCGCCCGAGTTGGTCATCCCGACCCGCCCGCCGGCGCCGGCGGGGCGGCCGACCAGCGGCTGAGCCTATTCGCCCGTCTGGCGCCCGGGCGGCCCTTCGTCGCGGCGCCGGATCACCAGATTCCGGATCTCGGTCATGTCCTCCATCGCGAAGCGAATGCCTTCGCGGCCGAGGCCTGAATCCTTGACCCCGCCATAGGGCATGTTGTCGACGCGGTAGCTGGGCACGTCGTTGATCACCACGCCGCCGACCTCGAGCCGGTCCCAGGCGTCGAACATCTGGAAGAGATCGCGGGTGAAGATGCCGGCCTGGAGGCCGAACTTGGAGTCGTTCACGATCTCCAGGGCGTGATCGAAGTCGTCGAACCTGATCAGGAAAGCGACCGGCCCGAACGCCTCCTCGATGTTGAGCCTGGTGTTGCGGTCGACATTCTCCAGCAGGGTCGCCTCGAGCATGGCGCCGTCGCGGCCGCCGCCGCAGAGCAGCGTCGCCCCCTTCCCCACCGCTTCCTGGATCCAGGAAGCGAGCCGTTTCGCCTCCCCCTCCGAGATCATCGGGCCGATGAAGACGTTCCGGTCCTTGGGATCGCCGGCGACGAGCGTCTTCGTCTTCGCGACCAGCATGTCGCGGAATTCGTCATAGACGTCCGCGTGGATCAGGATGCGCTGCACGCCGATGCAGGACTGGCCGGACTGGTAGAAGGCGCCGAAGATCACGCGCTCCAGCGCGTCGGCGAGGTCTGCGTCCCTGTCGACGATCACCGCCGCATTGCCGCCCAGTTCCAGCACCACCTTCTTCTTGCCGGCGCGGGCCTTCAGGTCCCAGCCGACCGCCGGCGAGCCGGTGAAGCTCAGCAATTTGAGGCGCTCGTCGGTGGTGAACAGGTCTGCCCCTTCACGGTGCGCGGGAAGGATGGAGAAGGCGCCCCTGGGCAGGTCGGTCTCGGCCAGCACCTCGCCCATGATGATCGCCCCCAAGGGGGTCCGGCTCGCCGGCTTCATCACGAACGGGCAGCCGACGGCCAGCGCCGGCGCGATCTTGTGCGCGGCGAGGTTGAGCGGGAAGTTGAACGGTGAGACGAAGCTGCACGGCCCGATCGGTACCCTTTTCCAGATCCCCTGATAGCCCTTCGCCCGCGGGCTGATGTCGAGCGGCTGCACCTCGCCGGTCATCCGCACGCTTTCCTCGGCGGCGATCCGGAAGGTGTCGATCAGCCGGGTGACCTCGCCCTCGCTGTCCTTGATCGGCTTCCCCGCCTCGACGCAGAGCGCAAAAGCCAGCTCGTCGAACCGCTCCCTGAACCGGTCCACGCAATGCTGGAGCACGGCCTGGCGCTGGTAGGAGGGCAGCCGCGCCATCGGCTCCGCCGCCTCGACCGCACCCTGGATGCCGGCATCGATCGTCGCCGCATCGGCCTGCGCGACGCGGAAGGCGATCTCGCCCGTATATTTGTCGGTGACCTCGAGGTCAGCATTGGGCTGCTGCGCCTCGTTGTTGAGGTAGAGCGGGTAGACGTCCTTCAGCTTCACCATTGTCGCATCTCCACCCCTCCCCTTCAGGGGAGGGGCCGGGGGTGGGGCCTATCGGGATGGGCGCATGCCCCACCCCAACCCCTCCCCTGAAGGGGAGGGGCTAGAAGATCACAATTTCGCGCTCAGCGCCTTGATGTCCTTGTTGAGGATCTGGTCGTTCTCGGAATAGTCGACCGGGCAGTCGATCAGGTGGACCCCGGGCGTGTCGAGGCAGTGCTTCAGGATCTCCGGCAGCTGCGCGGCGCTCTCCACGCGGTGGCCATGGCCGCCATAGCTCTCGGCATATTTGACGAAATCCGGATTGCCGTAGGTCAGGCCGAAATCCTTGAAGCCCATATTGGCCTGCTTCCAGCGGATCATGCCATAGGCGTCGTCGCGCAGGATCAGGACGGTGATGTCGAGCTTGAGGCGGACCGCGGTCTCCATCTCCTGGCTGTTCATCATGAAGCCGCCGTCGCCGCAGATCGCCATCACCTTCTTGTCCGGATGGACCATCTTGGACGCCATGGCGCTCGGGAGGCCGGCGCCCATCGTCGCCAGCGCATTGTCGAGCAGCACAGTGTTGGGCGCCCGCGCCGGATAGTTGCGCGCGAACCAGATCTTGTAGACGCCATTGTCGAGGCAGACGATGCCGTCGGCCGGCATCGCCTCGCGGATGCGCTCGACCAGGCAGGGCGGGAAGATCGGGAAGCGGTCGTCGCCGCAGAGCGAGTTGGTATGCTCGACCTCGGCCCGTCGCGCCGCCAGCATCTTCTCGAAATTCCAGGTCGCGGAGGGGACGATGTCCTCCTTGATCTGCCAGATGGCGTTGGCGATGTCGCCGATCACCTCGATCTGCGGGAAATAGACCGGGTCGACCGACGCGGTGTTGGCGGAGACGTGGATCACCTCGGTGCCGCCGCGCTGCATGAAGAAGGGCGGCTTCTCGATCACGTCATGACCGATATTGACGATCACATCGGCAGACTCGATCGCCTTGTGGCAGAAGTCGCCCGAGGAGAGCGCCGCGCAGCCGAGGAACTTGGGATGGGCCTCGTCGATCACGCCCTTGCCGAGCTGGGTGGTGATGAAGGGGATGCCGGTCTTCTCGATGAACTGGAGCAGCATCCGGCTGGTCATCTTGCGGTTGGCGCCCGCGCCGATGACGAGGATCGGCGAGCGCGCGGCCTCCAGCTTCTGCACCGCGGCGCGCACCGCTTTCTCGTCGGCGAGCGGCCGGCGCACCAGGCTGCGCTTCAGCGGCGTGGATTCGGTCTGCTCCTCGGCGATGTCCTCGGGAAATTCGATGTGGGTGGCGCCGGGTTTTTCCTCCTCGGCGAGGCGGAAGGCCTCGCGCAGCCGGCTCGGGATATTGTCGGCCGAGGCGAGCTGGTGGGTATATTTGGTGATCGGGCCCATCATGTCGACGACGTCGAGAATCTGGAAGCGGCCCTGCTTCGACTTCTTGATCGGCTTCTGGCCGGTGATCATCAGGATCGGCATGCCGCCGAGCTGGGCGTAGGCAGCGGCGGTCACGAAGTTGGTCGCGCCCGGGCCCAGCGTGGCGACGCAGACGCCGGTCTTGCCCGTATGGCGGCCGTAGGTCGCGGCCATGAAGCCCGCGCCCTGCTCGTGGCGGGTCAGAATCAGCTTGATCCTGGTCGAGCGCGAGAGGCTGTCGAGAAAATCCAGATTCTCCTCGCCCGGGACGCCGAACACATAT
This sequence comes from Allosphingosinicella sp., assembly GCF_035626655.1. Lineage (GTDB taxonomy): Bacteria > Pseudomonadota > Alphaproteobacteria > Sphingomonadales > Sphingomonadaceae > Allosphingosinicella. The sequence continues at coordinate 23,456 of NZ_DASPNF010000020.1, forward strand.
TCGACGCCCTCCTCCTCGAGGCAGTGGATGAACAGGTCAGAGGCTTTGGTCATTCGCGCGGGCTCCGATCGCTGGACTGGACGCTGAACGACGACGCAAGGCCGGGCTGAGGCCCCCCGTATCCGTCGAATTTCTAGCTCTACCGGGCTTTGTTTCGGCTGTCACCAATGCCTTGCGGGGCGTCTTTGCGGCTTGCATGCACAAATATGCTGGCCCATAGTCCGAGGCGACTTCTTTGACCGGAAACAGGGCGGCATGGAGGACAAATTGGGGGGCAGCCGCAAACTTGCGATCGGTCTCTGCGCCTTGGGCGCATTGGCCGTCGCCGCCCTCTTCCTGCTGTTCAAACCCCATGACGCGCAGGCCGTCCAGTCGGGGGTCAGCGTCGCCCCGGGCAATTTCGTCGGCGTCGCCACCTGCGGCGGCACCACCTGTCACGGCCGCAGCCAGGGCGACGGCCCGCGCGTCCGCCAGGACGAGATCATGCTCTGGCAGGATCCGGCGACCGCGGCCGGCGCGCACAGCCGCGCTTATGCGGTGCTGCGCGAGCCCCGGTCCCGCGCGATCGCCGAGCGGCTCGGCATCGGCGAGGCGACCGGCGCGCCGATGTGCCTCGGCTGCCACGCCACGCCCGCCGGCCCGCGCGGCGTCCGCTTCCAGACCACCGACGGCGTCGGCTGCGAATCCTGCCACGGCGCGGCCTCGGGCTGGCTGACCAGCCATTATGCGGTGGGCGGCACCCATGCCGCCAATGTCCGCAACGGCCTCGTCCCGCTCGACGATGCGCGGGCCCGCGCCGAACGCTGCCTCAACTGCCATTTCGGCTCGGACGAGGCGCCGAACCAGTTCGTCACCCATCGGATCATGGCCGCCGGCCATCCGCGGATCAGCTTCGAGCTCGACCTCTTCACCACGCTGCAGCAGCATTACAATATCGACGACGATTATCGCGAGCGCGGCAAGAATCTGGCGACCGGCACCCAGGTCTGGGCGACCGGCCAGGCGATGGCGCTGGAGCGGTCGCTCAGGCTCTTCGTCTCGCAGCGCGGCACCGAGGGCATCTTCCCCGAATTCTACTTCTTCGACTGCCATAGCTGCCACCGGCAGATCTCCGACGACCCGCGCTTCCGTCCGGGCTCGGTTCCCAATCCCGGCCGCCCGATCCCGTCCGGCATGCCGCCCTATAATGACGAGAACATGATCATGCTCGACGCGGCCGCGCGCGTCGTGGCCCCCGGCCTCGCCCGGCAGTTCGAGCGCGACAGCCGCGCCTTCCACCAGGCGATGGGCGAGGGCCGGCAGGCGGCGATCGCCGCGGCCAACCGGCTGCGCGCGACCCTGCGCCAGCTCGCCAACGCCTTTGCCGGCGCCGACATGGGCCGCAACGCGACCTTCGCGATCATCGACACGATCACCAGCCAGGCGATCAGCCCGCGCTTCACCGATTATGCCGGCTCGGTGCAGGCGGTGATGGCCACCGACACCCTGCTCTCCGCCTTGGTCAGCGGCGGCCATGTCCCCGTGGCCACGGCCAATGCGATCCGGCGCGACATCAACGGCGCCTACCGCGCCGTGCACGATCCCAATGCCTATGATCCTGGAGGATTCCGGGCGAGCCTCGGCCGCGCCGCGGCTGCCATCAGACGATTGAGATAAGAGTATCATGAAGCGTAACGCCGCCTCCACGATCACCATCGCCTCCTTGCTGCTTGCCTCCTGCGGGGGCGGCGGCGGCAGCAATGCCGGGCCCGCGCCCGGCCCGGTGCCGCCCGCGGCGACACGCCTGTTCACCGACCCCCAGCAGGTCGCGCTCACCGTCGCCGATGTGCAGCAGATCATCGCCCAGGCGGTCGCCGAGGCGCAGGCGCGGGGCCGTCCGGCAACGATCGTGGTCGTCGACCGGGTCGGCAACGTGCTCGCCGCCTTCCAGATGAACGGCGCCAATGTCGGCCTCGCCGTCCCCTCCTCGCCGAGCGGGATCAATCACGATTTGCAGGGGGTCAGCGTCCCCGGCGGCGCGGTCGCCGGCGCGATCGCCAAGGCGATCACCGGCGCCTATCTTTCCTCGGCGGGCAACGCCTTCTCCACCCGGACGGCCAGCCAGATCGTGCAGGAGCACTTCCCGCCCTCGGTCGCCGCGCAGGGGCTGGAGAGCGGTCCTTTGTTCGGCGTGCAGTTCAGCCAGCTGCCCTGCTCCGATCTGTCCTCGCGCTTCGGCGCGCCCGGGCCGGCGGCCCTGATCGGCCCGAAGCGCTCGCCGCTCGGCCTTTCCGCCGATGCGGGCGGCTTCCCGCTCTACAAGAACGGCTTCGTCGTCGGCGGCGTCGGGGTGATGGCGGACGGTATTTACGGCTTCGACCCCGAGATCCAGAATGTCGATACCGACGACGAGGAGGCGATCGCCCTCGCCGCCACCCGGAACTTCGCCGCCTCGGACGAAATCCAGGCCAACCGGATCACCGTCGACGGCACCACCCTGCGCTACAGCGACACCCTGGTCGGCGATCTCCGGGCCGGCGCGACCCCCGCCTTCGCCAGCCTGATCCCCGGCGTCGGCAATCTGATCCCGGTCAACGGTTACACGCTCGGGCCGATCATTCCGGGCACGCCCTATGGCAGCGAGGCCTCGGGCATCCGCCTCGCCACTGCCGCCGAATTCGCCAATCCCGACGCCTATATCCTGACCAACGGCGCCGGCGCGAACCGCTATCCGCCGGTCGCGGGCACGACCCCGGCCGGGACGGCCCTGAGCGCCGCCGAGGTCCGCGCCCTGCTCGAGGAGGCGTTCAAGATCATGGCCGCGGCGCGCGCCCAGATCCGCCAGCCGCTCGACAGCCGCGCGCAGGTGACGATCTCGGTGGTCGACACGAGCGGCAACATCCTCGGCGTGGTGCGCGGGCCGGACGCGCCGATCTTCGGCACCGACGTCTCGCTGCAGAAGGCGCGCACCGCCGCCTTCTTCTCCTCGGCGACCGCCGGCACCGAGCTCAGCAACAACAATGCCGCGAACCCGACGGTGCGCGCCGACATCCGCAATTTCGTCCCGCTCGCCCGCGCCTTCTTCAACGACCCCAATGCGCTGACCGGCCAGTTCGCCTTCTCGGACCGCGCCAACGGCAACGTCTCGCGGCCCTATTTCCCGGACGGCGAGCTCGGCCGGCCGCCCGGCGCCTTCTCGCGCCCAGTCGCCGAGTTCAATCCCTTCTCGACCGGCCTGCAGTCGGCGCTGATCCTCGAAAACGTCCTCACCCATGTCGGCTTCATCCTCGGCGCCAATCCGGACACGGCGCAGCAATGCACGGCCAATCCGACGCCGGGCCGGCTGGCCAACGGCATCCAGATCTTCCCCGGCTCGGTGCCGGTCTATCGCGGCAACACCCTGGTGGGCGGGATCGGCGTGTCGGGCGACGGTATCGACCAGGACGACATGATCAGCTTCCTTGGCACGCATAACGCGTCCGTCCGCGTCGGCTCGATCGCCAATGCGCCCGCCGCCATCCGCTCCGACCAGATCGTCGTGCCCGTCGCCGGCGCCTCCGGCGGCGGCGTCCGGCTGCGCTGGGTCAATTGCCCGTTCAACCCGTTCATCGGGACGAACGAGCAGAACGTCTGCCAGGGAAAATGACGGTCGCGGCCGCCCTCCTGTCGCTGATGGCGTCGGCGGGCGCGCCTGTGGCGCCGACGGGGCCGGCCCCCATGAGTCCTCCCGGGCTCGATCCGGGACCCATGAACACCGCCCCGGGGATGGTTTCATCGTCGGTGTTCATGGGTCCGGGCTTTCGCCGGGATGACTCTTTGCTCTCCGTTTCCGGGTCGACCCTCCTCGCCCTGCAGGATGCGCCGCCGGCCGAGGCGCCGGCCTTCGGCGGCCAGCCGGTCACCAACCAGCCGCTGCCCGCCGAGGAGCCGCGCGAGCAGCCGACCCCGCCGTCGGAGGAGGAGCTGCTCGAGGGCCGCCGCCGCCCGGACATCCGCCACGATCTGCCCGATCCGGTCGACCAGTATAATCCGGGCGCGATCCGCCAGCCCCCGCCCGAGGCCTTTCCGGCCGAGCATATCGCGGTCCCGGACCGCTGGCGGCTGATCGACACGCTCGGCATCGTCCGCGAGCGCTGGTACGATCCCTACAACCAGAATGTGCTCAAGGGCGACCGGCCGATCTGCCTGCCGACCGAGGAGGAGCAGCGGCGCCGGCGCGAGGCCGGCATCGCCCGCTGCGCGACGCCGCGCTTCCTCGGCCTCACCGGCAATGACTGGTTCTTCGTGGCGAGCGCCATTTCGGACACCGTGATCGAGCCCCGGAGCTTCCCGATCCCGGTCGGCGTGCAGACCACCGACCGGCCGGACAGCAACGACGTGTTCGGCGACAATCGCAGCCTGGTCCTCTCGCAGACCTTCATCGCCAGCGTCGCCCTGATCAAGGGCAGCACCGCCTTCAAGCCGCCGGACATCGAATACCGCCTGACCCTCGCCCTCAACATGAACTATGTCGACGTCGGCGAGCGGCGCATCCTGTTCGTGCAGCCGTCCGAGGGCACCGACCGCTTCGATTACGCGCTGGGCGTGCAGGAAGCCTTCATCGACTATCATATCCGCAACACGTCCACCCGCTTCGACTTCGACTCGGTCCGCGTCGGCATCCAGCCGTTCAACTTCGATTTCCGCGGCTTCCTGTTCCAGGACCAGCAGCTTGGCGTCCGCCTGTTCGGCACGCGCGACAACAACCGCTTCCAGTACAATCTGGCGGCGATCTGGCGGCTGGAGAAGGACACCAATTCGGGCCTCAACAACCTGTTCCAGAGCCCGCGCGACGACTGGATCCTCCACGCCAACGTCTTCCGCCAGGATTTCCCCTTCGTCGGCCTGACCAGCCAGGCGAGCATCACCTGGAACCTCAACCGCGAGCGTGGCGAGCTGGAGGTGGACGATAACGGCTTTCCGGTCCGCCCGGCGCTGATCGGCGATCTTCGCGCGCGCAGCTACGACGCCATTTATCTCGGCTATTCGACCGACGGCCATGTCGGCCGCTTCAACTGGACGAGCAGCTTCTATTTCCTGCTCGGCCAGGACCGGAACAACGTCTTCACGCAGCGGCCGGCGCGGCTCCGGAGCTTCTTCTTCGCGGCCGAGCCGAGCATCGACCTCAACTGGATCCGCATCCGCGGCGCCGGCCTCTTCTCGAGTGGCGACGGCAATCCCTATGACGATACCGAGCGCGGCTTCGACAATATCTTCGAGAACCCGATCTTCGCCGGCGCGGACACCAGCTACTGGATTCGCCAGACCATCCCCTTCGCGGGCGGCGGCCGCGCGGTCGCGCTCGACCAGCGCAACGGCATCCTCAACAATCTCCGCTCGTCGAAGGAGCAGGGCCAGTCCAACTTCGTCAATCCGGGCACGATGCTGCTCGGCATCGGCGCGGACTTCGATCTGACGCCGGGCATCCGCATCTCCGGCAACGTCAACCACCTCTGGTTCCACCGCACCGACGTGCTGCAGGCGCTGCGCGTCCAGGGCACGATCCGGCGCGACATCGGCTGGGACATTTCGGCGGCGGCGATCTGGCGCCCGCGCGCGACGCAGAACATCGTCTTCCGGCTGTCCGGCGCGATTCTGCAGGCGGGCACCGGCTTCCGCGACCTGTTCACCAACAACGACCGCGACCGGCAATATTATTCGGTCCTGTTCAATGCGATCCTGACCTATTGAGGGGATGATGGGGCTGGCGAAATTCGGGCGGCTGGCGATCATGGGAGCGGCGATCCTCGCCGCCTCGCTGTTCGGCGCGTCCCGGCTCGGCGCCTCGGAGGGCGAGAAGGCGGTGGTCCGCGACTACAGCCTGGTCCGCGCCGCCCCTGCCCCGCGCACCCAGGAATGGCGCGACGCCGAGGCGAAGAGCCAGGGCTGCCAGTCCTGCCATACCGACAGCGACGCCCATACGATGCACCGCTCGCCGGCCGTGGTCCTCGGCTGCACCGACTGCCATGGCGGCAATCCGCGCATCACCCGCCCCGAGGGGGCGCAGCAGAATACGGCGCCCTATTTCGAGGCGCAGACCCGCGCCCACGTGCTGCCGCGCTATCCGGCCTCCTGGCATTTCCCGTCGAGCGCCAACCCGACCCGGACCTATGCCCTGATGAACCGCGAGGCGCCGGAATTCGTGCGCTTCATGAACCCGTCGGACTATCGTGTGGTCCGCGACAGCTGCGGTGCCTGCCATATTGAGATCATCGAGGCGGCGGAGCGCTCGCTCATGTCGACGGGCGCGATGCTGATCGGCGGCGCGGCCTATAATAACGGCATCCTGCCCTTCAAGAACTACATCATCGGCGAGGCCTATACGCGCGCCGGCGAGCCTGCGCTGATCACCTCGCCGCTCGGGCCGAACGGCATGACCCCGCAGCAGCGTGCGCGCGGCGTGCTCGCGGCCATGTATCCGCTGCCCACCTGGCAGGTCGTACCGCCGTCGGACGTGTTCCGCGTGTTCGAGCGCGGCGGCCGCAATATCGGCACCCAGTTCCCGGAGGTCGGCCTGCCCAATATCGGCGGCATCATCCAGCGGCTCGAGGAGCCCGGCCGGCCCGACCTCAGGCAGTCGAACCGCGGCCCGGGCACCGGCATCCGCGTCGCCATCCCCGTGCTCAACATCCACAAGACCCGCCTCAACGACCCCTTCATGTGGTTCATGGGCACGAACGACCAGCAGGGCGACTATCGCCATTCCGGCTGCGCCGGCTGCCACGTCGTCTATGCGAACGACCGCGAGCCGCGCCATTCGATGACCTACGCGCAATATGGCCGCGACGGCCAGACGGCGACGGTCGATCCGACGATCGCCAGCCTGCGCCAGGGTGCGCACCGGCTGGGCGCGGTCGAGGAGGAAGGGGCGGAGCATCTGCCCGACGGCGGCGCGCGGCGCGAGCCCTCGCATGATGCGCCGGCGGACGGGAACCACGCCTCGGTCGGCGAGAGCGGCCACCCGATCCGCCACGTCTTCACCCGGGCGATCCCGACCTCGCAGTGCATGGTCTGCCACATGCACCAGCCGAACATCTTCCTGAACACCTATCTCGGCTACACGATGTGGGACTATGAGTCCGACGCCGACCTGATGTGGCCGGGGCCGGAGAACCGCCTGCCCGCGCGCAACGCCGCCGAGGAGCAGCTCTTCCGCCGCCAGCATTATCCGACCGCGGAGCAGCTGGTGAACGTGCTGAACCGCAATCCCGAGGCGGCGGCGCCGCGGGGCCTATGGGCCGATCCCAATTTCGTGCGCGAGGTCTATGACCGGGTGAACCCGCTCGCCCGCACCACCCAGTTCGCCGACTATCACGGCCATGGCTGGAACTTCCGCGGCATCTTCCGCCGCGACCGCGAGGGCAATCTGCTCGACGCGCGCGGCAACGTCATCCCGCCGGGCGATCCGGAGACCTTCCGCCGCCAGGGCGAGGGCGCGTTCGTCCCGGCCGGGGTCAATCCGGGCCGCTCGGTCCACATGATGGACATCCATGCCGAGCTCGGCCTGCAATGCGCCGACTGCCATTTCAGCCAGGACGCGCATGGCAACGGCTTCATCTATGGCGAGGTGGCGAACGCGATCGAGATCGGCTGCCGCGACTGCCACGGCACCGCCCGCGCGCCCGCCAACCTGCGCACCTCCGGTCCCGCGGCGCCGACGCATGGCACCAACCTGGAAGTGATCCGCAACGAGGACGGCCGCCGCCGCTTCGAGTGGATGGACTGCGAACTGGCGCGCGAGGAGGTGCCGAACCTGCGCTGCGCGACGCCGAACCGGCGCGTCCTCGTCCAGCGCTCGATCGTCGATCCGAGCCTGAGCTGGGCCGTGCAGCAGGTCGCCGATTCCGTCGATGCGACCCTGCCCCGCTGCGGCGAGCCGGGCGAGCGCCAGCCCGGCCCCTGCTTCAACCTGCGCTCGGCCCGCTCCAAATTGGTCTCGCGCGCCGGCGCCGAGACCGGGCGCTACACCTTCGGCACCGGCATCGCGGACGCCGACCTCGCCCATCCCACGGAAGAGATGGCCTGCTTCACCTGCCACCTCAGCTGGACGACGAGCTGCGGCGGCTGCCACCTGCCGATCGAGGCCAATTTCCGCACCAACGTCCATCGCTACGAGGGCGAGGAGACGCGCAACTTCGCGACCTACAATCCGCAGGTCGCGCGCGAGGACATGTTCCAGCTCGGCCGCCACCAGACCAGCAAGGGAAATATCATCGCCCCGGTCCGCTCGACCTCGGCGCTGGTGCTCTCCTCGACGAACATCAACCGGGAACGGATCTACATCCAGCAGCCGCCCGTCTCGGCCTCCGGCTTCTCGAGCCAGGCCTTCGCGCCGCATTTCCCGCACACAGTCCGCACGACCGAGACGAAGCAGTGCACCGACTGCCATGTCAGCAGTAACAACGACAATAATGCGATCATGGCGCAGCTGCTGCTGCAGGGCACGAACTTCGTGAACTTCGTCGGCCTGCACGCCTGGATCGGCCTGGAGGGCGGCTTCGAGGCGGTGCGCGTCACTGAATGGGACGAGCCGCAGGCGGTGATCGGCTCCTATCTGCAGCGCTTCGCCTATCCGGACTTTTACCGGATGCATGTCGACCGGAACAATCGCGAGCTGATCAACTGGACGCGCGGCCGGACCTTCGACCGCAACCTCTCCGGCGAGACCCGCGCGCTCGAGCAATTCTACAATATCGTCCAGGGCACGCCCGACCGGGTCGGCTGCCTGCAGAATCGCGGCGAATATATGTTCGTGGCGCAAGGGTCCGGCGGCTTCCGCGTCTACGACATCGCCTCGATCGCCAATAAGGGCTTCTCCGAGCGGATCGTCACCGCGCCGGTCTCGCCGCTGGGCCAGGACACGCATGTCGAGAGCCGCAACGCGACCTGCATGGCGCTGCCCACCAACCAGCCGATCGCGCCGAACCGCAACGAGGCCATGGCGACGACGCCGCGCGCCCAGCCGGACGGCTCGACCATCTCGCTGCTCGAGGAGAATCAGGAGCAGCGCTTCCAGCCGATCTACCATTATGCGGTGATCACCGACGCCGAGGAGGGCCTGATTCTCGTCAATGTCGACACCCTCGCCGACGGCGAGGCGAGGAATAACCGCCTGCGCCGCACGGCCTTCGCCAACGGCGCCAATGCCTGGAACGAGAATAATGTCCTGACCGGGGCGCGGCACATCACGCTCGCCGGCAATTATGCCTATGTCACCGCCAATGCCGGCCTGGTCGTGCTCGACCTGGCCAACCCGCAGGCGCCGCGCGTGACTGCGACCATCGCGCTGAACGATGCCCGGGCGACGGCGCTGCAGTTCCGCTATCTCTGGGTGACCGACGCCGAAGGGCTCAAATTGTTCGACGTCACCCGCATGGACCAGCCGGTGCCGGTGCCGGGTGCGACCGTGCCCTTCGCCGATGCGCGCCGCGTCTATCTCGCCCGCACCTATGCCTATGTCGCCGCCGGCGCCGAGGGTCTCGTCATCGTCAACGTGACCCGGCCCGAGCAGCCGCAGGTGTTCTGGCGGATGCCGAACCCCGCCTTCTGGCTCGGTCAGACGCCGGATACGCAGGACGTGACCGTCGCCTCCACCAACGCCTCGCTCTTCGCCTATGTCGCCGACGGGCGCAACGGGATGAAGGTGCTGCAATTGTTCAGCCCGGAGAGCAATCCGAACTTCTACGGCTTCTCGCCGCGGCCCGCGCCGGAGCTGATCGCCTGGGCCCGCACGCCCAGCCGCGCCTTCGCCGTCGCCAAGGGCCTCGACCGCGACCGCGCCGTCGACGAGACGGGCGGCCAGATCGCGGTCTTCGGCCGACTCGGCTCCCGCCCCTTCAACCGCAGCGAGATGGAACGCCTCTACCTGAACCGCCAGGGGCGGCCGTACCGGGTGACCGACACGATGGAGAGCTCGATGGCGGACTGGGTGGGACCGCAGGCCAACGTGGCGAGCCGCTAATCCCCTCTCCCCGGCGGGGAGAGGGTTAGGGTGAGGGGGCTCGCCGGTTCGCGGAAGATCTCAAGCGCCCGACACCCCCACCCTACCCTCCCCCTTGAGGGGGAGGAGGTCTAGCGATTCCGGGCGATATCGAGGTGGCGAAGAATGTCCGCCAGGACGCCGTCCAGATTCTCCATGACGTCGCTATTCCAGTAGCGGATTACAAAATAGCCGTGCGCCTCGATCATCTGGGTCCGCGCCGCATCCGCCTTGGCCAGCCGATCATGCTGTCCACCATCCAATTCCACGATCAGCTTCGCGCTCCGGCACGCAAAATCAGCGACGAAATTCCCGATTGAAAACTGTTTGGTGAACTTCGCGCCCAGCTGCTCTCCACGAAGCCGCGACCACAGCAATCGCTCCGCATCGGTCATATCGGCGCGCAGCTTTCTGGCGACCGGAGTGAGCCGCTTTCTCGCCATCGCACCTCCCCCTACCCGATCGCCCGCTCCCTGTTGAGCATGCGGATCAGGCCCTGGCGGCGGGGGTTGAAGCGGGCGAGGACCTCATGCTCCTCGACCGTCTCGAAATGGGTGATCAGGCCGTCGCCATTCCAGTAATGCAGGGCGAAGAACGGCCGGTCGGCGACGATCATCGGGCGCTCGTCGGGATGATCCGCGTCCATCTTCTGCATGTCGAGCGCCACCTGCGGCGCGGTCGAGGGGCAGACGGCGAGCGCGGTGCCCGCCCAGCGGGTGACGATCGGGCGGTGGAGATGGCCGCAGACCATGGCGACGATGTTCCGGTTCGCCTCGACGATCGGCCTGAGCTTCTTCACCCAGCGCGCCTCCGGATTCTCCGTCATCCAGCTGAGCCCGGTGGCGATCGGCGGATGGTGGAGGACGATGAGGGTCGGGCGCTCCGGCGCCTCGGCGAGCCGCGCCTCCAGCCACCTGGCGCGGACCTCGTCGAAGCCGCCGCCATGCCGGCCGATCTCGAGCGTGTCGAGGACGATGATCCGGACCGGCAGATCCTCGACCACATACTGGATATAGCCGTCCACCGCGGGCGTGCCGGGGAAGACCTCGCGGAAGATCGCGCGATTGTCGTGATTGCCCATGGCCGGGCAGACGCGGAACGGCAGGTCCGCCGTCGCCGCCTTGAAGCGCTCGTAGGAATCGCGGTCGTCGCCATTATCGGCGATGTCGCCGGTGACGAGCAGCAGATCGGGCCGCGGCGTCATCGACGCCAGCACCTTCAGCGTCTGATCGAGGCGCTGCCGGTTATATTCCTCCGGATTGCCCGGATCGAAGCCCAGGTGGAGGTCGGTAATCTGTGCGACGAGCATATCAGGGCCTGCGCGCGCCCGGGGCCGGATTCGCCACCGTCGACGTCCAGGGCCGCCCCCGCACCCGGTCGCGCAGGGCCTGGGTCGGCGAGCCCTGCTGGCGCGACCCTGCCTGCGCGCCGGCGGGGATGTGATAATCGTGGCACATCGCGCAGGTCGACGGCACGGGCAGGCGGGTCCGCTCGCCGCCATGGCAGGCGCGGCAGCTCGCCAGGTTGGGCAGCAGCACGTCGCTGGAGCTGCCGGAGGCATTGGCGTTGTGGCAGCTCAGGCAGCCGGCCGAGCCTTCCAGCCGCCGCTCGTTCGGCCGCTGCACGATCAGGTGGTCGCGATGATCGAACCAGCCGTGGAAGATGTAGCGGCTGGTGAACTGGATCGGCGCGATCCGGTAGTCGAGCGTCCCGCCGGCCGGCGGAACGACGACATGGCATTCGGAGCAGGTGCCGTTCTCGCCCGTGAAGATCGCGCGGATCGCGCGTTCGCCGCGCTGCGAGGTGTCCGCCTGGGCGCGGGCGAACTGCACGGCGGCGCGGATCTGGTTGACGTCGCCGGGCCGCACCCGGCCGCCCGGGCTGAGCTCCGGCGGGAAGGCGGGACCGCCGGCGCGGTAGAGGCCGCGAATGTCGGCGATCACCTGCTCGGGCGAGCCGTGCCGCAGGGTGCGCAAGGTACCGCCGATCCGGTCGAAGCTCAGGCTGTGGCAGGTGCCGCAATTGCGCTGCATGTCGACATTCTGGAAGCGCACGCCGTCGGGCGTCGGCGTGTGGCAGCTCGAACATTCGAGCCGCTGGCCGAGGCCGTTGGCGCGGGCCGCCTGGGCGACGCCGTTGGTGGCGCTGAGATGGACGTCGTGCGGGAAGCGCAGGTTGCTCATCTCGAGCGGCCGCCGGTTGAGCGCGACCCTTTGGTAGCGCGGCTGGCCATTGTCCCAGCTGGTCAGCACCAAAGGCTGGAACTCGGGATGCTGCCGCTCGAAGTCCGAGGCGTTGCCGAGCCGGGTCTGGCGGACGCGCGCGTTGAGGTCGGTGTGGCAGTCCGCGCAGAATTGCTGCCGCGTCGGCTCCATTCGCTGCGGCCCCTCATGCTCGGTATGGCATTCGACGCAGCGGCCCGCGGTCTGGCCGAAGGTGTTGCGGATGCCCTGCTGGAAGCCGCGCAGGCCGGTCAGCTGCGGCATCGCCGCCTGCATCAGGTTCAGCGGCGCATGGTCGTGGACGTTCACGTGGCAGGCCTGGCAGGCATTGTCCTGGACCGGCTCGAACGCCCGAACGTGGCACGCCTGGCAGTTGGAGTTGAGCGCGGCATGGGCGGTGGACAGGCTGCCGGTGCTCCAGAGCGTGTCGGCGTGGAAGCCGCCCATCGCCATCCGGTCGGCGGTGTCGCGGTTCTGGTAAAAGGAGATGATCGGCCAGACGAGGAAGATTGCCAGCACGATCAGAGTGAGCACCCAGGACATGGTGCGCTTGCCCGGCATGACGCTCTGCAGCGCGAAGCGGCGGGTGTCGAAGCGGTCGTCCTCTTCCGCGGTATCGGCCCGCTGGATGTCGATCGGCACGTCCTCGCTGCCGATCTCCGGCGGCAGGATGCGCAGCAGGAAGGGCCCGACCTTGACGGCGCCGCCGACGGTCAGGTTGATCTGCCCGAACTGGGTGACGCTGCCATCGATCTCGACGGTCAGCCCGGCCTCGGCCGAGACGCCGATCTTCGAGGCGGAGACCTGCTCCAGCGTGGCATGGTGCAAGGCGACCGCAAGGTCGTTCAGGCGGATATCGCAATCCGGGTCGCGACCGATCTTCAGCAGGTCGTCATTGACCTTCGACGTGCGGACGATCTCGCGTCCGTCGGCGCTGCGGGAGATGCTGCGAAGCAGGAACGCCATGCTCTACTTCCCCCCTAGCCCCAGTAGAAGAAGACACTGACGATATGCGCGGTCAGCGCGGCAAGCAGCACGAAGGTCGTCGGAATGTGCACGAACAGCCATACTTCGAGCAAGGCCCGACGACGGATATAGCCGCGCAGCCGCTGCAGGGCGGCCGCCTTCTTCTCGAGCAGGCCGACGACCTGCTCCAGCGCCTGTTCCTCCTTGCCCGAGCTCTGCTCCTGCCGCTCGCGCATGATCCGGAGCGCGGCCATGTTGCCGCATCTGGGATAGGAGCCGGAGAGGCGCCGCCAGACGCCGCCGCCGAACGGGTCCTCGCCCAGCGAGCCGAGCACGATCGCGCTGTCCTCGTCCGAGAGCGGCTGCGCGGCCTGCTGGATCTGCTTGTCGAGGCTGTTCACCGCCTCGATCATCTGCGGCCCGGTCATCTCCGAGCGGCTGTCGGACAGGCCCTGCGGCAGCAGGGCGTAGACCGAGATCCCGTAAATGCCCGAGAGAATCACGAGCAGCATCAGCACCCAGGCAAGAGTGTGGACGTTCCAGCCGAACTGGAAGCCGGTGTGCAGGGTGCCGATGACGATCAGCGCCAGGCCGAGATAGACATGGGCCGAAGTCCAGGCCTTGAGCGACCAGCGCCCCCGCGTCATCGCCCGCTTGCGAATGCCGAGCAGCGCGAGCCAGACGATCAGCAGCGCGCCGATCGTGCCGAGCGTATAGCCGAGCCAGGAGCCGCCATTGTGCCGCGGCGAGACGTCCACGAAGAGGTAGACGACGATGAGGAATAGGGAGAGGAACGTCGCGATCTTGAACCAGCGATAGCGGCGGTAGCGCAGGAAGCTCTCATGAGCCGTCCCGTCCCCCAATTCGGTTCTGTTAATCCCCCTGCTTGCCACCCTCGATCAGCCCCCCTGTCCCATCCTCGCTACGGTGAGGAACTCTTCCGGCGATACGCGTATAGCAGCACCCGTCGGACATGCGCGAACGCAGGCCGGCCCGCCTTCGATACCAGAACACATGTCGCATTTGATCGCTTTTTTTGGAGTCTCCGAACTTACCTTGGAATCCGTCCATTTATGGTCCGGTTCGCCTGGGCCCGGACCGCGCCCGAAGAACAGCCATGACAGGAGGCCCGGCTTCTTCGGCGGCGGCTTGGCCATGCGGATCACGCCATAGGGGCAGTTGCGCTGGCAATTGCCGCAGCCGATGCAGGTGTCGTTGATATAGACCTCGCCGTCCTGCCCGCGATTGATCGCGTTGGGCGGACAATCGGCCATGCAGTGCGGATGCTCGCAATGCCGGCAGGAGGTCGGCACGTGAAGGTGGGCGAAGGTGCGGCCGGCCTCGCGATTGAGCCGGGACAGGCCGTCATGGCTGTCGGCGCAGGCCTTCTCGCAATTGTCGCAGCCGACACAGAGCTTCTCGTCGATCAGCAGCACGTCGGTCGCCTCGCCGATTCCCTCCGAGACGAGGAAGCCGGCGACCGAGGAATACATGTCGACGGCGCCGCCGAAGCCGTCCTTGCGTGCCTCGATGAAGCTCGTCGTCTGCTGGCGCGCGGCCATTTCCGTCTTCATCTTCTCGAGCAGGGCGGGCTTGCCGGCGAGCAATTTGCGGAAGGCGTCGCCGTTCAGCTTGATCACTTCCGACTTGATCGCGGCGCGCACCGTCGCGGTGCGGCGGCCGCCGTCGATCAGCGCCATCTCGCCGACATAGGAGCCGGCAGGGAGGTAGCGCAGGAAGACCGGCTTGCCGCCGATCGCCTTCTCGACGGTCATCGAGCCCTGGCGGATGATGAAGACGTCATAGCCCTCGTCGCCCTCGTTGATCACCGCCTGGCCGGCGCGAATCTCCTGAATCTCCGCCGTCTCCAGCAGGTCCTTCAGATCCTCCTCGCTGGCGTCGCCGACGATCGAGCGCAGCATGCGCTCGGTGACGATGCGGGTGATCTCGCGCTTGGCGGCGCTATTGGTCGCCATCAGCTTCAGCGCGGCGTTGCGCGGGATCTCGATCACGATCGAGCCGGAGGCGGTGCGCACCGTGGCGCTGCGCTTGCGGCCCGAGATCAGCCCGACCTCGCCGACGATCGAGCCCTGCGCGATCGGGATGCCCTGGCCCGGCCGCGACGGATCGATCTCGACGATCAGCGAGCCGTCGGCGATCGCGAAGAGCGAGGCGCCCGGATCGCTTTTCTCGAACACGATCTCGCCGGCGCGATAGGCGCGGGGCTCGGAATCGAGCATGAACTCGCGCATCTGCAGCATCGACAGCTCGTTCAGCACGGTCACCCGCCGGCGGAAAAACGCCAGCCATTCGGTGACGGTACGCGTGCCCGGCAGGACCTGGAACTTCTTCTCGAGGATCGGCTCGTCGGCCGGCTTCAGGTCGACATTGCCGTTGATGAACTCGACCGCGTCATAGCCCTGGTTCATGCAATGCTTGATCAGCGGATAGCCGGCCAGCGCGCCGATCACGTAGATGCCCGGTACCGTGGTCTCGAATTGCGGCGAGAGCGAGGGATAGGCGTCGCGGTCCTCGCTGGTGAACTCGATCCCGCATTGCTCGACGAACTTGCGCGGCGGCGAGGAGCCCATGCGGGCGATGATCCGGTCGCACCTGATCTTCTGCTCGCCGTCGCGGGTCTCCATGTAGAGGAAGCCCGGCAGGACGCGCTTGGGCGTCGTCTCGCAGAGAATGTTGACCCGGCCGCTCCTCCCGGCCTCCATGAGCAGGTCGACATTGGCCTGTTTGGCCCGGGCGAATTCGGCGCTGCGGTTCATGATCGAGACGGTGTTGGCCTGGGCGGGATCGGCAGCGAGGCCGAGCGCATTCTCGATGCCCGCGTCGCCCGAGCCGATCACCATGATATGCTCGTCCACATATTCGCCGGGATCGTCGAGCTGATACTGGATGTGCGGCAGGTCCCCGCCCTCGCAGCGCAGGGTATTGGGATTGCCCTGCGTGCCGATGGCGAGGATCACATATTCGGCCTTGATCTCCTGCGTGGCGCCGGCCTTGTCGGGGGCGCTGTTGCGGGCGTCGGGCCGGCCGGATTCCGCCGGCCGCTGCCAGGGATTGCTGCCGCCCTTCACCTTGAGCGTGAAATTGCCCTTCTCGCCGCTGATCGAGATCACGTCGGCATTGACCAGGGCATTGACCTTGCGAGCGGCGGTCTGGTCGTCCCACACGCCGAGGATCTTCTCGCGCTTGCCCGCGTCGAAATCGAAATCCGAGCGCAGCACGAGCTGGCTCGGCGTCGCCATGACGTGCTTGCCCTTCTGATATTTGTAGATCGTGTCGGAGAGGTGGTCGGTCTTTTCCAGCAGGACGTGCGACAGGCCGAGCTCGGCCGCGCGTCCCGCCGCGCTCATCCCGGCCGGGCCCGATCCCACGATCGCGATCTTGTAGGCGGCCGACACTCCGACGCAGCTCCCCGACAGGCGAATTCCGGCCGCGCCCCCGCACACCGGAAAATCCGCAATCTTCCAGAATCGGCAATCTAACAGAGTTGCGACGAGACGCCAGCGCCGAGGGCCCGTCGCCCCCCAGATTTTGCAGCACGGGCGCTGGCTTAGCGCGAGGCGTTGAGACGCGGCACGACCTGAACGCCGAGCCGGTCTTGACGCCGGATCATTTGCCGCGATGATCCGCGGCGATGACAGACGCAGCCGCTTCCCCGCGCCGGGTCCAGCCCGCCACCATCGCCCTCGCTCTGGCCGCCCTGATCGCGATCGGCGTGCTGGTCTATACGCTCGCCTTCCGGCGGGACGGCAGCGCCGCGACCGCCGACGCCAACAGTGCCGGCGCCAACGCGGCGGCTGCGGCCGGGCAGGCGCCGAGCGTCGAGGCGCTGGTCGCCGGGCTGGTCGAGCAGGTCCGGCGCAATCCGGATGACCATGAGGGCTGGTTCCGGCTCGGCATGGCCTGGCGGAACATGGAGGATTTCCAGCAGGCCAGTGTCGCTTTCCGCCGGGCGATGGAGCTGCAGCCGCGCAGCGCCGACTATAACAATTTCCTCGCCGAAGTGCTGCTGATCATGGCGACCCGCGCGCGCCAGCCGGCGCCGCCCGAGGCGGAACGGCTGCTCCGAGCCGCGCTGCAGGCGGCGCCCGGCAATGCGATGTCGCGTTTCTATCTGGCGACGATCAAGGACGATCGCGGCGACCATCGCGGCGCCGTCGACGACCTGATCGCCTTGCTGCGCGATCCGCAGGCCCAGCCGCTGCCGCCGCAGGTGCGCCGCTCCGCCATCTTCATCGCCCAGCGCGCCAATATCGACATCAGCGGCCGGCTGCCGCCGGAAACCGCCCCGCCCGCGGGCGGCACGTCCGGCACGGAGATGGCGACCGCAGGCATTCCGGGCCCGACGCAGGACCAGCTGCGCGCGGCCAGCGGCATGACCCCGACCCAGCAGAACGAGATGGGCCGCGGCATGGTCGAGCGGCTCGCCGCGCGGCTGCGGCAGAATCCGCGCGACGCCCGGGGGTGGATCATGATGATGCGCTCGCGCATGGCCCTGAACGAGCCGCAGCTCGCCGCCGAGGCTTTGCGCACCGGGCTCGCCGCCTTCCAGGGCGATGCCGGCACCCAGGCGCAGCTCCGCGAAGCCGCGCAGGCGCTTGCCGTGCCGGCAGGCTGATGCCGCCCTTTTTTAGCTGACCCTCACCGCCTCCACGCGCCGGTTCTGGGGGCTGTTGCGGCTGGTGCCCGGCAGCGGCCGGTCCGGCCCGTAGCCCTGCACCTCGATGCGGCTGCTCGGCACGCCCATCGAGATCAGGAAATTGGCGACGCTCTGCGCGCGGCGGCGCGACAGGGCGACGTTGCCGGCGCGGCTGCCGACGCCGTCCGTATGGCCCTCGATGCGGAAGCGCATATTGGCGAGCTGCGGCATCATCAAAGCCTGGCCGAAGGTCCGGGCCTGTGCGGCGGCTGCCGGAGTCAGGGTCGCCGAGCCGGTCGGGAAGGTCAGGCTGAGGTTGACGCGCTGGTTGCGCGCGCCCGCCGGCTGGCTGACCGCGAAGGAGAAGCGGCGCGGGGCGGAAGCGCCCTGGCGCGCGCTGTTGTTCGCGACGGGACGGCGCTGACGGTTGTTGGTGGTCCGCGCCGGCGTCCGGCTCGTGGAGATGGCGAAGCCGCGGGTGGCGGTGACGCGCGGGCCGGGGCCGGTGGCGGCCGGCGCGTCCGCCGTCTCGTCCGTCGCCTCGTCCGCGCACTCGCCGGAGAAGGCGCAGACATAATCGTCGGTGCTGGCCGAAGGCTGGCCCTCCTGCGACCAGGCCGCGACCGGCGCGGCAATGGCTGCCGAAACCAGCAGGGAAAGACCGAGCTTGCGCATCGAAAACTCCTCTCGAACCGGACGGAAAATAGTCCCGTCCGAAGGCGCGCGATTCTAGCTCATGGCCGATTCGGCGGCAAGGAGCGGCGGTTGAGGTTGGTAGCACGGCTTGCTACCTTGGTCGCAGACTGCGCCCTTTCGTCGCGTGGTTTGCAGGGGGTATGGCCGCTTCATGATCCTGATTCTCACGATCCGGAATCCCGAAGTCCTGCAGGAAGGGATGGCGGCGCAATACCTGATGGAGGGCGAAACGGCGGTGCTGGGGCGCTCGCGCAACTGCAACTGGCACCTGCCCGATCCGGCCAATGCCATCTCCTCGCGCCATTGCGAGATCCGCCGGGACCGCGATTTCTTCGTCCTGAAGGACATTTCGACCAACGGCACCTTCGTCAACGACGCGACCGAGCGGATGACCGAGGAGCATCTGCTCAATGCCGGCGATCTGATCCGCATCGGCCAATATGAGGTGATCGCCTCGTTCGAGATGGAGGTCGCACCCGAGCCGGCGCCGGAGCCGGTCCCGCCCGAGCAGCAGATCACCATCCCGCCGGGCAGCGCCGACATCCCGGAGGCGCCGCCGCCGGTGCCTCCGCAGCCGGCGGAGCCCGTCGCCGAGGCGGCCGAGGCACAGGCGGCACCCGTCACCGACCATGCCACGGTGATGTTCGATTCGCTGGCCGACATCAACAGGATCGACCGGGAGCGCGGCCTGTTCGGGGTCGCCGATGCCGCGGCGGCGCCGGTGGTCGGCGCCGATCCGGCGACGGTCGACAAATTGCTCACCGCCCTGCTCGAGGCGGCCGCGATCGCGGAGAGCCAGGTCGAGCGCACGCCGGAGACCGTGCAGAAGGCGGGCAGCCTGCTGAAGCGGCTCGTCGCGGGGCTGCTGGTCATGGTCGAGGCCCGCGCCCGCGCCAAGGCGCAGATGGGCGCCGAGATGACCGGGCTCGCGCTCGAGGGCAACAATCCGATCAAGTTCGCGCGCTCGCCCGACCAGGCGCTGGCGCAGCTGCTGATGCCGCCGCAGCCGGGTTTCCTCGAGGCCGACAAGGCCGTGGAGGACGCCTATCTGGACCTGCAGTCGCACCAGGTGGCGACCCTGCGCGCCATCCCCGGCGCCCTGCGTGCGACGCTCGACCGCTTCTCTCCGGGCTCGATCCGCCGCCGCGCCGAGAATATGGGCCTGCTCGCCCGCATCCTGCCGGGCGCGCGCGACGCCGCTTTGTGGCGCAATTACGAGCGCGAATTCGTGGCGGTGAAGAAGGAATCCGACGAGGCCTTCATGGAGGTGTTCTCGAAGGAATTCCGCAAGGCCTATGAGCGCCAGCTCCGCGACGGGCTGAACTAGGCCCTTACCCTCAGTCCGGTTGCTGGTCCTGGGTTCGGACCCAGGCCATGTTCCCCTGCCAGTTGCCGCCGCTCGCCGCGGCGAGGAATTGCTGCTGCCAATTGGGGCCGCGCTCGCCGACGGGGGGCGCGATCAGGCCGGCATCGAACGGCCCGGTCCCGGTCAGCAGCAGAAAGCCCGACCAGCCATTGTGGGTGATGTCGATCGTGATCCGGTAGCGGCCGCCGCCGAGATCGCTGACCTGGCTGTTGCCGTTGGCGACTTCCTGCTGGAGGGCGCTGCGGCTGAGCAGCAAAGGCGTGATCTCCCCGGACGGCTGGATGCCGGCCAGGGCGAAATCGGGCACGCCGTTCGTTTCGATCTCGATCGGCACCTGGGCGCCGAGCTGACCGGCATTGCTGCCCTCGGTGAGGATGGAGAGCTCGTACCGCGTCTGCGGCGAGGAGATGCGCGGCAAGCCGCCGTTGCGGATGCCCCGGAAGGTGTCGAGCGCCGAGCAGCCGGCGGGGATGATCGTCGCCACGTCGCTGAAGCTGGTCGAGGCATTGGCGAGCCCGGCCCGCGACAGCGCCTGGCCCACCTCGCCCCTCGCCGCCTGCACGTTGCCGGCAACCCCGCGCAGCACCACGGCGACCGGCGGACCGGCGCCGATATTGCTGACGTCAAGCCAGGTGCAGCCGACATTGGGCAGCACCGAGTTCATCGTCGCGCGGGCAATTTCCACAGGGGGGCGGTTCTCCGTGCGCGGATCGGCGCCCCCGGTCGATCCGCTGCTCGACTGGCTGTCATTCCCGCCGCCGAAGCCGAACGTGCCGTCGGTCAGATAGGCGGTCACTGCGAGCGCCGCCGCGATCACGAGCAGCACCGCGAGGATGATCAGCAGCGGCCGGGAGCCGCCGCCGCTCTCGGGTTCGGCATATTCGAAATAGGTGGTCTCCGCCGGCGGTACCGTCGCCTCATGCACGGGCGGCGGCTCCGGCGGCGGCGCGGGCGGGCTGGTCTGGTCGACCAGCTCCTCCGGCGGCAGCTTCAGCCGTTCGAGCCGGCCGAGCACCTCGTCCATCGAGCGCAGCCGCTCCTTGGGATCGGGCTTCAGCATGTCGCGGACGATCGGCAGCAGGTTATTCGGCAGCGCCGACAGGTCCGGTCCCTTGCGGCGCTTGTCGATCGCGTCGACCAGCGACCCCGACATGTCGACCGCCTTGCCCTGGGCGACGGCGAGGATGACGAGGCCGAGGCTGTAGACGTCGGACCAGGGCCCGACCTCGCGGCCGAAATCGCCGAGCTGCTCGGGCGCGACATAGTTCAGCTTGCCGGCGAAGCCGTCACCGACGATCGTCGCCGAGCTGGCGTCGAGATCCTTGGCGATGCCGAAATCGATGATCGTCGCCTGGTGAATGTCGTCATTCTCGAGGATGATATTGTCCGGCGACATGTCGCGATGGACGGCGCCGAGCTCGTGCGCCGCCGCGAGTCCCGAGGCCAGCCGGCGCAGCAGCCCCGCCAGCTCGTCCGGAGTCGGCTTCAGCGTGCCGAGCGCGGTGCCGAGATTGGTGCCCTCGATGAAGTCGGTGACGATGTAGAGGACGTGGAGCTGCGGCTCCTGCGCGAGCACCCGATACTGGACCAGCGCCGGATGGTTGAGCTTGGTCAGCGTCCGCGCCTCCTTGCGGAACATCGCCACCACCTTCTCGTCGCCGGCCAGCGAGGGCAGCATCACCTTGATCGCGACCTTCTCGTCGACATTGACGTTGCAGCCGACGAAGACCTCGCCCATCCCTCCGCGCGCCAGGAAGCGGTCGACGCGGAAGATGTGGTTGAGCACGTCGCCGACCTTGATGCCGACGGCGTCGCTGCGCGGCTGGATCCCGCCGCCGGTGGTGCCGGCGCTGGTCGGCACGGGCGCCGGCGGGGGTGGAGGTGGCGGAGGGGCCGGCTCCGGCGCGGGCGGCGGCGGCTCGGCGACGGGCTCGGGCGGCGCCGGGGCTTCGGGCGGCGGCGCGGCGGCGGCTTCCTCGGGCAGGGGCCGCGGCTCCGCCGGCGCGGGCGTCTCGTCGGCGGCGGGCGGGATGGTGAAGCCGCCGGGCATGAAGACCGTGCGCTCCTCCTCGGGCTCGCTGCCCGGCGCAGGCGGGATGCCCTTGGCGTCCTTGTCTTTCTCGTCGCTCATGGCTTTGGTTCCGCAAAGGAGAGGAGGGTCGGCTCGCTGATCCAGACCGCGACGCCCGTGACATTGTCGGGCGCGCCCTTCTCGAGGGTCAGGGCGATCAGGCTGTCGAGCGCCTGCTCGGGCGCCTCGCGGGCGAAATGGGCGGCGATCGCCTCCTCGCCGACGACGCCGTGCAGGCCGTCGCTGCACAGGAGGAAGATGTCGCCCGGCTGGATCTCACCCTCGGCCCGGTCGATCTCGACCGCTTTCTGCACGCCGACGGCGCGGGAAAGGACATGGCCCATCGGATGGCCCGTCGCCTGCTCTGCGGTCATCAGCCCGCGAGTCACCATTTCCTGCACCTGGGTATGGTCGCGGCTCAGCCGTTCGAGCTTGCCGCCCCGCATCAGATAGGCGCGGCTGTCGCCGGCCCAGAGCACGGCGTAGCGCGTCTCCTCGATGACCAGCATGACGACGGTCGAGCCCATGGATTTGCCGCGCCGCTTGCCTTCGGCCAGGATCTGCCTGTTGGCGGCGGTCACCGCCTGGGCGGCCTCCTCGCACGTATCCTGATAGCCGAGCGCGAGATCGATGCGGCCGAGCTCGCGGACGATCCGGCCAGACGCCCATTCGCCGCCCTCATGCCCGCCCATGCCGTCCGCCACTGCCCAGAGGCCGCCATCGTCGCGGGCGACATGGCTGTCCTCATTGTGCGTCCGCACGCAGCCCTCATGGGTGCGCGAATAGCTTTCGATCCGGTACCTGCCGCCGTCGAGCGGCTGCGCCGGCGCCGCCTGGGCTGGCGGCGGCACAGGCTTCGGCACCGCGGCCGCCGCGGACGGCTTCGGGCGAAAGCTGGGCAACCATCTCACCATGCAGGCAGGACTCCCTCGCGGCGCGAAGCGGGCATCTAAGCACAGCTTCCCCGCCCGATAAAGCAGCCAATGGACAGGCCTGCGCCGCCGTGCGCGGCGCCATACCGTGGTCGCCGCAGGCCCCTTATTCCCCTTCCCTCGCCCCCTGGGCTTCGCTAGGTTTCAGCGCCAAAACAATCCTGGGGGGATCCCTGAAATGAAGCTGCTTACCGCCTCCGTCGCCGCGCTCGCCTTGCTCGCCCTGGCCGCCTGCAACCGTGGCGCCGCCAACAACGCCGCTACCGCCAACGCCGCCAATGCGGCGGCGCCCGCCGACGCCAATGCGGCCGCGCCGGCAGCGGCCGACGCCAATGCGGTCGCCGGCAAACCGGCCGAAGGCGCTGCCCCGGCCGAGGGCGAGGAAGGCGCGGCGCCGGCCGAAGAAGGCGCCGAAGAGGGTGCTGCCGAGGGCGAGGGCGAAGCCGAGACCAACGGCAGCGGCGGCAAGTAGGCCGTCACACGATTGGCGGAAAAAAGCGGGAGGGTCGCCATGCGGCCGCCCCGCTCTGCTTGACAGCGGACCCCTGTCCCCCATATGCGCCACGCCGCAGCGCAATGCGGCCCCTTCGTCTAGCGGTCCAGGACGTCGCCCTCTCACGGCGAAAACACGGGTTCGAGTCCCGTAGGGGTCACCACTATTGTGGTTTTTCAATAGTTTAGGAGTTTCCAACTGACTTTCCCTCTGGGGAGGGTTCGCCAAATCGCGATCCTGCTCTCAAAAATCGCAAGCCGTAAAGGCACTTAGCCCGTCAGCGCGGTTCGCCAATAGCCGGGGACCGGCGGGTATTTTCCGCGTCTAGATCCCGCTCCTACGGTGTCATCTACGTAGCGTGCGCAATCGCAAGCATCAGTCCGAGAAGGACGTGCAGGAGTTTTCAAACTCACCCTCCGGCGATCTTCTCCCAAGCTTCGACGAGCTGGGCGTCGGTCCAAGTGGCGAGTCATTGCCGGGCAATTTGTCGATCGAGGTCAGGTCGCCTCGCTTTCTTCTGCTCGCTTGCGACCCGAAACGCTTCCCGAGCCTGTTCCCGTTCCGCCTCCGTTTTTGACCAACCTAGTTCCGGATGGAAGAGCTTGTGCTCTAGGGTCGCTTTCATCGCCTTTCCCTTGATCGGGTCGAAATAGACGACTGAAACCTTGAACGTCACGCGCAACGCGTCGAGCGACTGTTCACCGATCGTGCCGGCGATCCGATACGCGCCGTGCGCATTAGACGCGACAGCCGCATCCACCTTCTGGGTCACAACATTGCGTTGGACAAACTCATTGTCGGGACCGACGTCGAGACCCTCCCGAATTTCGACACCCGAGACGACTGTCTGAATGTGGCGCACGACGACGGGGTACTTCCGCCGGTTCCAGAATTCTATGCGGACGCCAATCTGGTGGTCGGTAGAACCGCCAGTTCCTGAGAGTTGGGAACCTAGGGAGAGCACGATCGGCTTTCAACCGACGTTCTGTCGGTAGGTGAACACCAGCGCGACTGTCGCCAATGTCGCGGACATGACGACGGATGCAATGCTCGCGATAGTGTCGATGGTTGAAGAGCTATCCACAGCCATTCCTTTCGCTGCCGCTAGCGTGAGGTATCATGGCCTACAGAGCAAGCGTTCGAGATGCGTAAAAGGTTCGCCAACCTAAGTCTCTGATAGGACTAGCTTGTGGCCCTTCCGTAGGGGTCACCAGCTTTTTTCAATGGCCTGGCCGGAACCACCGGCCGCAATGCGCGAACCTCCGCAAAATCTCCAAATATGCCTGTCGGGACCCTCGGCCTAATAAGGCGTCCCGGCTGCCTTTGCGGGCCGAAGCGCCCGGGCGTACCAGAGGAATTCGTCGAGGAAACGGTCGCGAGAGCGCAGGATCCGCTCACTGCCCTGCCCGCCTTCGGTCAGCTCCTCTGCGATCCGCGGGATCGGCAGCAGGCTCGGGACGCTCGGCATGCCCATTTCTGCGAGGCTCATGCGCAGCTGCATCGCCGCGCGGACGCCGCCGAAGGCGCCGGCCGAGTAGCAGACGATGCCGGACGGCCGCCAGAAATACTCCTCCAGAAAATGGTCGAGCAGGTTCTTCAGGGCCGGCGGGATGCCGTGATTATATTCGCCGCTGACCACCAGGAAGCCGTCCGCGCGGCGGTAGAGGGCGGCGAGCCGCTCCAGCGGCTCGGGCGCCTCGCCTGGGGGATGTTCCTTGTACATGCGGTCGAGCAAAGGAAGCTGCAGCGCCAGCGCGTCGACCAGCACCGGCTCGTGTCCGCGCGCATGGAGCCCGTCCATGACCAGGCGCGCGGCGCGGTCACCGACGCGGTCGCGGCGGACCGAGCCGAGCAGCACCGGAATGGTGAGCGCGCTCATGCCGCGGCCGCCGTCTCGATCATCTCGCCGCCGCAGGCCTCGTGCAGGACGAAGCCCTCGGCCGGCTCGACCGGCGCGCGCCAGGGCGCCTTGTCGAGCGTCTTCATGGTGTGGGCGTAGCCGGCTTCCCAGCGCTGGCGGATCGAGTCCGGGCTGAAGTCGATGTCCTTGGCGTGATCCTCATAGCTGAGCGCCGGGGCGAGCAGCCGGACGACGTGCATCCGCGTCAGGCAGCCATAGGCCGCCATGTCCGAGACGAGGTTGCTCCGTTTCTCCTCGGGGACCAGCCTGGACAGCTCGGCGACGATGTGGCGCAGGCGGTGAAGCTGGCGCTGGCGCTTGATATGGGCGTGGGCGCGGCTGGAATATTGCACGTCCTTCTGGCGGTTCATCACCTCCCAGATCGTCTCCGGCTCGTCGCCGTTCGGGTTCCAGATATGGACCGCGAAGACCATCGAGTTGCGCCGCGGATTGTCGTCGAACACGACCTCGACCGGCGTGTTCGAAAGAATGCCGCCGTCCCAGTAGAGCTCGCCGTCGATCCGCACCGCCGGGAAAGCCGGCGGCAGCGCCCCGGAAGCCAGGACATGGTCGAGCGACAGCTTCATGTCGCGGCTGTCGAAATAGCGCATCTCGCTGGTCCTCACGTTGGACGCGCCGACCGTGAGGCGGATCTCGCCTTTATTGACCTCATCCAGATCGACCAGCTCGCCAAGCGTGTGGCGGAGCGGCGCGACGGAATAATAGCCCGCATCCTCCGGCCCCAGGGGCGCATGCTGGCTGACGAAGGCGGCCGGGTTCGGGCGGAAGAAGGCGGGGATGCCGGCCGTGACCGCCAGCGCGTTGCGCATCGCCGCCGCCGCCCAGGCGGGCAGCAGGGGTCCGCCGATCATGTGGCCGTGCTCGACCCGGCGCCAGAACTCCTTCAGCCGCGCGAGCCGTTCGCCCTTCGGGCTGCCCGCGATGAGCGAGGCGTTGATCGCGCCGATCGAGGTGCCGATCACCCAGTCCGGCTCGATCCCGGCCTCGGTCAGCGCCTGATAGACGCCCGCCTGATAGGCGCCGAGCGCGCCGCCGCCCTGCAGGACGAGTACGGTCTGGCCGAGTGCACTGATCTCCTCCTGGAGCCCGTTCATCTGATCTCTCCGGTGATGAGGCGCGCGCTGCGCGCGAAGGTGAGGTAATTCCAGACCCAGCTGAGCCCGACCACGATCCGGCTGCGGAAGCCGACGAGGAACCAGATATGGGCGACGCTCCACAGCACCCAGGCGGGGAAGCCAGACATTCGGACCTTGCCGAAGTCGATCACTGCGGCCCGGCGGCCGATCGTGGCGAGATTGCCATAGTCCCGATAGCGGAACGCGCCCGGCGCGCGGCGGCCCTTGAGCGCGGCGATGATGGTCGCGGCGACGTGCTTGCCCTGCTGCTTGGCGACCGGGGCGACGCCCGGCAGCGGACGGCCGTTCGGACCTGGGCAGCAGGCCGTGTCGCCGATCGCGAAGATGCCGTCATGGCCCTCGACGCGGAGATCCGGGGCGACCTGGACCTTGCCGACGCGGTCGGTCTCGACGCCGAGCCATGAAGCGGCGGGCGAGGCCTGGACGCCGGCCGCCCAGATCGCGGTGAAGGCGGGAATGATCTCGTCGCCGACCTGCACATGATCGGCCCCGACCGAAGTCACCCGGCCGCCGAGATGCACCTCGACGCCCAGTTTCTCGATCGCCCGCTTCGCCTTGGCGGACAAGGTCTCCGGGAAGGTCGCGAGCAGGCGCTGCCCGCCCTCGACGAGGATGACGCGCGAGCAATGGGGCGTGATCGAACGGAAGTCGCGCGAGACGGACTTGCGGGCGAGTTCCGCAATGGCGCCGGCCATCTCGACCCCGGTCGGGCCGCCGCCGATCACCACGAAGGTGAGCAGGGCCTTGCGCCTTTCATGATCGGTTTCGGTCTCCGCCCGCTCGAGCGCGAGCAGCACCTTGCGGCGCACCGCGGTGGCGTCGTCGATCGTCTTGATGCCGGGCGCATGCTCGGCCCAGTCGTCGCGGCCGAAATAGCTATGGCGCGCGCCCGTCGCGAGGATGAGCCAGTCATAGGGGACCGAGGCGCCCGAGCCGAGCCGGACCTCTTTCGCCGCCGCGTCCACGCCCTCGACGCGATCCAGCAGGACGCGGGTGTTCAGGTTTTTCGCGAGGATCGCGCGGATCGGCGCGGCGATATCGGCCGGGGACAGAGCCGCGGTCGCCACCTGGTAGAGCAGGGGCTGGAACAGATGATGGTTGCGCTTGTCGATCAGGGTCACGTCGACCGGCGCCTTGCGGAGCGCCTGCGCCGCGGCGAGGCCGCCGAAGCCGGCGCCGACGATCACCACGCGGGGGCGGGTCGCGTTCATCTCAATGCGCCGTCCAGCCGCCATCGACCGGCAGCGCGGTGCCGGTGATCGAGCGGGCGTCGGGGCCGGCGAGGAACACGGCGAGGGCGCCGATCTCGTCGGTTTCCGCGAAGCGCCTGGTCGGCTGCGCGGCGAGCAGAACGTCGCGGATCACCGCCTCGCGGCTGATCCCGCGCGCCTCGGCGGTCGCGCCGATCTGGTTCTCGACCAGAGGCGTCCAGACATAGCCCGGGCAGATCGCATTGGCTGTGATGCCGTGCTCCGCGCCCTCCAGCGCCAGCACCTTGGTGAGCCCCAGCACGCCGTGCTTGGCGGCGACATAGGCGCTCTTGAATGGCGAGGCGACGAGGGCATGGGCGGACGCGACGTTGATGATCCGACCGTAGCCCTGCTCCTTCATCGCGGCGAAGGCGGCCTTCGACGTGTGGAAGGCAGCGGACAGATTGAGCGCCAGGATCGCGTCCCATTTCTCGGCCGGGAATTCCTCGACCGGGCTGACGAACTGGATGCCGGCATTGTTGACGAGGATGTCGAGCCGGCCGAAGCCGCGGATCGTGCTCGTCACCAGGCCCGCGGCGGCCGCGGGATCCATCAGGTTCGCGTCGTCATAGTCGACGCGCGCGCCCGTATCGCGCTCGATCTCGGCGCAGGTATAATCGATCTCGTCATGGTCGCCGAAGCCGTTGATGACAATGTCGGCGCCGGCCGCAGCGAGCGCGCGGGCGACGCCGAGACCGATGCCGCTGGTCGAGCCGGTGATGATGGCGACGCGTCCCGCGAGCGAGGGGGCTGCGTCCAGTTTCTCGAGGACCTGAGCGTCCATGGCTATGCTCCTTTGCCTGGCTTTCGCAAAGGATGGCGGATCGCGCGCGCCGGCTGAAATGCCGGCTGTGCATGAACTCCATAACCAGACGCGATTTCACGCCGGCCCCGCCGCCCCGTAATTTCCAGCTCGTCACCAGGCCGGTCCGGAGCAAGCTGACACGGGAGCTTTGGAGTCCCTCACTTCCGCGACCGCCCTGGTGACGCCGCCCTCGCTTTCCAAGGAGTTTGCAATGATCAGATCGACCATCCGGGGCCTCGGCCTCGCCTTCATCGGGACCGCCGCCTTCGCCGCCGCCACTCCCGCCTTCGCCGGCCAGTGCCCCGCCGACCAGATCCGCGCCAACCCGCTTGCGGGCCATCCGACCGCGCCCGCCAACGTGACCGACGACGTGATCGGCAGCGTCGACCTCGGCGCCGAGATCGGCGTCAACGGCCGCGACCTCCGCCTGCGCCGCCTCGTCGTGCAGCCGGGCGGCGTCGTGCCCTGGCACAGCCATGACGGCCGGCCCGCTTTGATCATCACGGTCAGCGGGGAGGTCACCGAATATCGCTCCACCTGCGGCGTCGGCATCGTCCACCGCGCCGGCGAGGTCTCGCGCGAGGCCGAGGGCATCGCCCATTATTGGGTGAACGAGGGCCGCGAGCCGGCCGTCCTGCTCTCCGCCGACGTGAAGGCCCAGGACTAGCTCCCCGCCCGGCGCGCGCTCCCCGCCCCCTCCCCTGCGCGCCGGCACTCCAGGGTGGCGCTCCGCCTTGCCCCTGTGGCGGAGCGCCACCCGCCCCCTTTTTGCCGCGAGATTGAAATGGCCGAGCTCAGCCTGACCGCCGCGATGCCGGACGAAGCGCACGTCTCCCCCGGCGCGCTGCGCCGGTCGCTGGTGATCGGTACGATCGGCTTCCTCACCCTGGTCGATCTGTTCGCGACCCAGGCGATCCTGCCGGCGCTCGCGCGCAGCTATGCCGTTACTCCCGCCCAGATCGGCGTCGCCGCCAATGCCTCGACGATCGGCATGGCGATCGCCGGCCTGCTGGTCGGGGCCCTCGGGCAGCGGATCGACCGCCGCCGGGGGGTGTGGTTCAGCCTTGCTTTGCTGTCGGTTCCGACGGCTCTGCTCGCTTCGGCTCCAACTCTCACAACTTTCGCCCTGCTGCGCGTCGCCCAGGGCCTCTGCATGGCGAGCGCCTTCACCTTGACCCTCGCTTATCTGGGCGAGCGCTGCAGCAAGGCCGACGCGGCCGGCGCGCTCGCTGCCTATGTGACCGGCGGCGTCGCCTCCAACCTGATCGGCCGGCTCTGCGCCGCGACCGTCGCCAGCTTCGCGGGCGCGGAGGCGACCTTCTGGTTCTTCGCCGCTCTGAACCTTGCGGGCGCCGCCCTGGCCTGTGCCGCGCTCACCGGCATGCAGCCTGCGGCGGCGGCTGCCGAGCCCGGCCGCCACCTCTGGTCCGCCTGGCGCGAGCATCTCGCCGATCCGAAATTGCGCCGCGCCTTCGCCGTCGGCTTCCTGATCCTGTTCGCCTTCATCGGCACCTTCACCTATATCGGCTTCGTCCTCGCCGCGCCGCCGCTGGCGCTGTCGGTGATGGCGACGGGCCTCGTCTTCTTCGTCTTCCTGCCCTCGATGATCACGACCCCGCTCGCGGGGTCGGCGGTGACCCGCTTCGGCGCGCAACTTGTGCTGCCGCTGGCCCTGGCCGTGGCGCTCGGCGGGCTCGCCCTGCTGCTCCTGCCGAGTCTGCCGGCTGTTCTGACCGGCCTTGTTCTGGTCGGCGTCGGCACCTTCTTCGCCCAGGCGGTGGCGACCTCCTGGGTCGGGCGCCGAGCACAGCGCGACCGCGCCGCCGCCAGCGGCCTCTATCTCTCCTTCTACTATAGCGGCGGCCTCGCCGGTGCGGCTCTGGTCGGCCAGCTCTTCGACCGGGCCGGCTGGACCGCCGCCGTCGCCGGCATCTTTGCCGCGCTCGCTTTCGCCGCCTGGCTCGGCCGCGGCCTGTCCGAAGAGGAATGAACATGGACGTCGCCGACGATCGCTACCGCAGGGGCATCAGGGTGCTGCGGGCGCTTTGCGGGGAGTCGATCGAGCAGGTGACCAACAAGGTCGCCGAGATCGCGCCGGATTTCGCGCGGATGACGATCGAGTTCCCGTTCGGCGATCTCTATTCGCGCGGCGTCCTCGATCTGGGGACTCGCGAGACCGCCGCCATATCGGCGCTCGCCGCGCTCGGCCGGATCCCGCAGCTGCGCGTCCACGTCACCGCCGCGCTCAATCTCGGCATGACCCGCGCGGAGATCGTCGAACTGCTGATGCAGGTCTCCATCTATGCCGGCTTCCCGCCCGCGCTCAACGCGCTCGCCGAATGCCACGATCTGCTCGTCGAAGGAGAGAAGGACGCCTCATGAGACTCACCCGCCTCACGGCCCTGATCATCGCCCTCGCCCCGGCCCCGGCCTTTGCCGGACCCGCCGAAAACGAGGCCATAGTCCGGCGCGGCATCGAGCAGATGCTGGGCCAGGGCCGGTTCGAAATCGCCGATCAGGTCTTCCACCCGGATTACGTCTATCATGGCGACGACCGCGACTATGCGCTCGCGGACACGTTGGCGAACATGCGCGACCTGCGCACCGCCTTCCCGGACCTCCGCGCCCGCGTCGACCGGGCGGTGGCGACCGGTGACCTGGTGGCCTTTCATTGGAGCGGGGTCGGCACGAACCGTGCCCGTGCTCAGGGCTTTCCTGGCAATGGCCGGCGCGTCCGTCTGAGCGGCATGGCCTTCGCCCGCTTCCGCGACGGGCGCATCGTCGAGGAATGGAGCGTCACCGACAGCCTCTTCATCGTCCGTCAGCTCGGCTTCACGATCACCCCGCCGCGCTGATCCTGGGCATCTCCGCATAGCGGGGGCCCTGCCCCCTGGGCGGCCAGGGATAACGCCGCGCCTCCTGCACGAACGCCCCGACGGCGGGCGAATGCGGGCGCCCGCGCACCGTGGCGAGATAGATGGTGCGGCTGTAGCTCGGCTCGACAAGCGGCCGGACGACCAGATCCGGATGCGTCACCGCGAACTCCGGGAAGAAGCCGAGGCCGAGCCCGGCCCGGATCATCCCCTGCACCCAGTCGTCGCGCGGCGAGGAGAACACCTTGCGCAGATAGATGCCGCGGCTGTTCAGGTCCGCGCGCACCGGCGCGAACACCTCGCAGTTCGAGCGGCTGACATAGGGCTCGTCGTTCAGCTCCTTCGCCTGGATCGGATTGTGCGCGACCAGCCGGTGATTGGGCGGCAGCAGGATGACGAAATTCTCCTCGAAGATCGGCAGCTGGTGGAGCGTGTCCGGCAGCTCGTCCGGCATTCCGACCACGGCGATCTCCAGCTCGCCTTTCTCCAGCTTCCCGATCATGTCGGGGCCGCCCGCGTCGATCACCTGCACCTCGACCTCCGGATGCGCGGCGCTGAAGCGCAGCAGCAGATCGGCGATCAGGTTCGGGCCGATCGTGCACATCGTGCCGATGGTGAGCGTCACGTTGTCGAGCTTCTTGACCGCCTTCGCCTGTTCGCGCGCGGCCAGGGTCTGGTCGTGAATGGTCTGCAGATAAGGCTGCATCATCCGGCCGAGCTCGGAGAGATGCGTGTTGCCGCGCTCGCGATGGAACAGCGGACCGCCAAGCTCGTGCTCGAGCTGCTGGATGGCGCGGGTCAGGGCCGGCTGGCTGACGTTGCAGCGGTCGGCGGCGCGCGTGAAATTGAGCTCCTCCGCGAGGGCGACGAAATAGCGGACCTGCTGCATCTCCATGCCGGGATCCCCTC
The DNA here is from genome assembly GCF_035626655.1 of Allosphingosinicella sp. Taxonomy (GTDB): domain Bacteria; phylum Pseudomonadota; class Alphaproteobacteria; order Sphingomonadales; family Sphingomonadaceae; genus Allosphingosinicella. The sequence continues at coordinate 55,750 of NZ_DASPNF010000020.1, forward strand.
CATCTCTGTCATTACACCGGAGCAATGAAGGCCGCCAGCTTTGCCGGCGCGCCATGCGCGGCGCCAATAACATGAGCGCATCGACACCATAGCGAAGCGCGATTTCACGCGCGCCTCCCCTTTGCCTACCCCTGAGCCACGCCAAGGCCCGCCCCCGGTCCGCGGCGCCCCGAACCCGAACAGGAGTTGATCAAGATGAAGTCCACCCAGATCGCCGCTGCCGCGGCCGTCCTCACCGCCGTCGTCGCGGCCAGCGCCGCGAGCGCCCAGCCGGTCCGGCCGCAGCCGAACATGGACAAGTGCTACGGGATCAGCCTGGCGCACCAGAATGACTGCGCCGCCGGCCCCGGCACAAGCTGCGCCGGCACGTCGGTGCGCAATTATCAGGGCAATGCCTGGAAATATGTCGCGCGCGGCACCTGCACCCGCATCCAGACCCCGCGCGGGCCGGGCTCCCTCACCCCCGTGAACCGGTAAAAGCCATGACCCCGACCGCCGGCCTTGGCTTCAAGCCCTGCCATTTCGACGAGGCTCTCGCCGAGCCGGCGGCCGGGTTGTGGTTCGAAGTCCACCCTGAAAATTACATGGTGGACGGAGGGCCGCGGCTCGCGATGCTCCGCGCGCTTCGCGAGGCGCGGCCCCTCTCCTTTCACGGCGTCGGCCTCAGCCTCGCCGGCGCCGCAGAACCCGACCGGGTTCACCTGGCCCGGCTGAAGAAGCTGGTCGATGAGTACAAGCCGATGTTCGTCTCCGAGCATCTCGCCTGGTCGCGCGAGGGGACGACCTGCTTTCCCGACTTGCTGCCTTTCCCGCGCACGCTGGAGGCCCTGCTGCGCGTCGCGCGCAACATCGACATCGTCCAGCATGCGCTCGGCCGGCAGATCATGATCGAGAATCCCTCGCTCTATGTCGCGCTGGACGGCCATGATTTCAGCGAGACGGATTTCCTGCGCCAGCTCGCGAAGAAGACGGGGTGCCGCCTGCTCGTCGACGTGAACAACGTCGTGGTGAGCGCCAACAATCTCGGCTTCGACCCCTATCTCTATCTCGACGCGCTGCCGGTCGACGCGATCGGCGAGATCCATCTCGCCGGCCATCGGCCCGACCCGGAACATGGCGATGCGCTGCTGATCGACAGCCATGACTCGCCCGTCTCCGAGCAGGTCTGGGCGCTCTACGATGATTTGCTGGATCGCACCGGCCCCGTCCCCACCCTGATCGAGCGCGACGGCAACCTGCCGTCCTTTGCCGAGCTGATGGTCGAGCGCGAGCGCGCCGCCGCACTGATGCGCACGCCGCGCCAGCAGGTCCGCTATGCCTGATCTCGCCACCTTCCAGCTCGCCTTCGCCACGGCGATGTGCGGTACGCGCACGCGCGGCACGCTCGAGGGCCAGCCCGGCTTCGCGGTCTATCGCAACACCACGCCGGTTGCGCTGGCCGAGACGCTGCGTGCGAACTATCCCGTGGTCGGCGAGCTGCTGGGCGACGCCCTGTTTGTCGAGACGGCTTTCGCGTTCGCACGCCATCACCCGGCGAGCGACCCCGTCCTGCTCGGCTACGGCCCGGCCTTCCCCGCTTTCCTGGCCGCGCAGCCATGGATCGCGGACCTGCCCTATCTCCCCGACGTGGCGGCGATCGAGCGGCTCCGCACCGAGGCCCATATGGCGGCCGACGCGTCCGCGCTCGGCCTCGCCGATCTTGCCGGGCTGGGAACGGAACACTGGCCGGCGCTGCGCCTCCGCCCGCATCCGGCGACACGCATCGCCTGGCTGCAGACGCCGGCGCTCACCATTTGGCGCGCGCATCACGAGACGCCCGGTTTCGAGACCCTGTCGCCGGAATGGCGCGCCGAAGGCGTGCTCGTCACCCGGCCCAGCGGCATTCTCGAGGTCCACGCGCTCGATGCGCCAATGCACCGGATGATCTTCGGCCTCCGGCTGGGCGAGACGGCCGGCGAGGCCGCCGCCGCGACTGCCTCCACTTATCCCGAGGCGGACATCGCCTCCGCCTTCGCCGCCCTCGTCAATGCCGGCGCTCTCGCTCGGCCCGCCTCTCTCGAAAGGAACTGAACATGGCCTCGATCATCCGCACCGAAACCGTCCCGGAACCCGCCGCGCCGGCCCGCCGCCGCGGTCCCTTCGCCCTCTTCGCCGGCATCGGCGAGAAGGCGCTGCCCGTCGATCTCATCCTCCTCGTCCAGCGGCTCGGCCTCGCCGCGATCTTCTTCCTGTCCGGCCGGACCAAGGTGGAGGGCTGGTTCACGCTGACCGACACCACTTTCTATCTGTTCGAGACGGACTACGCCTTGCCGTTCCTCAACCCGGTCCACGCCGCCTACGCGGCGACGATCGCCGAGCATCTCTTCCCCATCCTGCTCGTGCTCGGCCTGTTCACCCGCTTCTCGGCGGCAGCGCTGCTTGGCATGACCCTGGTCATCCAGCTCTTCGTCTATCCCGACGCCTGGCCGACCCATCTCTCCTGGCTCGGCCTGATGCTGCCGATCATCGCCATGGGCGGCGGCAGGCTCTCGCTCGACCGCCTCGTCCGCATCCCCTGAGCCGGACCATGAACCGCCGCTCCGCCCTGAAGCTCGGCGCCGGGGGCCTCCTCGCCCTCGGCGCCCAGCCGGCCGCCGCTGTCGTCCGGGAACCCGTCATGCCCGATCCTGCGTCGCTCGACCATCTCGTCACCCGGCACCGGAAGGTCCGCGTCGGCGACCTCGACATCTTCTATCGCGAGGCCGGGCGGACGAATGCGCCCGTCCTTCTCCTGCTCCACGGCTTCCCCACCTCGTCCCACATGTTCCGCCACCTGATCCCGGCGCTGGCGGATCGCTACCGGGTGATCGCGCCCGATTATCCGGGCTTCGGCTACAGCAGCTTCCGGGATCGAACCGCCTACACTTACAGCTTCGCCGCGCTGACGGAGGCGATGGCGGGATTCACCGATGCGATCGGCCTCTCCCGCTACGCGCTCTACATCCAGGATTATGGCGCGCCGGTCGGCCTGCGCCTTGCCCTGCTGCGCCCGGAGCGGGTGACCGCTTTGATCACCCAGAACGGCAATGCCTATGAAGAAGGCCTGAGCGCGGCCTGGGATCCGCTGCGTGCCTATTGGGCCGATCCCTCGCCGGCCAACCGGGCCGTGCTGCAGGGCTGGCTGGGCGAGGAAGGCACGCGCCGGCAATATACGGCCGGCGTCCGCGCGGAGCAGCTGGAGCGGCTGGCGCCCGACAGCTGGACGCTGGACTGGGTGAAGCTCTCCCGCGCCGGCAATGCCGAAGTCCAGATCGACCTGTTCGGCGACTATCGGACCAACGTTGCGCTCTATCCCGCCTTCCAGGCCTTTCTGCGCGAGCGGCTCCCCCCGACGCTCGTGCTCTGGGGGCGCAACGACCCCTTCTTTACCGTCGCCGGCGCCCGCGCCTTCGGGCGCGACGTGCCGAATGCCGAGCTTCATCTGCTCGACGGCAGCCACTTCCTGCTGGAGACGCACGGCCCGATTGCGGCCCGGCTGATCCGCGACTTCCTCGCCCGGCGCCTCCGTGCCTGACCCACAGTCCCGTTTAGCCCCCAGGAGAAAGTCCATGCGTATCCTGTTCGCCTTGCTGTTCGCACTCGGCGTTCCGGCACTGGCCTCGGCCAGTCCGGCGCCGTCAGTTTCCACCGTCGAGGGGGTCGCCATCGGCGGCTACGACCCGGTCGGCTATTTCACCGAAGGCCGCCCGGTCGCCGGCTCCGCCAATTTTGAGCTGCGCTGGAACGGCGCCACCTGGCGCTTCGCCTCCGCCGCCTCGCGCGCCCGCTTTGAAGCGAACCCGGCGGCCTTTGCCCCGGCCTTCGGCGGCTATTGCGCCTGGGCGATCAGCCAGAACTATATTGCCCCCGGCGATCCCCAGGTCTGGCGCATCGTCGATGGCCGCCTCTACCTCAACTTCAACCGGCGCGCGAAGGCGCTCTGGGAGGCGGACCTGGCCAGCGCAATCGCGCGCGGACACGCCAACTGGCCTCGGGTGCTGGCGACGGCGGAGAATCGCTGATGGCGGGCGCCACGGCGCCGCCGCTCAGCGCTCGCGCGGCAATTCGATCGTCGGGCCGAGATTCTCGATCACCTCGCGCGCGTTGAAGCTCTTGTCGTCGGCGCGATTGCCCCGGAACATCACGATCTCGGCGCTGGCCTCGAATTGCTGGACGGTCCGCACGTCGATGTCATTGGCCCAGAACGGGTCGCCGAACCACGGGTCCCAGCGCCGCCAGCCGAACGCGCCCCGATAGCGCCAATAAGGCCGCCACCAGCGATAGCGGCCGGGGCCGAACGGATCCTGGTAGACCCGGGTCTCCACGTTGCGGTCGGTCGCCCGGTCGACGATCGTGAAGCCGTCAAAGCCCCGCTCGCGGGTCAGCTCGGCCGCCCGGAAGAGCAGATAGGTTTCCACCCGCTCGCGCGAGGTCATGCTGTTGCCGGCAAAGGTCACGCGATAGCGATTCGCGGCGAGCCGGACGTCGGTGAAACCGCCCCTCGTGCTGGTCGCGTCGAGCGGCTGATAGGGCGTCGCCGTCATGCAGCCGCCGAGCAGGGCCGCGCCGGCAAGCGCGACGAACAGGGTGCGGATCGATCTGGGCCGGGGCATGGCCGCCTCCAAGGGAAACCGGTGAATTGTCGTGTCGGTGAAACGATTGAGCGCGCAGACGGGTTCCTGAGCGGCTCATTCGGTCCAGCGGCGCTGGACCACGCGCGAGGGCTGAAGCCGGGCGTCGACCAGCACATTCTCCCGATATTCGCTCTCCATCAGGCGCACCTGCACGTCGAGCGTGAACCAGTTGGTCCTGAGCTGCGGCTGGACCTGCACGTCGAGCGGCACGTTCAGCTCGCTCATCGCCTCGACGCGCCAGAATTCGACCTGGTTGGCCCAGCCGCCGGAGGGACGCCGGGCGAGCACGCGGCGGGCGCGCTCCAGCGTGATCTGGCCCGGGGCGAGCATCGCCAGCAAAGGCGCCTGCTCGAGGCTCAACGTGTTGATGTTGAGCGGCGAGAGATCATTGACCGGCAGCGCGCAGAGCCAGGGCCGGAGCCGCGCATAGATGTCGGCCGTCATCCCGGCGAGCGCACGCACCTCGCCCGGGTCGGCGAGCAGGGTGTTGCCGGTCCGGTAGGGCGTGGGCCCCGCGGCATAGGCCTCGTCCTCAGCACCGCCGGGGCCCGGCACGGCGTCGCTGTCCACCCAGTCGGCCGCCGCCTCGGCGATCCGCCGCGCGTCCGGCTCCGGCACCTCGAGCGCGATCATCAGCCCCATGAACTGGCCGACGCCCGACGCCCGGCGGACCAGGGGCCGGCCGGGCTGGCCGTCGACGACGCTGTTGACGTTGAAGCAATTGCCGCCGTCGCGGACGGTGACGTCGGCGCTGCCCCCGCCGGGCAGCTGGATGGTCCGGGTCGCGCCGTTCCAGCCGCCGGCCAGGGTGGTCCGCTCCGGGCTCTCCAGGATACGGTCGTCGATGGTGAGCAGGGCGAGCTGCTCGACTCCGTCCGCGAACAGGCGGCCCTGATCCCGCGCCGTGGCATTGACGGCGACGGCGCGGGAGAGGCGCAGCCCCTCCACCATCGAGGCGGCGATCGCGCCGGTCACCGCGACCAGCAGCAGCACCGCCAGCAAGGCGGCGCCGCGCTCCCGCTTGGGGATCTGCCGCTTCACCGGCCGCCCCCGACCAGGAAGAGCTGGCGCACCTCTCCCTGTCCCTCGCTGTCGCTGACCAGCTCGACCGCCACGGGCAGCCGCGCGGGATCGGTCGGGTCCCAGCGGTCGCGCCAGTTACCATCCCGATCGCGGTAGCGCAGCTGCACCCGGCGCACGCCCTGCAGCAGGGGCATGGCGACGGCGCGCCCCGCCCCGTCCACCGCATCGTAGCGCCAGCGCTCGAGCCGTCCGTCCCGCAGCCGATATTCGACCCGCTGCAGGGACGAGCGGAGGGCCGTCTCGTCCTCCCAGCCGCGCCGCACCAAGGCCAGCAGCAAGGCCTCGCCGCCATTGCCGCCGGTGAAGGCGGGCCCGGGCCGGCCGTCGCCGTCGCGGCGGATGCGGGGCGCGGCCTGGGCGAGGTCGGCGTTGAGCAAGGCATCGGTCCGGCGCAGGGCGCCGACATTGTCGAGCAGCCGCTCGGCGGAATCCCGGGTCCGCACGGTCAGCGTCAGCAGGGTGACCCCGGCAGCGGTGATCATGCCGAAGATCACCAGGGCGATCAGCATCTCCACGAGCGTGAAGCCCGCCTCGGCGTCCCGCGGCCCGCGCATCAGACCGGTCCCCGGCGGAAGATGGTCAGCGAGGCGCGGCCCGGGCCGCCCGCCTCGGGCTGCACGGCGATCTCGATCTGCTGGATGCGCGCCTCGGGCGAGCGGCTGACCGTGCGGGTCCAGCGCCAGCGCCGCCCGCCATTCACCGCGTCGCCCTGACTTACTCCGAAGGCCGGGGGCTGCGGATCGCTGAGCGTCTCGACCGCGACGTTTCGCGCGACCAGCTGAGCGATCGCCTGGTCGGAGAGGCTGGCGCTGTTCGTCGCGGTCGCGCCGCCGAGCCTCAGCAGCGCCAGGGCGGCCAGGCTGAAGATGGCGAGCGCCACCAGCATCTCGATCAGGGTAAAACCCTGCTCGGCGCGCCTAGCGGACGACATGGACGCCGCCGTCGCCGCTGATGTCGACCGCCGCCCGGTCGTCGCCGCGCCGCAGCGTGACCCGCGCGGGCTCGGCGAAGCCGGTGGAATCGAAGCGGATGCTGGCCTCGCTCTGTCCGGCGACGTCCGGGACGGTCCGTTCCGCCCAGCCGTAGCGGGCCTCGGTCCGCCAGACGCCGCCCACGCGCCGCGCCACTTCATAGCCGCCGCGCCCGATCTGCAGCGCGACAGGCCGGGATTCGAGGATCGCTGTGTCGCGCGCCGCATTGGCCCGCGCCGCGAAGCGCTCGGCCTCGCCGGTGAGGCTTCCCCCCGCCTCCGGCAAAGCCAGCATCACCGCCGCGCCCGCCAGGCCGATGATGACGAGCACCACCATCAGCTCGACGAGCGTGAACCCCCTCTCCTTTCGCCGCGGTCGCATCATGGCCGGCGGAGCCTTAGCAAGGCGCGCATGTCACGAAAGTGACACCGCGGCAGCCCATCCGCCGCATGCCGCGCCCGGTTCGTCCCGGTTCGGGTCTGGTTTGGGACTTTGCACCGTTTGGGTGGTGACATTCCTTCGCGGACAGGGAAAGGGGGATCGGCCAAGATGGAGCCCCGAATGCCGAACCGTCCGTTCGCGCGCGCGCTGGTCTACGGTGCGGGCGCGGCGCTTCTGATCCTCCTCGTCGTCCTCGCCATCCGCTATTTCAATCCGCAGCGCGAGGAGCGCCGCGAGGTGGCGAACGCCTTCAATCCGGCGGCCTGGTCGGCGCCACCCCGGCTCGACGCACCCTATGTCGTGAGCGACACGCAGGTGGTGGACGCGATGCTGAGCCTCGCCCGCCTCAGGCCCGATGATTATGTCATCGACCTCGGCTCCGGCGACGGCCGCATCCTGATCGCCGCGGCCCGCTCCAACGGCGCGCGCGGCCTCGGCGTCGACATCGATCCGGCGCGGATCGAGGAGGCGAACCGCAATGCGCGCGCGGCCGGCGTTACCGGCCTCGTCAGCTTCCGCCGGCAGGACCTGTTCGAGACGCCGCTGCAGGAAGCGGACATCCTGACCCTCTACCTCACGCCCGAGGTCAATCTCCGGCTGCGGCCGCGCATCCTGTCGCAGATGCGCCCGGGCACGCGGGTGGTGAGCCATGATTATGACATGGGCGAGTGGCGCTACGACCAGCGCCGCCGCGTCGGCAGATCCAACGTCTTCCTGTGGACCGTGCCCGCCCGCGTCGACGGCCGCTGGACGCTGACCGACAATGGCCGCGCCGTGCCGCTCAGCATCAGCCAGGAATTCCAGCGCTTCACCGGCACGGTCAACGAGGACGGCCGCATCGAGCAGGGCCGGCTGAACGGGACGGCGATCCGCTTCATCGCCAATCTCGGCCGCGGCCGCCAGGTTTATGAGGGCATTGTCGAGGGCGACCGGATGACGGGCACCGGGTCGGGAGCATCATGGTCGGCGGTTCGCGCGCAGTCCTGAGGCCGGCCATCGCGCTGGCGGCGCTCGCCCTGATCTGGGGCGCGATGCTCTGGCTGGGCGGCACCGGCGCCGACCGCGCCATCCTCGACGCGCTCTACGATGCGGGCGCGCCGCTGCGCTACGCCATTGCCGGCGCGATCACCCATCTCGGCGCCTATCCGGTGCTGGTCGGCTTCACCTTGCTCGGCTTGGTCGCCCTGCTGGCGCGGGGCGAGGGCCGGCGCGCCTTGCTGCTGGCTTTGCTCGTCACCAGCGGACCTTTGTTCGTCGAGCTGCAGAAGAACTGGTTCGGACGGCTGCGCCCGCACGACCAGCATCTGGTCGCGGTCCAGTCCTATGCCTTCCCCAGCGGCCACAGCGCCAATTCGCTGCTGATCTGGCTCAGCCTGGCCCTGCTCGTCGTCGAGGGCCCGCGCCGGCGCTGGGCGATCGCCGGGGCGCTGGTCATCGCCCTCGCCGTCGGCCTGAGCCGGCCGATGCTCGGCGTCCACTGGCCGAGCGACGTGATCGGCGGCTGGGCGCTCGCCTTGTTCTGGATGCTCTTTTGGTCGCGTCTGCTGGGCGTCCCGTTGACCGGCGCCGGAACGCAGGCCCGGCCCGCTCATTCTTCCGCCGAAGGAGAATGACGATGGACAAGCAGCGCCCCGACGACAGCGCCGTGATCGACGATGCGGAGCCGGCCCCGTCCCACGGCGGAACCTCCGGCGGCAATCTCCAGCGCGACCTGGCCGCGCGGGCGGAGGAGGAGCATGAGGTCGGCCAGGCGGGGGGCGAGGGCGACGCCGTCACCCGCCTGCACAAGAGCGACAAGCCGCGCGACGGCGACGCGCCGAACCTGCCGAACCGCGACTAGAGCTCAGCCCTTCCGGAAGATGGCCGAGATGTTGTTCGCCGGCATCTCGACGACCCGCTCGAGCCCGAGACCGTGCGTCTCCGCCTCGGCGGCGACCGCCTCCAGCTCGCGCAGCCCCCATTCTGGATCGCGCGCCCTGAGGCTCTCGTCGAACGCCTCGTTGCTCGGCGCCGTCTCGACGCCGGCGCGGCGCCAGGGCCCGTAGAAATAGAGCGGCGCGCCCTCGCCGAGCAGCCGCCCCGCCCCGCGCAGCACGCCCCGAGTCGCGGACCAGGGGCTGATATGGGCCATGTTGATGCAGAGGATCGCGTCGGCCGCGGGCACCGGCCAGTCAGCCGACCGCGCGTCGAGCGAGACGGGCGGAAGCAGGTTGAACAGGCCGCTCTCCGCGCGCCAGGCCTCGATCGAGCGCAGGGCCACCGGGTCCGGATCGCTCGGCTGCCAGAGCAGTTTCGGGAAGTCCGCCGCGAAATGGAGGATATGCTCGCCCGTCCCGCTCGCCAGCTCCAGCACCAGCCCGCGCGCCGGCAGGATCTCGCGCAGCACGTCGGCGATCGGCGCCGCATTGCGCGCGACGTGCGGTGCGGAGCGGCGGTCGTCGCTCATTCCTTCGCCGCCTTCCTCCCGTCCCAGTCGTAGCGCCAGACGAAAAGGCCGATGGACAGCGGCAGGGTCGCATAGACGAGCGGCGCGAAATCCTCGGTCCGCTCGAACAGGGAAAGCAGGATGGAGACGAGGCCCGTCGCGACGAGGATCAGCCAGATTCTGAGCTCACCGACGACCGCATGCGCCTCGGCCGGCGCGAGGTCCGGGTTGCGCCGCGCTTCCGCGAACAGGCCCGCCGTGGTCAGCGCCATCGCCACGAAACCCGCACCATAGATCAGGAAGAGATCGCCGACGTCGCCCGAAAAGGGCGTGCCGCTGCCGCCGAGGAAGGTGCTGAGCGAGCGGGCCATGGCGCGGAGCGGCTGGATGTAAATCATCACCAGGAAGACGAGCAGCACGGTGAGGAAGGCCGAGAGGCCGTCGCCTTCGCCCCGGTAGCGGCGCCAGCGGACATGGGCGAACCAGAACATGGCGACGATCGCGAAGCCGATCGCGAAGGTCGGCACCTCGGCCAGGGCCGCGTTCAGCATGTCCACGCTGGTCGGCGCCTCGGTGCCCCCGATCACGAGCAGGGTCACCGCGAAGGCGAAGGCCGCGTCGGTGAAATTGTCCAGCCGGCTCGTCGTCATCCGCCCCCCAGCGCGACCTTATTCGGCCGCTTCGGCCTGTGCCGGCTCCCGGTATACGAGCACCGGCTTCCTTGCCGCCAGCGTTTCGTCGAGCCGGCGGCGCGGCGCGTGGACCGGGGCCGCCTTAAGGCTCTGGTCGCCGGCCTTCGCCCGCTGCGCGACGCTGCGCAGCGCGCCGATGAACTGGTCCAGGGTCGCCTTGCTCTCGGTCTCGGTGGGCTCGACGAGCATCGCGCCATGGACCACGAGCGGAAAGTACATGGTCATCGGATGGAAGCCCTCGTCGATCAGCGCCTTGGCGAGGTCGAGCGTCGAGAGGTCGCCGCCGAAGTCGCGGTCGCTGAACAGGGCCTCGTGCATGCAGGGGCCGCTGGTGCCGAACGGCGCGTCGAGCACGCCGTCGAGGCTGCGGAGCACGTAATTGGCGTTGAGCACGGCATCTTCCGCCACCTGGCGGAGGCCGTCGGCGCCGTGGCTGAGGATGTAGCTCAGCGCGCGGGTGAACATGCCCATCTGGCCGTGGAAGGCGGTCATCCGGCCGAAGCTGCGGCTATGCTCCGCGTCCGCCGTTTCCTCCTCGACCAGCACGTAGGAGTCTCCGCGCTTCTCCACGAACGGCAGCGGCGCGAAGGGCGACAGCGCTTCCGAGAAGACCACCGGCCCGGAGCCCGGCCCGCCGCCGCCATGCGGCGTCGAGAAGGTCTTGTGGAGGTTGATGTGCATGGCGTCGATGCCAAGGTCGCCCGGGCGCACCCGGCCGACGATCGCGTTGAAATTGGCGCCGTCGCAATAGACCAGCCCGCCCGCTTCGTGCACGGCCGCCGAGATCTCGATCATGTCCGGCTCGAACAGGCCGCAGGTGTTCGGGTTGGTGATCATCACCCCCGCCACGTCAGGCCCGAGCCGCGCCTTCAGCGCCGCCACGTCCACCCGGCCCGCCTCGGTCGCCGGGATGTTCTCGACGCGGTAGCCGGCAAAGGCGGCGGTGGCGGGGTTGGTGCCGTGCGCGCTCTCCGGTACCAGGATGACCTCGCGCGCGTCGCCCCGCGCCTCGAGCGCCGAGCGGATCGCGAGCAGGCCGCACAATTCGCCATGCGCGCCCGCCTTGGGGCTCATCGCGACGCTGTGCATGCCGGTCAGCCTGATGAGCCAGCCCGCCAGCTGGTCGATCAGCGCCAGCGCCCCCTGCACGGTGTCGACCGGCTGCAGCGGGTGGATGTCGGCGAAGCCCGGCATGCGCGCGACCTTCTCGTTGAGCCGCGGATTATGCTTCATCGTGCAGCTGCCGAGCGGGAAGACGCCGAGATCGATGGCGTAATTCTGCCGGCTGAGGCGGGTATAATGGCGCACCGTCTCCGGCTCGGAGAGGCCGGCCAGGCCGATGTCGCGGTTGCGCTCGAGTCCGCCGAGGCGCGAGGCGCCCTTCGGCACTTCGGCGAAGTCCACGCCGGTGGTCTGCGTGTCGCCGATCTCGAAGAGCAGGGGCTCTTCCAGCATCAAGGCGCGGTTGCCGGTGAAGGTGGCGGGCGCCTCCTCGGAGGCGTCGGGGGCGGTCGGCCGCCAGCCGCTCTGGTTGATCGTCATGCCAGCACCTCCTCGAGCGCGGACGCAAAGGTCTCGACATCCTCCTCCGTGGTTGTTTCGGTCACCGCGACGACCAGGCCGTTCTCCAGCTCCGCCTCGCCCGGATAGAGCCGGCCGAGCGAGACGCCCGCGAGGATCCGCCGCTCGGCGAGGGTGCGGACGACGGGCCGTGCCTCCCTGGACAGCCGCAGCGTGAATTCGTTGAAGAAGGCGTCATTGACCAGGCTCACGCCCGGCACCCGCGCCAGCCGGTCGGCCGCGGCCACCGCCTTGCCATGGTTGAGCGCGGCGAGCTGCCTGAGGCCCTTCTCGCCGAGCAGGGTCATGTGCGCGGTCCAGGCGAGCGCGCAGAGCACGGAGCTGGTGCAGATGTTCGAGGTCGCCTTCTCGCGCCGGATATGCTGCTCGCGGGTGGAGAGGGTGAGCACGAAGCCGCGCTTGCCTTCCGCATCCTGCGTCTCGCCGGCCAGCCGGCCAGGCATCTGCCTCACATATTTCTCGCGGGTCGCGAACAGGCCGCAATAGGGCCCGCCGAACTGCAGGCCGACGCCGATCGACTGGCCCTCGCCGACGACGATGTCGGCGCCCATCTCGCCGGGCGCCCTGATCGCGCCGAGCGCGACCGGCTCAGTGTTCACGACCACGAGCAGCGCGCCCGCGGCCTGGCACTTGGCGGCAAGAGCGGAGAGGTCGGCGATGCGGCCGAGAATGTCGGGATACTGGACGACGACGCAGCTGGTCTCGCCGTCCACCGCCAGGGTGTCGACGTCGAGCTCCGCGGTCAGCGAGGGCGGGGCGTGGAGCAGGGTGTCGCCGGTGAACTTCGCCATCGTCTTGGCGAGCGAGACATAATGCGGATGCAGGCCGCTCGAGAGCACCGCCTTCTTCCGCCGCGTGACGCGGCCGGCCATGGCGATCGCCTCCCAGCAGGCGGTCGAGCCGTCATACATGGAGGCGTTGGCGACGTCGCAGCCATAGAGGCGCGCGACCTGGGTCTGGAATTCGAACAGGCATTGCAAGGTGCCCTGCGCGATCTCGGGCTGATAGGGCGTGTAGCTGGTCAGAAACTCGCCGCGCTGGATGATATGGTCGACGCTGGCCGGGATATGGTGGCGATAGGCGCCGCAGCCGATGAAGAAGGGCACCTCCCCCGCCGCGATATTCTGCCGGGCGAGCGCGCCGAGCTGGCGCTCGACGCTGAGCTCGGACGCGTGGTCCGGCAGACCAGCAATCGTCCCCGAAAGCCGCGCCGCCGCGGGCACGTCGGTGAAGAGATCGTCGATCGACTTGGCGCCGATCACGCGAAGCATCTCGCTCCGGTCGGCATCGCTCAAAGGTAGATAGCGCAAGGTCTGTTCCCCACTCCTAATCCGGCTTCCGCATCGCGAAGCGGAGCCGCACATAATCCGCGTTCCAGCTGCCGTCCGGCTGCTGCAGCACAGGCGCCACGCGCGCCTCGACGGCGGCGGCGATGTCGGCGCGCTCCCATTCGGGCACCATCGCCACGTCCATCACCCCGGCGCGGAAGGTCCGCACCCAGTCGGCGGCGCCGCCCGGCAGAGGCGTCGGGCGCGGGATCAGCTCGGCATGAATGTCGCAGAAGCCCGCGGTGACGTAGAGCCGGCAGAATTCCTCGACGCCGGCATACCAGGACGGATCCTTGTCCGGCATCGTGTAGCCGCGAAGGGTCAGCTCCTTGCGGAGCGCCGTCCGGAGCGTGAGCAGATTGCCCTCGCCGCCCATCTCGCCGACGAAGCGGCCGCCGTCCCTGAGCGCCCCGAAAATGCCGGTGGCTACGGCGTCGGGATCGAGCATCCAGTGCAAGGCGGCATTCGAGAAGACCGCATCGAACTGCCCGAACCGCTCGACGTCCATGGTTTCGGCGTCCGCGACGAAGGCGTCGATGCCGCGCGCCCGCGCCGCCTCGACCATCTCCGCCGAGCTGTCGAGCCCGATCACCCGGGCACCCGCCTCGACGATCCGCTCGGTGAGCACGCCGTCGCCGCAGCCGAGATCGAGGATCAGCTCGCCGGGCCTGGGATCGAGCAATTGCAACACCGCGTCGCCGAGCCGCGGCACGAAGGCGGCATTCTTCGCATAATCGGCGGCGGACCAGCGGTTGGCGGTGTTGACCATCTTATCCCTGCTCGTCGCAATAGGCCCGGTACTGGTCGGCGTTCATCAGCTCGCTGAGCTCGTGATTGTCGGAAAGGGTGAGCTTGAAGAACCAGCCCTCGCCTTCCGGATCGCTGTTCACCAGGCTCGGCTCGTCGACCACCGCCTGGTTGCCCTCGGACACCGTGCCCGAGACCGGCGCGTAGACGTCGGAGGCGGCCTTGACCGATTCGACGACCGCGGCCTCGTCGCCCTTGCTGACGGCCTTGCCGGCGTCCGGCACCTCGACGAAGACGACGTCGCCGAGCTGCCCTTGCGCGAAGTCGGTGATTCCGACCGTGGCCTGGTCGCCCTCGACCCGGACCCACTCATGCTCTTTCGTATAATAGACGGTCATGCGGCGCCTCCCTTGCGCTGGTAGCGATGCGGAACGAACGGCATCGGCGTGACCGTGCCGGTGAAGAGCTTGCCGCGCGATTCGAGCGTGATCGCCGTGCCCGGCGCAGCGGCATCCCATGGCACATAGGCCATGGCGATCGGCGCCTCGAGGCACGGGGAAAAACCCCCGGACGTGACCTTGCCGACCTCGTTGCCGTCGCCGTCGAGGACGAGCGCACCCTCGCGGACGGGCTGGCGGCCCTCGACCGACAGGCCGACGCGCTTGCGGATCGCGCCTTCCTCCAGCTCCCTGGCGATCCGGTGCCAGCCGGGGAAGCCGCCCTCGGCCCGGCGGCGCTTCGACAGAGCGAAAGCCAGGTCCGCCTCGACCGGCGTCGTATGCTGGTCGAGGTCGTGGCCGTAGAGCGGCAGCCCCGCCTCCAGCCGCAGCGAATCACGCGCGCCGAGGCCGATCGGCTTCACCTCGTCCTGGTCGGTGAGCAGGGTCGCCACCATCTCGGCGTCGCGGGCGAGGATCGAGATTTCATAGCCGTCCTCGCCGGTATAGCCCGAGCGGCTGATCCAGGCCTTCGCCCCGCCGATCTCGAAGGCCCCGCCGGTCATGAAGGCAAGCTGCTCGACGCCCGGCGCGAGCCGCGACAGGGCGGCCGCCGCCTTGGGTCCCTGCAAAGCGAGCAGCGCCTGGTCCTTCATATGGTCGAGCACGGCCCCGCGCGGCAGCCGGGCCTCGAGATGCTCGATGTCGCCCGCCTTGGTGGCGCCGTTGACGACCATGTAGAAATGATTGCCGCGCCGCGTGACCATCAAATCGTCAATGATCCCGCCCTCGTCGTTGAGCAGCAGCGAATAGCGCAGCCGCCCGTCCTTCAGCAGGGTGAGGTCCGCCGGAAGCAGGCTCTCCAGCCCCTTCTCCGCCTCCGCGCCGCCGATGATCAGCTGACCCATATGGCTGACATCGAACAGACCGGCGCTCTCGCGCGTCCACTTATGCTCGGCGATGATGCCCTCATATTGGACGGGCATTGCATAGCCGGCGAAGGGCACCATGCGGCCGCCGCGGCTCCTGTGCCAGCTGTCGAGGGGAAGGGCTTGGTCGTTCTCGCTCATGAGGCCGGCTCCGGACGTATCGGTCCGACCGCATGAGCGGCCGGATGGTTCCAATACCCCCTCTGTCACCGGGACCTGAGAGCTTTCCCCGCCATCGCCCGCCAGGGCGAAGGTGGGTTACCCCTTCGGTGGTCCGCCATAGCCGAAGGCGACGGCGGACGCTTTCCAGAGTGTCCTGAACGCGCGGTCCTTCTGCCTGAGAGATTCCGGGGCGGTTGCTCCTTCGGCGGTCACGGCAGGCGCGACCCTCTCCCGCGCGTCCTTTAACGGACGGGCGCTGCTGTGGGCGCTCGGCCCGAAGGAGTCAATCGCCCAGCGCGCCGGCTAGCGCGTGGCGTTGTAGCGGAGCTGGTCCGGGGTCAGCTCGAAGCCGAGCAGCACCTCGAAGCGGGCCCGCTCCACGGCGGCGCGGACGGCGGGATCGGACATCGGGTCGATCGCGGCGTCGGCCGCGCCGGGGCGCCGCTCGCGGGTGATCTGGCGGCGGATGTCCTCCGGCAGGGTGGCGGCGGAGCGCAGCACGCGCGAGGTCGCGGCTCCGGAGGTGCTCGTCCGGTAGGCGCCGTCGGCGAAGGTGAGCGTCACCTGCCGGATTCGCTTCGCCACGACATTGGTGTTCCCCTGCACGATGGTCGTGAAATAGGGCAGGGTCACGCTGCGCGCGCCGCGATTGTCGCGGCGGCGGGCCTGGATGTCGAAGGTCACCTCGGTGATGATGTTCTCGCCGACGTCGGTGCCGGTGCAGGTCGAGCGGACGTTGGTGATGTTCGCGACCACGTCGATCGCATTGGCATCGGTGCTGCCGGCCGGATCGAACAGGGTGACGTCGCCGGCGGGCGCGACCACGGCCACCGGCGGGCAGGCCGTGTAGCTGGTCAGGATGCCGGTTTGCTGGATGTCGCCTTCGCGGGCGCAGGCGGCGAGGCCGAAAGTGAACAGGACGGCGGCGGCCGCTTTGGACGTGAACAGGCGCAAGGCGAAATCCCCGAAGAAGTGCGTGAGACGCCTCCCTAGCGCCCCAAGGCTTTCGTGCAAACTGGCAATCGAGTAGAGCCGCCCCCAAGTGAACCTCAGATGACCGCGAAACCCCCTCTCACCCTGCTGATCGCCGCGCCGCGCGGCTTCTGCGCCGGCGTCGACCGCGCCATCCGCATCGTCGAGCTGGCGCTGGAGCGCTACGGCGCGCCCGTCTATGTCCGCCACGAGATCGTCCACAACAAGTTCGTCGTCGACAGCCTGAAGGCGAAGGGCGCGATCTTCGTGCCCGAGCTTGACAAGGTGCCGGACGGCGCGCCGGTCGTCTTCTCCGCGCATGGCGTGCCCAAGGCGGTGCCGGCCAGGGCGCAGGCGCGCGGCCTCAACTATCTCGACGCGACCTGCCCGCTCGTCTCCAAGGTCCACCGCCAGGCGGAGCGGCTGATCGAGCGCGGCCGCCACATCCTGTTCGTCGGCCATGCCGGCCATCCCGAGGTGATCGGCACGTTCGGCCAGGTGCCGGAGGGGCGGATGACCCTGATCGAGACCGCGGCCGACGCAGAGGCGGTCGAGCCCGCCGGCCCGGACCAGCTCGCCTTCCTCACCCAGACCACCCTGTCGGTCGACGATACGGCCGAGATCGTCGCGATCCTCAGGCGCCGCTTCCCCTCCATTCAGGGCCCGCGCAGCGAGGACATCTGCTACGCCACCTCCAACCGCCAGGCGGCGGTGAAGGCGATCGCCGCGCGCTGCGACGCGCTGCTGGTGATCGGCGCGCCGAACAGCTCCAACTCGCTGCGCCTCGTCGAGGTCGCCGAGCGCGAGGGCACCAGGGCCCGGCTCGTCGGCCGCGGCACCGACCTCGACTTCGCCTGGCTGGCCGGGGTGCGCACGCTCGGCATCACCGCCGGGGCCTCGGCGCCGGAGGTGCTCGTCCGCGAGGTCGTCGCGGCGCTGGCCGAGCGCTTCGCGGTGACCGAGGAGCCCGTCGAGGGCGTCGAGGAGCGGATGGTGTTCAAGCTCCCCGCCGGCCTGGAAGCCGCGTGAGCGCGGACCTGACCGACGTCGACATGTTCACGGACGGGGCCTGCAAGGGCAATCCCGGGCCGGGCGGCTGGGGCGTCATCATCCGCGCGGGCGCGCGCGAGAAGGAGATGTCCGGCGGCGAGCCGCTCACCACCAACAACCGCATGGAATTGATGGCAGCGATCGCGGGGCTGAACGCGCTGAAGCGGCCTTGCCGCGTCCAGCTCTATACGGACAGCGTCTATGTCCGCGACGGCATCACCAAATGGATCCACGGCTGGCGGAAGAATGGCTGGCGCACCGCCGACAGGAAGCCGGTCAAGAATGCCGAGCTCTGGCAGGCCCTGGTCGAGGCCTGCGCGCCGCACCGGATCGAGTGGCACTGGGTGAAGGGCCATAGCGGCCATCCCGAGAACGACCGGGCCGACGCGCTAGCCTGCGCCGAGGCGCTGCGCTACGCGAACCGCACCGCCGAGTAGGGCGCCGGATCGATCGCCCCCGCAGGCCGGCCGAGCAGGAGGCCGGCGGCCAGCGCCGAGGCGGCGGGCGCGGTCTGGATGCCGAAGCCGCCCTGCCCCGCACACCAGAAGAAGCCGCGGCTGCTGTCGCTGAAGCCGTAGACCGGCAGCCGGTCCGGCGCGAAGCTCCTGAGCCCGGCCCATTTGTGCTCGACCGCCGCGATCCGCCAGTCCACCACGCGCTCCAGCCGGTCGATGGCGATCGCCACGTCCAGCTCCTCGGGCGCGCAATCGCAGGGCGCGGACAGAGTCTCGTCGTGCGGGCTCAGCCAGAGCCGCCCGCCCGCCTCCGGCTTGAAATAGAAATGCTCCAGCGCGTCCACGATCAACGGCAGGTCCGCCGGCGCCGGCGGGTCGGTGCGGAGCTGGACGATGGTCCGGCGATAGGGGGTGATCCCGAGCGGCTTCTCGCCGGCCAGCAACGCCACCGCATCGGCCCAGGCACCGGCGGCGTTGACAAGGATCCCGGCCTCGAACCCGCCGGACGTCGTGGCGATCGACCAATAACCCTCCCGCCGTTCGGCCGCCTGCAGGCGGGCATTGACGACGAGCCCCGCGCCCGCCGCCCGCAGGCAGGAAGCATGCAGCGCGGCGACGTCGATGTCGGCGCAGGTCGGCTCGGCGAGACCCTGCTCCCAGCCGGGCCTGAGACCCGGGAGCCGGGTTTCCAGCTCGGGCCGGGACAGAGGCCGGAGCGGCACGGCCGAGCCCGCAAATTCGTCCGCGAGCGCGGCCAGGGCATCAACGCCGTCCGCATCGGCGAGGTGGATGCAGCCGCGCGGGCTGAGGAAGGGCGCCAGTGCGGCGCGCGAGGCGCTGGTCAGCGGCTGGATCATGGGTCCGCCATAGGTCTCGGACCAGAAGGCGGCGGAGCGGCCGGTGCTGTGATAGCCCGGCCGATCCTCCGCCTCGAGCAGGAGCACGCGCGCCTCGCCGGCGAGCGCGGCGGCGAGCCCGGCGCCGGCCATGCCCGCGCCGACGATGGCGATATCGTAGCGGCTCACGCCTTGAGCCCGGCCAGGAAGGCGTCGATCCGCGCCAGCGCCCGGTCGCGGACCGGATCCGCGTCGCGCAGGATCTCGTGGGCGGCGTCCGGCATCATCTCCAGTTCCACATGCGGCAGCAGCGCCGCCGCCTCGCGGATCGCCGCAGCGCTGACCAGCCGGTCCTTCTCGGCGCCGATGATCAGGATCGGCAGGTCGACCTTGCCCAGCTTCTCCGGCGTGAAGGTGGCCGCGCGCGAGCGGAAGGCGGCGCGCATCCAGCCGAAACTCGGCGGGCCGAGATTGAAGCCGGGCTCAACGCCCCACCAGTGAAGTTCGTCCTCATAGCGTTCCCGCGAGCCGGTCAGGTTGCGGTTGCGCCGCCCGCCCGGGACGATCATCGCGGGCGGTGTCTTCCACATCGGCGTCCGGCCGAAGCCCAGGCAGTACATCGTGTCGGCAATATCGGGCGCGATCCGGATCGGGATGGGCGCGCTGTTCACCTCGAGCATCGGCGCGGTCAGGATCGCCGCGTCGAGCGCCGGCCTGCGGTCGATGATCGTCCTCAGCACCAGGTGGCCGCCCATCGAATGGCCGAGCACGACATAAGGGCCCGGCCCGGCGGTGCGCCAGTCGGCGATCAGCGCGTCGAGATCGTCCACGAGGATGTCGAAGCCGGCCAGCGCCTTCTCGGCGCCGGGCCCCTGCGAGCCGCCCTGGCCGCGCCAGTCGAAGCTGGTGACGCGCCAGCCCGCGGCGGCGAAGCGGGCATAGGTTTCGAGATATTTCTCGATGAAGTCCCCGCGGCCGTTCACGAACAGCAGGCTGCCGCGCGGCTTCCGGCGGGCCGCCGCCGGCCAGTCCATCCGGCGCAGCGTCATCCCGTCCGGTGCCGCCCAATTCGAAAAGACCGCGGCGGCGGGGTGAATGCGCCAGCCCTGTTGCTCATTTACCATGGCGCACGGTTACGGTTTGGAAAGCAACGGCGTCTAGACCCTGCCAGCATGAACGTGGGGCTAACCGGAATTTTGCAATGGCTTTGGGCGGCGATGCCGACCCTCCTGCTCGTCGTGCTGGCGGCGGCCTTGCTGGCCTGCTGCTGGTGGGATCTGAAGACCCGCACCATTCCGAACTGGCTGAACCTGGCCATCGCCCTCGGCGCCATTCCTTTCTGGCTCAGCACCGGTCTCTCGGTCTGGCCCGACATGGCGATGCAGATCGGGATCGCCTTCGTCGCCTTCTGGGTGTTCGCGGCGGCCTTCGCGATGGGCGCGATGGGCGGCGGCGACGTCAAGCTGATCGCGGCTCTGGCCTTGTGGCTGCCGTGGAAGGCGGTGCTGGTGCTGGTCTTCCTGATGTCGGTCGCGGGGGGCGTGCTGACCCTCGGCTACCTGATCCGCCACAAGCTCGCGAAGCGCGAGGACAAGCTCGAAATTCCCTACGGGGTGGCCATCGCATTCGGGGGGCTTTGGCTGATTAGCGAACGTTTTCTTAACCAGTTTGGATGATGAGTAAGGCCTGAAATTTCTACTCAGGCCCGCAAAGGGGGCGCCGAACGCCATGGACGTCAAGAAAATCGTGCTGCTCGTAGGCGCACTCCTCATCGCGGGCGTCACCGCGATCATGGCCAAGAACATGTTCTCGGGTGCCTCAGCGCCCGAAGCGCAGGCGACGCCGCAGCAGGCGCCGCAGGGCCCCGAAGTCCTGGTCGCGACCCGCACGCTGCCGGTCGGCACGATCATCGACGCCGAAGCCTTCCGCTACCAGCCCTGGCCGCAGGGCTTGGTGCAGGACGCCTATTTCGCCCGTGGCGAGGGCGGCGCCGATCCGCAGAGCCTGATCGGCACCGTCGTCCGCTCCGAGATCACCGCCGGCCAGCCGCTGACCCAGGGCGCGATCGTTCGCCCCGGCGAGCGCGGCTTCCTCGCCGCGGCGCTCGGGCCGGGCATGCGCGCCGTGACCGTCGGCGTCTCGGCCACTTCCGGTGTCGCCGGCTTCGTCTTCCCGGGCGACCGGGTCGACCTCGTCCTGACCCAGGAGGTCGAGGGCGGCGGCGAGGGCCCGCCGCTGCGCGCCTCCGAGACGATCGTCCGCAACATCCGCGTGCTCGCGGTCGACCAGCGACTGAACTCGCGCGACGAGAACGGCAACCAGGTCGCCCAGACCGTTTCGACGATCACCTTCGAGGCGACGCCCAAGATCGCCGAGAAGATCGCGGTCGCCCAGACCATCGGCCAGCTCTCGCTGTCGCTGCGCAGCCTCGCGGACAACAATGCCGAGCTCGAGCGGGCCATCGCCTCCGGCGAGGTGACGGTTCCGGCGGGCCAGGATCCGCGCGCCGAGCGGCAGCTGCTGCTCCAGATCGCGAGCCGCCCGATCGACAACAACCCGACCTACACGGTCGGTGCCGAGGTTTCCCGTTTCCAGCGCAGCACCGTGCCCTCGCGGGCCCGGGGCAATAACGAAAGCAATGCTGGACGTCAGGCTCCCAGCGGCATCGCCGCCGCCCCGAGCCAGCCCGTGGGTCCGGTGGTCCGCATCGCCCGGGGCAACAATGTCACAGTGGTTCCGGTGGGGGGTCGTTGAGATGACGAGCAAGAGCAAAATCCGGCGGGCCGGTCTGCGCACCGCCATCGCCGCCGCGCTGACGGCGGGCCTGATGGCGGCCACGTCCGGCGCTCCCGCCATGGCCCAGGGCACGCTCGCCCCGGCCAATGACGTGACCCTGTCCGTCGGCACCGGCCGCATGGTCCGCCCGACCGGCCAGGTCGCCGAGGTGTTCGTCGCCGACGAGAATATCGCCGACGTGCATGCCAGCACGCCGAGCCAGATCTACATCTTCGGCAAGACCGCGGGGAACACCACGGTCTATGCGACCGACCGCTCCGGCCGGGTCGTCTATTCGGCCAATGTCCGCGTCGGCCAGAATCTCGGTTCGGTCGCGCAGATGCTCGAGGTCGCGATGCCCGAGGCCGACATCACCGCCACGCCGATGAACGGCATGGTGTTGCTGACCGGCACGGTCGCGCAGCCTTCCGACGCCGCCGAGGCGGAGCGCCTCGTCAAGGCCTTCGTCGGCGCCAATGTCGAGGTGGTGAGCCGCCTGCGCACGGCAACGCCGCAGCAGGTCTATCTCCAGGTCCGCATCGCCGAGGTCAGCCGCTCGCTGGCCCGCGACATCGGCGTCAACGTTACCTCCGCCGACCAGACGGGCGGCTTCCAGTTCGGCATCGGCCAGGGCCGGGGCGCCGCCGTCCAGTTCAATCCGGGCGGTCCGATGGGCGTCAACGTCACCTCGGGCGGCAGCGGCACCTCGGTCGTCACCAGCGTCTCCCCGGGCGGCACGCTCGCCGCCGCCGGACGCCTGCTCGGCGTCGACCTGCTGGGCTCGCTGGACCTCGGCGAAACCACCGGCCAGGTGGTGACGCTCGCCGAGCCGACCCTGGTCGCGCTTTCGGGCGAGACCGCCACCTTCCTCGCCGGCGGCGAGTTCCCGATCCCGATCCCGCAGTCGCTGGGCACGGTGACCATCGAGTACAAACAATATGGCGTGGGCCTCGCCTTCTCGCCGACCGTGCTCGAGAACGGCCGCATCTCGATCCGCGTCCGCCCGGAGGTTTCCGAGCTCAGCGCGACCGGCAGCGTCCGCTTCAATGGGTTCGAAATCCCGTCGCTGACCACGCGGCGCGCCGAGACCACGGTCGAGCTTGGCTCCGGCCAGAGTTTCGTGATCGGCGGCCTGCTGCGCAACTCGAACTCCAATTCGATCGCGCGCCAGCCCGGCCTCGGCAACATCCCGATCATCGGCGCGCTCTTCCGCTCCACGCGCTACCGCCGCGAGGAGACCGAGCTGATGATCGTGGTGACGCCCTATCTGGTCCGGCCGGTCTCGGCCAACCAGGTCGTGCTGCCGACTGACGGCTACCGCAATCCGGACGAGGCCTCGCGCCTGCTGCTCGGCACGACCAATGCGAGCCGCAACGAGCCGCGGCCGATGCCGACCGCCGCCGAGCCGCGCACCGTGCGGCCGGGGGTCACGACCGGCGCCGCGACGCCGCCGGCCGCGACCGGCCAGGCCAGCGGGGGCGGCACGCCCGCGACGCAGCCGCCCGCCAGCGCCTCGGCCCAGCCCGGGTTCAACTTGTGATGACCGCCCGAGATCGAAAGGACGCCGCCACCATGTCTCGCCTGATCAGAATCGCCGCGGTCAGCGCCCTCGGCCTCGCCGTGAGTGCCTGCGCCACCGGCCAGCCCGCGCAGCTGAACGCGCGCAGCAATTACAGCGTCTATTCGGTGCATCAGCCGGTGGTCGAACATACCAATTACGTCCTCGACCTGCGCGTCGAGGGCGACCGGGTCTCCGAGGCCGAGCTCAACCGGTTCGGCGCCTGGCTCGAATCGATCGGCGCGCGCTACGGCGACCGCATCACCATCGACGAGCCGCGCGGCTATGCCTCCGCGGGCGCCCGCGCCGACGTGGGCCGGGTGGCCGGCGATTTCGGCCTGTTGCTCGCGGACGCCGCTGCGCCGGTGACCGAAGGCGAGATCGCGCCCGGCACGATCCGGGTCGTGGCGAGCCGGTCCAGCGCCCGGGTCGACAGCTGCCCGTCCTACACCAATCCCGGCATCGACTCGCCGGTCCGCACCGACTCCAATTATGGCTGCGCGACCAACTCCAACCTCGCCGCGATGGTCGCCAATCCCGACGATCTGGTCCGCGGCCAGGAAGGCTCGGGTCGTGAGAGCGCGCAGGTCGCCGGCCGTGCCGTCGGCTCCTACCGCACACGTCAGCCGACCGGCAACCAGCCGCTGCCGGCACCGTCCACGCGCAGCTCCGGAGGTGGCCAGTGAACGCGCCTTTCCACCGCGGATCGGGTCTTCGTGACCCCTTCCAGGCTTTCGTAGCCGACGAGACGACGGCCGAGATGCTGCGCCCGATCGCGGTCGAGCATGGCTGGTCGCCTGAGAAGGTGAACAAGGGCGGCCTGCGCAACGCCGTGCAGACCTTGTCGGTCGCGGCGAGCCCGTCCATCCTGTTCGTCGACCTTTCCGAGAGCGGCGACCCGCTGAACGACATCAACGCGCTCGCCGAGGTCTGCGAGCCGGGCACGGTGGTGATCGCCGCCGGCCAGGTGAACGACGTCCGTCTCTATCGCGACCTCGTCGCCTCGGGCATCCAGGACTATCTGCTGAAGCCCTTCTCGGCCGATCAGCTGCGCGATGCCTTCGCCAATGCGCAGATGACCATTTCCGGCCCGCGCCTGATGGAGTCCGCGAACGAGAAGCCGAACGTCATGGCCGCGGTGATCGGCGTCCGCGGCGGCGTCGGCGCCTCGACGGTGGCCACCAGCCTCGCCTGGCTGATGGGTGACAAGGCCGGCCGCTCGACGGCGCTGCTGGACCTCGACGTGCATTTCGGCACCGGCGCGCTGGCGCTCGACCTCGAGCCCGGCCGCGGTCTCACCGACGCGATCGAGAATCCGAGCCGCATCGACGGCCTGTTCATCGAGCGCGCGATGGTGCGCGCCAATGACAAGCTCTGCGTGCTCAGCGCCGAGGCGCCGATCAACCAGTCGATGATGACCGACGGCTCTGCCTTCTATCAGCTGCAGGAAGAGATCCGCCACGCCTTCGAGGGCACGGTGATCGACATGCCGCGCAACATGATGGTGCAGTTCCCGCACCTGCTCGGCGACGTCCATGTCGTCGTTGTGGTGGTCGAGTTCACCCTCGCCGGCACGCGCGATGCGATCCGCATCCTCTCCTGGCTCAAGGCCAATGCCCCGCAGGCCCGCGTGATCGTGGTCGCCAACCGGGTTCAGGCCGCCGTGCAGGAGGTGAGCCGCAAGGACTTCGAGCATTCGATCGAACGCAAGGTCGACATCGTCCTCCCCTTCGACGCCAAGGCCGCCTCGCAGTCGGCCAAGCTTGGCCAGCCGCTCGCCAAGGTCACCAAGTCGGCAAAGCTGACGCAGCCGTTCGGCGATCTGCTGACGCGCACCGTCGACCAGGATGCCGAGGCTGGTGACGAACCGGCCAAGGCCGGCGGCAGCTCGCTGCTCGGCAAGTTCAATCTGAAGTCCCTCGTCGCGAAGAAGCCGAAGGAGGCGTCCACGCAGGCGGCCTGAGCGTCGCCTCGGGATTCGTGACGAGACCAGGGAGGCGAAATGCCGTCGCTTGATACGATCTTGCTGTTCGGGGGGGCCCTGGGTGCGGTGCTCCTGCTGTTCGCCGCCCTCTCCGGGCCGGCGACCAACAAGCTCGTCACCCGGCGTCTCGAGGGCGTCCGCGAGCGGCACAGCCGCTCGTCGGAATCGGTCGCGCAGGCGCAGATGCGCAAGATCTTCGCGCAGCGGGCGAGTAAGAGCGACAGCTTCGCCAAGCGCTTCATCCCCAACCCAGCCTTGCTGCAGCTCCGGCTGTCGCAGACCGGCAAGACCTGGCGGCTCGGCCAATATGTGATCGCCTCGGTCGGCCTCGCCGTCGGCATGGTCGCGCTGCTCACCTTCCAGGGCCTACCGATCCTGCTCGCGATCACCGTCGGCCTGCTGATCGGCGTCGCCTTGCCGCACATGGTCGTCTCCAAGCTGATCGCCCGGCGGATCAAGGCCTTCAACGCCAAGTTCCCGGATGCGATCGAGCTGATGGTGCGCGGCCTGCGCTCGGGCCTGCCCATCTCCGAGACGATGCAGGTCGTCTCCGAGGAGATTCAGGATCCGGTCGGCTACGAGTTCCGCCAGGTCACCGACAAGATGAAGATCGGCCGGACCATGGACGCGGCGCTGAACGAGACCGCGCAGCGGCTCGGCACGCCGGAATTCCAGTTCTTCGTGATCAGCCTCGCCATCCAGCGCGAGACCGGCGGCAACCTGGCCGAGACCCTGTCCAACCTCGCCGACGTGCTGCGCAAGCGCGCCGCGATGAAGCTCAAGATCCGCGCCATGTCGTCGGAATCCAAGGCGTCCGCCTATATCATCGGCGCCCTGCCCTTCATCGTCTTCGGCCTGATCTGGTGGATCAACGGCAGCTACATGCAGAATTTCTTCATCGACGAGCGGCTGATGATCGCCGGCGGCGGCGGCCTGGTGTGGATGGGGATCGGCGCGTTCATCATGTCGCGCATGATCAACTTCGAGATCTGAGCGAAGGGGCAGACCGGATATGTCGACACCTTCGTCTGGCGGCACGATCCTCGGGATCGACTTCGTCATGGTGGGGAGCATCCTCGCCGCCGTGGCGACGTTTGCCGTGCTGGTCGCGATTTACGCTGCCGCCACCGTCAGGGATCCCATGGGCAAGCGCGTCAAGGCGCTCCAGGAGCGGCGCGAACAGCTGAAGGCCGGCATCGTCGCCTCCACGTCGAAGCGGCGCAAGAACATCACCAACAAGAACGAGATGGCGGACAAGGTCCGCGGCATCCTCTCCTCGCTCAAGGTCCTCCAGGAGGATCAGGTGGTGAAGGCGCAGGCGCGCCTGATGCAGGCCGGCATCCGCTCCAAGGACCTCGCCTTCGTCGTCATCTTCGCGCGGCTGATCCTGCCGATCGTGCTCGGCAGCTTCATCATCTGGCTGGTCTATATCTACGACTATTTCCCGGACTGGGGCTCGTTCAAGAAATATGCCCTGGTCGCGGGCACCTTCATCCTCGCCTACAAGGCGCCCGATCTGTGGCTGAAGAACAAGATCGACAAGCGCACCTCGGCGATCCGCAAGGGCCTGCCCGACGCGCTCGACCTGCTGGTGATCTGCGCCGAGGCCGGCCTCACGGTCGACGCCGCCTTCGCCCGCGTCTCGCGCGAGCTTGGCAAGGCCTATCCGGAGCTGGGCGACGAATTCGCCCTGACCTCGATCGAGCTCGGCTTCCTCACCGACCGCCGCCTCGCCTTCGAGAATCTGGCCAAGCGCATCGACCTGGATTCGGTGC
This sequence comes from Allosphingosinicella sp., assembly GCF_035626655.1. Taxonomy (GTDB): domain Bacteria; phylum Pseudomonadota; class Alphaproteobacteria; order Sphingomonadales; family Sphingomonadaceae; genus Allosphingosinicella. The sequence goes on from NZ_DASPNF010000020.1 coordinate 82,603, forward strand.
GCGGCGTGGTCACGACCATGATCCAGACCGAGAAATACGGCACGCCGCTCGCCTCGGCGCTGCGCGTCCTCTCGGCCGAATTCCGCAACGAGCGCATGATGCGCGCCGAGGAAAAGGCCGCGCGCCTGCCCGCGATCATGACGGTGCCGCTGATCCTGTTCATCCTGCCGGTGCTGTTCATCGTCATCCTCGGCCCGGCCGCCTGCTCGATCAACGACGCCCTCATCGCCGGCAACTGATCCGGAACCTCGGTCGGCGGGGACGGTTGTTCCCCGAAACGATCCGAGGAGAGGCGCATGTCCTTCACGCCCGACCAGTGGCTGATCCTTTTGCTCGCCTTCGTGCTCGGGCTGGTGCTCGGCATGGCCCTGCTCGCCAGCCCCAAGTGGAAGGGGCGCTACCGCGAGGAGGTGGCCAAGCGAGAGGAGCTTGAAGCCGAGAACGCCCGGCTGAAACGCGAATATGACGAAACGGTCGATCGCAACCGGCGTGAGGCGGCCGAAATGGATTCGCTCCGCCACGCCGCCGCGAAGGACGAGGCCCGCCACGACGACCGCGACCGGCCGGGTCCGCTCTAGTGGGACAATCCGCCGTAGCGGTTTGCCGTCAGGTCGACCTGCAACTTTCGCACCTCTGGAGGACAATCAGCGTCCCAGGGAAAACAGCCATTCTTCGCCGGCCAGAATATCTGGCAGAGGGGGAAAGGCTGCCGCTCGTAATACCAGTCGGCATAGGTCGCATATTCCACGCCTAGGCGGCGATTGGCGTCGAGGAAGACAAGCGGTAGGTCGCCGCCGACCAAGCCGTGTTCCAGGACCCCGGAGCGGAAGCGCCGCCCCGCCTGGCAGGCACCAAGGACGTCATTGATGATCTGCGCCGCGATATCGCCGCGCAGTCCGAAGACGATCAGCTCCGGCGCGCCATAGGATTCGAACGCGCCCATCGAGTAGGCGAATTCCGGCTCGTCGGTGGCTTCGGCCTCGCCGTCGGCAACCTGAACGACCGCGTGGCCATATTGCGCGACGAGATCGATCCAATACTGATCGTCGGGATCGTCGACCGATCGTCCGCGCAGGCTCATCCCTGTCCCTTCCGAAGCGCCGCCTGCGCCGCCGCGAGTCGCGCGATCGGGACACGGTAGGGCGAGGCGCTGACATAATCGAGGCCGACCTTCTCGCAGAAGGCGATGCTCGCCGGGTCGCCGCCATGCTCGCCGCAAATGCCGAGCTTGAGATCGGGCTTGACCAGCGTGCCCCGCTCGGCCGCGATCATGATCAGCTCGCCGACGCCCTCGACGTCGAGGCTGACGAACGGGTCGCGGGCGAAAATTCCCTTCTCGACATATTGGGTGAGGAACCGGCCGGCGTCGTCGCGGCTGACGCCCAACGCGGTCTGCGTGAGATCGTTCGTCCCGAAGCTGAAGAAGGCCGCCTCCTTCGCGATCTCCCCGGCGGCGAGCGCGGCCCGCGGCAGCTCGATCATCGTGCCGATCAGATAGTCGACGCGCGCGCCCTGCTCCGCGAACACCGCCTCGGCGGTCCGCTCGATCAGGGCGCGGATGATCGCCAGCTCGGCCCTGGTCGCGACCAGCGGCACCATCACCTCGGGGATCGGCGCCTGCTCGACCTCCAGCGCCGCCTCGAAGATCGCGCGGGCCTGCATTTCGTAGATTTCGGGGTAGGTGATGCCGAGACGGCAACCTCGGTGCCCAAGCATCGGGTTGAACTCGTGCAGCTCGCCGACCCGGCGCTTCAGCGCCGCCGGCGGCACGCCCGCCGCCTCCGCGACTTCCGCGATCTCCTCGTCGGTGTGCGGCAGGAATTCGTGCAAAGGCGGATCGAGCAGGCGGATCGTCACCGGGAGGCCCGCCATGATCCGGAAGATCTCGGCAAAATCCGCGCGCTGGGCGGGCAGCAGGTCGGCGAGCGCGGCACGGCGGCCCGCCTCGTCCTCGGCGAGGATCATGCGGCGGACATTCATGATCCGCTCGGCGTCGAAGAACATATGCTCGGTGCGGCAGAGGCCGATGCCCTCGGCGCCGAATTCGCGCGCGGTGCGGCAGTCGAGCGGGGTTTCGGCATTGGTACGGACCCTGAGGCGCCGCTTCGTGTCCGCCCAGGCCATCAACGTGCCGAAATCCCCGACCAGCTCGGGCTGCACGGTCGGCACCTCGCCGAGCATCACCTCGCCGGTCGTGCCGTCGATGGTGATGATCGTCCCCTCGGGCACCTCATGGCCGGCGACACGCAGGGACTTCGCCTTATAGTCGATCGCCAGCGAGCCCGCGCCGGAGACGCAAGGGCGGCCCATGCCGCGCGCCACGACCGCCGCATGGCTGGTCATGCCGCCCCGGGCAGTGAGGATGCCTTCTGCCGCGTGCATGCCGTGAATGTCCTCCGGCGAGGTCTCGACGCGGATGAGGATCACCTTCTCCCCGGCCTGCTTCCAGGCCTCGGCCGTGTCGGCGTCGAACACCGCCTTGCCGCAGGCCGCGCCCGGCGAGGCGGGCAGGCCCTTGGCGATCACGTGGCGCTCGGCGCCGGGGTCGAGCGTCGGGTGGAGCAGCTGGTCGAGCTGGGCGGGATCGATGCGCAGGATCGCCTCGTCCTCCGAGATCAGCCCCTCCTCGGCCATCTCCACCGCGATCCGCAGCGACGCCTTGGCGGTGCGCTTGCCGGACCGGGTCTGCAGCATCCAGAGCGTCCCGCGCTCCACGGTGAACTCGATGTCCTGCATGTCGCGATAATGGCGCTCGAGCAGCTCGAAGACGCGCGCCAGCTCGGCGAACACGTCCGGCATCGTCTCTTCCATCGAGAGCGCCTTCGCCCCCGCTTTCTCGCGCGCCGCCCGGGTCAGATATTGCGGCGTGCGGATGCCGGCGACGACGTCCTCGCCCTGCGCGTTGATCAGATATTCGCCATAATAGGCCCGCTCGCCGGTCGAGGGATCGCGGGTGAAGGCGACGCCCGTTGCCGACGTGTCGCCCATATTGCCGAAGACCATCGCCTGGACGTTGACCGCGGTGCCCCAGTCGCCCGGAATATGGTTGAGCCGGCGATAGACCTTGGCCCGCTCCGACTGCCAGGAGCCGAAGACGGCGCCCACCGCGCCCCAGAGCTGCTCGTGCACGTCCTGCGGGAAGGGCCGGTCCCAGAGCTCCTCGACCAGAGCCTTGTAGCGCCGGACCAGCCTCTCCCAGTCGCCGGCCTCGAGCTCAGTGTCGAGATGGACACCCTTGTCCTCCTTGGCGATCTCCAGCGCCTCCTCGAAGGCGCCATGATCGAGGCCGAGGACCACATCCGCATACATCTGGATGAAGCGCCGGTAGCTGTCCCAGGCGAAGCGCGCATCGCCCGAGGCCGCGGCCAGTCCCTGCACGGTCTCGTCGTTGAGGCCGAGGTTGAGGACCGTGTCCATCATGCCCGGCATGGAGACGCGCGCGCCCGAGCGGACCGAGACGAGCAAAGGATCGGCAGGATCGCCGAACCTCTTGCCGGTCACCGCCTCGATATGCGCGATCCCCTCGCCTACCTGGGCCGCGACGGCATCCCGGAAGCCCTCGCCTTTCTCGTAATAGAGCGCGCAGGCCGGCGTCGCGATGGTGAAACCGGGCGGCACCGGCAGGCCGATCGCGGCCATCTCCGCGAGATTGGCGCCCTTTCCGCCCAGCAGGTTCTTGTTCCCGGCCTCGCCGTCCGAGGCGCCGCCGCCGAAGCGGTAGACGTGACGCGTCATCTCAACCTTCGATTCTCGAGAAATCCGCCACCCGATGCACGGCGCTGCGCATCCGGGCGAGCAGGTTCAAACGCAGCTCCCGCGTCGCCGGATCCGGATCGTTGACCGTCACCTTGTCGAAGAAGGCGTCGACCGGGGCGCGCAGGCTCGCCAGCGCTGCCATGGCGCGCTCATATTCCTCGTCCGCCAGGGCCGCCCTCACCTTGGGCTCGGCCGCGTCGAGCGCGTCGTCCAGCTCGGTTTCCTCGATCTGGGGCGCGTAGCCGGAAACTCGGACGCCATCGACGAACTCGTCCTGCGCCGTGCCCCGATTCCGTTCGGGACGGACCGGGATTTGCTCATGCTCCCAGCCTTCCTTCTTCAGGATGTTGGCGGCGCGTTTGTAGCCGGCGAGCAGGTCTGCGCCCTGCGGCGATTCCACGAAATTCTGCAGCGCCCTGACCCGGGCGAGCAGGCGGACGAGGTCATCCTCGCCGCCGCCGCCCGGCTTCTGGGCTGCGAACACCGCGTCGATCAGATCGTGGCGGACGCCGGCCTCGCGCTGCTGGACCTTGAGCCGGTCCTCCAGGAAATCGAGGATCGCCTCGCTCAGATCCTGGGCCTCCTGGATGATCTTGCCGCGCTCGATATTCGGGGTCAGCTCGGCCTTCCAGCGCACCACGACCCGGTCGCCATGGCGGTAGGTGTAGGTGCCGACCTCCGCGGTGATCTCATGCTCGTGATCGTCGCTGTCGAGCAAATCGGGGAAGGTGACCGTCGAGATCGCGCCGAGCCGCGAGACGATGTTGAGCACCGCCGCCTGCACCAGCACGTCGCTGAGCGGCAGGCGCAGATCGTTCTTGGTCAATATCTGCAGGAAGCCCAGAGCGGCCCGGCGCAGCGCGAAGGGATCGCGCGAGCCGGTCGGCTTCTCGCCGATCGAGAAGAAGGCGACGAGCGTGTCGAGCCGGTCGGCGATGTTGACCGCCACCGTCACCGGATCGGTGGGGACCTCGTCCCCCTGCCCCGCCGGCTTGTAATGGTCGCCGATCGCCGTCGCGACCGCGTCCGGCAGCCCCTGCGCGCGGGCATAATAGCCGCCGATCACGCCCTGCAATTCGGGGAACTCGCCCACCAGCTCGGTGACGAGGTCCGCCTTGGCGAGCCGGGCTGCGGTCAAAGTGTCGAGCGGGTCCGCGCCCTTCACCAGCCGCTCGTTGACCAGCCACTGGGCGAGCTTGGCGACGCGCTCGACCTTGTCCGCAATCGTGCCGAGCTTCTCGTGGAAGACGATCTGGTTGAGCTTCTGCGCCTGCTCGGCCAGCGGAATCCTGACGTCCTGGTCCCAGAAGAACCGGGCGTCCGACAGGCGGGCGGCCAGCACCTTCTCGTTGCCCGCAATCACCGCCGCAGGATCGGAGCTGTCGATATTGGCGACGCAGACGAAGCGGCTGCAGAGCTGGCCGTCCGCGTTCAGGCAGGCGAAGAATTTCTGGTTCACCCGCATGGTGAGCCGGATGAGTTCCGGCGGCAGCGCGAGGAAGGCGGTGTCGAAGCTGCCCTTCAGCGGGACCGGCCATTCGGTGAGGCCGGCATTCTCGCTGACCAGACCCTCGTCCTGCAAGGTCCTGGTCTTGCGCTGGAGCTTGTCGGACTCCTTGCGGATGATCGCCTTGCGCTCCTCCTGGTCGACGACGACGTGGCAGGCGCGCATCTTCTCGAGATAGTCCCGGGCACCCCCGATCGTGATCGGGCCCGGGTGATGGAAGCGATGCCCGACGGTCGTCGCGCCCGAGGTGACGCCCGCGACCTCGAAGTCGATCACCTTGTCCCCGAGGATGGCGACGATGCCGTGCAGCGGCCGCACCCAGCGCTGGCTCTCGGTCGAGACCGAGGCCTCGCCCCAGCGCATCGACTTGGGCCAGGGAAAGCCGCGGACGATGGCCGGGATGGCTTCGGCGAGGACCGCCGCGGTCGGACGCCCGGCCCGCGATATGGTCGCGAACCAGGTCCCGTCCCGCTCCTCGAGCTGGTCCTGTCCCAGCCCGGTCTTGCGCAGAAAGCCCTCCAGCGCCTGCGGCGGCGCCGTGGTGCGCGGCCCCTTCAGCTCCTCGGAAACCGCCTCGGTCGCCTCGGGGAGGCCGCTCGCCATGAGCACGAGGCGCCGCGGCGTGGCGTAGGTGGTGACCGCCTCCGCCTTCAGCCCCGCCTCGCCGAGCCGCTCCTCGAACAGCCGCGCGAGATCAGCCCGCGCCTTGTCCTGCATCCGCGCGGGAATTTCCTCGGAGAGCAATTCCAGCAGGAAATCGCTCATCGCCGATCCTCCCCGGCACGGGGAGGGGGACCGCCGCGCGCAGCGCGGTGGTGGAGGGGGTTGGCCGCATATCCCACAATGGAAGCAGCGACCCCATCGGGATCGTTTAAGATTTCTCCAGCCGCTATGCGCAGCACACGATATCCTTTCTCACGCAGGAATGCGTCGCGCACCTGGTCACGCTGCGGCCTGCTACCCCTGTCGTGCGCCTCGCCGTCGATCTCGATGACCAGGCGGGCCGTGCTGCAGTAGAAATCGGCAACATAGGGGTCGATCGGGTGTTGCTTGCGAAATGCGATGCCCTCGGGCGAACCGCGAAGGCGTTGCCACAAGAGCGCCTCTGGTAGGGTCAGGGCTCGGCGAAGCCTGCGCGCAACGTAAACGGTGGGTCGGCGCAAGGTCGGCCCGCCCCCTCCACCGCGCTTCGCGCGGTCCCCCTCCCCGTCCCGGGGAGGATCAAGGGGACGCCTCGTCATGCCGCCCATCCGTTCTTTTCCATCCAGGCCTGGCAGGCGCCCTTGGTCAGCTCGCGTACCCGGCCGATATAGGCCTGGCGCTCGGCGACCGAGATCACGCCGCGCGCCTGCAGGGTGTTGAAGATGTGGCTTGCCTTGATCGCCTGGTCGTAGGCGGGGAGCGGCAGCTTCGCCTCGATGCAGCGGCGGCATTCCTCGGCGGCCTGGCGGAAGCGGTCGAACAGGCTGTCCGTGTCCGCGACCTCGAAATTATAGGCGCTGAACTCGACCTCGTTCTCGCGGAAGACCTGGCCGTAGGTCACCCCGTCATCGTTGAAGGCGAGATCGTAGACGCTGTCGACGCCCTGGATGTACATGGCGAGCCGCTCCAGCCCGTAGGTGAGCTCGCCGGCCACCGGCCTGCAGTCATAGCCGCCGACCTGCTGGAAATAGGTGAACTGGGTGACCTCCATGCCGTCGCACCAGACCTCCCAGCCAAGCCCCCAGGCGCCGAGGGTCGGTGATTCCCAGTCGTCCTCGACGAAGCGGATGTCGTGCTTCAGCGCGTCCACGCCGATCGCGGCGAGGCTGCCCAGATAGAGCGCCTGCAAATCGGGCGGGCTCGGCTTCAGGATCACCTGATACTGGTAGTAATGCTGCAGCCGGTTCGGATTCTCGCCGTAGCGGCCGTCGGTCGGCCGGCGCGAGGGCTGGACATAGGCGGCCTTCCAGGGATCGGGGCCGAGCGCGCGCAGGGTTGTCGCCGGATGAAAGGTCCCGGCGCCCATCTCCATGTCATAGGGCTGCAGGATGACGCAGCCCTGCCGGCTCCAATAATCGTGGAGCGTCAGGATCAGGCGCTGGAAAGACAGCGAGGCCCCCATTTCTTGCCTTCTTTTTTCCTTCGCAGGTGCAACAAAAGGTCGCTTCGCTTTGGCGCATGGGGCAGGATGGGTCAAGGAAACGGAATCGCACAAGGGTTAGAACGGGATGAGGATGGGTTGGGGCAGGAAAATGCTGGTCGGCCTGCTCGGCGCGCTCTGGCTCGCCGGGCCGGCGCTCGCCGAAACCGCGCCGGCGGCCCGGCCGCGCACGCCCGCCCCCTTCGTCCAGCCGCCGGGCGAGCCGCGCCCGGCCATCTGGCTGCTCTCCGACGACGACACCCGCATCTACCTGTTCGGCACCGTCCATATTCTCCACCCGCAGCTGCGCTGGCGCTCGGCGACCTTCAACCGGATCGCCGGCAACGCGCAGGAGCTGGTGCTGGAGCTGACCGACCAGGAGATGAGCGCCAGCAATCTCGATGCCTTCGCGATGATGCGGATGGCGAAGTCGGTGCCCGTCCTGCAGCGCGTCTCGGCGAACCGGCGGGCGGGCCTCGCCCGCATGCTGCGCGAACTGGAGATTCCGGAAGGCAGCCTCGACAATCTCGAGACCTGGGCGGTGGCGGTGATCCTCGGCGTCACCCAGATGGCGCGGGAATATGCCGGCGGCGAGGGCAGCGCGGCGCAGGAGGCCGAAGCGGCGGCCGGCGTCGAGGAGACCCTGACCCGGGAGTTTCGCGCCAATGGCCGCCCGATTTCCGGCGTCGAGACGGCGGCCGACCAGATCGGCGCCTTTCGCGGCATGCCGCTCAACGTCCAGCAGGCGATGCTGGACGAGGCGGTGGACGCCTATATCAATGGCGAGCCGGCCGGCGATCCCGACGAGAGCGACTGGCTGACCGGCAATCTCGACGGCATTGCCGCCGAGATGGAGACGCTCCCGCCCGAGCTCTACGAAAGCCTGATCACCCGCCGCAACCGCGGCTTCGCCGACTGGCTCGCCCGCCGCCTCGACCGCCCGGGCACGGTCCTGTTCGCGATCGGCGCGGGGCATCTGGCCGGCCGCGTCTCCGTCCAGTCGATGCTGGAGAGCCGCGGCCTCAGAGTGCAGCGTATCTACTGAGCGGCCTCACCGACGCGCGAGAATCTCCCGGACGCCGCGGGCCTCCCTGCTCGTCTCGGCGAAGATGAAGGCTATCGAACAGGAGGACTTACCGGGCTCAATGTCTCAGTCCCGATACGCCGGCGCAGCGCGACCAGATAGCGCCCCTCCGGCATCGCCGCGGGCTCGCCGAACGTGGAGTTGGTCCAGGTCACGCTCACCACGCGCCCCGCCTGCCCGACAAGGACCTGTTCGACCAGGATATCGAAGCTCGCATAGTCGCTCAGGAAGCTGGTCCGCTGGGCCCGTCGCCGCTGCGCCTGCGGGCCTAGCCCGGGCCAGCGTGCCTCCAGGACCCGGCGCTCCCGCCTCGCCGCCTCGTCCCTGACGATCCGGTAGTTCACGATCCGCCCGACGACGACCATCTCCGCGTGACGCACGTCTTCGAGGTTCAGCGGCGGACTGTAGACGCATGCCTGTGCGGGCACGGTGATGGCGGTGATCGCAACCGCGCCGGCCGCGGCAATCCAATAGCCTCTCATGCGTCCCTCCGGAAAATGCGGGGTCGGCCCGGAGCCTAGGCGGACAGCCGTTAACGGCGGCTTGCGACGGCTCGAGAGCGAGAAGTCAGTCTTTCTTGTCATTATGTCAGGTACGCTTGACAGTATTTTGCGAATCGCCTAGTCAGGTTTCCATGACACATCGTCAGCCTCGGCTGACATGGGAGTGACGAGAGTGCAGAATCGTTTGCGGGTACTCAGGGCCGAGCGCGGCTGGAGCCAGGCGGAGCTTGGCGGCCGGATCGGCGTGTCCCGCCAGGCGGTGAACGCGATCGAGACGGGCAAGCACGATCCCTCGCTGCCGCTGGCCTTTCGGCTGGCGCGGCTGTTCGGGGCGAGCATCGAGGAGATTTTCAATGATGGTGGCGAAAATGGGCGCGACTGAGGGGGCGGCTTCGGGCGAGGTGCTCGAGCGCAACCGGCGGCGGCGCAAGTTCTGGATTATCGGCACCCTGTTCGTGGCCGGCTTCGTCGGCGGGTTCACGGCCGGCTTCACGCAGGCGGACGACCTGCTCGACCCCAATCACTTCTGGCCCCCGGCGCTGGCCATCAGCCTCGCCGCCGCCTTCCTGGTCGTCGTGATCGTCGGCGCCATCTTCTACGGGCGCCACCTCGATGAATTCGAGAAGGCGGCGAAGCAGAAATCGGTGGTCGCCGCAGCCGGCGCCTATGTCCTCGTCTATCCGGTCTGGCTGCTGCTCTGGAAGGGCGGCCTCGTCCGCGAACCCATGCATTTCGTCATCTTCATCGGCTTCGTCGCGGTGATGGGGCTGGCTAAACTTTTCCACCGCGTCCGCTAGGATGTTCTGAAAGCACGGAGATTCGACCGCAATGAAGAAGATGTTCCTCGCCGCCCTGCTCGCGCTGCTGCCGGCCTTCGCCTGCGCCCAAGCACCGAGCCCGGCCAACAATCAGGCCGCGCCCGCCAATGTTGCGGCCGCGCCGGCGCGGCCGCCTCTGCCGGGCGCGGACCGCGACGCCGACCCCGCGCTCTGGGTGGTCCGCGACGCGGACACGACCATCTACCTGTTCGGGACCATCCACCTGCTGGACGGCCGCACCTGGTTCAACGACGAGGTGAAGACCGCCTTCGACGCCTCGCGCGAGCTCGTGCTCGAGGCGCGGATTCCGGAGAATCCCGCGGCCTTGCAGAGCATGATCCTGCAATATGCGGTCGACCGGCAGGGCCGCACCATCTCCTCGCGGCTGACGCCGGCGCAGAATGCGGCGCTGAACCGGGAGCTCGGCGAGCTCGGCGTCCCGAACGGCGCCTTCGACCGGTTCGAGCCCTGGTTCGTCGGGATGACCATGGCCGCCATGAGCGCGCAGAAGATCGGCATGAGCGGCGACAACGGCCCCGAGATGGTGCTGACCCGGGCCGCCCAGGCGCGGTCGATGCCGATCGGCGAGCTCGAGGGCATGGAGCATCAGCTCCGCATCTTCGACGCCATGCCCGAAGCCCTGCAGATCGCCCAGCTCGTCCAGGGGGTCGAGGAGATCGACGAGATCGGCGAGAAGCTTCCGGAGATGCTCACTGCCTGGTCGACGGGCGATGTCCAGCGCCTGGCCGCGATCACCAACGAAGGCAACGAGGAGGACGGCGAGGAGGGCCGCGCCCTGCACCGGATCCTCTTCACCGACCGCAACGCCGCCTGGGCGGGCTGGATCCAGCAGCGCCTCGCACGGCCCGGCACCGTGTTCATCGCGGTCGGCGCGGGCCACCTCGCCGGCGACGACAGCGTGCAGGCGGCCCTCCGTGCCCGCGGCATCCAGAGCGAGCGCGTGCCGCACGTGGTGGCACGCTAGGCCCGGGGCTCGTCATTGCGAGGAGCGTAGCGACGAAGCAATCAGCGGCCCAAAGGCACCGCTGGATTGCTTCGCTTCTCTCGCAATGACGGTCCAGCCTCGGACCTTGCTTCCCCCCTCGCCTTCCCCTATAGGCGCGCCTCCCCGTTCATGGTCATCCCTGGAGGCGTGAGCGGGCAAGTTGAACCCTGCACTTGGAGACATGCAATGAGCGAACAGCTTACGCTGTCGGCCGAGACGCGCGATCGGGCTGGCAAGGGAGCCTCCCGTTATCTGCGTCGCGAAGGCCGCGTACCCGCCGTCATCTACGGCAACAACGAAGACCCCCTCTCGATCCATGTCGAGGAGAAGGCGCTGATGAAGGCGCTGTCGGGCGGCCACTTCATGAACTCGGTAGTGATGATCGACGCCGGCGCCGCGCCGGTCCGCACGCTGCCGAAGGACGTCCAGTTCCACCCGGTCACGGACCGGCCGCTGCATGTCGATTTCCTGCGCATCTCCGAGCATGCCAAGGTGCATGTCGACGTGCCCATCCACTTCGTCGACGAGGACAAGTCCAAGGGCATCAAGCGCGGCGGCGTGCTGAACCAGGTCCGCCACGAGCTGGAGCTGATCTGCGACGCGGCCGAGATCCCCGAGGAGATCGTGATCAGCCTCGCCGGCATGGACATCGGCGATTCGCTGCACATCAGCGCCGTCACTTTGCCCAAGGGCACGGAGAGCGCGATCACCGACCGCGACTTCACCATCGCCACCATCGTCGCTCCGTCGGGCGTCAAGTCCGAGGCTGCCGACGCTGCCGCGGCCGCCGCCGGCATCGAGGGCGAGGAGCCCGCAGCGGACGAGGTTCCGACCGTCGGCGAGACCGAGGCCGAAGAAGGCGCGAGCGAGGAATAAAGGTGTTCCGCTGGCTCGGCTCCTTGTTCGGCGGCAGACCGCCGGTCGAGGTGCCGGGCCAGCCCGCCTCCGCCCGGGAAGACGTGGAGGCGGAGGATTGGGGGGAGTTCGCACCCGTGCAGATCTGGGTCGGCCTCGGCAATCCCGGCGCGCAATATGCGATGCAGCGCCACAATGTCGGCTTCATGGCGATCGACGCCATCGCCGAAGTCCACGCTTTCGATCCGCCGAAGAAGAGCTTCTCGGGCTGGGCCCAGCAGGGCCGCATCGGCTCGAACCGCATCCTGCTGCTGAAGCCCGCCACCTTCATGAACGACAGCGGCCGCTCGATCCGCGCCGCGATGGATTTCTTCAAGAAGGATGTCGGCGACATCACCGTCTTTCACGACGAGCTCGATCTCGCCGCCTTCAAGGTCAAGGTGAAGACCGGCGGCGGCACCGCCGGCCATAACGGCCTGCGCTCGACCGAGGCGCATATCGGCAACGACTTCCGCCGCGTCAGGATCGGCATCGGCCAGCCCGGCCACAAGGACAAGGTGACCCGCCACGTCCTCGGCAATTACGCCAGGGCGGAAATGGACCCCCTCTCCGACCTGCTCGCCGCCATCGCCGCCGAGGCGCGCTGGCTGGCCGAGGGCGACGACGCCCGCTTCATGAGCGACGTGGCGCTGCGGTTGCAGCAGGAGTAGAACTAACACCATGGTTCAGCTGCTCTTCGCCGCCGCCCTCGCTCTCCTCGCCCCCGCCCAGACGCCGGCCGGCGCCGAACGGCGCTGTGGCTGGCTCGCCAACCCGACGCCGGCCAATTACTGGCTGACCGACCGGGACGGCGAATGGACGATCATGGTGCAGGGCGGCTATCAGGCCGAAGGCTGGGACGAGATGCCCGACATGACGACGCGCGGCTGGGTCCGCACCAACGGCTATTACGGCTATGGCTGCGCCTGCATGACCGTCTCGACCGACCGCGCCAGCATGCGGGTCACGCGGATCTATGCGGCGACGCCGGTGCCGCTGCGCCAGTGCCGGAACGACCGGACGCTCAGGCGCCCGAGCTAAATTCCGGCGACCCCCTTGCTCCGGCGAAGGCCGGAGCGTTGCGAGACCCGCAGATGCCGATCCGGCCAACGCTCCGGCCTTCGCCGGAGCACACGGGGGCGCGATACCCTAATAATCGTCCGCCGCGCCGCCGATCGGCATGCCGGGCGGGATGCGCACCGTGCGGGCCGGCTCAGCCAGCGCGGCGGTAAGCGCCTCGCGGTCGGTCAGCAGCCGGCCCAGCCCGCGCGCCCATTCGTTGTTCGCCCCGCCGCCGCCGCTGCGCTGCAGCTCCGTCCCGAGCCGCTGCAGCCGGTCTGACAAAGCCAGCGCCACGGGCGGCGACAGCGCCGGATCGCGCTGCACCCGGGCGAGCGCGAGAATGATTTGCGTGCCGATCCGCCGCTGCAGCGCCTGATTGGCGACGTCGGCGCGCGTGGCGCGGGCGATCAGCCGCTCGAAAATATCGGCCGGGCCGAGCCATTCCTCCTCCGCCTGGCTCTGGATCTCCAGCCGGTTCAGCCGCTCGGGGACGAGCAGGTTGGACAGGGTCAGCTGGGCCGCGACCTCCGAGGCGGCAAAGGGATCGAAGACCGGCCCGCCGGCGGTGCGGAAGATCTCGATCGTCTCCTGCCGGTCCGGCCCCCCCGACCAGCCGGCCGAGAGATAGGGCAGCAGGGCCGGCGGTACTTCCAGCGCGCCCGGCTCCAGCGTCGCGAACAGGGCGTCGAGCGCGCGGCGCTGCTCGGCGAGCGGGACGTAGGGCGAGCGCTCCCGCCCGTCGCCGTTCAGCGCATAGGCGAAATCGACGCCGCCGATCAGCTTGGCCGCGGCCTCGAGCTGGTAGCGGTGCAGCAGCCAGATCGGCACGAACTTGCGGCGCAGGCTGGCGACCGGCTCGTCCGGATAGAGCGCGTCGGGGCCGAAGCGGGCCACCGCCGCCTGCCGGACCCGGAGCATGCGCGTCAGCTCGGCGACCGGCTCGGGGCCGTCGTCCCAGAGGCCGCCGAAGGGCTGCGAGGAATAGCCCGGCCGCGCCTCGCCGTCGCCGACATAGCGCAGCCCCTCCGCCAGCGCCGCCTGCATGAGCGGCCGCGCCTGCGCGTCGGTCTGCGCGCCGTAGAGCCAGTTCACCGTGAACCGGTCCCACCGCCCGACGCCGGTGCCATAGGCGTCGCTGAGGTCCGGCGCGCCGTTCACCAGCCCGATGCGCGGCGCCGGATAGTCCATCACCGAATAGCGGCCCTGCGTGGACGCCGCGAAATTATGGGCGAGGCCGAGCGCGTGGCCGACCTCGTGCGCCGCGAGCTGGCGGATGCGCTGCAGCGCGACCCGCACCGGGTCGTTCGGGCCGCCGCTGTTCGTCTGGCGCGCGCCGACCAGCCCCTCGAAGATCAGCATGTCCTGGCGCACCCGCAGCGAGCCGAGCAGCACCTGGCCGCGGATGATCTCGCCGGTGCGCGGATCCTCGACGACCTGGCCGTAGGACCAGCCGCGCGTGGCCCGGTTGACCCAGCGGATCACGTTGTAGCGCGCGTCGAGCGGGTCGATCCCCTCGGGCAGCAGCTCGACCCGGAAGGCGTCGATATAGCCGGCCTGGTCGAACGCGTCCGCCCACCAGCTCGCGCCCTCGATCAGCGCCGTGCGGATCGGCTCGGGCGCGGCGCGGTCCACGTAGAAGATGATCGGCCGGCGGACGCGCGAGCGCGGCGCGTCCGGCTCCAGTTTCTCCAGCCGGAAGCGGTTGGCGAGCTCGTAGACGATCGGCCGGCCGAGCGGCTGGCCGAAATCCACCACCTGGCTGCCGAAGGTGCCGGCGCGCGGATCGAAGCGGCGCGGGACGTAGCCCGGCGCGGGCAGGCGGATCAGGCTGTGGCGGACGACGAAGCTCAGATTGCCGTTCACCACGGCGATATTGTTGGTCTCGGCGGTCGGCGCCGCCGAGGTGAAGGTCAGCCGCCCCTCCAGCTCGATATTCTCCGGGAAGACGCGGACCGAATTGGGGTCGGCGACCGACAGCTCGGGAACCAGCCGGAACTCCCCGCCGCCACCCTCCTTCAGCGCCTGCGCGATGCCCATCTCGTCGCGGGTGAGGAAGGAGGAGAGATCGACGAGCAGCCGCCCGTCCGGCGTCTCCGCGGCGATGTCGCCCATCCAGAGCGTCGAGTAGGCGAAGCTGTCGCGCACGCCGGCCTGCTCGGCGGCGGGGCCGGTGGAGGAACGGAAGCGGAGATTCTCGATCTCGGCGACCACCTTGCGCCCGACCCGGCGGAAGACGAGGATCCGCGAGGTGCCGGCCAGGCCTCGGTCGAGCCCGACCGGCGCCGAGCCCAGCCCGGTCTCCAGCGACGCGACATAGACGAAGCGCCCGGAGATCCCCTCGGCATCCGGCGCCGGCAGCGAGACGATGATCCGCCCCTGCCTGCGGTCGACATGGAGCGGGAGCAGGCCCGGCTGCGGCACCGTGCCGATCAGCACCTGGGTCGCGGGGCTCGGCGGCCCGGGCGGCTGCGCCGGCTGGGCGATGGCGGTGATCGGCAGGGCGGTGGCGAGCAGCAGGGCGACGAGGCGGCGTGTCATGGGACCAGCACACTAAGCTGGCTTTCGGAGGGCGCAACGGCTAACGGAACGCCAAATTGATCCTCCCCGGAAACGGGGAGGGGGACCGCGACGCGAAGCGGCGTGGTGGAGGGGGCTCGGGGCAGGTCTCAGGGCCCCCTCCACCATGCTGCGCATGGTCCCCCTCCCCGTGCCGGGGAGGATTTCAGGAGTCGTAAATGGGCTTTCGTTGCGGAATCGTCGGGCTGCCGAATGTCGGCAAGTCCACCTTGTTCAACGCGCTGACCGAGACCGCGGCGGCGCAGGCGGCCAATTATCCCTTCTGCACGATCGAGCCCAATGTCGGCCGCGTCGCCGTGCCCGATCCGCGCCTGCAGAAGATCGCCGCGATCGCCAAATCCGCGCAGGTGATCGAGACCCAGCTCGAGTTCGTCGACATTGCCGGGCTGGTGCGCGGCGCCTCGACCGGCGAGGGGCTGGGCAACCAGTTCCTCGGCAATATCCGCGAGGTCGACGCGATCGTCCACGTGCTGCGCTGCTTCGAGGGCGGCGACGTCACCCATGTCGAGGGCCGCGTCGATCCGATCGCGGACGCCGAGACGGTCGAGACCGAGCTGATGCTCGCCGATCTCGAGAGCCTCGAGAAGCGCGTTCCCAACCTCGTCAAGAAGGCGCAGCAGGGAGACAAGGAAGCGAAGATCCAGGCGAGCGTGCTCGGCCAGGCGCTGGACCTGCTCCGCGACTCGAAGCCCGCACGGCTGACCCAGCCGAAGGACCATGAAGAGAAACTCGCCCTGGCGCGCGCCCAGCTCCTCACCGCCAAGCCCGTCCTCTACGTCTGCAATGTCGACGAGGGGGACGCCGCGAGCGGCAACGCCCATAGCGCGCGCGTCTTCGAACGGGCGGCCGCCGAGGATGCGCGCGCGGTGATCATCTCCGCCGCGATCGAGGCGGAGATCGCGACCATGGACCCGGCGGACCGGCCCGAATTCCTCGCCGATCTCGGCCTGGAGGAAACCGGCCTCGCGCGCATCATCCGCGCGGGCTACGACCTCCTTCACCTGATCACCTTCTTCACCGCGGGCCCGAAGGAGGCCCGCGCCTGGACCGTGGAGAAAGGCAGCAGGGCGCCCGAGGCGGCCGGCACGATCCACAGCGATTTCGAGCGCGGCTTCATCCGCGCCGAGACCATCGCCTACGAGGACTATGTCGCCTGCAACGGCGAGACCGGCGCCAGGGAGGCCGGCAAGATGCGCGCCGAGGGCAAGGACTATGTCACCCAGGACGGCGACGTGATGCTGTTCCGCTTCAACGTGTAGGAACCCCCTGCGCCACCGCCCGTTTGCCGGGCGATGGTGCAAGTGCTTCAGATCGCCGCGCTCTTTCTGGTCGCCGCCGCCTGGGCCTTCGCCTTCGCCCATGCCGCCGAGATGCCGGGCAAGATGCGGCTCGACCGGCAGACCTACCTCGCCGTCCAGACCATCTACTATCCGGGCTTCACCATCGGCGGCGCCAGCGAGCCGCTCGCTCTCATCCTGCTCGCGGTGCTGCTCGGTCTGACCCCGCCGGCGAGCGACGCCTTCTGGTGGACCGCCTTCGCCCTCGCCGCGACGGCCGCGACGCACCTGATCTTCTGGCTCGTCACCCAGCCCGTGAACCGGCTCTGGATGCAGGAGCAGGAGCTGGGCACGGCCGGGACCGCCTTCTTCGCCACCGGCGCCGCGCCGCCGGGCGCCGGCTGGAAGAAATTGCGCGATCGCTGGGAACGCTCGCATCTCGTGCGGGCCGGGCTGATGACGCTGGCGTTCCTGGCGATGACCGTCGCGGTCACGCAGGCCTGACTGACCGCTCCCGCCGGGTCAGGGCGACAGCCGCCTGATCCGGTCGGCGGCGGGCGGCGTCAGCGGGCTGCCTGCCGCGATGTAGCGCTCGATCGCGTCGATATCGAGCGGACCCCCGACCATGTCGCGGCCGCCGCGGAAGAGCGTGAAATTGTCGCCGCCCGAGGCGAGGAAGCTGTTGAAGGCGATCCGGTAGGACGTGTCGTCGCCGACCGGCTGACCGTTGAGCCTGAGATCGAGGATGCGCTGCCCCTCGGGCCGGCGCAGGTCGTAGCTGTAGGTCAGGCCGCGCGACGGCGTCAGCATGATCGGCGAGGTCAGTGTATTCGTGCCGCTCGCCCACTGCTGCTCCAGGATCGCGCGCAGCTCGCGCCCGGTGAAGCTCTTCACGACCAGATTGTTGCCGAAAGGCTGGGCGGTGAAGAGCTGGCCGAAGGTGACGCTCCCGTCCGGGGCCGGGATGACGTCGGCGCGCACGCTCGTCTGGTTGGTGAAGGCGATCTGGGCGCCGCCGGCCTCGGGCGCGCTTGTGGCCGCGAGATGGGCGTCGGCGATCAGGTCGCCGAGCACGGATTCGCCGGACTCCACCCTCTCGCGCGACGCCGGCCCGGTCAGGCGCCCGACCACCCGTCCCGCCACCGGCGCGATCGCCACCGCATAGCGCTGGACCAGGGCGGCCACGGCCGGATCCGGAGCGAAGCGGGGCACGATATCGGTCTGGGCCACCTCGTTGCCGCCCGCCCGATAGGGCGCGCTCTGCACGATCGTGAAATTCGCCTGCCTGGACACGACCCTGCCGGCGACGGGGTCGATGGCGAGGTCGATCGTGGTGAGCAGCACGCCGCCCCGGCCGGCGCTGGTGACCAGGAAGGGTCGGGCCGGATCGACCGCGCCGTAATCGCAGATATAGGCGTTGTGGGTGTGGCCCGAGACGACGACGTCGATCGAGGGATCGAGCCGGGCCAGAATCTCCATCAGGTCGCCGCGCATCCCGCGGCAGGAACGGTCGTCATAGGGGACGTCGGTCTCCACGCCCTCATGGATGACGACCACGATCGCATCCGCCCCCCCGGCGCGCAGCTGCGGGACGAGCGCGTTGATGCTCTCCGCCTCGTCGGCGAAGGTCAGCCCGGCCACTCCGGCCGGCGTGACCAGCGTGGCGGTATTGCGCGTCGTGAGGCCAATGAAGCCGACCGTCACCTGCGTCCGTCCGCTTCCGAAGCGGCGCAGGCCGTGCGAGGGCAGCACCGTGCCGCCATCCCGGGTGCGCACGTTCGCGGCGAGAAAGCCGAAGCGGGCGCCGGGAAAGTCCCGGTCGAGGCCGCAGGGCTCGCGGTTGGTATGGCGCGCGCAGCCGCCATTCTGCATGCGCAGCAGCTCCTCGCGCCCGCGGTCGAATTCGTGATTGCCGACCGCGTTGAAGTCGAGCCCGATCAGATTCATCGCGAGAATGGTCGGCTCGTCGAGGAAGCCGGCGGAGATCAGCGGAGAGGCGCTGATCAGGTCGCCCGCGGAAACGGTCACATTGTTCGGATGGCCGGCGCGCAGGCTCTGCACCGCCGAGGCGAACCAGGCCGCGCCCCCGGCCGGCACCGGCACCTGCCGCCCGTCCGGCGCGACATAGGGCACCGTCCGGCGCGGCGGCTCGATCTGCCCATGGAAATCGTTGAAGGCGATGATCCGGACCGGCACCGTCTGCGCGGGACCGGTACGAGGCGCCGTCGCACAGCCTGCCAGCGCCAGCACCGCCCCAAGCCACAATTTTACCCGCATCGCCGCCTGTCCCACCGCTTGAGTCTGCGAGCGCTGTTTGGCACGGGTCGATGACACTGTCATCACGGCCTGCGAAGGAGTCTTACGTGATCTATTTCGAGGACCTCGAGGTCGGCAAGGAAACGCATTTCGGCAGCTATGAGGTGACGCGCGAGGAGGTGCTGGAATTCGCGCGCAAATATGATCCGCAGCCCTTCCACCTCTCCGACGAGGCGGCGGCGAAGACCTATTTCGGCCGCCTGTCGGCCAGCGGCTGGCATACCTGCGCAATGACCATGGGCGTGATCGCCCGCCACGTCGTCGACGAGGAGCAGGCCGGCCTCGGTTCGCCCGGGATTGACGAGCTGCGCTGGCTGAAGCCGGTCTATCCCGGCGACACGCTGACCGTGCGTGGCGAGATCATGGAGAAGACGCCGTCGCGCTCGAAGCCCGATCTCGGCTCATTCCGGACGAAGACGACGGTCACCAACCAGGACGATGTGCCGGTGCTGACCTTCACCTCGATCGTGCTGATCCGGCGCCGGCCGGCCGCAGGCTAGCGGCCGGGCCGCACGCGGGAAGGCTCAGCCGGCGACGCCGGCCTCATCCTTGGCGTGCTCGCCCTTCGCCATGTTCTCGGGATCGAGCGCACCGGTCTCGCGGACCCGGCGGCTGGCGCCGCCATACCAGACGTTCTGATAGGCCATGTAGGACAGGATCGTGCCGAACAGCAGGAAGATCAGGGTGGCGAAGCCCGCATTCTTCCGGGCGTCGGACTCCGGCTCGGCGGTCCAGGCGAGGAACGCGGCGACATCCTGCGCCATCTGGTCGACCGTCGCCGGCGTGCCGTCCGCATAGGTGACCTGATTGGCGGTGAGCGGCGGCGCCATGGCGAGGTTGAGGTTCGGGAAATAGGGATTGAAATGCAGGCCCGCGCCCGGCCGCGCATCCGCCGGCAGCGCCTCGCCGTCATGGTTCCGGTAGGTCGCCGGATTTTGATAGCCGGTCAGCAGCGAATAGACATAGGCCGCGCCGCCGTGCCGCGCCTTGGTGATCAGGCTGAGATCGGGCGGCAGCGCATTGTTGTTGGCGTTGCGCGCGGCGGCCTCGTTCGGATAGGGCGGCGGGATCCGGTCCGCGGGAAGCGGGTTGCGCTCCATCGCTGAGCCGTCCTGCGGATTGGTCGTAGTGACCTTGCGGGTCCACTCGTTGGCGAGCGTGCGGACCTGCGCCTCATTATAGCCGAGGTCCGCGAAGTTGCGGAACGCGACGAAGTTCAGGCTGTGGCAGTTGGAGCAGACCTCGCGATAGACCTGCATGCCGCGCTGCAGCTGCTGCTGGCTGTGGCTGAAGCGTCCGAACGGCCCCTCGAACTCGAAATGCGGATGCCGCGGATGCTCGTGGAAGCGCGCCTCCACCGTCGCCTGGGGCGGTTCCTTCATATACTGGATCGCGCCCCAGAGCAGCGACCAGGCGGCGACCCCGCAAAAGCCGAGACCAACCAGGATGCCCAAAATGCGAACCATGACGGCGTCTTCCCCTTACGCTTTGGCCGGAGCGGCGCCCAGCGGAGCGGCTTCGGCCGCCTCGCCATGCAGCACGCTTTCCGAGATCGAATTGGGCAGAGGCAGCGTCTTCTCGACCCAGGACAGGACGGGCAGGATGATCAGGAAGTGGGCGAAATAGTAGATCGTCGCCAGCTGGCTGATCATCACATAGGGCTCTTCCGCCGGCATGCCGCCGCACCAGCCGAGCACGAGCACGTCGAGGATCAGGATCCAGAAGAACATCCGGAACTTCGGCCGGTAGGAGCCCGAGCGCACCGGCGACTTGTCGAGCCAGGGCAGGAAGAAGAGCAAAAGGATCGAGCCGAACATCGCCAGCACGCCCCAGAGCTTCGCCGGCAGGATGAAGTCGAAGGTGAAGGCCCTGAGGATCGCGTAGAAGGGCCAGAAATACCATTCGGGCACGATATGGGCCGGCGTCGAGAGCGGGTTGGCCGGGATGTAATTGTCCGGATGGCCCAGATAATTGGGCAGGAAGAAGACCAGCACCGCGAGCAGGAGCAGCGCCAGGAAGACCCCGAACCCGTCCTTCGCCGTGTAGTAGGGATGGAAGGGCACCGTGTCCTGCGGGCTCTTCACGTCGACCCCGGTCGGGTTGCCCGAGCCGTGGATGTGCAGCGCCCAGATGTGCAGGATCACCACGCCCGCGATCACGAAGGGCAGCAGATAGTGGAGCGAGAAGAAACGCGTCAAAGTCGCCTGGTCCGGCGCGAAGCCGCCGAGCAGCCAGTTCTGGATCGGCTCGCCGACGACCGGGATCGCCCCGAACAGGCCGGTGATCACCTTGGACGCCCAGAAGCTCATCTGCCCCCAGGGCAGCACATAGCCCATGAAGGCGGTCGCCATCATCAGGAGGAAGATGACGAGTCCGAGCATCCACACCATCTCGCGCGGCGCCTTGTAGGAGCCGTAATAGAGGCCGCGGAAGATGTGGACGTAGACCACGACGAAGAAGAAGCTGGCGCCGTTGGCGTGCAGGTAGCGCAGGAACCAGCCGCCATTGACGTCGCGCATGATGTGCTCGACCGAGGCGAAGGCGGTGTCCGCATTGGAATTATAGTGCATCGCCAGCACGATGCCGGTGACGATCTGGAGCACCAGAGCAAGCCCGGCGAGCACGCCGAAATTCCAGAAATGGTTCAGGTTGCGCGGGACCGGATAGCCCTTGCCGGTGGCGTTGTAGACCATGCGCGGCAGCGGCAGCCGGTCGTCCAGCCAGCGCATGAACGGATGCTTCGGCTTATATTCTTCAGCCCAGGGGAAGCTCATCTGTCTCTACCTCAGCCGATGCGGACACTGGTGTCGCTGATGAATTCATATTCGGGCACTTCGAGGTTGCGCGGCGCCGGCCCTTTGCGGATGCGCGCCGCGGTGTCGTAGTGGGAACCGTGGCACGGGCAGAAATAGCCGCCGAACTCGCCCTTCGGCTCGCCTTCCGCGGCGCCCAGCGGCACGCAGCCCAGGTGGGTGCAGACGCCGAGCGTGATCAGCCAGTTGCGATGGCCTTCCTTGGTCCGCTCGTCGAGCGTCTGCGGATCGCGCAGCGAGCCCGTGTCGACGGCATTGGCGGCGGCCTGCTCGGCCGGGGTCAGGTTGCGGATGAAGATGGGCTGCTTGCGCCACATCGTCTTGATCGCCTGGCCGGCCTGGATCGGGCCCACGTCCACGTCGATCTGCGCCAGCGCGAGCACGTCGGCCGACGGGTTCATCTGGTTGATCAGCGGGAAGAGGAACGCGACCGCGCCGACGCCGCCGGCGGCCGCTGCCCCGATGTTCAGGAAGTCGCGGCGGCGGATGCCGCCCTCCGCGGCGGGCTCCGCCTGTTCGCTCTTGTCGACCGCAGCCATAATGTCCTTCGTGTGTCCGAAACCGGAATACAAAAGCCCCCGAACCCGAAGGATCGGGCCGCTTGCGGGGGCCTGATAGACGCGGGGCATGCCCTTTGCCAACCGTCATTTTGACGGGGGCGTTACGCCCTGAGGACAGGCCCTGTGAATCCGCTCGCCGGAACTGTCGCGACAGCGCGTTTTGAGGCATAGCCCGCAAATGCGCCGGCCCGACGCGACCGACACGATCGTCCTCCCCGGAGTGCTGGAGGCGATCGGCACCACCAAGGTGCTGGTCGGCAAGTCCGTCCGCACATTGAGCGCGGCCGACCCCGGCCTGTTCGGCCCGGGCAGCGTCAGCTGGCGCGTCTTCTCCCATGCCAGCTACGGCGCGTCGGGCGTGGCCGCGGTGCTGATGCAGGCGCTTCACCCGGGCGCCATGGCGGCGGTGGACCAGCAGAGCGTCTTCCGGACCGACGCCTGGCGGCGGGCGCACATGACCGCCGATTACGTGTTGACGATCACCTTCAGCAGCAGGCCCGGCGCCGAAGCCGCGGCGGCCCGGGTGCGGGAGATTCACCGCCAGATCAGCGGCATCGATCCTGCCACCGGGCGTCGCCACCGCGCCGACGATCCGGACCTGCTGCTCTGGGTCCATGCCATTCACACCGAATATGCGCTGAGGGGCTATGAGACGTTCGCGAAGCGGCTCACCGAGGCGGAGCAGGACCGGTTCGTCGCCGAGCAGGTCGCCGCCGCAGCGCTCGTGGGGCTGGATCGGACGGCGGTGCCGGCGACGCGGGCGGCGCTGCGCGCCTGGATCGACGGGGTGGAGGGGCTCGCCCTGACCGAGCCGGCCCGGCAGTTCGCCCGGATGCTCGTGAACGCGCGGATGCCGCTGACCATGCGCCCATTCTGGGCCCTCCACCTGGCCGCCGCCGCCGCGCTGCTGCCGGATGAGGTGCGCGCCGATTATGCCCTGCCCCGCTGGCTGCCGCGCGGTCGCCTTGGCCGTGCCCTCATGGCGGTCTCGCTCCGGGCGATCAACGCCGGCTATCTGCTGTTCCGGCCGGTGCGCGAGGCGAGAGCGAGGATGAAACAGGTCGAGCGCGCCTCGCGCAGGCTGCCGGACGACCGCTGATGCGCCTCGCCCTTTACCAGCCGGACCAGGCCGGCAATGTCGGCACGATCATCCGCCTCGCCGCCTGCCTGGGCGTGCCGCTCGACCTGATCGAGCCATTGGGCTTCCCCTGGGGCGACCGCGCCCTGAAGCGCGCCGGCATGGACTATGCGGAGCTCGCCAACGTGACGCGGCACGCGGACTGGGGGGCGTTTGAAGCGAGTTTGGGAGGCTCGGCCGGGCTGGCGGGGCGGCTCGTGCTGTTCACAACCGCGGGCGGGGTGCGGCTGCCGGAGGCGCGGTTCGAATCGGGGGATGTGCTGCTGTTCGGCTCGGAGAGCGGAGGTGTGCCGGAGGGGGTGCACGAGCGGGCGGAGCTCAGGGTGCGGATCCCGCAGGTGGCGGGGACGCGGTCGCTGAACCTTGCGGTGGCGGTTGGGATCGGGGTGGCGGAGGCGTTGAGGCAGGCTGGGCATTGGTCCGGGTGACCTACGTTGGGTCGGCCTCCGGCAGCTGCCGAATTAGCCCGGGCATCCTCGCCTCTTTCATGATATGCCCCGACGCAGCGGAAACAGGGGGGATGGCCGATGCCGTATCCGCGCGCCCATTATTACGTGCTCGTCGTGATCGCAGTGATCGTCGCGGGTTTCTGGCCCAGCTATTTCGCGCCCCTGGACAGCGTGCCCTGGCAGTTCCACGCCCACGGCATCGCCGCCAGCCTCTGGGTGATCATGGTCGCGACGCAGAGCTGGACCGCGCATCACCGGCAACTGCCGCTGCACCGCGCGGTCGGCAAGACCAGCCTCCTGCTCTTCCCCTTCCTGATCGGCGGGCTGACCGCGATCATCGACGTGACCGCCAAGAAATATCTCGCCGGGGACGCCTTTCCGGTGACGCAGATGTTCGGCGCCTCCTTCCTGATCGGCATGGCGCTCGCGATCGCCGCCTATGTCACAGTCTATTATCGTGCGCTCAAATACCGGCGGAAAACCTGGGTCCATGCCGGCTACATGCTGGCGACGCCGCTGATTCTGTTCGAATCGCCGTTCAGCCGGATTCTCAACGGGTTCATGCCCGGGCTCGCGATCAGGGGGCCGGGCGACCTTCACCTGATCCTGCCCTCGATCCTTTGGTCGATCGCGCTGGAACTCCTGATTATCGCGCTGATCTGGCTGAAATACCGGGAGCGGGCGGCGCCCTTCCTGGTGGCCGGCCTCTTCATCGCGGCGCAGTTGGCAGCCATGGGGCTGATGGTGGACACGGCCTGGCTGAAGTCGCTGCTCGCGGCGCTCGGGCAGTTGCCTAGCAGCCTGGTGGTGCTGAGCGGCTTTGCGATCGGGGCGTTGACCAGCTGGGCGGGCTGGCGGGCGGGGCGGCGCCCGGCGCGGTCCGGCGCGGAGGCGCCGCAGCCTGCCTGAGCTGCGGCGGGCTTGCCAGCGGACGCGTGCGAAGGCAACGACGCCCTCATGATCGAGCTTGACGACCAGCAGCAGGCCGCCCGCACCTGGTTCGAAGCCCTGCGCGACCGGATCTGCGCCGAATTCGAGGCGATCGAGGCGGAAGCCGGCTCGAAGGCGCGCTTCGACTATCTCGCCTGGGACCGGCACGATCCGGACGGCAGCCCCGGCGGCGGCGGCGTGCGCGGGGTGATGAAGGGCAAGGTGTTCGAGAAGGTGGGGGTGAACGTCTCCACCGTCGGCGGGCGGTTCAGCGAGGAGTTCGCCAGGACCGTCCACGGCGCCGGCGAGGATCCGCGCTTCTTCGCCACCGGGATCAGCCTGGTCGCCCATATGGCCAATCCGCACGTGCCCGCCGTCCATATGAACACGCGCTTCCTGCGCACCACGAAAAGCTGGTTCGGCGGCGGCGCCGACCTCAATCCGCCCATCCCCTATGAGGAGGACACCGCAGACTTCCACGCCCGGCTGCGCGCCGCCTGCGCCGCGCACGACCAGACCTATTATGGCCGCTTCTCGAAATGGGCGGAGGATTATTTCTTCATCCCGCACCGGGGCGTGCACCGCGGCGTCGGCGGCATCTTCTACGATCATCTCGAATGCAATGCGCCCGGCCATGGCCCGACCTTCGAGGAGAATTTCGCCTTCACCCGGGACGTGGGCGAGGCCTTCCTGGACGTCTTCCCGCGGCTCGTGCGGCGGCGGATGGGCATGCCGTTCACGGAGACCGACCGGGCCGTGCAGCTCGAATGGCGCGGCCGCTATGCGGAGTTCAACCTGATCTACGACCGGGGCACCCTGTTCGGGCTCAAGACCGGCGGTAATGTCGACGCGATCCTGATGAGCCTGCCGCCGCTGGCGACCTGGTCGTGAGCGCCAGTCTGACCGCCGTCCCCGCGGGCCATGTCGCCGCGGTGGTGACCTATCTCGAGATGGACAGGCCGCCGCCGGCCGCGCCCCTCCCCGCCTCCCCGCTCAGGCTCGAGCGCTGGGCGGGCGCCGATCCTGAGCGCTACCGGGCCCTGTTCCGCCGGGTCGGGTCGCGCTGGCTCTGGTTCTCGCGGCTGGCGATGAGCGACGCGGAACTCAGCGCCAGGGTTGCTGAGGTGCACGTCGTCATCGGGCCGGACGGCGCGGATGCGGGGTTCATCGAGCTCGATTTTCGCGAGCCCGGGCTCTGCACGATCCGGTTCCTCGGCCTGGTGCCCGAGCTGGCGGGCATGGGCCATGGCAAGTGGCTGTTCGCCGAGACCCTGCGGCTGGCCTGGGCGCCGGGCGTCGGGAAGGTGCGCGTGCACACCTGCTCGCTCGACCATCCGGCCGCCCTCCCCGCTTATCTGCGCGCCGGCTTCGTCGCGAAGCGCCGTGCCTTCGAGAGCTTCCCGGACCCGCGCCTCGCCGGCCTGCTGCCGCGCGACGTCGCGCCGCAAATTCCCCTGGTCGAGGCCTAGTCGAACACCTCCGCGGAAATCTGGTCGTCTGTCAGCAGCCGGTAGATGCCGGCCGGGATCATCACCGTCAGCAAGGCGAGCGGCACGGCGAGGCCGAGCCGGGGGATCAGGGTGGCGATGTCGAACGTGTAGCCGACGCCGCCGCGCGGGATCGCCCGCATGCCCTCGCCGAGCAGGACCGCAAGGCCGATGACCACCAGGCCGAGCACGGCGCCGACCAGGAAGAGATAGCGCGTGATCGCGGCCTGGTCCTCCAGCGTCATCCGCCAGGAATCGCGGATCGCGGCGAAGATGTTGAGGCTGCCGCGGTCCGCCATGATCGAGGTCGTGCAACAGAGCCGGGCGGCGAGCCAGAACAGGATGCCGCTCAGCACCAGCAGCAGCACGGCGATGCTGCCATCCCCGCCGACCAGGGTCGCGGCGAAGCCGATCGTGCCGCTGATCGCGCCATAGCCCATGGCGAAGGCGAGCAGCAGCAGGACCACGCCCGCGACCATCACCGCCTGGGTCACGAACAACAGGGCCATGACGAAGAGCAGGGGCGCCAGGAAGATCAGCACCGCCACGAAAAAGGCGTCGGGCGACACGACCAGCCGCGAGCCATATTCGCCGAGGGTCCGCGCGACGGCGACGAGGGCGATGGCGACCAGGGCGGCGAGCAGGCCGTAGAGCAGGGCGTTGCCGAGCCGGGCGCCGAAGCCGAGCCGCCAGGACGCGAAATAGCTCCCCACCTGCAGGATCCAGCCGGCGAAGAGGATCGCGAGGAGGAGCGGATTCTCGACCAGCCAGCCGCCGCCGAACGGATCCGGCCCGATCCGGCCCAGGTTCACCGTCTCCATCGGCCCGCCCACCAGTGCGAATTGCAGGCCGAGCGGCAGCGCGATGCCGAGCCCGAGCAGGATCAGGAGGTGCAGCAGCCAGTGCCGCGCGATGAATCGGAAGCCGAGCGACCAGGCGCCGATGATGCTGAACTTGTCCATAATGTCCCCCTGCGGCGCCCCCGCGCCGCGCCGTCGAGCATGAAGCGGGCGCCCGCCGAAGTCCAGCGCAGCCCGGATTAACGGTGCGATATCAGCGCGATCGGCGCCTAGGGCTTCTTTGGCGCGAGCGCACGGTAGATGGCGGCGGCGAGCATGGTGAGCAGCGTCGTGACCAGCGCCTGCATCGCGCAGAGCAGGATCATGCCGAGCAGGGTGCCGAGCTGCTGGCCGGCGGCGAGGATGAAGCCGATGCCCGTCAGCTGGCTGACCACCAGCATCAGGATGGCGGCCGGGATCATCACCAGCAGATAGAGGGCGATGATCAGCCAGCCATGGCCCTCGCTGAGCGCCCAGCCGCGCTTCAGGGCGTCGATCGGGTTGCGCCTCTCCTCGGCGACCATTGCCGGTCCGGCGGGCAGCAGCCGGCCCCAGAGGTAGAGGCCGGGCACGATCAGCAGCATCAGGCCCGCGCCGACCGCAAGGTTCACGAGCACGACCAGGATCGAATAGACCGGCAGCAGCGCGATCGCGAAGAGCAGGGCGCCGCCCACCGTCCCGCCCTGCGCGAAGACCAGCCGCAGCATCGTGGCGCTGCCGGCCATCACCACGAAGCTCTGCAGCACCACCGGCAAGGCGTTCTGCCGGTAATAATCGAGCACGAACTGGACATAGGCCTGGAGATCCGTGCCGGTGGGCGGATCGCCCATCGGGAAGAAGTGGTTCACCAGCAGGGTGGGCAGGAAGACCAGCGCGCCCGCGATCGCGACCAGCGCCGCCCAATGGGCCCGCATCAGCCGCAGCGTATCGGTCCACACGTCATTCTGGGTGAATTTCGCCACGCGCCTCTCCTTGCCCCTGCCCTAGACCCTGATCGTTTCAGGCGGAAGCCGCCTGAAACGTGAATCAAGGTCCCGGCATATGAAAAGAGGGTGGCGCGCGCCAGCAAGCGGCGCTTGCGTACGGGGCCCGCCTGCACGACATGGGCGGCGATGGATGAAAACGCGATCGAATGGCGGGTGTCGCCGGGGCTCGTCCCCTATCCCGAGGCGCTTGCCGGGATGGAGGCGCGCGCGGCGGCGATTCGGGCCGGCGACGCGGCCGAGCTGATCTGGCTGCTCGAGCATCCGCCGCTCTACACGGCCGGGACCAGCGCCGACCCCGCCGAATTGTTCAATCCGGAGAATTTCCCGGTCTATGCGGCCGGGCGCGGCGGGCGCTACACCTATCACGGGCCGGGGCAGCGGGTCGGCTATCTGATGCTCGATCTCGACAGGCGCGGCCGCGACGTCCGCCGCTTCGTCCATGCGCTGGAAGGCTGGCTGATCGATTCGCTGGCGAAACTTGGCGTCGCCGCGCATCGCTCGCCCGGCCGGATCGGCATCTGGGTCGCGGGGACGGATGGCGGCGGCGAGGCCAAGATCGGCGCGCTCGGCCTCCGCGTGAAGCGCTGGGTCACCCTGCACGGCTTCTCGGTCAACCTCGCCCCGCAACTGTCTCATTTTTCAGGGATCGTGCCCTGCGGCATCGCCGACGCCCCGGTCACCAGCCTGGCGCAGCTGGGGGTCGAGGATCATGGCGAATTCGACCTGGCGCTGCGGCGCGGGCTCGGCGCCTTCCTGACCGCGATCGAGGCGGAATAGGCAGGCTTGAGGGGCTCCGGCTTTCCGTATAGAAGCTGCAGCTGATTTGGGCGAAAAAGGGGCCTACCCGACCAAATCATCAATCTAGGGAGACCTTCTAATGCGCATTCTTTCCAAAGCGACCACCGGTGTGATGATTGCCGGCGCCGCTCTCCTCGTCGCGGCCTGCGGCGGCGGTGCGGCCAACAACACCGCCAACGCCACCAGCAACGAGCCGGCCGTCATGAACGAGCCGGCCATGGCCCCGATGAACGAGGGCATGCCGATGGACAACAACATGGCCGCTCCGGCTGCTCCGGCCGACGCCAACATGGCGGCTCCGGGCAACACCACGAACGGCATGTAATCGCACCACGCGATTTCAGGTTGGAGAAGGCCGCCGGGCGACCGGCGGCCTTCTTTTTTGGCCGGCAGGCGAGCTGCTAGGGCGCAGAGGTGCCGCGACATTGACGGGTGAGCAGGAAGACGTCGCTCGCCCGCAGCCGGGTCTCGAAATGAAGCCCGAAGCGGCGGCCGCCCCGCCAGGCGACGCGGGCGACGAGCGCGTGACTGCCCAGCTCGAGCGTCACCGTCGCATCCTTCGGCGGCGGCAAGGGCGCGGAGAGCGCGGCGCCGCCGCGCGAGACATCCGCGACGCGCGCGCTGAACGGCACCCCGTCGTGGATCACGACCGCCTCCGCATCGAACGCGATGCGAAGGTCCTTGCGCTGGAAGCCTGACGCCTGGCCGGTTGAAAGCAACTGGGCACCCCTCTCCAGGCCAGCAACGGGCCGCGCGCGGAAAGGATGCAGGCTAAGGCGGCGTTCACCATCAATGTCCTCATTTTCCGCTTCCGCCGGCCGATCGCCGCGATAAGATCGGGGCCGGACAAGGGAGGACAAGAATGCGTCACCTGATGAAGCTCGCTTTGCTCGCCGGCGCCGCTCTGGCCGTTTCGGGCTGCAACCGCGGCGCCCCGGCCGCGAACAATGCCGCGGGCGAGCTGGTCGACAATGGCGGCCTCGCCGTGCCCGGCAACGACGCCAGCGCGATGGAATCGGTGACGAACGCGCCGCTGCCGCCTCCGCCCGCCGAGACCAACATGGCGAACGAGGCCACGCCGGACACGACGCCGCCGCCGCCCTCGACCCCGAACGTCGAGAGCAACGTCGCCGGCATGTGAGCGACCGGCGGGGACGGACAGCGCCGCGCCGTGCCGCGCGCGCGCCGTGCCCGTTCCTGCCTCTGGCGCCTTTTTTCGCGGCGCGCTAAGGCGTTGGCCGACATGTGAGCGGAGGGTGAGATGCGCGTATCGGTCAGGACCAGGCTGAACCAGGCGGCGCTCGCCGTCCTCGCGGCGACCGGGCTCGCCGCACCCGCCTCGGCGCAGCTCTTCCTGGTGCCGCCCAGCTTCCCCTCCGGGCCGATCGACGGCAGCGACCCCCTGGTCGGCCTGCCTTTGCCCGGCGCGACCCCGGCCGAATATCGCGCGCACCTGCTCTGGAACCTGCGCTCGGGCCTCAACGTCGCGGCGCTGCAGTGCCAATTCTCGCCCTTCCTGCGGACGGTCGGCAATTACAATGCCTTGCTCGCGCACCATAATCGCGAGCTCGCGGCCGCCTATACGACGCTCGAGGGCTATTTCCGCCGCCGGCACGGCCGCACGGGTCCGCGCGAGTTCGATCTCTATTCGACCCAGACCTATAACGGCTTCTCGGCCCTCAACGCCCAGCTCGGCTTCTGCCAGACGGCGTCGCGGATCGGGAAGGAGGCGCTGGCGACCCCCAAGGGCCAGTTCGCCCAGCTCGCCGCCACCCGGATGCGCGAGTTCCGCGGCAGCCTGATCCCGGCGCCCGACGGCTACAATTTCACCCGCGCCCCGGTCCGGCTCACCCCGATCGCGCTCAGCCCGCGCGACTGCTCGAGCCTGCCGCGCAACGAGCGGCGGGAGTGCGAGCGGCAGAGGTAAAATTTTGATCCTCCCCGTTCACGGGGAGGTGGCAGCGCGAAGCGCTGACGGAGGGGGCTCTGTGCAACACGCCGGGCCCCCTCCACCGCGCCGCTACGCGTCGCGGTCCCCCTCCCCGTGCCGGGGAGGATCTGACCTCAGGGCAGCCCCAGCAACTTGTGCGTCTGCAGGCTGAGCCGCCATTGCGGGTGGCCGAGCACATAGTCGATCGCCGCCGCGCGCGCCGCCGCCGCGTCGGCGCAATCCATGGGCTGGATCAGGAAGTGGCGGAAGTCCCAGCCGAGCAGGGCCTCGGGATCCAGGCCGGCCTGCGGCCAGACCAGCTTCAGCTCGTCGCCGGCGCGCTGGACGATCTCGGTGCCGGCCTTGGGGCTGACGCAGATCCAGTCGATCCCCGCCGGCGCGGGCAAGGTGCCGTTGGTCTCGACGGCGATCTCGAAGCCCCGGTCGTGCAGCGCGTCGATCAGGGCGGCGTCGAGCTGCAGCATCGGCTCGCCGCCGGTGATCACGACCAGCGGGCGCTCGCCGCTCGCCCAGAGCGCCGCCACCTTGTCCGCGAGCGCCGCCGCCCCGTAGCGGCCGCCATTCTTGCCGTCCATGCCGACGAAATCGGTGTCGCAGAACGTGCATTGGGCGCTCGCCCGGTCCGCTTCGCGCCCGGTCCACAGGTTGCAGCCCGCGAACCGCAGGAAGACCGCCCGCCGCCCGGCCTGCATCCCCTCGCCCTGCAGGGTCAGGAAAATCTCCTTGACCGCGTAGCTCATAGCCCGGTCCCGGTCAGGGGCGGGCTTGCTGCATAAAGGGTCGGATCGGGCAGGCCCGCTTCCTGGAAGCCTTTGCTGCGCAGGCGGCAGGCATCGCAGAGGCCGCAATGTAGGCCGCCCGGGGCGGGATCGTAGCAGGACCAGCTCATCCCCGCGTCGAGGCCGAGCCGCGCCGCCTCGGCGGCGATGTCGGCCTTGGTCATGCGCATGAGCGGCGTGTGGACGGTGAAGCGATCGCCCTCGACGCCCGCCTTGGTGGCGAGGTTCGCCATCGCCTCGAAGGCGGCGACGAAGTCCGGCCGGCAGTCGGGATAACCCGAATAATCGAGCGCGTTGACGCCGATGAACAGGTCGCGCGCGCCCGCCGCCTCGGCCCAGCCCAGGCAGAGCGAGAGGAAGATGGTATTGCGCGCGGGGACGTAGGTGACCGGAATCACATCCTCCGCAACGCCCGCTTTGGGCACCGCGATATCGTCGGTCAGCGCGGAGCCGCCGAAGCGGCTGAGATCGAGCGGAAGCACGATGTGCCGCTCGGCGCCGAGCTGCGCCGCGATCCGCGCCGCCGCCTCCAGCTCGATGCGGTGGCGCTGATTGTAGTCCACAGTCAGCGCAAGCAGTCGATAGCCCGCCTCGCGCGCGAGGCCGGCGACGACCATGGAATCCATGCCGCCGGAAAGGAGAACGACTGCCTGCTTGCTCATCGCGGGCGCATATAGCGACCTCGCGCACAAAAAGAATGGGCCGCCCCCGAAGGGACGGCCCAGTTCAGGCATCGAAGCCTGCTAGGGAGGAAAGCGTGCCGCTCGCGGCACAGCCATCGCTCTACCCTTTCGTGGTTACCAACCCGTTAACCTCGATCGGTAAAATTGCGGAGGGGGAACGATCACCCTGTGAGTCATCCCGGCGCAAGCCGGGACCCATGACCAGGGTCATGTGAGAGCAAGGCAGCAGCGCCGGGATGACTGTCAGGCGCAGGGCCCCACCCGCCGGGCCTCGGCGCGGAGCGCGAAGGGCATGCCACGGTCGAGCCCCTGGCTGTCGATCTGCACCAGCCGCGGCGTCTCGAAGCGCAGGGTGGTGCGGCCGCGGCCCTGCCCCGGGCAGGAATAATTGACCGTCATGCTGTCCGCGTCGGCGGCGACAACGTCGCGCGTGCAGGCGGCGGCACGGTGGCGCGGCTGGGTGAGCAGGATCGGATTGCCGAGGCAGATCGCGCCGATCCGGGCATTGCCCGAACCGCCCCTGAGCTCCCACTGGCCGGCCTCGAGCCGGGTCAGCATCGGATGCGCGCCGTTTTCGGGCTGGGTCTGGCCCGGCCCGGCAAGGAGCATGCTCAATCCAGAGGCGGCCAGCAGCCGCCAGACGAACAGGTTACGCATCACAACTCCCGATGGCGGATACGCCGCCTGCGAACGTGCCAGTGTCGGTCACAAATGTAGCATAATTGCGGCGCCCCAATGAACGCAGGCTTATGCGTCCAACTCGCTGTTCCGGACGACGAAAACCTTCGAGCAGAACTCGCAGTCGACGCCGATATTGCCGGATTCGTCTGCCATTTCGGCCCGTTCCTCGGGTGCGAATCGGGCAAGGACCGAGCGGACATGCTCGGCATTGCAGCGGCAGCCGCGGACGAGCGGCGTCGTCGAGAGCAGCCGCACCTCCTCCTCGTCGTGGAACAGGCGCCAGAGCAGGTCCTCGAGCGGCAGCGCCGGATCGGTGAGCTCGCCGGCGCGGACGGTCTCGCCGAGGATGCGGACATGGTCCCATTCGGGATGGTCGAGCCTGGTGTGCAGACGCTCGCGCCCCTCCTCGCCCTCGGGAAGGTGCTGGAGCAGGATGCCGCCCGCGATCCGCCCGCTGTCGCCGACCGCGATCCGGACCAGGCTCGGAATCTGCTCGGACTGGCCGAAGAAATGCTCGGCCGCCTCGGCGAGGCTTTCGCCCTCCAGCGGCACGATCCCCTGGTAGCGCTCGTTGGAAACCGCCTGGTCGAAGGTGATCGCCAGATAGCCTTTGCCGAACAAAGCCGAGAGCGAGGGCTGGCCCGGCTCCTCCGCGAGCCGCTCCGGATCGAAACGCACATAGCCGCGCAGCTCGCCGCCGCGATAATCGGCGACGAGCAGGTCGACGATGCCGTTCTCGGTCTGCGCCTGCAGGGTCAGCTGCCCGCCGGCATCCTTGAGCGTCGCGCCGAGGAGGGCGGTGAGCACCAGCGCCTCGCCGAGCACCCGCGCGATCGGCGCGGGATAGGCGTGCGCGGAGAGGATCTCCTCCAGCACCGGCCCGAGCCGCACCAGCCGGCCGCGGGCATGGCGGCCGGGCAGCGCGAAGCCGACGGCATTGTCGAGGCTCGCCGCGGCGGCGATGGGTTGCTGGTTCGGGAAGGCCATGGCGCCGATGTGGCAATGAATGGCCCGTGGTCAATAGCCCTGGGCGGGTGCGAGCCTCCCCGCGACGGCCTTCGGCCCGCGCGCGCGGCGGATCAGATATTCGACGAGCGCGAGATTGGTGAGCCAGGACAGCCAGGCGATGACCGGATAGGCCGTGTAGAAGCCGAGCCCCAGCATCGCCGAGGCGGGCAGCAGCAGGCGCAGGGTGATCGCGCCCGCCGTCATCGCCCAGGAGCGGAGCATCCAGGCCCGGTGCTCGGCGAAGCGGCGCTGCACGGCCGCGCGCCAGCCGAGCCAGGTGAAGGCGATCGAGAGCACGGCGACCGCGGCGAAGCCGGTGGCGGCGAGCGGCCCGGCGCTCGTCCCCAGGGCAAGCACGAAGCCGGCCGGCGAGCCGATCGCGATGGCGGCGACGTAGGCCTTCCCGAAGGCGCGGTGCACGGCGGGCCGCCGCGTCCGGAGCCGGCGCACGAACTGCAGCGGCCCGACCAGCAAAGCGATCATCGCCGCGACGACGTGGATGACGAGGAAGGGATGCGCGAAGGCGTTGGCGAGGATCGGCGGCGGCTGCGCCTCGCTGCCGATGACGTAGCGGAGTGCCGAGACGAAGGCGATCTCGAGGATCAGCAGGACGACGACCAGGCGCCATGCGGCCGAGTAGATTGGGATGAGCTTGCGGATCATGTTAGGCTCCGTTCGGCGGTGTCGCGTCCTGCTTGCCGGGCCGCGCCAGGGGGGAAAGGGCCATTTCCGTGAACGGTGCATCTGCTTCGCGAGTGGTGCGCTGGCGGCGCTTCTCGCTCGAGCTGGCGCTGCTCGGCGGGCTCGGCCTGGTGCTTGGGCTGCTCGGCCCCTATCGCACGCTCGACGTCCCGCCCTTGCTGCGGACGGCGTATTGGCTGCTGGCGACGATCGGCAGCGGGCTGGTCGGAATCCTGATCGACGCCACGCTCGGGCCGCGCATCCGCGCCTTCTGGCTGCGCGTGGTTATGGTCTCGCTGGTGATGACCCCGCCGGTCACCCTCTACGTCTACGGGCTCAACGCCTGGCTGCTCGACCTGCCGCGGCGCTGGTGGCTGCTGCCGCAGCTCGCCTGGCAGGTGCTGGTCGTCGCGCTGCTGCTCATGGCCCTGCGCGCTCTGGCCTGGCGGC
The DNA here is from genome assembly GCF_035626655.1 of Allosphingosinicella sp. Taxonomy (GTDB): domain Bacteria; phylum Pseudomonadota; class Alphaproteobacteria; order Sphingomonadales; family Sphingomonadaceae; genus Allosphingosinicella. The sequence continues at coordinate 117,758 of NZ_DASPNF010000020.1, forward strand.
GGGTGGTCGAGACCCGAACGCTCGTCGTGCCGCCGCTCCCCGAGGCCGAGCGCGCCTTCCGCATGCGTCTCTCAGCGAAACGGCGCGCGGGGCGGCTGATCGCGGTCGAGGCGGAGGATCACTATGTCCGGGTCCATACGGACATGGGCTCCGAGCTCGTCGCGATGCGCTTCGCCGAGGCGATCGAGGAGCTCGCTCTGGCCCATGGCTACCGGCTGCACCGCTCCTGGTGGGCTGCGGCCGATGCGATCGAGGCGGTGAAGTGGAAGCGCGGCACGGGCGAGGCGCGGCTTGCAGGCGGGCTCATGGCGCCGGTGAGCCGCAGCTGCGCCGCCGCGCTCAGGGACGCGGGATGGCGCTGATCAGGGCATAGGCATGCAAGCGCCCCCATGCGAATGTCCGCCTTCGACCCATTGCGGACGTCCGCGCTCTGGCGATATCACGAGCCATGGGGAAGCTGGTGAAGCATGAGCTCTCTTTGGAGACGAGAATGTCAAAAACCCAACTTGTGCCTGGCCGCTCACTGGTTGGAGTTCTTGCGCTAGGTTTGGCACTGATCTCCGGGCTCTTTCCAGCGACTGCGCAGGGCGCGCCTTCATCACCCGAGGACCGTGCGCGCTTCGTCTCCATCACCCGAACGCTGGAAGAGGCTCCGCTGCGACCCGGCGCCAGAGGGGACCGCGAGTGGGCGTTGCGCTGGCTCACCGAGGTACCCGATGTGTCCGTGAACATCTGCCTCAGCTCATTGGGGGGTATGGAGGAAGGCTATCAGTACGCCGGTGAGATTATGCTTCAATACACGTTTTCCATGGCCGTTCTTGTCATCCAGCATCCGGAAATCGCGGCCGATCCGAATGCAAGACAGGTGGCGGGCGTCGCGGGGGCGCTCAGGGCTTATCGGGCTATACTTGGCAGCAGGCCTGACGCCAGATCGCCGGGCCTCGACTCGTTGATGGAAATCGAGGGCCGAGGCGGCCTGCCAGAATTTATTCTTGCCCGGTCGGCAAGCTGTTCAACCGCGACGTAGGCACGGGGTAGCCAACGTCAGCTTTCCAACCCTTGGCGGACGTCGTCGCCAAGGCAGGTGGATGCCGGATCATCCCGGACCTGATTCGGGACCGGCATGACGAGGAAGGAAATACGGTCCTCTCCTCAGCCGCCACCCCGAACCTGATCTGGGGTCCATCATCATCCCGCCCCCATTCCCGGACGCCGGCGAGTGGTCCCGCCACTTGATCGCGCTTGCGCTTTTCGCCGCGTGCCGCTTTACATGACTAACACAGCCGGGCAGGCTGGGCGGGACGCCGGAAGGCCGATCACTTTCAGGGAGTTGGATCATGCGGAGGGGTAAATTCATCGTCGCGGCTTTGCTCGCGGGCAGCGCGTCCCTGCTGGCGGCGCCGGCGATCGCGCAGCGGCGCGCGCCCGCAGCGGCCGCCGCGACGAACGCGGTGCCGGCGCTGGGCTACACCCACCGCGTCCTCCCCAACGGACTCAACGTGTACACGATCCGCGACACCCGCACCGCCAACGTCTCGGTGCAGATGTGGTACAATGTCGGCTCCAAGGACGATCCTGCGGGCCGCTCGGGCTTCGCCCATCTGTTCGAGCACATATTGAGCCGCGTCACGCGCAACATCCCGCACGGCCAGCTCAGCCGCATCGTCGAGGAAGGCGCGGGCGGCACCCGCAACGCCTCCACCGGCCCGGACACCACCAATTATTACGAGACCGTCCCGGCCAACCAGGTCGAGGCGATGCTCTGGGCGCATGCCGAGCGCATGGGCCGCTCGGTGCTGGACCAGTCGGTCTTCGAGGCGGAGCGAAGCATCGTGCAGGAGGAGATGCGCCAGCGCGTCCTCTCCCAGCCCTATGGCCGGCTGCAGCGTTATTATTCGTTCGACACCGGCTTCACCGGCCATCCCTATCGCCGCTCCGGCATCGGCACGATGGCCGACCTCAACGCGGCGACGCTGGACGATGCGCGCGCCTTCCACGCCAATTTCTACCGGCCGGACAATGCCACGCTGATCGTCTCCGGCAATTTCGACCAGGCCCAGCTCGACCGCTGGATCGACCGGCATCTCGGCAGCCTGCCCCGGCCGGCGACGCCGATCCTGCGCCATCGCATGGTCGAGCCGCCGCGCACCCGGCCGCGCTCGATCATCGCCTACGGGCCGAACGTGCCGCTCCCCGCGGTCGTGTTCACCTGGCAGCGGCCGCGCCAGAACCATCCGGATTCGGCGGCCCTGGCGGTGATCGACAAGATCCTCTCCGGCGGCCAGTCCTCGCGCCTGTTCCGCAGCCTCGTCTACGAGCGGCAGCTCGCCCAGAATGCGAACACCTTCGATTTCGGGCTCGAGGATGCCGGCATCTTCGCGCTGCAGGCGACCGTCGCCAGCGGCAAGGACATTGCCGAGGTCGAGGCCGCGCTCGCCGCCGAGGTGGCGCGGCTGCGCGACCAGCCGGTCAGCGCCGCGGAGCTCGAGGAGGCGCGCAACGAGATCGTCTCCGAAACCCTGTTCGGCCGCGAGACGCCCGAGGGCCGCGCCTTCGAGCTCGGCCAGGCGCTGACCGGCGCCAACGATCCGCGCTGGGGCGACCGGCTGGTCGCGGCGGTGCGCCGCGTGACCGCGGCCGACGTGCAGCGCGTCGCCCGCCTCTATTTCGCCGACAATCGCCGCGTCTCCCTGCGCTATCTCGACGAAGCGCAGCGGCCCGCCGGCCAGGCCGCCTGGGATCCCTCGGCCCAGGCGACCGATCCGGCGCTCGGCCGCACCTTCCCGCCCGACACGCGCACGCCGAACACGCTCGCGCCCGAAGCCGAGCGGATGGCGCCGCCCGCGCCCGGCCCGCAGCAGCCTTTCGCCGCGCCCGCCTTCGCCGAGCGGCGCCTCGCCAACGGCCTGCGCGTCGTCGTCGCCCGCTCGACCGAGGTGCCGGTCACCTCGATGCAGCTGGTCTTCGGCGGCGGCGCCTCGGCCGATCCGGCGGGCCGGGCCGGCCTCGCCAGCATGATGGCCGTGCTTGCCGACAATGGCGCCGGCGGCATGACTGCGCCCGAAATCGCCGCCCGCATCGAATCGCTCGGCGGGCAGATCGGCAGCGCGATCAACCAGGATTCGAGCTTCGCCTTCGTCAACGCGCCGACCGCCAATATCGGCGCGGCGGCCGAGATCCTCGCCCGGGTGGTGCGCGAGCCCGCCTTCGCCCAGGCCGAGCTCGACCGCGAGCGCCGCCGCGCGCTCGATCAGCTGCGGGTCAGCATGCGCGATCCGAGCTTCGTCGCGCAGCGCGTCGCCTGGCGCGCCGTCTATGGCGATGCGCCTTATGGCTCGCCCAATACCGGCACCGCCGCCTCGCTCGCCGCGCTGACCCGCGACGACGTGGTCGCCTATCACCGCGCCTGGTGGCGGCCGGACAATGCCACCCTGGTGATCACCGGTTCGATGGACGCCGCGGCCGGCTTCGCGCTGGCGGAGCGGCTGTTCGGCCAGTGGCAGGCGCCCGCCGAGGCCATGCCGCAGCTGCCCGCGAACCGGGCCGGGACCGCCGCCGCGCCGCGGGTGATCGTGGTCGACAATCCGGCCTCGGACCAGTCGGCGGTCGCGATCGTCACGCGCGGCGTCGCCCGCAGCGACACCGATTATTTTCCTTTGGTGGTCGCCAATTCCGCGCTCGGCGGCTCCTCGACCGCACGCCTGTTCCAGGAGGTGCGCGTGCGCCGCGCGCTCAGCTATGGGGCGAACAGCGGCCTGCCTTCCTATCGCGACGAGGGCGTGCTGGTCGCGCTCGCCCAGACCCGCAACAATGCCGCACCCGAGGTCGCGCAGGTGATGATGGCCGAGATCCGGCGGATGCGCGACGAGCCGATCGCCGCGGACGTGCTCGGCAAGCGCCGTACCCTCCTGGTCGGCGCCTTCGGCCGGCAGGTGGAGACCACGAACGGCCTCGGCAACTTCCTCGCCGGCCTCGCCGTCCAGGGCCTGCCGATGAGCGACTATGCGCGCTACATCCCGAGCCTGCAGGCGGTGACGCCCGAACAGGTCACCGCCTCCGTCGCCGCCGAGATCGACCCGGCCCGGGCCAGCATCGTCATCGTCGGCCGCGCCAGCGAGTTCCTGGAGGCGCTCCGCGCGCAGCATTCCAACGTCGAGGTGATCCCGATCGGCGAGCTGGACTTCGGCTCGGCGTCGCTGCGGACGGCGGCGCGTTAGACTTTCGGATAGGTCACGACACCATCGCCGACCGAGGCGCCGGCCGAGAGCCTCGCGGGCTCGACGCGGTCGCTGTCCAGCAGGTGATAGACGGTTTCGCCGGCGGCGAGCAGATGGTCGGCCACGATGCGCCGGTGACAGCGCCACCAGACCGCCTCGGCGCACATCATCGCCGTCCGCCGCCGCCGGCCGAGCCGCACCAGCTCCTGCAGCCCGGAGCGGAATTCGGGCGAGAGGGCATGATCGGCATAATTGTGGAAGCTGCGATTCTGCCACCAGCCGTTCGTCTCCGGCGGCACGTCGCGGGACCGGCCCCTGAGACCGCCCAGCGCGTCGATGCGGCCATGCGCGATCTGATACGGCGCGAGAGTCTCCGGTAGGCCGTCCGCATTGAATTGCGGGTTGGTCCGCGAGCGCGGCACGGTGCGGATGTCGATCACCAGCTCCACCTGCCCCGCCCGCAACAGGTCCACGAATTCCGGGATCGGGCGGGTCGAATGGCCGACGGTGAAGAAGGGCAGCGCCATGCGGCACCTACGCCGCAGCGGCTGCAGGGTTGCTTCACGCCGCCTGAGGCACCTCGTAGCGCCGCGCCGCCTCGGACAGGCGCTCGACGAACTCGGTGACGTGGGCGTCTTCGATCACCAAAGGCGGCAGCACGCGCATCACATTGTCGCCCGCCGCCACGGTCAGCAGGCCCTGCTCGCGCAGATAGTTCACGAAGGCGCGGCTGTCGGTCTTCATCTTGACGCCGAGCATCAGCCCCAGGCCGCGCACGCTCTCGAACAGATGGTCGTGATTGGGGATCATCTGCTCGAGCGCGCCGCGCAGCCGCTCGCCCATCCGCGTGACATGGGCGAGGAACTCGTCGTTCGCGACCACGTCGAGCACCGCCTGGCCGGCGGCGCAGGCGAGCGGGCCGCCGCCATAGGTCGAGCCGTGCGTGCCGATCACCATGCCGGCCGCGGCTTTCTCGCTGGCAAGGCAGGCGCCGAGCGGGAAGCCGCCGCCAATGCCCTTGGCCACCGCCATGATGTCGGGCTCGATGCCATAATGCTCATAGGCGAACATCTTGCCGGTCCGGCCATAGCCGCACTGCACCTCGTCATGGACGAGCATCAGATCGTGCTCGTCGGCGAGCGCGCGCAGGCCGCGGATGAATTCGGGGCTGCCCGGGCGGATGCCGCCCTCGCCCTGCACCGGCTCGACCAGGAAGCCGGCCGTGTGCGGGCCCATCGCCGCCTTGACCGCGTCCAGATTGTCGAACTCGACGACGGTGAAGCCGGGCAGCAACGGCGCGAAGCCGTCGCGCATCTTCGGCTGGTTGGTGGCGCTGATCGCGCCGAGCGTGCGGCCGTGAAAGGCGTTGGTGAAGGTGATCAGCTCGTGCTTGTCCGGCCGGCCATGATGATGATGGTAGCGGCGCGCCGTCTTGATCGCGCACTCGACCGCCTCGGCCCCCGAATTGGTGAGGAAGACGGTGTCGGCGAAGGTGAGGTCGCAGAGGCGCCGGGCGAAGGCCTCGCCCTGCGGGCTGCCATAGAGGTTGGAGACGTGGATCAGGGTCGCCGCCTGCTCCTGGATCGCCTTGGTCAGATGCGGGTGGCCGTGGCCGAGCAGGTTGACCGCGATGCCGCTCGCGAAGTCGAGATATTTCTCGCCGCCCTCGCCATAGAGATAGACCCCCTCGCCTCGCACGGGCCGCACCGGCGAGCGCGGGTAGACGGGCATGAGCGGCGTGATGGCCATGAGGGGCTCCTGAAGCGAGAATGGGACAAAGGAAAAAGGCGACCCGTAAGGCCGCCTTCCACTCCCCCGCTATAGGGATTTGGGGGGCGCCGCGTCAATTCGGCGCCCCCCATTTCATGCCGGCTTAGTAGCGGCGGTTGTCGCGGTCACGATTCTCGAGCCGGACGCGAAGCTGCAGGCGGTTGACCTGGGCTCGCAGGCTGTTGAATTCGCGGGCATTGATCCCGTAGCGCTGCGCGCGGTTCAGCTGGAACCGGATCTGCGTCGCCTGGCGGCGCAGGGTCGCGGCCTCGCGGCGGGAGATGCCCGGCGCCCGGTCGATCCGCTGCTCGGCGCGGCTGAGATCGCGAAGCAGGTCAACGACCTGGGCCCGGGTCGGGCCGCCACGCTGCCAGCCATAGCCCGGCTGGGCCATCGCAGCGGTGGGAACAGCCGCGGCGATCGTGGCGGTCGCCAGGGCGGCGGAGATAAGCAACTTACGCATGTGAACTACTCCTTTGCTGCTCAATTGCATGAGCGCTTCTACGCACCGGGCGCTGTTAAGCTCCTGAATGGGCTCGACAGAATCCGTTCATAAATGTCGCAAGTTGTATGAACGGAAACGGGAATGCGACGAAATGAGTCATCCCGGCGGAAGCCGGGACCCAATGAACGTCGTCAAGGAGAGCAGGGCGCTGCCGCTTCCGTCGGGCCGGTCGATGCTGCGTTCAGGGGTCCCGGCCTTCGCCGGGACGACTCTCTGTCTCGGCCTCAGCGCCTGCGGCAGGACGCCCTGGGCCGGGCCGGCGCCTGATACGCGTCGCGCAGCGCAAAGGTCTGATGGTCCAGCACGGCAAGCTCCGCATCGCTGAGACCGCCGCCCGCATAGCTGTCGGTGGACCGGATCGCGGCGACCTGCCGCCGGACCGAGCGCGCCTCGCAGCGGCTGATCTCGCCCCGGTTGCGCGCCTGCTGGACGCGGTGGCCTATCCGGCGAAGATCGCTGCGATGGCCCTGCCCGCGCACGATCAGCACCGGCCGCTCGCGCTGGCTGGCATCGGCCTGGCGGGTGCCGTTGATGCCGAGCTGGGCGCTGGCGGGGCCCGCCGCGAGGACGAAGGCGAAAGCGAGCGTCGGGAAGGCAAGGCGCATGGCGGTCCTCCGGTGACGTTGCCGGCAACGTTACGGCGGCGAACCTGTGCCCCGCATGAACGCAGGCGCTTCATTCTCCCTGGTCCTCGCTGACCTTCGCTTATGGCGCCTCGCTCGACGATCCGGCGAACCTGTTCAGCTCCAGCCTGGACGGCAATAGCCGGCGCGCGATCGACATTGCGGAAGGCGGCACGGTCGACGCCGAGGCGTTCAAGGCGCTGGTCCGCGCGGCCGTCGCGCCGAACAGGGTGAGGAAGCAGCCGAAGCGCTGACGGGAAAACGCCCCGGCCAGTGATGACCGGGGCGCTTGCCGGGATGGGCAGGCCGGCTTCAGCCGGCCGGCCGGAGCTGTCCTCAGCGCGGGCCCTTGGGGCCGGAATTCCAGGTCGTCAGCTGCGGGTTGTGATCGCCGCTATTGCCCGGAGGCGGACCGGATTCGGGACCGTTGCCATAGCCGTTATTGTTCTTGGTCTTCGCGCAGGGATCGTAGCACGACCCGCCGGCACCGGTGACGAACTTGAGCTCGAAAGCGTGAAGAGTGCGCATCTGAACCTCCTTCGGGAGAGCCCTTCCGGCCCCCATGTCGCTCGAATGACGAAGGAATTCCGGCTCCACAATCGCGAAGATTCGGCCGTCCCGCTTCGGTACGGCGGCTCGGGGAATCCCTACCGACGGGCCTCGTCCCCCGCGGCGAAATGGGCGAGCTGGTCGGCATGCGCCTTCCGGAAGGCCGGGCGGGTCGTCGCGCGCGTCACATAGGCGCGGCAGGCGGGGAAGTCGGCCAGCCCGCCGAAGCGGTCGACCAGGCGCAGCACGTCCGCCATCATGATGTCGGCGACGGAGAAAGTGCCGGCCAGCCACTCCCGTGCCGCCAGCACTGGCTCGAGATGCTTCAGCCGATGCACCTTCAGGAAATCGTCGAACATCCGGTAGGCGGCCGATTCCGTGTCGCCGGTGAAGATGCAGAGCGACCAGGGCAGGCTCGCCGCTTCCACCGAATTGAGCGCCGCGAACAGCCATTCGATCGCCTCGCCGCGGGCGGGCTCGTCCGCGGGCAGCAATGGCGGGCTGCGCTCGCCCAGATGGAGCAGGATCGCGCCGCTCTCGAAGACCGAGAGGTCGCCGTCGGTGAGCCAGGGCACCTGGCCGAAGGGCTGGTGCGCCGTCGGCGCGGCCTTGTGGTCCCCGAATTCCACGGTCTCGACCCGGTAGGGCAGGCCCGCCTCCTCGAGCGCCCAGCGCACGCGAATGTCGCGCACAAAGCCGCGCGGCGGCTCCGGCACCCAGTCGAAGGTGGTGAGGATCAGCTCGCCCATTCATTCGCTCCTTCAGCCCGAACCGGCTTTTGGCCGCCCGCGGGCAAGGCCGCAAGCCGGCCCGGCGACATCGCGCCGGGCCCCGATCTTCCCGCCCGCCCGTCCGTCGCTTATTCCTCCCGGATGTTCGCGGCATGGCTCGCCCAGGACCTGATCTTCATCGCCATCGCCCTGCTGTGGGCGCACGTCGCAAAGCTCGGCCTCGGCCTGCGGGCGCCCGCCTTCCGGGCGGCATGGCCGTGGATCCTGCTCTATATGGTCTGGTTTGCGGTCGAATGGCTGGCCTTCACCGTCTTTCCGTCCGAGGAGGATCCGGCCCTGGACGCGATGCTCCGCGAGCTCGGCCTGGCGGGCGCGCTCGTCCTGATCGTCGTGACCGGCCCGCTCTTCGAGGAGTTCATGTTCCGCGGCGTGCTGTTCTCCGGCTTGCTGCGCCGCTGGGGATTCTGGGCCGCGGCGATCGTGCCGAGCATCCTCTGGGGGCTTTGGCATTGGGGCTACGAAGCCTGGTTCATCGCGTCAATCATGGGCTCCGGCGTGGTGCTGGCGATCATCCGCCTTCTGAGCGGCTCGCTCTACCTGCCGCTGGCGCTGCATGCGGCGGGAAATTTGCTCGTCACGCTCAACAATTTCGCCTGGCTCGACAGCAGGCCCTGAGGCCGGTCAGACCTTGATCTTCCCGGCGCGTCGCGTTCGCTCCTTCAGTCGCTGTTCTCGCTCAGCAACAGGATGACCGGAGCGACGGTCTCGGATTGCGAGACAGCCCAGAGCAGCGGCGGATCGACCGCCAGCCGATCGAGCGCCTCCTGCGTCGCGTCGATCGGATAGAGCGCGTCCCGGGGCGACGGCGCGGCCCCGGTCCAGCGGACCCCGAGCGCGGCGAGCTGAGCGCGATATTCGGCCAGCCTCGCTTTCGCCTCGACGCGAAGTTGCGGCATGGCCTGCGTCGAATCGCACAGGATCGACCCTGACCAGCGGTCTGCAATCGCCTGCAGCTGCCCGACCATGTCGGGCCGGGGCGTCAGTGCGGTCCCGATGAGGTTTAGATAGTCCAGACCCACGCCGCCATGGCAGTGCGCCAGCGCCTGCCAGCGATAGCGGTCCGAAAGCCGGGGGACTCGGTCCACGAAGGCCAGCAGCAGGGCGACGCCCTGCCCGGCGGCGTCGGGCCAGTCGATATAGCTGAAAATCCGCTCGCCGGTTGGCCGCATGCCGTGCGCGCGGACATGATGTTTCCAGAAGTCGAGCGGCTTCCTCTCGTCGAACAGCGGCAGGATGTTGTGTATCGCCTCGTTGTAGAAGTCTTCGAGCCGGCGAACCGGCAGCGCCCCGTCGGCATCGCCGAACTGCCGCCGGACCGGCGCGAGCATCTTTTCCGTAATCTGCATTCGGACAGGGCCTAACGCTGCCGCGCCAAGATCGGGTAAACGGGCCTCAGGCCTTGATCTTCCAGCCCGTCCCGAGCAGCGCAGAGCAGAGCAGGCCGAGCGCGACGTATGCCAGCAGCGACTGACAAGGACGGAGCGGCGCGCGGGTCAACGAGGGCGTCCATGCCCCTGCGCTCCAGTTTCCCGGCCAGGCGGCCATGTGCGCGCGAACGCGCCGGACGAAATCGCAGTCGGCAGGCTACGCTCGATCCGGGGCAACCAAATCGAACTGGCCGTCAGTCGTCGAAGCAAGTTGCTCCTTAATACGAGCAACAATCGACTCCGTTCTTCTTCCTTGTGGGGAAATGATCCGGGAAGACAAGCCGCTCGATCATCGTATTATTACTGTCTGGCCGAACGCCGGGAAAAGTCGGATATTGCGGAATGCGTTATCGATATCGGACCGCTGTTCTTTATGGAGCCTGGTACAGCAGTGCCCATATGGCGATTGCGGACGCGATACGGGCAGGACAGGCCTTGCGCAGGCGGGACGGCACGATCACATGGCGCGTCCCCGCGTCACTCGAAGCGGTTGCCGCCGACGAGGCCGGCAGGGCAGCCTGACCGCCCCGGCGCGGAGCCGACCCATGCCTGCTGCGCCCAGGGGGCACGCCCCATATAGCGGTCGGATCCAGGAGGTCCCTCAGGCCTTGATCTTCCAGCCCGCCCGCAGGAGCGCGTAGCAGAGCAGGCCCAGCGCGACGTTGATCGCCAGCAGCAGCAGCGCCCCGAACATCACAGGCGAATCGGCGACGCCGAGGAAGCCGTAGCGGAAGCCAGAGATCACGTAGAAGAAGGGGTTGGCGTGGCTGATCGCGACAAAGGTCGGCGAGAGCGCGTCGACCGAATAGAAGGTGCCGGACAGCAGGGAGAGCGGCGCCACCACGAAATTGCCGACCGCCGCAGCATGGTCGAACTTCTCCGCCCAGATCGAGGTGATCAGGCCGAGCAGGGACAGCATCATGCTTCCCATCAATCCGAACCAGAACACCGCCCAGAGCTGCTGCGGGGCGACATGGACGCCGGGCCAGAACAGCATCGCCAGCCACACCGCCAGCCCCACCAGGAAGGCGCGCGTCACCGAGGCGCCGATCATCCCCAGCATCAGCTCGCCGGTGGAGAGCGGCGGCATCAGATAGTCGACGATCGTCCCCTGCACCTTGCCGACCAGCAGGGAGAAGGAGGAATTGGCGAAGGCGTTCTGCAGCATGCCCATGACGATCAGGCCGGGCGCGAGGAAATCCGCGAAGTGGATCTGCAGATGATCGAGCGGCACGGTCCGTCCCGAACGGCCGAGAGCGACGGTGAAAATGACCAGGAACAGGAGGGTCGTGACCGCGGGCGCCCAGATCGTCTGCAGCTGGACCTTGAAGAAACGCCTCACCTCCTTCACATAGAGGGTCGCAAGGCCGCCCCAATTGACGTTCCTGATGACGGGGACGCCCGGGGCGGTCCGGACCCAATTCGAAGGCTGGTCGCTCACGGCGCCGTCGCTAGTCGCAGACGCCGTGACCCGCAAGCCATGACGCCGAGGAAGATGCATGTCCCTGTCCTGGACCGACGAACGGATCGACCGCCTGAAGGAGCTCTGGAGCCAGGGCAAGACCGCGAGCTACATCGCCGACGAGCTTGGCGGGGTCTCCCGCAACGCCGTGATCGGCAAGGCGCACCGGCTCGGCCTGCAGTCGCGCCCCTCGCCGGTGAAGCCGAACGAGCCGGCGCCCAAGGCGAAGGCGAAGCCGCGCGAGAAGGCCGAGGCCGCCGCGCCGGCGCCCAGGACTGCCGCGCCCGCCCCCGCTCCGGCCGCGCCCTGGGAGGATGACGGCGCCGCTGCGCCCGCCCCCGCCAAAACCGTCCGCGAGCCGGCCCAGCCCGCCGCCGCGTCCGACAAGGCCGCGGAACCGATCGTCCGCTCGATCGGCCCGGGCGGCTTCGTCCGCCAGGGGCCGAGCGACCAGCAGGCGCCGATCCCGCCGGCGCCGCCGCGCCGCCTCGTGCCCGCCAAGCCGAGTCCCGAGGTCGCCGACAAGACCAGCCTGCTCGATCTCAACGAGCGGATCTGCAAATGGCCGATCGGCCATCCCGGGGAGCCGGACTTCCACTTCTGCGGCAACCAGGCCAATCCGGGCTTTCCCTATTGCGTCGAGCATTGCGGCGTCGCCTATCAGGCGCAGCTCCCCCGCCGCGACCGCAAGCCGCCGCCCCCGCTGCCGTTCGGCGGGCCGCGGGTACGCTAGGCCGGTCCGTTCGCTAGCGAGGCCGGAAGGGCACGACCTTCCGGTCGGCCTCGCACAGGGCGGCGAGCGCATCCGCCAGCTCGTGCAGCCCGAACGGCTTGGACAGGCGCGGCAGATCGTGCGCCTGCCCGCTCGCGCCGGTATAGCCGGTAATCAGCAGCACCGGCAGGTCGGGCCGAAGCCGGCGGACCTCGGCCGCGAGCTCGGCCCCGTCCATCTGGGGCATCTTGAAGTCGGTGACCACGACATCGGCGGGCGCCCCGTCGGCAAGCCAGGCGAGCGCCGACGCGCCGCCCGCCGCGCAATGCACCTCATGGCCCATGTCCCGCAACATCTCCGCCGTGCCCTCCCGGACCAGGTCCTCGTCGTCGACGAGCAGGATGCGAAGCGTCCGGGGAGTGACGAGCTCGCGCCGCGACAGGATCGCGCCGCCCTCGGCGCGCGTGGAGGCGACCGGCAGATAGAGATCGGCGCGGGTGCCCTCGCCGGGCGCGCTGGTGAGCCGGAAGCCGCCGCCAAGCTGCGCCGCGAGGCCGTGGACCATGGAGAGGCCGAGGCCGGTACCCCGGCCCGTCTCCTTGGTGGAGAAGAAGGGCTCGACCGCATGCGCCAGGGTGTCGCTGTCCATGCCGACGCCGGCATCGATCACCGACAGCCGGATATAGGGGCCGGGGGACAGGCGCGGCTCCGACCCGGGGCCGAGCAGGACCTCTTCGAGCGCAATGGTCAGCCGCCCGCCCTCGGGCATCGCGTCGCGCGCGTTCACGCAAAGGTTGAGGACGGCAAGCTCCAGCTGATTGGGATCGGCGAGCGCGTGCGGCAGGTCGGGCTCGCGCCGGATATGCACCTCGATGACCGGGCCGACCGAGCTGGCGATCAGGTCGCGCATGCCGTCGAGCAGGGCGCCGACGTCGGTGGCGCGCGCCTGCAGATCCTGCCGGCGCGCGAAGCCGAGCAGGCGCTGCACCAGCACCTTGGCACGCTCGCCGGACTGCAGGGCGTTGCCGATCAGCCGGCTGAGGCGCGGGTCGTCGCCCGGCATCTTCCGGCTGAGCAGATCGAGCGCGCCGATAATCGGGGTGAGCAGATTGTTGAAGTCGTGCGCGACGCCGCCGGTCAGCTGCCCGATCGTCTCGAGCTTCTGCGCCTCGTGCAACTGGCGCAGCGCCTCCCCGCGCTCGGCGGTGCGCTCCTCGACGCGCTTCTCCAGATCGGCGGCCAGAGCGTGCAGCTCGTCCAGGCGGGCGCGCGCCTCATATTGGCGGCGCCGTCCGCGCCGCGCCGACTGCGCCAGGCTGATCAGGGTGGTCGGATGAAAGGGCCGCTCCAGAAAGGTCACGTTGCCCAGCATCTCGAGATAGCGCCTCGCGGCGGGGTTGCGCTCCAGCCCGCCGCCGCGCTGGGTCACGAGAATGAACGGAAAGTCGGACCATTCGGGCTGGCGCGCGATCCAGGCGGACAGCGCGTGCAGGTCCGCCGTGGCCATCGCCTCCTCGGTCAGCAACCCGAAGCCCGCGCCTTTCTCCATCTCGGCGACCAGCCCGGTGATGCTGTCGCAGATCGCAGCGAGGAACCCGGCCTCGCGAAGAATGGCCGCCGCGACCGGCGCGTCGCGGCCATGGGGCATCTGGATCAGGGCCCGCTCGGAGAGATGCGGGATCAATCCGCCGCCATCAGCCTGGAATTGTCGTCGTCGACGAGCATTGGCACGCCGCGCAGCACGCCGTGGAAGCCGGTCAGCGGCTCGCCGACGCTGATGCCGCTCGCACCAATCCGATATTCGCGGATGGTATGCTCGTGCGCGCTGGTGCGCTTCTTGATCACCGAGATGGCCCGGCGAACGTGGCCGGCCGCCTCGAAATAACGCAGCAGGATGACCGTGTCGGCGAGATAGGTGACGTCAACCGGCGCTTTCATGTCGCCGACCAGCCCGTGCTGCGCAACGGTCAGGAAGGTTGAGACCCCGTGGCGGTTCAGGAACTGGAGCAGCTCGTGCATGTGGAGGATCAGCGCCTGCTCTGCTGGCATGGCCGCCTGATAGCCGTTGAGGCTGTCGATCACCACGGTGCGGACGTTGTGCATCTCGACGCAGCGGCGCACCCGCTGGGAAAACTCGCCGGGGCTGAGCTCGGCGGCATCGACCTGCTCGATCACCAGCTGGTTCGCATCGACCATGGCCTGCAGGTCGATGCCCAGCCCCTTCGCCCGGTCGAACAGCAGACCCAGCTCCTCATCGAACACGAACATCGCCGACGGCTCGCCGCGCGTGCAGGCGGAGAGGATGAAGGAGAGCGCCAGCAGCGATTTGCCGGTTCCCGCCGGCCCGAGGATGAGCGCGCTGGAGCCCCGCTCGACGCCGCCGCCGAGCAGCGCGTTCAGCTCGGCAGATCCGCTCGGCAGGACATCCCGCTTGAACCCTCCCTTATACTCGGCGGAGACGAGCCGCGGAAAGGCGCGCACGCCGCCGGTCTCGATGACGAAATCGTGGAAGCCGCCGCGGTAGCGCTGGCCGCGATATTTGTGGATCCTGAGCCGCCGGCGTTCGGCGCCATAATCGGGCGACAGCTCCTCGAGCCGGATCACGCCATGGGCGACGCTGTGCATCGTCTTGTCATTGGCCTCGCTGGTGAGATCGTCGAGCATGAGGACGGTGGTCTCGTGCTGCGCGAAATAGTGTTTGAGGGCGAGAATCTGGCGGCGGTAGCGCAGCGAGCTTTGCGCGAGCAGCCGGATTTCCGAGAGGCTGTCGATCACCACGCGGTGCGGCCTCACCCGCTCGAAGGCCTCGAAGATGCGCTTCGTGGTTTCGCCGAGCTCGAGGTCGGACGAATAGAGCAGGCTCTGCTGCTGGTCCTCGTCGAGCAGGCTCTCGGGCGGGATCAGCTCGAAGATCTCGATTCCCTCGAGCGACCAGCCGTGCGACTCCGCGCCGGCCCGGAACTCGCTGTCCGTCTCGGACAGGCTGACATAGAGCCCGCGCTCCCCGGCCGCGGCGCCGGCGAGCAGGAACTGGGTGGCGATCGTGGTCTTGCCGGTGCCCGGATGGCCTTCGAGCAGGAACAGGCGCCCGCGCGTCAGCCCGCCCGCGCTGATGTCGTCCAGTCCTTCGATGCCGAATGCGGCCTTTTCGGAAAGCGTCTCGGACATGCGCGATTCATTCTCCCCCGGGGCGGCGAGTTCACGGACGCGCTGGTCAATTCGCTAACGTTTGTAAGGTTCCCGCGAGAGCGCCGCCCCGCCTGCCCCCGCCGCGCCGGCCGGGCCCATGGCCCGCTCGATCGGCCCGGGCGGCTTCGCCCGGGGCGCTACACTTGTAACATCGAGGCTCGTGCGATAGGGGTCCGGCATGGCGAGGGCGAAGCGCTTCCGGGGTTCGGCGCGTATCCGCGGCGGCAAGGTCGCTCTCCTGCTGGCGGCGCTCGCCTGCGCCGTCTCGGCGCAACCGCCACCGGAGGCGGGAACGACCGCGCCGGTCCAGGCGCCCCGGCGACTCATCGATCTGGCGGCCCGTATCCAGTCGCGATCGCACGCGCTTGCGGCGATCTGGCCCGGCTACTGGCCGGAAGACCAGGCCTTCATCCTCTACGATCCGGAGGCCGGCGCCCTTTTGGTCTCGCCCGGCGCGCATCCGGCCTCCTATGCGCCGCTTCGGGAAGCGGACGTTCCCGCCTCCCTCCGCGGGCGCCTCTTCTTCCACCGGGGCCGCCTGCCGGGAATGCGCCGGCCCTTCGACATCGATCTTCCGATCGGGGACGGCCGCACCGCGGTCATCGTCGATGTCAGCAGCGAGGACATCCTCACCCTGCTCTTTCATGAGCAGTTCCATTCCTTCCAGCTTGCGGCTTTCGGCCCCGCGGCGCCGCAATTCGTCGATCCGCTTGCGATCCGGGACCGGGTGGCGTTCGCGGCCGACGCGCAGGTCGAGCGGCGCGTCCTCGACGCCGCGCTCGCCGCCACGACCGAGGCCTCCCGAAGCCGGCGGCTGCGCCAATATTTCGCCCTGCGTCGCGCCCGCGAGGCGTCGGTGCCGGAGGCGGTGGTGCGCGTCGAACGCGGGTTCGAGCGCAGCGAGGGCGTCGCCAAATATGTCGACCGGCGGGCGCACGCCATTTTCTCGGAGCGGCCGACGGCCCTGCCGGCCCTGCTGCGGGCGGAGCTCTCACCGCTCGTGCCGAGCGACTCGACGCCCTTTCTCACCACCTGGTTCCGGTCGCGCGCCTATGGCAACGGAGCGGCGCTCTCTTACCTGCTGAGCCTCTATGATCCCGCCGGTTGGCAGCGGGCCGTCGAGAGCGGCGGCCAGCTCGACCTGCTGCTCGAACGCCGGATCGGGCCGATCCGCAACCCCGGGCGGCTCGCCGCCGCGGCGCGGGCCGAGTTCGGCCATGCCGCCATCGCCGCCGCGCTCGGCCCGGTCATCCGCGCCGCCGAGCGGACCGAGATCAAGAGCGTCGCGGAATTCCTGGCGCTTGCCCCGGTCCAGCTGGTCGTGGAGATGGAGCGGACCGGAACGGGCTTCTCCGGCCGGGCGCTGGTCCCGCTTTCGCCGGCCATCGTCGCCCTTCCCCGGGCCGACCGGCTGGCCAGCAACGGACCCGGCGTGGAGCTTGCCGTCGAGGGGCGGCCGGTTCTCCTCGACAGCCGCGGCGCCGGTTCGACGATCACCGTGCTGCTGCCCGCGCCGCCCTTGCTCGACGGCCGGACTGCGCCGGCGGGCGAGCGAAGGATCGAGGGCGGGACGATCCGCGGCGAGGGGCTGGACCTGCGCCTGGACCGGCCGGCGATCATGACCGTGGAAGGCAATCGGATTCGCATCCGCGTCCTCCCGCTGCCGTCCGGCGGGCCGCGGACGCGCTGACGGCGGCTAAATCTGCAGCAGGCTTCCCAGCTCGACAACCCGGTTGGAGGGAAGCCTGAAGAACTCCATCGCGCTTTCGGAGCTCTTCATCCTTCGACATGATGCGCAGTCCCCGGACTGATCAACGAACCCGCGGTGGGCTACAGGCTTGCCGTCCCGCAGCCCGGACAGGCGTCCTGATCGGTCCGCGGGTCAGGTGGGAAGCAAGGGGGCGGTTACGCGGAGCCGCGCCCGGCCCTCAGTCCCCCTCCACCGCATAATCGTCGCCGTAGAATTTGCTCGTGCTGCGCGTGTGGAAGGCGATCGCCTTGACCGGTTCGTATTTCGGCGGGCCGAGTCCCGGCAGCACTTCCAGCAGCTCATTCTCCCAGAGATAGACGGCGATCGGCACGGAGACGCGCGCCTCCTCGCGGTGCGAGCCGTCGCGTGGTTTGCCGACGCGGTGCGTGGTCGAGGGCAGCAGGTCGTTGGAGAGACGCTGCATATAGTCGCCGGTGTTGATGATGAGCGCGCCCGGCGGCGCCTGCAGGCGCACCCAGGCGCGGCTGCGGTGGTTCCAGATCTGCAGGCCCTCGGCCCGGGTCGCCGGCAGGATGGTGAAGAGGTCGACATCCTCATGGCCGAGCAGCCGGCCGGCGCCCGAGCGGTCCTGGCCCGCGCTCATCGGCGGATAATAATTGGCGCGCAGGCCGAAATTCGTCCCGGTGAGCCTCCCGTCGTAGAGATGCGGATCGCAGCCCAGGCCCTGCAGCATCGCCTGCATGATCGGCCTGAACAAAGCCTCGTGCGCGAGCGCGAGCCGGCGAAAGCGCTGTTCATAGCCGGCGTGCGGCCAGAATCGCTCCGGCCGGAAGGGCTCGGAGCGAAGCTGCGGCATGTCGAAGGCGCGCCGGCACCAGACCCAGCCCTCGACCAGGTCGGGATGGATGTCGCTCGTCTCCTCGATCGGGAAATAGCCCTGGGCGACGGAGCCGTGGCGGGCGGCGCGGAACCGCATTTTCTCCCGAAGCGGCGTCGCCGTGAACAGGTCGAGCACCGTCTCGTGCATCTCGTCATAGAGCGCGGGATCCACGCCATGGCCGGTGAGCACGGCGAAGCCGATCTCCTGCAGCGCGCCTGCGAAATCGGCCGCGAAGCGGGCCCGGTCCCCGGCATCGCCGCGCAGGAAGCGGGCGAAATCCAGCGTCGCGATCGCATAATCCTCGTCGAACGCGTCGCTCTCCTGCTCCGCCAGGCTGTAGGTGTGGGTCTTCCTGACCTGGTCGTAGCGGCTGAACTGCTGGTTCACCGCCGGCTCGGCAAGGTCGCGGGTCACGACGCGGCCTCCGCCTCCGGGGCGAGCGGCGCCGTCCCCGGCCGGGCCTTGTGCTCGCGCCAGCCCTTCAGCGCCGAATGGGCCATCACCGCCGCCGCATAGAGCACGACGACGAAGACCAGCCAGCGCAGATATTCGAGCGGCATTTCCTTGACGATATAGGCGGCGACGAAGACCGCGGGAATGCCGCCGATGGCGAGGCCGAGCACGACCCGCATGTCGACCTCGCCGATGCCGATATGTCTGATGCTGGCGCCCGCGCCCATCAAACAGGCGCCGCCGGCCATGATCGGAAAGCAGAGCCGCGGGTCCATGCCCATCAGGCTGAGGATCACGAGGGTGGGCGCGTAATTGCCGACCCCGAAATTGGCGAGGATGCCGCAGGCGAAATTGACGAGGATGGCGAGGATCATCAGCCCCGGCGGCAGGCTGTTCGCGGTGCCCCCGCCCGGGAAGAGGTGCAGGTTGGTCATCAGATAGGCCGCCGCGGCGAGCAGCAGCCCGATCGTGACGATCGCCTGGACCACCCAGACCCGCGCCCGCGTGACCAGCGCCACGCCGACCAGCCCGCCGATGAAGACCGCGATGATGCAGCTGAACAGCAGCAGCGGATCGACCAGTACGCCCAGGATGAGCAGGAAGATGATGCTCTCGGTCATCGCCGGCGGCGTCAGCCCGCAGAGCATGGTCTGCGGGATCAGCCGGTCGGGCACCATGCGTCGGAACTTGAACCAGGCCGTGGTCGGCGCGAACGAGCCGATGCCGAGCGTGTCGAGGAAGTTCACGACCGCGCCGAGGGCGAGCGCCTCGGGGTTCGGCGCGACTCGCCTGGCGATGGCCGCGCGGATCAGCGCAGTGCCGTAGGCGAGCACCGCCAGGCCGAGCAGGATGAGCAGGATGATCAGCATGGCCGCGTCCCCCGGGGGACATTGAACCCGCGGGATCGCGCGCGCAAGCTTGTGCCGCTAGGGTGGCTTCATGGCCGGGACGCCCGACACGGAATTGCTGGTCTGCGCGGACTTCAATGCCGCGCTCGGGCGGCTGCGCGACAGCGGGGCCCGGCTGGACATGATCTGGCCCGCGGACGATCCGCATACAGCGATCCTCACCCGCGAGGGCCGGCGCGTCCGCCTGACCTCAAGGCCCGAAGCGCCCCCGCTCCCCGCCGCGCTGCCCGCCTTCCGGCCCGAATTCGTCCTGACCAGGGCCGGGGCCGCCGGCGGCGAAGGCCGCGCCGGCATGCGCTACCGCGACCTGATCCCGGGCCGGCTCGGCGGCCACGTGATCGCCTCGCACATCACGATTCCCGAGGGCGGGCCCGTCGCCGACTGGGTCCATTACCACCGCATCGCCTTCCAGCTGATCGTCGTCGCGAAGGGCTGGGTCCGCCTGGTTTATGAGGGCCAGGGCGCGCCCTTCGTGATGCGGGCCGGCGACATGGTGCTGCAGCCGCCGGGCATCCGCCACCTTGTGCTGGAGGCCTCGCCGGGGCTCGAGGTGATCGAGCTCGGCAGCCCCGCGGTGCACGAGACCTTCGCCGATCACGACCTGGCCCTGCCCGACGGTACCGCCGATCCAGCGCGGACCTGGGGCGGCCAGCCTTTCCTCCGCCATGTCGCCGCCATCACGCGCTGGACCGCCTGGCATGGCGGCGCGGCGCAGGAGACGGGGCTCGAGGCGGCCACCAACGGCCTTGCCGCCGCGCGGCTCGTCAGGCCCGGCGCGGCCGCGGCGATCGCGGTGCCGCCGCATCGGGGCGAGCTGGTCTTCGGCTTCGTCCTCGACGGCGCGGCCCGCCTCGACCATCAGGGCGAGCATGAACTCGGCCCGGCCGACGCCTTCACGATCCCGCCGGGCCGGCCCTGGCGGCTGGCTCGTGCCGCCGCCGACTTCCGGCTCCTCCACGTCACCACGCGTGGCCTCGCGGCCGCTCAGTAGATCACCAGGGCCCTGACCTCGATGCTTTCGCGCGCGGGCGCGTCGGCGCGCGCCGCGGGGTCGTCGAAGGCGCTGTGCGGGGTGAAGCGGGCGACGTCCGGGGCCGAATCGAAGCCCTTGATCAATATCGCCTCGTCCGGCGCGAGCCGCGGGAACCAGTACCAGAGCTGGCCCGCGCTGTAGCCGAGCGCATAGGTCTCGCCGACCCGGTCGCGATAGACGAGGTCGGTCTCGACCCAGTCGCCCGGCGCGATGCTGCGCGCGTCGGCGAGCGCGAGCGGCGATTTCTCGACGGCGCGCCCGATCGGCCGCCAGAGATTGATGATGGCGAAGCGCCGGCCCTCGAGCGCGAGCGGGTCGATCCCCCGCGCGGCCAGCTCCGCCGCCGCCCGCTCCGGCCCGGATCTGGCGGTGAAATCGTTGTGCGTGCGCGGCACCGGCCCGCGGATCCCCGCCTCGCCGCCGGCCGCGCGCGCCATGCTGCGGACATTATGGTCGAAGGCGATCACCTTCTGCGCGCCGGTCGCGTCGGCGAGCAGGGCCTCCACCTCGGCATAATAAGCCGTCCTGATCGCGTCATTATCGTCGAACGAGGCGAAGGCACTCGCGGCCTGCAGCAATTCGAAGCCCTCCGCGTCGAGCGACAGGTCCGCCGCCAGCGGCCGCGCGTCGGCGATCGCGACCAGATGCGGCTCGTCCTCGCCGTTGCGCTGCGGAATGCCCGGCGGCGGATCGTACTGGTAGGACACCAGCCGCTCCTGCATCGGCTTCAGGAAATTGAGCGGCGCGAGGGTGACGGCGCCGAAGGGCGGGGCGAAGAGGGCGCGGATCGCGGTCTGGGCATTCATGGTCGCAGCTCCTGGTCGGGCCGCCCCGCAAGGGGTTTACAGGGCGGCCCTGTCCCCCGAATCTGGGCGAAGGGCGGCGGCAGCGCCAACGAAATGGGCGGAGGCTGGCATAAGCGCTGCTTATCCATGCCCGCGCTTGCGCCGCGGCGGCGCGGATGCGACCATGCGCGCGGGAGGCGCCTGTGGAGCTTGCGGTCGAGCGCATTGCCGCTTTGTCCTTCATCCTGACCGGCCTCTCGCACCTGGCCGCGCCCGCCGCCTGGGCGAGCCTGTTCGCCGCCTGGCGGGCCGAGGGCGCGACGGGCGGCCTCAAGAACGGCCTGCTCAACGCCCCGCTCGCTTTGCTGATCGTTGGCGGCCACCAGCTCTACACCTGGCCCGCCCTCCTGATCACGATCACCGGCTGGCTCCTCCTCGCCAAGACCGCCGCCAACCTCCTCGCCCCCGGCCCGCTCCTCCGCGCCCAGTCCAGGGTCGATAGCGGCGCCCCCTGGCGCTATCGCGTGGCCGGGCTGTTCGCGCTGGCCGTCGGCCTGCTGTTCGGCGCGATCTCCGAGGGGCTGCTGCGCTAGAACCGCCGGCCTAGAACCCCCTGATTCTCGGCGCCACCCGCTCCCTCCCCAGCAGCAATTCCGTCAGCGCCCAGACCATCGCGTCCGCCCGGTCGGGCGAGCGCCCCGGCCCCGCCCAGCCCTTGCCCCGCACCATCGCGCAGAGCTCGTCCTCCAGCGCGTCGAACCGCCCCGCAATCCGCACCCGCTTTGCCTCGAACAGCATCGCCACCGGCTCGGCCCGGTCGCCCTTGCCGAAGCGCGCGAACACGTCGCGCACCGGCAGCGTCCGGTCGGCGGCGTGCAGCACCGATTTCACCATGTCCCCGCCCTGGTTCTTCTCGACGATGACGCATTCCGCTCCCCAGGTCCGCGCCGCCGCCACCACCGCCGACGCCCACCCCTCCGGCGACAGCCCGCTCACTGTATGATCCGCCAGCACGTAGCCGATCCCCGCATCATCCACCCCGCACGCCACGATCCCGCACGCATCGCCCTCGGCCGAGGCCGGCGGATCGACGCCGATGACGATGCGCACAAATCCTCCCCGGGACGGGGAGGTGGCAGCCCGCGGGGCTGACGGAGGGGGTTCAGAGACCTGCACAGAGCCCCCCCCACCGCCTTCGGCGGTCCCCCTCCCCATGATCCGGTCGCCCGTCCCCCGGACGGGCTGCGGACTGCCGGGGGCAGTTCGTACCGGATCATCGGGGAGGATCATCCGGCACGCCTCCAGCAGATCCCGCGTCCACAGCGCCCCCTCCGCCTCGCCGAGCAACTCCCCGTCCAGCTCCTCGCGTCCCTTCCGCGTGCCGCCATAGGCCGCCTCCATCCCCGCAACGAAGCTCCCGGGCAGGTTGAGATTGTCCCGCGTCCGCCCGCCGGTCAGCAGCCCCGCCGCCTCCGCCCCCTCGGCGAGCCGCCGCAGCAACGCCGACGACGCCTTCGGAGTCGTGGTCACCAGGCTCATCGGCGCCTCCCCGAGCCGCAGCCCCAGCTGCAGATTGTCCCACGCCGCCTCCGCATGCCGCCATTTGGCGATCTCGTCGCACCAGGCGAAGTGATGCTCGGGCCCGCGCAATTTCTCCGGGCACGCCCCCGAATAGAGAAAGGCCTCCGCCCCCGAGGAAAAGCGCACCACCCGCTGCGACCGGTTCAGCACCACTTTCTCCCCGGTCCGCGCCACCGCGATCAGCCCGCTCCGTCCG
Organism: Allosphingosinicella sp.; assembly: GCF_035626655.1. Classification (GTDB taxonomy): domain Bacteria; phylum Pseudomonadota; class Alphaproteobacteria; order Sphingomonadales; family Sphingomonadaceae; genus Allosphingosinicella. The sequence continues at coordinate 140,550 of NZ_DASPNF010000020.1, forward strand.
GTCACCATCACGCCCAGCGCATCCTCGATCGTCGCCCCGACCAGGGCGATGCGGATCGGCCCCAGCCGCCGCGCGAGCGCGCTCACCCACTCCGCCCCGGCCCGCGTCTTCCCGAATCCCCGCCCGGCCATGATCAGCCATGTCGGCAGCCCGGCCGCCGCCTGTGCTCCGGCGAAGGCCGGAGCGGTGCGAGACCGCGCCGCGTCGGGAACCTCCTGCCCGTCATGCGCCCATGCCGGCCAGAACTCGTCCAGCGTCCGCTGCTCGGTGATCGGCAGTGAATTCACCACCCGCGCCCAATGTTCAGGCTTGCCCGCCAGCGCCGCCAAAGCCCGCTTCAGCGCCCGCTCGCCCCGGTTCACCGGCTACGCGGCAAATCTCCCTCTCCCCGCCGGGGAGAGGTGGGTAAAGGCTGCCCCCGGCAGTCTTCAGACCGCGCGGGGCGCGGTCGGCCCACCTCTGGTCGGGGAGAGGGGGCTCGGCGGCGCGGACAATTGGCAGAAGCTGTCGCTTCACCTCCCTTCGTCCCCTTCCCCTTCGCCCCCTTCCGCCGCCTCTCCAGCACGGCCAGCTTCGCCATGATCGATTCCGCCACCTGCTGCTCGCTCGCCCGGCGCGCCGGCGCCCCCGGCGCCTTGCGCGGCGCCTTCGCCAGCTTGCTGAGCCGCAGCAGGTCCAGCGCCAGCCAGGTGTCGATCGTCTCCGGCCCCGGCACCACCGTCTGCCCGGGCACATAATGCGCGCCCTTTGCCGCCCGCTCGATCAGCAAGGCCTCCAGCGTCGCATAGCCCGCGTCCAGCGCGTCCGCCCATTGCTCCGCAAAGTCCGGCTCGCGCCGCCGCGCGTCGTAGACGGTGCTCACCCCCACCCCGGCCGCCGCGGCAGAGGCAGTGACGTTCGCGCAGGACGCGAGCGTATCGAGAAACACTTGCCGCCGCGCGGCGGTGAAGCTCTGCCGCGGCGCGCGGCGCTTCTGGATTTTTCTCTTATTGCCCCCCGTGATCCGCGACTCGTCCTTCATCCGTCTCTCCTCTTCCGTTGCGGCGGCAGCGGATCAGGAAACCAGATGAATTCCTACATTGCAACATTCTTGAACCCTTTTGGTACTTTTGAGTTCCAGAAGCGGCGCTTCTTGAGTTCAGTTTGGTCGGTACCCCAAGGATCCTGCAAAGAGCTTCGCGATGAAATCGATTGCAGCGCGGGACTCTTCATGATTCAAGCGCCAAATTCTGGATGTTCCGGGCTCGCGGGATGGAGAAGGCCTAATGGCCGAAAATTCACCAATCGAATGGACTGACGCGACGTGGAACCCCGTGGCTGGTTGTTCGATCGCCTCAGCGGGGTGCACCAACTGTTATGCCATGCGGATGGCAGCACGCTTGGATGCGATGGGTGTCGAAAAGTACCGAGCACTTACCCGTAAGAGTGCGGGACGAGCAAAATGGACTGGCAAGGTCCGTTGTGACGACAAGGCTCTTGATGTCCCGCACCGCTGGCGAAAGGCCCGTAAGGTCTTCGTCAATTCGATGTCGGACCTTTTCCACCCTGAGGTCCCCGAAGAGTTTATCCGACGCGTCTGGCAGGTGATGAAGGATACTCCTCGTCACGATTATCAGCTCCTCACCAAGCGCCCTGACCGCATGCGACAGGTCCTCTCCAAGCCTGGCTTCGAGGTTCTGCCAAATGCATGGCTTGGAACGAGCGTCGAGAACTCGGAAGTTGCTCGGCGGATTGACGAGCTACGGCACACACCCGCCGCAATCCGGTTCATATCATTCGAACCGCTGATCGGCCCCATCTCAGAGGCTAATCTCGCGGGAATTGCGTGGGCAATTGTAGGCGGTGAGTCTGGCCCCGGCGCCCGGCCCATCAAGGAAGAGTGGGTTTGGGCGATCCAACGCCTCTGCCGCTCCTACGGCACAGCATTCTTTTTTAAACAATGGGGAGGCGTCAACAAGAAGGCTACTGGCCGCCTCCTCGGAGGGCAGACCTATGATGAGATGCCTGCTTGTATCGCCGGATGACCCAATCTGCTCCCTTGTGAATTAGGTTTCTGGCCGCCGGAGTGGAGTTATTGCTTAAGCAGTAAAGGAGAAAATAGTCATCGATCGACCCCACGGCGAGAGGCAACGGGTTAGAAACATAGCAAAATATCGTGCCTAGGCACTCTTTGTGGAACAGGGCCACTTCCTGCTTTGTTGCCTGCCGCCTTGAGCTGTTGGTTGGATTTCCGAATAGGTCAGACTCATCCTTATGCAGCTCATAAAACCGTTCCTCCCAGTGGGGAGTGCCGAAATACTCACAGAGTGCAGCTCGTTTCTCCTCGGTGAGCATGCCGTGCTTATGGGACAGCTGCTGCACGGCTGCTTTCAGATTGGCGAGGAACCAAACGTCGGCCTTCTTTGACGCTGCCAGCACTTCCAGCGTCCGCCATTTCACTTCCATTCCATACGGATCGAGAAAAACCAGGGCTCGGCTCCTTACCGCCCCCCTGTCCGGTGCCGTCCAAGGCGGCTCCGAGAACATTTTCTGAATGAAGTGGTTTGCGTCGCCGGGAATGACGCTGGCATCCCTAGTGGGATGAAGAGCAACCAAGGCCTGCAATGCCTTGGCGTGCCTCCTTTTTGCATCACCGAACCGCAGGTGATCGAATGGTGGTTTGAGTGCGAGCGCTCTCGCGGCACTGCCTGGATATTGTCTTTCGATTGTTGAGAGTGGTTGCTGATCAAACAAGCCTCCCGCCTGCTCCTTCGCCGTCCTCTCCCCAGTGCCGGCAAAAGGATCGACGTACCAGAGATCGAAGATGCCCCCAATGGCCCCAGTGAAGAACTTGCTATAGGCGCTGATTGCTTCGAGCTTTACCTCGGTCCAGTCTCCCCCGAACTCGTGCCTGCTATCACCCATGAAAGCCTATAGTCCTGTTCCAACGTGTGGCTAAGACTATTCCTTCAATTTGCAATGCGGAAGTCAGAGCAAATGGCAACCTATCCAGAAATTCAGGACCGGGTGAAGGCGACCCATGGCTTCACACCCAAGACGTGTTGGGTCGCTGACGTGAAATCAGCACCCGGCCTCACCCGCGCGCCAGCGCCTAATCGCATTAATCTTGGGCGTCGGGAGTAACCGTGCCCGCCCGAGAAGCGCGGAGCAATCGAGGCTGCCCCTCGCTCATTTCCAGATGGTGTAGACGTCTCCGCGCCTCCGCGTGAACCAATCCTTTCCCTCTTACCCCCGCTTGAACTCGAACAGCTCCACCAGATTCCCCGCCGGATCCTCGACCAGCTGCGCCCGCCCTGCCCCGCCGCCGCTGAGCTCGCCGCGGAATCTTACCCCCGCCGCCCGCAGCCGCGCGAGCACATCGTCCAGCCCCTCCGTCACCAGCATGAACCGGTTCCACCTGCCCGGCTCCGGGGTCCCGCCAGCCTGCCCGCCACTGCCCGCGCCCGGCGCGCTGAGGTAGAGGATGAGGTCGTCGCGCACGAGCGCTGCGAACTTGCCGGGGTTATGCTTGTCGACCGCGAAATCGAGCTGGTCCCGGTAGAAAGCGAGCGCCGCGTCGACGTCGGGCGCGATGTAGCGGATGCATGCCATGATGCGTTCTCCTGCCGCATGAGGCGATGAGCAGGGTAACGGATGGGCGCGCCTGGAGTGTCCCGGCCAGGCATAAGCGATCCGTTAATCCGCAGGGGTCCAGAGTGAGGCGTGCGTTGTCTGCTTTCCGTCCTGGCCCTGACCCTGTCCGCGGGATGCGCGGGCATTGTCCCCGAGGCCAGCGGCATTCCGTTCAACCTGGACGGTCCCCAGCCGCCCGCAATCCGGGCGAATGCGCAGGAAATCCGCGTCGCGGGCACGCTGTTCCGGCGCCTGACCGGTGCGGAGCTCCGGCGCGCGGTGGTTGGCAACATGATCTTCCTCGACCCGTCGGTGGTCTTCGATTCCGGCACCTCGCACGCGGACGGCGCCTGGTTCGCCGCCGATGGCCGCACCTATTACTGGAGCCGCTTCCGGCTTGGCCATGGCCGCGGGGCCTATGTCGTTCATCGCGAGCGGGTCTGCATGTCGGCGAACCGGGAGGGCTGTTTCACCCTGTTCAGAAGCGCCGATGGCCGTTTTCTCAGACATATGCCGCCATGGCAGGCACCGGCTCTGATCACGGTCAGACCCATCCCCGCGGACTGGTCGCCCCGGCTCGAACAGGCGCGCCCCGCACCCTGAGGCCGGGAAGCGGGCGATCCGCCCGGCGGCGCCGGACGTCCAAGACAAAGGGGCGGCGGCCGCCGGCCACCGCCCCCTTCCTTACCCGGTGACGGTCAGTCGTTCGGCGCCTCGGGATCCCGGGTCAGCGGCCGCCGCTCCCCCGTCTGCCCCGCCGCGATCTCCGCGTCGGTCAGGAACTTCACCGCCTGGCCGATCGAGCGGCGCGAGCCCCAGCTCATGGCGGTGACGCGGGCGCCGCCCGAACGGGCGTTGACCACGGCGTCGGCGCCGAGCCGCACCGCGCGCTCCCAGAGCTCGCGGAAGACCTTGTCGCGCGACGGCGAGCGGCTGAAGATCGTGGCCTTGCGGACCTCGGCCCGGACCTCGCCGAGGATCCGGTAGGGCCGGTCGGTAATGTCCTGGTCGGTCACCGGCGGCCGCGCCGCGACGACCTCGGCCCAGGTGGCCGGCGTCGGCGGCAGCGCGTCGCTATTATTGCCCTGCGCCCAGACGGCCGCGCCGACATTGAGCGCCGCGACGCCGGCAAGGACGAGCATATGTTTCCTGATCAACGTGATTCTCCCCCCAGAGACGGATGAGCAAGTCTCTGTCATGTCTCGGGAAAGCCGGCAAGGGTGGTGTTTGGGCGGGTCCTCCACCCGCAGGTCTTCGGCGGGCCCGGGGATTTGGTTCACGCGAAGGCGCGAAGGCGCGAAGAGGCTCCAGTCCTTCTCGTCGCGAAGCGCATCATATCGAAAGCCGTGGAGAGTGTGCCGGCTTCGCCGGAAACGCGCTGCTTCGGCACTTTCTCGGCACCTTTGCGCCTTTGCGTCTTTGCGTGAGATCAACCTTCTTCTCTTCTGTGGGCGGAGCGATCACAGCCTTGTCGCCGGGAAGCGCCAGCCATTATACCGAGGCTGTGTTTCGTCACGCTATTCTTGCCGCTGTCCTCCTGCTGCCCTCTTGCGGGTTCTCAGGCACGGAGAGCGATCGGGTTTTGCGGCAGAATGAGATCGAGGGCTTTCAGGTGGCTGACACGAGGTTGCCTGCCAGCGCCACCAATGTTCGCGTCTTCGAAACACGTTTTCAGGACACCCTCATGATGTTGTCCTTCGAGGCCAGCGAAGCTGATGCCCGCCGCTTCGCGACCCAAATCCTGCGTATGCCTCCAACGCGAGACGGGGTTGCGAGCGTGGATGGGGGAGATATGGCGCCGTCCTGGTGGCAGCCCCGCCGAACGCCCCAATCCGAGGCCGGGAGCTGGAGCAGCGATCGGCAGCAGCTGAACGTCAAGTTGCTGCTGGTTCCGGCCGGCGGCCGGGCAACGGTCTGGCTGATCGGGGGCTGGGACTGAGGTGCTTCGCACACCTCCTTCCTGTGGATAGAACACTCCAAGAACCTTGCCCCACGGACTCCCACCCTCCTATACCTCCCCCATGTCAGACCTGTTCGCGTCCTCCACCCGCCCCGGCACCGACTACGACGCCTCCGCCATCGAGGTGCTCGAAGGCCTGGAGCCCGTCCGCCGGCGCCCCGGCATGTATATCGGCGGCACGGACGAGCGGGCGCTGCACCATCTCGCCGCCGAGGTCATCGACAACAGCATGGACGAGGCGGTCGCCGGCCATGCGACGCGGATCGAGGTCATCCTGGAGGCCGTCGAGGGCACGCCGGGGCGGCTGACCGTGATCGACAATGGCCGGGGCATCCCGGTCGACGAGCATCCCAGATATCCGGGCAAGTCCGCGCTGGAGGTGATCCTCACCACTTTGCATTCGGGCGGAAAATTCTCGGACAAGGCCTATGCCACGTCGGGCGGCCTGCACGGCGTCGGCGTCTCGGTGGTGAACGCGCTGTCGATCGAGACGGTGATCGAGGTGGCGCGCAACAAGCAGGTCTTCCGCCAGACCTTCGCGCGCGGCCTGCCGACCTCGAAGCTGATCGAGGTGGGCAGCACCCAGAACAGGCGCGGGACGACGACCAGCTTCACCCCGGACCCGGAGATTTTCGGGGCCGACGCCCGCTTCAAGCCGGCGCGCCTCTACCGGCTGGCGCGGTCCAAGGCCTATCTGTTCGCGGGCGTCGAGATACGCTGGCGCTGCGATCCCGCGCTCGCCACCGAGGAGGTGCCCGAGGAGGCGGTCTTCCAGTTTCCGGGCGGGCTCGCCGACCACCTCAGGGAGCAGGTCGGCGACAAGGAGGTGGCGACCAACGTCCCCTTCACCGGGCGGCACGCTTTCCCCAACGAGCAGGGCAGTGTCGAATGGGCGGTGGCCTGGCCGGTCTGGGGCGAGGGCGACCAGAGCTGGTATTGCAACACGATTCCCACGCCCGACGGCGGCACGCACGAGCAGGGCTTCCGGCTGGCGCTGACCCGGGGGCTTCGGGCCTTCGGGGAATTGGTCGGGCAGAAGAAGGCCAAGGACATCCAGGCCGAGGACGTGGTGACGGGCGCCGAGATCATGCTCTCCGTCTTCATTCGCGAGCCGCAATTCCAGAGCCAGACCAAGGACCGGCTGACCTCGCCCGACGCGGCGCGGCTGGTCGAGACCGCGGTCAGGGACCATTTCGATCATTTCCTCGCCGACCATATGGAGCGCGGGCGTGCCTTATTGGGCTTCGTCCTCGACCGGATGGACGAACGGCTGAAGCGGCGGCAGGAGCGCGAGATCAAGCGCAAGACCGCCACCTCGGCGCGGAAATTGCGGCTGCCTGGCAAGCTCACCGACTGCGCCAATGACGATCCGGCGGGGACGGAATTGTTCATCGTCGAGGGCGACAGCGCCGGCGGGAGCGCCAAGCAGGCGCGGGACCGCAAGACGCAGGCGATCCTGCCGATCCGGGGCAAGATCCTGAACGTCGCCAGCGCGACCGCCGACAAGATCCGCGCCAATACGGAGATTGCCGACCTGATCCTGGCTCTGGGCTGCGGCACCCGGGACCGGTGCAATGTCGACGATCTGCGCTACGAGCGGGTGGTGATCATGACCGACGCCGACGTCGACGGCGCCCATATCGCGACCCTGTTGATGACCTTCTTCTTCCAGGAAATGGCCCCCATCGTCCGCGACGGGCATCTCTTCCTCGCCCAGCCGCCGCTCTACCGGCTCTCCGCGGGCGGGACGGTCGCCTATGCGCGGGACGATGCGCATCGCGCCGAGCTGGAAGCGAGCCTGTTCAAGGGGAAGAAGGTCGAGGTGTCGCGCTTCAAGGGCCTCGGCGAGATGAACCCCTCGCAGCTGCGCGAGACGACGATGGACCCGAAGTCGCGCGGGCTGATCAAGATCTGTCTGCCCCAGACCTACGAGGAACGCGACCGCGTTCGCGACCTGGTCGACCGGCTGATGGGCCGCAATCCCGAACACCGCTACCACTTCATCCAGCATCATGCGGCCGAGCTGGACGAGGAAGCGATCGACGCCTGATGAGTCGCAGGCGCCGCAAGCTGCCACCGCCGCCGCAAGGCGCGCTCTCCGCCTGGACGATCCAGCGGGCGACGGTGACGGGGCTCGGCTTCGGGCTCGCCGCTTTGCTCGTCTCCGCCTTCGCGGAGAGCCGGGCGATGCTCTGGGTCTATGCGGCCTTGCTGCTGCTGACCATGGTCTGCGGCGCCTCGATCCTCCTGATCAGCCTGGTCGACGCCCATGCTCGGCAGCGCGGCGAGAGGGTGCGGCCGATCCGGATGTTCGACCTGACGATGGGCGCCTTGCTCGTGCTGCCGGCGGGCTGGGGGCTGTACCGGATCTGGGCGCTGCTGGGTCTATAGGCCCGGGCCTATGAGGCGTCGGCGCCGGCCTCGCTGAGCGCGGCCTCGATCATCCGCTGCCAGGTGGCGAGGTCGCCGGCCTGGGCCATGGCCGGATCGGGCTCGCGCAGGGTCTTGAGGATCGCGATGGCGTCGTCGCGATAGTCGCGCCAGGTGGCGTCGACCTCCGCGGAGGCGGAGCAATCCTCGCCCTCCGCATTGGCGCTGAGCACGCGGCCGGCGATCACCCTCGCGATCCGCTCGACGACGTCAAGGTTGGAAACCGGCATGGCAAGCTCCTCAAGAAGTCCCGGAGGTGTAACGGTGGAGCGGCGGGAGGGTTTCGCCTATGTTCGCGCGACCGGGGAGGATCTCATGCTGAAACGCCTGCTTGTCGTCTTGCTCGTCATGGTCGCCGCGCCCGTCCTGGCGCAGCCGCAGCCGGTCGCCAGCCCGGCGCTCCGCGGCGCGGCCGAGCGGGTGGTGGCGCTGCTCAGGGGCGAGGCGCAACCCGCGGCGATCTTCACTCCCGCCTTCCGCGCCCAGGTGCCCGAGGCGCAGATCCAGGGCGTGATCGCCCAGTTCACTGCCCAGTATGGCGCGGTGCAGGGACTCCAAGGCGTCGATCCCGCCTCGGCGGAGGCGGGCGTGATCCACATCCGCTACGAACGGGCGATCGTACACATGCAGCTCGCCATCGAGCCGGCGCCGCCGCATCTCGTCCAGGGCCTGCAGCTGACCGGCGCCGACATGGCGGGCGACACGATGGAGGCGGTGCTCGCCGAGCTTGGCGCACTGCCCGGGCAGGTGAGCTTCGCGGTCGCCCGGCTCGGCGACGGCGCCCCGGTGCTGACCTCCAGCTTGGGCCCGGACCGGGCGCTGGCGATCGGCTCGACCTACAAGCTCTTCATCCTCGCGGAACTCAGCCGGCAGGTGCAGGCCGGCCAAAGGCGCTGGAGCGATGTCGTCGCGGTCGACCGCCGCTCGCTGGCCGGCGGCATCGTCGGCGGCCTGCCGCAGGGCGCGCCGGTGACGCTGCACACGCTCGCCTCGCTGATGATCTCGATCAGCGATAATAGTGCGACGGACATCCTGCTGCACGTTGCCGGCCGCGAGAATGTCGAGCGGATGATGGCGACGATGGGCGTGCGCGACCCGGCCCGGAACCGGCCCCTGCTGTCGACGCTGGAGCTCGGCCTGCTCAAGACCGCGCCCGCCATCAGTTTCGCGCTCTGGCAGCAGGCGGACGAGGCGACGCGGCGGCAGCTGCTCGCCAACGAATATGCGGCGCGCGATCCGTCGCGGATCAATATCGCGCTGTTCGCGGGCAACCCGATCCGGATCGACAGCGTCGAATGGTTCGCGTCGGCGAGCGACCTGACGCGGGTGATGGACTGGCTGCGCCGCCATGCGGACGAGAGCGCCAGGGCGATCCTCGCGATCAATCCGGGCCTGCCGCCGCAACAGCGCGGCAGCCATGCCTATGCGGGCTTCAAGGGCGGCTCGGAGCCCGGCGTCGCCAACCTCACCTATCTCGTCCGGACGCGGGCGGGCGGCTGGTATGCGGTCAGCCTGGGCTGGAACAATCCGGCCGCGCCCGTGGACGAGAACCGGCTCGCGGGGCTCGCGGCGCGCGCGGTGATGCTGCTTCGTTAGTTTACCGGCATCGCTTCCCTTCGCCCACAATGACGGCGGGCTGATTAACCCTATCTTTGCCCTCCGCGGCTAGGCTCGCGCGCCTGACTTTCGGGAGCGGACGATGAACGCGCGCACCTTCGGGAAAAAGGGCACTGCCAGCGGCGAGAGTGCCGCTGCCTCGCGCCGCGCCGCCTTCCTCGCGCAGGAGCGGGCGCGGGCCGACGGCGAGAGCCGGGTCGCTGAAACCGACGTCTTCCCCGCGGCCGGGCCGGTGAGGACGATCGCCGACCGGATCGAGTTCGTCGAGAAGCCGAAGAAGGTGCGCGCGCCCGTGGGGCCGCGCTCGCTGACCCTGGCCTGGGCGCTCTGGTTCCCGTGGGGCCTGGCCGGCGCCCACCGCCTTTATCTCGGCCGCTATGCGAGCGGGGCCATCCAGGCGGCGATCTTCCTCGCCTGCGTCACCGCGGTCTTCGGCTTCCAGATCTACCCGGCCTTTGCAGGCCTGGTCCTGTCGTGGCTATGGATGCTCGTCGACGGCATGAGGCTCAAACAGATGCACGCCGAGGCGGTGGGCACGCCCAGGGGCGCGGAGCTCGTCGAGGTCTAGCTCGCGACCGCCGGCGCGATCAGCGGGAAGCGGGGGATGTCGACGGGGAAGCTGGAGCCGTCCGCTGCGATCATGAAGTAGCGGCCCTCCATCGACCCGGTCGGCGTGCCCAGGGGACAGCCCGAGACATAGTCGAACGAAGCGCCCGGCTCGAGCACCGGCTGCTCGCCGACCACGCCCTCGCCGCGCACCTCCTGGCGGGAGCCGCGGCCGTCCGAGATCACCCATTCGCGGCTGACCAGCTGCACCGCCTGCCCGCCGTCATTCTCGATGCGGACATGATAGGCCCAGAACCAGCGCCCCTGCCCCGGCTCCGACTGCTCGGGAAGGAAGCTGACCGAGACCCGGACGGTGATGTCGTTCGTGGTCGCGCTGTGGGGGAAGAGCTCTTTCACATCCTTTTCCTGTGCCGGGCGGGCGGCAAGGTCAACTCCCCGCCGGTGTTCCGGATGGGGAGGATGAAGCGCCCATGCGCCTGAGGCGTTCCACCAGCCGCTCGCGAGCGGCGAGAATCTCCTGTCGGCGGTCGGTCAGCACATGCTCCGCGAGCAGGTCGCCGGTGACCCGCATCGCGGCGCGGATGGTACGCGGAATGGCCGCCATCTCTGCCTCGTCGAGGCCGAAGCCGAGCTGGCCGAGCAGCAGCAGCTCGTAGCGGACAAGGGCCAGCGCCCAGCCCCGCGCGCTGGGCGCCGCCTCGATCGCGGTCAGCACGCCGTCCAGCCCTTGATAGAGGGCGGGATAAGGCTGGCCTTCGGGCAGCGCCGCCGCGGTCAGGGCCGTCGTCCAGTCGATAGCCGCCGACGCGAGCGGCTCGGAGAGCAGGAAGGCGCGGCTGTGGATCAATTCGACGGCGAGGTGCGGCAATTGCTCCTCGGTGCGCGCCCGGTAATCAGCCTGGACGACATTGCCGGGCACCAGCACCGGCCGCAGCCGCCGCGACTTGCCGCCGCGCACATAGCCGGGACGCAGGCCCTCCGCGGGGGTCAGCGCGCGGACGATTGCGCCATGCTCGCCATGCGGGCGGACGGCTAGGATGATGGCCTGGGTGTCGAGATGCACCGGGGCATTTAGGCACGCGGGCCCCGATGGGCCAGCAGCTTAGAGGCCCAGGGCGGGGAGCAGCAGTTCCAGGCCTTGGACGGAGGAGCCGGCGGTGGCGGTCGCGGCCTCGACCGGGCGCTCGTAGCGGGCACCGGCCCAGAGCTGCTCGGCGAAGCGGCGGACCGTGCGCCGGCGGCGGTGCGGCATCAGGGTCGCGGCAGCACCCAGCCGGAGCGAGTCAAGCTGATCGAAGCTGAAAGTGGGATGGCTGTCGCGGCGATCGTCGAGCAGCCGGCACAGGCTTTCGAAGCGGCCGCGAACCAGCGCGTTGACGCGCCGGCCGTCGCGCGTCGCCAGCTCGAAGCTGTGGCTTACGATCGTGGTCAGCGGGTGGCCATCGGCGAGCGCATGGCCGAGCGCGGCGCGCATCTCATTGGTCGAGACCGCGCAGAGCTGGAGGTGGCGGAGCCCGCCGTTCCGCCCGCCGATTTGCGAAACCGGAAGCTCGACCAGCCCGCCGATGCGGACCGGTGCGATCGCGCGCGGCGGCAAGGGCAGGTCGCTCGGGAAGGGATGATGGCTGCCGTTGTGGCTCGAATCGGCGATGAAGCCGAGCTCGGCAAGCGCCGCGAGCGTGTCGGCATTGGCGGCATAGGAGCCGCCGCGAAAGGCGGTCGGGCGCGGCGCGCCGGCGGCGACCAGCAGGTCCCGTCCGAGGGCGATCAGGCGCTTCTGCTCCGCCCTGCCGAAAGAGGTCAGCTCGATGCCGGCGGGATCGCGGCCCTCGGCGACGGCTTGCCATTGGGCATGGAGATGGAGCTGGACCTCCTGCCCGGCGGCGAGGATCGGCGCAACGATCTGGCGGATCGGTTCGATCCCGTAGAGCAAGGCCGGCATCGGATCGACGAAGAAGCAGGCCTTGAGCCGGTGCCGCGCGAGCGTCTCGAGCTGGCAGGCCAGCCCGACGCCCGCCGGCTCGATGCTGCGCTCGAAATTGGCGCGCCAGCAATCGCCCGGCTCGTAATGGCGCCAGGTGAGCTCGGTATCCACGCTGAGAAGCACGGGCGCCTGCATCGGCCGGCCATAAACCAGGTGAAGGAAAGCAATCGTAAATGGCCCATTCCGGCACAGGGGCGCCGCCGCAGGCCCGGCGGTAACCCCTTGCATACGACTTTGCGCTAGGCGGGCCCGCGCAGCGCGAAGGAGTATCCATGGCCATCTTCAGCGACGACGATCTCGACCGGCTCAGGTCCTATTATCCCGAGCGCCCGGGGGAGCTGAGCCACACGCTGACCGGCCATCCTTTGCTGACGCTCGAATCGCTGGTCGAGCTCGGCAAGCGCCTGCCGCGCAAGAGCGTCGAATATAATGCCGGCGACCTTCCCTATGGGGTCGATCCGGACAAGGTGAGCCACACCGGGCTCTCGGTCGAGGACACGATCCGCGGCATCGAGGAATGCGGCAGCTGGATGGTGCTGAAGAATGTCGACCAGGACCCGGCCTACAAGGCCCTGCTCGACGAGGCGCTGAACGAGCTGGCGCCGGTGATCGAGCCGGTCTCGGGCGAGATGCTGACCCGGGTCGGCTTCATCTTCGTCTCCTCGCCCGACGCGGTGACCCCCTTCCACCTCGATCCCGAACACAACGTCCTGCTCCAGATCCGCGGTTCCAAGACGATGATGATCGTCCCCGGCGAGAAGGACGTGGTGCCCGACGAGAAGCACGAGGCCTATCATGTCGGCGGCCACCGCAACGTGCCCTGGCAGGACGATTACGAAGGCCGCGGCCACAAGTTCGAGCTGACGCCAGGCGATGCCGTGCACGTGCCCTTGATGTGGCCGCACTGGGTGAAGAACGGACCGGAGCCGTCGATCAGCTTCTCGATCACCTGGAAGTCGCGCTGGGTCTATGAGGAGGCGGATGCGCGGGGGATGAACCATCTGCTGCGCAAATGGGGGATGAACCCGGCCTCGCCCGCCGCCTTCCCGAAACGGAGTGCCGGCAAGGCCTATGCCTATCGGGCGCTGCGCAAGGCGGGCGTGCTGCCCAAGGGGGCGTAACTTCCTCCCCAATCGGCGATTGGGGAGGAAATTATCCGCCAGGGTGGAAATAATCGTAGACCTTGCGCGCCACCGAAGATGAGATTCCGGGCGCTTTCTCCAGATCCTGCAGAGCCGCGTTCCGCACCGCCCGCGCAGTCCCGAAATGCATCAGCAGCGCGCGCTTGCGGCCCGGGCCGATGCCCGGCACGTCGTCGAGCGTGCTGCCGGTGAAGGCCTTGGCGCGCTTTTGGCGGTGGGCACCGATGGCGAAGCGGTGGGCCTCGTCGCGAAGACGCTGCAGGTAGAAGAGCACCGGCGCGTTCATCGGGAAGGTGATCTCGCGCCCGCCGGGGAGATGGAAGATCTCGCGGCCGGCATTGCGGTCCGGGCCCTTGGAGACGGCGACGACGGGGACGTCGTGGACGCCGGCATCCTCCATCACCTCGCAGACGGCGCTGAGCTGGCCCTTGCCGCCGTCGATCAGCAAGAGGTCCGGCCAGTCGCCTTTCGAGCGGTCCGGATCCTCCTTCTCGAGCCGGGCGAAGCGGCGGCCGAGCATCTCGCGCATCATCGCGAAATCGTCGCCGGGCGTGGTCTCGGCCCGGCGGATGTTGAACTTGCGATACTGGTTCTTGCGGAAGCCCTCGGGCCCGGCGACGATCATCGCGCCGACCGCATTCGTGCCCATGACATGGCTGTTGTCATAGACCTCGATCCGCTCGGGCGGCTCGGGCAACTCGAAGGCGTCGGCGATCTCGCGCAGGTTCCTGGCCATGGTCGAGGTCTCGGCGAGGCGGCGGTCCAGTTCCTCCTCGGCATTGCGCGCGGCCTGCCTGATCATCCGCACCTGGTCGCCGCGTTGCGGCACCCTGAGCTGCACCTTGCGGCCGGCGCGTTCGGTAAAGGCCTCGGCGAGCAAGGCGGTCTCGGGCATGGCCCGGTCGGTCAGGACCAGAGGCGGCGGCGGGACCTCCTCGTAGAACTGGACAAGAAAGCTTTGCAGAACCTCAGCTTCCGGCACGTCGTTCGTATGGGCCGGGAAGAAGCTGCGATGCCCCCAATTCTGCCCGCCGCGGATGAAGAAGGCCTGGATGCACATCGTCCCGCCCTTGCAGGCCAATGCGAAAATGTCGGCATCGCCGAGCCGCTCGGCATGGATGACCTGGCTGCCCTGGACATAGGTGAGCGCGCGCAGGCGGTCGCGATAGACCGCGGCCAGCTCGAAGTTCATCGCCTCCGACGCTTCGGACATGAGCGTGCCGAGCTTCTGCTGGATCTTGGTCGACTTGCCGCCGAGGAAATCCTTGGCGTCCTGGACCAGTTCGTCATAGCCGGCCGCGTCGATCCGGCCGACGCAGGGCGCGCTGCAGCGGCGGATCTGGTAGAGCAGGCAGGGCCGCGTCCGGTTGGCGAAAAAGCTGTCGGTGCAGCTTCTTAGCAGGAAGAGCTTCTGCAGGCTGTTAAGCGTGTTGCGGACCGAGCCGGCGCTTGCGAACGGCCCGTAATATTGGCCCTTGTAGCGGCGCGCGCCGCGGTGGAGCTGGACGCGGGGGAAATCGTGATCCTCGCGCAGCAGGATGAAGGGAAAGCTTTTGTCGTCGCGCAGCAGGACGTTGTAGGGCGGCCGGTAGCGCTTGATCAGCTGCGCCTCGAGCAGCAAGGCCTCGGCCTCGCTGTGCGTGGTCACGATCTGCATGGCGCGGGTCTGCGAGACCATGCGCTGGATCCGCTTCGGCTGGCGTGCGACCTGGGTATATTGGGTGACGCGGTTCTTCAGCGCCCGCGCCTTGCCGACATAGAGGACGTCGCCGCGCGCATCGAGCATCCGGTAGACGCCGGGGCGCACCGGCAGCGTCTTCACCACGGCGCGGATCGCCGCGACGCCCGCATCGAGGTCAGGCTTGTCGGAACCCTTCAGCGCATAGGTCGCCTTCTCCTCGTTGAAGCGGGTGGCCGCGTTGGGAAAGTCGGGGCGGTCGGCGGACATGGGGACGATCTAGGGATTTGGCGCGCCTCCCGCCACCATGATAAGCCTGCGCCATGGCCAGCGCCGACGATTTCCGCCGCCTCGCCCTCGCCTTCCCCGGCGCCGAGGAGCAGGCGCATATGGGCCATCCGGATTTCCGGGTGGGCGGTAAGATCTTCGCGACGCTGCACGGCGCCGGCAAGGGCACTGGCGCGGTGATGCTTCTGCCCGAGCAGCAGGAGCTGGCGATGGCCGCGGAGCCCGAGGCGTTCCGGCCGGCCGCGGGGGCGTGGGGGCGCGACGGATCGACCGTGGTGGGCCTCGCCGAGGTGTCCGACGAGTGGCTGGAGCGGGCGCTGGCCTGGGCTTGGGCGAAACGGGCGCCCAAGTGAGTTTCCTCTCCATCGTGCCGATGGGGAGGAGAACCGGCAATTTGCCGGTGGAGGGGTAACAAGCGGGGAGTCGGAGGGCCTTACCCCTCCACCACCAAAATTGGTGGCCCCCTCCCCAATCGCCGATTGGGGAGAAGAAATCAGCGCCGGCCGAGCTCCGCGATCGTCGAGTCGATCATCGCCTTGTCGGCGGCGGCGTCGAGCTTGTCACGGATCAGCATCTCGGCGGCGGCAGAGGCGGCAAGGGCGGCCCTGGCGCGGACCTCGTCCAGGGCGGCGCGCTCGGCGGCGGCGATCTTGTCCTCGGCCATGCGGGTGCGGCGCTCGACCAGCGCGGCGGCGTCGGCTTCGGCCTTGGAGACGATCGAATCGGCCTCGGCGCGGGCGCGCTCCAGCATGGTCGCGGCCTCGGCCCCGGCCTGGGCCGACTTGGCCTCATATTCGGCCTTCAGCGCCTCGGCCTCGGCGCGCAGGGTCGCGGCCTCGTCCAGCTGCTCGCGGATGCCGGCGATCTTCTTGTCGAGCGCCTTGCCGATCAGCGACGGGACGCGCTTCCAGAGCAGGATCGCGAAGACGGCGACCATGGCGAGGGCGATCCACATCGGCGGGGTGAGGCCGAGGGCGGTCGGTTCCTCGTGATGCGCGGCCGCGCCGCCATGCGCCTCGGTGGTCGCATGGGTCTCGCCCGCCGCGGGGGCGGGATGGGCGTCGTTCGCTACCGGGAGGTTGTGATTAGCCATTGGCCATTGCCGCCTTCACGGCCCGCTTCGCGTCGGCGGCGGAGACGCTCACCCCCGCCAGTCGGCTCACCATGTCCTGCGCCGCCCCGGCGGCGACGTCCTCGATCTCGGCGAGCGCCGCATCGGCCGCCGCGCGGATCCGCGCTTCGGCTTCCTCGACCTTCGCCTGGTTCGCCTCGGCGGCGACCCGCATCCGCTCCTCGGTCGCCCTGGCGGAGGAGGCCTTGGCGGCGGCCGACACCTTCAGCGCCTCGGCCCGGCTCTCGTCGATGCGGGCGCGATAGGCCGCCTCCGTCTCGTCGGCCGCGAGCCTTGCCGCCTGGGCGGCGGCGAGATCGTCCGCGATGCGCTTGTCGCGCGCCTCAACGGTCGACTGGATCTTCGGCAGCATCAGCTTGCCGATGCCGAAATAGATGACGGCAAGGACGAGCAGCAGCCAGAAGAGCTGCGAATAGGCGACGAGCGCGATCTGATTGAGCTGAGGCATCGGCCTTCCTCCGGCAGCGGGCGGGGCCTGCGCCCCGGCCCGCCGCGTCCGCTCCTAAACGGCGTAGAGGATGATCATGGCGACGACGAAGGCCATCAGGCCGAGCAGCTCGGCGGCCGCGAAGCCGATGAACAGGCGGCCCTGCTGACCGTCGGCAGCCGCGGGGTTGCGGATCGCGCTGTTGAGGAACTGACCGAAGACGATGCCGACGCCGATGGCGGCCGCACCGACGCCGATGGCCGCGAGGCCGGCGCCGATCACTTTGGCTGCGAGAAGTTCCATTGATAATCTCCTTTGTGAAACGGTTGGAAAGCTAGTGAAGATTCACGGCGTCGTTGATGTAGAGCGACGTCAGCAAGGCGAAGACATAGGCCTGGATCGCGCAGACGAGGATCTCGAGCGCCATCACGCCGATGATGAAGACGAACGAGACAGCGCTGATCGCCGGCCCGATCGCGCCGCCGGCATTGAGCCCCTGCAC
This sequence comes from Allosphingosinicella sp., assembly GCF_035626655.1. Classification (GTDB taxonomy): domain Bacteria; phylum Pseudomonadota; class Alphaproteobacteria; order Sphingomonadales; family Sphingomonadaceae; genus Allosphingosinicella. Next base: position 157,889 of record NZ_DASPNF010000020.1, read on the forward strand.
GACGAAATTGGCAAACACCTCGACCAGGATGTGGCCGGCGATCATCGCCACGAACAGTCGGATGGCGAGGCTGAACGGACGCACCATGAAGGAGATGAACTCGATCGGCACGATCAGCAGCTTGAGCAGGAATGGCGTGCCGTGGGGCACGAACAGTGAGAAGAAGTGCAGCTTGTGCCGCCAGAAGCCGGTGATCAGCACGATCGAGAAGCTCATCACCGCCATCACGCCGGTGATCGTGAACTGGCTCGTCACGGTGAAGGGATGCACGCCGACCAGAGCGAGCGGCATCAGCCCGAGCAAATTGGCGAAGAGGATGAACATGAAGATGGTGAAGACCCAGGGGACGAACTTGCGTCCCTGCGGTCCGACGCTCATCGACAGCATCGATTCGACGAAGCCGGTGACACCCTCGACCATCGCCTGCCAGCGGCCGGGAACGAGCTGGCGCTTCATCCCGCCGAGCATGAACAGCCAGAGGAGCGCGAGGATGATGAGCATCCACAAGGCGCTGTTGGTGAAGACGAAGGGGCTCCCGTCCAGATTGCCCGCGAGCGGGTTGATCTGGAACTGGTGCATCGGGTCGATTCTGGATTCGGCCGCCACTTAGTCGCTTCCCTCAGCCCGTCCGGGCTTCTGCGTTGAAATCTTCCACACTTCCCAGACCGCGGCGATGAAGCCGAGCAGCACCGCCACGACCCAGGCGCCCCGCGTGCCGGCGAGACGATCGATCAGCAGACCGATCAGCGCCGCACCGAGCGGAAACCCGACCAGAACCGAGAGAACGCGGTAGGCGGGCGACCGATAGTAGACCATATTGTCCGCCATCGGGCCGTTCGCGCCGGTCCGCTTCGCCTCTTCGGCCTGCGCTCTGGCGAGCCGCTCATCGAGCGAGGCCAGTCGCGCATCCTGGGGAGACTTCGGGTCCTGCCCGGGCTCGTCTTCCTGCACGTCGTCCTTCTCCTGTGCCGCCGCACGCTTGGGAAAGCGCGATGCACGAGGGCGGGGGACATGCCGGCGAACGAACCCGCCAAGGCGCGGTCCCTTTAGCAAGGCAGGGGGCCAAGTCAACACATCCATGCTGCACCGCATCATCGCGCGGAGGCTGGCGTAACAACGCGCGGCAGGATAATCGGGCGGCAATGTTGAATCCGCTTCTCTTTTCGCTCGCCCTGAGCGCCGCGGCCCCGGCCCCCTGCCCGGCCGACACGGCCTGCGTCATCCGCGACACCGAGACGTACAGCTTCCGCTTCACCTATCCGATGGCGGCGGCGCGGATCGCGGGGCTGGACGGGCTCCTGCGCGAGCGGGCGACCGAGGCCGAGGCCGCGCTCGCCGAGGCGGCGGCCGAGAATGGTCAAAACGGACGGCTGCGCTTCGAGACAAATTACCGCCTGGACGCGGAGCTGCCGGAGATCGTCGCGCTGACCGGCACCACCGACGCCTGGGACGGGCAACGGGTCGAGACGATCATGTTCGATCCGCGTAACCGCGAGCGGCTCGACCTGGTCAATCTCTTCGGCGCCGAGACGTTCGACAATTTCTTCTTCTGGAGCCGGCCGCGCGGCATCAGGGCGGCGCAGGACAGCTTCTGCCATGCGCTGTCGGAAGCGGTCCGCGCCCGTCGCGCCGAGCTGCAGCTGCGCGAGCTCGACATGGCCTGCCCGGACATCGAGGATCAGCAGGTCGCCCCGATCTGCAACGGCCGCGGCCGCATCCTCGCCATGCGGGCTTATGTGACGCCGGAGGATTCGCGGGCGGTCGATCCGGACGCGCCGCGTCCTTACGCGATCGATTTCGACATGACCGCCGAGATGATCGGGGTGATGAAGCAGCGCTACCGCGTCGCCTTCGGCCTCCCCGGCGAGACGCGGGGACGGCGGCGGCGGAGCTGTCCGGGCGCCTGACCCGCGGATTCCTCCGAAATGGAGGAATTATCCTGCATTTACTTCGGCTTACGTCCCGGCCTAATTTCCACGCATGGCCGACGCCTCCGAAGACGGCAGCGGGCATCGCGCCCGGTTGCGGCAGCGCCTGTTCGAGGGCGGGCCGGACGCTTTGCTCGACCATGAGCTGGTCGAATATCTGCTCGCCCTGGCGATTCCCCGCCGCGACACCAAGCCGCTCGCCAAGAAATTGCTGCGCGAGTTCGGCGGCTATGGCGGGCTGATGGCCGCGGACCCGGCCGCGATCGCGCGGGTCGGCGAGCTGAGCGAGGGCGCGGTGGCGGCGCTGAAGATCGCCCAGGCCTCGGCGCTGCGCCTGCTCGAGCAGGGGGTGAAGGCACGGCCCGTGCTCGCCTCCTGGCAGGCCCTGCTCGACTATCTGCGCGCCGACATGGCGCACCTGCCGGTCGAGCATGTCCGCGTGCTCTTCCTGAACTCCCGCAACATCCTGATCGCCAACGAGCAGATGTGGGAGGGCTCGGTCGACGAATCCGCGGTCTATATCCGAGAGATCATGCGCCGCGCGCTCGACCTGCACGCGACCGCGATCATCGTCGTCCACAACCACCCGTCGGGCGATCCCTCGCCGAGCCAGCAGGACATTCGCCTCACCCGCGACCTTGCCGAGGCGGGGCGCCACCTCAACGTCACCCTCCACGACCACATCATCATGGGCGCGAACGGCCACAAGAGCCTGCGCGCGGAGGGGCTGATCTAGGGCCAGAGAAACGGCGGCGACGGCCCCGCGCGGACCATGCGCAGGCGCCAGCTTTCCCGCCAGCCGGAGGACCGCCGCACCTCACCGGTGACGAGCCAGGCATCGGTTCCGTCGGGGGTCCATGACGTGCGGCGATCGGGTTCCGCCGTGGGCGGGTCGGCATAATCCAGGAACTGCACGCCCGTGCCCATCGGGACGAGGCGGCCATAGCGCTGCCCGCCGTCGGGCGCGCGGTAGCGGTAGCCGGTCGACCTGGCCATGATGTCGTGGAGATAGCTGGTGTAGCCCGAGACGGGTGCCGCCCCGCCCTCGATGAGGTAGCGGTCCTGCATGAACATGCCGTAGGCCGGCGAGAAGCAGCGCATGTCGGTCCGCCGCCCGCCGGGGAAGGTACCGCGCCAGCACCAGCCGGCGAGGCCGGCCAGCGCCATGATCCGCGGCCTGATCGCCGCCATGCCCGTCGTCCAGCCCGCCTGGGAGTCCGCCACGACCAGGACAGTCTCTTCCTCGGAGCCCTGGGCATAATGAAAGACCATCTCGACCGTCTCGCCCGCGACCAGGCGACGGCGGAGGCGGAGCAGCATCAGGTGACGGCTCGCCCCCGGCCTGAGCTCCAGTAGCCGCTCCGGCGGCATGAAGAGGGACTCCCCTTCCAGGTGAAGGCCGCCATCGCCCGCGGCGAGAAGTTCGATCCGCTCGGCGCAGTCGCAGGTCACGCGGACCAGCCGGTCCTCCTGGTGGCTCGAATTGCGGAGCGTGAAATAGAGCGCGGCGTTCGCCCCCGCGGGGGCGGCGACGACGATCGGATTGATGGGTCCGCGCGCCGTGATCGACGTCAGCATCATGGCCAGCAGCAGCGACATGGCGAAGCTCCCCGGACGCTCGATCAGGCCATGGTGGGCGCGGGAAGATGAGCCGGGGATTTACGGCCTGGTCTAGCGCGGTGCCGTCGCCGGCCCGACGCGGGTGAAACGCATCGTCCACATCTCGCGCCAGCTGCCGTCGGCCTGGCGGGCGGAGGTCGTGCGCGAATAGGCGTCGCCCTGGCCGCTCTGCACCGTGCGCAGGGTCATCGCCTGGCCGTTGCCGCCGACATAATTCTCCTCGGGGAAATTGATTCCGAGCGGGGCGGGATCGGCGAAACCGCTGCTATAGCCGCCGTCGGTCGCATAATATTCGAAGCGGAGCCGCCGGGCCTGCGGATCCCAGCGGTAGATTGCCTCACCGCCATAAGGCGTCGGCCCGCCCTCGACGACATGAACGTCGCGGATGTAGCGGCCGCCGAGCATCGCCGTGTAGCAATGGGTGTCGGTGCTCGTGCTGTTCGGGAAGGTCGCGCGCCAGCAAGAGCCGACGAGGAAGGCCAAAGGCTGCAACTCGGTGGCCAGCGCCGGCGTCTGCGCCGTCTGCGCGGCGAGCATTGCGATCGCCAGTGCAAGCATTGAAGTCCTCCCTTGCCGACGATTTGAACGATCATTCAAACATGGTCAAGAGCATTTGAACGATCGTTCAAACCGGGCCCTCGCCTGCCGTCCGGGAGCGCGCTATCCTCCGGCCATGACCATCGACCGCCGCTCCCTGCTGCTCGGCGCCGGCGCGAGCCTGACGCTCGCCGGCTGCGGGCGCGAGGCGGGACAGGAGGCCGCAACCCAGCCGCCGCCCGCGCCCGGCAAGGCGGGCCGGCTGATCGCGGCGGCGCGGCGGCAGATCGGGGTGACGACCAGCTGGAACGGCACCTATGCCGAGCTCGCCTTTCCCGGCGGCGACGTGCCGCGGAGCACAGGCAGCTGCACCGAGGTGATCATTCGCGCCTATCGCGATGCTTTGGCGGAGGATCTGCAGGCGCTGGTCAATGCCGACATGCGCCGGGCCTTCGCCGCCTATCCCAGGACCTGGGGCCTCAGCCGGCCCGATCCCAATATCGACCATCGCCGCGTGCCGAACCTGCGCACCTGGTTCACGCGCCACGGCGCCTCGCTGCCCGTGCCGCGCGACGCCTCGTGCTGGCAGCCGGGCGACATCTTCACCTCGCTCGTGGAGAATCGCAGCACCCATATCGGCCTGGTCTCCGACCGGCGCGGGCGAAATGGCTGGCTGATCATCCACAATATCGGCCTCGGCGCCCGCGAGGAGGATGCGCTGCGCGACTGGCCGGTCACCGGCCGCTACCGCTGGGGCCTCGCCTGAGCGCTTCCGTTGCGCCTCGCCCGCCGCATTGCTAGGCGCGCGCCATGATCCCCCGTTATGCCCGCCCCGCCATGACCGCCCTCTGGGAGCCGGAGACGCGCCTGCGCATCTGGTTCGAGATCGAGGCGCATGCGCTGGACGCGATGGCCGAGCTCGGCACGGTGCCGAAGGCGGCGGCGGAAAGGGTCTGGGCCTGGTGGGCGACGAAGCCTGAGATCGACGTCGCCGCGATCGACGCGATCGAGGCGGTGACCAGGCATGACGTGATCGCCTTCCTGACCTGGGTGGCGGAGCAGGTGGGCCCCGAGGCGCGCTTCCTCCACCAGGGGATGACCAGCTCCGACGTGCTCGACACCTGCCTCGCCGTGCAGCTGAAGCGGGCGGCGGACCTGCTGATCGCCGACCTGGACGAATTGCTCGCGGTGCTGAAGCGCCGCGCGCACGAGCACAAATTGACCCCCACGATCGGCCGCAGCCACGGCATCCATGCCGAGCCCGTGACCTTCGGGCTGAAGCTGGCCCAGGCCTATGCCGAATTCTCGCGCAACCGCGCCCGGCTGGCGGCGGCGCGGGACGACGTCGCCACCTGCGCCATCTCCGGCGCGGTCGGCACCTTCGCCAATATCGACCCGCGCGTGGAGGCGCATGTCGCCGCGGTGATGGGGCTGAAGGTCGAGCCCGTCTCCACCCAGGTGATCCCGCGCGACCGGCATGCGATGTTCTTTGCCACGCTCGGCGTGATCGCGTCCTCGATCGAGCGGCTGGCGATCGAGGTCCGGCACCTGCAGCGCACCGAGGTGCTCGAGGCGGAGGAATATTTCTCGCCGGGGCAGAAGGGCTCCTCGGCCATGCCGCACAAGCGCAACCCGGTGCTGACCGAGAATCTGACCGGGCTGGCGCGCATGGTGCGGTCGGCGGTGACGCCCGCGCTGGAGAATGTGGCGCTCTGGCACGAGCGCGACATCTCCCACTCCTCGGTCGAGCGCTATATCGGCCCGGACGCGACGATCACGCTCGACTTCGCGCTCGCCCGCCTCACCTCCGTGGTCGACAAATTACTGGTCTATCCGGAACGGATGCAGCGCAATCTCGACCGGATGGGCGGCCTCGTCCACTCCCAGCGCGTGCTGCTCGCCCTCACCCAGGCCGGCGCCACCCGCGAGCAGGCCTATGCCCTCGTCCAGCGCAACGCGATGAAAGTCTGGGAGGCGGACGGGCAGCTCAGCCTGCTGGACCTGCTCAAGGCCGATCCCGAGGTGACCGCCCTGCTCTCACCTGCCCGGATCGAGGCCGAGTTCGACCTCGACTATCATCTCAAGCATGTCGACACGATCTTCGCGCGGGTGTTTGGCGACTGATCAGCGGTGACCGCGGGCCGGCGGCCGGGTCAGGCTCAGGTAGATCGTCTCGATCAGGCTGTCGCGGGCAATGAAGCCGTCGGGCAGGCCGAAGGGATCGACCAGCCGCATCGCCTTGATCTGCTCGAGCGTGCGTCGCTGCCGGATTGCGCGGGCAACGGAATCGCGCAGCGAGCGCAGCATGTCGCGATAACGGACAAGGTCGGCGCGGCGCGCCATCGGGCCGTGGCCGGGGATGATCCGCGTCTCCTCATTGGCGAGGCCGAGCGCCGTCTCCACCGCCGCGATCGCGCCGTCGATCGAGCCGCCGCTGTCCAGATCGATGAACGGCAGCAGCCCGTTGAAGAAGGTATCGCCCATGTGGAGCACGTTGGCGCGCGTCCAGTAGATCAGGCTGTCGCCGTCGGTGTGGGCGTGGTCGACATGGATCGCGCGGATGTCGTCGCCGTTCAGGTGGAAGGTCAGATCCTCCGAGAAGGTGATCACCGGCAGCGCGCCCGAGGGCGAGGGCGGCACCCGCTCGCCGCGCACCACCTGCGCCATCGTCATGCGGATGCGGACATTGTCGTGCGCGACGATCACCGTGCCGGTGCGGCCGAGATTCTCGTTCCCGCCGGTATGATCGCCATGCCAGTGGGTGTTGAGGACATAGCGGATCGGGTCCGGGTCAAGCGTCCGCACCGCCGCGATTACCCGCTCCGTCGCCGGCGCATATTGGTCGTCGATCAGGATGTTGCCGTCGGCGCCGTAGGACACCCCGATATTGCCGCCGCGGCCGAACAGGACGGCGACGCCGGGCGCGATCCGCTCGACCCTGAGCTCGGGCCGGGGCGGCGGCTGCTGGGCGGCTGCGGGCAGCGCGTGGCACAGGATGAGAGCGGCGAGAAGCTTGCGCATGACGTCCCCTTTCAAGCGCGGGTCGGCCTCCTATCTTGGCCGTAACGACCCGGAGGTTTCAAGCATGGCCGATCTTTCCGCTTTCCCCGTCACCACCCGCTGGCCCGCGGAGCATCCTGACCGCATCCAGCTCTACGGGCTGCCGACGCCGAACGGGGTGAAGGTCTCGATTATGCTGGAGGAGACCGGCCTGCCCTATGAGCCGCATCTGATCGACATCCTGCAGAACGAGAGCTGGACGCCGGAATATCTGTCGCTCAACCCGAACGGCAAGATCCCCGCGATCATCGATCCGGACGGACCCGGCGGCAAGCCGCTCGGCCTGTTCGAGAGCGGCGCGATCCTGATCTATCTGGCGGAGAAGAGCGGTCAGTTTCTGTCGAGCGACCCGGGAACGCGCTACCAGACGATACAGTGGCTGATGTGGCAGATGGGCGGGCTCGGGCCGATGTTCGGCCAGCTCGGCTTCTTCCACAAATTTGCGGGCCGGGAATATGAGGACAAGCGCCCGCGCGACCGCTACGCGACGGAATCCAAAAGGTTGCTCGGCGTGCTGGAAACGCGCCTCGAGGGCCGCGACTGGATCATGGACGAGTACAGCATCGCCGACATCGCGACCCTGGGCTGGGTGCGGAACCTGATCGGCTTCTACGAGGCGCGCGAGATCGTCGATTATGACTCACTCAGGAATGTGCCGGCCTGGCTCGACCGCGGGCTGGCGCGGCCGGCGGTGCAGCGGGGGATCACGATCCCGGCGCGGGTTTAGTTGAACCGGTCCCAATCCCTCGCGCTCTAGGCACTCGCCTTGGAACCCGAGCGGGTAACCGCTCCATGGGTTCGAACGCCTCGGTCGTCGTTCAATTTTCTAGTAATATATGTCCAAATCGTCGAGAACATTTCTTTCAGCGCAAACACGGCCTTCTAAACGCCAATATCTTCTGCCGTAGCCATATTCAACAAACGTAAAGTCTCCGCTTCTTGTACAACTCGGCTGACCGGGAGGATGGTTCGAGATTGATATCGTCCCGCGTAATATTAGCCGCTCATTGTTGATGAATATTACGTCACCGTCGATCGACGCCCACGCCCCTGTACTGGGAGATCGGTGCTCCCCAGAAATGTGTATATATCCTCCTCGGTTGAACGCTCGCGCTCTTCCGTATTGCGCGGGCGACTCAGACATATCGACCCATTGCAGACTCACCCCCCACACGCGGCGGAGCTTCGCCAATCCCCTCGGATCGCCAACCTGCGTGAGCTGCGGGGACGGGCTCGTGGCTCTGGTCCCCGTTCGCGAACCCGCGCCGGTTCGCTGATCAGTTGAAGTCGACGGGCGGCGATCCGAGCGTCTCACTTGAGGCTGTGGGCAGCCCGGGGGATAGCGACCCGCCTGCCGCGCGGCCTGGCAAGCGCGGCTGTCCTGCGCAGGCGCGGGCATAGAGAAGACTAATGCTGCACTGCACGCCAAAAGGATAGCCGCCCGTTTCGGCATATCTTGCGATAGCATCAGAGCCCGTTTCACTTCGCTATGACCCCTCCATTGCATATCACCAGGTTAGGCCGCGCTGCGTCAGCCATTGCCGGGATAGGAGGCCTCCGCGGGCGGCCGAAAGCCGATGCCAATGAGTCGCCTGATCGAGATTGCGTGGCACGCCAAGGCCATTTTCGTAAAGGAGGGCGATTTGATGTTGCGCGAGGAAATTCCCTTGGCCTGCCGCCCGGCGGAGCCAGATCATCGCCTGCTGATAGTCGCGCGGAATTCCCTCTCCGCTCGCATAGAGAACGCCGAGCTGACCTTGCCCAAACGCATCCCCTTGGTCTGCGGCCCGCCTATACCAGATCATCGCCTGGCGATGGTCCTTGGGAACCCCGAAACCGTGGTGGTATAGGGTTGCGACCTGGCTCTGGCCGATCGCTGATCCCTGATCGGCCGCGCGGCGGTACCAAGTCATAGCCTCCGCATAGTTCTGCGGCACGCCGTTTCCGTCCTCGTAAAGCATCCCAAGATTGACCTGCGCTTCCTCGAAACCCTGGTCGGCGGCCCGGCGATACCAGATCGCCGCCTGCCCGTAATCCTGCGCTACGCCGCGGCTATGCTCGTACAAGGAGCCGACATATGTCTGGCCCGCCGGGTCGCCTTGGTCTGCGGCACGCCGGTACCAGATCATGGCCTGCGCATAGTCCTGCGGTATCCCATTTCCACTCTCGTAGAGGGAACCCAGGTTGACCTGTGCCGGGGAGTAATTCTGCTCGGCCGCCAGACGATACCAACGAAGCGCCTGGGCGGCGTCACGCGCGACCCCGCGCCCATTGTCGTAGAGCAGGCCAATTCGATTCTGTGCGCTCGCAAATCCTTGATCCGCCGCCCGACGAAACCAGATCATCGCCTGGTGATAATCCTGTGCCACGCCGAGGCCATCGGCATAGAGCGCGCCAAGGCCGCTTTGCGCTTGCGCATCGCCTCGATCAGCGGCGCGGCGATACCAATATACAGCCTGGCCATGGTCCCGAGTCGTCCCGAGGCCCGCGGAATAAAGGAAGCCGAGCATGCCCTGAGCGGCCGGATCACCCCGATCGGCGGCTCGCCGGAACCAGCTTAGGGCCTGAGCGAAATCCTGCGGAACGCCCCAGCCATTGGCGTGGTGAAAACCAACGAGCCGCTCCGCCCCGGGAAGACCGCTATCCGCAGCAAGCCGATACCAGCCCAGCGCTTGCGCATGATCCTGGGAAACCCCTTCACCTCTGGTGTGGAGCACCCCCATGATGGTCTGGGCGACGGCATCTCCCCCATTTGCCGCACGCCTGAACAACGCCACGCCCTGCTGAATCTCGCCACGCTCGATCAGAAGGCTGCCGCTTATTATCTGATTTCGGGCGACCGGACTCATCGAGGATGGCGACGCGCCAAGTTCCTCAACGAGCCGGTTCAGACCAGCAACCGCTTCCGCCCGGTCTGCAGAGCCACCCGATCCGACGCCTCCACGACGGCTCGCGAAAGGCAATTGCGGCGCCGACCGGACCCGCTGCATTCGTTGCGGGCGCGGGCAACCCGGAGGGTAGATACCGGCCATCCGGGCCGCCTCGCAGGCCCGGACATCCGCCGCACCGGCTGGTGCTCCCGACCAAAGGGCTGCGCAAGTCCCGAAAGCGAGCAGTGTAAGTCTTGCGCTGCGCGTTATCACGGGCAGGGCCTCAGCTGATATGGATAGGTATCGTTCACGACATCGACATTATCGCCGTTGCGCCGATAAATGTTACGATCAGTGCGAATTTCGGCCTCGCTCGTTCCTTGTATCGTTTCCACGTCGCGCTGGCCGCCGGAAACGGAAATGATGCGATTTCCTTCTCGGGAAATCGTCCAAGGACGCCCACAATTTCCCTGGATCGACCACCGCCTGAACAGCCAGTCGATCGCCGGTCCCGGGGCGGCGACCGGCGCGGCAGCGTTGGCGGTCATGGCCGCTGCAGCGTCGACGTCGGCGACGGTGGCTGCGACATCGTTTTCGGCCACCGCGGCGACATTCTGATCCGCACGGTTGCCGGAGGAACGCATAGCCCACAGCGCCAACACGAACAGGACAACAGCCGCTCCGGCCACGAGCCACAGCGCCGGCCGCCGAAGCAGGTGGGCCCCACGCGCGATGTCGGCGCCGCGTCCAGCCCGGCGTTGAGCCTCCTGCTCCGCCTCGGCCTTCTGGCGCTCCGCCTCCCACTTCCGCGCTGCCTCGGCCTGTTCCGCCTCCTGCTGCTTTCGCGCTTCATTGGCGAGGCGATCCCTTTCCTCCTGCGCCGCGAGCCGTTCCGCCTCGACGACGGCGAGCCGTTCCCTCTCCAGGGCCCGTAGCCTTTCCTTCTCCGCCTCCTCCGCCCTCTGCCGCCCCCGCTCCTCCTCGGCCCGGCGCTCGGCCTCCTCGGCGTCGCGCGCCAGCTGGGCCTTTTCCTCCGCGCTCAGCGGCGCCGCGACCCGGAGCTGCAGGACGTCCACGATATCCCTCGCGAACGCCGCAATCTTTGCGAGGGCGTCTTCATTATTCTCCAGATTGCGATGACGAATGTCGGAGAAATCGGTCCATTGCGCCGCCCTGACGGCGGCGAATGCCGCCTCGTCCACCGGCTCGCTGCCGGTGATGTCGATCCAGAGCAGCGGAAAAATGCGGCGCCGGTCGCGCGGAAGATCGGGATAGGTCTCGAAGATCGTCTGCTCCCGCGCCTCGAACATCTTCGTCTCGCGCGCGCACCACTCACTTTGCATGTAGAAGGGCGTGATGATCGGGATGAAGAAGGTCGAATCGCCGATGGCCCCGCTCGTCACGCGCTCCCAATCGGCGCCCGAGGGAATCGCACTCACGTCCTGGAAAAGCTGAATGTCGTCCCGGCCATATTGCGTGCGCAACTCGGCGAGCAGCAACGAACGCAACTGGCTGAGTCGGCCGCGCGAAAATTGATCGTCGTTGCGCGAGTAGGACCAGAAGCCGACCGGCGAGAGGCGCACGCGGGGACGCGGGAAAGGCTTCGCCCCCGCCGATCCGCGCTCGACCTTGCCGCTCGCCATGTGCCGTTCGCCCCCCAAAGCCGGACAGCTCTTTTCGTCGAACCTACTCTGCGAAAGCGTCGCGAGTCACGCCTGTATTGGGGATTATTGCCGCAAGCGGCCGCTGATCTTCCGGTCCGGGTCTTCAGCCGCCCAGCTTGGCCTTGATCTTCTGGAAGAAGCCCTTCGAGTTCGGGCATTCCTCGCCGGTCTCGGTCTCGCGGAACGCCTCGAGCAGCTCGCGCTGCTTCGCGCTGAGCCTGGTCGGGGTTTCCACCTCGACCTGGATGACCATGTCGCCAAAGCCGCGGCCGTTGACGCTTGGCATGCCGGCGCCGCGCTGGCGGAGCTGCTTGCCGGACTGGGTGCCGGCGGGGATCCTGATCTCGTGCCGCACCTTGTCGAGGCCGGGGACCTCGATGCAGCCGCCGAGCGCGGCGGTGGTGAAGCTGACCGGGCAGCGCGCGAACAGGGTCGTGCCCTCGCGCTGGAAGATGTCGTGCCGGGCGAGGTGGATGAAGATGTAGAGATCGCCGGGCGGGCCGCAGCGGACGCCGGCCTCGCCCTCGCCGGCGAGGCGGATGCGGGTGCCCTCGTCGACGCCGGCGGGGATGTCGACCTTGAGCTGGCGGCGCTTCTCGACCCGGCCCTCGCCCCGGCAGGAGGGGCAGGGATCGGCGATCATCTCGCCGGCGCCGCGGCAGCTCGGGCAGGTCTGCTCGACCACGAAGAAGCCGTTGCGCGCGCGGACTTGGCCGCGGCCGCCGCACATCGTGCAGGCCGAGGCGCCGGTGCCGGCCTTGGCGCCCGATCCCTCGCAGGGCTCGCAGCGCGCCGTGGTCTCGACATTGAGCTCGACCGCCCGGCCGTGAAAGGCGTCCTCGAGACTGATCTCCAGGTCGTAGCGCAGGTCGGAGCCGCGGCGGATATTCTGCCCGCGGCCGCGGCCCTGCTGGGCGCCGCCCATGAACTCGCCGAAGATATTGTCGAAAATGTCGGCGAAGGAGCCGAAGTCCTGCGGGCCCGCCCCGCCGCCATTGCCCCCCATCCCGCCATTGCGGAAGGCGGCATGGCCGAACCGGTCATAGGCGGCGCGCTTCTGCGGATCCTTCAGGCAGTCATAGGCCTCGGAGAGCGCCTTGAACTTCGCCTCCGCATCCCGGCAGCCGCCATTGCGGTCCGGATGGCATTCCATGGCGAGCTTGCGATAGGCCGACTTGATCGTCGACGCATCGGCGGTCCGCTCGACCTGGAGCAAGTCGTAATAGTCGGTTTCAACCATGACGAAGCCGACACCCCCTCAAGGACGGCGCCCGCTCCCCTCGCCTGGAAAGAAGCGGGCGCACCATTCCATCAGCCCTTGTTGTTCTCGTCGACCTCGGAGAATTCGGCGTCGACGACTTCCTCGTCGCCCGCGCCGGCATTCGCCTCGGCGCCCGGCGCTTCGGCGCCCGGCGAGGCGGCGGCCTGCTGGTCCTTCTCGTAGATCGCCTGGCCCATCTTCATCGCCACCTGGGCGAGGGCTTCGGCCTTGGCCTTGATCGTGTCGGTGTCGCCACCCTCGACCGCGGTCTTCGCCTCGGCGACGGCCGCCTCGATCTCGGACTTCAGCGACCCGTCGACCTTGTCGCCATGCTCCTTGAGCTGCTGCTCGGTCGAGTGGATCAGGCTTTCCGCGCTGTTCTTCGCCTCGGCCGCCTCGCGGCGCGCCTTGTCCTCGCCCGCAAACTGCTCCGCTTCCTGCACCATCTTCTCGATGTCGGCGTCGGACAGGCCGCCGGAGGCCTGGATGCGGATCTGCTGCTCCTTGCCCGTGCCCTTGTCCTTGGCGTGGACGTTGACGATGCCGTTGGCGTCGATGTCGAAGGTGACCTCGATCTGCGGCACGCCGCGCGGCGCCGGTGGAATCCCGACCAGGTCGAACTGGCCGAGGATCTTGTTGTCCGCCGCCATTTCGCGCTCGCCCTGGAAGACGCGGATGGTCACCGCATTCTGATTGTCCTCGGCGGTCGAATAGGTCTGCGTCTTCTTGGTCGGGATCGTGGTGTTGCGGTCGATCATCCGGGTGAAGACGCCGCCCAGGGTCTCGATGCCGAGCGACAGCGGGGTGACGTCGAGCAGGAGGACGTCCTTGACCTCGCCCTGCAGCACGCCGGCCTGGATCGCCGCGCCCATGGCGACGACCTCGTCCGGGTTGACGCCGGTATGCGGCTCCTTGCCGAAGAACTCCTTCACGACGTCGCGGACGCGCGGCATGCGGGTCATGCCGCCGACCAGGACGACCTCGTCGATGTCGGCCGCCTTCACGCCCGCATCGGCCAGCGCCTTCTTGCAGGGATCGAACGTCCGCTTGATCAGGCTCTCGACGAGCTTCTCGAGATCGGCGCGGCTGATCGACTTGACCAGATGCTTCGGCCCGGTCGCGTCGGCGGTGATGAAGGGCAGGTTGACCTCGGTGGTCTGCGCCGAGCTGAGCTCGATCTTGGCGCGCTCCGCGGCCTCCTTCAGGCGCTGCAGCGCGAGGCGGTCGGTCCGGAGGTCGATGCCCTCCTGCTTCTTGAACTCGTCGGCCAGGAAATCGACGATCTTCGCGTCGAAATCCTCGCCGCCGAGGAAGGTGTCGCCATTGGTCGACTTCACCTCGAACACGCCGTCGCCGATCTCGAGGATCGAGATGTCGAAGGTGCCGCCGCCGAGGTCGTAGACCGCGATCGTCTTGCCGTCCTGCTTCTCGAGCCCATAGGCGAGCGCCGCCGCGGTCGGCTCGTTGATGATGCGCAGCACCTCGAGGCCGGCGATCTGCCCGGCATCCTTGGTCGCCTGGCGCTGCGCGTCGTTGAAATATGCGGGGACGGTGATCACCGCTTGGCCGACCGTCTCGCCGAGATAGGCCTCGGCCGTTTCCTTCATCTTCTGCAGGATGAAGGCGGAGATCTGCGACGGCGAATAATCCTTTCCGCCGGCCTGGACCCAGGCGTCGCCGTTGGCGCCCTTGACGATCTTGTAGGGCACCAGCTCGGTGTCCTTCTTGGTGATCGGGTCGTCGAAGCGGCGGCCGATCAGCCGCTTCACCGCGAAGATCGTATTGTCCGGGTTGGTGACCGCCTGGCGCTTGGCCGGCTGGCCGATCAGCCGCTCGTTATCCTTGGTGAACGCGACCACCGATGGCGT
>NZ_DASPNF010000021.1:0-32642 GCF_035626655.1 Allosphingosinicella sp.
GATCTTCGCCGCCATCGGCGCCCCGGGCGCGCTCGATGCCAATGCGTTCGTGACCGGCGCCGCCGCCGCGGACGCGTCGGACCGCATCATCTACAACAGCCTCACCGGGCAGCTCTTCTACGACGCAGACGGAAACGGCGCCGGCGCGGCGGTGCTGTTCGCCATCGCCAGCGGTGCACCGACGCTCGGCGCCGGCGACTTCGTGGTGATCTAGAAAGGAGCGTCCCTGCCGCCCGGGGGCGGGAGGCGCGCTTCAGGCTATTCGGTGACCTGCAGCTCGCTCATCGCGGCCTTGCGGGCCTCCGTCTCGGCACGCATGCGGCCGGTCCGTTCGACGCGGGCCGCCATCTGCTCCCACGCCTCGGCGGCGCGCAGGCAACGGTCGCGGACATTCTGGAGAGGGGTGGCTTCAGCATCGCGGCGCGCCTCGGCGGCGCGCTCCAAATAGAAATCGTGATGGGTGGACATCGAGAATCCTGATTCCAAGAGAATGGGTTAAACATAGGCGCTCAGGCCAAAAATCGCAAATCCGGGGCTATTCGTCCGCGGAAAGCAGCGCGCCCAGCTTCTTCGGCGCGACCGCCCGGTAGCTTTCGGCGAGCCAGCGTTTCATGAGGTCGAGGTCGGGCTTCTCGCCGGGCGCGAAGCGGCAGCTGATCCAGCCCGACTTGCCGAGGCCGTAGCCTGCCGGGGAGGCGAAATCGAACATTTCGGCGAAGTCGCGGCTCACCGGCAGCTTTACGGTCAGGCTGAACAGGCCGTCGGTCTCGTCGAGCCAGACGAAGGTCTTGCCCTTCACCTTGAGCGCGGTGTGGCCCCACGGGTGATCCTCCTCCGCCTCCGGAAAGGCGAGGCCATGGGCGCGCAGCGCCGCGAAAGCGCCGCTCATTGCATGAGATCCGCCATGAAGGGCGGATCCGGGATCGTCGCCGCAGCATCGTGCAGCAGGTCTCCCCAGCGCGCGGAGAGATCGTTGAAATAGGGATCGTTCTCGCCGACCCGCCGGGTCAGCACCTTCGAGGTCGGCGATGCCGGCATCACCATCAGGTCGAGCGGGCGGCCGACGGCGAGATTGGAGCGGATCGAGGCGTCGAAGGAGAGGAAGGCGATCTTCATCGCCTCGGGCAGGGGCGTCGACGGCTTGATCGTCCGGTCCAGCATCGGCCGGCCATATTTGGTCTCGCCGATCTGGAAGAAGGGCATGTCCGGCTTGCACTCGATGAAATTGCCGGCCGAGTAGATCAGGAAGAGGGCGGGGGGCGCATTGCCGATCCGCCCGCCGAGCAGCAGCGAGGAGGTGCCGGAGATCTTGATCGAGGCCAGGGCCTTGCCGACCGTGGCATTGGCGAGCTGCATGGCGTCGCCGACCAGCTGGGCGGCGCGGAACATCGAGGTCGGCTCGGCGATCGTGCGCATGATCGCCCCGTCCTCGCCCGTCGGGATGCCCTCGCGCAGCATCGAGATGACGGTCTGGGTGGTGGAGAGATTGCCCGCCGAGGCCGCGTAGATGACCCGGTCCTCGGTGTCGGCGAGGCAGTGCAGTTTGCGGAAGGAGGAGATGTCGTCGACGCCGGCATTGGTGCGCGTGTCCGCGATCATGATCAGGCCAGCGTCCAGCAGCATGCCAAGGCAATAGGTCATCCGCGCCGCAATCCTCTTGTTCAGCCCTGGATCTGGGACTGGCTCTGCCCCGTCGCCTCGCTGACGCGCACCTCTACCCTGAGTCGCTCGTCGCCGCCACCCGCGCGCGCGCCGACGATGGGGGCGGCGTCGCGATAGTCGAGCCCGCAGGCGACGCGCAGATAGGCGTCGTCCGTGCTGATCCCGTTGACCGGATCGAAGGCGACCCAGCCGAGATCGTCGATCCAGGCTTCGGCCCAGGCGTGTGCCGCCTCCTGGTCCTTCTGCCCGTCGCGGCGGAAAAGATGGCCGGAGACGTAGCGCGCCGGAATCCCGCCGAGACGGGCCGTGGCGATGAAGATGTGGGCGAAGTCCTGGCAGACGCCATGGCCTTCCGCCGCGGCCTGTTCGGCGCCGGTCTCGACCTCGGTCGCCGCGGTGTCGAAGCGGAGGCCCGAATGGATCCGGCCGACCAGCCGGTGCAGGCGCTCGATGTCGCCGCCGCGGCCGTCGCAGGCGTCGGCCAGGGCCTGGATCGCCGGGCCCGGCTGGGTCAGCGGGGTGGAGCGCAGGAAGATTTCGGGCGGCAAATCGTGCGGTAGGCCCTGGACGATGCCGTGCTTGTCCTCGGTCAGCACCCGGCCGGCGATCGAGATGGTGAGGCTCGATGTCGGGCTGTCGACGTAGAGCATATGGGTGACGTTGCCATAGCCGTCGCGGCCCTCGCGCAGCTTCGCGTCATGATCGACGTCGACCCGCCAGTCGAGCACCGACTGGCCGGCGAAGCTGCGCGGCTCGACGCGGAGCAGCTGGATCACCCGCCGGACGGGCTCCGCATAGGTATAGGTGGTGGAATAATGGACGGAGAGGCGCATCAGCCGAACCGGAACTGGCGGGCGATCGCCTGGTCGAGCGCCGCATTGTCGCGGACATAGGCGTGCAGCCATTCGTGCAGGCCTTCCTGCACGACATGCGCGATCTTCAGGGACTGGATGCGGTCGAGCCGCTTGCGGGCGAGCCGGTCGGCGGCGCCCTGGCGGCCCGAACGGTTGGCGAAGGCGGAGAGCAGGTCGACGGTCTGCTCGGCGGACGCGGCCAGGGAGCGCGGCATCTCGGCGCGGAAGATCAGGAAGTCGGCGACCCGCCAGGGCTTGAGCGGGCCCGAATAGATGTGGCGATAGGCGGTCTTGGCGGAGACGATCTGCAGCAGGGTCGACCATTGGTCGCGGTCGAGCGCGCCGCCCACCTCCTGGCCGGGCGGCAGCAGGAGATAATATTTGACGTCGAGCAGGCGCGCCGTGTTGTCGCCGCGCTCGATCGCCGCGCCCAACTGCATGAACCAGCTGCCCTCGGAGCGCAGCATCCGGCCGAGCGCGCCCTCGAAGCCGCGGATCTCGGCCTTGAGGCTGTCGACGAGGTTGAGGCTGGCCTGGACGCCGCCGGGCCTGGTGCGGTCACGGATGACCAGCCAGGTGCGATTGATCGCCTCCCAGACCTCGACGGTGAGCGCGGTGCGCGCCGCCCGCGCATTGTCGCGCGCGGCGGCGAGGCAGGAGCGGACCGAGCCCGGATTCTCCGCGGCGAGGGTCAAATAGCGGCGGACATTGGCGGGGTTGAAGCTCTCGCCCGTCGTGCGGAAGGCCTGCGCGGCGCCGACCACGGACAGCGCGCTGCGCCAGGCCTGGTCGCTCTCCTCGTGGTCGCCGAGCGCGGCCAGGCGGATCGTCGCCTCGACCAGCCGGGTCGCGAACTCCGCCCGCTCCATGTAGCGGCCGATCCAGTAGAGGTTGGCGGCGGTACGCGAGAGCATCAGCCGGCGTCCTCGGGGGCGAGCACGAAGCTGTCCTTGGTGCCGCCGCCCTGGCTCGAGTTCACCACCAGGGAGCCTTCGCGCAGCGCCACCCTTGTGAGCCCGCCCGGGACGATGGTGACGCCCTCGCTGCCGGTCAGCACGAAGGGCCGGAAATCGACATGGCGGGGGGCGAGGCCCGTGTCGGTCAAGGTCGGCACGGTGGAGAGCGCGAGCGTCGGCTGGGCGATGTAGCGCTGCGGCTCGGCCTTCAGCGCCGCGCGGAACGCCTCGATCTCCTTCTTCGAGGCGGTCGGCCCGACCAGCATGCCATAGCCGCCGGAGCCGTCGACCAATTTGACGACGAGCTTGTCGAGATTGTCGAGCGTGTAGCGAAGCGCGTCCGGCTCGCGGCAGCGGAAGGTCTCGACATTGGGGAGCTTCGGCTCCTCGCCCGTATAATAGCGAACGATCTCGGGCATGTAGGAGTAGATCGCCTTGTCGTCGGCGATGCCGGTGCCGGGCGCGTTCACCAGCGTGACGTTGCCGGCCAGCCAGGCGGCCATCAGCCCCGGTACGCCGAGCGCGCTGTCCGGGCGGAAGACGAGCGGATCGAGAAAAGCGTCGTCGATCCGCCGGTAGATGACGTCGACCTTCACCCGGCCGTGGATGGTGCGCATCCAGACCTGGTCGTCGTCCACCTCCAGGTCCGAGCCCTCGACCAGCTCGATGCCCATATTGTCGGCGAGGAAGCTGTGCTCGTAGAAGGCCGAGTTGAAATGGCCCGGCGTGAGCAGCACGCAACAGGCGTCGCCGGGCCGCGGCGAGACCGATTGCAGCGTGTCGCGCAGCAGCTCCGGATAGGAATCGACCGGCTCGACCGGGAGCGCGTCGAACAGCTCCGGGCAGAGGCGCAGCATCGCCTCCCTGTTCTCGAGCATGTAGGAGACGCCCGAGGGCGTGCGCGCATTGTCCTCGAGCACGAAGAAGTCGTCCGGGCCCGTGCGGACCAGATCGATCCCGCAAATATGGGCATAGACGCCGTGCGGCGCGCGGGCGCCGGCCACCGGGATGCAATATTGGCTGTTGCCGAGCACGATGTCGGCCGGGACGATCTTGTCGGCGAGGATCTTGCGGGCGCCGTAGACGTCGTCGATGAACAGGTTGATCGCGCGCACGCGCTGCTCGAGGCCGGCGGAGAGGTTGGCCCATTCGCGCGCCGAGAAGACCCGGGGCACGATGTCGAAGGGAATGATCCGCTCGGCCGCTTCCTCCTCGCCATAGACGGCGAAGGTGATGCCAAGCGAGCGGAAGGCGGCCTCGGCGGCCTGCTGGCGGCGGAGCAGCTCAGTGTCGCTGAGGTCGGCGAGCCAGGCGGCGACGGCCTCGAAATCGGGGCGCGCGGTGCCGGCGGTGTCGCCCCACAGCTCGTCGAACGGCCGCGCCTTCGCCATCGCCCCTCGCTCGTCCGCCGCACGGGATCGTGCGGCGCAGGGCGACAATGCACGAAAGGCAAATTCGGGCCAATCCATTCCGCGCCGCAGCAACTAATCGGCGTGACGCGGGGGAAGGGGAGGATTATCGTTCCGTCATGCCAACGACTCTCCCGACGGAACTCGTCGTCCTCACCTGGGGCTGCATCCTGGCCTTCATCCACATCATCGTCGCCGTGCAGGCGAAGACCCGGCAATACGGGACCAAATGGAATCTCGGCGCGCGGGACGAGGAGCTGCCGCCGCTCGATCCGATCGCCGGGCGGCTGGCGCGGGCGCAGGCCAATTTCTTCGAGACCTTCCCGATCTTCATCGCCGCGGTCGTGCTCGCGCTGACGCTGGGCAGCACGGAGTGGACCCGGCTCGGCGCCTGGGTCTGGCTGGCCGGCCGCGTCGCCTATCTGCCGCTCTATGCGTTCGGCGTGCCCTATCTGCGCAGCTTCGCATGGATCGCCAGCCTGGTCGGCATCATCATGGTGATGCTGCCGGCGCTGAAGCTGTTGTTCTAGCGCCCCGAAAGAGAAACCGGCGCCCGCATTGCTGCGGACGCCGGCTCGCCCCTCGCAAAAGTCCCGTGGTCAGGCGACCTGCGCCGCCTGGCCGTCCTCGGGCTCGCGCAGCACATAGCCGCGGCCCCAGACGGTCTCGATATAATTGTCCCCGCCGCAGGCGAGGCTGAGCTTCTTGCGAAGCTTGCAGATGAAGACGTCGATGATCTTGAGCTCGGGCTCGTCCATGCCGCCATAGAGATGGTTGAGGAACATCTCCTTGGTGAGCGTCGTGCCCTTGCGAAGCGAGAGCAGCTCCAGCATCGCATATTCCTTGCCGGTCAGGTGCACGCGGGCGCCGTCGACCTCGACCGTCTTGGCGTCGAGGTTCACGGCGAGCTTGCCGGTCTTGATCACCGACTGGCTGTGGCCCTTCGAGCGGCGGACGATGGCGTGGATGCGCGCGATCAGCTCGTCGCGGTGGAACGGCTTGGTGACATAGTCGTCGGCGCCGAAGCCGAGCGCGCGGACCTTGGAGTCCATCTCGGCGACACCGGAGAGAATCAGGACGGGCGTGCCGACCTTGGCCGTCCGGAGCTTCTTCAGCACGTCATAGCCGTGCATGTCCGGGAGGTTCAGGTCCAGGCAGATGATGTCGTAATCATAGAGCTTGCCGAGATCGAGGCCCTCTTCGCCCAGATCGGTGGTGTAGACGTTGAAGCCCTCGTTGGTGAGCATCAGCTCGATGGCTTTGGCCGTGGTCGGCTCGTCTTCGATCAGCAGAACGCGCATGGATGGCCTCCTGTCGCGAGGAGCCAAACGCCCCGGCCCCCTCGACGCTCATTAATCTTTACCGATGTGAAGGCAAAAGGTTAATTTGGTATTAATACCGTAGAATCCGGGACTAAGCCGGACTCGTTGCTTATCCGCCACGGTCGTGGCAGGGCGCCGCCGATGCGCTTCCGGGAAGACAGTGTGCTTTTCATCGATGGCGAGGCGATCGTGATCGACAAGCCGGCGGGGCTGGCCGTGCATCCCGGTGCGCGAACCCGCGAGAGCCTGGAAGACTATCTTCACCATCTTCGTTTCGGATTTCACCGTCTGCCCCAGCCGGTCCACCGGCTCGACCGGGACACGTCGGGCTGCCTGCTGCTTGCGCGCAACCCGAAGGCGCACAAGGCCTTCCAGCACGCCTTCGAGGAGAAAAGGGTCGAGAAGGCCTATGTGGCGGTGCTGGATGGCGTGCCCGAAGCGGAGAGCGGGACGGTCGATATGGCGCTGGGCAAGATCTCGACCGCGGCAGAGGGCTGGCGGATGGTGGAGGACGCCAGGGGAAAGCATGCGGTGACGCACTGGCGGGTCGTGACCGTCCGCGACGGGCGGGCGCTGGTGCTGTTCACGCCGGAAACCGGCCGCACCCACCAGATCCGCGTCCATGCGGCGTCGGGGATCGGCGTGCCGATCGCGGGGGACCCGGTCTATGGCAGAGGGAAGGGGCCGATGCTGCTCCATGCCTTGTCGCTGAAGGTGGACCGCGGCGCCAAGCCGCCGGTCGAGGCGAGGGCGCCGTTGCCGCCGACCTTCGTCCAGGCGGGATTCGGCGATGCCCTATGAGTTGCCCGAGGAGGCTTTGTCCGAGACGTTTCTGGCCGCGTCGGGGCCGGGCGGCCAGAACGTCAACAAGGTGGCGACCGCCTGCCAGCTGCGCTGCGACGTCTTCAAGCTGGGGCTTGCGCCTCATGCCTGTCAGCGGCTCAAGGAGCTGGCCGGGTCGCGGATGACCGGGGGCGGCGAGATCATCATCACCGCCCGCTCGCACCGCACGCAGGAGGGCAATCGCGCCGAGGCGCGGGCGAGGCTGGCGGAATTGATCGAGAAGGCCCACATCCGCCAGGCGAAGCGCCGGCCGACCAGGCCGAGCCGGGCCGCCAGGGCGAAACGGGTGGACGAGAAGAAGGCGCGGAGCAGTGTGAAGCAGGGACGCGGGAAGGTAAGACTGGACTGATGTACGACTTCAGGATCGAGGCGGCGGACAAGGCGTCGCTTTATGCCGAGCTGATCGCAGCGGCGGGCGCGCTGACCGACGGCGAGCCGGACGCGGTCGCCAACATGGCCAATGTCGCGGCCCTGCTCTGGGAGAGCCTGCCGGAACTGAACTGGGCGGGCTTCTACCGCAATGTCGGCGGCATGCTGGTGCTCGGCCCGTTCCAGGGCCGTCCAGCCTGCATCCGCATCCCCTTCGGCAGGGGCGTGTGCGGCGCCGCGGCGGCGACGCTGGAGCCGCAATGCGTGGCCGACGTCCATGCCTTTCCGGGCCATATCGCCTGCGACGCGGCCAGCCGCTCCGAGCTGGTCGTGCCGATCGTGGCGGAGGGCCGGCTGCTCGGCGTGCTCGACCTCGACAGCCCCGCGCCGGGCCGCTTCGATCAGGAAGACGTCGAGGGCTGTGTCAAACTGATACAGCGTC
This sequence comes from Allosphingosinicella sp., assembly GCF_035626655.1. Lineage (GTDB taxonomy): Bacteria > Pseudomonadota > Alphaproteobacteria > Sphingomonadales > Sphingomonadaceae > Allosphingosinicella. Next base: position 7,858 of record NZ_DASPNF010000021.1, read on the forward strand.
TCGAAACGGCACTGGCCAGCATGGCGGAAGAGGGAACGAGAGGGTAAAAGACCGGTTCACGGCGCTCGGTCCGCAAGGCGGAGCGGCAATGCGAACAAGGGGATTACCTCCATGCGCAAGTTGAGTCTGACCCTGCTGGCAGCGAGCACGATGCTTATCGCCGGCATCGCCATCGCCCAGCCCGGACCCGGGGCGCGCCCCGGCGCCACCTGGCGCGGCGGCAATATGGGCGGCCACGTCCAGATGCGCGGCGGCCACAACATGCAGATGCGCGGCCAGGTCCGGACCGGCGGCGGCTTCCGGGCGCATGGCGGGAACAATTTCCGCTTCCGGGGCGGCGGCCATGTCCGCGGCGGCCACAATTTCGGCTTCCATCGCTGGGGGCGGCATCCGGGCCGCAACTTCCGGCATCATCGCCTGCGCCGCGGCGGCAATATCCATTTCTTCTGGTTCGCCCCGCAATTCCATATCGGCAACTGGCAGGCCTATGGCTTCTATGCGCCGGGCGACGACCAGCGGTGGGTCCGCTATTATGACGATGCCTATCTGATCGACGCCCACGGCCGGGTGATCGACGAACGCTACGGCGTGAACTGGAACCGCTATGGCGAAGAGTGGGAAGAGCATGACGGCGTTCCCGGCTATCGTGGACGGTGGCGCGAGAGCAGCGACGAGGAAGGCTATGCCGAGGATTATGCGTCCGAGGATCATGGCGAGGATTATGGCGAGGAAGGCGGCGACATGCGCGAGCATCATGTCGAGATGCGCGGGCATGGCGGGATGATGCCGCCGCCGGGCTATGGCCCGCCTCCTCCGGGCACGCGCGTCTATGGCGGCGGCTATGGCTACGGCTATTACGCCTATCCGATCGTGATCGAGACGGTCACCACCACGGGCAGCAGCGGCTACACCGAGGAGATCGTCGAGGAATATGTCGAGACCCGGCAGCGCCGCCGGGCCCGCCGGCCGCGGGCGCGCTGCGCCTGCAGCCGTCCGGCGCCGCGCCCGGTGATCCGGCGTCCGGCTCCGCCCCGTCCGCGTCCCGGCGAGCGCGGCTAGACGACACTTTCAGGGGGATCGGAAGGCCCTCTCCGGGAAACCGGGGAGGGCTTTTCGATTCAGGTCAGGCGCTCGAGGGCAGCCTCGTCGAGCGCCGCAGGCACGATGATCAGGAGGCAGGGCAGGCTGCCGGCCGCGGCGCCCGCGAAATGGCTGATCAGCGGGCCCGGACCGCCTTCCGCGGCGGCGGCGAGCACGAGCGCGCCGATATCGTCACGCTCGGCCAGCAATTCGGTCACGACCTTGATCCGGTCGCCCTGGCGGACGGTGACGGCGGGCCTGATGCCGGCCTCCTCGACGATCGAATCCTTGGCCTGGACGAGCATCGCCTCGGCGCGCAGCCGCGCCTCCTCCTCCAGCGCCTCCTGGACCGCGCCCCACTGGACGAACTCCTGCGGCTCGATGAGGGCGAGCAGCTCGACGGCGCCGCCGGTCCGCGCAGCGCGCCGCGCCGCATAGCGCAGCGCCGTGCGCGCCTCCTCGGTCTCGTCCATCACTACCAGATAGGACCGCATCGGCTCTCCTTCGCGCCACGCCTGCGCCAGAACGCGCTTTCGCGCAAGCGGCCCTTCGACGAAGCCGGGAGGGACAGGCTCAGGACAGGCTTGCCATTATCGGGCCTTTGCTGTTTGAGCGGCTGGCGTCCCCCGTTCGCGAAAAGGAAAGCCCGCTTTCATGCCGATCGAACTGAAGATGCCCGCTTTGTCCCCGACGATGGAGGAAGGGACGCTGGCCAAATGGCTGGTGAAGGAGGGCGACACGGTCGCCTCGGGCGACATCCTCGCCGAGATCGAGACGGACAAGGCGACGATGGAGTTCGAGGCGGTCGACGAGGGGACGATCGCGAAAATTCTGGTGCCCGAGGGCACGGACGAGGTGAAGGTCGGCACCGTGATCGCCTTGATCGCCGCCGAGGGCGAGGATGCAAGCGCCGCGGCCAGCGCACCGGCGCCTGCTCCTGCTCCTGCCCCAGCCCCGGCGCCCGCACCGACCGCAGCGGCGCCCGCTCCGGCACCGTCGCCTGCCCCTGCTCCCGCTCCAGCTCCCGCCCCCGTTCCGGCAACCGCCGGTGACCGGGTGAAGGCGAGCCCGCTGGCCCGCCGCATGGCCGGGCAGCAGGGCGTCGACCTGGCCGGGCTGACCGGGTCCGGGCCCGGTGGCCGGATCGTGAAGGCCGACGTGGAAGGGGCGGTCGGCAAGGCGCCTTCGCGGGCTGCGGCGGCGCCGGCAGGCGCACCCGCTCCCGCCCATGCGGCGCCGGCGGTGGTCGAGACCGAGATCCCGCACGAGGCGGTCAAGCTCTCCAACATGCGCAAGACGATCGCGCGACGCCTGACCGAGGCGAAGCAGACCATCCCGCACATCTATCTCACCGTCGAGATCCGGCTCGACGCGCTGCTCAAGCTCCGCGGCGAGCTCAACAAGGGGCTCGAGGCGCGGGGCGTGAAGCTCAGCGTCAACGACATGCTGATCAAGGCGCTGGCCGTCGCCCTCGTTGAGGTGCCCGAGTGCAACGTCTCGATCTCCGGCGACCAGCTGCTGAAATACAGTCGGTCGGACATTTCCGTCGCGGTTTCCATCCCGAACGGCCTGATCACGCCGATCATCGCGGACGCCGGGAGCAAGTCGCTCTCCGCGATCTCGAAGGAGATGGCGGAGCTTGCGGGCCGGGCGAAGGAAGGCAAGTTGCAGCCGCACGAATATCAGGGCGGGACGGCGAGCATTTCCAACATGGGGATGATGGGGATTTCGCACTTCGCCGCGGTGATCAACCCGCCGCAGGGGATGATCATGGCGATCGGCGCGGGCGAGAAACGGCCCTGGGTGGTCGACGACAGCCTGCAGATCGCGACAATGATGAGCGCGACCGGCAGCTTCGACCACCGCGCGATCGACGGCGCCGACGGGGCGCGGCTGATGAAGGCGTTCAAGACGCTCGTCGAGAATCCCCTCGCCATGCTCGCCTGAGCGCCAAGCCAGGAATTTTGGGGGGAACCGGCCCCTCGCACGTTCATTTTCCGTTCGCTTTCTGCTGGCAAAAGGCGCAGCAAGAGCGGGAAGAGGATGAGCGCGTGGCCAGAACGCTCGAAGACTTCATGCTGAGGGGCGCCTGAGGTGGCGGTCGGCAAAGCCGCCATCGCCGGCGCCGTCGCCGCCCTCGGCCTGCCCTGGGCGTTCCGGGGCGGCGACGGCCAGCTCGCCGACTGGGTGCAGACCGGCGCGGTCCATTTCAACATCGCCGGCCTCCAGTTGATCTGGTCCTGGCCGATCTTCTGCATTGTAACCCTGTTCGCCTGGGCGCTGATCGCCTGGGCGGGGCGGACCTGACCCAGCGCTTGCGCCGCGCGTCCGGCAGCTCGCCCATCATCCTCGTCCCCGCTTTGGTCGCGGCCGCCACGGCGCTCGTCTGGTGGTCGGAGCTGCCCAGTCCGGAGCCGGCCGAACCGGCCGTCTTCGACTGAGCTTGGCGGGCGGCCCCGGGGAGCATAGGCTGTTTCCATCAGGCAGCAGGGAGAGGCAAGATGCGGAGCATGGGAATTGCGGCGCTGACGGCATTGGGCGCGGGGGCGACGTTGCTGGCGACGGCGGCGAGCGCGCAGCCGGGGAGCCGGCCGGTCCGGATCGGGCTGGGCGGCAGCGACTTCGACGCCTGCCAGGTCTATGCGGAGGTGAGCGGGCTCAACCCGCGGGGGGACAATTTCCTCAGCGTGCGGGCATGGCCCGGGACCGGCACCCGGGAACTCGACCGGCTCGGACCCCGACAGCGCGTCTGGATGTGTGAGATCGAGATCGTGCCCGGCTGGACCGGCATCGTCTACGGACCGCGGGGCAGCACCGGCTGCGGCGTCGAAAGCCCGGTGCCGCGGCCGCGGGCCTATCGCGGCCCTTGCCGCTCGGGCTGGGTGTCGAACCGCTTCATCAGAGCGATTGCAGGCTGAGCCGGGGAGCGGGAGGATGCGGATGAGCTGGATCGGAGCAGCAGGCGCGGCTGCAGCCCTGGCGGCGGCCACGGTCGCGGTGGCGCAGCCGGGACAGGGGATCAGGCCGGTGCGGGTGGGCCTGGCGGGCAACGACCTCGACGCCTGCCTCAGCCTGGCCGAGGTGCGCGGGCTCGACCGCAACGGCGACAATTTCCTCTCCGTCCGCGCGCGCCCGTCGCGCGTCGCGCCGGCGCTCGACCGGCTCGGGCCCGGGCGGCAGGTCTGGGTCTGCGACGGCGACGCCGTGCCCGGCTGGACGGGCATCGTCTATGCGGCGGAGCCGGACCAGGAGTGCAATGTCGGCTCGCCGGTGGCGACGATCCGGCCCTATGCGGGCCCGTGCCGGCAGGGCTGGGTGGCGTCGCGCTACCTGACGGTGATCGCGGGCTGACTTGGGCAGCGAATTCGCCTTTGCGCCGGGCGCCTTCCTGCTCCGCTACGGCAGCGTGCTCGCCCTGTTCGTCGTCGTCGCCCTCTTCGCGCGCCGCCGCTGGGCCGCCGGGGAGGAGGAGAGGCGCGTGCGCGGCGTCCTCCTGTCCGGTCTGGTCTCGATCCTCGGCTTCCTCCTCTATTTCGGCGGGCCGATGGCGATCCTTGTCCCCTTCCTCCTCGTCTATGCGGGCCCTATCATCCTCATCTATCTGGTGATCCCGGCCTTCATTGCGGCCGCGCTCGCCGATCTGGGCCTGCGGGCGGCCGGAGCGGAGCGCACGCGCTTCTGGCTCGGCGCAGGGATCGTCGTCGCCGCCGCGATCGCGATCATCTGGATGGGCGTGGTCCTCCAGTGGGAGCTGTTCTTCGGCGCCGACGCGATCCTCGAATATGCGATCCTCGCGCTCGTGCCGGTTTCCACGGCCCTGGTCTGGTGGTCCTACCTGCCGCCCGCGCCGGACAATTATGCCGGGACCTTCGAATAGGGCCGTATTTGCACATCGGCGCGCGACGTGATTAAGGCCGGGGCGACCCTATCATCCCGGAGGCTCCATTGGCGGACAGCTACGATCTCATCATCCTGGGCTCGGGCCCCGGCGGCTATGTGGCGGCGATCCGGGCCAGCCAGCTCGGCCTGAAGACCGCGATCGTCGAGCGCGAGAAACTGGGCGGTATCTGCCTCAACTGGGGCTGCATTCCGACCAAGGCGCTGCTCAGGACCAGCGAGATCTATCACTACATGACCCATGCCGCGGCCTATGGGCTGAGCGCGGAGAAACCGGGCTTCGACCTGTCAAAGATCGTCGACCGCAGCCGGAAGGTGGCGGGGCAGCTCAACGCCGGCGTCAAGGGCCTGATGAAGAAGAACAAGGTGACTGTCGTCGAGGGCGACGGCGCGATCACCGGCAAAGGCAAGCTGGTCGTCACCGGCAAGGACGGGGCGAAGACCGAGCTCAACGCGAAGCATATCGTCATCGCCACCGGTGCCCGGGCCCGCGACCTGCCCTTCGCCAGGGCGGACGGGGAGCGGATCTGGACCTACCGCCATGCGATGGTGCCGAAGGAGATGCCGACCAAGCTGCTGGTGATCGGCTCGGGCGCGATCGGAGTGGAATTCGCCAGCTTCTATTCGGACATGGGCGCCGAGGTGACCATCGTCGAGATGCTGCCGCGCATCCTGCCGGTCGAGGACGAGGAAGTTTCCGCCTTCGTGCAGAAGGCACTCACAAAGCAGGGGATGAAGATCCATGTCGGCGCCGGCGTCGACGCACTGGAGGTCACCAAGACCGGCGTGAAGGCGACCGTCAAGGGCGTCGGCGCCGAGGAATATAGCCACGTCATCGTCGCCATCGGCATCGTTCCGAACACGGAGAATATCGGTCTCGAGGCGCTGGGCGTGAAGACCGACCGCGGCCATATCGTCACCGACGGCTATGGCCGCACCAGTGTCGAGGGCATCTACGCGATCGGCGACGTGACCGGGCCGCCCTGGCTGGCGCACAAGGCGAGCCATGAGGGCGTGGTCTGCGTCGAGGCGATTGCGGGCCAGAAGCCGCACCCGTTCGAAACCTGGAACATCCCGGGCTGCACCTATTCGCGCCCGCAGGTGGCCAGCGTCGGCCTGACCGAGGCCAAGGCCAAGGAGGAAGGCCGCAAGGTGAAGACCGGCAAATTCCCCTTTATCGGCAACGGCAAGGCGATCGCTTTGGGCGAGACCGAGGGGTTCGTGAAGACGGTGTTCGACGCGGAGACCGGGGAATTACTGGGCGCGCACATGGTGGGCGCCGAGGTCACCGAGCTGATCCAGGGCTATGTCGTGGCGCGGCAGCTGGAGACGACCGAGGCGGAGTTGATGGAGACGGTCTTCCCGCACCCGACGCTCAGCGAGATGATGCACGAGAGCGTGCTCGATGCGTACGGGCGGGTGCTGCACATCTGACGCTATCGGTGAACCGGTGGGTGTCTGCTACCCATTGCGGACATTCCCATCAGCCGGTCACGGAGTGCTTGAACTTCCAGCTTCGACCATCGGATGGGCCGCCGTTGAAGAGGATTACAATCTTGTCGATGTCTCCGTTCGGCCAGACGACAAGCTCGCGTTCATTGATGAAATTCACCTGCGAGGCATCGCCCGTCGCAGGGGCATTCCAGATCAGCGTTAGCTTGTCGCCGGGTTCAAGTTCGAAGCACTCAGGCCAGGGTTCAACCGAAACGTATATCGGATCGTCCCTGTCATTCTCGAAGGTCTGCTGCGTCCTCGCCACGTCGTGAGCCTATCTGACTGAATGACCGAGTTCCACCCCTTGCGGATATTCCTGCCCCTCTTGCAATGTCGGAAATGTTCCCCGCTTGTTCCGGGTTCGACTGGACCTCGGGACGGGACAATGGCGCAACAGGACAAACCGCGGCGGCGGCGGAAGGTGCGGCGCTTCACGGCGCCGCGGCGGGAGGCGTTTCTCGCCTTCCTGGCGAAGACGGGGAATCTCACGGCGGCGGCCGCGGCGGGTGTTCTCCGGGGTTCGGTAGGGTATGTAGCGCCGCGGACTATGTGTTCGGGTTAACGCCGCCGGTCATTTCAGCGAAAGCTGGAATCCCCCTGCCGTTGCCGCATAAGGGACAAACGAGTTTCCGGCTGCCGCTGGAATGACGAGGGGCTGATATGCTGAAATGGTTTGTCGGGCTGCTCCTGGCCCTCGCTCCTGCCGCGACGGCCGCGCAAACGCCCGTTCCGCGCAGCCCGGAGACCGTGGTCGTCACCGCGGACCGGATGATCGACGTGCTGGCCGGCCGCGTGGTCGAGGAGCCGGTGGTGGTGATCACCGGCGGGCGGATCGTCTCGGTGGTCGGGCGCGGCGGGGCGCGGCCGCTGATCCCCGCGGGGGCGCGGCGGATCGACCTGCCGGGGATGACGATCCTGCCGGGGCTGATCGACATGCACGTCCATCTCGACAGCTCGCCTTTTTACGGGCCCTATCAGGCACTGCAGTATACCGACCTGTTCATGACCGTGATGGGGCCGGGCCATGCCCGCGACATGCTTGCCGCCGGCTTCACCACCGTGCGCAACGTCGGCTCGTCCGATTTCTCGGATGTCGCCTACATGCAGGCGATCGACGAGGGGCGAATTCCGGGGCCGAGGGTCGTGCCCGCCGCCTATGCGCTGGGCGCGACCGGCGGCCATTGCGACGAAACCTTCCTGCCGCCGCGCCACCGCCGGCAAGTGCCGGGCATCGCGAACGGTCCGCAGGGGCTTCGCGACCAGGTCCGCGAGCAAAGGCGCAACGGCGCGCAGGTGATCAAGGTCTGCGCGACCGGCGGCGTCTTCTCGCGCAACACCGAGCCAGGGCAGCAGCAGCTTTCCGAGGAGGAGCTGCGCGCGATTGCCGAGGAGGCGCATATGTGGGGGCTGAAGGTGGCCGCCCACGCCCATGGCGCCGCCGGCATCCGCGCCGCGATCCGCGCCGGCATCGACACCATTGAACACGCAAGTCTGGTCGACGCCGAGGGAATCCGGCTGGCGCGCGAGCGCGGCACCGTGCTCGTCATGGACATCTACAACAGCGAATATACGCAGGAGCATGGCCGGGCGAACGGCATCCTCGAGGACAATCTCAGGAAGGACCGGGAGATCGCGCAGCTCCAGCGCGACAATTTCCGTGCCGCCCACCGGGCCGGCGTGCGCCTGGCCTATGGCACCGACGCCGGAGTGATGCCGCATGCCCTGGCCGGGCGGCAGTTCCGCTGGATGGTCGAGTACGGGATGACGCCGATGGAGGCGATCCAGGCGGCGACGCGCAATGCCGCGCAGGCGCTCGGGCGGGAGGCCGATGTCGGCGCGATCGCGGCCGGGCGCTATGGCGACATCGTCGCGGTCGCCGGCGACCCGCTGCAGAACGTCCGCTTGCTCGAGAATGTCGCGGTGGTGATCAAGGGCGGCGCCGTGGCCAGCGACCGGCGGAATGCCCCATAAGCAGCTGGCCCTAACCAGCATCAAAGTTTCGTGCTAAGGCGCCGTCATGGAGGAAAACGAGCCCAATCCCCCGCTCGTGGGGCTGATCATCCTGTTCATCGGCGCGGGCCTGATCGTGGTCGGCGTCGCGTTCCTGACTTATGGTCTCTACGCGCTGGTGGGGACGGGGCTCTGGCCGTCCTATCCGTTCAGCAAGATGCTGACCGAGATCGGCATCCCCCTGTCGCCGGGCCTGCCGGGCCCCCTCGCCTGGATCGTCGGGCAGAGCGCCTGCGTCGTGCTGCTGAGCGTCGGCGCCCTGATCGCCGCCCTGGGCGCCTGGCGGATCGCCAGCTTCCACCGGCGCCGCCGCCGCGAGGCGGAGGAGGCCGCCGCCGCGGCCTAGGGCCGCGCGCCCTCGCGCTGATAGGCCTCGACCAGAGGCTGGAAGTCCGGGAGGTCCGGGACCGCCGCGAAGCTGTGCTTCGCCGGGGTCGTCGCCCAGGGCAGCTTCTCCGCGGTGAAGGTCTCGATGAACGGCACGAACCAGCCATGCTCGTCGAGCATGGTCGGGCGCAGGTTCACGAACCAGTCCAGGCCGACCGGCCGGGTGAACATCCAGGTCAGGCAGTCCGGACAGAAATGATGCATGTCCCGGCTGAGCCCGCCTGGCACGGTCTCGCCCTTCGTCACTTCGAAGCCGTCCGCGGGAATGGCGAGCGAGAGCGAATAGGCGCTGGCGCTCATGCTCTGGCAGCCCGTGCAGTGGCAGGCGGCGGCGAGCAAAGGCGGCGTCGTGACCCTGAGGCGCACGCCGCCGCAGCGGCAGCCGCCGTCCCAGGGGAGCTTCCAGTCGTCCATCATCCGTTCCTCGGCCTGGTTCAGCGGCGGATGCGCACCACCGTCCGATAGTGATCGAGCAGCTCGGCGCCGCCGCCCTCATAGGTGAAATGCCTGGCCAGGCGAAAGGCGCGGCCGTCCCAGGTCCAGTCGGTCCTCGAGCCGCAGCTGCCGGCGCAACTATGGCCGCCCGAGGACAGGATCGCGGTGCGCGCATTCCATTCCAGGTCCGTATAGACGCCGTCGCCATTGTCGCCGCCATCCTCGCCCGGCGCCCGCGGCAGCACGACCGCGCTCGCCCGGTGCGGCGCCGCGCGCGGGGCGCGGAGCAGGAGGGTCGCAAAGCCGGTGTTGAACAGGCGGCAGCCGAGGAAGACGAGCACCTCGTCCCGGCCCAGCGCGACCGCGCTGTCCTGCGCCCGGGCATGCTGGGTCGTCTCGCAATCGCCGCGGCGCAAGGCGGCGGCGCTGGCGCGGCGGACGGCGGCGGCGAAGCCGCGCGGCACCGGCGCGGTCGCGGGGCGCGGCACCCGGAGGACCGGGACGGGCAAGGCCGCCGGCACGGCGGTGGCGGGGCGCGCGCCGGGGCGGACGGAGGCGCTGATCGTGCCGGCGCGGCCCTGCACCTCGTCCATCGCCAGCAAGGCGGCGGTCAGCCCGGCCAGCGAGACTTCGAGCGTCTCGCCGCCGGCGCGGTAGCTGACGGTGCGGGCGGGGGCGATCGCCCAGAGGAAGGTCAACGCCGCCTGGCCCTGCAGCCTCGCGCTCTCCCCGGGCCGGTCCAGCCGCCAGCCGCCGGGCGCGACGCCGCCGGTCACCCGGATCGAGGCGATGTCGGGAATGGAGGTGTCGGCGGTCGGTTCCTGGCCGTCGAGGACGACGAGCACCGTGCCGTTCGGCCCCGGATCGCGCCGGACCATCAGCGAGCCCCCGGCCCCGGTCGCCTGCGCGCGGCACACTTTCGTGTTGTCGCAGACCAGCAGCCAGTCCTGGAAGCGGCGCTCGACCGGGCGCGCGCCGAGCAGGCCGGCCTCCGCCGGACGCTGGGCGGGCGCCGACGCCGGCAAGGCGATGGGAAGAGCGAGGGCGAGGAGCGCGAGCGCGCGGGTCGGGCGGATCATCGGCACACCCTATCTCAGGGGTTGAACTCCGCAAGCCTTTGGCAATTGTCGGACCGCATGCCGGCGCTCGACAGGGACAGGGTCTATCGCGATTTCGCCCGCGCGGTGAACATGACGCCGGCCGAGCTGGAAGACTGGCTGCAGAGCAAGCAGAGCCGGGCGGTCGGCTGGAAGGCCGACGGGCGGGACGAGAGCATCGGCCATGCCTCCGGGCGGCGGATCGTCACTCTGCTGCGGACGCAGAAGGCGGCGCTCACCGACGAGGATTATGCGCATATGCGCAAGGTCGTCGGCTATGTCGCCCGCCACAGGGCGCAGCGGCCCGAAAATGTGGTGACCTCGCGCTGGCGCTACAGCCTGATGAACTGGGGACATGATCCGCTGAAGGAATGACCTAGCGGCCGGTGGCGTAGCGCTGGATCGTGGCGCCGACCTCGCGGACGATCAGGTCGAGCGGCAGCGCGACGACCGGCGGCAGCTTCAGCACGTAGCGGGTCAGGGCGAGGCCGAGCAGCTGGCTCGCGACCAGGCCGGCACGCGCCGGGGCAGTCTCGGGGGGACCGGCGGCGGCGACGGCGGGGAGCACCTGGGCGCGGAAGATGTCGCGCAGGCGCGCCCCCGCCTTGTCGTTCGACGCGGCCGACCGCAGCAGCACCGGCATGCCGCCGCCGCCCTGCTCGCCCTCCCATTGCAGCAGGAAGTGGCGGACCAGGGTCTCGCCGACCGAATCGGGCGCGACTGCGCCGAGGTCGGGCAGGCGCAGATCGGGCATCGCGACCAGGGTGAAGAGCGCTTCCTTGCTGCCGAAATAGCGAATGACCATGGCCGGATCGATGCCTGCCCTGGCGCCGATGTCGCGCACCGTCGTCCGCTCGAAGCCATTGTCGGCGAAGAGCTTTCTGGCAGCGTCTTCGATCGCCTGCCGGGTCCGGATTGCCTTGGGGGTGCTGCCGCGGGGTCTGGTCATGCGGGCTATTTGACAACACCTGTTGACAAATTCAAGCGGGCAAATTAGTCAACGCTCGTTGGCAAATCTGAAAAGGAGCTTTCGCCATGTTGCCCGCTTATGTTGACGTGCTGATCGTGGGTGCCGGCCCCACCGGGCTTGCGCTGGCCAACAAGCTGCAGAAGCACGGGGTCGACCATGTGCTGATCGATGCGCTGGAGGCGGGGCAGAATCAGAGCCGCGCCGCCGTCATCCATGCCCACACGCTGGAAATGCTTGCGGACACGGGCCTCGCCGCGCCGCTCATGGCAGAGGGCAGGCCGGTCTCCCGCTTCACCATCCGCGACCGCGACCGGGCCTTGCTCGGCATCGACTTTGCCGGGCTGCCCAGCCTGTTCCGCAACCTGCTGATGATCCCGCAGTCCACGACCGAGGCGATCTTCGCCGGACGGCACGCGGCGTCCGGCGGCAGCATCAGACGCGGCGTCTCCGCCGTCTCGGCCCGGGCCGGCGGCCGCGGCGCCATCGTCCGCGTGAAATCGGCCGGCGGCGAGCAGGAGATCGAGGCGCGCTATGCGGTCGGCGCCGACGGGATGCACAGTCGCATTCGCGAGGCGGCCGGGATCCCCTTCGACGGCGCTCACGACGCCCACAGCATGGTGCTCGCCGACGTGCGCATGGACTGGCCGCTGGGCGTCGAGGAAGTCTCCTTCCTGTTCGCGCCGGCCGGGATGGTGGTCGTGGCGCCGCTGCCGGACGGAGCCTTCCGGATCGTCGCCGAGCTGGACGGTGCGCCCGAGGAGCCGGGCCTGGCGGACATTCAGCAGCTGCTGGACATGCGCGGGCCCCGGTCCGGCAGTTGCCGGGTCCACGAGGTGATCTGGGGCTCGCGCTTTCGCGTCAGCCACCGGCTGGCCGCCGCCTATCGCAAGGGCCCGTTCCTGCTGATGGGCGACGCCGCGCACGTCCACAGCCCGGCCGGCGGCCAGGGCATGAACACCGGGCTGGTCGACGCGATCCTGCTGGGCGAGGCGCTGGTCCGCGTCGTGCAGGGCGGCGAGCCCCACGCTTTGCTCGACGGCTATGCGGCGGCGCGGCGGCCGGCGGCGGCGAAGGTGCTCTCGCTCGCGGGCATGCTCACCAGGGTGGCGACCCTGCGCTCGGCTCCGGGCAGGGCGCTGCGCAACCTGATCCTGCGCGTGCTGAACCATGTGCCCGCCTTCAAGCGCAGGCTGGCGATGAACCTCTCCGGCCTCAGCCGGCGCAATTTCGCCCGGCTGCCGGGGCCGACCGTCGCAATCGGAGCGGCAGGCCGGGCCCGTGGAACGGAAAGGCGCCTCGCCGCGTAACAGCCGCGAACCCGGCAGTGGAAGGACGCAGACGCATGAAAGGCTATGTCGACGATATCGAGCGGGCGACCCTCGCCAATGCGGACTTCCGCCGCGTTCTCTATACGGGGAAGAACCTGCAGCTCGTGCTGATGACGCTGCCCCCAGGCTGCGACATCGGCGAGGAGGTGCACGAGGACCGCGACCAGTTCTTCCGGATCGAGGAGGGGGAGGGCGTGGTCCGGATCGACGGCGTCGACAACCGGGTCGAGGACGATTTCGCGGTGATCGTGCCGGCGGGCGCGCGGCACAATGTCATCAACACCGGCGACGCCCCTCTCAAGCTCTACACGATCTACGGCCCGCCCGAACATAAGGACGGGGTGGTGCACCGGGACAAGGAGCAGGCCGAGCGGGACCATGACAATGACGAGTGGACCGGCGAGACGACGGAGTAGGCAGGGCGGCGCATCGATCCCTGATTAGTCATCCCGGCAGTCGCCGGGACCTATGAACTCTGTGCGACCGGGTATGGGAAAGCTGCCTCGCCTGCCCTCCAGGGATTGTGTTCATGGGTCCCGGCTGTCGCCGGGATGACTAATTCGTAGAGCGCCGCTTCTTTTCCTTCTTCCCGCCCAGCCATTTCGCCCAGTCGATCTTGGCGAGGAGCACCAGGCCGATCAGCATGATCACCTGGAGCGCAATTCCCCAGGGGCTGGTCAGCCCTTCCCTGAAGGCGTCGCCGATGCTGGTGGCGCGGAGGCCGGCGGCGGTGAAGACGTAGAGCGAATAGGAGATTGTCCGGCCCAGGAAGAAAGCTAGGATGAAGGGGAGGAGGCGCACGCCGGCCAGGCCCGCCGCCTCGAACAATTGCGCGGACGGGACCGGCGAGAGCGCGAACAGGCCGAGGGCGAGGATCGCGTTGCGGCGGTTCTTCTCCAGCGCCTCGCGGGCGGCCCTGAGGTTGCGCCGATATTTTTCCGGCAGCCGGTTGCCGAGCAGGCGGAAGGCCAGGGCGAGCAGCAGCCGGCCGGAGGCGGCGGCGGTCGCGGCGACCGGGATCAGCAGGGCCGGATGGATGTCCGTGTTCAGCACGTAGAGGACGAGGATCGCCCAGGTCGGCGGGCCGAAGGCCGGCAGCAGGTTCACGCCGAGCACGATCGCGAACAGGGTGAGCAGCTCGGTCATGGAAGGCTGTGGTAGCGGGCTCCGCGCGGGACGCAAATTTCCCGCTTGAAGTTGACGCAGCGTCAAGCGCTACTGGGCCGGGCCATGGACGATTTGATCGACATTCGCGACGTCGTGCGCCGCACCGGCCTGACCTCTCGCGCGCTTCGCTTCTACGAGGCGCGCGGGCTGATCGCGCCGTTGCGCACACATACCGGACGCCGGCTCTACGGGCCGGGCGAGCTGGAGCGCATCGCCCAGATCCTCGCGCTGAAGCGCGCGGGCCTGAGCCTCGCGCAGATCCAGCGGCTGACGGCGAAGCGGCCGCTCGACCTGAAGCGGCTGATCGAGGCGCAGCTGGAGGCGGTGGCGAGCCGCGAGGCGGAGCTCGCCGAGGCGAAGGCCTTGTTGCTCAACGTCAAGTCACGCATCGACCGCGGCGAGCCCGTCGATGCCGCGACCTTCTGCTCGCTGATCCGGAATGGAGATGCCGTCATGGCCGAGGAAAATTGGAAGAAAGTGACCGACCGCTATTATAGCGAGGCGGAGAAAGAGGAATGGGCGAGCCGGATGCCGGCCTTGCCCGAGGGCTTCGACATGCAGGCCTATAACAGGCAGTGGGAGGAGCTCGCCGCGCGGATCGAGGCGGCGCTGCCGCTCGACCCGAAGAGCGCGGAAGCCGGGGCCTTTTACGACGAGTGGCAGGCCCTGCTCGCGCCCTTCAGGGCGGTGGCGACGCCGGCGATGATGGCCGGCGCGACCAACCTCTACAACCGCATGGACGAATGGCAGGGCCAGCAGAAGCCGCCATTCTCGATGGCGGTCTGGCAGTTCATCGGCGAGGTGGGCGCCTGCCGGGCCGGGTAGCGGGGCAGGGCGGCGGCCAGGCGGGACCGGGGCTCAGGCGCACAGCGAAGAACTCGCCCGACCGGCCGTCGCCCCCTCGCCGCGAGAAGATGAAGGCGCGGCCGTCCGGGGTGATCATCGGTCCGATCCCGTCCACCCCGGCGACGCGGACCTTGTGCGTCCAGCCGCCGCGCGGCCCGCGCTCGAGCCGGAAGATGCCGCCGTCGGTGGCGAGCAGGGCCCAGCGCCCGTCGGGCGAGGGCTGCAATTCATATTCGGCGCCGGCGCTGTTGATTTCGGGGCCGGCATTTTCGACCTGCCAGCGGCCGCGGACGAGACGCGCCCGCCAGATGTCGTCGCTTCCGAGGCCGCCCTCGCGGCGCGAGCCGAAATAGAGCCAGCCGTCGGCCGCGGGCCGCGGAAACCACTCCACCCGGTCCGAATTGACCGGCGCGGGCAGGCGCTCGGGCGCCAGCCAGCGCCCGTCGCGGCCGCGGCGGACGCGCCAGATGTCGAGCGCCTCGGCGGCCATGGCGCCGGTGGCGCGGCTGGAGATGTACCAGAGCGTGCGACCGTCCGGGCTGAACCAGGGATCGGCCTCCAGCCCGGGCGCGGCAAGCGGCGCGGGCACGGCCTCGCTGCGGCCGCCGGGCCCGCAGCGACTGACGAACAGCCGCCAGCCCGAAAAGTCGCGCGCGCTGCGCACGAACCAGAGGTCGCCGGTCAGCGGATCCACGGCGGGATGCGATTCCCAGAGCGGGCTGGAAAGACCGGGCAGGTCGAGCCGGACGGCCTCGGGCGCAGCCGCGGGCTGCAGCAGCGCGGCCAGGAGGTTGAACGCGAGCATGGTCCGGACCTTAAGGCGCGGAGGGACGGCTTGCCAAGCGGGCGAAGCGGCTTCACGCTGCGGCCATGGCGCAGAGCATGCACGACAGCCAGGGCGATCCGCGCAACGCGGACATCCTGATCAACGTCAACGGCGCGCTGAAGCAGCGGGCCGAGGCGACGGTCTCGGTGTTCGATTCCGGCTTCGTGCTTGGCGACGGCGTCTGGGAGGGGTTGCGGGTCCACAAGGGGCGGTACGCTTTTCTGGAGGCGCATCTCGACCGGCTCTACGAGGGCGCCAGGGCGATCGCGCTCGACATCGGGCTGGACCGGGCGGCGCTGACCCGGCGGCTCTACGAGACGCTCGACGCCAACCGGATGACCGACGGCGTCCATGTCCGGCTGATGGTGACGCGGGGCCTGCGCTCGACGCCCTATCAGGATCCGCGTGTCGTCGTCTCGGGCGCGACCATCGTGATCGTGCCGGAATATAAGGAGCCGCTGCCGGCAATCGTCGAGACCGGGATCACCCTGTTCACCGTCCATGTCCGCCGCGGCTTTCCCGACGTGCAGGACCCGAAGCTCAACTCGCACAGCAAGCTCAACTGCATCACCGCCTGCATCCAGGCCATCGAGGCCGGGGCGGACGAGGCGCTGATGCTCGACCCGCACGGCTTCGTCGCGACCTGCAACTCGACCCATTTCTTCATCGTGCGCAGGGGCGAGGTCTGGACTTCCTCGGGCGATTATTGCCTCGGCGGGATCACCCGGGCGAACGTGATCCGGCTCTGCCGGGAGAACGGGATCCCGGTGTTCGAGAAGAATTTCTCGCTGACCGACGTCTATGGCGCCGACGAGGCGTTCGTGACCGGGACCTTCGCGGGCGTCGTGCCTGCGCGGGTGGTGGACGGGCGCGCGCTGACCGGCGGACGCGGGCCGATGACCGAAAGGCTGCAGGGGCTCTACAGGGCGCTGGTCGAGGCGGACGTGGGAGCAGCCGCGCGCCCATGACGCTGCGCATCGCCATGTGGTCGGGTCCGCGGAACCTCTCGACGGCGATGATGCGCAGCTTCGGCAACCGGGCCGACACGGTGGTCAGCGACGAGCCTTATTACGGCGCCTTCCTGAAGACGAGCGGCGCGCCGCATCCGATGGCGGCCGAGACGATCGCCGCGATGGACTGCGACTGGGCAAGCGTGGCGCGGACGCTTTCCGGGCCCGCGCCGGGCGGCAAGCCGGTCTGGTATCAGAAGCATATGTGGCACCATATGGTCGGGCCGGTCGGCTATCGGGATTTCGCGGGCTTCACCCATGCCTTCCTGATCCGCGAGCCGGCGCGGATGATCGCCTCCTACCTGCGCAAGCGCGAGGCGGCGGAATTCGGGGATTTCGGGCTCGAGCGGCAGGCCGAATTTTTCGAGCGCGAGGCGGACCGGCTGGGGCGGGCGCCGCCCGTGGTCGACGCCTCCGACGTGCTCGCCGATCCCGAAGGGGTGCTGAGGCCGCTCTGCGCGGCGCTGGGGATTGGCTGGGACCCGGCGATGCTGGCCTGGCCGCCGGGGCGTCGGGCGACGGACGGCCCCTGGGCGCCGCACTGGTACCAGGCGGTCGAGGCCTCGACCGGCTTCGGCCCGCCCGACCCGCCGCCCGCCGGCCTGCCCGACGAGGCGAAGCGGCTCACAGAGCGCTGCCGGCCCTATTACGAGCGTCTGGCCGCGCACCGCCTTGCTCCGCACGGGCCTGGATGACTAAAGGCACAGACGGGAGAAAGGGATGAAGCGGACAGGCGCACTGGCGCTGGCGATGCTGATCGCGGCCTGCAACAGCGGCTCTGACTCTGGCCGCGCCGGCCGCCCCGGCAATGGCGCGGGCCTCGCCGCCGAGGGCGACGCGCACGACACGGCGGCGACCCTCGCCCTGGCCGCGAGCGGCCCCGGCAATTGCTCGGCCCGCTGGGACGGCCAGCCGGCGACGACCCAGCAGGTGCTGGACCGGAGCGCCGCAGCGGTCGGGCAGGCGATCGACCGGGCCGGCGGCATCGCCAACCTGACCGAGGAGACGCTTCCCGCGCTGGCGGTCACGGCCCCGGCCGATCTCGCCTTCGCCTGCGCCGACAGCTTCCTGGCGCCGGTCCGCCGCGCGGGCGTCGCGACCCTGTTGCTGAGCGTGGAGGGCGGACCGGAGGCGGCGCTTGCGGACTTCACCTTGAGCGATATCGGCGCGCCGCCGCCCTCGGTCGTGCTCGCGATCGGGGCCGGCGGGCGCCTGACCTGGAACGGCGAGGCGGTCGCCCTCGGCGCGCTTGCCGAACGGGTGCGCCAGCTGAGCGGCGCCGGCGCGGCCGAGATGGAGGCGCCGGCGGGCGAGCTCGAGATCCGGCCCGCGCGCGAGGCGACCTTCGGGCAGGTCCACGCCGCCCTCCGCGCCGTCCGCGAGGGCCGGATCCGCGCGGCTTTGCTGCTTCCGTCCGTGCCACCGAATCGGCTGCCGGCGCCCACCGCCGCGCCGCCGCCTCCGCCGGCGCCCGCCAACCAGGCGGCGCCGCGGCCCTGAACCGGCCGGCACCCGGCTCATCAACTTGCAAATCCGCCCGGTTGACCCACATAGGCGTGGCGGTTATAGGCCGCCGCGCCCGAGGGCTGGTGGTGGCTGACAAGCCAGACGCTGCCCCAAAGGGCGTTTTTTGAGCTGAACACTGCTGCATGTGAAGCAAGGGCCTGGGGGGCCGAAAAGGCCGCCCCGGCAATCTTGCGCATTTTGCATTGCAGTAGAGTAACTTAAGGAAGTGAAGGGCTTCATGCCGACGATCAACCAGCTGATCCGCAAGGGTCGCGAACCGCAGAAGGCCAAATCCAAGGTCCCTGCCATGGAGCAGAACCCGCAGAAGCGCGGCGTCTGCACCCGCGTCTATACGACGACTCCGAAGAAGCCGAACTCGGCGCTGCGCAAGGTGGCCAAGGTCCGCCTGACCAACCAGCGCGAGGTCATCAGCTACATCCCCGGCGAAGGCCACAACCTCCAGGAGCACAGCGTGGTGCTCATCCGCGGCGGCCGCGTGCGCGACCTCCCCGGTGTCCGTTACCACGTGCTGCGCGGCGTCCTCGACACCCAGGGTGTGAAGGACCGCCGGCAGAGCCGTTCCAAGTACGGCGCCAAGCGCCCGAAATAAGAAGAGGATAGAGTCAGATGTCTCGCCGCCGCCGCCCTGAGAAGCGCGAAATCCTGCCCGATCCGAAGTTCGGGGATGTCGTGCTCAGCAAGTTCATGAACAACATCATGCTCGACGGGAAGAAGTCCGTCGCCGAGGGGATCGTCTATGGCGCCCTCGAGACGATCGAGACCCGCGCCAAGAAGGATCCGCTGGGCGTGTTCCACGACGCGCTCAACAATGTGAAGCCGGGCATCGAGGTCCGCAGCCGCCGCGTCGGCGGTGCGACCTACCAGGTCCCGGTCGAGGTGCGCCAGGAGCGCGCCCAGGCGCTGGCGATCCGCTGGCTGATCTCGGCGGCGCGCAGCCGCTCGGAGAAGACGATGGCCGGAAGGCTGTCGGGCGAGCTGATGGACGCCGCCGCCAATCGCGGCAACGCGGTCAAGAAGCGCGAGGACACGCACCGCATGGCGGAAGCGAACCGCGCCTTCAGCCATTACCGCTGGTAACAATCATCGCCTACCGGGGGCGTCATCCCGGAATGGAGTAAATTGTCATGGCCCGCAGCCATCCGCTCGAGCGCTACCGCAATATCGGCATCATGGCGCACATCGATGCCGGCAAGACGACGACGACCGAGCGCATCCTTTATTATACCGGCAAGTCCTACAAGATCGGCGAGGTCCATGAGGGCACCGCCACGATGGACTGGATGGAGCAGGAGCAGGAGCGCGGCATCACGATCACGTCCGCGGCGACGACCTGCGTCTGGAAGGCCGACGAGGGCCAGGGCCCCGAGCACCGGATCAACATCATCGACACGCCGGGCCACGTCGACTTCACCATCGAGGTGGAGCGTTCGCTGCGCGTCCTCGACGGCGCGGTCGCCTGCTTCGACGGCGTCGCCGGCGTCGAGCCGCAGTCGGAGACCGTGTGGCGCCAGGCCGACAAATATGGCGTGCCGCGGATGTGCTTCATCAACAAGCTCGACCGCACCGGCGCGAACTTCGAATATTGCGTTCAGTCGATCATCGATCGCCTGGGCGCGACGCCGGCCGTCCTTTATCTGCCGATCGGCATCGAGAGCCAGTTCAAGGGCCTGGTCGACCTGGTCGAGCAGCGCGCGATCATCTGGCTCGAGGAGAGCCTGGGGGCAAAGTTCGAATATCAGGAGATCCCGGACGACCTGAAGGACAAGGCCGCCGCGGCCCGCGAGAAGCTGGTCGAGCTCGCCGTCGAGCAGGACGACGAGGCGATGGAAGCCTATCTGGAGGGCAACCAGCCCGACACCGCGACGCTGAAGCAGCTGATCCGCAAGGGCACGCTGGCGATGGCGTTCGTGCCGGTCGTCTGCGGCTCGGCGTTCAAGAACAAGGGCGTGCAGCCCCTGCTCGACGCCGTCGTCGACTACCTCCCGAGCCCGCTCGACGTCCCGGCCATCAAGGGCGTGCTGCCCAATGGTGACGAGGACACGCGTGCGTCCGACGACGCGGCGCCCTTCGCGGCGCTGGCGTTCAAGATCATGAACGACCCCTATGTCGGCACCCTGACCTTCGCCCGCATCTATTCGGGCAAGCTCGAAACCTCTTCGCAGGTCACGAACTCGGTCAAGGACAAGAAGGAAAAGGTCGGCCGCATGCTGCTCATGCATGCCAATGAGCGCGAGGACATCCAGATGGCCTATGCCGGCGACATCGTCGCCCTGGCCGGCCTGAAGGACACGACCACCGGCGACACTTTGTGCGCGCCGTCGGCCCCGATCATCCTGGAGCGGATGGAATTCCCGGATCCGGTCATCGAGCTCTCGGTCGAGCCGAAGACGAAGGCCGACCAGGAGAAGATGGGCATCGCCCTCAACCGTCTTGCCCGCGAGGATCCGTCCTTCCGCGTGTCGACCGATCACGAATCCGGCCAGACCATCATCAAGGGGATGGGCGAGCTCCACCTCGAGATCCTGGTCGACCGCATGAAGCGCGAGTTCAAGGTCGACGCCAATGTCGGCGCGCCGCAGGTCGCCTATCGCGAGTATCTCAAGAAGCCGGTCGAGCTGGTCTACACGCACAAGAAGCAGTCGGGCGGCTCCGGCCAGTTCGGCGAGGTCAAGGTGCAGGTGAAGCCGGGCGAGCGCGGGTCGGGCTTCGTCTTCGTCGACGAGGTCAAGGGCGGCAATATCCCGCGCGAATATATCCCCTCGGTCGAGAAGGGCATGCGCGAGACTGCCGAGACCGGCAGCGTGATCGGCTTCCCGATCGTCGACCTCGAAGTGCATCTGATCGACGGCAAGTATCACGACGTCGACTCGTCGGCGCTCGCGTTCGAGATCACGGGCCGCGGCGCGATGCGTGAGGCCGCGCAGAAAGCGGGCATCACGATCCTCGAGCCGATCATGAAGGTTGAGATCGTGACCCCGGACGACTATCTGGGCGACGTAATCGGCGACCTCAACAGCCGTCGCGGGCAGATCCAGGGTACCGATACCCGCGGCAATGCCCAGGCGGTCGAGGCGCTCGTGCCGCTTGCGAATATGTTCGGCTACGTTAATGAGCTTCGCTCCTTCACGCAGGGACGCGCTCAGTACACGATGCAGTTCTCGCACTATGACGAGGTGCCGGCGAACGTCGCTGAAGAGGTCAAGGCGAAGCTGGCCTAACCGGCCGGCTCCGCAGGACAATTTGAAAGAAAGAGGTTAGGGAAAATGGCTAAGGCTAAATTCGAGCGGACGAAGCCGCACTGCAACATCGGCACCATCGGTCACGTCGACCATGGCAAGACCTCGCTGACCGCCGCGATCACCAAGGTGCTCGCCGAGACGGGCGGCGCGACCTATGTCGATTATGCGAACATCGACAAGGCGCCGGAAGAGCGCGAGCGCGGCATCACCATCTCGACCGCTCACGTCGAGTATGAGACCGAGAAGCGCCACTATGCGCACGTCGACTGCCCCGGCCACGCCGACTATGTGAAGAACATGATCACCGGCGCCGCCCAGATGGACGGCGCGATCCTGGTCGTGTCGGCCGCCGACGGCCCGATGCCGCAGACCAAGGAGCACATCCTGCTCGCCAAGCAGGTCGGCGTGCCGACCATGGTCGTCTTCCTGAACAAGGTCGACCAGGTCGACGATCCCGAGCTGCTCGAGCTGGTCGAGCTCGAGATCCGCGAGGAGCTTTCCAAGCGCGACTTCGACGGCGACAACATTCCGATCATCTCGGGTTCGGCGCTCGCCGCCCTCGAGGATTCGAACGAGGAGACCGGCAAGCAGGCGATCCTGAAGCTGATGGCCGCCGTCGACGAGTGGATCCCGCAGCCGGAGCGTCCGCTGGACAAGCCGTTCCTGATGCCGATCGAGGACGTGTTCTCGAGCTCGGGCCGCGGCACCGTGGTCACCGGCCGCGTCGAGACCGGCGTGATCAAGGTCGGCGAGGAAGTCGAGATCGTCGGCATCAAGGACACCAAGAAGACGACCGTCACCGGCGTCGAGATGTTCCGCAAACTGCTCGACCAAGGCCAGGCCGGCGACAATATCGGCGCGCTGATCCGCGGCGTTGGCCGTGAAGAGGTGGAGCGCGGCCAGGTTCTGGCCAAGCCCGGCTCGATCACGCCGCACACCGAGTTCACCTCGGAGGTCTACGTCCTGTCGAAGGACGAGGGCGGCCGTCACACGCCGTTCTTCGCCAACTATCGTCCGCAATTCTACTTCCGGACGACGGACGTCACCGGCGAGGTGGTCCTCCCCGAGGGCACCGAAATGGTCATGCCCGGCGACAACGTTCAGCTCACCGTGAAGCTGATCGCGCCGATCGCCATGGACCAGGGCCTGCGCTTCGCGATCCGCGAGGGCGGCCGCACGGTCGGCGCGGGGGTTGTCGCGACGATCACGAAGTAGTAAGGGCCGCGAGCCGCCCGGGTCGGAGAGATTCGGGCGGCTTCGGTTTTTGCAGGTAAGCTTAAGCCCTTCGGGGTGGTTCTTTCGCATCGGTAGTGGACATGGAAACGCAGAATATCCGCATTCGCCTGAAGGCCTTCGACCATCGTGTGCTCGACCAGGCCACCGGGGACATCGCCGACACCGCTCGGCGCACGGGTGCGCTCATTCGCGGTCCGATTCCGCTGCCGACGCGTATCGAGAAGTTCACCGTGAACCGCTCGCCGCATGTCGACAAGAAGTCGCGGGAGCAGTTCGAGGTCCGGACGTACAAAAGGCTGCTCGACATCGTGCAGCCCACGCCGCAGACGGTCGACGCGCTGATGAAGCTCGACCTCGCCGCCGGCGTCGACGTCGAGATTAAATTGGCTTGAGCCAATTTACGTCACCCCGGCGGAGGCTGGGGTCCATACGGTCTCCGAGGCCGCCTGGATGCCAGCCTTCGCTGGCATGACGGAAAGGGAAGGGCCCGCTCTTCCCGAGAGATAAGGGATACCGCCGGAGCCTGCTCCGGGTCTGCGTCCCCCGTCCTCCCCGCTCCGGCGGGGAATTGGCCCAGACGGGGCACGCATCGTTTTAAGGGTCAGCACGCCCCCGGAGGTAACTTCGGGGGCCTATGCATAAGGAGTTTGGTCATGCGTACCGGCGTGATCGCGAAGAAAGTGGGGATGACCCGCCTGTTCCAGGACGATGGCCGCCATGTGCCGGTGACCGTCCTGGCGCTCGACAATCTGCAGGTCGTCGCGCAGCGCACGGCCGACAATGACGGCTACAATGCCGTCCAGCTCGGTGCGGGTTCGGCCAAGGCCAAGAATCTGAGCAAGCCGCAGCGCGGCCATTTCGGCAAGGCCGAGGTGGAGCCCAAGGCGAAGGTCGTGGAGTTCCGCGTCGACGAGGGCAATCTGCTCGACGTCGGGGCCGAGCTCAGCGCCGACCATTTCGTCGCCGGCCAGCTGGTCGACGTCCAGGGCGTGACCCAGGGCAAGGGCTTCGCCGGCGCGATGAAGCGCTGGGGCTTCGGCGGTCTGCGCGCCACCCACGGCGTCTCCGTCTCGCACCGTTCGCACGGCTCCACCGGCAACCGCCAGGATCCGGGCCGCGTCTTCAAGAACAAGAAGATGGCCGGCCATATGGGCGCGAAGAACCGCACCCAGCAGAATCTCGAAATCGTCCGCACCGACGCCGATCGCGGCCTCATCTTCGTGAAGGGCTCCGTGCCCGGTCACAAGGGCAGCTGGCTGCTGGTCAAGGACGCGGTGAAGGTTCCGGCCCATGCCGACCTTCCGTTCCCCGCCGGCCTGAAGCAGGCCGCCTCGCCCGTCACCGAGGCGCCCGCCGAGGAGATCGAGAACGAGGTGATCGAGGAGGCCGCGGTCAACGAGGCTCCCGCCGCCGAGGCCCAGACCCCGGAGGCTGCTGCCCCCGAGGCCGCCCCGGCCGAGACCGCTGCCGAAACCGCCGCGCCCGAGGCTGAGGCCGAAGCGCCGGCCGCCGACGAGAGCAAGGAAGGCTAATCATGAAGGTCAAGGTTCAAAGCCTCGACGGCAAGGGCAAGGGCTCCGACCTGGAGCTCAATGATGATGTGTTCGGCCTCGAGCCGCGCGCCGACATCCTGCACCGGGTCGTCACCTGGCAGCTCGAGAAGCGCCGCGGCACCGCCCGCGCTGCGCGTGAGCGTTCGGACGTCGCCCGCACCGGCAAGAAGTATGGCCGGCAGAAGGGCGGCGGCACCGCCCGTCACGGCGACCGCCGCGCCCCGATCTTCGTCGGCGGCGGCAAGGCGCACGGCCCCCGGGTCCGCGACTTCAATCCGTCGCTGAACAAGAAGGTGCGCGCGCTGGGCCTGAAGATGGCGCTCTCCGCCAAGGCGAAGGCCGGCAATCTGGTCGTGCTCGACAATCTCGACATGAAGGAGGCGAAGACCGCCGCCCTCAAGGCGCAGATTGCCAAACTCGGCTTCGGCAAGAACGCCCTGGTCATCGACGGCGACGCGCTGAACGTCGGCTTCGCGCTGGCTTCGTCCAACCTGGCGGAGATCAACCTCCTCCCGGCGGTCGGCGCCAATGTCTACGACATTCTCAATCACGAGACCCTGGTGCTGACCCGCGCCGCGGTCGAGCAGCTGGAGGGCCGCTTCAATGGCTAAGGCGAAGAAGCAGGCCGCTTCCTCCGCGGTCGACATCAACCATTATGACGTCATCGTGGCGCCGCACATCAC
>NZ_DASPNF010000022.1:0-236179 GCF_035626655.1 Allosphingosinicella sp.
GCGCGCAGCCTCGATCATCCAGCAGGAGATCATCCCGCGCTTTCGCGCCGGCGACATGGAGGGCGGGGTGGTGCAGGGGACGCTGGCGCTCCTCGGCTCGATCGAGGGCACCTACCAGCCGAAGCCGGCGGCGCGCGGCCGGCCGTCGAACGACAATCTGGTCACGCTGCTCGTCATCCTGCTGATCGTCTTCCCGTTCATCATGACGCGCCTCTTCTACAGCTATGGCGGCGCGCGCCGCGGCGGCTGGGGCTATCCGATGGTGATCCCCGGCAGCGGCTGGGGTCGTCGCGGCGGAGGCTGGAGCGGCGGCAGCGGCGGCGGCTTTTCCGGCGGCGGCGGCTCGTCCGGCGGCGGCGGCGCATCGGGGGGATGGTGATGCAGCTCAGCGCGGACGACCTGCAGCGGGTGACCGAGGCCGTAGCGAAAGCCGAGCGCGAGAGCGACGGCGAGATCGTGACGATCGTCGCCCGCCGCTCCGACGCCTATCATGACGTCGCACTCCATTATGCGATCCTTGCCATGCTGCTCGTCCCCGCATGGTGGGCGGTCGTGCCGCAGAGCTGGATCGACTGGTGGACCGGACTGCTGCTCGGCTGGAACGGGGAGCTGACCCGGCCGATCGTCATGCTCGCCATGTTCGTGAAGCTGATCGCGGCCTTCCTGTTCGTCCGGCTGCTGCTGATCTGGCGGCCCTTGCGCCTCGCGCTCACGCCGGGCGCGACCAAGAGCCGGCGCGTGCATCGCCGCGCGGTGCAATTGTTCCGCTCGAGCTGCGAGCTGAAGACGCGCGGCCGGACCGGCGTCCTCATCTATCTCTCGCTCGAGGAGCATCGCGCCGAGATCGTCGCCGACCGGGCGATCGCCGAGCAGGTCGAGGCGGACGTCTGGGGCGAGGCGATGGCGGTGCTGGTCGACGAGGTGAAGCAGGGCCGGGCGGGTCAGGGGCTGGCGCTCGCCGTGGAGAAAGTCGGCGCGGTGCTGCACCGGGTGCTGCCGGCGAAGCACGACAATCCCGACGAGTTGCCCAACCGGGTGATCCTGCTGTGAGCGCACCGGACGGCAACCTCCCGGAGGAGACCGTGTGGGAAGGCCGCTTCATTGCCGTGAAGAAGCAGGGCAAGTGGGAATATGTCTCGCGCACCCGCAACATCAGCGCCGCGGTGATCGTCGCGATCGACGACGGCCATGTCATCCTGGTCGAGCAATATCGCGTGCCGCTCGGCCGGAATTGCCTCGAGCTGCCCGCCGGCCTGATCGGCGACGAGGATGAAGGCGAGGCGGTGGAGAGCGCCGCGGCGCGCGAGCTGGAGGAGGAAACCGGCTACCGCCCGGCGCGGATGACCGACCTCGGTTATTATCACAGCTCACCGGGCATGGTCTCCGAGGGTTTCACCCTGCTCCGCGCCGAGGGGCTGACCAGGGTCTCCGACGGCGGCGGCGTCGAGGGCGAGAATATCGTCGTGCACCGGGTGAAGCTGGCCGACGTCCCCGCCTTCGTCGCGGCGAAGCGGGCCGACGGCTATGCGATCGACGTGAAGATGCTGCTGCTGCTGGCGGACTCGTTGCTCGCCTAGCCCGTCATTCCAGCGAAAGCTGGACTCTCACTGTTCTGGCTCGACCGCCGTCAGGGCAATTCCAGCTTTCGCTGGAATGACGGAGTGAAGCGTCTCTAGCGGAAATTGTCGGCGTAGGCCTGGAGCTTGAGTCTGGGCTCGGACGCCGGGACGATATGGGCATCGATCCGGTTCTTCGCCGCATAGGCCTTCGCCGCCTCGAGGCTCGGGAAGGTCAGGATCACCTGTTCCTGCGTCTCCGAGCCGCCGGCCCAGCCGGTGAGCGGATCGGGCCGCTTCGGGCGCGCGGATTCGAATTCGAGAATCCATTCGCCGGAGCGGGCCCTGCCCGACTGCATGGCGTTGCGCTCGCGTTGGTAGATCCTGGCAGCCATGGGGCGTGCGATGCCCCAGGACCGGGTGGGGAATCAAGCTCCCTCATAGTCATCCCGGCGAAAGCCGGGATCCATGAACCTGGAGACTGGAATGGGTCCCCGGTGTTCGGCAATGAGCTCGCACTTCGGTGTTAATGGGTCCCGGCTTTCGCCCGGATGACCAGTTTGATTTGGCCCCCTATACTCTAGCCCCCCGCCCCCTCCCCCTCTATCACCCTCCCGATGGCGAGAGACGCGACCAGACGGGGGCCAACCCGCCGGCAATTGCTGATCGGCGGCGGGCTCGGCGTCGGGCTGCTCGTCGCCTGGAAGTTCTGGCCGCGTTCCTATACGCCGAACCTCAGGGCCCGCGAAGGCGAGACGGTCTACAATGCCTGGCTGAAGCTCGGCCGGGACGGCCATGTGAGCGTGGCGGTGCCGCAGGCCGAGCTCGGCCAGGGCGCCTGGACGGCCTTGCCCCAGATCCTCGCCGACGAGCTGGGCGCGGACTGGCGCACGGTCGCGGTCGAGCCGGCGCCGCTCTCCCCGCTCTACGCCAACACCTTCCTCGCCGCCCAGGCCGCGGACGACAGCGGCTGGCCGAGCGGGCTGCAGGGTACGGGCCGCTGGCTCTCGCGCCGCTATGCGACGCGCAGCGCCCTGATGCTGACCGGCGGCTCCTCCTCGGTCCGCGCCTTCGAGACGCCGCTCCGCGAGGCGGGGGCGGCGGCGCGGGTGATGCTCTGCATGGCCGCGGCGGCGCGCTGGGGCGCGGACTGGCGGGAGCTGGAGGCGCGCGCCGGCTTCGTCTGGCGCGGCAGCGACCGCATCCCCTTCGCCGAGCTGGCCGAGGCTGCGGTGGGCTACACGCCGCCGGACCCGGTGCCGCTGCGCGAGGATGTCGAGGGCCGCCTCTCCGGCCAGCCTTTGCCCCGCCTCGACGCGCCGGCGAAGATCGACGGCAGCGCCCTCTTCGCCGGTGACATCCGCTTCCCCGACATGGTCTATGCCTCGTTGGCCAGCGGCCCCTGGGGCAGCCGGCTCGCCGGCATCGACCGGGCGGCGGGCAACGGCGTGCCCGGCGCGCTCCGCACCTTCGAGGATGCGGAATGGGTGGCGGTGGTCGGCACCAACTGGTGGGCTGCGCACAAGGCGCTGATGCGGATGCGGCCGCGCTTCCACCTGCGCCGGCCCTTCGTCACGACACAGGGCATCTCGGCCGCGCTGACCGCCGCGCTCGATGGCGAAGGCACGCGCGTGTTCGAGGCGGGCGACATAGCCGGCCCCTTCCCGGGCGCCAGCCCGGTCAGCCAGACCTATGAGGTCGGCCTCGCGCCGACGGCTGCGCTGGAGCCGCTGACCGCCACCGTCCGGATCATTGGCGACGCGGTGGAGGTCTATGCGGGCTGCCAGGCGCCGGGCCTCGCCCGCGCCGCGGCGGCGCGCGGGGCGGGCGTGGCCGAGCACCAGGTCACTTTCTTCCAGACCTTCGCCGGCGGCGGCTATGGCCGGAAGCTGGAACTGGCGGCGATCGAGCAGGCCGCGAGCCTCGCCCGGCAGATGAGCCGCCCGGTCCAGCTCACCTGGTCGCGGCTGCAGGAGATCATGCGCGACAGCTACCGGCCCGCCGCCCGTGCGCGGCTGACCGGCTGGATGAAGCAGGGCCGGCTCGAGGCGTGGCAGGCCAGGATCGCGGCGCCGGCGACCGCGGTCGAGGTCGCGCGGCGGATCGGCGCCAGTGGTGGCCTGGCCCGGCCGGGTTTCGCCGCCGTCGCCGGGGCGCGGCCGCCCTACGGCATCCCCAATGTCGCGGTCGACCAGGTCGAGACGGAGATCGGCATCGAGACCGGCCTGTGGCGCGGCGAGGCGCACAGCTACACCTGCTATTTCACCGAATGCTTCGTCGACGAGCTGGCCCTGGCCGCGGGGCTGGAGCCGCTCGCCTTCCGCACCTTCCTGCTGCAGAACAATCCCCGGCTCGCCCAGTGCCTCGCCACCGCCGCCTCGATCGGCGGCTGGGACGGCGGCGCGCGCGGCAGCGGCATGGGCCTCGCCTGCCATTCGGCCTTCGGCTCCCATATCGCCTGCCTCGTCGAGGTGGAGGTGACCGGCGACCAGCGCCTGCGCGTTTCGCGCGCGGTGGCGGCGGTGGATTGCGGGCGGATCGTCAATCCGGAGCTGGTCAAGCAGCAGGTGGAGGGCGGCATCGTCCATGGCGTCGCCGCGGCGATCGGCCGGCCCGTGGAGTTCGCGGACGGGCTGCCCGTGGCGCGCACGTTCGGCGCCTGGGGCCTGCCCATCCTGCGCGACGCGCCCGAGGTCAGCGTCGAACTGATCGACAGCGACGAGGCGCCGGGCGGGGTGACCGAGCTCGGCGTGCCGCCGGCCGCGCCCGCCATCGCCAACGCCTATTTCTCGCTGACCGGGCAGAGGGTGCGGACCCTGCCGATCCTGGTCGGCGCCGGCCAGGCGGCGGCATGAACCGTCCCGCCGACCATCCCGAGATCCCCGCGCCGAAGATCGGCGTGCTGCTGATCAATCTCGGCACGCCCAATGCGCCCGAGCCCGGCGCGGTGAAGCTCTACCTGCGCGAATTCCTCTCCGATCCGCGCGTGGTCGAGATCCCGCAACTGGTCTGGCAGCCGATCCTGAGGGGCATCATCCTCAATACCCGCCCCAAGAAATCCGCCCATGCCTACCGGCAGGTCTGGATGGAGGAAGGCTCGCCGCTCGCCGTCCATACCAGGCGGCAGGCGGAGGCCCTGCAGGGCGCGTTCGGGCCGGAGGTGATCGTCGACCATGCGATGCGCTACGGCCAGCCGGCGATCGCCGAGCGGCTCGACGCGCTGCAGGCCCAGGGCTGCACGCGGATCCTGGCGGCGCCGCTCTACCCGCAATATTGCGCGGCGACCACGGCGACCGCGGTGGACGAGGTCTTCCGCCATTTACGGCACAAACGCTGGCTGCCGGCGGTGCGGACCCTGCCGCCTTATCATGACGACCCGGCCTATATCGCCGCGCTGGCGGAGAGCCTGCGGGCCTCGCTCGCCGCGCTCGACTTCGCGCCGGAGGCCCTGATCGCCAGCTTCCACGGCATGCCGCAGCGGACGCTCGAGCTCGGCGATCCCTATCATTGCCATTGCCGGAAGACCGCGCGGCTGCTGTCCGAGGCTTTGGGTCGGGAGCTGGAGGTCGCCTTCCAGTCCCGCTTCGGCCGCGCCAAATGGCTTGAGCCGGCGACCGACAGGGTGCTGACGGCACTGCCGGGCAAGGGCGTCAGGAAGGTCGCAATCTTCGCCCCCGGCTTCGCCGCCGACTGCCTGGAGACGCTGGAGGAGCTGGCGATCCGCGGCCGCGACACCTTCCTCACCGCCGGCGGCACGGACTTCGCCTACCTGCCCTGCCTCAACGAGTCCGGCGAGGGCATGACGATGCTGCGGATATTGCTGGCCCGCGAACTTGAAGGATGGGCGGGCGCGCAATAAGGGCCTCTCCATAAGCAGACAAAGGAGAGGAAGCACATGGCACGCGTCGCAATCGTCACGGGCGGCTCGAGGGGCATTGGCGAGGCAATCAGCATCGCGCTGAGGGACCAGGGCGTCACCGTCGCCGCCAATTATGCCGGCAATGAAGAAAGGGCGCGCGAGTTCAGCGACCGCACCGGCATCAAGGCCTATAAGTGGGACGTCGCCGATTTCGACGCCTGCATCGCCGGGTGCGCGCAGGTCGAGAGCGAGCTCGGCCCGGTCGACATCCTCGTCAACAATGCCGGCGTCACCCGCGACGGGACGATGAAGCGGATGGACCGGCAGGCCTGGGAGGACGTCATCGACATCAACCTCGGCGGCTGCTTCAACATGGCCAAGGCGGTCTGGGCCGGGATGAACGAGCGGAAATATGGCCGCATCGTCAATATCGGCTCGATCAACGGCCAGGCCGGCCAGTACGGCCAGGTCAATTATGCCGCCGCCAAGTCCGGCATCCACGGCTTTACCAAGGCGCTCGCCCAGGAAGGCGCCCGCGCCGGCATCACCGTCAACGCGATCGCGCCCGGCTATATCGACACCGACATGGTCGCCGCGGTGCCGCCCGACGTGCTCGAGAAGATCGTCGCCAAAATCCCGGTCGGCCGGCTCGGCCAGGCCAGCGAGATCGCCCGCGGCGTGACCTTCCTCTGCGCCGAGGAAGGCGGCTTCATCACCGGGAGCACGCTATCCATCAACGGCGGGCAGCATATGTATTGAGTCGAGCTACCCCCTCCACGCCTTCGTGGAGGGGGCAAGGGGGTGGCTTCCTTGCCCACAGAAGCGCAACGCCAGCTTCAATTCGCGCGAGCGCTGCGCAACCATCCCACTCCCGCGGCGGAGCGGCTGTGGCGTGCCCCGTCGCGCGTCCGCCCACGCTTCACCCGCCAGCTTCGCGTTGGTCCTTTCGTTGCCGACTTCGCCCGCCGCCGGGCGCGACTGATCGTCGAGGCCGACGGCTCCCACCATGCCGAAAGCCCAACGGATGAATTGCGCTCGGCCGCGCTCGAGGCCGAGGGCTGGCGCGTGATCCGGTTCTGGAATTCGGACATCACCGACAATCTCGACGGCGTGGTCGAGGCGATTGTCGAAGCTGTCACTGCCCGTATCCCGCCGGGGGAAGAGGTTCGGTTCATGGACTCGCGAGCCGGGCGGGAGCGGAGGCCGCGCGGAAGAAGGCAGGAGCCACCCCCGACCCCTCCAGCAAGGGCTGGAGGGGAGGACTGATGGGACCGGTGAAGCGCTCGATCATGATCGCGGGGCATGCGACCTCGATCAGCCTGGAGCCGGTCTTCTGGGATGCCCTGCGCGAGGCGGCGGCGGCCGAGGGGCTGCCGCTGAACGCCCTGGTCGCACGGATCGACGCCGCGCGGTTGACGGGGCCGGCCGCGGCCAATCTGGCGAGCGCGATCAGGGTCTGGCTGTTCGAACGGGAGCGCGCACGATGAGCGTCGAGCTCAACCACACGATCATCTGGTGCAGCGACAAGGCGCGCTCGGCCGCCTTCCTGACCGGCACCCTGGGCCTGCCGCCGGCGCGGACCTTCCTCCACTTCCTGGTCGTCGACCTCGCGAACAGGGTGTCGGTCGACTATTACCAGAAGGAGGGCAGCATCGCGCCGCAGCATTATGCCTTTCTCGTCGACGACGGCACGTTCGACGCGGCCTTTGCGCAGATCAGGGAAAGCGGCGTGGCCCACTGGGCCGATCCGGCGCGGACCAGGCCGGGCGAGATCAATACCTATTATGGCGGCCGGGGCCTCTATTTCGAGGACCCGGACGGCCACCTCATGGAGATCATCACCACGCCTTACGGCGACGGGCCGCCCTAGCTAGCGCTGGAGCAGCACCCGCGCCTGGGTCGCGATCTGGGCGAGCATGGGCGCCGTGGTGATCGAGGCGGTCCGGGCGCGTTCCACGGTCCGGCGGAACTGCTCGATGCGCGGCCCCTGCTCGGCCACCCATTTGTCGACCGCCGCCTTGGGGTCGTCCGACTTCCTGCGTTCCAGGAATTCGAGGCGGAGCTGCTCGAAGTCGCGGGCGAGGCCGGCGGTGAGCAGCCGCTCCCACTGGTCGCGCGCCTGGAAATGGTTGGCGGCGTTCTGCGCCCAGTCGAGCCCCAGCGCCTCGCCGAGCTTGGTGTAGGCGCGGGTCAGCTGGATCTCGTCGGCCTTCTGCTTCTGCCCGAGCATGGCGAGGCCGACCGCGCCGTTCATCTCGAACAGGCGGACGATCCGGTGGGTGAGCGCCGGCGGCGCGTGCAGCGCGTCCAGCCCGGCGCGCAGGCCCCCGGCCTCGGCCCGCGCCTCGGGCCGCAGCAGATCGTCGACCATCGCCTCCAGCTTGGCGAGGCCCGGCTGCAGCAGGTCGACCAGCTCGCCCGGCTTGAGGTCCGGCGAGGTCGTACGCAGCAGGTCGGCGATGTGCAGCTGCAGGCCGATCGAGGCCTGCTCGAACAGCGCCAGGCGCACCTGCTCGGGCATGTCGGCCGAATCGAGCTCGTCCCACAGCTCCTGCATGCGGAACAGGCGCTCGGCGGCGAGGAAGGCGACTGCGGCCTGGGCGAAGGAGGCGCCCTCCTCCTCGGTCAGCGAGAAGGGCGCGATGATGCCCAGCCGGTTGACGAAGCGGTTGGCGACCTTGGTGGCGATGATCTCCTTCTTCAGCCGGTGCGCGCGGATCGCCTCGGCCTGGCGCTCCTGCATCGCCTTCGGGAAGGCGGCCATCAGCTCGGGCTCGAGCGTGGGATCGTCGGTGAACTTCGCCTGCTCGATCGCCGCTTGCAGGCGCATCTTCGAGGTGGAGAGCAAGACCGCCAGCTCGGGCCGGGTCAGGCCGAGGTTGAGTTGGGCGCGGCGCAGCAATTCCTCGTTCGAGTCCAGCCCCTCGACCGCGCGGTTGAGGCGGCCGCTATCCTCCAGGATCTCGATCACCCGGACCAGCAGGGGCAGTGCCCGCGCCCCGCCCCGCTCGGCGATGGAGAGCGCCAGCGTCTGCAGGCGGTTGTCCTCCAGCACGATCTGGCCGACCTCGTCGGTCATCTCGGCGAGCAGCAGGTTGCGCTCCTCGAGCTCCAGCCGCCCCTCGATCATCTCGCGGTTCAGCGGGATCTTGATGTTGACCTCGTTGTCGGAGCAGTCGACGCCGGCGCTGTTGTCGATGAAGTCGGTGTTGATCCGGCCGCCATGATTGCTGAACTCGATGCGCGCGGCCTGGGTGATGCCGAGATTGGCGCCCTCGCCGATCGCTCTTGCGCGCAGGTCCGCGGCATTGACCCGGATCGCGTCGTTGGAAGGGTCGCCCACCTCCTGGTGGCTCTCGCCGCGCGCCTTCACATAGGTGCCGATGCCGCCGAACCAGAGCAGGTCGACCTCGGCGGTAAGGATCGCGCTGATCAGGGCCGCGGGCTCGATCTCCTTGACGTCGAGCCCGAGCATCTCCTGCACCTGCTTCGAGAGCGGGATCGACTTCTGGCTGCGCGGGAAGACCCCGCCGCCCCTAGAGATCAGCTCCTGGTTGTAGTCGGCCCAGGAGGAGCGCGACAGGCCGAACAGGCGCTTGCGCTCCTTCCAGCTCTTCGCCGGATCCGGGTCGGGATCGAGGAAGATGTGGCGGTGGTCGAAGGCGGCGACCAGCTTGATCGCCTTTGAAAGCAGCATGCCGTTGCCGAACACGTCCCCCGACATGTCGCCGACGCCGGCGACGCGGATCGGCTCCTTCTGCACGTCGATGCCGAGCTCGCGGAAATGGCGCTGGACGGAGACCCAGGCGCCTTTGGCGGTGATCCCCATCGCCTTGTGGTCGTAGCCGTTGGAGCCTCCCGAGGCGAAGGCGTCGCCGAGCCAGAATTTGCGCTCGACGGCGATCGCGTTGGCGACGTCGGAGAAGGTGGCCGTGCCCTTGTCGGCAGCGACCACGAAATAGGGGTCGTCGCCGTCACGGATCGTCACGCCCTTGGGGTGAACGACCTTGTTGCCGACGATATTGTCGGTGACCGAGAGCAGGGCGCGGATGAAGATGCGATAGCTCTCCGTTCCTTCCGCGAACCAGGCGTCGCGGCTGGCGGCGGGCGGCAGCTGCTTGGGATAGAAGCCGCCCTTGGCACCGGTCGGCACGATCACCGCATTCTTCACCAGCTGCGCCTTCATCAGGCCCAATATCTCGGTGCGGAAATCGTCGCGCCGGTCGGACCATCTGAGGCCGCCACGGGCGATCGGGCCGCCGCGCAGATGGATGCCCTCGAGCCGCGCCGAATAGACCCAGATCTCCCGCCAGGGCCGCGGCGCCGGCAGGCCCGGGACCAGGGCGCTGTCGAGCTTGAAGGCGAGCGCCTCCTCGCCGGAGGGGGCGAAGGCGTTGGTCCGCAGGGTCGCCGCGATCACGCCGCGGAGCAGGCGCAGGATGCGGTCCTCGTCGATCGCCGCGACGCTCTCGAGGCCCTTGTCGATCTTCTTCTGCGCCGCAGCCACGGCGGCGTCGCGGTCGCCCTTGAGCTCGGGATCGTGCATCGCCTCGAACAGGGCGATCAGGCCATGGGCCACGGTGGGCGCGCGGCGCAGCGCCTCGACCACGGTCGCCTGCGAATAGGACAGGCCGATCTGGCGCAAATAGCGGAACCAGGCGCGGAACAGCAGCACGCCCTCGGGCGCCAACCCGGCCGAGACCAGCAGCTGGTTGAAGACGTCATTCTCCGAGCGGCCCTCGAGCACCGCCTCGACCACCGCCTCGACGACGGCGGCGCGCTTCAGCACCGGCGCGCAGGCCGAGCGGTCGCTGGTGACCACTGCGAATTCGTGGATATGGCCGTCGAGCCCGCTCTCGAGCCGGGTCGGCGTCTCCTTGAGGACGTGGAAGCCGAAATTCTCCAGCACCGGGACGACGTCGGACAAGGGCACGATGTCGTGCTTGCGGTAGATTTTGAGCCGCAGCTGGCTCTCCGGGTCGATCTCCAGCCGATAGAGGCGCACGCCACGCTCGCGGTCGTCGGGCAGCTTGTCGAGATGGACGATGTCCTGCGCCGCATCGCTGGCCGGATAGCGGGACCGGTAGGCCTGCGGGAAGGCGGGTGCGTAGGTCAGCGCGAGCCGGGTTGCGCGAGTCGTGCCGACCAGCTCGCCCAGCGCCTCCTCGACGCTCGGCGCCCAGCCGCGCACCATCGCGTCCAGTCTCTGGTCGAGCGCCTCGACGTCGGGCGTCGGCGTCTTGGCGGAGACGTTGAGGGTGAAGCGGAGCAAGGCGAGGTCGCCGTCGCCGAGATCGACCGACCAGTTGGTGATCTGGCCTTCGGACGCCTGCTCGATCATCTCGCCGATCGCCACCCGCCGCCGCGTGGTGAGCTCGTCGCGCGGCAGCCAGACGAAGGCGAACATGTGGCCCTTGAGGATGGAGCGGACCAAGGCGAGCGTCGGCCGCGGCCGGTCGGCGAGCGAGATCGCGTTGGAGACGAGCTTCTTCACCTCGTCGGGCCGCAAATTGACCATCAGGTCGCGCGGCAGCGAGGCCAGAGCATGGCGCAGCGCCTTGCCGCTATGGCCGGACGGATCGAAGCCGAAGTCCTTCTCGAGGCTGGCGAGCTCGCGCCGGAGCACCGGCACCTCCTCGATCGGCGCGTTCAGCGCCTGGCTGGTCCAGAGGCCGGCATGGACCCCGATGCCGGTGATCTTGCCGCGCTCGCGGATCGGCACGACGATCAGGTCCAGCGGCACGCGCCGGTGCACGGGCGAGCGCAAATCGGCCTTGGCGACCAGGGGCTCCTGACCGCCCTCCTCGAAATAGCGGATCGCGCCCTCGCAGCCGCCCTCGTCGGTCGGCTGGCCGGGCTTGCCCATGATGCCGAGGCCCTCGGACGGCGCCTCGCCGGGCCGCTCGACCTCGTAGCCGAGCAGGGTCATCGCCCCGTCGGCGAGCCAGTGCAGCAGCGCCCGCCCTTCCGGATCGCGGACGAGATCGGCCTGGGCGTGCATGTTGGCCTGCATCGCCCGCCAGTCGGTCACCGCCGCGCGCACGTCGGCGAGCACGGCCTGCAGCTCGGCGGTCAGCTCCTGCCGGCCCTTCGCGTCGGCGCGGTCGACCTCCATGTAGATGATCGACTCCCGCCGGCTGCGGTCCTCGCAGAGCGGCTCGACGTCGGTGAGACAGCCGTCCTCGTCGCGGGTCGTGCAGACGACCGGATGGAGCAGGCGGTGGATGATCAGGCCGCGCGCGGCGATCGCCTGGGCGACGCTGTCGACGAGGAAGGGCATGTCGTCGTTGACGATGCCGATCCGCATCCGCCGGTGGCCGAGGCCGGTGCCGGTCGATTCCAGCCGCACCAGAGCCGAGCCCGGCTGCCTTTTGCCCGCGCAGGCGGCGATGAAAGCGGCCGCCTCACGCGTCTCTTCGGCGCTGTAATTGTCGAGCTCTCCGGGAAGCGCGCCCTGGCGCAGGAGGGTGGCAAGGATATCCAACAGGCGCTGGTCAGCGGTGTTGCCCGCTACCTCGGCTTTCATACAAATCGGCTCCCGGAGCTTCTCTCGATCGGCGGGCCCCGCCCGCCCTGCGCGGCCTATAGCCCTGCCCCCCTCGGACCTTCAACCCCGCGGGGGCGGGACGAACCAGCGCTACTCGACGCTGATCGTGCCGCGCATGCCGAAGGCGGTGTGCATGGTGTGGGTGCAGCGCAGCCGGTAGCTGCCGCGCGACGGGGTGAGCCTGACCTCGACGCTCTGGTGGCCCGGCACCTCGACCTCGCCCTCCACGACGGGCCCGGTGACGCCGCTGGCGGCGGCGAAGAATTGCGGCGCCGAGAAATTGTGGCCGCCGCCGCCGGTATTGGTCAGCCTGAGGACGACCGGCCGGCCCGCGGTCAGCGCGATCGCGCGCGGCTCGAACTCGAAATTGGAGAGGCGCACCTCGACGGTCTGCGGCGCCGGCGAATCCTGGGCGAGGACGGGAAGGGGAAAAGCGAGCAAGGCCGCGACGAGAACAGCACGCATGGCACGACTCCTGAGTCGGATCCCCTGCGGCGGCGCTTCTAGCAGGTTTCAGGAAGGGGGACAGTTACCCGTAACCGCCCCCATGCAGGTCAGGCCGCACTCTTGCGGATCGCCTTGTCGACCAGGGCCTGGTCGGCCACCGGCGCGACGATGGCGAGGCCGTCCGCCTCGCGGCGGGCGACGAGCAGGACGAACTCGTCCGCGCCCGCGACCTCGATCGCGACGCGGGCGAGCGGCGGCGCGGCGTGGAGCCGGGCGCGGACCTCGGCCCAGCGGTCCGGCCGGGCGGCCGGGCGGCGGAAGGCGCGCTCGTCGGCGACGACGCCCTTGAGCCCGCCGACATGCGCCTCAAGCAGGGCGGCCAGGGTCCCCGCCGAAACCCGCTCGCGCTTCGCCCAGGACAGGGCGGCGGCGAATTCGGTGAGCCGGCCCTTGTCGTAATGGACGCCGAAGACAAGCTTCACGACCGGGGTCATCGGCGCGCGCGTCTGCACCTTCAGGCCGGCATCGGCGAGCAATTCGGCATAATCGTCCGGCGCCTCCTCGGCGGCCAGCGCGAAATCATAGGCATGGCCGAGCGCTCGGTAGAGCGCCTGGTGGCCACGCGCTTCCGCGCCGATCGCGTCCTCGGCGCTGTCGCGCGCGACCGAGAGCCGGTCGGCGAGGCCGTCGTCGGGCCAGAGGCTGAGCGTCGAGGTGTCGGGCGGCACCGAGAGGTCGCCGGTCACCGTCGCCTCGACGAATTCGCTGTTCGGACCGTCCGCCCAGGCGGGGCCGTCGCCGGCATGGACGAGCACCGGCTCAGGCGTGTCGGCGATGGCGCGCAGGGCCTCGTCCTCGATCCCGGCGGCGATGGCGGCCTCCGCCATCTCCTTCCAGTTGATCACGCCGTAGATGAAGTCGATCGCCTCGCCGTCGGAGGAGAGCGGCATCAGGATGCCGCGGTAGAGCGTGTTGTGGCCGCGCATGCCGACGAACTCGGCCTCGAAGCCGATCGGCGCGCGGTTGGCGATGATCTGCAGATAATGGTCGGTCAGCCGCGACAGCAGGGAGCGGCCCGGCACCTCGCTGATCCGCCCGATCGCATGGTCGAGCGCGCATTCGATGCGCAGCGCCCGGCCGAGGAAGCGGATTTCAGGATCCTCGGGATCGCGCGAGAAATCGAGCAGCACGCTGTGCGGGCCGAAATCGCCCAATGTCTGCGGATCGACGTCCTGGATCGAGGGATAGGGACGGCCGTCGAGCAGGGAGACCCAGTAATTATAGGCGCGGACATGCATGCGGCGCTCGTCGACGCCGATCTCGGGCGGCCGCTCCATCACGGGTTCCTCTTCGGGCGCGGCGGGAAAGCCCGTCTCCTCCTCAAACCCCCTGGAGATGTCCATAGATCCACGTCCCTGGCAGCGCGCCGTTCAGGGCGAACCTGCACCGACGGGGTTGAGATATGGTTAAGGGGGGTTAGCGATATTGCGTGGGATAGGCGCCAACTGCCCGACCTGTCGCGGAGCGTCCCGCGGGCTGCCGGTCCTGGATGGCGCAATAATCGCCAAGAGCGGGCGGCCCGCCTGCTGATACGAGCCTGACCGGACTGCTTTTGACGCGCTCGAACGGGATCGTCGTCCCGTTCCGGCGTGGCCGAGCGAGGTGAGGGCAGATGAGCGAGGCGATTGACGCGAGGGAAGCGGGGACTGGATCGGGCGGCATCGGGCGCCGGAGCCTGTTGCAGCAGGCCCTGCTTTTGGGCCTCGGCGGCGCCGCCGGCCTGTGGAGCGGACGGGCGCCCGGCGCGCCCGCCCCGGCCCGCCGCTCGTCGGTGCCGCGCTACGACATGAATGTGCGCCTGGAGCCCGCCCAGCGGCGCATGCAGGTGTCGGGCGTCGCGCGCTTTCCCGGCTCCGCGCAGCCCCGGCAGGAGCTGCGCTTGCTGCTGGCCCCATTGGCGAGCGAGGTCCGGTTCTCGTGCCGCGACCGGCGCGGGGCCGTGCCGGTCTCCGTCTCGGACGAGGTGCGCGGCGGCGACCGGCTGTGGACCCTGCGCTTTGCCGCCCCGCGGGCGGCGAGCGTCGAGCTCGAAGTCCATTTCTCCTACCGCATCGGGGGGCAGGGGCTGCTCTTCTATGCCGGCCCGGAGCTCTGCTTCGCCACCGCCTGGGGGATGAACTGGTATCCGCTCTCGCTGGCTGAAAACCAGGGCATGGCGACCGGATCCTTGTCGGTGGAGGCGCCGGCCGGCTGGAAGGTCGTCGCCAGCCACAGGGCGCTGGGCACGCCGCGCGGCGGCAGGTTCCGGTACGAGGTCATCCACTCCACCTATTTCAGCTTCGCCGCCGGCCCGTTCGTGGTCACCGAGCAGCCGGGAACGCCGCACGTCAGCCTCTATGCGCTGGAGGCGCGGGCCAACACCGCCGCGCTCGCCGGGGGCACGCAGCGCATGCTCGGCGTGCTTGGGCGCGAATTCGGTCCCTATCGTTCCGACCGGTTCGCTTTGGTCGAGGCGCCGCGGCCGATCGCGCAGGCGTCGGGCCTCAACGCCTGTTCGCTGCCCGGCTTCGCGATCCTGAACGGCAATGCGTTCCGGGCGCGGAGCGTGGCCTCCATGCTCGAATGGCTCGGTCACGAGCTCAGCCACCAATGGTTTCCGCACATCGTGGGATTTCGCGCCACACCGAACGCCTTTCTCACCGAAGCCCTGGCCGAATATGGCGGCTGCCGGGTCGTGGAGGAGATGGGCGGCGCGGCGGCCGCCGAGCGGATGCGGCGCATCGGCTTCGAGCCCGATCCGATCTACAGCGCGGCCGCCTATTTCCAGATGGTCGCCAATGGCGAGGACTCGCCGCTCTACCGTCCTGCGGAAAGCCCGAACGAGAATGCGACGCGAAACATCGCCTACAACAAGGGCGGGTTCGTCTTCTCGATGCTCGGCCGCCATATCGGCGCGGACCGCTTCCGGCGGGCCTTTCACGACATCACCGGCCGGCACGCGCACGGGGACGTCACATGGGAGGAGTTCCGCCGGACGATCGAACGCATGAGCGGGCGGGACCTCACGCAATTCTTCGAGCAATGGTTCGAGCGCACCGGCGCCCCGGACTTCGCATTGAGCTGGCGTCAGGACGGCGCCCGGGTCGCCGGCGTCGTTCGTCAGCCGGCTCCCTATTACGCGGCGCATATGGAGATCCGGATGGACGGGGCCGGGGGACAGAGCCGGACCCACCTGATCGACGTCGCCGCAGCGGCGGAGACGCCTTTCTCGCTGCCTGCCGGCTTCGCGGTGCGCGATGTGGTGCTGGATCCCGCCTACAAGATCCTGCGCTGGACGCCCGAATATCGGGCGCTGCGGCGGACGACGCCGCAGCCCGGCCCTGCCCTGTAGCACCTCGTTGACCCCCAATTTCCTTTCCCTGATAGTCATTTCGGTTGCTTGAGGGTCGGCACGAAGCCTTGGCATGCGCAGAGATGCACCTCGAAACACGGCGCGTTACTGGCGGGACGAGGGCCTGAAGGGCCTGAACCTGCTCTGCGCGGACCTGACCGACCAGGACTTCCCCCCGCACGTCCACGAGGCGCTGGTCGTCGTCGTCACCGAGGAGGGCGGCGCGAGCGTCCGCTGCGGCGGCCGCAGCGAAACCGCGCTGCCGGGGTGCGTGCTCGTGTGCAATCCCGGGGAGCCGCATAGCGGCAGCATGGGGGGCAGCGCGCGCTGGCGCTACCGGGGCTTCTATTTCGAGGCGCGCGCCCTCGACACTTTGCTGGACAGCCTGTCCCTGTCCGACCAGCCCTATTTCCGCCGCGGCGCCCTCGCCGACCCCGCTCTGGCGCGCGCGCTCCTGACCCTGCACCGGACGATGGACGTCGCGAATGCGGACGCCTTTCAGGTGCAGGAGTTGATGGTGCGGGCGATGGGGCTGCTCTACGCGCGCCACGGTGACGGCCAGACCGCCGCCACCCCGGCCGGCCGCGACCGGCTCCTGCTCGGCCGCGCGCTCAGGATCCTGCGCCGCCGCTTTCGCGAACCCCTGCAGCTCGGCGACGTCGCCCGGGCGCTCGACATGACGCCCTTTCAGCTGATCGGCCTGTTCAAGCGCGAATTCGGCCTCACGCCTTATGCATTGCTCACCCAGATCCGCCTCAACGCCGCCTGCAGCCTGCTGAAGCGGGGAGAGCCGATCGCGGACTGCGCGATCGCCGCCGGCTTCTACGACCAGGCCGCGCTCAGCAAGCATTTCCGCTCGCGCTTCGCCATCACCCCGGCGCAGTTCGCCGTCGCCGCCGCCTGAAGAGCGACGCGTCCGGGTTGCTGCTGCTGAAGGAGGGTGGTGCCGCTTAACGGACTCGAACCGTTGACCCCATCATTACGAATGATGTGCTCTACCAGCTGAGCTAAAGCGGCGCTCGCGGGAAGGCGCGGGCTCTATCAGCGCCCCGCGTCGATGACAAGCCGATGCCTCGCGCAGATTGATCTCAATGCGCCGCGTGAGGCTCGTCAGCGGCCTCGGCCTCGTCGTGCGGGCGCGGGATGCGGTAATGGGTGTAGCTCTTGAAGCAGGCGCTGCTGAGCCGGATCTGCCCCTCGCTCAGCGAGACGCGCGCGCCGGCCGGGAGATGGATGGCGGTGCCGATATTGTCGGCGGTCCAGCGGCTGCGCGGTTCCCGCCAGGCGAAGCTCCGGCCCCGGTCGCCGCGGCCGAGGCCGTCGGGGACGGCGACGCGCATCGCGCCGGCGTCGCTCGTGCCCTCCAGCACGAAATGGGTGTAATTGCCGTGATTGCATTGCGGCGCTGCCGAAGGGACGGCGACCAGCTCGTCGCCCGCGGAGAGCGTGCCCGTGAAGGGCTGCCACTGGCCGCCGGCGGGCCGTACCTGGACGCTGACGCACTGCCCGGCCTCTGAATGTCCGACTTCAGGCGGCTGCGCCTCGGCGAAGCGGGCGCAGGCTTGGTAGGGGGCATCCTCCATATCGGCGTCGACCACCGGGCCGAGCACGGCGCAGGCGGCCAGTGGCATGATCATATTGAGAGCGATGACGCGCCGGCCGACCCGCATGGACTACCCCCTTCGCTGCGTGCGGGGAGCATAATCGGGAAAGCGGAGAGTTGCCAGCAGCTGTCCGAACTGGCGTGACTAGCGCTTCTGCTGGCCCTGGACGCCGAAATGGCCCTTGATCGGCGGCTTGCGGTTGGCCTCGGCGAGCATCTCGACCGTGGCCGGATGCAGCGGCGTCGCGAACTGGAAGCCGGCCTTGCCGTCCTCCGTCCAGGCGCAGCGGCTGTTCTGCGGCTCCAGGCCGGGCAGCTTCAGCCAGACATGGGCGCCCGGCTCCAGCTGCAGGTCGGATTCCGCCATGAAGCCGTCGGTGGAGAGGTTGAGCACCTCCGCATCGACGATCGTTGCGCCCGGCTCGCGCAGCCGCGCCGCCAGATTGACGATCCGCCGCTCGGCCTGACGGCCTTCGGCGACGGGGAGAATGGCCAATTGTGCCTTGCTCACGCAAAAAACTCCTGAACCTGCCCTTTGTTATGGGCACAGATTGGCTAAACAAGCATTAAGCGGGTTCGGTGGGGATAACCGTATCTCCATAAATTGCGTGTTTTCTGCGGTTTTTCCCGGGATG
The DNA here is from genome assembly GCF_035626655.1 of Allosphingosinicella sp. Classification (GTDB taxonomy): domain Bacteria; phylum Pseudomonadota; class Alphaproteobacteria; order Sphingomonadales; family Sphingomonadaceae; genus Allosphingosinicella. Next base: position 18,039 of record NZ_DASPNF010000022.1, read on the forward strand.
CGGATGGGGTGATCGTGCGCTTTGGACTGCTGGTAAGTGCCTGCCTTCTCGTCGCTGCCTGCGGCGGGCCGTCCGGTCCGGCCGTGCCGGAGGCGCCCGCGGTCGAGGCGAGCGCGCTGCAGGCGGCGGTGCGCGATCCGCGGGTGCGCCGCTTCTACGAGGCGCGCCAGTGGCGGCCGGCCTGGACCCGCGAGGCCGAGGAGTCGCTGAACGCGGCGCTCGCCGGCGCCGACCGGCACGGCCTCAGGCCCGACGATTTCCGGCGTCCGCTGGCCAACGCCCGCGAGGGCGCGGCGCGCGAGGCGGCGCTCAGTCTCGCCGCGCTCGATTATGCGGGGGCGCTGGCGCGGGGACGGACCGATCCGACCCGGCTCAACCGCATCTACGAGATCCCGCGGCCCGATCCGAACCTCGCCGAGGGGCTCGAGCGGGTGCTGGCGGGCAACGGCGACGTGCGCGCCTGGATCGAGGGGCTGGCGCCGCAGGACGCCGATTATCGCGCGCTCTCCGCCGCCTATGTCGAGGCGAAGCGCCAAGTCGATGCCGCGCGCGGCCGGCCGACGCCGGAGCAGGCGGACCGGATGCGCATCCTCGCGGTCAATCTCGAGCGCCGCCGCTGGCTGGAGCGCACCGCCCCCGCCACCAGGATCGACGTCAACACCGCCTCGGCGATGCTGGTCTACTGGCGCGACGGCACGCCAAGGGACACGCGCCGGGTGGTGGTCGGCTCGGCCGGCGACCGGGCGACGCCGAGCCTCTCCGCGCCGATGTTCCAGCTCGTCGCCAACCCGACCTGGACGGTGCCGCGCTCGATCGGGATGAGCGCCGGCTATATGGCGCGGCGCGGCTTCACCGTCCGCAACGGCCGCCGCGTCCAGCCCTCGGGGCCGGGCAATGCTTTGGGCCTGGTCAAGTTCGACCTTCGGAACGGCCATGCCATCTACCTGCACGATACGCCGTCCAAGTCGCTCTTCCTGCGCGACGAACGCCATGCCAGCCATGGCTGCGTGCGCGTGCACAATGCGCTGGAATTCGCCGAGCTCATCGCCCGCGACGAAGGCGTGCTGCAGCAATGGCAGCGCGCCCAGCGGCCGCCGCCGGCGCCGCGCCAGTCGCGGCCGGTGGCGAGCGCGGAAGGGACGAATGGCGAGGCCGCGCCGCAGACGCCCGCCCAGCCCGCACCGCGCCGCTACGTCCAGCGCTGGATCCCGCTGCAGCGCGAGATTCCGGTCCGCCTGCTCTACCACACCGCCTTTGTGGAGAACGGCCAGGTCAGGATCGTGCGCGACGTCTATGGCCGCGACGAACGGGTCGCGGTCGCGCTCGGCCTGCCGCCGCGCGTCCGCCCGGCGCGGCGCACGGGCGCAGGTGCGGCGCCGGCGGATGTCGGGCCCTAGCGCCTAGTGGCAATTCTTGAGGTTGCGCTTCAGCAGCCAGAAATTGATCGGCCAGGCGGCGAGGAAGCCGGCGGGGACGGCGACCAGGAAGCCCTGCCAGAAGCTCCAGTGGAGGATCGAGGGCGCGGCCATCCCGCCCATCGACCAGTCGACGGCGTTCATCGCGATCTCCATCACCCCGATCGAGACCACCTCGCCGACCCAGATGATCTTCAGCGCGGCGAGCAGGCCGAGGCGCCGGCTCTTCATCACCGGCAGCAGGCCGAGCGTCATGCCTGACGCATAAGCGAGCAAAGTGGCGAGCGCGATCGTCTGCCAGGCGGCGAGCCCGAGGCTGACGCCGATCATCAGGCCCGCGACCTCGCCGATCACGCAGCCGGTGAGGCAATGGAGGGTCGCCTGCGCGGCGAGCCGCCAGGGGCCGGCGCCCGGCGCGCCATGATGATGATGGGCATGCGCCCCGCCCCCGCCATGGTGGGCGCGATGCTCCTGCTGATGCTCGGCGACGGACGACACTTCACTTCTCCTACGTGCGATTCGATACCCCCTATGGGTATGCTTGACATATACCCCCATCCGGTATTATGCAAGCCACATGAAACGCGACAACAAGGCGCAGCTGGCGAATCGCCTCAGCCGGATCGAGGGCCAGGTGCGCGGCGTCGCGCGGATGATCGACGAGGATCGCTACTGCATCGACATCCTCACCCAGATCCAGGCGGCCCGCGCCGCGCTCGCCAGGGTCGAGACCGAATTGCTCAACGATCATCTCGGCCATTGTATCGAGGCGGCGATCAGCGGCGGCGACACGGCGGACCAAAGGCAGAAGGCCGGGGAGCTGATCCAGCTGCTGCAGCGGAGCGCGCGATGAAGGCTTTGCGCACGCCGTCCGGCCGCTCTATCAGGGCGGGGTGACGATGCGCGGCGCCCTCCGCTTCCTCCTGCTCGCGGCCATGCTGCTCGCCCCGGTCGGCCGCATCGGCATCGCCCAGGCGATGGCGATGCCGGCGAATGCCCCCGCCGCCATGGCCGGCCATTGCGCCGACATGCCGGCGGCCGCGCCGGCAGGGCATGGTGGCGCTCACAAGCAGGCCCCGCAACAGGACGACGAGCGCAAGGCGGTCGACTGCATGATCGCCTGCGCCGCCATGACGACCGCCCCTGCGCCCTTTGTCGCGCCGGCGCCTCTGGCCGAGGCAATGCCGGGGGCGCTTCAACTCTCCAGCCTGTCAGGCATCCGCCCGGAAGCCGATCCGCCCCCTCCCCGATTCTCCTGACGATCTCGAACCAACTTTCGAAATCTGAAGGAGTAAAATCATGATCATCCTGACGGCGGCCGCGATCGCGGCCGCGCAACCCGCGCCTGCGCCGCAGGCACAACCCGCGCATCCGGCCGGCCATAGCGGCCATGCCGGCCATGCGGGTCATGGCGCCGGTCAGGCCGGCCATGCGGGTCACAGCGCCGGCCAGGCGGCCCCGGGCCAGACGCGGCAGGCGCATGACTGCGCCTGCTGCGAAGGCGGCTGCACCTGCTGCGGCGAAGGCCGCCAGCAGCGCGCCAGGTGAAGCGGGGAGGCGGCGGCCGAACCGCCGCCGCCTCCCTTTTCAGGATCCGGACGATGAACAGCCTCAAGACCGCAGCGGCATTGTGCGCCCTGCTGGCCGCCACCCCCGCTCTCGCCCAGCATGACGGGCACGGCCAGCACCGGGGCCACGGTCAGACGCAGGGCCAGGGCCACGACCAGCACCAGGGCCACGCCATGCCCGGTGGCGCCCCGCCGGTCACCGCGGAGCCGACCCGGCCGCACGGCATGACCGGCGCGCTCGGCGCCTATCCGGCACAGCGCGAGGCCTCAGGCACCGCCTGGCAGCCGGACGCCTCCAGCCATGGCGGCGTCCATCTCATGGCCGGCGACTGGATGCTGATGGGCCATGCCAATCTCAGCCTGGTCTATGACTGGCAGGAAGGGCCGCGCGGCGGCGAGAAAGGCTTCGCCGCGGGCATGGTCATGGCCATGGCGCGGCGCGCGCTCGGCCCCGGCGCGCTGCAGTTCCGCGCGATGCTGAGCCCGGATCCGCTGATGGGCCGGCGCGGCTATCCGCTGCACCTCGCCGCGGGCGAGACGGCGGACGGCGTCACCCTGCTGGTCGACCGCCAGCATCCGCACGATTTCTTCATGGAGCTCTCGGCCAGCTACTCGCTGCCGCTGGGCCCCGAGGCCAGCCTCTTCCTCTATGCCGGCCTGCCCGGCGAGCCCGCTTTCGGCCCGCCCGCCTTCATGCACCGCATGGCGATCGCCGACTCGCCCGAGGCGCCAATCACCCATCACTGGCTGGATTCGACGCATATCACCTTCGGTGTGGTCACGGCGGGCGTCATCGTCGGGAACGTCAAGGTCGAGGCGTCCCGCTTCAACGGCCGCGAGCCCGACGAGCGCCGCTGGAATATCGAGACCGGGCCGCTCGATTCGACCGCGGTCCGCCTCTCCTGGAACCCGAATGCCAACCTGTCGCTGCAGGCAAGCTGGGCGCATCTCGTCTCGCCCGAGCAGCTCGAGCCGGACGAGAACAGCGAGCGCTGGTCGGCGAGCGCGCTCTACACAAGGCGCTTCGGCCGGGAGAACTGGTTCTCCGCCACGCTCGCCTGGGGCAATCGCGACGGCGCCGAGGCGATCGCGGCGGAAGCGGGCGTCGGGCTCGGCCCCTGGACCCTCTACGGTCGCGCCGAATATGCCGAGAATGCCGAGCTCGACCCGGCGGCCGGCCATCACGGGCCGCGGCACCGGGTCAGCAAGGTCTCGCTCGGCGCGATCCGCGACTTCCGGGTGGCGCCGAACGTCCGGATCGGGCTCGGCGCGCAGGTCACGCAGAATTTCGTGCCCGCCGCGCTGGAACCGCTTTATGCTGGCGACCCGCAGGGGGCGATGGCCTTCATCCGACTGAAGATCGACTGAGGAGCAGCACCATGATCAACCGCCGCCATCTTCTCGCCGGTCTGCCCCTGTTGCTGGTCGCCGGCCGGGCTGAGGCGCAGCCCGCGCCCGCCATCCACGTCGTGAAGACGCCGACCTGCGGCTGCTGCACCGACTGGGTGACGCATCTGCGCCAGGCGGGCTTCCGGGTGACCGTCGCCAACGTGCCCGACGTCACCCCGACCGCGCGGCGGCTGGGCGTGCCCGACGATTTGCGCTCCTGCCACACCGCCGCGGTCGGCGGCTATGCGATCGAGGGCCATGTCCCCGCCAGCGACATCCGCCGCCTGCTCCGCGAGCGCCCGGCCGCGGCGGGGATCGCTGTCCCCGGCATGCCGATGGGCTCGCCCGGCATGGAGCATGGCGGCCATCGCGAGCGCTATAACACGATCCTGTTCACCCGGACGGGCCGCCGGACGGTGTTCGCGCGGCATTGATTGTTCCAACTTAGTCGTCCCGGCGAAGGCCGACCCGTGAACGCTGGCGGCTGAAGGCCCGGCCAAGGCGGTCTCCCTTCTCCGGATCGATCCGTGTTCATGGGCCCCGGCTTCCGCCGGGATGACTCCGCAGCGCCCGCCGTCGCCTGAGCCAGCCGGTCACCCCGAGCCGGCTCGGCAGCAGGACGATGCCGGCGATGATCATGACGAGCGAGAGCAGGGTCGCGACGATCAGCAGCCAGGAGTTGAAATCCTCATGGCCGCGCCAGTCCATGATGTGCAGGCCCCAGAGGAAGTCGTAGGTCCGCCAGAGCGTCGAGCGGCGCGCGGTCACCTGGCCGGTGTCGGCAGCGACGTAGATTGCGCGGCCCTCGCCATCCTCGAAATCGACCCGCCAGGCCGGGAGCAGGCCGCGATATTCGGTCGTCTCCTCGGTGACCCGGCTCACCCGCGCCGCGCGCAGGTTGCCGGAATGGTCGGCCTCGGCGACCTGCGCCGCGACATTCATCGGGATCGGCGAGAGCCGCCGCGCATCGGCGAGGTCGTAGAGCACCGGCCTGCCGCCATGCGGCTTCAGCAGCGCGACCGGCCGGCCGAGCAGGCGCCGGACCTCGACCGTCTCCGCTCCCGCCAGCCCGGCCCCGCGCAGCCGCGCCAGCCCCGCCGCCGCCTCGTCCAGCGGCACCGGCGGCGCGGCCAGCTCGACCTTGGCATGCTCGCTGCGGACCCGCTCGATCGGGAACCAGGCGAAGAACAGGCCGCTGGCGAACCAGAACAGGATCTGCACCGCCATCAGCAGCGCCAGCCATTTGTGGACCTTGGCCCAGAAGCCGCTGACCGTCATCCGCCGCCCTCCCCGCGCCTGCCTAGGACCGCCCGGGGAGGATGGCCAGTGGCAGGCTTGCCCCGGCTCCTCGAGAACTGTATTAGTGTCCTAATACAATAAAGGGGAGTGAGGGGATGTTCGGATCCGTCCGGCGGTCGACACTGGCTTTCGCGGCCTGCAGTCTCGTCCTGATCGCGATCAAGCTCCTGTTCGATCATTATCCGGGCGAGTTTCCGGGCCGGGACCAGGCCTCGGCCTTCACCTGGCCGGTGATCGGCGCGATCTGGCTGGCCGCACTGCTCGGCCTGTTCGCCGAGCGCTCGATCGGCTTCCCGGATGCCTTCGCGGACATGAAGGGGGAGCGGCGCGGACTCATCCTGGCGGTCGCGACCGGTCTCGCCTACGGCGCGCTCACGGTCGTGCAGGACATCGTCACGGGCGGAAGCACGGTCCCGGTCGAGGAGTGGCCGCACCTGCCCCTGCCCTGGGCCGTTCCCTTCTACACTTTCGGCGCAATCTTCCTCGAATTCCTGCTCCGCCTCGGCGCGCTCTGCCTGCTCGTCTGGTTCGTCCATGTCCTGATCCTGCGGCGGCGCTGGTTGCTGCCGGTGTTCTGGATCGCGAACCTCATCGTCTCCTTCTACGAGATCATGCCGATGACGATGGCGGATGTCGCGGCCGGAGACTGGGGCGCGGTCGCGCTGACCCCCTTGTGGCCGCTCTACTGGACCAACCTGTTCGAGGGGTGGCTCCTGCTTCGCCACGGCTGGTTCGCGCCGATCATTTTCCGGCTGGCCTTCTATCTCGTCTGGCACGTCGGCTATGGCGGGCTCGGTCCCTTCTAGCCTATCAGGTCAGCCATGAAGCTGGTCCTCTACGATTATTACCGGTCGTCGGCGAGCTACCGCGTCCGCATCGGCCTCAACCTCAAGGGCGTGCCCTACGAGCGCGTGGCCGTGAACCTGCTCGAGGGGGAGCAGAAGGACGAGACCTATCGCGCCCGCAACCCGCAGGGCTTCGTGCCGATGCTGGAGGTGGACGGCCAGCGTTTCACGCAGAGCCTCGCCATCCTGGCCTGGCTCGACGCGGCTTTCCCCGACCCGCCCTTCTTTCCCGAAGCGCCCGCCGACTGGGGCCATGTCCGCGCGCTGGCCCTGACCATCGCCGCGGACATCCATCCGCTCAACAATCTGCGCGTGCTGAAGCGCCTCGCGGAAATGGGCATCGACCAGGCCGGCCGCGACGACTGGTACCGGCACTGGATCCGCGAGGGCTTCGACGCGCTGGAGGCGCTCGCCGCGCCCCGCGCCGGCGCCTTCCTGGTCGGCGACACGCCGACTTTGGCGGATGTCTGCCTGGTCCCGCAAATGTACAATGCCCGCCGCTTCGACGTCGCGCTCGACGCCTGGCCGACCCTGGTCCGCGCCGACGCCAGTGCGACCGCGCTCGAGGCCTTCGCCGCGGCCCATCCGGACAGGGTCGCGCCGCCGCCGCCGAGCGGCTAGAACGGGTGCAAAGGAGACAGACATGGGACGCGTCGACAATCTCGCGAAGAGCATGGCCGAGGCCCATGCCCTGTCCACCGTGGACATCCCGCCCATGCAGGACAAGGTCAGCGCCGAGGAGTGGAAGATCCGCGTCGACCTCGCCGCCGCCTACCGGCTGGTTGCGCATTTCGGCTGGGACGACCTGATCTTCACCCATCTCTCCGCCCGCGTGCCCGGGCCCGAGCATCATTTCCTGCTCAACCCCTATCAGCTGATGTTCGAGGAGGTGACCGCCTCGTCGCTGGTCAAGGTCGACATGAGCGGCAATCCGGTCGACCCGACCCCGTTCATGACCAATGCGGCGGGCTTCACCATCCATAGCGCGCTGCACATGGCGCGCGAGGACGCCCATGCGGTCATGCACCTGCACACGCCCCACGGCCAGGCGGTCGCCGCCCATGCCGAGGGCCTGCTCCCGCTCACCCAGACCGCGATGGTGATCCGGGACGAGATCGCCTATCACGATTATGAGGGAATCGCGGTCGACCTCAGCGAGCGCGAGCGGATCATCCAGGACCTGGGCGACAAGAGCGCGATGATCTTCCGCAACCACGGCACGCTGACCGTCGGCGAGACCGTGGGCGAGGCCTTCCTCAAGCTCTACTTCCTCGAGCGCGCCTGCGAGGCGCAGGTGCTGGCGCTGTCGGCGGGCGAGGGGAACCTCAACAACCCGCCGCAGGGCGCCCCCGAAATGGCGGCGCAGCAGGGCAAGGTCAGCCTCAAGATGGGCGCGAACCTGCTCGCCTGGCCAGCCCTGCTCAGGAAGGCCTACCGGCTCGACCCGAGCTTCGCGACCTAGGCCACCCAGTCCTTCGCCAGCCGGCGCGAGGCGATGAAGTAGAAGACGGCGCTCAGCCCATAGAAGGCGAGGCCGTAGAGGATCGAATATTTGAGCGCCTGGTCGCCATAGGCCGGGCCCATCACGTCGGACATGAAGCCGAAGAAGAAGACGCCGAAGCCGATCCCGATCAGATTGTTGACGAACAGGAAGCTGGCGCTGGCGGTGGCGCGCATCGCCGGCGGGACGATATGCTGGACTGCGGCGATCACCGGACCGAGCCAGGCCAGGCCGAGCATCTGGCCGACCGTGAAGAGCAGCCAGCCGAGCCAGAGCGTCGGCGCGAACAGGCCGAGCGCGAAGACCGGCAACGCGATGGCGAAGCAGATAGCCGGGATGCGCGCATAGGAGCCGGGATCGCCCGGCCCCGTCCGGTCGCCGAGCCAGCCGCCGAGCCAGGTGCCGGCGACGCCGCCAATCAGGACGATCGAGCCGTAGAAGACCGAGATCCTGAGCAGGTTCGGGTCGGTGCCGCCGGTGAACCAGGCGGGGAGCAGGTTCATTAGCGGGTCCATCGCCGCCATGTCGAAGCTCAGGCCGAAGAAGCTCGGCAGCCAGAAGATCAGGCCGTAGCCGAGGATCGAGCCCGAGGCGGCGCCGAGCGAGAGCAGCCAGAAGCTGGGCTTGCGCGCGAGCACACCCGCCACGGTCGCGAGCGGCGGCGCTTCCTCCGGCACGGTGCCCTCGGCGCGGTCGAAGCGGCCGCGCTCCGGCTCCCTGATGCAGAGCTTGACGAGCAACGCGACGGGCAGGCCGGCGAGGCCGACGATCAGGAAGGCCGAGCGCCAGTCGAGATGGCTGGCGATCCAGCCGCCGAAGAGGATGCCGAGCGCCGAGCCGATCGGGATGCCGAGCGAGAAGAAGGCGAGCGCGCGGCCCCGCCTTTCCTTCGGATAGAAATCGGAGATCAGGGCGTAGGAGGGGGCGACGCCGCCCGCCTCGCCGACGCCGACGCCCATCCGCGCGAGGAACAATTGCCAGAAATTCTGTGCGAGGCCGCAGGCGGCGGTGAACAGGCTCCACAAGGCCACCGAGCCGGCGATGATGTTCACCCGGCTCCGGCGGTCGGCCAGCCAGGCGATCGGGATGGCGAGGCCCGAATAGAACAGCGCGAAGGCGAGCCCGCCCATCAGCCCGAGCTGGGTGTTGGTGAGGCCCAGCTCCGCCTTGATCGGCACCGCGAGGATGCCGATGATCTGCCGGTCGACGAAGTTGAAGATATAGGCGAGGAGCAGGACGAGCAGGACGCTCCTGCCGGCGCCGGATTTCGTCCCTTCAATCGCCACCAAATGTCTCCGCTGGATCGGACCCCGGCTCCCTCTCCCCGGCGGGGAGAGGGTTGGGGTGAGGGGGCTCGACCGCGGAAACGAAGCTCCGGGCGCCAAACACCCCCTCCCTGCCCTCCCCCTCTAGGGGGAGGAGTTCAAGGTCGCCAGTCTCCGCCTAGAAACGGATGCCGGCGCGCACGTAGATCGTCTGCGGGGCGCCGTAATAGACGGTGCGGATGCTGCCGATCGAGGAGAAATCCTGGCCGTCGGTCTTGTACGCCTTGTCGAAGATGTTGTTGGCGTAGAGGCCGATATTCCAGCGGCGGTTGGCGGTCTCGTAGACCAGCCGCGCGTCGACCAAAGCGTAGCCGTCCTGGAACAGGCCGGTCACCGGATTGGTCGTCCCCACATTGCCGACCACATAGGTGTTGTCGACGGCGAGCGCGGTCAGCGAGCGGTAGCGCATCTGGGCGCCGAAGGTCAGGAAGCCCGTCTCGCCCATATTGGCCTCGTACTGGCCACCGAGGCGCCAGGTCCAGCGCGGCGCGAAGGCCGGCCGCTGGAAGGCGCGGCTGCCGCCCGGGAAGCGGGCGTCGGCGAACTCGTCATATTCGGCATGGAGATAGCCGATCTGGGTGTCGAGCAGCAGGCCCGGCAAAGGCGTCCAAGCCGCCTCCACCTCGAGCCCCTTGATGTCGAGCCGGCCGGCATTGATCACCGACAGGACCGGCGAGGGCAGGTTGGTCACCGGATCGAGGCCGGTGCCGGCGACGCGCGCCTGGAAGTTCCTATAGTCGTTGTAGAAGGCGGTGACGTTGAGGCGGAGCTGGCCGGCGATGGTCGAGCGGACGCCGATCTCGTAGCTGTTCACCTCCTCCGGCTCGTACTGGGTGCGCTCGGCGACGCTGTTGGCGCGGCCGTTGAAGCCGCCCGATTTGAAGCCGGTCGCGAAGCGCGCATAGACCATCGCATTGGGCGCGAACTGCCAGTCGATCGTCGCCATGGGCGAGAAATCGTGCCAGGTGTCGTTGGCGATGAACTGGAACGGCGCCAGGCTGGTCAGCAGCGGGCTCGACGAGAAGGTCGAGGTCGTGCGGAAATAGTCCTTTTCCTCGCTCGTGTAGCGGCCGCCGACCGAGATCCGGAATTCCGGGGTCACCGCGAAGCTGAGATTGGCATAGGCCGCATAGCTCTTGGTGACGAGATCGTCGTCGATGGTGCGCAGGAAGGTCGGATTGCCGAGCAAAGGCCCGATCAGGTCGTCGGCATAGGCCTCCTGGTGCGAGACGATATGCTCGCGCAGGTAATAGAGGCCGGCGACCGCGGTCAGCCGCTCGCCCGTATAGGTGAGCTGGAATTCCTGGCTGAACTGGTTCTGGTCGACGCCGACGAAGACGTCGCCCATTTCGAGCTGGGTCGCGTCGATGTCGACGAAATCGTCCGTCTTGAGCTCGCGATAGGCGGTGATCGAGCGCAGCGTCAGGTCAGGCGTGACGTCGAGCGCGATATTGGCCGAGGTGCCCCAATGTTCGAGCTGGGTCGAGTTGGGCAGGCTCGGCGTGGTCCGGCCCGTATAGTCATAGCTGGTCGGATTGAGCGGCAGGACGAGCGCGGTGCCGCCGCCGATCAGGAAGGTCAGGTTGTTCTGCGGCTGGCCGACATTGAGATGGGCATCGTCCTCGGAATAGTCCGCGGTCAGGTCGATGCGCAGGTTCGAGAGGGGGTTGAGCGCGATCGTGGCGCGCACGGCCTCGGTATTCTTGTCATTATAGTCGCGGCCGAGCACCGGATCCTCGACATAGCCGTCGCGCTGGGCGTGGAGCGCGGCGAGGCCGACGGCGATGCCGTCGGTCAGCGGGCCCGAGACGCTGCCGCGCAGCTCCATCTGGTCGTAGGAGCCGTAAATGGCCGTCACGCTGGCGTGGAACTCGTTGCCCGGCCGGCGGGTCACGAAGCTCAAGGCGCCGCCGATCGTGTTCTTGCCGTAGAGCGTGCCCTGCGGGCCGCGCAGCACCTCGACGCGCTGCAGGTCGAGCAGGTCGAACTGGGTGCCGCGGATGCGGCTCAGATAGACGCCGTCGATATAGACGCCGACGGCGGGGTCGAAGGTCTGCAGCGCGTCAGGCTGGCCGACGCCGCGGATGTAGATGTTGGTGGCGTTGGACGAGCCGCGGCCCGGGACGATGTTGATGTTCGGCACCGCGCCCTGCAGGCCGGTCGGGTCCTGCGCCTGGATGCGGTCGAGGCTGCGCTCGGAGAAGGCGCTGACCGAGGCCGGCACGTTCTGCAGATTCTCCTCGGTGCGCCGGGCGGTGACGGTCACCTCCTGGTCGGCGGCGCCGAGATCCTGCTGGCTCTGGTCGACGGTGCCGTCGGCGATGACCGGAGCGGGCTCGTCCTGGGCGAAGGCGGGGCCGGCATAGGCGGTGAGCGCGATGAGCGCGGTGGTCAGCTTCAGCGTGTTCCTCATGACGTGTCTCCTCACGAATTCGAATTCCGGTTGGCGCGGGCCAAAGACAGGCGGTCCGCGAAATCCTTCAGGGTGGCGTTGAACAGCTCCGGCTCCTCGAGATGCGGGGCATGGCCGGAATTTTCGAAGCGGACGGCGCGGGCGTGCGGCAAGGCGGCGACGAGATGGCTCGCCGTGTCCTCGCCATAGAGCTCGGAGCGGCCGCCATGGACGATCAGGGTCGGGTGCTGGATGCGGTCGAGCAGGGCGCGCATGTCCTGCCGCACGAGGGAGGCCCAGGTCTCGGCGATCGCCTCGGCGTCGTTGCGCGCGAACTGGAGACTGGCCCAGTCGGCCAGCTTGCGATGCTCGGGCGCGACCGGCTGGGCGAAGATCGCCTGGCCGGCGGTGAGCGCGAAGCTCTCGAAATCGTCGCGCATGGCGATGCTGCGCGCCTCGCAGGCCTCGGGCGAGAGGCCGAGATCCCATTCGTCGTCGTTGCGGACGCGGGCGGTCATGTCGACGACGACGGCGCCGGCGAAGCGCTGCCCGGCCGCACCGGCGAGGACGTGCCAGAGGATGGTCGCGCCGAGCGACCAGCCGACCCCGATCGCGCCTTCGAGGTCGAGCGCCCCGGCCAGCTCGGCCACGTCCGCGGCCATTCGTTCCACGCCGGGCATGTCGCCGTCGCCGGCGACGGACTCGCCATGGCCGCGCAGGTCGATCGCGATGATCCGGAAATCCTCGGCCAGCGCGGCCTGCCCGTCGAAGAAGCCGGCATGCGCCATCAGCCCGTGCAGCAGCACGACCGGCGTGCCACGGCCGCTGTCCCGATAGGCGATTCGCGCGCCGTCCGACGTGGTAAAAACCTGCAAGACCCCTCCCCGTGCCGCGTGCGCCCCTGTTCGGAGTTCTGCGGCCACGAGCGCGTCTTTGCCTCATGTGAAACTTGAGTCAATGTTCAAGTTGAAAGTCGGTTCAGTTTTGTCCCGACTGTGGCCGAGTCTCCACACCGCTAGGGCGGCCGGTTCAGCCGGCGAGGTTCGAGAAGCCCGTAAACGCGGCGCGCGTGCAGCTGGCCTGGCGCAGCACCATACGGTCGCGATGGTTCAGCGTGTCGGTCAGCCGGCCGGTGGCGGGGTCGAAGGTGATGACATGGCTGCCCTCGGGATCGTGCCGGTCGCGCAGCAGGATCCGGGCGAGCACGATCCCGCCCACCGCCTCGGTCTCCGCGCAGGCGTCGCTGCACCAGCGGCGGAGGTCGAGGTCGATCCGGTAGCTGATTTCCCAAGGCCTGGCCTCGCTCTCGGGCAGGGCGAGGCCGAGCGGGCCGGCGCGCTCGGTGCCGGTGCAGACGAGGTTGAAGGCCAGAGCAGCCTGCAGCGCGGCGCTCAGGAGCAACGCCTGCGCCTCAGCGGTTGAGGCGGCCGAAGACCAGGCCGGCGCCGTCCTGGCGGCGCTCGCCCTCTTCCTCCCGCCGTTCCTGTGCCCCGCCGGGTTTGCGCTCCGGCGCGGCGAGGCGCGCGACCACCTCCTCGAACGTGCCCTCGACGGCCACCTGGTGGCCCTCGAAGAAGATGTCGGTGAACGCGCCGGCGGCGGAGCGGACATGGGTGACGAGCTCGGGATTGACCGCCACCTTGCCGCCGCCGCCCTTGCGCATCACGATCAGTCTCGCCACCGAAATCTCCTTGATCCCGATCAGGCGCGTAGCAGCAATTCGTTAAGCTCCGCTTTGCGCCGCGGCACTGCGGCCCGGGCGCGGGACGGCCCCTGGCTCAGCGGTCCAGCCGGCCGAAGATGAAGTCGCTGTCCGGCCGCCGGTCGAAGCGGTCGCTCGCCTCCCCGGCCGTCTCGTCCCTCGGCCGGGCGGCGGGATCCGGCGTCGTCAGCCGGGCGACGATCTCCTCGAACGTGCCCTCGACCGCGACCTGCTGTTCGCCGATGAAGATGTCGGTGAAGGCCCCGCTCGCCGAGCGGACATGGGTCACATGGTCCGTATTGACGGCGACCTTGCCGCCGCCCCCTTTCTTCAGCACGATCAGTCTCGCCACCGGGGCCTCCTCGAAAAGGCACGAACAGCCGCTGCATGAAATTCGTCAGACGCGGTTTTGCTCCAGCTTGCCGTGCGCGGTCGCGTCCAGCGGCGGCCCGGCGGCGAAGACCGTGGCGCGCGCCTTGCCGAGCTCGCGCATCCCCTCGACGGTCGACCAGCCCCAGGCGAAATGGGCGCCGAGCATCACGAAATTGCGCCGCCGCGGATGGCCGCTGGCCGGCTCCAGCAGTCCGAAGGCGGGAATCCAGCCCATATAGGAAGCCAGCCAGATGCCGCCGCCCGCCAGCGCGCCGGCGAAGCGGCCCATGCGCGGATTGGCCGCGGCGAGCAAAGCGCCGCAGCCCGCGCCATAGGCGAAATGGGCGGCGAGGGTGAGGTCGGGGGCGAGGGACGGCGGCGGCGCCAGCACCCGGTCGGTGAGCTCGCGCGGCGGCAGCGGATAGCGCTCCCGGGGCGGCAGCCTCCGGTGCATCCGGCGCATCGCCGAGGTCATCGCCATGGTCGCGACGAAGCCGGCAATGCCGCCGATGATCAGCCGCGAGGTGAGGCCCGGTTCGTCCCGCTTTTCGTCCATGGGAAATCGCTATCAGCGGCCCACACGTCATTCCAGCGAAAGCTGGAATGACAAGGAAGTTTCAGAGTTCCACGCCGCTCGCGATTGCCTCGAGCTTCTTCAGCCGCTCGCGCACCGCGGCGAGCTCGATGCGGACACCGACATCCTCCTTCGCGTCCGGGCCCCGGCGGCTGGCCAGCTCGAGCTTCCGATAGTCGAGCCAGCCGCGCCAGGCGCGCAGGCCCGCGAGGCAGAGCATCGAGGTAATGACAAGCGCCGTCGCGGCGATGATGAGGGTGGTGTTCATACGCTAGGTTCCCGCTCCGCCGGCATGCCACCGCGAATGCGCGCGCGGGCCCGCATTTCCACCAAGGCCCGCGAGTCTTCGACGAAGGTCATCCGGCGTTCCTATTCATATCTGAGCGCGACGATCGGGCTGGCGCGCGCGACCCGCAGCGCGTGGCCGGCCACGGTCGCAGTGGCGATGGCCAGAGCGAGCAGGCCTGCGAGCAGGAACGGCTCCGGCCCGAGAGGGATCCGCGCGTCGAAGCCGTTCAGCCAGTCGCGCATCGCCCACCAGGCGACCGGCCAGGCGATCAGATTGGCGATGATGACCGGCTTGGAGAATTGCCAGACGAGCAGGCGGACGATGTCGCGGGTGCGCGCGCCGAGCACCTTCCTGATCCCGATCTCCCGGGTGCGCCGCTCCGCGGCGAAGGCGGCGAGCCCATAGAGGCCGAGGCAGGCGATCACCACCGCCAGCAGCGCGAAGCCGGCGAACAGGCGGCTCCGCGCCTGCTCGGCACCGTAAAGCTGGGTGACCCGCTCCTCGCTATATTCGCCGTCGAAGGGAACGTCGGGCGCCAGCCGCCGCCAGGTCTGCTCGACCCGGGCGCGCACCGCGGCAGGGTCGACATCCGCATAACGCAGCAGCAGATTGGCGGCGGCATTGCGGTCGAGCCGGAAGACGATCGGCTCGATCGGGTCGCGTACCGTGCGGAAGCGGGAATCCTGCACGATCCCGATCACCCGCGCCGGCACCGGCGGCTCGTCCGCGCCGAACCAGCGAAGCGCGATCTCCCGCCCCAGGGCCGCGGCGGGATCGCGGAAACCGAGCCGGCGCGCGGCGAGCGCGTTGATCACCACATTGGCGCCGCGCGCCCTCAGCGCCGTCCGCGCCGCGGGGTCGGGATCGGGCGGGAGCGTGGCGTCATCCGCCGCCCGGCGCGGATCGAACAGACGGCCGGCGACGGGCCTGATTTCCATGGTGCGGAAGAAGCCGGCGTCGACCGCATAATCGCCGAGCATGACCGGTGCCGCCTGGCCCGGCATGGCCGCCTCGGTCTGCCGCTCGATCCGCGTCGCGACTCCGATCGAGGAGCGGCCGACCGCGACGATGCCGGGGACGCGCGCCATTTCCCCGGCGATGGCGTCGGTCCGTCCGAGCAACTGGCGGCGGCCCAGATTTTCGCTCTGGATCAGCCCCTCGCGGCGGAATCCGGGATCCAGCGTGCGCGCGAAATCGGTCTGCGCATAGACGATCGACGTGCAGACGATGAGGCCGATCGAGACTGCGAACTGGGCCACGACGAGGATGCTGCGCAGCCGCCCGGTGCCCGCCCCCTCGGCCGAGGCCCTGCCGGCCTTCAGCACCAGCGCCGGGCGGAAACGGCTGAGAAAGAGCGCCGGATAGAGTCCGCCGCCGGCGCCGACGACGAGCAGGATGGCGAGGATCGCGCCGAGCATCCCGCGCGGGCCGAAATAGTCGAGCGAGAGATCCGCCTGCAGCAGCCCGGAGAGGAGAGGCAGCGAGAGCTCGACCAGGGTGAGCGCGACCACCATGGCGACGGCAGTGATCAGCAGGGATTCGCCGATGAACTGGCCGATCAGCTGCTTGCGACGGGCGCCGAGCACCTTCCTCAGCGCCACTTCGCGGGCGCGCTGGCCGGCGCGGGCCGTCGCCAGGTTGATGAAGTTGATCGACGCCATGGCGAGGATCAGCAGGGCGATGATGGTGAAGGTGGCGATCGTGCCGCGGTCGTTGCCGGGCTTGATCGCGCCGTCCTGCGCCGGCCCGAGGTGGATGTCACGGATATTGACGATGCCATAGTCGACGCTGTCGCCGCGCCCGAAAGCGGGGTCGCCCGGCCGCTCGCCGGGGACGTGGCGCCGCTGCCAGGCGGCGAGCCCGGCCCTGACCGCCGCCGGATCGGCGCCCGGGCGCAGGGTGAAATAGTTCCAGCCGTTGCGGCAGTCCCAGCAGCTGGTGAGGAATTCGGGCTGGGAGGCCCACCAGCGGGGGAAGTCGGCGCGGGCGACGATGCGGAGCGCGAGGTGACTGTCGCGCGGCAGGTCGCGAAGGATGCCGGTCACCCGATAGTCGTTCGAGACGCCGCGCGAGATCATGGTGAGGGTGCGGCCGATGGCGTGTTCGGTGCCGTAGATGCGGCGCGCCTCGCTCTCGGTCAGGACCACGCTGTTGGTCTGCGCGAGCGCCGTCGCCGGATCGCCTTCCGCGAAGGGGAAGCGCAGGACGTCGAACAGGTTACCGTCGACGAACAGCGAATCCTCCCCCGAAAAGGCCTCTCCGCCGCGCATCACCACGGGCGAGGTCCAGTGCGCATAGACCAGCCGGTCGATCTCGGGGACGTCCGCCTTGAGCCGCCGCCCGGCCACATAGGAGGTGAGCTGCGAGTCCGTCGCCGCCCCGGTCTGGCGCGAGGTGAGCTTCAGCTGCAGCTGATAGGCATTTTCGGACCCGGGCAGCCAGGCGTCATAACGGGTCTCGTAGCGGACGTAGAGGAGCAGGGTGAGGCAGGCCGCCAGGCCGATCGCCAGCCCGGAGATGTTGATCAACGTATACATCCGGCTGCCGAGCAGCGCGCGCAGGCCGACGACGAAATAGTTGCGCCACATGAGCCCCTCCCCTCTCTCCTATTCGTATCGCAGCGCGATGATCGGATTGGCGCGGGCGATGCGGACGGCATGGCTCGCGATCGTGGCCGCGGCGATGACCAGCGCGACCAGTCCGGCCCCGACGAACAGCACGGGACTGAGACTGATCCGCTCGTTGAAGCCGGCCAGCCAGTTGGTCATCACCCACCAGGCAATCGGCCAGGCGATGAGGTTGGCGATGATCACCGGCTTGGAGAATTGCCACATCAGCAGGCGCAATATGTCGCGCGTCCGCGCCCCGAGCACCTTGCGCAGGCCGATCTCCTTGGTCCGCCGTTCGGCGGTGAAGGCGGCAAGCGCGTAGAGGCCGAGGCAGCCGATCGCGATGGCGAGCAGGGCGGCTGCGGCGAAGACGTAGCCGCGCGCCTCGTCGGCATCGTACAGCTCGGCGACGACATTGGCCACGAACACCGCCTCGAACGGCACGTCGGGCGCGTTGCTTTGCCAGATCCGGCGGATCTGCTCGGTCGGCGCGGCGGCCGACCGGCTCGCATAGCGGACAACCAGGCTGCCATGGCCGGTGCCGGTCATATAATAGAGGATCGGCTCCATCTCGTCGCGCATCGACCGGTACTGGACGTCGGCGACCACGCCGACCACGGTCAAGGTGACCGCGTCGCTGCGGAACTGCTTCCCGATTGCCTCTTGCGGGCTGCGATAGCCGAGCTGGCGGGCCCCGGCGACGCTCAGCACGACATTGGCAGCGGGGTTCGGCGGCGCCTCGTTGCTGAACGCGACGGTGGCGTCGTCCCCGCCGAAGCGGGTCGAGAAGGCGCGGCCCGCGACCACCTCGATCCCCATCGCCCCGAAGAAATTCTCGTCGACGCCGTAGATGCCGATGCCCACCGGCTCGGTCCGGCCCGGCACGGTCACGAAGGTGGTGGACCGCCCCTCGTCGGCGGGGGTGAGATCGCCCCGGCCCACCGCCACCACGCCGGGCAGCCGCGCAACCTGGTCGCGGATCGTTTGGGCCACCGGCACGACCTGCGCTCGCCCCAGATTCTCGACGACGATCAGGCCCTCGCGGTCATAGCCGGCGTCGGCGTTGCGGACATATTGGGTCTGCAGATAGATGACCGCGGTGCAGATGATCAGGCAGATCGAGACCGAGAACTGGGCCACGACGAGCAGCGTGCGCAGCCGCGACGAGGCCCTCGTGCCGGTGACCTGGCCCGCCTTGAGCACCGCCGCGGAGCTGAACCCCGAGAGGTAGAAAGCGGGATAGAGGCCGCCGATCAGCCCGACGACGAGGGCGAGGCCGAACATGGCGGGCAGGACCCCGCCCTCGCCGACATAGACGAGCGTAAGCCGGTCATCGAGAAAGGCCGACAGCGCCGGCAGGGTCAGCTCGACCAGGGCGAGCGCCAGCAGCAGCGCGACGAAGGCCATCAGCACCGCCTCGCCGAGGAATTGCGCGATCAGCTGCCGGCGCATCGCCCCCAGCACCTTGCGCAGGGCGACTTCGCGCGCGCGCTGGGTGGCGCGGGCGGTGGTGAGGTTGACGAAGTTCACGCAGGCGATTCCCAGGATCAGGATCGCCACCACCGCGAAGGCCAGCAGGGTCGAGCGGTCGTTGCCCGGCGTCATCGCGCCCTCCTGGAAGCGGCCGAGATGCACGTCGCGGACATTTTCGAGATGCAGCGCCCAGCGCTTGGCGCGGCTCATCTGGCCGGGGCCGACCGTGTCGACCGGGATGACGCGCTCCTCCCAGGCGGGGAGCCGGGCGTTGATCGCGGCCGGGTCGGCGCCGGGCCGCAGGCGGACATAGACATAGGCGGGGACGCTGTTCCACCGCTCCATGGCCTGCGGATTGTCGGGGAAGACGCTGCCCGAGATCCGGCTCACCATCGCCAGGCGGATATGGCTGTTGTCGGGCAGGTCGCGCAGCACGCCGGTGACGCGCAGCACCGCGGTGACGCCGTTCCTTGCGATGGTCAGGGTCCGCCCCATCGGATCCTCATTGCCGAAATATTTGCGCGCCTCGGTCTCGGTGAGGACGAGGGAATCGGCACCGCCGAGCGCGGTCTGCCGGTCGCCGCGGACGAGGGGCAGATTGAGCACGTCGAAGAAGGATTCGTCGGCCATCACCATCGGGGCGTAGGTGGACTGGCCGTTCTGCTGGACGATCGAACGCGTCTGCCAGAGCGCGGTGACGGCCTCGACCTCGGGGAAATCCCGCCTGAGCCCGGCGGCGACCGGATAGAAGGTCCGCTGGAGGAAGGAGGGCGGCTCGTCGGTCGCCACCCGCTCGCTCTGCACCTGGTAGGTCCGCTCCGCATTGGGCAGCCAGGCGTCATAGCTGAAGTGGTGCCGGACGAAGAGCAGGATCAGTACGCAGGCTGCGAAGCCCAGGGTCAGGCCGAAAATGTTGACGAACGTATAGGTCTTGTTCTTGGCGAAGGCCCGAAAGCCGACCGTCAGATAATTCCGCCACACAGTCCTGCTCCCTTATTCATATCTGAGCGCGATGATCGGATTGGCCCGCGCGACCCGGATCGCGTGGCCCGCGACGGTGCCGATCGCGATCGCGAGCGCGATCAGGCCGGCGAGGACGAACGGCCCCGGGCCGAGGTCGATGCGGGTGTCGAAGGTGTCCAGCCAGTCGCGCATCGCCCACCAGGCGACCGGCCAGGCGATCAGGTTGGCGAGCACCACCGGCTTCGAGAATTGCCAGGCGAGCAGGCGGATGATGTCGAGGACGCTCGCCCCGAACACCTTCCTGATCCCGATCTCCTTGGTCCGGCGCTCGGCGGTGAAGGCGGCGAGGCCGAACAGCCCCATGCAGGCGATCAGCACCGCCAGCAGCGCGAAGGCGGCGAAGGTCTGCGCCCTGGCCCGTTCCGCGGCGTAGAGATCGGCGATGATCGCCTCGCTGGTCCGCGCCTCGAACGGGACGTCGGGCACGAGCCGCTTCCAGACCGTCTCGATGGCCTGCTGCACGGCCGGCGCGTCGGCGCCCGAATGGCGGACGATCAGCCAGTCGAGCGCGCCGCGGGTCTGCCGGAACAGCGTGGCGCGGATGGGGTCGCGGACCGAGCGGAAGCGGCTGTCCTCGACCACGCCGATGATGGTCAGCGGCACCGGGCCGACATCCTCGCCGAGCAGCTCGGCCCGCACCTGTTGGCCGATGGCCGCGCGGGGCGAGCGGAAGCCGAGCGCGGTGGCAGCGCGCGCGTTGATCAGGATGTTGATGCCGCGCGCCGCCAGGGCGCGGTCCGCCGCCTCGTCGCGGGGGGAGGCGCGGGTGGCGTCGTCGGCGGCGCGGTTCTCCTCGAACAGGCGCCCCGCGAGCGGCTCGATCTCCATCGTCTGGAAGAAATTGGGGCCAACGGGCACGATGCTGATCTCGACCGACTGGGCGAGCCCCGGGACCTGGACGCGCTGGGTGACGTTGCCGGTCGTGCCGACGCCGACATTGGAGCGCGCCACCCCGTCGACGCCCTCGATCCGGCGAACCTCCTGCATGAGCGCCTCGGCGACCCGAGCGACCCGCGCGTCGCTCATATTGGCGATCTGGATGAGGCCGGCGCTGCGATAGCCGGGATCGGCGGTGCGCGCGTAGACGGTCTGCGCGTAGATGATCGCGGTGCAGATGATGAGCCCGATCGAGACCGAGAATTGGGCGACGACGAGCAGGGTGCGGATCCGGCCCGTCCCCGGCGTCTCGGCGGACGAGCGGTTGGCCTTCAGCACCAGTCCGGGCTTGAAGCGCGAGAGATAGAAAGCCGGGTAGAGCCCGCCGGCCAGGCCGATCAGCAGGACCAGCCCGATGATCGGGAGAAGCAGGCCGCCGCTGCCGAGATAGGTGATCGACAGGTCGGCATCGAGGAAGGCCGCATAAGGGGCGAGCAGCAGCTCGACCGCGGCCAGCGCGATCAGCATGGCGACGGTCGCGACGAGCAGGGATTCGCCGAGGAACTGGACGACGAGCTGCTGGCGGCGGGCGCCGAGCACCTTGCGGAGCGAGACTTCCCGCGCGCGGCGGCTGGCCGAGGCGGTGGAGAGGTTGATGAAGTTGAAGCAGGCGGTGGCGAGCACCAGAAAGGCGACGATCGCGAAGGTCGCGATCGTGGTGCGGTCGTTGCCGCGCACTGCGGCGCCGTCCTGCGCGTCGCCCAGATGAACGTCGCGCAGGGCGACGAGGCGATAATCCTGCTGGGCCCGGAAATCGCTGTCGGCGCTGCCGGCGGGGATGTTGCGCGCCTCCCAGGCCGGCATCTGCCGGTGGATCTCCCCGGCCGTGCTTCCCGGGCGGAGCGCGACATAGACCCAGCCTGCCTGCCAGCCCCAGTCGGTGAAGAAGTCGGACGTGGCGCCGAAATAGCTGGCCGGATCGAAGCGGGTCAGCATGCGCAGGCGCATGTGCGAGTTGCGCGGCAGATCGCGCATCACCCCGCCGACGCGGTGATCGACGTTGCTGCCGTTGACCGTCACGGTCAGCGTCTGGCCGACCGGGTTGCCCGGGCCGAACAGGCGGAGCGCCTCGCTCTCCGAGAGCACCACCATGCCCGGCTGGGCGAGCGCGGTGCGCGGGTCGCCATGGACGAGCGGGAAGGCGAAGACGTCGAAAAAGGGGCCGTCGACCATCGCCGCCTCGGGCACCGCGAAGGCCTGGCCGCCACGGATCACGGTGGCCGTGTTGGGCAGCAGATAGACCCGGCGCTCGACCTGCGGGAAATCGCGCGCGAGCGCCAGGCCGGAGACGTAGGAGGACATTTGCAGATTGGGATCGTCGCCATTCTGCTGCGGCGCATAATCGGTCTGCACCTGGTAGATATTCTCGGCGTTCGGAACCCAGTCGTCATAGCTGAGCTCGTAGCGGACGTAGAGCAGGATCATCAGGCAGGCGGCGAAGCCGAGCGCGAGGCCGAGCACGTTGATCAATGCATAGGTCCGGTTGCGCGCGAAGGCCCGCAGGCCCGCCGTCAGATAGTTCCGCCACATGGTTCTGCTCCCCTATTCGTATCTGAGCGCGATGATCGGGTTGGCGCGGGCAACGCGGATGGCGTGGCCGGCAACGGTCGCGACCGCGATGACGAGCGCGACCAGGCCGGCGAGCACGAAGGGCTCGGGCCCGAGCGCGATCCGCGCGTCGAAGCCGTTCAGCCAGTCGCGCATCACCCACCAGGCGACCGGCCAGGCGATCAGATTGGCGACCACCACCGGCTTGGAGAATTGCCAGGCGAGCAATTTGACGATGTCGCGCACCGTCGCTCCGAACACCTTGCGGATGCCGATCTCGCGCGTCCGGCGCTCCGCGGCGAAGGCGGCGAGGCCGAACAGGCCGAGACAGGCGATCATTACCGCCAGAAGGGCGAAGACGGCGAAGACGATGCCGCGCGTCTCCTCGCCATTGTAGAGCTGGCGGACGATGTCGTCGCTGAACTCCGCCTCGAACGGCACCTGCGGCGCAATCCGTTTCCACACCTGCTCGACCCGTGCGCGCACCTCGGCCGGATTGCCGGAATAGCGGACGAGCAGCCAGGCGGGCTGCACGCGGTCGTAGAGGAAGATGGTCGGCGCCACGGCGTCGCGGATCGAGCGGAAGCGGCTGTCGCCGACGATGCCGATCACGGTCGCCGGAGTCCGGCCGACGGTCTCGACGTCGCCGTCATCGGCCTGCAGGGTGCGGCCGACCGCATCGGCGGGATTGCGGAAGCCGAGCTCCCGCGCCGCGCTGGCGTTGAGCACGACATTGTAGCCGCGCCTCGCCATCGCCGCGACCGCTTCATCGTCGTCGCCGGTGACGGTGCTGTCGTCCAGCGCCTGGTGCTCGGTGAAGCCGCGCCCGGCGATGATCGGGATGCCCAGCGTCCGGAAGAAGCCGGTATCGACGCGGTGCAGCTCGAGCTGGACGCCCTCGGCCGCGCCGGGGGCGGTCACCACGATATTGTTCATGCCCCAGGTCGCGACGCCGATCGTCGACTGCCCGACCGAGGTGACGCCCTCGAGCGCGGCGATCTCGCGCAGCATCCGCTCCCTGAGCGGCTGCATGGCGGAGCGGTACATATTGCCGATCTGCAGGATGCCGTCGCGACGATAGCCGGGGTCGACGGTCCTGGCGAAGGCGGTCTGGGCGTAGATGACGCTGGTGCAGATGATGAGCCCGATCGAGACCGCGAACTGCCCGATGACGAGCGCGTTGCGCAGCCGCCCGGTGCCGGCCGCCTCGGCGGAGGACTGGTTCGCCTTGAGCACCGACGCGGGGCGGAAGTGGGAGAGGACGAAGGCCGGGTAGAGACCGCCGGCCCCGCCGACGAGGAGGACGAGGCCGACGATCGGCAGCAGCAGCCCGCCCTCGCCGAGATAATGCAGGCTCATGTCGGTCTCGACGAAGCTGTTCACCGCGGGCAGCAGCAATTCGACGAGGGCGAGGGCGAGCACGGTGGCAAGCGCCGTCACCAGCATGGATTCGCCGAGGAACTGGGCGATGAGCTGCTTGCGCGAGGCGCCGAGCACCTTGCGGAGCGCCACTTCGCGGGCGCGCTTGCTGGCGCGGGCAGTGGCGAGGTTGACGAAATTGACGACGGCGAGCGCGAGCAGCAGCGCGCCGACGATGCCGAGCGCGGTGATCGTGCCGCGGTCGTTGATCGGGCGCATCCCGTCCCCGGCCTTGCCGAGATGGATGTCGCGCACGTTGACCAGCCGCCAGTCGATGTTGGTGCCGGGATTGCTGCGCTGGCCGCCCTGGACCTGGTCCGGGATGTTGCGCCGCTCCCAGGCCGGCATCTGCCGCGCAATCTCGCCGACATCCGCGCCGGGCCTGAGCCGCGCATAGACCCAGCCGTTCTTCGGCATCCACTGGGTGAGGAAGGGCGACTGGGCGCTGCCGAACAGGGTCGGAAAGTCGACCCGCGCGACCACCGACAGAGCGAGGTGGCTGTCGCGCGGCGGATCCTCGACGACGCCGGTGATCTGATAGTCGGTGGTCCCGCCGCTGGTGACGATGCCAAGGGTGCGCCCGACGACGTCGAGCGTGCCGAACCGGCGCAGCGCCTCCGTCCGGGTGAGCACCATCGTGCCCGGCGCCCTCAGCGCCGTCTCGCGCGCCCCGCGCAGGAAGGGCAGGCGCACCACGTCGAACAGGGGGCCGTCGGCGAACACGAAATTCTCGCTGACCGTGCCCTGCCCGTCCTGCAGGATCACCGGCTGCTGGCGGCCGAGATAGACGACCTGCTCGACCTGCGGAAAGTCGCGCAGGCGCTGGCCGGAAATATAGGAGGTCATCTGGGTGCCGCCCGGATAGAGCGTCTGGGCGCCGGGACTCACCCATTGCTGGAGCTGGTAGGTCCGCTCTGCGTCGGGCAGCCTGCTGTCGTAGTTCGTCTCGTAGCGGACATAGAGAAGGACGATGATGCAGGCCGCGAGGCCGATCGTCAGCCCGAAGACGTTGATGAAGGCATAGGTGCGGTTGTGCGCCAGGCTGCGCAGGCCGACGGTCAGGTAATTGCGCCACATCGTCCTTCTCCCCTTCGGCTAGGGTGTCACGCGCGTGCGCAGCGCCGGGACCGCCGGAACGGCGGGCGGCGCATGCGGGGTCTGCAGGGTCGGGTCGAAGGCCTCGACCGGCCGCCGGAGGTCGGCCGCCTTGCCCCTGACCACGGCGCCGCCGTGACGGACCGTCGAGCTGACCGAGGCGGCCTCGCCCCAATAGGTGATCAGGCCGCCGTTCGAGATCGATGCCGCCAGAGTGTCGCGCGGGCGGGCGTAGATCAGGCCGCCATGGGCGACCGCGGCCGAGAGCCGCCCCGCCTCCAGCGCCCGCATGTCGATCATGCCGCCGCTGCTGACCGAGGCCGCGACCGCGGGCTGGGCCGGGAAGTCGCCCAGCACGCGGATGCGACCGCCGTCGCTGACGGCGAGGCCGGCAAGCTCGGGCGTGATGATCTCGACCTCGAACGGCTGGCGGTGACTGCAGCGCGGCTGGCAGCGGTCGATCACCAGCCGGTCGCCCTCGTCCCGGATCGGGCGCGAGGCCGGGTCGCCGCTGCGAACGGTGACGGTGCGGGTCGCGCCGTAGCGCACCGTCACCGTGCCGCCGCCGCGAAGCTCGATCGAGCGGAAGCCGGCCGGTCCGTCCTGGACGGCGGCCGGTGCCGAGGCCGCGGGCAGCAGCGCCGCGAGCGGAAGCAGCCAATGAGCCCTGAAACGCATATACTCCTCCCTCTTCATTCGTATCTGAGCGCGATGATCGGATTGGCGCGGGCGACGCGGATCGCGTGGCCCGCCACGGTGCCGATCGCGATCGCCAGCGCGAGCAGGCCGGCCACCACGAACGGCGCCGGGCCGAGGTCGATGCGGGTGTCGTAGGTGTTGAGCCAGTCGCGCATCACCCACCAGGCAATCGGCCAGGCGATCAGGTTGGCGAGCACCACCGGCTTGGAGAATTGCCAGGTCAGCAGCTGCACGATGTGCCGGACCCGCGCCCCGAGCACCTTGCGGATGCCGATCTCCTTGGTGCGGCGCTGCGCGGTGAAGGCGGCGAGGCCGAACAGGCCGAGGCAGGAGATGATCACCGCGAGCCCCGAGAAAGCGGCGAAGGCGACGCCGCGCGCATGCTCGCGCTGGTAGAGGCGGGCGAGCAGGTCCTCGGCGAAGGCGCCCTCGAACGGAGCCTCGGCCTGGAAGCGGCGCCAGACCGCTTCCGCGCCGGCCATGACGGCCGCGGGATTGGTCGAGCGGTAGCGCAGCATGATCAGGCTCGTCGCCTCGGGATCGTAGGTGAAGACGATCGGCTCGATCTCGTCGCGCGCGGTGCGGATGCGCGTGTCCTCGACCACGCCGACGATCGTCGACGGAATCATGTTGTCCGTGCCCGCAGCGCTCACCCTGATGGTCTTGCCGAGCGCCTGGGCGGGGTCGCGATAGCCGAGCAATTGGGCCGCATTGCGGTTGATGACGACGTTGAGGCCGCGCTGCGCCAGCGCCGGGCCCATGTCGGGCATCGGCGCGGTCGAGCCCGGCGCGGCCGGCGGCGGCCGCAGCATCCGGTCGTTGGCGAACTGCTCGCCGAACTCGCGCCCGGCGAGCAGGCGCATCCCCATCGTCCGGAAGAAGTCCGTGTCGACCCGGTAGACGCCCATGTTGAGCTCCGCCGGCGCGCCCGGCGCGTTCACCGCCTGGATCGACTTGTTGGTCGCGGCGACGCCGAGATTGGTGCGGGCGACGCCGGTGATCCCGGGCACGGCGGCGAAGGCGCGCCGGGCCGCCTCGTAATTGCCCTGATCCTGGAAACGCCAGCCGCCGCGGACCTGGATCAGGCCCTCGCGCTCGAAACCCATGTCGACGGTCTGCACATATTCGGTCTGGCGCCAGACCACCCAGGTGCAGACGATCAGGCCGATCGAGACCGCGAACTGGACGACGACCAGCCCGGCGCGCATCCGGCCGGAGCCGGTGCCCTCGGCCGACGACTTGTTCGCCTTCAGCACGCGCGCCGGCTGGAAGCGGGAGAGGACGAAGGCCGGATAGAGGCCGCCGGCGATGCCGACGACGAGCGTCAGCCCGAGGATCTGCGGCAGCAGCCCGCCGGCGCCGAGATAATGGATCTCGAGATCGGCATCGAGCAGGCTGGAGAGCCAGGGCAGGCCGAGCTCCAGCCCGGCGAGCGCGATCAGCATCGCCAGCGTCGTGAGCACCATGGATTCGCCGAGAAACTGGCCGATCAGCTGCCGGCGCGAGGCGCCGAGCACCTTGCGCAGGGAAACCTCGCGCGCCCGCTGCCCGGCCCGCGCCGTCGAGAGGTTCACGAAGTTGATGCAGGCCATGATCAGGATCAGCAGGGCGACGATCGCGAAGGTTGCGACGGTGCGCGCGTCATTGCCCGGCGTCATCGCCAGGCCTTGCGCGACGCCGAGATGGACGTCGGCGACGTTGACCAGCTGCAGGTCCATGATATCGGCGCGGCTCGAGACCCGCCCGTCGATCGTCTGGGTCGGGATCACGCGGCGCTCCCAGGCGGGAAAGGCGGCGTTGATCTGCGCCGCCGCCGCGGGATCGCGCAGCTTCACATAGTGGAGCTGGCCCATGTCGCCCCAGCTCGGCGCCTCGGTGCCGCGCGAGGCAGGGTCGAAGCGGACGAGGGCGCCGAAGGCCAGATGGGTTGCGCGCGGCAGGTCGCGGACGACGCCGGTGACGGTGAAGTCGCGGCGCTGCTCCCCGCTCCCGGCCGAGATGGTGCGGCCGATCGCGTCGAGCGTGCCGAACTGGCGGATCGCCTCGGTCTCGGTCAGCACCACCGAATTGACGTTGGGCAGGGCGCTGCGGGCGTCGCCGCGGACGAAGGGCAATTGGAAGATGTCGAGAAAAGCCGGGTCGACGACGAGCGTCTCGACATAGATCGGGCTGCCATTGCGGGTGACGATGGTCCGGCCCGGAATGGCGACGGTGACCGCCTCGATCTGCGGGGAGATGGACGCGATCGTGTCGCGCACCGGGGCGGGGCTGGCCTGGTTGGGGGAGACCGGCTGCCCGACCTCGTGCCAGGTCGCCTGGACCTGGAAGATGCGCTCGCTGTCGGGCAGCCAGCGGTCATAATTGTTCTCGTAGCGGACGTAGACGAACAGGGCGAAGCAGGCGGCGAGGCCGATGGCGAGGCCGACGATGTTGATGAACGCATAGGTCCGGTTGCGTGCCAGGCTGCGCAGGCCGACAATCAGGTAGTTGCGCCACATAGCTCGTCTCCTATTCGTAACGCAGCGCGTGAATGGGGTTGGTCCGCGCGACCTTCAGGGCGTGTCCGGCGATCGTCCCGATGGCGATGGCCAGCGCGAGCAGGCCGGCGACGACGAAGGGCACGAGCCCGATGTCGACCCGGCTTTCGAATTCGGAGAGCCAGTTGCGCATCGCCCACCAGGCGACCGGCCAGGCGATCAGATTGGCGATGAGCACCGGGCGCGTGAACTGCCAGACGAGCAGCCTCACGATGTCGCGCACGCGCGCGCCCACTACCTTGCGGATCCCGATTTCCTTCGTCCGGTGCTCCGCCGTGAAGGCGGCGAGACCAAACAGGCCGAGGCAGGAGATCAAGACGGCGAAGGCCGCGAACGCCGCGAACATGCGCGCGCGCCGTTCGTCGCCGGCATACATTTCGGCGATCCTCTGGTCGGCGAAGAAGCCGTTGAAGGGATCGGTAGTGACGGTCGCCTTCCAGGCCGACTGGACCGCGGCCATCACCTCGCTCGCCCGGCCGGGATCGAAGCGGACGGCGATGCCGAGATGGCCGCTCGGCGCGACATAATAGAGCCTGGGCCGGCTCTGGCGACGCGCCGATTCGAAGCGGGCGTCGTTGACCACGCCGACGATCGTATAGGGCCCGGAGCCCGGGCCGCTCTCCGAATCCTCGCGCCCGATCGGGCGGCCGATGGCGGCCTGCGGATCGGCGAAGCCGAGCGTCCGCGCCGCGCTCTCGTCGACCAGGACGTTGACGCCGCGCTCGCGGATCAGGCGCGTCCGCTCGGGATCGGCATTGTTCAGCGGCGCGCCGACGTCCGCCTCGCGCTCGTGGGTGACCGCGCGGCCGGCGAGCAGCCGCATGCCGAGCGTCCGGAACGTGTCGCCGTCGATCGGGACGATCTCCAGCTCGACGCTGGCGGGCGCCCCGGGCGCGCGGAAATTGGTGGTCGCGGTGATGTCCGGATTGGGCGTGATCCCGGAGCGCGCCACCGCGCTCACCCCGGGAATGGCCGCGAGCCGGTGCATGAACGCCTCGACCCGGGTCCGGTCCCCGATCAGGTCGGGCGCCTGGACGAACAACAGGCCGGGGACCCGGTAGCCGGGATCGGCCGAGCGCGCGAACAGCGTCTGGGCGTGAACGATCGCGGTGGAGATAATCAGCGCGATCGAGACCGCGAACTGGATCACGACCAGTGCGAGCCTGAGCCGGCCGGCGCCCGGTGCGTCCGCGCCGCTCTGGCTGGCCTTGAGCACCACGGCGGGGCGGTAGCGCGACAGGAAGAAGGCCGGATAGACGCCGCCGAGCAGGGCGACGGCCAGGAGCACGGCGGCGAACGGCAGCAGGATGCCGTCGAGGCCGAAATAATGGATCGAGATCCGGCCGTCGACGAGCTCGTTGAGCCAGGGCAGGGCCAGCTCGGCCAAGGCGAGGGCCAGCAGGCCGGCGACGGCGACCAGCACCAAAGCTTCGAGCAGGAACTGGATGACGAGCTGGCCGCGCGTCGCGCCGAGTGTCTTGCGAAGCCCGACCTCGCGCGCGCGGCGGCTCGCCCGGGCGGTGGCGAGATTGGTGAAGTTCACGCAGGCGACGATGAGGAGGAAGATTGCGACGATCCCGAAGGTGAGCAGGGTTTTCGCGGAGGTTCCCGCGCGCATCGTGCCGGAAACGATCCCCGCGGTGTTGATCGCGCGGACGTTGAGCAGCCGCTGGGTGAAGCCGAGCCCGTCAGGCGCCGAATTGTCGCGCAGGCCGGCCGGGACCAGCCTCTGCAGGGCCGGCAGCATCCGGGCCTCGATCGCGGCGGGATCGGCCCCGGGCCGCAGCCGCACATAGACGAAGGAGGCGACCCAGTTCCACTCGGTGAAGACCTCGTTGCCGGTGGTGCGGGCGGCAAGATTGGGGCGATAGAGCGCGTTGAGCTTGAGGTGCGTGTTGGGCGGCAGGTCGCGCAGCACTCCCGTCACGCGCAGCACGCGGTCGCCGTTCGCGCCGATGCGGGCGACGGTCTGGCCGAGCACGTCGGTGCGGCCGAACAGCCGCCGCGCCGCGCTTTCGGTGAGGACGATGGTGTCGACGTCGGCGAGCGCGGTCCGCGGGTCGCCGGCGACGAGGGGCAGGCGCATGACGTCCAGGAAATTGGCGTCGGTCGCATAGAGGTCGCCGACATCGAACGGCTCGCCGCCCCTGCGGACCACCCCGCTCACCTGGAGGAGGGCGGTCGACGCCTCGATCTCGGGAAATTGCGGCGGCAGCGCCGTCGCCGCGTTGAACGAGCTCTGGCCGTACTGGCGGCCGGCCTCGGTCCCGCTCGTCGCGATGCGCTGCACCTGGTAGATGCGCTCGGCATCGGGGAGCCAGCTGTCGAAGCTGCGCTCGTAGCGGATGAACAGGATGATCAGCAGGCAGGCGGCCATGCCGACCGCGAGGCCGAAGATGTTGATGAGCGCATAGGTCCGGTTCCGCGCCAGGCTGCGCAGGCCGACGGTCAGATAATTACGCCACATTCTTCGTCCCCCTTCCGTCTTTCCGTTGCGACCTTTTTCAAGTCTCCTATTCGTAGCGCAGCGCGAGGATCGGATTGGCCCGCGCGACCTTGATGGCGTGGCCGGCAATGGTGCCGATCGCGATGACCAGAGCGAGCAGCCCGGCCAGCACGAAGGGCTGGACGCCCATGGCGATGCGGGTGTCGAACTGCTGCAGCCAGAGGTTCATCGCGAACCAGGCCGCCGGCCAGGCGATCAGGTTGGCGACGATCACCGGTTTCGAGAATTGCCAGGCGAGCAGGCCGACAATGTCGCGGATGCGGGCGCCCAGCACCTTGCGGATGCCGATCTCCTTGGTCCGGCGCTCGGCGGTGAAGGCGGCGAGGCCGAACAGGCCGAGGCAGGCGATGATGATGGCAAGCAAGGCGAAGCCGGCGAACAATTTCGTCTGCGCGGCCTCCCGCTCATAGAGTTCGGCAACCTTGTCCTCGCTGAACACGCCGTCGAAGGGCACGTCGGGCGCCAGCCGCCGCCAGGCCTGCTCGACCCGCTGCATCACGCCCTGCGGATCGGAGGCGTCGTAGCGGATCAGCATCGTGCCGCCGCCGCCGTCGGTCCAGGAGAACATGATCGGATCGATCGGCTGGTGGATCGAGCGGAAGCGCGAATCCCGGACGACGCCGATGATCCGGCTCGGGACCACGCCATATTCGTCATCGACGAAGGCGACCTGGGCCAGCTTGCCGACCGCGTCGGCGGGATTGCGGAAGCCGAGGCGGCGCGCCGCCAGCTCGTTGATCACGATATTGGCGCCGCGCGCGACGAGGGCGCGCTGGTTTTCGGGCGTGGGCGGGTAGCTGAGGCCGAGCCGGTCGGCCGGCCGGTTCTCGTCGAACAGCCGGCCGGCCACCAGCTCGATGCCCATCGTCTCGAAGAATTGCGGATCGATGCCGTAGGTGCCGATGTTCACCGGCTCGGTCATGCCGGGGAGCTGCACGCTGGTATTGTTGTCGTTGGCGGTCCCCACGCCGATGTCGGACCGGCCGACCGCGACCACGCCGGGGACGCGCCTGATCTGCTCGGCGATCGTGTCGGAGCGCTCGAGCAGCTGGCGGCGGCCGAGATTCTCGACCTGGATCAGCCCCTCGCGCCGGAAGCCGACGTCGAGATTCCTCGCATATTGGTCCTGGGCCCAGACGATGGCGGTGCAGATGATGAGCGCGATCGAGACCGCGAACTGGCTGACGACGAGGATGTTGCGCAGCAGCCCCGAGCCCTGCGCCTCGGCCGTCGACTTGTTGGCCTTCAGCACCTGCGCCGGCTGGAAGCGCGAGAGGTAGAAGGCCGGATAGCCGCCCCCCGCCGCCCCGACGAGGAGGGTGAGCAGCAGGATCGGCACCAGCATCCCGCCCTCGCCGAGATAATGCATCTCCATCGACGCCTTGAGGAAGGAGTTGAGCGAGGGCAGCAGGAGCTCGACCAGAGCGAGCGCCAGCAGCATGGCGATGCCAGCGATCAGGATCGATTCCGCGAGGAACTGGGTGACCAGCTGCTGGCGGTTCGCGCCGAGCACCTTCCGCAGCGCCACCTCGCGGGCGCGCTGGCTGGCGCGGGCAGTGGCGAGGTTGGTGAAGTTCACGCAGGCCATGCCGAGGATCAGGAAGGCGATGATCGTGAAGGTCCAGATCGTGCGTCTGTCGTTGCCGGGCGTCATCTCTCCCTGCTGGGCCACGCCCAGGTGGACGTCGCGGATGTTGACCAGCCGCCAGTCCATCTCGTCGCCCTGGTTGGTGCGCTGGTTGCCGAAGATCTGGTCCTCGATGTTGCGCCGCTCCCAGGCCGGCATCGCCGCCTGGATCGCCGCCGGGTCGGCGCCCGGGCGAAGCGAGAAGTAGTTCCAGCCGGACTGCCAGCCCCACTGGGTCATGAATGTCGGCGTCTCCCGGAAGAAGCTCGGAATGTCGATCCGCGCGACGATGGTGAAGCGGATATGGCTGTTGTGCGGGAGGTCGCGGGCGATGCCGGTGACCAGATAGTCGGTGGAGATGCCGCGCGAGACCATGGTCAGGGTCTGGCCGACCACGTCCTCGCGGCCGAACAGCCGCCGCGCCTCGCTCTGGGTGAGGACGGCCGTCCCGGGCCGCGACAGGGCGCTGGCCGGATTGCCCTGGACGAGCGGGAAGCGGAGCACGTCGAAGAACAGGTCGTCGACGAGCAGCACGTCCTCGGTCGGCAGCGCCTGGCCGCCCAGCAGCGCGACCGGCTCGCTCGACAAGGCGTAGACGCTGCGCTCGATCTGCGGGAAGTCGCGCTCGAGCCTCTGCCCGGCGACGTAGGACGTCATCTGGTAGTCATTTTCCTCACCGGTCTGCTTCGAGCGATAGTGGCTCTCGAACTGGTAGGTATTCTCCGCATTGGGCAGCCACCGGTCGTAGGCGGTCTCGTAGCGGACGTAGATCAGAAGCAGCAGGCAGGCGGCGAGGCCGATGGCGAGGCCGACGACATTGATGAAGGCGTAGGTCTTGTTCTTGGTCAGCGCCCGGAAGCCCACCGTCACGTAGTTGCGCCACATATGGGCCTCCTACTCGTACCGGAGCGCGTGGATCGGGTTGGCCCGCGCCACCCTGATGGCGTGTCCGGCAATCGTCCCGACAGCGATGACCAGCGCCAGCAGACCGGCGATGACGAAGGGCCCCGGACCGATGTCGATCCGGTTCTCGAATTCCGAAAGCCAGTTGCGCATCGCCCACCAGGCGACCGGCCAGGCGATCAGGTTGGCGAGGAGGACGGGACGGGTGAACTGCCAGGCGAGCAGCCGCACGATGTCGCGCGTGCCCGCGCCGAACACCTTGCGGATCCCGATCTCCTTGGTGCGGTGCTGGGCGGTGAAGGCGGCGAGGCCGAACAGGCCGAGGCAGGAAATGAGGATCGCGAACGCCGCGAAGACCGCGAACATCTGCGCCCGCCGCTCGTCGCGGTCGTACATTTCGGCGATCCTCGCGTCGGCGAAGAAGCCTCTGAACGGCGTGTCGTTCACGCTCGCCTTCCACAGCGTTTCGATCGCCGACATCACACGCGCGCCGTTCGCGCCCTCGAAGCGGACGGCCAGGCTGAGATGGCCCGCCGGCGAAACATAATAGATGTTGGGCCGGGCCTCGAAGCGCGCCGATGCGAAGCGGGCGTCGTTGACCACGCCGACGATCGTGTAGGGGGCGACCGCGTGCCCGTCCCCCGGCTGGGGAATGATCTGCCGGCCGATCGCAGCCTGCGGATCGGAATAGCCGAGCGTCCGGGCGGCGCTCTCGTCCACCACCACGTTGAGCCCCCGCTGCTCGATCAGCCGGTCGCGCTCCGGATCGCTGTTGAAGCGCGGCGCGCCGACGTCCATCTCGCGCTCGTCCGTCACGCTGCGGCCGGCCAGCAGCCGCATGCCGAGCGTGCTGAAGGCATTGCCGTCGATGTCGACGATCTGGAGGTTGACCGCGGTCGGCGCACCCTGTGCGCGCACCGTGAAACCGGAGGTGGTGCCCGGATTCGGAGTGATGCCCACCCGCGCCACCGAGGTCACGCCGGGAATGGCGGCGACCCGGCGCATGAAGGTCTCGATCTGCTGGCGTTCGCCCAGCCAGCCGGGATCCTCCACGAACAGCAGTCCCGACACACGGTAGCCGGGATCCAGGCTGCGCGCGTACAGCGTCTGCGCGTAAATGATCGCGGTGCAGATGATGAGCGCGATCGAGACCGCGAACTGGATGACCACCAGCCCCGTCCTCAGCCGCCCGGCGCCGGGCGTGTCGGCGCTGCCCTGATTGGCCTTGAGCACCTGCGACGGGCGATAGCGGGAGAGGAAGAAGGCGGGATAGGCGCCGCTCAGCACGCCGACCAAAGCGAGCAACAGGCCCAGCGGCAGGAGAATGCCGTGCGGCCCAACATAGTGCATCGCGATCGGCTCCCCGAGAAGGCCATTGAGGAACGGCAGCGCGAGCTCGGTCAGGGCAAGCGCCAGCAGGCCCGCCACGATGACGATGGCGAAGGCCTCGGCGAGGAACTGGACGACGAGCTGCAGTCTGGTGGCGCCAAGCGTCTTGCGCAGCCCCACCTCGCGCGCGCGCCGGCTCGCACGCGCGGTCGCCAGGTTCGTGAAGTTGACGCAGGCGACGATCAGCAGGAAGGCGGCGACGATGCCGAACGTGACCAGGGTCTTCATCGACGTGCCGGCGCGCATCGTGCCCGAATCGATCGGGCCTGTGTTGATCTCCCGGATGTTGAACAGGTCCTGGGTGAAGCCGAGGCCGTCGCTCGCCGAGCGGTTGCGCTGGCTGGCCGGCACCACGCGCTGCAGGGTGGCCGGCATTCGGCGGGTGATCGCCTCGACGGTCGCGCCCGGGCGGAGACGGACATAGACCCAGGCCGAAACCCAGTCCCATTGCGTGTAGCGTTCGTAGCCGGGGCCGGTGAGCGCGATGCCGGGCCGGTAGAGCGCCGCGATGCGGAGGTGGGAATTGGCCGGCAGATCGCGCAGCACGCCGGTAACCCGCACGGGCCTGTCGCCGCCAGTAATCACCCGGTTCACCGTGGCGCCCAGCACGTCCGTCCGTCCGAGCAGCTGGCGTGCCGAGCTTTCGGTGAGGACGATGCTGCCAGGCTCGGCAAGGGCGGTCGCGGGATCGCCGGCAATCAGCGGCAGCTTCAGCACGTCAAGGAAATTGGCGTCGGTGATGTAGACATCGTCGAGCTCGACCAGCTCGCCGTCACGGCGGAAGATGCCGCCCGTGCCGATCAGCCCGGTCGCCTTCTCGATTTCCGGAAATTGCGGCGGCATGGCCGTCGCCGCCACGAAGGAGGTCTGCGCAGTGCGTTGCCCGCTTTCGGTGCCGCTCGTCGAGATACGCTGCAGCTGGTAGACGCGGTCGCCATCGGGGAGCCAGTCGTCGAAGCTGAGCTCGTAGCGAATGAACAGGACGATCAGGAGGCAGCCGGCGAGGCCGACGGCGAGGCCGAACAGGTTGATGATCGTGAACAGCGGGTCGCGCTGCATCGCCCGCCAGGCGACCGTCATGTAGTTGCGCCAGATCATCCTGCTCCCCTTCTGCAGATCTCCCGTTCGTGCTTCGTCGCTTCTCCTATTCGTAGCGGAGCGCGAGGATCGGATTGGCCCGCGCCACCCTGAAGGCGTGGCTGGCGATCGTGCCGACCGCGATGACCAAAGCGAGCAGCCCGGCCGCCACGAAGGGCAGCACGCCCATGTCGATCCGCGTGTCGAAGGTGTTGAGCCAGACGCTCATCTGCCACCAGGCGATCAGCCAGGCGATCGGCATCGCCCAGAGCACCGGCTTCGAGAATTGCCAGGCGAGCAGCCCGACGATGTCGCGGACCCGGGCGCCGAGCACCTTGCGGATGCCGATCTCCTTGGTCCGCCGCTCGGCGGTGAAGGCGGCGAGGCCGAACAGGCCCAGGCAGGCGACGATCACGGCGAGGATCGCGAAGCCCGCAAACACCTTCGCCCTTGCGGTTTCCGCCGTATAGAGCTCGGTGATGATGTCCTCGCTGAAGCGGGCGGAGAAGGGCGCGTCCTGGATCAGCCTTTTCCACACCGCCTCGACCCCGGCCAGCACTGCGCGCGGATCGGCGCCCGGATCCAGGCGGACGTCGAGCACATTGCCGCCGGTCCGGTTGATCCGGAACATGATCTCGTCCAGCGGCTCGCGAATCGAGCGGAAGCGCGAATCCTGGACGACGCCGATGATGTTGACCGGCACCAGGCCATATTCCTGGCCGAAGATGCCGGCGCGCACCTGCTTGCCGACCGCCTCCGCCGGGTTGCGCCAGCCGAGCTTGCGCGCCGCGGACTCGTTGATCACGACGTTGACGCCGCCCCGCGCGATGATCGCGCGCTGCGCCGCCGGATCGGTCGGGAAGGGCACGGTCGCATCGTCCATCGGCCGGTTCTGGTCGAAGGCGCGCCCGGCGAGCAGGCGGATGCCCATCGTGTCGAAGAACTTGTAGTCGACCTGGTAGGAACCGATGTTGATCGGGTCGCTCCGGCCCGGAAGGAGCACACCCTCGTTGGTCGAGTTCTGCGTGGCGACGCCGATCGTCGTGCGGGCGGCCGACTGGACGCCGGGCACGCGCTCGATCTCGCGGATCAGGGTCTCCTGGATGGGCACGATCTGGCGGCGGCCGATCCCCTCCACCTGCAGGATGCCGTCGCGGCGATAGCCGGGATCCGCAGTCTGCGCGTAGACGGTCTGCGCGTAGACGACGGCGGTGCAGATGATGAGGCCGATCGAGACCGCGAACTGGCCGACGACCAGGATGTTGCGCAGCAGGCCGGAGCCGCTCGCCTCGCTCGACGACTTGTTCGCCTTCAGTACCTGCGCCGGCTGGAAGCGGGAGAGGTAGAAGGCCGGGTAGAGGCCGCCCGCGGCGCCGACCAGCAGGGTCAGGCCGAGCACCGGCAGCAGCATCCCGTCCCAGCCCAGATATTGCATGCGCAGGTCTGCATCGAGGAAGCCGGAGAAGAGCGGCAGCAGCAGCTCCACCATCGCGAGCGCGAGCAGCATCGAGATGCAGGCGATCAGCACCGATTCGCCGAGGAACTGGGTGATGAGCTGGCGGCGGTTGGCGCCGAGTACCTTCCGCAGCGCCACCTCGCGGGCGCGCTGGCTGGCGCGGGCGGTGGCGAGGTTGGTGAAGTTCACGCAGGCCATGCCGAGGATCAGGAAGGCGACGATCAGGAAGGTGGTGATGGTCGTCCAGTCATTGCCCGGCCGCGCCGCCCCGTTCTGCGCCTCGCCGAGGTGGATCGAGCGGACATTCTCGATCCGGTAGTCGCTCTCGTCGCCGGGATTGTAGCTGATGCCGTCGATCACCTGGGTCGGGATGACGCGGCGCTCCCAGGCCGGGATGGCGGCGTTGATCGCGGCGGGATCGGTGCCCGGACGCAGCCGGAGATAGTACCAGCCCGACTGCCAGCCCCAGTTGCGCATGAATTCGGGCTGCTCGGCATAATAGGAATTCGGATCGATCCGCACGAGCATGTTGAAGTCCATGTGCGAGTTTCTCGGCAGGTCGCGGAACACCGCGGTGACCCTTTGGTCGACCTGCCGCCCCCGGATCATCGTGGTCAGGGTCCGGCCCACCGGATTGTCGGTGCCGAACAGCCGGCGCGCGGTGGTCTCGTTGAGCGCGACCGAGCCGGGATTCTGCAGCGCCGTGGCCGGGTCGCCGTGCAGCATCGGCAGCTGGACGGTGTCGAAGAACGGGCCGTTGACGGCGCTGGTATTCTCGACCGTCACCGCCTCGCCGTTGCGCAGCACCGTGAAGGCGCCGGCGGAGGCGTAGACCATGGACTCGATCTGCGGGAAATTCTCCTTCAGGCGCTGGCCCGACACGTAGGACGCCATCTGCAGGTTGAGCGTCTGGCCGGTCGACTTCTCCGTATAACGGGTCTGCAACTGGTAGGTGTTCTCGTGGTTCGGCAGCCAGCTGTCGTAATTCGTCTCGTAGCGGACGTAGACGAGCAGGAGCAGGCAGGCGGCGAGGCCGATGGCGAGGCCGACGATGTTGATGAAGGCATAGGTCTTGTTCTTGGTCAGCGCCCTGATGCCCACCGTCATATAATTACGCCACATGGTCCTGCTTCCGTTCTAGTTGCGCGCGGCGGCGGTCGGCCGCCGGGCGATGACCTTGATCTCGGTGATGCCCCGCTCCGGGATCAGGCGATCGACGTCGATCGCCGTCCAGGCCGGAAAGGGGGCGGTGACGTAGCGGCGGTGCACGGCGGTGATTGCCGGCATCTGCGCGGTCACGTCGGTATGGTAGGAGGTGATGTCGACGACATCGTCCCAGCTCACCCCGGCGCGCCTGAGGATGGTGCCGATGTGCCGGTAGCCGCGGTCATAGGCCGCCTCGAGCGTCTCGCCCTCGCGCTGCCCGACGACGATCCCGGACAGATAGACGGTGTCGCCGGCGACGATCGCGTCGGCATAGCCCCATTGCTCCTGGAAGCGGCGCGAGCCTTCGTCCTCGGCCATGAGCACCGTGCCCTGCCGGCGGGCCTGCGCCGCCGCCGGAGAAGGCAGGCAGGCGGCCAGGGCCGCCACCAGCAGGAGACGCCGGCTCATGCCGCCCGCCGGTGCTCGACCAGGATGCGGCCGTCGAGCATGTTGACGACGCGGCCGGCATAATCGGCATGGGCGGGCGAGTGGGTGACCATGACGATGGTCGAGCCCTCGGTGTTGAGGGCCTGCAGCATCTTCATCACCTCCTCGCCATGCGCCGTGTCGAGATTGCCCGTCGGCTCGTCGGCGAGGATCAGCTTCGGCGCTGCGACAAGGGCCCGGGCGACGGCAACGCGCTGCTGCTGTCCGCCTGACAATTGCGACGGCCGGTGCTTGGCGCGGTGGGCGATGCCCACCTTGTCCATCACCGCGTCGACCCGGGTGCGCCGCTCCCCCGTGGGGACGTTATGGTAGAGCAGCGCAAGCTCGATATTCTCGCGGACCGAAAGCTCGTCCACGAGATTGAAGGACTGGAAGATGAAGCCGATGTTCCGCTTGCGGAAGTCCGCGAGCCTGGACTCCGACATCTTGGCGACCTCGGTGCCGTCGAAGACGTAGGAGCCGCTCGTCGGACTGTCGAGCATGCCGATGACGTTGAGCAGGGTGGACTTGCCGCAGCCGGACGGGCCCATGATCGCGACGAATTCGCCGTCCGCGACATCGAGGAAGATCCCGTCGAGCGCGGTCGTCTCGACCGTGTCGGTTCGGTAGACCCGGGAAACTTCACGCATGCTCAACATAGGAAAATCCTTTCTTTGCCCACTTATTGGCCGGAGAGGCTGAGCCGGTCCCGCTCTTGGAAGCCCGTATAGGGGGAGGTGATGACGCGCTCGCCGGGCTCCAGCCCCTCGAGCACCTCGATGAAGTCGGCGTTGCGGCGGCCGAGGCGCACCTGGCGGCGCACCGCCGAGCGGCCGTCGGGGGAAACCACGAAGATCCAGCTGCCGCCCGTGTCGTTGTAGAAGGCGCCGTTCGGCACCAGCCGCGCCTGGGACGAGGCGCCCAGCGTCATGCGCAGCTGCACGGTCTGGCCGCGCTGCAGGTCGCGCGGCTCCGCGCTGACGAACTGCAGGTCGATCTCGAACGTGCCGTTGCGGACCTGCGGATAGATTTTGCTGACCCGCATCCGG
Source organism: Allosphingosinicella sp. (assembly GCF_035626655.1). Taxonomy (GTDB): domain Bacteria; phylum Pseudomonadota; class Alphaproteobacteria; order Sphingomonadales; family Sphingomonadaceae; genus Allosphingosinicella. The sequence continues at coordinate 57,688 of NZ_DASPNF010000022.1, forward strand.
TAGGTGCGGCCGGCCACCTCCGCATCGGCGGTGAGGCCCTCGCTGACCCGGTTCAGGTAGAATTCGTCGACCTGGGCCCGCAGCTTGTTGCGGCCGGCGCTGTCGATCTGCCCGAGCCGCTCGCCGCGGTTCAGCGACTGGCCGATCTGGATGTTGAAGCTGGTCAGCTGGCCCGAGACCGGCGCGCGCAGGTTCAGCGAATCCAGGCTGCGGCGGGCGATGTCGAGGCTCTGGTTCAGGCCGCTGGCGGAGGCGCGCAGCTGGGCGAGCTGGCTGGACTGCAGGCGCTCGTCATCGGCCTGCTGGCGGCGCAGCACTTCGGAGCGGCGCCGGTTCGCCTCATAGGTGTCGCGCGAATCCGCGAAGGTCCGGCCGGAGACGAAGCCGCGCTCGGCGAGCGGGCGCTGCATCTCATACTGGCGCCGCGCCGTCTGGGTGGCGAGATCGGCCTCGATCCGCGCGCGCTCGTTGGCGAGGCGCGTCTGGTTCAGCGCCAGCTCCTGGCTGCGCATCGAGTTGATCTGCTGGGTGACCTCGGTCTGGCGGGCGAGCACGTTGAGCTGCAGGTCGGAATTGGAGAGCTCGGCGAGGAGCTGGCCCTGGGTGACCATGGCGCCGTCCTCGACGAGGACGCGCTCGACCCGGCCGCCCTGGACGGCGTCGAGATAGATGGTGAGCGAGGGCTGGACCTGCGCGCGCAGCGGCAGGAAATCGTCGAACCGGCCCTGGGTGACCGTCGAGATGGTGAGGCGGCTGGCCTCGACCGTCTGGCTGTTGCCGGCGGGCATGAAGTACCAGAAGAGCGCGAGCAGGATGACGAGGCCGCCGGCGCCGAGGCCGATCTTCGCCTTGGTGCCCAGCTTCCGCGACGCGACCTCGCGGTCCATGCCGCCGCCGCTCTGGGGGCCTTGCGCCTCTTTCATCCGCACGATGCTCATCTAGTTCCCCGAAACTCCGGATTGGCTGGCGGCGGCGGTATGTCCGTTAAGCAACCGGGACTTTCCGCCGCCGCGCACGCACCACTCACGCGCCAAGCGGCAGGGCCACGAGCGTGAGGAAACCGGTGGCGATGAAGCCGGCCATGAAGGCGAAGGTTTCGAATTTCGCTGCGGACATGATCTTTACTCCCTTTACACGCTCCCTGTTGCCTCCTTCCCAGCATCAGCCATGCCAAGTGGAGAAAAGCCCGGAAATCCGCCAATTTCCGGTTGATCCGCCGGCGAGAGGCGGGCCCAAAGGTGCGCGAAACCGGGCGAATCTGTCCGCGCGCGGACTGGCCTCGGCCGCGATTGTCCGTTATCGGACACGGCATCGGGTGGGAGTGTAAGGCGTGACTCAGGCAAAGCCCTTCGGGCGCTGCATCATCATTGACGACGATCCGGACATCGCCTTGTCCGCGCGGCTGCTGCTGCGCGACCTGTTCGTCGAGGTCGCCGCCTTCCAGGAGCCGGCCGAGGCGCTCGCCTCGATGGAGCGCGAGCTGCCCGACGCGATCCTGCTCGACGCCAATTTCGCGCGCGGCGCGACCAATGCGGCCGAGGGCTATCACTGGCTCAGCGAGATATTGGCGCGCGATCCCCAGGCGGTGGTGGTGATGATCACCGCCCATGCGGGGATCGGCGTCGCCGTCGAGGCGATGAAGCGCGGCGCCACCGACTTCGTCTCCAAGCCCTGGTCGAACGAGCGGCTGCTCGCCACCGTCCGCACCGCCGCGGCCCTGCGCACCTCGCGCGCCGAGGTCGTGGTCGAGCGCAAGAAGGCGGAGGCGATCTCGACCCCGGCCGGCGGTGACACGCCCCTGCTCGGCGAGTCCCCGGCCATGGCCCGGGTCTGGTCGCTGATCGAGCGGGCCGGGCCGACCGACGCCAATGTCCTGATCCTCGGCGAGAATGGCACCGGCAAGGAGCTGGCCGCCCGCGCGCTCCATGCCCGCTCCCGCCGCGCCGACCAGATCCTGGTCTCGGTCGATCTCGGCGCGGTCGCCGAGAATCTGTTCGAGAGCGAGCTGTTCGGCCATGTGAAGGGCGCCTTCACCGACGCGCGCAGCGACCGGATCGGGCGCATGCAGGCGGCGGACGGCGGCACCCTCTTCCTCGACGAGATCGGCAATCTGCCGCTCCATCTCCAGCCGAAATTGCTGACCGCGCTGGAGCAGCGCCAGATCGTCCCGGTCGGCGCCAACAAGCCGGTGCCGATCGATATCCGCGTGATCGCGGCGACCAACTGCCCGGTCGACCAGCTCGCCGACGAGAGCCGCTTCCGCCAGGACCTGCTCTTCCGCCTCAACACGGTGGAGATCGACCTGCCGCCCTTGCGCGAACGGCGGCAGGACATCCTCCAGCTGGCCGAGCATTTCATCGCCCAATATGCGAAGAAATACGGCAAGCCGGTCCGCGCCCTGCCCGACGTGGTGGTGCAGGCGCTCGAGGCCTATGACTGGCCCGGCAACGTCCGCGCGCTCCGCCATGCCTGCGAGCGCGCCGTGATCCTGTCGGACGGCGCCGCCTTCACCGAAGCCGACTTCTCCCTCTCCCGCGGCCTCGCCCCGTCGCGCGCCGCGCCGGTGCCCGCGCCTGCTCCCACGCCAGTCGCGCGTGATGACCTCAATCTCGAGCGGGTCGAGAAGCAGATGGTCGAGGAGGCGCTGAAGAAGCACAGCTACAATATCAGCCTCGCCGCCTCCGAGCTCGGCCTCACCCGCGCCTCGCTCTACCGGCGCATGGAAAAGCATGGGCTGTGATGCGGTGAGGGAAGACTCGGCCAAATACCCTCTCCCCGGCGGGGAGAGGGTCAGGGTGAGGGGGCTCGGCCTCCGCGGATCCTCCCGAACGCCGGACACCCCCTCCCTACCCTCCCCCTCGAGGGGGAGGGATTTCAGGTGAGGCTCCACTTCCACAACCGCTTCGTGCTCGGCCTGGCCTGGCGGCTGAGCCTGCTCGTCGCGCTGGTCTTCCTGTTCGTCGCCTCGCTCGGCCGGACCGACCTCGGCGCGGCGCGGATCGTCGCCGGGCTGATCGTGCTCGGTGCCGCCTTCATGCTCTGGCGCTACATCCAGCGCACCAACATGGAGCTGGCCCGCTTCCTCGACGCGGTGCGCTTCGGCGATTTCAGCCAGGGCTTCTCCAACCGCGGCCAGGGCTCCGGCTTCGGCGACCTGTCCGACGTGCTCGACGATTCGATCAAGAAATTGCGCGACGAGCGCCACAAATTGATCGATGCCAACCGCTTCTACGAGGCGGTGCTCGACGACGCGCCGACCGCCCTGCTCACCGTCGACGCCGGCAAGGTCGAGCTGGCCAACAAGGCGGCGCGCCGGCTGCTCGTCCGCCACCAGGGCGTCAGGATCGAGGATTTCCGCGAATATGGCGAGGCCTTCGCCGCGGCGCTGCAGGGCGGCGCGGTGAACCGCCCGCGCCTCGTCCCGCTCGTCTCCGACGGTGTGCCGCAGACCATGCTGGTCAGCGCCGCGGTCGTGCACCGGCTCGGCGGCCTGGTCCGCGTCGTCGCGGTGCAGCCCATCCAGGGCGAGCTCAACGCGATCGAGATCGCCGCCCAGTCCGACCTGATCCGCGTGCTGACCCACGAGATCATGAACTCGATGACCCCGGTCACCAGCCTCGCGCACAGCGCGGTCGATCTGATGCGCGAGGTCGATCATGGCGAGAATGCGGACGTCACCGACGCGCGCATGGCGGTGGAGACGCTCGCCCGGCGAGCCGACGGCGTCATGCATTTCGTGGAGAGCTACCGCCAGATCAGCCGCGCCCCCGAGATTCGCCGCCGGCCGATCGACGTCGAGGCCTGGGGCCGCGAGCTGGAGAGCCTGTTCCGCGCCAGCGACCGCACGCAGGGGATCGGCTTCACCCTGAATGTGGACGGCGTGCCGACATTGGACGCCGATCCGGACCTGATGAGCCAGGTGCTGATCAACCTGATCCGCAATGCCGCCCAGGCCGCCCGCGGCCATGCCGAGGCGCCGCACGTCTGGCTGAGCTATTCCCGCACCCGCTCCGGTCGCGTCCAGATCGAGATTGCCGACAACGGCCCCGGCGTGCCGGAAGGGCTGAGGCAGGACATCTTCCTCCCCTTCTTCACCACCAAGCAGGAGGGCACCGGCGTCGGCCTCAGCCTCGCCCGCCAGGTCGTCCTCGCCCATCGCGGCGCGATCAGCGTGGGGGACCGGGAGGGCGGCGGCGCCCTGTTCCGGATCGTGATCTAGTCTTTCTCCCCAATCGGCGACTGGGGAGGAGGCTAGCCGGTCAACCGCGCCGCCACCCTGGCCGCCTGCACCTTGATGTCGGGCACAGCCACGCTCTCCCAGAAGGTCCCCCGCGTCACCGGGCCGATCACCGACAGGGTCTCGCTTGCCGCGCCGTCCGCACCGATCGCCCGGCATTCCAGGTCGACGTCGACGCCGATGCCGAGCGCATCCTCGCGGATCGCGCCCTTGGCGAGCAAAACGTCGAGCAAGGGCTCCCCGGCCCGGGCGATGCCCAGCTCGGGCCCGGTGCAATTGACGATCCGCGCCGCGCGCAACTGCTCGATCTCCTCATGGCCGCGCAGCCGGAACCGCACTTCCACGCCGCCCTCGACCGGGTCAACCGACACCAGCCGCCCGGCCGCCACGGCGAGCCGCGCCTCGGCCCGCATCGCCTCGATCGTCGCCCCGACCGCCGGCGCCAGTTTGTGGCGATGCACGTCCCACCAGGGGCGCAGATGGCGGAGGAAGCGGCGCCGCTCCGCCTCGTCCGCCGCGCCCCAGAGCCATTGCGTGACCGTGCGCAGCTCGTGCACCGCGCCCCGCCAGCCCACCTCCCCGCTGCGCTGGCGGACCCGGCGCAGCATCTTCGTGCAGGACGGCACCAGATCCTCGCGCGCCGCCACCATCGGCTCGCGCAGGCCGTGGCTGCGCGGCGCGAGGCCGCGGCGGGACAGCGCCACGATCCGCCCCCGGAAACCGGTCGCCTCCAGGGTCAGCGCGACGTCGACCGCGGTGAGGCCGGTGCCGAGCAGAAAGACGACGTCCTTCGGCCCGAGCCCCTCGAGCCCGCCGGCCCAGGGGTCCTCGATCCAGCGGTCGCCGAGCGCGGCCGGATCGATGCCGCGCGGCGTCGCCGGGCGGAAATTGCCGGGCGCGAGCACCACTGCGTCCGCGGCCAGCCCTTGCCCGTCGGCGAGCAGGACCGCGCCGGCGACGTCCACCGCCTCACCGTGCACGACCGCCACGCCCGATTCCGCCAGCAATTCCGTGAGATAGTCGCCATAGACCATGCGCGGCGCATAATCCTCCTCGGTGGCGGCATCGTCGGTGCGGTCGGCCCACCAGCGGCTGAAATGGCCGATCTCGTCGGCAAAGGCGCTCATCCGCCGCGCGGGCACGTTCAGCAGATGCTCGGGCCTGGTCGTGCCATAGGCGACGCCGCGCCCCGGCCGGGCGGCCCGCTCGACCAGGGTGACGTCGGCGCCGGCGCGCTGAAGATGCAGCGCCTGCAAGGTCCCCGACGCCCCCGCGCCGACCACGACGACGCGAGGGCCGCTCATGCCTCGATGCGGTCGTCGACCTCGACCTTGTCGGCGAGGCTGAGCCCGTCGAGGATGCGCGCCGTCTCGTCGCGGACCATCAGCATCGCCCGGTGCAGGCGGCACTGATCCTCGCTGATGCAATTCTTGCACTGCTCGTAGGCGAGCCGGCTCGCGCAGGGCAGCAGCCCGAGCGAGCCGCGGGTCAGCCGGACGATCTCGCCATAGCTGATCTCCTCGGGCCGGCGGGCGAGCCAATAGCCGCCCTCGCGGCCGCGCATCGTGTCGACGAGGCCGGCGCGGCGCATCTGCGAGAGGATGACGGTCAGGAACTTGGCCGGCAGGTTTTGCGCCTGCGCGATCTCGGTGAGCTGGACCGGGCCTTCCCCGTAGCGGTCGGCGAGGTGCAGCAGCGCCCTGATTGTATACCGCGTTCGTTGAGAAAGCATGCGCGCCCCATACACCTCTCACTCCGCTTGGCAATGACTTGCGGTCGGTGGCACTATTGTATACAGTATACAACATGGCCACCGCCGCGCTCTCCCGGGACACGCTTGCCGACACCGCGGCGCGCGCGGTCCGCAACATGATCGTCGACGGCACGCTCCCGGCGGGCGCGCGGGTCAACGAGGTCCATCTCGCCGCGCGGCTCGGAATCAGCCGGACGCCCCTCCGGGAAGCGCTCGCCGGGCTCGAGCGCGAGGGGGCGCTGTCGAACCGGCCGAGGATCGGCTGGTTCGTCGAGCCGCTGACCCTCGAGGAGCTGGCCGACCTCTATCCGATCCGCGCCTTGCTCGATCCCGAGGCGCTGCGCCTCGCCGGCCTGCCCTCGCCGGCCCGGCTGCGCGCGCTCGCACAGCTCAACGGCCGGATCGGCCGGGAAAGCGATGCCGACGCGGTGATCGCGCTCGACGACGAATGGCACCGCCTGCTGATCGCGGGCTGCCCGAACCGGGCGCTGCTCGACCTGATCGACACCTTCATCCTGCGCACGCGCCGCTATGAGGTCGCTTTGATGCGCGAGCGACGCAACGTGGCGGTGGCGACCGGCGGGCACGAGGCGGTGATGGCCGCGCTTCGGGACGGGGATCTCGCCGCCGCCTGCGCCGCGCTCAAGGCCAATCTTCAGCACGGCTTCGCGCCGATCGCCGCCTGGCTGGCGGAACGCGAGACGAAGGAGACAGCGTGATGCTCAGGATCTTCTGCGCCCTGTTCGCGGGTCTGGCTCTTGCCTCGCTGCGGCCCGCCACTGCCGCCGCGCAGGCCGCTCCCGCGGACGACGCCCTGCTCGGCCTCTGGGCCTATGAGGGCGATTTCGGCCCCGCCCTGCGCGGCGCGCTCACTCTCGTCCGGCGGGGCACCGGCTGGCAGGGCATGATCGGCGGGCGCACGGCGGCCGGGACGAGCGAGGGCGGTGAGCTCTTCTTCCGCTTCGGCGAGCAGGGCGGCTTTCGCGGCCGCCTCGTCGACGGCGGCCGCCGGCTCGAGGGCTTCTGGCTGCAGCCCTCGGGCGCCAGCGAGACCCGGCCCAATCCCGGCGGCTCGGGGCAGCGCTTCGCCACGCCGGTAACGCTCGCCGCCCTTGGCAGAGGCCGCTGGCGCGGCAACGTCGTCCCACTGGACGACCGCTTCCGCCTCTATCTCAGCATCTTCCGGGACGGCCGGGGCGTGCTCACCGCCGCCTTCCGCAATCCGGAGCTCAACTTTACCGGCGGCGCCTCGCGCTTCCTTGTGCTGCGCGAGGGCGACAGGATCCGCTTCAATCTTCGCTACGATGGCGGCGAGCTCAACCATGAGGCGCGGCTGCTCGCGCGGCCCGAACGGCTGGAGCTGCGCTGGCGCGGCTTCACCCGCCCGCTGGTGCTGCGCCGCATCCGGCCGGCGCTCGCCACGGGCTTCCACCCCGCCCCGCCCGGCCGGCGGCCCTACGTCTATCGCGCCCCGCCCGCAACCGGCGACGGCTGGCGCACCGCCGCCGCGTCCGCAGGCGGGATCGACGAGGCGGCCCTCACCCAGATCGTCCGCGACATCGCCCAGTCCGATCCGACGACGCGGCCGCCGAAGCTGATCCACTCCCTGCTCGTCGCGCATCGCGGCCGGCTGGTGCTCGAGGAATATTTCTTCGGCTATGATCGCGACACGCCGCACGACATCCGCTCGGCCGGCAAGACCTTTTCCTCCGTCCTGCTCGGCACAGTGATGGCCGAGACCGGCCTTTCCCCCGACTCGCGGGTCGCGCCGTTGCTCGCGGCGGGCGCGCCCTTCGCCAATCCCGATCCGCGCAAGGACGCGATCACCCTCGCCCATTTGATGACCCACAGCGCCGGCCTCGCCTGCAACGACAATGACGACGCGTCGCCGGGCAATGAGGGGACGATGCAGGGCCAGCGGGAGCAGCCCGACTGGTGGCGCTACACGCTCGACCTGCCGATGGCGCACGATCCGGGCACCCGCTACGCTTATTGCTCGGCCAATACCAATCTGGTCGGCGGGGCGCTGACCCGCGCCACGCGCACCTGGCTGCCGCGCCTGTTCGAGCGCATGCTCGCCCGGCCGCTGCAGTTCGGCCGCTGGCACTGGAACCTGATGCCGAACGGCGAGGGCTATCTGGGCGGCGGCGCCTTCCTGAGGCCCCGCGACCTGCTCAAGATCGGGCAGATGTATCTCGACGGCGGAATGTGGAACGGGCGGCGGATCGTGCCTGCCGAATGGGTCGCCCGGTCGACCGCGCCGCGCATGGAGATCAGCCCGGCCACCACTGGCTACAGCGAGGAGGAGTTCGGCGAATATTATGGCCGCGGCGTCGACGGCCTCGCCTGGCATCTCGGCGCGTTCACCGTCAACGGCCGCCAGGTCCAAATCTATTCCGCGACCGGCAATGGCGGTCAGATCTTGCTCGTCATTCCCGAATATCGGCTCGCCGTGGTGTTCACCGGGGGCAATTACATGCAGGGCGGAATCTGGGGCCGCTGGGGCGAGTTGATCGTCGCCAACCGCATCATCCCCGCGACCAGGCGGTAGGCGCCGGTTTCGAAGCGCCCCTAGGCGGGAACGATCAGCGGCGCTTCGATCAGGGTCGCGCCGCGCGCGCTGGGCTCGGGCAGGAACTCGCCGGACCGTGCATGCTCGTCGAGCGCCCGTCGCGCCTCGCCCAGCGCCTCCTCGTCGTCGCGGCCCAGGGCGGTCACGCCGGGCAGGTCCGGGAAGGTGGCGATGACGAGCCCGTCATAACGGGTCATGAGCTCCACGGCATATGCGGCCATAAACGACTCCTCGCGAATGCGGGGAATGTTTGCACGCGGCCGAAAAGAGTCAATCGCCGCCCCCGCCGCAAGTCTCCGAATGGCGCAATCGGCTTTCGTTTCGGCGCGTGGGTGCGCTGCCGTGCCCCCGAGTCATCCCGGCGAAAGCCGGGACCCATGAACTCGATTCGTGGAAGGAGAGGCTCGAGCGTCTTGACCGGGCCGACACGCCCAGGCTGTTCATGGGTCCCGGCCTGCGCCGGGATGACTATCAGGCCCCGGCACGTTCCAGGATCACATGCGTCGCTCCCTCGCCGGGGACGGTCTCGCGCACCCGGTAGCCGAGCGCCGGCAGGTCGAGCCCGGCGAACAGGGCCTCGCCCTTGCCGAGCAGGACGGGCGCGACGGCGAGGTGCAGCTCGTCGAGCAGGCCGGCCGCGAGATACTCGCGGATCGTCGCGGTGCCGCCGCCCAGCCGGATGTCCTTGCCGCCGGCCGCCTCCCGCGCCCGATCCAGCGCTTCGTGGATGCCGCCGGTGACGAAATGGAAGATTGTGCCGCCGTTCATGGCGAGGTCTTCCCGCGCATGGTGGGTGAGCACGAAGACCGGGCAATGATAGGGCGGATTGTCGCCCCACCAGCCCTTCCAGCCGTCGTCCGGCCAGGGCCCGCGGCTCGCCGCAAACATGTTGCGGCCCATGATCCAGGCGCCGACATTCTCGAAGCCGGCCGCGGCGAAGCGGTCGTCGACGCCGGTCGTGCCGCCTTCCTGGCCGTACATCGAGCGGAAGGTGCGCGTGGCGATCAGGCCGCTTTTGTGCAGGTCCTCCCCGCCCACGCCCAGAGGGTTGGCCAGGCTCTGGTCCGGCCCGGCGCCATAGCCGTCCAGCGACAGGCCGAAGGAAGCGACGCGAAGTTTCGACATGACAGGCTCCTTGGTCTTTGGATTGGGGGGGTCAGGGCTGCTCGAAGAAATCGACCGGCCGGATTTCGATCCCGCCGCGCATGAACGCGCCCAGATGCGCGCCGGGGTGCAGTCGGGCGATCTCCTCGGCTTCGTCCATCGATTCCGCCTCGATCAGGAAGAAGGCGCCAAATGGCTCGGGCGCCTCGGCATAGGGCCCGTCGGCGACGGTGACGCCATCGGCGTCGGCGCGCAACGTCCGATATTGGTCGGGCATGGCGAGCGAGCCGACGAACTGCAAATGGCCGCTCGCCTTCAGCGCCGCATCATGTGGCGCGCAAATCGCACCGATTTCCTTGAAGTCGGCGGGGCCGAGCGCGGCAAACGCGGCGGCGTCATAATGGCAGAGGCAGAGGAACTTCATGGCGGACTCCATTCAGAAAACCGATTGCACTTTGCAAGCAGTTGCACCTGACTAGGCAAACTGATTTCATATTGCAAGCGGTTTTTTCGCGCCCTATATCCTGTCCATGACCGAGATCCGTTCCGGCTGCCCGATCAACCTCACCCTGGAAGTGCTCGGCGACCGCTGGAGCCTGATCGTGATCCGCGACATGATGTTCGGCAACCGCCGGCATTTCCGGACCCTGCTCACCGAATCGGAGGAGGGGATCGCCTCCAACATCCTGTCGGACCGGCTGAAGCGGCTGCTCGCGGCGGGGTTGATCAGCAAGGCCGACGATCCCAGCCACAAACAGAAGGCGATCTACAGCCTGACCGAGAAGGCGATCCAGCTGGTCCCCCTGTTCGCCCAGATGGGCGCCTGGGGCCGCCGCCACCTGCCGGTGACGCACGAATTGTCGGTCCGCGCCGAGCTGCTCGAGACGGGCGGGCCAAAGCTGTGGGAGGACTTCATGGCCGAGCTCCGGACGGTGCATCTGGGTGCCCCGCGGCCGGCCGGGCCGTCGGTGAGCGAGCGCCTCCAGGCGGCTTGGGAGGAAGCCTGCAAAATCGCCGGCTGAACCCTCGAAGATTCGGTTCGTCGCACCCATATAAATGCGACGAACCGAATCCTTACCGCATATTTACTCTATTGCGTCGGACTCGATTTGAGGCACAATGGATGGTGGCGCTTCGCAGGGGGAGCCGCTATTGGTTGTGGGAGCGTTGAATCGGCGACAGGCTTCGCCGAGGCACGGACGCCTGCCCTGTGGATATCGGGGACAAGGCGAAATCAACCCGCACACGCTCTCCCGGAATCGCTTAGATGGGACCCGAATCCCACTGGAACGTTATAGGAACGAGGGGTAGAGTGATGGACCTGTCCGGCAGCAGCGAAGTGAGTCAGGCCGACGTGAGCGTGAGCGTGACCGAGGCGCCCAGGAAGGCGAAAGCGGCCCCCAAGGCGACGGGGTCTGCCCGCGACTCCGATTCGAAATCGGTGAAGCCGATCGTCTATCCGGTCGAGGTCGATCATTCGCGCGACGCTTTGCTCACCGATTTCGGCAAGGACACGCTGCAGGACCGCTATCTGCTGCCCGGGGAGACCTTCCAGGACCTCTTCGTCCGAGTCGCCTCGGCCTATGCCGACGACGCCGCCCATGCGCAGCGGCTCTACGACTATATCTCGCGGCTCTGGTTCATGCCGGCGACTCCGGTCCTCTCCAACGGCGGCACCGGCCGCGGCCTGCCGATCAGCTGCTACCTCAACAGCGTCAACGACAGCCTCGAGGGCATTGTCGGGACGTGGAACGAGAATGTCTGGCTCGCCGCGCGAGGCGGCGGCATCGGCACCTATTGGGGCAATGTCCGCGGCATCGGCGAGGCGGTGGGCCTCAACGGCAAGACCAGCGGCATCATCCCCTTCGTCCGGGTGATGGACAGCCTGACGCTCGCCATCTCGCAGGGCTCGCTCCGCCGCGGCTCGGCCGCCTGCTATCTCGACATCTCCCATCCGGAGATCGAGGAGTTCCTCGAGATCCGGAAACCCTCGGGCGACTTCAACCGCAAGGCGCTGAACCTGCACCATGGCGTGCTCGTCACCGACGCCTTCATGGAGGCGGTGCGCGACGGCCGCGAATGGCAGCTGCAGAGCCCGAAGGACGGCTCGGAGCGCGGCAGCGTCGACGCCCGCTCGCTCTTCCAGAAACTGGTCGAGACCCGTCTCGCGACCGGCGAGCCCTACATCATCTTCATCGACCAGGTGAATCGCTCGATGCCGAAGCATCAGCGCGACGTCGGCCTCAAGGTCACCACCTCGAACCTCTGCTCGGAGATCACCCTCCCCACCGGCACCGACCAGAACGGGCAGGAGCGGACCGCGGTCTGCTGCCTCTCCTCGCTCAACCTCGAGACCTGGGACGAGTGGCACGGCGAGAAGATGTTCATCGAGGACGTGATGCGCTTCCTCGACAATGTCCTGCAGGACTATATCGACCGCGCCCCGGACGAGATGGCCCGCGCCCGCTATTCGGCCGAGCGCGAGCGCAGCGTCGGGCTCGGCGTGATGGGCTTCCACTCCTTCCTCCAGGCCCGCGGCCTGCCCTTCGAGGGCGCCATGGCCAAGTCCTGGAACCTCCGGATCTTCAAGCATATCCGCGCCCAGGTCGACGAGGCGAGCCTGATGCTCGCGCAGGAGCGCGGCGCCTGCCCCGACGCGGCCGACCAGGGCGTGATGGAGCGGTTCAGCTGCAAGATGGCGATCGCGCCGACCGCCTCGATCTCGATCATCTGCGGCGGCACCTCGGCCTGCATCGAGCCGATCCCGGCCAATATCTACACCCACAAGACGCTCTCGGGCTCGACCTCGATCCGCAACCCGCATCTCGAGCGGCTGCTGACCGACAAGGCCAAGAACAGCGAGAGCGTCTGGTCCTCGATCCTCGAGCGCGGCGGCTCGGTCCAGCATCTCGACTTCCTGACCCAGGAGGAGAAGGACGTCTTCAAGACCAGCTTCGAGATCGACCAGCGCTGGCTGCTCGAGCTGGCCGCGGACCGCACCCCCTATATCGACCAGGCCACGAGCCTGAACCTGTTCATCCCTGCCGACGTCGACAAATGGGACCTCCTGATGCTCCACTACCGGGCCTGGGAGCTCGGCATCAAATCGCTTTACTATCTGCGCTCCAAGTCCGTGCAGCGCGCCGGCTTCGCCGGCGGCGTCGAGGCCGACAACACGCCGAACCTGCGCGAGATCGAGCTGCAGTCGACCGATTATGACGAGTGTCTCGCCTGTCAGTGATGTGACTCCCTCTCCCCTCGGGGAGAGGGCTGGGGGAGAGGGGCACGCCAGAGCAGGGGCCCGCGGAGCCTGAGAAGGAAAGACGGATGCAGATCGTGAACGCGACCCGTTTCGTCATCGGCATGGTCTTCCTCGTGGTCGCCGTCGGCCTGTTCCTCAGCACCCGCGGCGAGCGCGGCTTCGGCCAGCTCCGCCAGGCCGCCGTCATGTGCCTCCTCGCCGCCGGCATCTTCACCGCCATCGGCCTGGGCTGGCTGGACCTGTGACGATGACCGCCGCCCGCGCCCTGCCCGCCCTCGGCCTGCTCGTCACCCTCTCCGCCTGCGCGCGGCAGACGCTGGCGGGCGCCGTCGCCGCGGACGCGCCGGGCTTCCTGCGCGGCCTCTGGGACGGCTTCATCTTCATCTGGTCGTGGCTGGTCTCGCTGTTCGTGCCCGAGGTCGCCGTCTACCAGGTGCCCAATAATGGCGGCTGGTACGATTTCGGCTATTTCCTCGGCATCGTCGTGTTCGGCGCCGGCGCCCGCGGCGGCACCCGCATCGTCTACCGCACCCGCACGATCCGCGAGCGCGAGGTCGCCGGCAGCCACCGCGTCATCCGCGAGGAGGACGAGGCGTGACCTGGCTCCCCCTCGCCATCGCCCTCTTGCTCGGCCTCTGCTGCCTCGTCTTCGCGCGGCAGATCCTCGGCTTCTTCCTGAAGGGCATGGACTGGCAGAAGCGCCATATCGGCGGCGGCGGCACCGTGCCGCTGCAGATCCGCCTCCTCTCCAGCACGGGCGCGCTCTGGTTCGTCCGCGGCTTCGGCGCGCTCCTCCTGCTCGGCGGCGCGCTCGCCGGCCTCGACGCGCTCAAGGGAGGCCGGCCATGACGAAAATGCGTCGCAGCCCTTATCTGGCGCCAGGGACGGTCGCCCGTGCACGAACGCTTCGCCGGGAGATGACTCCGGCGGAGCGCTGCCTCTGGAAGGGGATGCGCTCGGTGCTGACTGACGCCCGCTTCCGCTGTCAGGTTCCTTTCGGTCCCTATTACGCCGATTTCGCCTCGCATCGTTGCCGGCTGATCGTCGAGGTGGACGGAAGCCAGCATGGCGAAGCGCTGGACTATGACGCCGCGCGCACCCATTTTCTGGAAGGCGAAGGGTATCGCGTGCTTCGCTTCTGGAACAATGAGGTACTGCGGGATCTCGACGCCGTACTGACCGCGATCGCCGCACAAATCCCTTCCCCCCTTGTGGGGGAAGGTGGCCCGAAGGGCCGGATGGGGGGTGCGCGACGCAGTCGCGCGCGGTCCGCCGGCCCGCACCCCCACCCCAGCCCTCCCCACAAGGGGGAGGGAGGGAATGACAACCTCCGGTTGGAGTCTGACTGATGCCTCTTCTCGAAGCCCGCAAGCAGTACAAGCCGTTCGAATATCCCTGGGCGTTCGACTTCTGGAAGCGCCAGCAGCAGATCCACTGGATGCCGGAGGAGGTCCCGCTCGGCGAGGATTGCCGCGACTGGGCGCAGAAGCTGACCGAGCATGAGCGCAACCTGCTCACCCAGATCTTCCGCTTCTTCACCCAGGCCGACGTCGAGGTGCAGGATTGCTACCACGACAAATATGGCCGGGTGTTCAGGCCGACCGAGATCAAGATGATGCTGACCGCCTTCTCCAACATGGAGACGGTGCACATCGCGGCTTATTCCCACCTGCTCGACACGATCGGCATGCCGGAGAGCGAGTATTCGGCCTTCCTCCAGTACAAGGAGATGAAGGACAAGCACGATTACCTCGCGACGTTCAGCGTCGACACGGACGAGGACATCGCCCGCACGCTCGCCATGTTCGGCGGCTTCACCGAGGGCCTGCAGCTCTTCGCGAGCTTCGCCATGCTGATGAACTTCCCGCGCTTCAACAAGATGAAGGGCATGGGCCAGATCGTCAGCTGGTCGGTGCGCGACGAGAGCCTGCACTGCGAGGGCATCACCCGCCTGTTCCACGCCTTCGTCAAGGAGCGCGACTGCCTCACGAAGAGCGTACGCGAGGACATTCTCGACGTCTGCCAGAAGACCGTCCGCCTCGAGGACGCCTTCATCGACCTCGCCTTCGAGATGGGCCCGGTCCCCGGCATGACGCCGAAGGAGATCAAGAAATATATCCGCTACATCGCCGACTGGCGGCTGGGCCAGCTCGGCTTCCAGCCCATCTACATGGTGGACGAGCATCCCCTGCCCTGGCTGGCGCCTTTGCTGAACGGCGTCGAGCACGCCAATTTCTTCGAGCAGCGCGCGACGGAATATTCCAAGGCCGCGACGAAGGGGAATTGGGGCGAGGTTTGGGAGAATTTTGATCGCCGGCAGGCGGCGAAGGCGGCCAATGACGCGCCTGAGGCCGGGAGCGAGGGAGATGATATGTTCACGCGGGCCGGGGTGGCGGCGGAGTAGCGAACGCTTCTTCGCCTCAGCCTCCGAAAGGGCGGAACAATTTACGAACTGGAGCAGGGGCGGAGTAACCTACCCCTCCGCCCACACTTCCTTCATCAGTTCGATGTGCTTCACCAGTTTGTCGAGCGCGATGGCGGTCACTGGGCCTTCGAACCGCAGCTCTGCGATGCAATGCCGAGCTACCGGGACGCGGAAGACCTCACCAGATCGCTCAAGCCGGCTGGGCTCGGACGGGGCGACGCTATCCCCGACAGGAGTTTCTTCGACTTCCTGTTGTAGGGAATTACCATCGCCTTCTTGTCTATCGTTGTCTTGATCCGAATGGTCTTGCTTCATCGGAACGAACTGGCCGACGTAATTCAGAGTTGCTCGGAACGATTCCAAGAAGCTGTCAGCACCTGTTTTCGAGAACCCCGCCTCGCGTATCAAAAAGGCCCGTAAGGGCTCATCCGCCGAAGGAATACGTCCTTCGAACCGAGACAATATCTGGTTATAAAGTTCCGGGCGCCGCGCAGCATCATTGATAGCCTCAGCCTTTTCATTCGGAGAAGCCGGCTCGAATATCTTGAGAGCCAAATCTGTTATTCTCGTTCTATCCCCTGTTCCTTCAACAAGACCAAATTGTCTGGCTGCGCCAAGGGCCTTCGAGCTGCTTCCCGTTTTCCCCGTGAAACCCATCAGTTTGTATGCAGTTAGAGAATCAACTGGGCTCCTGTGGACGCCCTGATAGATCTTTTCTGCATAGGAGATCGCATCGCTGAGCGGGAAAAATGGAAACCTGGGACTTCTACCTCCCGCAGTGGACAAGGATTGTGTGGCCATTGGTGCACCCCTCCACAACGAAACATACCAGAGCAGAACTCCCAACACCAACCATGGACTTGGCTTGGGGCGCAAAGCCGCTAACATCCGCGACATAGCCAGGGGGCCGTGCATGTATCCTTCCACGCAAAACACCGGGACGCTCACGAACGTCATTAGCGCGATCGGCAAACATGGCTTTCCGGCAAAATTTACGACGAAGGACCTTCCTGTTTGGGGTTACAAGAGTAGCCACGACCGATCGGTTGTGGGCGTCCTTCGCTTCATAGGGTTCTTAGACAGCAGCGGAGTGCCAACAGATTTGTGGCGAGAGGCACGTACCGATCCGGCGCTCGCGGTGGCGAAGGGCACCCGAGAAGCATATAGCGAACTATTTCAAACATTTCCGGACGCTCACCGGAAGGACACTGAGTCCCTAACTAATTTCTTCAAGGCGAAAACCACTGCTAGCGAACCGAATGTCAAAAAGATGGTCGGGACCTTCAAGGCACTCGCCCAATATGGTAACTTCGACGGCATCGAGACGGCATCTCCTGAAGGCAACACTTCCGCAAAAGTCCCTCGCCCCGAGACGCCCATTCATAACAGCCAGACGAAGGTCCCCACGGATGATGGATTGGCCGTGGTGATGAACATCCAGCTCAGCCTACCTGGGGACGCTTCAGGCGAGGTGTACGACAAGTTCTTTGCAGCTATGCGTAAGCACCTATTCGATGCCAAATCCAAATAAGATTGCTGTCTTAGCACAGAATCTCCGGCTTTTCGAAGTTGAAGCCGCTTCGATCCTTGGCGTAATAGAGAGTTCGCCGACGCGGACTGTGACGTTAGATCAAAGCTATGACACCCTCAATGGCCTAAACTTGAAGCAGGATGATCTTTTAAGGCAATCTTTGCGATGCGTGGAGGTTGGAGTATTTAGGGCCGCTCATGTCATGGCGTGGGCGGGGATGACTGACTGTATGCAGGAATTGGCGGCGAGCGACGGATTTGCTGCTCTCAACGCCGCGCGACCCGCATGGAATGTCACATCGATAGAATATTTGCGGGAGGAAGTGACAGAGTTTGCTCTAATTGATGCGTTTAAGGTTATGGGAGTGCTGGGAAAGGCTGAAAAAAAGGCGCTTCACGGGATGCTCTCTAAGAGAAATGAATGCGCTCATCCGGCAGATTACTTTCCCACCTTTAATGAGACACTTGGATACATCACCGAGATATTCTCAAGGCTGGCGGCCATCGAAAAGCGATATCCGAACTTCTCTCTCGTATAAAGATCGGTCTGAGTGCGAACAGCTGGACTGCGGCCATGCCTCCTGAGCCAACGGGAGTCTCACCATGCCCCAACACACCGCCTCCTGCCTCTGCGGCGCCGTCCGCATCACGGCCACCGGCACCCCCAACCGCGTCGGCCTCTGCCACTGCATGGATTGCCGCAAGCATCATGGCGCCCTGTTCTACGCCGCGGCCATCTTCCCGGCCGGACAGGTGACGATCGAGGGCGAGACGCGCGAGTACAAGAGCCGCCATTTCTGCCCCGCCTGCGGCTCCTCCGTCTTCGCCAGCTTCCCGGGCTCCGGCGAGATCGAGCTTCACCTCGGCGCGCTCGACGCGCCCAGCCAGTTCACCCCCAGCTACGAATGCTGGACCATCCGCCGCGAAGCCTCGCTCCCGCCTTTCCCGCTCGCCCATTCTTACGAGCGCGACCGCGAGGGCGACGGGCCGTTCGAGGACTAGGCCGCACCGGTTCCTCCGCTCAGCGCGCCCCGGGCACCAGCCAGGTCACCGTGAAGACCGAGGCGATCGCCACCGGCCGGCCGGAGGCGTCGCGGCCCGGCGTGAAGCGGGCCCGCGCCCGCACCACCCGGCAGCTGCGGTCGTCGATCTGCGGGTCGCCGCTCGTCGCGACGACGCTGCACTCGGCCGCGCGCCCGTCGGCGGCGACCATGACGCGCAGGATCACCCGCCCCTGGTTGCGGTCCGACAGTGAAACCTGGGGATAATCCGACGAGCGGAAGCCGAAGCCGTTGGTGGTGAACGGCCGCTCGCGCAGCGCCGCCAGCGCCGCCTCGTCGATCCCCCATTGCCGCGCGATCCCGGCCGTGCATTCGCGGTGCGCGGCGAGCGCGGCGCGCGACTGGTCGACCGGAATGCGGAGCCGCACCTCGGTCCCGGCGCGAAGCTCCAGCGCCTCCGCGCCCTCGAGCAGCCCGCGCAGGTCATAGGGGAAGCCGGTGATCTGCAGCACCTGCGCCGTGCCGCGTCTCTGCTGGAAAGCGCGGAGCGGAAAGGCGCGGCCTCCCGGCATGAGCACAGCTGTGTCGATGCCGCGCGGCAGCGTTGCATTCCCCTCGGGCACGAGCAGCAGCGAGCTGCTGTTGCTCCCGGGAACGGTCAGGAGCGCCGCGGCATAGGGCCGCCCGGCGGCGGGCTGGCGGATCAGGGAGCAGAAATGCGAGCCCCAGTCGACCTGCCAGGGCGGGACGGCAGGGGCCGGCGCCGGCGGCTGCGCGGCGAGCGGGGCGGATGCAGGCGCGGCGAGGGCGAGGGCGACGAACAGGGAGCGGGCGCGGGGCATTGCCGGAACCTAGGCCGCGGCGCCAGGGCGGCGCAAGGGCAAGCCTCCCCTGGTTCCCGGTACTTCCTTCTTGCCCCCTCCGAGCACGCCGGCCACCCGATCCACTCCCTCACTTCCCCACGAACAGGAACGCCACCGCCGCCATGATGCAGGCGAAGGCCGCGACATGCCGCCAGCTGATCGCCTCCCCCAGGAAGGTCACCATGAAGACGCCAAACACGGAGAGGGCGATCGCCTCCTGCGCGATCTTGAGCTGGCCGGGCGTCCAGCCGGCGAGCGCGCCCATCCGGTTGGCGGGGACGGCGCAGCAATATTCAGCCAGCGCGATCCCCCAGCTGATCAGGATCACGGCGACCAGCGGCCGGCTCAGCCCCTCTCCCTTGATGTGCCAGTACCAGGCGACGGTCATGAACAGGTTGGAGACGGTGAGCAGCAGGATCACGGGCATGAGGCTTCTTCCGCTTGGGAGACAGGCTGACGGGCATGGCGACGGCCCGCCCCTTTCGCACAGGCGCGCCGGCCAGGGAATCGCGGAGCGGGCATCGGAACAAAAGGTGAAAAACAATTTTCCTACAGCCCCCGATTCGGTATAAATAGCCGGCTCCTTTTTTCCCTGAAGGAGCCCCTGATGACCGAACGACCCGATCCTCTCGCCTTCGCCCCCGTCCCCGTCCGCCCGCGCCGCGACGGCTGGACCGTCGACAGGCAGATCGCCTTCATCGAGACCCTGGCCGAGACCGGCTGCGTCACCACGGCCGCGCGATCGGTCGGCATGTCGGTGCGCTCGGCCTATCGGCTGGCGGCCCGCCCCGACGCGCGCGCCTTTTCCGAGGCCTGGGACACCGCCATGGCAATCGCCGCCCGGTCGCTGGCCGCCCTTGCCTTCGACTATGCGACCGGCGGCATGGTCGAGCAGGTCTGGAAGGACGGCGTGCTCGTCTCGGAGCGGCGGCGGCCGTCCGAGCGGTTGCTGATCTTCCTGCTGAGCCGGCACGACCCCGTCCGCTACGGGACGCGGCCCGCGCCGCTCGAAGGCCAGGACGACTGGCCGCGCGACTTTCCCCAGCGCAGCCTCGGCGAGCATTTCGAGGCGTTCCGCGACATCGAGATCGAGGGCGACCCCGAAGGGGACGACGACTCCGCTTCGCGCGCGCGCACGTAGCGGCGTGACTTTCGTGACCTTCGGGCCGGAAGGGGGAGCGCGCGCCTTCGCGGAAGCCGCGTCTACCCCGTCCGCAAGAGGCGGCTCAGATCACCTGGTCGGGCCGCACCGCCGGGCGCGGGCGCCGGGCCGGGGCGACGGCGCGCGGGGCGGCCGGCGTCGCCGCGCCCGCGCCGCAATCGCCGGAGGTCCGCCGCACGACCTGCGGGGCCGCGTCCGCCGAGGTCCGAGTCACCTGTACCGTCTCCGTGCAGGCGCGGCCGCCGCTCACCCGGGTCACCGAGGAATAGCTGACCGCGCCCGGCGGCAGAGCGACCCCGGCGGCGGCGCCGAAGCCGGGCAGGCTCACCCAGCGCATGCCATCTCCGTCGCGCGCGCCGCTCCGGGCCTGCGCCGCGAGCGCCGCCATGGTGAGCCGCATCCGTTCGCGCATCAGCGCCGCGCGCTCGGCCATCGCCGCCATGAACCGGTCCATCTCGGCGAACCGGGCGGCCTCGTAGCGCGCCCGGAGCGCGTCCGCGCCCGCCTCGCCGACGAGGATGCGCGGCGCCACGTCGCCGCTATAGCTGATCCGGGCGACGCCGCCGCCGGGCAGCGCCACCTCCATCACGTTCACCACCGGCTTGACCGGCTTCTCCGCGGCCCAGGCCGCGCCCGCCAGCGCGAGCGACGCGAGGCCGGCGAGGGCCGCCGTTCGGGTCAGTCGCATGTCTCAATTCCTCCGCTGCTTGTTTACACCGACAGGAGGCGTGCACGGCGGACGTGCGACGCCCCGCCCGGGACGCGCGAGGGGCGCCCCGGCAGGGAAAAATCTATCCGCCGGAGCCGCGCGGGCAAGGGGCGCAGGGGGCCATTTGTCGCAGCAGGGTCGCGATTCGCCGACTGCCGGCTCAGGCCGTCCGCAGGATCTTCTCCAGCTTCCGGCCTTTGGCGAGCTCGTCGATCAACTTGTCCATGTAGCGCAGCTCGCGCATCAGCGGCTCCTCGATCGTCTCGACCCGCACCCCGCAGACCGTGCCGGTGATCAGCTCGCGGTTCGGGTTGAGGCGCGGCGCCCTGGCGAAGAAGTCCTCGAAATTCGTCTTCGCCGCGATCTCGGCCTCGAGGCTCGCCTGGCTGTGCCCGGTCAGCCAGCGCAGCACTTCGTCCACCTCCGCCTTGGTCCGCCCCTTCTTCTCCGCCTTCTGCACGTAGAGCGGATAGACGCTCGCGAAGCTCATCCTGTAGATGCGGTGGCTCATGGCCGGATGATGGGGCGGGGCGGCAAACGGGTCAATCGCCGCAGGGCTTTCGCCGCCCTCGGGACGGCCGGCATCCATGCGGCGAAATCGCCGCGGTCAGGCTGCTGCCCTGGCCCGCGCCACGACCTCGCCGGTCTTCGCCCAGAGCGCCGGCACGTCCGGATGGTCGAGCGCGAACGGACCCGCGAGCGTCGCCGCGAAGTCCGCCTCGTCCTCGATCTCGCGTTCCGCGAGGCCCGCGGCGCCGAGCGTGCGCCTGGTCCGGTTGACCAGGCTTTCGATCCGGTCGGGGAAATGGCGCATGATCGCGAGCGCGCCGGTGAAGGGCGAACCCGGATCGGTCCGCATCCAGACTTCGGTCGCGGCCAGCACCGCCTCGTCGGCATAATCCGGGCGGAAGTCGAAGCTGCTGGCGACGCCGTGGCGGTGGTTCACGTAGCGCAGCCATTCCCCGTCCGCCGGCTCGATCGCGCTGGCGAGGAAGCCCTGTTCGTGCGCGCCGGCGCGCAGCGGGATCGGCACGGGCAGCGCGTCGCCGAGCCCGGCCTCGACCAGCCACGGCCCGTCCTCGAGCTCGACGCGGAGCGAGAGATGGTTGCCGATCGCGGCCTCGCCGAGCGTTGCCCGGTGCACGCCGCAGCAGAGCCGGGTCACCGCGAAGCCGGCGCCCGCCAGGGCCGCGCCGAGCAGCCCGTTCATCTCGTAGCACCAGCCGCCGCGCCGGCCCGTCACCATCCGCTCGAACGCGCGCGCCGGATCGATGCCGCCTTCGGGGCGCATCAGGAAGGCGTCCGCCGCTTCCCAGGTGAAGGCCAGGGCATGGGCGCGGTGGATCGCGGCGAGCGCCGCGGCGTCGGCGCGCGCCGGGGCAGCGATCCCGATCCGCGCGAAATAGGCGTCGAGCTGGGCGGGCGTGAGTTTCATCGATCCATTTTCCAGTGAGTCGCGGCCTCGATAGGCTAATGAGACTATAATCTCAATATGAAAATTGTGTCTCTATTCCTCTGCCGCCGCGAAGTCCCTATGCAGTCCGCATGCGGATCGCTCCCCTTTTCCCCGCTCTGATCGTGCTCGCCGCGTGCAGCGGGGAGCAGCCAGCCGACAATAAAAGCGCGGCGCCGGCGAGTCCCGCAGCCAATGCCGCCACGCCTGCCACGAGCGCCGGCCCGGCTGCTGCGCCAGATCCGCTGGCCGACTATCTGCCCACGCCCGGCCGCCATGCGGCGCGCGCGATGGCGCTTGCGCCGCCCGCCGAGGCCGTGGCGCTGCGCGACCGCATGGCCGCTGCCATCCTCCGCAACCGCACCTGGTACGAGACCTATGCGGCGCAGCACCCGCAGGGCGAGCTGCCCTGGCACGCCAATCTGGGGATCGGCGAGGCCGACTATCGCCGCTATCTCGCTTTGACCCGGCAGATCGGCCTCGGCGAGCGCGGGCGCGTGACCCTGACCGTCACCCGGCGGTCCGACGGCGGCCTCGCGCTCGGCGCGGACGGCGCCGCCGCCGCGCTGGACGGGCTCATCCTCTATCCCGACCGGGGCCGCGTCGAGACGCCGCTGGGCCGGCTCGGCACGCGCGCCGCGACCGGCAACGACGCGCCCGAATCGCCGCTCGGCCGCTGGCAGGGCATCCGGTGGAGCAACGAGGGGACGGGGGCGCCGCGCCAGCTGAGCCTCTCCGCCGGCCGCCGCGCCGACGGCGAGCGGCTCCTCTACTACAATTACGGCCCGTCGGACGCCGAGACCGTCATCCTCCTCTATCCGGCGGGGCCGGCGCGATGACCGATTGCTGCCTGCCGAAAGCCCGATCATAGTCGCCATCAGAAGGGGGCAAGCCATGTCTCAGGAGAATGTGGAACTGGTGCAGGCGGTCTATGCCGCCTTCGGCGAAGGCGACGTGCCGGGCGTGCTCGGGCGGATGAGCCCGGACATCGTCTGGAACGAGGCCGAGAATTTTCCCTATGCGGACCGCAACCCCTATCTCGGCCCCGAGGCGGTGCTGACCGGCGTGTTCGCGCGGATCGGCACCGAATGGGACGGCTTCACCGTGGTGCCCGAAGACATGCTCGACGCCGGCGACACCGTGGTCGTGCTGGGCCGCTACAAGGGCACCTACAGAGCGACCGGCCGGGCGCTGGATGCCCAGCTCGTCCATGTCTGGCGCGTTGAGGACGGCAAGGTCGTCCGCTTCCAGCAATATACCGACACGCTGCAGACCGCGCGCGTCGTCGAGCGACGCGGCGGCTGAGCCGCCGCGGGGAACCCGGACCCGATCGGCGCTTTATGTCCCGGGAGCCGGCCTGGGCCGGCTTGCCGCGCGCCCGGCTTTGCCCGGCGCCCCACAGAGAGGAAGCCGAGATGAAGACCGGGACGATCCTCCTTGCCGCCGCCGGCCTGTGCGGGCTCGGCGCCTGCACCAACAGCACGCCCGCCGAGAATGCGAGCCGGAACATCAGCCAGGCCGCGGACAATATCGCCGAGGACCTCGGCAATGTCGCCGACAATGCGCGCAACGAGATTGCCGGTCAGACCGATGCGGTGCGCAACGCCGCAGCGAATGCCGCGAACGTGATCGAGGAGCGGGCCGGACGCGTCCGGGAGGCGGCGGGCAACAGCATGCGCGATCTCGGCAACGCCGTGGACGGCCGCTAGCGCCTGTCCCGATTCTCTTTGGCCGTGACATTATCCTGCTTCAGGCTTGGCCGGCCACCTGCAGGAGATACGTTCGCTTTCATGCCGATGCCGCCGGCTATCGCACCCTGAGCCGGATGGACGCCGGGCCCGACGCCCACCCTGGTCCTGCAGCGAGCGCCAACGAGAATGTCTCGATCAGCGCGACGCGCGTCGGCAACGTCACGCAGGGCACGATCGTGGTCGCCGGACCGGCCGGATGAGAGGCGCCGCTTCAAATAATATGGTTATCACGCCGTTAACTATTATTTCGTGAATATTATGAAGCGACTGGCCGTCTTCTTGGCTCTTGTGAATAAAATGGCGACTTATTTGCAAAATTGCGGAACCGAAATTGATCCAGGTTGTTTTCAGCAAGTATTCGGCTCGGTCAGGAGGGATGGGTCCGATGATTGTTGGCAATCGTCAGGCACCCCGCAAGGCCCCGGTAAAGCTGCCCGGGGACATGGAGCGGCGGGAGGATGTGCGCTTTCACACCGTCCTGCGGGTCGCTTTGGTCACGCGCGCCCATGATGTCGGCCTCTGGCGGGTGCGCAATATTTCCGATCGGGGAATCATGCTGGCCACCCATGTGCAGCTCGTGCCCGGCGAGCGGCTCACCATCGGCCTGTCCGACGCCATCGCGGTCGATGGCCGCGTCGTCTGGTGGGACGGCGAACGCTGCGGCGTCGCTTTCGACGAGCCGATCGATTGCGCGGCTGCGCTCCATGCCCTGGTCGCGGAGCAGCGGCTCCCGCATTACCGGCCGCCCCGGCTGACCGTGGCGACGCGCGCGATCGCCTGGTGCGACAAGGGCCTGCACACGGTGCGCATCTACAATCTGTCGCACCATGGCGCGGCCTTCACCCATGACGGCTGCTTCCATGCCGGCATGCCGACCAAGCTGCACTTCGAGACGGGCGAGGATTATCGCGGCGTCGTCCGCTGGTCGGAGGACGGCCGGGCCGGCCTTTACCTGACCGACCCGATTCCCTCGGCGAAGCTGGAGAGCGCCAGGCGGCTCTAGGCTGGCGGCGGCGGGCCTCCGGCCGGGCTTCCGTCCGGCCGGATCGCCGTCGCCAGCCAGGCGCGACGGCGGGCCTGGAGGAAGCCGGCAAAGCCGACCAGCAGGCAGACCAGCCCGATGAAGCCGCCCAAAGCCGCGGCGATATAATAAGGCTCGCGCAGGGCGAGATCGCCTGTCTTCAGCAGCCAGTGCGGACGCGCCACCGCGATCCCGCGGGCGCGCAGGTCGGCGAGCGCCTCCTCGGGCAGGCCGTTCTCGATCAGATAGCCGGTCTGCTCGGGCAGGAAGGCCTGCAGGGTGGTCAGCGCCTCCGGTCCCGGCGTGTTCCGCTCGATGAACAGGCGGAGCGGGGCGTCCTTGGCCTCTCCCTCGAGCCGGAAGCCGGCGTAGAAGGTGGTGCGCTCGTTCGGCCCGGGCCGGTCGACGCGGGTCCGCGCCTCGATATCGTCGGTGCCGCGGATCCGGATCCTGGTGGCGGGGGCCTGGCCGCTGACCAGCCGCGTCCCGTCGATCTCCCCGGCGCGCTCGCTGCCGTCCGGAAGCGTCTGCGAGAAAGCGAAGGCGGCGCCCCCGCCGAGCAGCAGCACCACGCCGATCAGCATCGTCCAGCGCGCCGTCCGCCCGATCGTCCGTGCCTGCGCGGCCTTGTCGTTCGCCTCGGCGGCCTGGCGGAGCCGGCTGCGGTGGCCGAGATAGGCGATGGCGGGCAGGCTGAGGACCAGGGCCGGCAGCGCCGCGGTCCATTTCTGGTAGAAGCCGCCCCATTGCTCGACCTGCCATTCGGCCAGCCAGCGATAGAGGCCCGAATAATTGAACGCGCCCCAGATCATGTAGCCGCCGACGGCCACGATCCAGAGCAGGCTCAGCGCAATGAAGACCTTGTGCCTGCCGTCGCTCATCCGTCCCTCGCGCCTGCCTGCCAGCAAGCGTGGCGGAAAGGGCGAGCCTGCGTCAATCCCGGGGCGACGCTCAGAAGGCGCGGCGGTAGCGCTCGTTGCCGACGAAGCCGAGTCGATCCACGCCGGCAAGGCGGATCTGGGCGAGGATCTGGTCGATCCGCTCGTAGCGCGCCTCGCTGGCGGCATTGAGCCGGAGCTCCGGCAGGGAAGGGCTGGCGGCCAGCTGCAGCAACTGGCCCTGCAGCTGATCGGCCGCCAGCGCGGCGCCGTTCCAGGCCAGGCTGCCGTCCGCGGCGATGTCGAGCTGGTGGAACGGGCGCTCGGGGAGCGGGAGGACAGGCGGTCGGCCGGGCAGATCGAGCGGAACTTTGTGGCTGGCGACCGGGATGGTGATGATGAACATGATCAACAACACCAACATCACGTCGATAAGGGGCGTCGTGTTGATGTCGGAGATCGTCCCGGGCTCCGTTCCGGCGGGGCCGAGGGCGAAGCGGCGGCTCCCGGAAGCCGGCGGGCGCCGGATCGACATGCCGGCGGGAAGCGGGTCAATCATGGCCATCTTCTTTCTCCCTGATCGCGCGTTCGGGCCTTGCTTCGCTTTGCTAATGGTTGCGTGGACCGAACTGTTAGGAACCTGTGGATAACCCCGTTTCTGCTTCTGACTGACTGATATAGTATATCATTCCATAGTAGATGCAAGCCCGACTTACCTTGCCCCGCGGCCTGTGCCATGGTCGCCGCGAAAAGGAGCCTCGCAATGACCGACGGCAGCAGCGCCGGACCCGATTTCAACGTGATCGCAAGGCCGACCGGGCAAGGCCGGTTCCAGACGGAGGTGCAGCTGCGGGGCGGTCCGGTCGTCGCCGACGAGCCGGTCGAGGCGGGCGGGCTCGGCGGCGGGCCGACGCCCTATGAACTGCTCTCCGGCGCGCTCGCCGCCTGCACGGCGATGACGCTTCGCCTCTATGCCGAGCGCAAGGGCTGGACGCTCCCGCCCTTCTCGGTCGCCGCCGCGCACAGCATCGTGCCGGCCGGTGCGGACGGGATGCCGCCGCGCGACCTCTTCACCCGCAACATCGCCTTCGAGGCGCCGCTCGACCCGGAAAGGTCCGGCAAATTGCTCGCCGTCGCCGACAAATGCCCGGTCCACCGCACCCTGATGCGGGGCTTCGAGATCAAAACCGAAATCGGCACCGCGCTTGCCCCGCTCACCCCGGAGGAGCCGACCCGCCACGAGCGCGACATGGAGTGGGCCTGCAACGATTGACTTGCCGCAGGGGCTGGCCGATCCCAAAGCTGTCGTTGCGAGGGGAGAATGACTCGTGAGGAAGCGGCTTCTGCTCTTGGCCGGCGCGGCGCTGATCGCCGCCGGCGCAACCCCGGCCGGGGCCTTCGGCCTGCGCACCCACCTCTATATCGCCGACCAGGTCTGGCAGGATCTCAGCGACTGCCGGGTCTCGATCCGCGGCGCGGACTTCGCCGTCCCGGCCGAGGCCTGCCGGGCGATCCGCGCCCACAGGGGCGAGTTCCTGGCCGGCGCGCTGGGGCCGGACGTCTTTCCCGACGTGCTGGTCGGCCAGGCGATCGTTCATCCCGGCGTCGCCAATGGCTGGCAGGCCGCGGACTGGCTGAACCATCTGCTCAGCAACGCCCGCACCGACGAGCAACTCGCCTTCGCGTGGGGCTATGCGATGCATTTCGCCGGCGACAGCTTCGCCCATAGCTACGTCAACAATTATGCCGGCGGGATCTTCGAGATCGGGGCCGACCGAACCAGGGGGATCGAGCTGCGCCACTTCCGGCTCGAAAAATATATCGACCAAAGGCTCGACTACGCGATCGACCCGGCGATGCTCCGCGTCCCCGCCGCCTGGCTGGCGCAGCAGCTGATCCAATATGATTATGCGGCGGGCGGCGGCCCGCGCGTCGGCGATTTCTACGCCTCGGCGGCGGCGGACCCGCAGGCCTTCCTGACCGCCTCGCGGCGGCGGCTGCGCGCGAGCGGCGTGGCAGCACCGGTCACCACCATCCTCACCATGCTCGATCTCGCCCGCGTCGCCCGCGCCCGCGCGCCGGGCCAAGAGGCGGCGGAGCGGGCCAGGCTCGCCACCACACTCGGCGCGGCCCGCGCGGTCGAACAGCGCTACAACCTGCCCGCCTCGGACACGATGATCTTTGACGAGCGCAGCCCGGGCCATGCCCGTCTCAACGGCACCCAGCGCAGCGAAGTGCAGGCCGCCTACCGGACCTATCGCGCGCAGGTGGAATCCTGGCAGCAGGCGCGGGCGCTCACCGTGTTCACCGCCGAATGGGCGCGCGACCTCGAGATCGTCGCCCAGCGCTATATCGAGGCCTCGCTCGAATTCGGCCAGAACATGGTCCGCGAAGGCGGCGCCAGCCGGCCGCCCCTGCAGGAACGCCAGAGCCCCACCGCCGCCTATCGCCGCTGGCTCGCCTGCTACGCGCCGGTGCTGGAGGGCCAGCCCGCCGCCGCCGGCGACCTGGTCTGCGCGCGGCTGCAGGCGATGCGTTCCGACCTCGCCCTGCGGCGCGCCGCCTTGCTCTCCTCGCTGGGCGCGCAGCCCCGCTCCACCTATTTCCGGCTGCTCCAGCTCGACGAATATCTGGGCGGCCTGGTCGAGGATTTCGTCACCGGGCTCGTCGGCCTGCGCGACCAGAGCTTCGGCGACCTGCTCGAGGAAGGGCTCCAGCCCGTCACGGTCACCGCCGACACCCTCAACACGACCTTCGCGACCGCGCCGAACGGCCAGCTCGCCTTCCAGTGCGCATCGGACTGGATCGACGCCGATCTCGGCCTGCGTGCGCCGCTCGCCTCGAGCGCCGACGGTCCTTGCGACAATGCGCCGCGGACCCGGACGACGCTCGATCCGGCGCGCTTCGCGGCGCTGGACGACGCCCTCGTCCTCGCCCGCCTGGCTTTGCTCGACCAGCAGGGCGTGCGCGCCGTGACCGGCCGCTTCGGCGGCAATCCGGCCGAGCCGCGCATGGGCAACCAGCGGCGCTATTCGGTGCTGCTGGACAGCGTGCGCTCGCTCGACGGCAGCCACCAGTGGCGCGGCACCTCCATGCCCTTCCCGCGCCGCCAGGCCTGGCGGGCCGCGTTCACGCCGGTCAGCGCGGGCTATGCGTCCGGCGGCGCAAGCGGGCCCGCTGGTTTCCCGCTCTACCAGAGCGCCGCCCTGCGCCGGACCGTCTTCACCGCTTTGTTCCGCCCCTTCGAGGGCGCGATCCTGACGCGGGCGGAGATGCAGCCTTCGGCCTATCCGTTCCGCCCGTGCGACGGCGATCCCCTGCGCGGCGAGCCTTTGCCCGGCCAGAACCCGATCTGCTGAGGGCACCGCCGGGGATCAGCGGCGTTCTGCCTTCATGCCCTCGAGCGTGATCAAGCAGGCCCGGTACCGCGCGGACGAGGCGGTGCTCGACATCCTGTTCACCACCGGCCGGCGCTATCTCTACCGCGGCGTGCCGCCCGACGAGGCCGAGCGATTCGCCGCGGCGTTCAGCAAGGGACGTTATTTCAACGCCCGGATCCGCGACCGCTACGATTTCACCGAGGTCGCTTCGGTCGCGTCATAAACCCCGGATGAACAGCGGGTTGGAGAATGTTCACGCAACCTCGCGCGGTGCTTTTCGTTCTTACGCCATCCCTAGGATTTCAGGAGAGATGAGATGCGTAAGCTGATTCTTGCGACCGCCGTGGCGGTTTCAGCGATTCCGTTCGCTGCCCCCGCTTCGGCAGATCAGGGCTATAACGAACGCCAGGAGCGCCGCGAGTGCGCCCGTGAGCTCCGCAATGCCGACAGCCGCCGCGAATATCGTCGCGAGCGGCGCGAGTGTGCGCGCGAGATTACCCAGGCGCGGCGCGAGGACTGGCGTCGCTGGAACCGGTACGACTGGAACCGGCCGGGGCCGGGTGGCTATTATTATGCCGACCAATATTACCGGGACGGCCGCTATTATTCGGTCCGCAGGCTGAGCCGCAATGACCGGATCTATCGCGGTCGCGACGGCCGCTATTATTGCCGCCGTAGCGACGGCACGACCGGACTGATCATCGGCGCCGGCATCGGCGCGCTGATCGGCAACTCGCTGGACAATGGCCGCTCGAGCCTGTTCGGCACCCTGATTGGCGGTGCTGCCGGTGCGGCGATCGGTCGTGAGATCGACCGCGGCAACGTGCGCTGCCGTTAAGGCTCCTGCGGACAGTCAGGAAGGAAGGGCGCCCTCGCTTGGGGGCGCCCTTTTCCTGCCGGATCCGCCTTCCTAAACCCCGGCTGAACGCGGGGTAGTTTGGGGTTCATGCAACGGCCGGTACATCCTGTTCGTTCTTTCCGGGCGTCCGGATTGGACGATTGACAAGGGAGTATGCACGATGCGTTTCCTGATCCTTGCGGCGGTCGCCGGAGCCGTCGCATTACCCAGCGCGGCCAGCGCCCAATATTATGGCCGCGGCTATGGTTACGGCAATTACTACAACAACCGGGTCCGCCAGGAGCAGCGCGAATGCGCGCGTGAGCTGAGGCGGGCGGACAGCCGCCGCGAATATCGCCGCGAGCTGCGCGAATGCCGTCGCGAGATCAACGCGGCGCGATACCACCGCGGCTACCGGAATTATTATCGCGACCGGCGCTACTGGGATGGCTATCGCTGGCGCAACCGCTGGTAAGCCGTCCAGCGGGGCGAACGCTCCGCCCCGCTCTTTCTCCCCGAGCCCGCGCCTTCGCGGTTGACCTCTCCCTGCGAGAGGCGGATCATCCCCCCGACACAGCTTGACGACAGGGGGGGATTCTCATGGCCGGCTCGTCGCTTTTCCTCAATCTGGCGCGTGCAGCCAAGGTCGTCGCCTTGCTGCTCTTCCTGCTGCCCTGGGTCACGGTCTCCTGCTCGTCCGAGGCGATTGACCGGACGCAGAGCGAAGCCGCCGGCAGCGCGCCGCGGCTCAACATGCCGACCAGCCTGAATGCGGGCGTTCCGGTCGCCGATGCGTCCGGCCTCAATATGGCCACGGGCCAGCTGCGGATGCTGCTGCCGAACACCGGCCCGAGGGAACAGGCCAAGGCGTCCGAACCCCCCGCCGTGCCGATCGAGATCGGCGTGATCGCCGGGGCCGCGCTTATCCTGCTCGCGCTGCTCGCCAGCTTCCTGCTGAAGGGGGCGACCGGGGCGATGGCGGCGATCGGCGGCAGCGTCCTCGCCATCGGCGCGCTCTGCTATTCGGTGTTCGTCAGCTATCCGCCCGCCGTGCGGGCCGCGCTGGCGGCGCACAATCCGTCGGGGCCGAGAGGCGAAAGTGCACCCACGCCGGACCAGATCGCGCAGATCCTCAGCGTTAAGCCCGAAATCGCCTTCTATCTGGTGCTCGTCGCGCTCGCTCTGGCGGTGCTGTTCAACGCGCTGGCGCTGCGCAAGCCGGGCGCGGCCGCGCCGGCTCCGCCGGCCGGGGCGTAAGGCTTGCGATCTGATTTCTCCTGTGTATTACATGCCTAATACACAGGAGAATTCTCGATGCTGTCCACCCTTGTCTTCGCGCTGGCCGCCCAGCCCGCGGCCGCGACCGTCACGCTCCCCGAGGGGCAGTCGCTGACCGAGGCGATCCGAAGCCGGGACGCCGAATTCTTCCAGCTCGTCTTTCTGGGCTGCGACCCGGCGCGGCTGCGCACGATGATCACCCCCGATTTCGAAATGTACCATGACCGGGGCGGCGTGGTCGCAACCAATGCCGACGCGTTCATCCGGGTGCATGAAAATTCCTGCCGGGAGCGCGCGCCCGCCGATGCCTGGCGCTCGCGGCGGGAACTCGTCCCGGCGAGCCTTCGCGTCGATCCCGTCCCCGGCTATGGCGCGATCGAGGATGGCGAGCATCTCTTCTACGAATGGCGCGGCGCGGCCGAAGGGCCTCCGGAACGCGCGGGGCGCCTGGTCGGCCGCGCCCGTTTCACCCAATTGTGGCGGCTCACGCCGGACGGCTGGCGGCTGGCGCGCGTGTTCAGCTACGGGCACGCGCCGGCCGGTGAGAATGCGCCCGCCGGGAACTAGGCGATCATCGCCTCCGCCCTGGCCAGCGCGGCGGGGTCGTCGACGTCGAGCCAGGCAAGGCCGGTGACGTCGAGCGTCGCCGCACGCCCCTCGTCGGCCAGGCGCTGCACGCCCTCCGACAGGCTGCCGCCGCCGCCGGCGATCGCCGCGGCCAGCGCCGGCGTGGCGCGGAACAGCCCGGTGTCGATCGCATCGAACCGGTCGAGCGTCTTGCCGATCCGGCGGATGCGGCCGCCCTCGCCCGTCTCGACCTTGGTCGCATCGTCCATGTCGAGCAGCGGATTGGCGAGGTCGCGGTCCACGGCGAGCGTCAGCGCCGCGGTTGGCGCCGCGATCAGCCGCGACGCGATCGCCGGATCGAACAGATGGTCCGACATGGCCAGCAGATAGTCGCCGGCGATCCGCGCCGCGCCGGCCAGCACGCTGTGGCCGTTGGGCAGATTCCAGTCCGCCACCCGCACCGGCGCGATCGCGAAGGGCAAGGTCTCGAGAAATGCCTCGAGCCGGTCCGCCTCATGGCCCGTGGCGACGGTGAAGCGGGTCGCGCCGCCCGCCGCGGCCGCGCGGATCACGCGCTCGATCAGCGGCACGCCGGCCACCGGTGTCAGCGGCTTCGAGGGCGAGACCGAGCGCAGCCGGCTGCCATGGCCGGCGGCGATGATCAGGCAGTCCATATTCCCGCCGCTCCTATTCCGCGGCGAGGGCTTCCCCGGCGATGAACTCCTCCGTCAGCTGCGCGGCGACATCGTCGCTGAACTGCTGCGGCGGATGCTTGCAGAAATAGGCGCTCGGGCCGATCAGCACGCCGCCCTGGCCGCGGTCCAGCGCCACCTTGCAGCAGCGGATCGCGTCCACCACCACGCCGGCGCTGTTCGGGCTGTCCTCGACCGAGAGGCGAAGCTCCAGGTTCATCGGCACGTCGCCGAACAGGGCGCCCTCCATGCGCAGGAAGCAGAGCTTGTTGTCGTTGAGCCAGGGGATGTAGTCGGACGGGCCGATATGGATGTCCTCGGCGCCGAGCGGCTCTGCCAAGGTCGACTGGACGGCGTCCGTCTTGGATTCCTTCTTCGATTCCAGCCGGTTCCGGTCCAGCATGTTCATGAAGTCGGTATTGCCGCCGGTGTTCAGCTGATAGGTGCGGTCGTAGCTGACGCCCCGCGCCCGGAACAGGCTGGACAGCACGCGGTGGACGATGGTCGCGCCGAGCTGCGCCTTCACGTCGTCGCCGACGATCGGCAGATTCTTCTCGCGGAAGCGCCGTTCCCATTCGGGCTTGGAGGCGATGAACACGGGCATGCAGTTGACCACCGCGACGCCCGCCTTCAGCGCGCATTCCATGTAGAATTCGACCGCCTCCTGCGAGCCGACCGGCAGGAAGTTGACGAGGATCTCGGCCCCGCTCTCCTTCAGCATGGCGACGATCTCGTCCTCGCTCGCCTCGGGCGCGTCGGCGCGGACGAAGCCGCGCTCGCCATAATTGGCCATGTGCGGCGCCATGCCGTCCAGCACCCGGCCCATCCGCACGGTGACTCCGGTCGCCGGAATCTGCGCCTGGAAGACGGTCGTGCAATTGGGCTTGGCGAAGATCGCCTCGCCCAGATCCTTGCCGACCTTGCGTGCGTCCGTGTCGATGGCCAGCACGAACTCGATATCGGCTATGGCATAGCCGCCGAGCCGCTCGTGCATGATGCCCGCCGGCGCCTTGCGGCCGGCATAATAGTAACGCCCCTGCACCAGGGAGCTCGCGCAATTGCCGATGCCGACCAGCGCCACCTTGATCTTGTTCATGTTTCTCCGGTTCTTTGCCCGGGCTCGCGCCCGAAAATGCGTCATACGCTCGTCACAATCCGGAAAGGAAGTCAATAAACTATGCGGTGCCGCGATAGGTCCGCGGCGGCGGCAAGAGCGAGGCGATCAGGACGTAGAAGAACCAGATCACGGCAACGCCCGCAAAGATGCACAGGGCGACGCGCTCCAGGCCCAATATGGTCAACACCATGTACATGAAAGCGAAAAAGTCGCGGCTCGAGATGACCTGGACCACCCAGTAGACCAGGTCGACGAGGCCGCCGATGCGGGCGTTGCGGCGCTTGAACAGGTCGAAGCCGAGCGGCGCCCCCTGCGCGCGGACGCGGCGGGCGATCAGCACGTTGCCGACGATCATCGCCACGATCGCCCAGGCGCCGATCCAGCCGATCGCGTCCCGGTCGCGCAGGGCGAGGTGGATGGTGAGGCCGGACACGAACAGGAAGTTGATCGTCATGTCGACCAGCGAATCCAGCGAGGCGCCCTGCGCCGACGTGCGCCAGGTGGCGCGGGCCATCTCGCCGTCGACGCCGTCGACCAC
The DNA here is from genome assembly GCF_035626655.1 of Allosphingosinicella sp. Lineage (GTDB taxonomy): Bacteria > Pseudomonadota > Alphaproteobacteria > Sphingomonadales > Sphingomonadaceae > Allosphingosinicella. The sequence goes on from NZ_DASPNF010000022.1 coordinate 91,819, forward strand.
GGAGGCGACATGGAAGAGGATGGCGCCGGCGATCAGGCCGCCATGGCCGCCGAACAGGAGCAGCCACAGCATCGGCACCGCGATGAGGGCGGTGACGATCGTGACGTGAAGCGGCCGCACGCCCGGAATGGCGAGGACCGCCCAGGTCAGGCGCTGCGAGATCGGCCGGTTCAGCCAGCGCGAGACGAGGCCGTCGCCCGGCTTGCCCGTGGCCCGGACTACCTCCCAGGCGGTCGGCAGGACGGGGACGGGGCCGTCGCCCGCCTCGATCCGCACGCCCGCATTGCCGCGCAGCCGCTCGATATCGGCCCTGGTCGCGTCCGCAAGCCGGGCACCGTCGCCGATCCTGAGGAGGATATCGGTGGCACCCGCGTCGGCGAGGCTGCGGACCGCCCGGCCCGCGGCGGCAACGCCGGCGATGGGCCGGTCCCCAGCCGCGGCAGTCGCGAAGCCGGCAATAGTCTCCACCGTTTTTCCTCTTCCCAACAAGCGGCTCCCTGACGCAAGGGACGCCACGGACAGCGTTTTCCCGCAAAAAGGAGGCCGGAACATGGCAATGGCTGGGGCCGCCGACATCCGGCCGCCCGAACCCGTCAATCGCCCGCGGGAGCTGCAGGATCCGCTGAACTTCTATTTCTACCACCCGCTGGCGAAACGGCTCGCAATCCTGCTGCGGCCGACGGGCATCTCGCCCAACCTGGTCTCGGTGATGAGCGCGATCAGCCTCTGCGCCGCCACCGCCTGCTTCGTCGGCCTCGCCTGGCCGGCCAACGCCCTGGCGGGGTTCTGCTTCATGCTGCTCTGGCATGTCGTCGACGGCGCCGACGGCGACCTCGCCCGGATGACCGGCAAGGCCTCTCCCACCGGCGAGCTGGTCGACGGGGTCTGCGACTATTTCGGCAATACCGTCATGTATTTCGCCTTCGCCTTCCTTGCCGACAACGTCTGGGGCGCCTGGGCCTGGGTCCTCGCGGTCGCGGCCGGGGCCAGCCATGTCATGCAGACCAATCATGCCGAGACCCAGCGCCGCCTCTATCTCGCCCGCGCCTATGGCGTGCCCTGGCTGCGCAATGCGCAGGCCGACAAGGACGAGGTGTTCAGGCGCGACACCTGGTTCACCCGCTATTTCGGCTTCTGGGCGGTCGGCTATCTCTGGCTGTCGGAGCGGATGGTGCCCGCCGCCAATCCGATCGACCGGGCGCTGGCCGAGGCGGAGGGGGATCCGGCCGAGACCGAGCGCATCCGCGCCTTCGTCCGTCGCGCCCATGCGCCGACCATGTTCCTGCCGAAATTGCTCGGCGCCAATCCCAAGACCTTCCTGATCGCCGGCGCGATCCTGCTCGGCAGCCCGGTCTGGTATTTCCTGGCGATGATCGGGCCGGTGAACCTGATCCTGATCGTCTCGATCGTCCACCACAAGCGCCTGGCCGCGCGGGTGGGAGCCGCGCTCAGCGCGCGCTGAGCCGCGCCTTCAGGAACGCCTCGATCTTCTCCGCCCGCCGGTCCCAGGTCAGCTCGCCGGAGCGGGCCAGGGCCGCGGCGCCCAGCCGGTCCGCCAGCGCCGGCTCGCGCAGCCGGTCCAGCGCCGCTGCCGCGGCGGCGGGATCACCCGGCGGGACGAGCAGGGCATTCTCCCCGTCGGTCAGCAATTCCGCCGTGTCCGGCGCCTCGGGCGCGAGGATCGGCCGGCCAGCGGCGAGATAGGAAAAGAGCTTCAGCGGCAGCACGCAGTTGCGGAACTGCTCGAGCGGCGCGCGAGAGGGCGGGATCAGCAGCACGTCCGCCGCATGGAGCCAGGCGGGAAGCGCGGCCGGTTCCTGCCACGGCACCACCCGCACATTGGGCCGCCGCCGGGCGTCCGTCTCGACCGGTCCCTCCCCCTCCGAGCCGACGAGCAGGAAGAGCGTCTCCGGCCTGAGGTCGGCGAGCGCGAGCAAGGCATCCAGCCCTTTCTGCGCGTTCACCCGGCCTGCATAGACGGCGGTGAAGCGGTTCGGGTCGAGCCCCAGCGCCGTGCGGACCCCGGCCTTCGCGGCGGGCGGCCCCATCCGCCGCGGCTCCGCGCCATTGTGCGCGACGAGCAATTTCTCCCCGGGCACGCCCGCGCGCCGGTAAGCGCCGGCCGCAAATTCCGAATGGAGGACGAAGCCGAGGCATACAGGGCTCCGCGCCGTCCGGCGGACCAGGGGCCGGATCGCGGGCAGATCGTCCGGCCAGGGCCGGTAATGATCGACCGCGAAGGGCAGAGGGGCGCGCGCCCCCATGCCCAGCATCGCCGGGATCCGCGAGTAAAGCAGGTCCGCCTGGCCGACCTCGGGATCGCGGAACACCTGCCGCAGCCAGAACAGGGTCCGCCCCAGCGCCTCGCCGGCCCATCGGCTCTCGCGCTGGACGAGACTGAACTCCCCCTCCACCCCGAACCAGTCCCTGAGGTCCGCCGCCGTCAGCACCGGATCGCCCGCGCCGCGCGGCATCAGCAGAGTCGCCTCCACGCCCCGGCGCGCCAGCGCGGCGACGGTATTGACGCTCTGCTCCCGGCAGGCCTTGCGGTCCGGGCGCGACCACATCAGGGGATAGAGAAGCCGCATCGCCCCGGCACGACAGCATTGCCGGCCATCCTGTCAAGCGAGGCGGCTCAGGCGGCTTCGCAGAAGACCTGGTTCCGGCCCCCGTTCTTGGCGGCGTAGAGCAGGGCGTCGGCCCGCTGCAGCGCCGGGGTGCCGTCGGGATGACGACCCCGCGCCACGCCGCCCGAGAAGGTGACCTTGCCGAGCGGCTGGTCGGTCTCGCGCAGCTTGAAATAGCGCGCGCCCAGGACGTCGCGGGCGCCGTCGAGGATGCGGCCGGCATCCACAGGCTCCAGGCCCGGGAACAGGACGACGAACTCCTCGCCGCCGATCCGCGCGACCATATTGCCACCGCAATTGTCGCGCAGGGTCTGGGCGACGGCGCGGATCACGCGGTCCCCGACGGCGTGGCCGTAAGTGTCGTTGACCCGCTTGAAATGATCGATGTCGCAGATGGCGAGGCTCAGCGCCGCTTCGCTCTTCTCCAGCTCGGCCAGCCGCTCCTCGAAGGCGCGGCGGTTGGGGAGGCCGGTCAGCGGGTCGCTGCGCGCCTCCTCGCCCGCCTCGGCGAGCTTGGCCTTGAGCTGCTGGGTCTCATCGCGCGCGGCGGTGAGCTGCTGCTCGACTGTCTTGGTGCGCTCGGCCATGGCGCGGGTGATCGCGACCAGGGCGGCGACGCCGCCTTCGCCGGATTCGAGCTTGTCCGCGCCCGCCGCCAGGTCGGCGCCGTAGCTCTGCGCGTCGGCGCGCTGCGCCTCGACGATCGCCGCAAAGCGCTCGACCTCCTGGGTCGCGGCGGCGAACAGGGCCGGGTCGACGCCGGCCCGGACCGCGTGGGCGACGGGCAGGCCCACCTCGGCCTTGATCCGGTCGGCCTCCTTCTGGCTGAGGCGGATGCCGTCGGCGGTTGCGATGCGCACGGCCTGCGCCGCAGGCGAGCTCTCGTCCGCCATCAAGGCGTGCACGAGGGCGTAATTGTCCGGGCTCGGCCAGAGGCCGTGATCCTTCAGGAACTTCCCGATCAGGTTGAAGAGCGCGCTGCCGTCCATCTGGTCCTCGGTGGCTAGTGCGCGGGCCGGGCCGGCGGCGCCCCGGCCTGGGGCGTCGGCGGCGAGGTGGTCGGCCGGGCGGAGGTCGAGGAGGTTCCGTTCCGCCAGCCGAGCGTGATCGAGATCCGGCGGTTGCGCGGATCGTAGCGGTTGTTGGCGACATAGGGCTGGCGGTCGGCCACGCCCTCGATCCGGGCGATCCGGGCCAGGGGGACGCCGGCCGCCTCCAGCGTGCCGCGCGTGCTCTCCGCGCGCGCCGCCGACAGGGTCCAGTTGTTGGTCGTCCGCCCGGCCGCATAAGGCAGGGAGTCCGTATGGCCCCGGATGATCACGTTATTGGGCACGCCCGAAATGACCTGCGCCACCTCACGCACCAGGCGCTGGGCCGGCGGCAGCAACTGGTCGGTGCCGACCCGGAACATGGAGAAGTCGCCCTCGTCCATCAGGTCGATGCGCAGGCCCTCGTCGCTCTCGGCGAAGCTGACATGGCGGCCGAGCCGGCGCAGCTCGGGCGAGGCCTCGATGCGGCGACGGAGCTCGGCGGACAGGCGCCGGAATTCCTCGCGGTCGATCTGGTTGCGCGGCACCGCCCCCTCCTGCACGCCGCCGGTGACGTCGCGCGGGATGGTGATGGCGCGCGAGCCGGTCTGGCCCGCGCGGTGCGGATAATTGTCCGCGGCGACGATGGAATCGCCGCCGAGGATGCCGTTGGAGCCGGCGCTGTTCTGCTTGTACTCGATCAGCGTCGGCGTGAAATAGTCGGCGAGGCCGCGGCGCTGGTCCTCGTCGGTCGCGCCGAGCAGCCAGAGCAAGAGGAAGAAGGCCATCATCGCGGTCACGAAGTCCGCATAGGCGATCTTCCAGGCGCCGCCATGATGGGCGCCATGCGCCTCCTGGACCACCTTCTTGATGATGATCGGCGGCGGCTGCGGCGCGGGATCGTTCCGCCCGCGCTTCATCGCGGCGCTGGCCATGGTCTAGCGTCCCCGCATCCCGTCGAACACGTCGGCGAAGGCCGGCTGGTTCGAATGGGCAATCCCCGAGCGCGCCGCCTCGATGACCAGGGGCAGCGGATGGCCGTGCAGCGAGGCGATGATGATCTGCTTGACGACATGATAGATCGCCATGTCGCCTTCGATCGCGTTCTTGGCCCGGTTGGCGAAGGGGCCGACGAAGCCGTAGGCGAGCAGCACGCCAAGGAAGGTGCCGACCAGCGCCGAGCCGATCATCTCGCCCAGGATCTCCGGCGGCTTGTCGATCGAGGCCATGGTCTTCACGACGCCGAGCACGGCGGCGACGATGCCGAGCGCCGGCAGCGCATCGGCCAGCGTCTGCAGATTGTTCGCCGGCGCGATCGCATGGTGCTGGTGGGTCTTGATCGCATTGTCCATCACGTCCTCGACGGCGCGCGGATCGAGCGTGCCGGAGGAGACGACGACCAGCCGCAGCGTGTCGCAGATCAGGTGGACGAGCACCTCGTCCTTCAGGAGCTTGGGATATTCGGCGAAGATCGCCGAGGATTTCGGGTCCTCGATATGCGGCTCGACGGCCACCGGGCCGTCCGTGCGCAGCATCTTCATCAGCTTCGAGACGAGGAAGATGACGTCGAGAAAGTCTTGCTTCTTGTATTTCGCGCCCTTGAAGACCTTGCCGAAGCCCCCGAGCAGCGCCTTGAGCTCGGCGCCGGAGTTGCCGGTGATGGTCGCGCCGATCGCCGCGCCGCCGATGATCGTCAGCTCGACCGGCAGCGCGTGCAGGATCACGCCGATGCTGCCGCCGGAGAAGATGAACCCGCCGAACACCAGCACGAGGAGGACGACGATGCCTACGGCTGCGAACATTTCTTCCCTCGTGAGACCTGGCCAGTCGGGAGGGTTTCTCCCCTCCCTGTATGATTAACGGCAGAGCGATACGGACTTTATGGTTAAGGACCCTTCAACCACGCTTTTTCCGGAACCGGCTTCGGACCGGCGGATCAGCGCAGGATGTCGAAGAGCGTGCTTTCGTTGACCCGCGCGAACACCGCCTGCGCCGCCTGCAGCGAGAGCTGCTGCGAGCTGAGCCGGGCGATGACCGCCTGGATGTCCGTATCCTCGAGGCCGCTGCGCTCTTCCGCCAGCTGCAGGCCGGCATCGGCCTGGCGCTCGAGCAGCTGGTCGACACGATTGGCCAAGGCGCCCTGCTCGCCGCGCTGGCCGGCGACATGCTGGACGGCCGCGGCCACCTCGTCCACCGCCGTCGCGACGGCGGTGCGGCGGGCGGTCGGGTCGGTGATCTCCAGCGCGGTCGCGGCGTCGGCCAGGATCGCTGCGAGGTCCTTGGGGCCGCCGGCGGTGGCGACGCTCTCGAACACCTCCTCGCGCGTGCCGACGGCAATCACCTGGACGCCGCTCTGCACCGGAATGCGGAGCGAGAAACCGGACATGAAGAGTGCGTTGCCGCGCGAATCCTTGCTCGCCTTCAGCGAATTCAGCTCGTCGGCGAGCGAGCGCAGCTCGAGCGCGATCGTCGCCCGGTCCTGGCCGGACAAGGTGCCGGTGGCGCCCTGGGTCATCAGCTCGGTCGCGCGGTCGAAGGCGGTGGCGGCAGCCTTCAGCGCGGTGTCGGCTCGGTCGCCGAGCGCAGCGGCGAGCTGGAGATTGCTCTTCCAGGCGGCCTCGTTGGCCTGGGAACGGCCGATCGAGGAGATGCGCGCTGCCGCGACCGGATCCTCGGACGGGGACTGGATGCGCTTCTGGGTCGAGAGCTGGGTCTGCGCCTTCGCGATCTCGCGCGACAGAGCGAGCTGCCGGTTGATCTCCTGGTCCAGGCGATAGCGGGTGCCGCTGATCATCGTTCAATCCCCCAATCTGGTTCAGAGCGCGTCGAACAGCGCCTGGATGGTTTCGCGCGCCACCTGGATGATCCGGGCGGAAGCGCTGTAGGCCTGCTGGTAGCGGAGCAGGTCCGCCGCCTCGGCGTCGAGGTCGACCCCCGTCACCTCGTCCAGCGCCGCATAGCTGTTGTCGCGCCAGGTGGCGGTCGCCGCGGCCTCGGCATTGGCGGAGGCGAGCATCTGCGCATTGGCGGAGACGATCGCGCCCCAGCGGTCCTCGACCGCGCTGCTGTTACGGATCGCGTCGAGCGCGAGCAGGTTGGCGTTGGGCGCGCCGCCAGGGCTCGCCGCCGGGACGAGATCGGGATCGGTGACCAGCGACTGGAGCGAGGTGGCGCCGCCGGCAACGCTCATCAGGGCCACGCCCGGATTGCCGTCCGCATCCTCGCCGGCCGCCGACCAGCCGTTCACCATCGCCGCGAAGTCCACGGCCAGACCGTCCAGGGTGGCGCGGCGGTCCGCGACGGTCTGCGCGACGTCGACCAGGCCGGCCAGTGTGCCGCCCGCAGCCGGCAGCGGCTGGGTGGTGCCGTTGGCCTGCAGCTGCAGCGAGAGCCGTCCGTCCGTCGCGCGGACCAGCACGGCCAGGCCCGGCCCCGGGCCGGCGAGCAGGGAGAGGGTCGGATTGCTGGTCGCGGCAAGCCGCGCCGCCCCGTCCGCGCCGACCGTGACGTCGACGTCGACCTTTCCGGCAATGAAGTCGATCAGCCGGTCCCGCTCGTCCTCGAGCGAGGCGCGGGCGCTGCCGCCCTTGTCGGCCGGGGCGAGCGCGCCATTGACCTCGTGCAGGGCGCGCAGCGCCTCGTTCAGCGCGGCGACCTCGAGCTCGGCGGCCTGGCCGATCCCGTCGGCAAGCCGGCCGAGCGTCTGGCCGCTGGTCCGGAAGGCGGAGGCGACATTGTCGAGCGACGACAGCACCGCCCGCCGGCCGAGCGTGTCGCCGGGATCGGAGGCCAGCGAGGCGACGGAGGTGAAGAAGCCGGTCATCGCCGAACCGACGCCGGCCATGTCGTCGCTCAGCGCGGTCTCGACGCCGGACAGCCATTGCTGGCGGACCGCGGCGCGGCCGTCGGCGGAGGCTGAGAAGCGGGCCTCGGCCGCCTTGAAATTGTCCCAGGCGCGGGCGACGCCGGCGGCGGTGACGCCGTTGAAGGTGAGCTGCGGCCGGTAGGCGATGTCGCCCGTGCCGGTGACCGACAGCTCCTCGAGCACGACGCGGCGGCGGGCATAGCCCGGGGTCTGCGCGTTCGCGACATTCTCGCCGACCGCGTTCAGCGCCGAGCGATAGGCGGCGAGCGCCGAGGTGCCGATGCCGAGAAGATCGCTCACCTTGTCACCTCGTTCGGGTTCTGCGCGGCATCGCCGCCGGTCCCGGCGACGGGCGGCTGCGGCTGCACGCTGCGGTGCCGCTCGAATTGCGCGGTGAGCAATTCGGCAATGCCGAACGTGCCCTGCTGCGACATGGCATCGGCAAGGCGCGCATCGGCCATGTCGCGGAACTGCTCGGTCGCCTGGCTGCCGAACATTTCGTCGGCGAGCCGGGCATTGCGCATCGAGCCGATCAGCTGACGGATGAACACCGCCTCGAAGGCCTGCGCCGCCTGGCGCAGCTCCTGCCGGCGCTGGGCATTCGCCTCACCGCCCGTGGCGGGGGTCTGGTTGTTGAGCGGGTTGATCACAGGATGATGAGCTCCGCACGCAGGGCGCCGGCCTGCTTCAGCGCCTCGAGGATGGCGACGAGGTCGGACGGGGCCGCGCCGATCGCGTTCACCGCCCGGACGATTTCCGAGAGCGAGGCGCCGGGGGCGAAGTTGAACATGCGGGTGCGGTCCTCGGTGACCTCGATCTCCGAATTGGGGACGACCACGGTCTGGCCGCGCGACAGCGGTCGCGGCTGGCTGGCGCGCGGATCCTCGCGCACGGCCACGGTGAGGCGGCCATGGCTGACCGCGGCCGGGCGGATGCGCACCGCGCCGTTGATCACCACCGTGCCGGTCCGCGCATTGACGATCACGCGCGCCGGCGCATCGGCCGGCTCGACCTCGATATTCTCGATCCGGCTCATCAGGGCAGTGCGGATCTCGGCGCCGGGCGCGACCTCGATCGCCACCGAGACGCCGTCCACCGCGCGCGCGATCGGCTGGCCGACCTCGCTGTTGATCGCCTGCGCGATGCGCTGGGCGGTGGTGAAATCGGATTCGGCCAAGTTGAAGGTCAGGCGCGGCGCGTCGGCGAAACCGGTTTCGACCGCGCGCTCGACCGTGGCGCCGCCCGGGATCCGGCCCGAGGAGGGCACGTTCACCGAGACCTGGCTTCCGTCCTGCGCCGAGACGCCGAGGCCGCCCACGGCGAGATTGCCCTGCGCCATGGCGTAGATCTGGTTGTCGGCGCCCCGCAGCGGGCTCATGATCAGGGTGCCGCCGCGCAGCGATCGCGCGCGGCCCATGGCGGAAACGGTGATGTCGAGCCGCTGGCCGGGCCGGGCGAAGGCGGGCAGCTCGGCGGTGATCATCACCGCGGCCGCATTCTTCAGCGCCGGATTCACGCCCGGCGGCAGGGTCAGGCCGAAGCGGGAGGCGACGCCGTTCATGCCCTGCGTCGCATATTCCAGATTGTCGTCGCCCGTGCCGGCGAGGCCGACGACGATGCCGTAGCCGACCAGCTGGTTGGGACGCACGCTCTGGAACGCGCCCAGATCCTTGATCCGGGTCGCCTGCGCGGGCGTGGCCAGGGCGAGCAAGGCGGCAAGGGCGATGAGGAAACGGCTAAGCATGATCGGGCACCTCATCAAAACGGGCTGAGAATGTTGAAGAAGCGCTGCAGCCAGCCCATCCGGCTGGAGCGCGCGATCTCGCCGCGGCCGAGATAGTCGATCCGCGCATCGGCGATGCGGGTCGAGGCGACGCGGTTGTCGGAGGTGAGGTCGCCGGGCCGGACGATGCCGGACAGCCGGATCGCCTCGTTGCCGCGGTTGATCCTGAGGCGCTTCTCGCCGCGCACCCGCATCGTGCCGTTGGGCAGCACTTCCTCGACGGTGACCGTCAGCTCGCCGGTCAGCGAATTGGCCTGGCCGGTCTGGCCGCGTCCCTGGAACTCGTTGCCGCCGCCCATCGCCACGTCGGACGGACGAAAGAAGGAGAGCGGCCCCGTGGTCGGCGGGGTGAGGCTCAGCGAGCCCTCGCGGTTGGTGTTCGAGGTGCTCTGCGAGCTGCCCTGGGTGCGCTCGACCAGCACGATGGTGATGACGTCGCCCACCTGCGCGGCGCGCTGGCCGGAGGTGAGCGGCGCATAGCCATATTGCGGCTGGAAGATCGCGCCGTTCGCCGCGGCCGGCGGGGCCGGCGGCGGCGGCGTCGGGCGATATTCGGGCTCGCGCTCGCGCCGTGCGGCGACGAGCAGCACGGCCGTGCAGGCGAGGAGGATGGCGCGCGTCATGCTAGAGCTGCTGGTTCGCATTGCGCAGCATCTCGTCGGTCGCCTGGATCATCTTGGAGTTGACCTCATAGGCGCGCTGGGTCTCGATCATGTCGACCAGCTCCTGGACGACGTTGACGTTGGAAGCCTCGAGCGCGCCCTGGCGGATCGCGCCACGGCCCTCGGCATTGGCCGGGCCGGTCTGGGCAGTGCCGCTGGCGCCGGTTTCCGCATAGAGATTGTTGCCGAGCGCCTGCAGGCCGGCCGGATTGACGAAGCGTGCAAGCTCCAGCTTGCCGACTTCCTGCGGCTCGGTCTGACCGGAGACGGTCACCGAGACGGTGCCGTCCTGGCCGATCGTGATAGACTGGGCGCCGTCCGGAATGGTGATCTCCGGCATGACCGGCATGCCGTCCGACGTCACCACCTTGCCCTCCGAGGAGAGATGGAAATTGCCCGCGCGGCTGTAGCCGGTCGAGCCGTCCGGCCGCTGGATCTGGAAATAGCCCTCGCCCTCGATCGCGAGGTCGAGATTGTTGCCCGTCGTGTTGATCGAGCCCTGCGAGGTGATCCGGCCGGTGCCGGTCAGGCGCACGCCCGTGCCCAGGTTGAGCCCGGTCGCATATTGGTTGTCGCCGGCCGAGCGGGCGCCGGCCGCGGTCACCATCTGATAGGCGAGCGTGGCGAATTCGGCGCGGTCGCGCTGGAAAGCGGTGGTGTTCACGTTCGCCAGGTTGTTGGCGATGATCCGCATCCGTTCGGCCTGCGCGTCGAGCCCGGTGCGGGCGACCTGGAGAGCTGAGGTGGACATCTATATTCTCCTTGGGAATTCGGGGCCTAGCTCGGCAGGCGCATCAGGTCGGCGGCGGACGTGTCCATCTCGCGCGCCGAGCTGACGAGCTGCAGCTGCATGTCCCACGAGCGGCTGGCCTCGATCATGTCGATCAGGGTCTGGCTGGTGTTGACGTTGGAGCCTTCGAGGCTGGCCGGAATCAGCCGCGCCTGCGGATCGGAGGGCAAAGCGCCGCCGCCTTGGACGCGGAACAGGCCGTCCAGCGCCTTGGCGATGCGCGAGCCCGCCGGCGAGACCAGTTTCAGCCGGTCGACCTGCTGCGGCTGGCTGGCGTCGCCGCCCGCCGGCACGATCCAGATCGCGCCATCCTCGGCGACGCGGATCGAGTCCGCGGGCGGGATGGTGATCGGCCCGGATTCGCCGAGCACGGGACGGCCGTCGCCGGTGGTCAGCACGCCGGTCGCCGCGACCTGCAGGTCGCCGCGCCTGGTATAGGCTTCGCTGCCGTCCTCGGCCTGCACGGTGAGCAGGGCGTCGCCGGTCATCGCGACGTCGAGGTCGCGGCCGGTATGGTTGATCGAGCCGGCCGACATGTCCGCGCCCGTGACCTCCTCGGAAACGGGAGCGCGGGTTTCCAGCCCCGCGCCGCGCACCCAGAGCGACCGCGCCGACTGCATCTCGGCACGGAAGCCCACGGTGTTCGCGTTGGCGAGGTTGTTCGCCGTCGCGGCCTGCCGGGCCATCGAGCCCCGCATCCCGGAAAGCGCGGTGTAGATCAGCCGGTCCATGGCCTAACTCCCGTCCCGCGTTCCGTTACGAGCGCAGGTTGATGATCGACTGGTCCATCGAATTGGCGGTCTCGATGGCCTTGGCGTTCGCCTGGAAGTTGCGCTGCGCCGCGATCAGGGCGACCAGCTCCTCCGTGATGTCGACATTGGCCCGCTCGAGCGCGCCGGACTGGATCCGGCCGAAGGCGTCGGAGCCGGCCTCGCCGACGATCGCGTCGCCGCTATTGCCGGTCACCGTCCAGCGGCCGTCGCCGCGCTGGCGAAGCCCGGCCGGATTGGAGAAATTGGCGATCAGCAGCTTGCCCAGCGCCTGGGTCGTGCCGTCGGTGAAGCTGGCGGTGACGAGCCCGTCCTCGCCGATCGAGACGTCCGAGATCTTCGCGGAGGCGATGCCGTCCTGGTCGATCGCGGCGATGTTGAAGGCGCCCGCGGCCTGGCGCGTGGCGGTGCCGAAATCGATAGTGATCGCCAGCGGCGCCGAGGCCCCCGAGGGGAAAACGCTGGAGAAGGCGACCGGGGTCGTCGGCGAGGTCAGCGTGCCCGTGGCGTCGAAGGTCAGGGTCGCCGGCACCGGGCTCGGCGAGCCGGTCGTGGCGGAGGCCTCCTCGTTGCCGATGAACATGTGGACGTCCCAGGTGTCCGTGCTGTCGCCCGCGGCGACCGAGCCGGTGCGCACGAAGTAGAGCGTCGCGGACTGGGCATTGCCCTCGCTGTCATAGACGGTCTGCTGCTGCGAATAATTGTAGCTGTTCGGGTCCAGCCGGTCGAAGCCATAGGGATTGGACGGGCTGTAGACGGCGCGGTCCTCCGGCTTGTCGGCGGTGATCGGCACGTTGGCGGTCAGCGAGATCAGGCTGGTCGCGCGCGGCGTGCCCGAGGTCAAAGGCAGCTGGATGTTGCGCGAGGCGGCGAGGCCGCTCGCCGTGACATTGCCCTCGGCGTCGACCGGCAGGACCTGCACATAGCCGCCATTGCCGTCGACCAGGTAGCGCTGGCCGTCGACCGAGAGGTTGCCGTTGCGCGAGAAATAGGTGGTGCCGCCGTTCAGCGCGTCGCGGGTCACGAAGAAGCCGCTGCCCGAAATGGCGAGGTCGAGGTCGCGCGCGGAGGTCTCGAAGCCGCCCTGCGTGAACTGCTGCTGGATGCCCTTCAGGCGCGTGCCCTGGCCCGCGGTCGTGCTCGACGCGGGCATGATGTCGCCGAAGAAGGTGCGGCTGCGCTTGAAGCCGATCGAGCCGACATTCGCGATGTTGTTCGAGATGGTCGACAGGTCGGTCTGGGCGCCGCGAAGGCCGGAGAGCGAGGTGTAGAAGGACATGGCAGGACTCCTTGGGTGATCCGTGCGAAGGGGATTTGGGCGATAGTGTCAGGCGAGGCGGATGGCCGCGCTCGGTTCGAGCAGGCCGAGGCCGGTCACGAGCCGGCTCTCGCCGCCTGCGGCCGGGGACTGGATGCCGCCGATCGAGGTCCAGGTGGCCGTCGCCGCGTTGCTGGTCTGGCCGTTCTTCGTGGCGGTCACGATCATGCGCAGCGGGCCGCCGGCAATATATTCGCCGGCCTCGTTCTTGCCGTCCCAGGTCACGGCGACATTACCCGCCTGCTGCGAGCCCATCGTCTCGCTGTGGACAACGGCGCCATTGGCGTCCTGGAAGCTCACGGTGACGCTGTCGGCGCCCTCGGGGAGCGAGAATTCGCCGGCATAGGTGCCGTCGCGCAGCGGCGTTGCGATGTCGGATTCGACGAGCATCGAATGGCCGATCCAGCTCGCCGCGTCGCTGAGGCGGCTGCCGCCCAGCGAGGTCGCGATCCGCTGCAGGCTCTGGTTCATCTCGGCGATGCCGGCGACCTGCGAGAATTGCGCCATCTGCGCGACCATCTGCGTGTTGTCGACGGGGTTGAACGGATCCTGGGTGGTGAGCTGCGTGGTCATCAGCCGCAGGAAGTCGTTCTGGTCCATCGACCCGGCAGGGTTGGTGTTGCTGACCGCATTCTGGGTCGGCAGGTTGGTCACGTTATGGGCGTTGTTGATTGTGTCGATAATGCTCATTGTCCGAGCCTCAAAGTGTCGAGGGTGAGGGTTTTGGCGGTCTGCAGGACCTGCACGTTGTTCTGGTACTGGCGGGCGGTCTCGACCATGTCGATCAGCTCGGCGGCGGTATCGACGCCGGCCTCCCAGACGTCGCCATTGGCGTCGGCCAGGGGGTGCTGCGGATCGTGGCGGCGGGTCGGCTCGACGCCGGCGCGGACGACGCTGTCGACGCGCACGGTGGCGATGCCCGGGCCGCCCTCGACGCTCCGGAAGACCGGGCGCAGCGCCTGGAAGGCGCCCTCGCGCGTGGAGGAGACGGAGCCGGCATTGGCGAGGTTCGACGCGGTGGTGTTCAGCCGCACGAGCTGCGCGGACATGGCGCGGCCGGCGATGTCGAACACGTTCATCGGGCGATTGGTGTTCATGGCTTATTCCCCCTTGAGGGCGCGGCGGATCGTCGAGATCCGGCCTTCGAGGAAGGCGAGGGTGGTGCGGTATTGCATCGCGTTCTCGGCGAAGAGCGTCTGCTCGGTGCTGAGCTCGACCGTATTGCCGTCGATCGACGGTGTGATCGGCACGCGCCAGGCGACCGCCTCGCCCGCGGCCCGGTCGGCGCTGTAGCCGCGCGAGGCCAGGCTCATCGCCCGGTCGAAGTCGATGTCGCGGGCGCGATAGCCCGGCGTCGCGGCATTGGCGATGTTGGAGGCGAGCAGGTTCAGGCGCTGGGACCGGAGGGTCAGCGCCGTGCCGTGAATGCCGAACAGGCTTTCGCCATTGGCCATGTGCATTCCCCTAAAGCTCGGCCCCCGCCCGCCGTTAAATTGACAGGCAAGGGGCGCCGGTCTGGATGAAGCAATGATCGTGCCAATTCTGGCCTGCTGCCTGACCGGCACCCTTGCGCAAATATGGGGCAGCGTAGAACCGGCAAAGTCTTGCCGGTGCCGGCAGTTTCCTGCCGGGGGCGGGAGGGACGAGTGATCGACGTCGTGGATCGGTTTTTCGACCCTCTCGCCTTCTCCGTCGTGCTGGGCGGGACGATGGTCGTCACCTGGATCTCGGCGACCGGCAAGGATGGCGGCCGCGGCTTCGGCGCCCTCATCCCTTTCTTCCGCGCGCGCCCCGCGCGCGACGCCGAGCGCGCCGACGAGGCGGTGCAGCGCATCCGCCATCTTTCCGAATATAAGGGCACGCTCTGCGCCGACCGGGTGAAGACGCCGGTCGACTTCGTCCATCGCGCCGCCTGCCGGCTCGCCGATGCCGACAGCGCCGAGAAGTTCGCGGTCTGGGCGCGCGAGGAGCTGGAGGACCGGCGCGCGCGCCACAAGGCGGCGATCGGGCTGTGGCGCTATGCCGCCGAGGTGGCTCCGGCCATGGGCATGATCGGCACGGTGATCGGCCTGATCATGATGTTCGCGACGATGAACGATGCGTCCGCGATGGGCCCGGCCATGGCGATCGCGATGCTGACCACGCTCTACGGCCTGATCCTCGCCTTCGGCATTGCCGGGCCGGTCGCGGCGCGGCTCGAGCGGCTGTCGGAGGCGGAATGCGCCTGGCAGGCGCGGGTGGCCGAGCGCCTGCTCGCGCTCGCGCGCGCGGAAGAGAAAGCGCTGGCCGAGGGGGCCTGGCGCGAGCGTCCGGTCCATCCGCTGCGGCGCTCCGCATGAACCCGCTGCCCCTGCCCCGCTGGGCCGTCAGCTTCGCCGATCTGGTGCTGCTGCTGCTCGGCTGTTTCGTGATGCTGCACGCCATGCAAGCCTCGCGGCCGACCGGCGCCGGCGCGGCGCCTGTTGCGGCGCGGGCCGCAGCCCCTGCGGCACCCGTCCGCGCGTTCAGCGCCGCCGAAGTGTTCCAGCCGGGCGAGGCGCTGCTCAGGCCCGAGGCGCGCGAGGCGCTGCGCGCCGAGGGCGGGCGGCTCGCCGGCCGACCGGTCCGCATCCTCAGCAGCGGCACCGGCGAGGAGGGGGGCCGGCTGGACCGCTTCGAGCTCGCCGCCGCCCGCGCCGCCGCGGTCGGCCGGGCGCTCCGCGAAGGCGGCCTCGCCGAGCGCGACATCGCCATCGTCATGGCCGAATCCGGCACGCCCGGCGCCGGGCAGACCATCGCGATTTCCCGTCGCTGAGCGGTTTGGCACGGCCATTGCTTAAGTTGCTCCAAATGCCTGGAGTGACCGTCATGCTGCCAATTTTCCGACGCCTCGCCTTGCTGCTCGTCATGCTCGCCGTGCCGCTTCCGGCGCTGGCGCAGAGCTTCGAGAATCTCGAAATGCTGGACAATCGCGTCGCCGCTGCGCTCGGCGCCAATATCGGCGAGCCGGGCGGCGCGACGACCCCGATCGACCGGCGCCTCCGCCTGCTGGCCTGCCCGCAGCCGGTCGAGATCGGCGAGCCGATCGCCGGCGCGCTCGCGGTGCGCTGCCTGCCGCTCGGCTGGCGCATCCGCGTCTCGATCGTCGGTAGACCCCAGGCGAGCCAGGCCGCGGCGAGCCCGTCCCGCGCGCAGGCGCGGCCCGAGCCGGTGGTGCGCCGCGGCGACCAGATCGAGCTGGTCGCGATCGCCCGGGGCTTCACGGTCAGCACGCTCGCCACGGCCGAGCAGGACGGCGCGCCGGGCGACCGGATCCGCGTCCGCACCGAGCGGCGTGGCGCGCCGGTCATGGGTCAGGTGCTCGAGGACGGCCGGGTCGCCTTGCCAGGATTTAATGGATTGTGAAAATCGCCGTTACTACTCCCAGGGGAGAAAGGACCAGACGATGATCGACGGTGTTGGACAGGGCGGCGCAGGGCGTATCGACGCCGCGCGCCAGGACAAGGGGGCCCCTGTCGCCTTGCCCCGCGGCCAGAGCCCGCGCAGCGCTGAAGGCACGGTGCAGAGCGCCGTGCTCGAGCTCGTCTCGGGCGGCGCCCCGGTCGACAGCTCCCGCGTCGAGGCGCTTCGCACCGCGATCCAGAATGGCCGCTATCCGGTCGATCCGGACCGGATCGCCGCGCGCATGCTCGACGTCGATCTCCCCCGGCGCGGCTGATGCAGCTCGCCATCCTCGATACTCTGGCCGGCTCGCACGAGGCGCTGATCCGCGCGCTCGACGGCGACGACCTGGCCGGGATCGAGCGGGCCACGGCCGCCCTGGCCGAGGCCGTCCACGAAGCGCGCCGCCATGACTGGCACGCCGCGCCCGACCTCAAGGAACGCCTGCTGAGCCTCGCCGCTCTGGCCCAGGCCGCCCAGATCCGCGTCAATTTCCTGACGGACATGATCCGCCGCCGCGTCGACGCCGCGGCCGCCCTGCGCGGCGCCCAGCCGCAGATGACCTACTCCCCGCACGCCGCCTGAGGGCACCCGCTCCGGCCCGCCGCTGAACCGGCGGTTTGGCACGCTCCTTGCTCAGATGTCCCTCGAACGAAAGGGACGTCATGAATCCGACGACGATCGGCAATGCAGGCAGTGGAGGTGGGGGCGATCGGGTCACCGCCGCCATCCAGCTTGCGTCCGCCCATACCGGCGTCCAGTTCGGCTACCTGCTCAACCAGGCCCGGCTGGAAAGCGGCCTGAACCCCAATGCCCGCGCCCGCACCTCGAGCGCGACCGGGCTCTTCCAGTTCATCGACCAGACCTGGCTCGGCATGGTCCGCCAGCACGGCGCCGGGCATGGCCTCGGCTGGGCCGCCGCCCAGATCCGCCAGGGGCCGAACGGCCGCTTCTACGTCGCCGACCCGGAGATGCGCCGGCAGATCCTCGATCTGCGCCGCCAGCCCGAGGCCGCCTCGGCCATGGCCGCCGAATATGCCGCGGACAATGGCCGTTTCCTTGAGAACCGGCTCGGCCGCCGGATGGAGCCGGTCGACCTCTACCTCGCCCATTTCCTGGGCGCGGGCGGGGCTGCGCGCTTCCTGCGCGCCCATCAATCCTCGCCCGATGCGCCCGCCGCGGTGATGCTGCCGCAGGCGGCCCGCGCCAACCGGCCGATCTTCTACAATCGCGACGGCTCGATGCGCAGCTTTGCGGAGATCCGCGCCCGCTTCGCCGAGAAGATCGCGACGGGCAACCATGGCGGCGGCGGCAGCCATGCCCCCGCTCCGGTCCGCCAGCGCCCGCCGGCCCCGTCCTTCCTCGAGGGGACGGTCCGCGCCGCCGCGCTTGACATGCCGCAGCTGCCGCGCGCCGCGACGCTGGACGCCAATCCGCTCGATTCCGCCGAGCAACGCGGCCTGGACGCCGACGCGCTCGCCTTCGCCAGCCTCAACCTCGGCAATCCGAACGCGATCGATCCGGACACCTTGCTCGAGCTGGGCCGCGACCGCGGCCGGGCGGCGGGCCCGTCGCCGCGTTACGCGCGGCTCGCCTATCTGATGCTCGCGCAGCTGGGAGGCCAGGTCTAGGATGAACCGGTCGATGTGGCTGAGCGCGTCGCGCGGAGCGGTCCTGCCGATCGCCATCCTGCTGCTCGTCTCGCTGATGGTGGTGCCGATCCCAGCGACCTTCCTCGACATCGGCTTCGTCGCCAACATCATGATCAGCCTCGCCGTGCTGATGGTGGCGCTGAACGTCGCCAAGCCGCTCGATTTCTCCTCCTTCCCGACGGTCCTGCTGTTCGCGACCCTGCTCAGGCTCGCGCTCAACGTCGCCTCGACCCGCGTCGTCCTGGTCAACGGCCATGAGGGCTCGGCTGCGGCCGGCCATGTCATCGAGGCCTTCGGCAGCTTCCTGATCGGCGGCGATTATGCCGTCGGCATCTTCGTCTTCATGATCCTGATGATCATCAACCTGATCGTCATCACCAAGGGCGCCGGCCGCGTCTCCGAGGTCTCGGCGCGCTTCACCCTCGACGCCATGCCCGGCAAGCAGATGGCGATCGACGCCGATCTCAACGCCGGCCTGCTCACGCCGGAAGAGGCCAAGAGCCGCCGCCAGGAGATCGCCACCGAGGCCGATTTCTACGGCTCGATGGACGGTGCCTCCAAGTTCGTGAAGGGCGACGCGATCGCCGGCGTGCTGATCCTCGTCGTCAACATCCTGGGCGGCCTGATCCTCGGCGTCGCCAGCCACGGCATGACGCTCGGCAATGCCGCGTCCAATTACGTGCTTCTGGCGATCGGCGACGCGCTGGTCGCTCAGGTGCCGGCGCTTCTGCTCTCCATCGCCGCGGCGTCGATCGTCACCCGGGTCTCCTCGCCCTTCGACCTGTCGGGCCAGATCACCCGCCAGTTCGGCCTTGCCGGCGCCTGGCTGCCGGTCGCCTGCATCCTGCTCTTCCTCGGCCTGCTCCCCGGCATGCCGCATTTCACCATCCTGCCCTTCGCCGGCCTCGCCTTCTTCATCGCCCACCGGCTGCGCAAGGCCGCAAAAGCCCGCGCCCTCGCCGAAGCGGCGCCGAAGGAGGAGCCCGTCGCCTCGCCGAGCACGATCGGCTGGGACGAGGTGTCGGACGATGCCGCGCTCGGCCTGGAGCTGGGCTTCGCCTTGGTCGGCCTGGTCGACGAGCGCAAGGGCGCGCCGCTCATGGCCCGGATCACCGGCATCCGCCGCCAGCTCTCCCGCGAGCTCGGCTTCGTCGTGCCCCTGGTGCGGGTCCGCGACGAGCTCACCCTCTCGCCGAACAGCTACCGCATCTCGGTCGCCGGCGTCGTCGTCGCCGAGGACGAGATCTTCCCCGACGATCTGCTCGCCCTCGACAGCGGCGACCTGATCGACCGCGTCCAGGGCCGGCCCTGCAAGGACCCGACCTTCGGTCTCGACGCCGTCTGGATCAGCCCGGCGCAGCGCGCCGAGGCGGTGGTCGCCGGCTATACGGTGGTCGATCCGGCCACCGTCGTCGCTACCCATCTCAACCAGGTCGTGCAGGCCGCCGCGGCCGACCTGTTCGGCATGGACGAGGCGCAGAAGCTGCTCGACGCGCTGAAGGAAAGCGCGCCCCAGCTCGCCGCCAACCTCGTCCCGCAGCCGCTCAGCCTCGCCGCTCTGGCCGGGCTCTGCCGCGCGCTGCTGGCCGAAGGCGTCCCGCTCAAGGATTTCCGCCGCATCGCCGAGGCGATGGCCGACGCCGCCCGCACCGAGGCCGATCCCGTCCAGCTCGTCGAGGAGGTCCGCCAGCGGATCGGCGCGCTGATCGTGCAGACGATCGTGCCGGTCAGGATGCCGCTCCCCGTGGTCACGCTCGATCCGGGCCTCGAGCATCTGCTGAGCCAGGCCGTGCGCAGCGGCCAGGGCGCGGTCCATCCGATCGAGCCGGGCCTCGGCAACAAGCTCGTCCACGCGATCGGCGAGGTCGCCGGACCGCTGCTGTCCGAAGGACGCCGCTTCGCCGTCGTTACCTCGCCGATCGCGCGCCGGGCGCTCTCTCGCCTGCTCGCCCCGCACGTCCCCGACGTGCCGGTCCTCTCTTTGCTCGAAATCCCCGACAGCAAGCCTGTCGAGGTCGTCGCCATCGTCGGCGGCGAGCCCGAGCGTCCGCTTCTTCAATCGGAGGTTGTTGCGTGATTCCCTTCCCGACCCGTGCCCGCATCATTTCGGTCGCCTCCGGCAAGGGGGGCGCCGGCAAGACCAATGTCAGCGTCAATCTTGCCGTCGCCTTTGCCCAGGCCGGCGACCGCACCCTCCTGATCGACTGCGACATGGGCCTCGCCAATGCCGCGATACTGCTCGGCATGCCGTCGGCCTGGACGATCGGCGACCTGCTTGCCGGCCGCTGCGGCCTGGACGACCTCCTCCAGACCGGCCCCGCCGGCCTCCGCTTCCTGCCCGGCCATAGCGGCACCGGGACCGGCTCCACCCTTTCCGCCGCGGAACGCGCGCGCCTGATGGAGGCGCTGCAGCCGCACCTCGCCGATTACGACCAGGTGGTGATCGACACGGGCGGCGGCCTCGAGGCCTCCGCGCTCGCTCTGGTCGCCAGCGCCGATACGCCGCTCATCGTGCTCACCCCGGAGCCGACCAGCTTCGTCGACGCCTATGCGGTGGTGAAGGCGCTCAACGTCGCCCACGGCACCAGCGATTTCGACATCGTCTGCAACATGGTCCGCCACGACGTCGCCGCCCGCCAGCTCTTCGACCGCTTCCGCGCGATCGCCGGCCGGTTCCTCGACGTCGAGCTCAATTATGCCGGGGCCATCCCGACGGACAATTATGTGAAGGAGGCGGTGCTCCGGAAGCGCTGCGTCGTCGAGATCTTCCCGGGCGCCCCGGCCTCGCGCGCCTTCGGCGCGCTGGCCCGGCGCCTCGCCCTGCCGGCCGCGGCCATGCCGCCGGAGCGGATTTTCGCGGAGGTGAGCCATGGCGCTCATTGATCCGCAGCATACCTATGCCAGGCAGGCGAAGCCGACGCCGGAGGCGCTGGTGCGCACGCACATGCCTCTGGTCCGCCGGATCGCCTGGCACGTCCATGCCCGCGTCGCCTCGGCGATCGACGTCGAGGATCTCGCCCAGATCGGCATGGTCGCGCTGGTCGAGGCGGCGAACGGCTTCGAGGACCGGGGCCATGCCTTCGCCACCTATGCGACCCTGCGCGTCCGCGGCGCGATGATCGATCATCTCCGCCGCCACGCCACCATCTGCCGCGCCGCGATCCAGCGCCGCCGCGAGCTGGCCCGGATCCGCTCGCGGCTGGAGGGCCGGCTCGGCCGCGCCGCAAGCGAGGCCGAGATGGCCGAGGAAATGGGCCTCGCCGCCGCCGATTATCGCGCGATGGTCGACGACAGCCAGGCCGTGCAGCAGGAATCGATCGACGAGGTCTATTCCGATCATTCGATGTGGTTCGCCGACGTCGAGGAGCGGGCCGACGACGCGATCGACCGCGAGCGCCTGCAGGGCGCGATCGCCGAGGCGATCTCCTCCCTGCCCGAGCGCGAGGCGATGGTCCTCCAGCTCTATTTCGTCGAGGAGATGAACCTGGAGGAGATCGGCCAGACGCTCGGCGTCGGCGCCGCCCGCATCTGCCAGATCAAGAAGGCCGCGCTCGACCGCGTGCGCGCCGATCTTCGGGACTGGGCCTGACGAGGCCGCCTGCGACGAAAGGATCAATCAAAGAAAAGCCCGGCGCGGGGGTCCGCGCCGGGCTCTCTTTTCTCCGCTATCGGTGGGGTTAGCGGAGCAGGCTCAGCACGTCCTGCTGGCTCTGATTGGCCTGGGCGAGCATCGCAGTCGACGCCTGGCTCAGGATCTGGGCCTTGGCGAGGTTGGTCGTCTCGGCCGAGAAATCGGCGTCCTCGATCCGCGACCGCGCATCGCTGAGGTTGGTGACCTGATTGCTCAGGTTGTTGACGACCGACTCGAGGCGGCTCTGGCCGGCGCCGAGCGAGGCGCGGGTCACGTTGACCGCATCCAGCGCGGCGTCGACATCGGTCAGCGCGGTGCCGGCGCCGGAAGCGTCCGAAATATCGGAAGCCGAAGCGGCGGAGACGTCGAGACCGGTGATCGTCAGCGTGGTCGTGTCGCCCGAGTTGTAGCCCGTCTGGATGGAGACGGTGACGTCGCTCGAACCGAACACCGCGACGTCGTTGAACGTCGTGTCGGAGATGATCGCGTCGATCTGGGCGCCGAGCTCGGCAACTTCCGCCTGCAGGTTGGCGCGGTCGTCGTCCGAATAGGTGCCGCTGGCGCTCTGCACCGCCAGCTCGCGGATACGCTGCAGCATGTTGGTGACTTCGTTGAGCGCGCCGTCCGCGGTCTGCGCGAGCGAGATACCGTCGTTCGCGTTGCGGATGGCCTGGTTCATGCCGCGGATCTGCGACGTCATCGAGCTCGCGATCGCGAGGCCGGCGGCGTCGTCCTTGGCAGAGTTGATGCGCTTGCCGGTCGACAGGCGCTCCATGGCAGTCTGGAGGGCCTGGTTGGCGACCCGGCTGCCGTTCTGCGCACGAAGCGCAGCCGTATTGGTGTTGATGACAGTCATTCTACGGTTCCTTTCCCGCTCATTCGCGGCTGACCGGGTCATCCCGTCGTGCCACGATGCAGTTAACGGCTGGCCTGCCACGGGCTTTAATCGTCGAAAGTTTCAGGCGACGTTTTTTCGACGCGCACCGTCAAATGGCCGACGTTTCTTCTGCCCCTGTTCAGAACCCGCAAGAGAGCGGCAAGAAGCCGGCGGCAATTGGCACGGCGCTTGCACCTCCCGGATCGAGTGAATCCCGGGGGTATGATGATCGGCATCAGCGAAAAGGTCGCAGAGGCAAATCCGGCGCTGGCAGCTGTGCTGGCCGGCGCCGGCCTCGCCTCCGCGATTTTCGCGTCCGAGCAGGGCTGGGCCAGGGGCCTCGCCGTGTTCGCGCCCGAGGAGGAGGCCTGCGCCGCCCCGTATGATTTGATCCTCGATTATGGCGCGCGCACCCCCGCCTGGACGCGCGCGACGATGAACGCGCCGGCCCGCCTCGCCTTCGGCCCCGACGACCTCGCCTTCGGCAATGCGCTGATCGCCGAACTGCTCCGTCCCAATGGCCGCCCGGCCTGCGGCGAGGCGGCGAGCGCGGCGACGCTCGACTTCGCCGCCCGCATCGCCGCCAGCGACGCCTCGGTGCTGCTGCTCGGCGAGACCGGCACGGGCAAGGAAGGCCTCGCCCGCTACATCCATCTCTGCTCCCCGAGAGCGCACGGCCCGTTCACCGCCGTCAATTGCGCGGCGCTCCCCGAGTCGATGCTCGAGGCGATCCTGTTCGGCCATCGCAAGGGCGCCTTCACCGGAGCCGGCGCCGACGGCGAGGGCCTGTTCCGCGCCGCGGACGGCGGCACCCTCCTGCTCGACGAGATCGCCGAGATACCGCTCGCCCTCCAGGCCAAATTGCTCCGCGCCATCCAGGAGCGCGAGATCCTCCCGGTGGGCGCCGTCCGCCCGGAGCCGGTCGACCTGCGCATCATCGCCTCCGCCAACCGCGACCTCGCCGCCGAAGTCGCCGCCGGCCGCTTCCGCGCCGATCTCTACTGGCGGCTCAACGTCATGCCGGTGAATCTGCTGCCGCTCCGCGAGCGCGCCATGGACATCCCCGCCATCGCCGCCGCCATGCTCGTCCGCCACTGCCCGCCCTCCGCCCCCTTCGCCTTCCCGACCCCCGCAGCAATGGCGCGGCTCGCCGCCCACAGCTGGCCGGGCAATTGCCGCGAGCTCGAGAACGTCCTCCAGCGCGCGATCCTGCTGCGCGGCGGCGAGCGGATCGAGGCCGGCGATCTCGTCATCGACGGCGCCCCCGCCGCGCCGGCCAATGCGCCCTTCCACTTCCCCGCCCCGCTCTCGCTCGACGAGGCCGCCCGCACCGCCGAGGCGCAGGCGATCCGCGCCGCGCTCGACGAGGTCGGCGGCCACCGCCTCCGCGCCGCCCGCCGGCTCGGGATCAGCGAACGCACCCTTCGATACCGGCTCGCCGAAATGCGCGCCGTGGCCGCCTAGGAGATAATGGATGACCATCGATGCAAGCCGGCTGATGGCGATGCGAAGCGCCATCCTCGAACAGAACAGCGCCCTGCAGCGTGCCGCCGGCCTCGCCGGCAGCGGCCAGCCGGGCACGATCGGCGGCCCCGAGGCGACCCGCCCGGGCGGCTTCGGCGACGCGCTGCAGACGGCTTTGCGCCAGGTCAACGAAAGCCAGGCCCGCGCCTCGGCGATGACCGAGGCCTATGAGCGCGGCGAGACCACGGACATCGCGGCCGTGATGCTCTCGCGCCAGCAGGCGTCGCTCGGCTTCGAGGCGACCCTGCAGGTCAGGAACCGCCTCCTGACCGCCTACAAAGACATCATGTCCATGCCGGTGTAACGAGCCATGACCGATACCACGCTCAACGATCTCACGCCCGTCCCCCCGCGCAGCGCCGCGCCCTTGCGGTCCGGCGGCGCCATGCAGGGGGTGCGCGGCTTTCTCGCCCAGCCGGCGGTGGCGCGCAGCCTGCCCCTGCTCGGCTTCCTCGGCGTGCTCGGCATTGCCGCCCTGATCTGGATGACGGTCGCGGCCGCGCCCAGCCGCACGCTCTTCACCGGTCTCGCCGACGGCGACAAGGCGGCGGTGGTCGAGGCGCTGAACAGCGCCGGCATCGCCAATTCGATCGACCGCGACACCGGCGCAATCCAGGTCTCCGACGACGATTATCACCGCGCCCGCATGGCGCTCGCCTCGCAGGGCCTGCCCCGCGGCGGCACCAGCGGGGCCGACGTGGTCGCCGACATGCCGCTCGGCGCCAGCCGCGCGGTCGAGGCCGAGCGGATCCGCGCGGCGCGCGAAGCCGATCTCGCCCGCACCATCGAGGCGATCGACGTCGTGCAGACCGCGCGCGTCCATCTCGCCGCGGAGCAGCCGAGCGTCTTCGTGCGCACGCGCAGCAATGCCGCCGCCTCGGTCATGCTCACCTTGTCGTCCGGCCGCACGCTTGGCGACGACCAGGTGCAGGCGATCGTCAATCTGGTCGCTTCCTCCGTCCCCGGCCTCGCGCCGGAGGGCGTGTCGGTGATCGACCAGAACGGCCGTTTGCTGTCCCGCACCGGCGGCAGCGGCCCGGGCGCCGCCTCGGAGCGGCAGCTCGCCATCCAGAACCAGGTCGAGGACCGCGCCCGCCAGGCGATCACCACCTTGCTGACCCCGATCGTCGGTGCCGGCAATTTCACCACCGAGGTCAGCGCCGAGATGGACTTCTCGGAGACCCAGTCGACGCGCGAGGGCTTCCCCGAGAACCAGCGCGCGATGACTGCCGAGGAAGGCCAGGTCTCGGCCGAAGGCGGTGCCGGCGCAGGTGCCGCGGCCGCGGGCGGCGTCCCGGGCGCGCTCTCCAACACCCCGCCGCCGGCCGCGCAGGTCGCCGCGGCCCCCGGCGGCGCGGTCTCGGTCCCGGCCCAGGGCGCGCCGGCCGGCGCCGCTCCGGCCGTGCCGGGTACGAACCGCACCGAGAATTACAACCGCAGCTACGCCGTCGGCCGCGAGGTCTCGGTGACCCGCGCCCAGACGGGCACGGTCCGCCGCCTCAGCGTCGCCGTCGCCCTGCGCAATCCGGAAGGGCGCCCCCGCGACATCCGCGAGATCCAGAATCTGGAGCAGCTCGTGAAGGGCGCGGTCGGCTTCAACCAGGCGCGCGGCGACGTCGTCGCGATCACCTCGCGGCCCTTCGCGGCCACCGAGGAGGCTGCGCCGAGCTGGTGGGAAGCCGGCTGGGTGTCGCTGGTCGTGCGCAACCTGACCGCCTTGATCATCGCCCTGCTCGTCATCTTCGTCTTCGCCAAGCCCCTGCTCCGCAAGACGCAGGCCGCGCTCGCCAACCGCGCCGTCGCCGGCAAGGCCAGCCGCACCCGCGTCGGCGGCGAGATCGCCAATGCGATCGCCGACCGGGTCGATCGCAGCAGCGGCACCGAGCTCGACGTCAAGGTGTCGCTGGAGATGATCGAGGCCACCCGCGACTATGAGGCGCGCGCCGCCCTGATCCGCGCCTTCGTCCGCCAGGACCCCGCCCGCGCCGCGCTCGTCGTGCGTGATCTCATCCGCACCGAATCCGGAGCCGAGCGCAATGGATAATCTCGAAACCTCCGGCTTCTCCAGCAACGGCCCGGCCGCCGGGCCGAGCGGCAGCGACGCCGCCGCCATCCTCCTGATGATGCTCGGCGACAGCGAGGCCGCGGAGATCCTTTCCTATCTGGAGCCGGACGAGGTCCAGCATCTGGGCAGCGCGATGTTCAACGTCGCCGACGTCTCCGAGGACCAGGTCGAGGGCGTGTTCAACACCTTCATGACCCGGACGCGGCAGCGCACCTCGATCGGCTTCGGCGCCGCGCCGCGCATCCGCGCCGTCATGGAGCACGCCCTGGGCGCCGAGCGCGCCGAGAATGTGCTCGCCCGGATCACGCCGCCGACCCGCAGCCGCGCGCTCGAGCCGCTCCGCTGGATGGACGCCAAGACCATCGCCGCCCTGATCGCCGAGGAGCATCCGCAGATCGCCGCGATCGTGCTCGCCCATCTGGAGCCCCCGATCGCCGCCGACGTGCTGCAGCTGCTCCCCTCGGACGTCCAGCCCGACGTCATTTTCCGCGTCGCCAAGCTGGAATCGGTGAGCGCGGAGGCGATCGAGGAGCTGGAGAAGATCCTGGTCCGCCAGGTTGCCCGCGTGAACACGGCCCCCGCCGCGTCGCGCGGCGGCGCCAGCGAGGCCGCCAAGATCATGAACAACCTGCGCCCGGGCTCGGACAAGACGATCATCCGCAGCCTCGGCAAGCTCGACAAGCAGCTCGCCCAGCGGATCGAGGACGAGATGTTCGTCTTCGAGGATCTGATGGAGCTGGACGACAAGAATCTCGGCATCCTGCTGCGCAACGTCGAGAACGACATGCTGGTCGTGGCGCTCAAGGGCGCCGACGAGAAGCTCCGCGAGAAGATGCTGGGCTGCATGTCGGCCCGCGCCGCGGATTCGATCCGCGACGAGATGGCCGAGCGCGGCCCGCTGCGCCTCGCCGAGGTGCTGGAGTCGCAGAAGGAGGTGCTGGCGATCGCCCGGCGCCTCGCCGATTCCGGCAGCCTGATGCTCGCCGGCCGGGGCGACGATTATGTCTAGGCTGCTGCGCGCCATCGATGCCCAGGCGGAGAGCCTCGGCAGCTTCGTCCTCAGCCACCGCGAGGTCGGCTTCCGGCCGCGCAGCGCCGAGGGCGGCTTCACCGCGGACAATGACGAAGGCGCGCTGCCGCTGACCGCCGAGCAGGAACGCGTCCGGCTGGAGGAAGAGGCCTTCGCCGCCGGCCATGCCGAGGGCCGCCGCGAGGCCGAGTTGGACTATGAGGCGGAGCGCGACGCGCTCGCCCGCCTCGCCCAGTCGCTGCAGGTGCTCCGGCCCGAGCCGGCCAATGCTCTCGCCCTCTTGCTCGCCGAGACCGTCGACCGGCTCGTCCGCGAGGTGGTCGGGCAGGTCGAGATCGACGGCAATCTGCTCGTTGCCCGCGCGCAGCAGGCGGCGGCCCTGGTCGCGCGCGACGTCGAGCCGAGCAAGCTGCGCGCCCATCCGGACGACATCGTCCATCTGGAGCGCGCCGGCCTGTCAATGACTCTGGAGGCCGATCCCGCGCTCGCCCGCGGTTCGATCGTGCTCGAGACCGGCCATGGCTGGATCGAGGACGGCCCCGCCGTCCGCCTCGAGCGGCTGCGGGCCGAGCTGGACCGGATGGGGACGCCGCAATGACGATGCTCCTCGACCGCGCCCGCAACCTGGTGGACCATGTCCGCGTCGGCGAGACCGGCCCCCGCGTCGTCGGCCGGCTCGCCGCCTATGACGGGCTGATGCTCGAGGCGACCGGCTTCACCCGGCCGATCGGCGCCGGCGCGCGCATCGTCTCCGCCGGCAACCAGGTCAGCCGGGCCGAGGTGGTCGGCTTCCGCGGCGACCGCACCCTCCTCATGGCACTGGACGGGGCAGCCGCCCATGCCAATGGCGCCCGCGTCGAGCCTGATGCGTCGAGCGCAATGGCCGAGGTCGGCCCCGCTCTGCTCGGCCGCGTCGTCGACGGGCTCGGCAATCCGCTGGACGGGCTCGGCCCGGTCGGCGCGGTCGACAAATGGCCGCTGCACGGCGTCCAGGACAATCCGCTCTCGCGGGCCCGCGTGACCAAGCCGTTCGACACCGGCGTGCGCGCCGTGAACGCGATGCTGACCGCCGGCGTCGGCCAGCGCATCGCCATCGTCGCCGGCTCCGGCGTCGGCAAATCCGTGCTGATGGGCCAGATGATCGCCGGCGCCGACGCCGACGTGATCGTCGTCGGCCTGATCGGCGAGCGCAGCCGCGAGGTCTCTGACTTCCTGGCTACCAAGCTGCCGCCCGAAGTCCGCCGCAAGGCCGTGGTGGTCGCCGTCCCGGCCGACCATGCGCCCTTGCTTCGCCTCCGCGCGGCGATGCGCGCCACCGCCATCGCCGAGGATTTCCGCGCGCGCGGCCTCAAGGTCCTGCTGCTCGTCGACAGCCTCACCCGCGTCGCCCACGCGCAGCGCGAGATCGGCCTCTCGCTCGGCGAGCCGCCGACCGTGAAGGGCTATCCGCCCTCCGCGCTCGGCCTGATCCCGAAACTGGTCGAGCGGGCCGGCGCCGACGCGCTGACCGGCGGCTCGATCACCGCGCTCTACACCGTGCTCGCCGACGGCGACGACACGTCGGACCCGATCGTCGACGCCGCGCGGGCGATCGTCGACGGCCATATCATCCTCTCGCGCGGCCTCGCCGAGCAGGGCGTCTATCCGGCGATCGACATCGGCAAGTCGCTGTCCCGCGTCATGGCCGACATCGTCACGCCCGAACATGCCCAGGCGGCCGCCGGCTTCCGCCGGCTCTGGTCCGCCTTCGAGGAGAATCGCGACCTGATCCTGATGGGCGCCTATGCGCCGGGCAACGATCCCCTGATCGACGAGGCGATCGTCCGCCGGCCGGAATTGCTCGATTTCCTCACCCAGCCGCAACTGGAGCGCGCGCCCTATGACGCGTCTGTCGCGGGCCTGATCGGGCTGATGGCGTCATGAGCGCCGCCCTTCGCCAGCGCCAGCGCATCGTGAAGGTCCGCCGGATCCAGCATGCGCTCGCCGCCAATGCCGCGGCGACCGCCGCCGGCCGGGTGCGCTCACTGGAACTGTCGCGCGAGCGCCTCCAGCAGATGCGCGCCGAGCTGAAGCCGGTCGCGGGCCCGACCTCAGGCCAGGCGCTCGCCCAGATGGGCGAGCTCGCCATGCGGCTCGACAGCGCCCGCCTCGGCCTTGCGCCTACGATCGAATCCGCCCGCTCCGCCGCCGCCGTGCGCGAGGCCGAAAGGCTCGCCGCCCGCCGCGACCAGGAGAGCGCCGAGAAGCTCGAAAATATCGCCTATCGCGCCGCCGAGGAGCTGGCGGAACAGAAATTGCGCGGCACCTTCCGCCGCCGCGCCCGGGTTCAGGGAGACTGAGATGATGGCTTCGATCCCGAACATGCGCAGCACGCCGCTGCCCCTCCCTGCCGCCAAGGCCGCGCCCGTCGACGGTGCCCCCGGCGATTTCGCCGCGCAGATGCCGGCCGTCCGCGGCCGGCCGACCCAGCCGGTGCCGCCGGTGCCGGAGCAGCCCGCCGAGGGCGTGGAGCTTCTCCTGTCGGAGATCGGCGAGGCGATCCTTCCCCCCGGCGAGGACGGCGACGCGCCCGAGAGCAAGGCCGAGACGTCCGAGGCGTCCGAGACGCCCGACACGATCAAGACCGGCCAGACGCCGGTGCCGGCCGTGATCATTCCGTTCGTGCCGGTCCAGCCGGCGTCCGCCGGGCCGCAGGAGCTGCCGACAGTCGCCGCCGGCGAGACGCCTCCTGTCGACAGCCATGAGACCCGGGCCGAAGCACCGGTCCGTCCGGTCGCGCAGCCGGCCAGCGGGACGGCCAACGGCAAGGCGATGCTCCCGCAGGTCGCCACAGGAACGAAGAGCCTCGAGGAAGCGCCATCCAACGCCCCGCAGCCAGAGGCCAAGCCGGCTGAGGCACAGCCGCAGACGCAGGCGGGCCCGCAGCTCGAGGCGGCAGTAAAGGAGCTCCTGCAGCGCAAGCAGGTCCTGCCGAAGCCGGCCGGCCGCACTGCGAAGGAAACCGCCCCCGTCGCGGCCAGGCCCGAGGCCACCGCCATGCCGGCGCAGGGCCAGGCCCCGGCTCCCATCCAGCCGCAGCCGGCGGCGCCGGTCCCGGCGCCCGTGACGCAGGCGATCTCGGAGCCGCTCCCGCCGCTGCTCGCGGCCACGCCGCCGCAATCCACGCCGCTCAAGGCGGAGGCCCCGCGCACCGTCGAAGGCGCGCGCATCGCCGACGTCGCCGTCGACCGTCAGTTCGATCTGGCACGTGACGGCCAGTGGCTCGACCGGCTGGCGCGCGACATCGCCGCCGCCGGCTCGAACGACAGCCCGCTGCGTTTCCGCCTGCATCCGCAGACGCTCGGCCACCTCCAGGTCGAGCTGCAGCAGGGCGATCACGGCACCGCCGTCCGCCTCACCGTCGAGACCGAGGCGGCGCGGCAGATCCTGGCCGACGCGCAGCCCCGGCTCGCCGCCGAGGCGCGGGCGCAGGGCGTGCGCATCGCCGAGACCCATGTCGACCTTTCGGGCTCCGGCCGGCACGCGCCGGGCGACCAGCGCCGGCAGGACGAGGCCCGCCACAACCCCATGATCAGGACCGCGCCCGGCGCGGGCGAGGACGCCGTCGCTTCCGCCCGCGCGTCCCGCCGCGCCGGCCTGGACCGCTACGCCTGAGGAGCTGAACGATGACCGATATCGCCGCAACCGCGCCCGCCGATGCCGGCGCCGAAGCCAGGCCGAAGAAGAAGGGCAAGAAGAAGAAGCTCATCCTCCTCCTGCTCGTCGTCCTGCTGGGCGCGGGCGGCGGCTATTATGCCATGTACGGCCTGCCGGGCAGCGGCGGCGGTCATGCCGCCGAGGAAGAGCATGCGGAGCAGCCGCAGCTCGTCGTCAAGGACGGCGTGAGCGAGGCGGCGGCCGAGCGCGGCCGCGCCGCCGCGCGCACCGGCCGGCCCGATCCGCGCGTCTTCAAGACGACCTACATCACGCTCGAGGGCAATTTCACCTCGAACCTCCGGGGCGGCGACAATTTCGTCCAGATCGGCCTCGGCCTTTCCACTTTCTACGACGACCATGTGAAAGAGAATGTCGAACGCAACATGATGGCCATACGCTCGGCCGTCATCCTGACCCTCTCCGAGGCCGATCCCGTTGAAATCACGACACTTTCCGGGAAGGAAGCCCTTAAGAACGCGTTAAAGGACGCGATAAACAGGGTGTTAACCAATCGGGAAGGTTTTGGCGGGATAGATGACGTCTATTTCACGAGTTTCGTCACGCAATGAGCCAGGACCAGACCCTTTCGGGCGAAGAGATTTCGGCCCTGATGAGCGAGGCCCGCGACGGTGGGCCCGGCGGGGAGAGCGCGTCGGCGGGGCCGGCGCGCGCTTTCTCGCTTGGCGGGGATGCCGGCCGCACCATGGCGGCGATCCCGGCGCTCGACCGGCTGGGCGAACGCATGGTCAAGCGTCTGCGCGACGTGATCGAGCCATTCGCGCGGGCGAAGCCGCGCGTCGAGACCCTGCCGGCGGAGGTCCGCGCCTTCGGCGACTGGCGGGCCGAGCAGAGCGAGTTCGTCAGCCTCAGCCTGTACAGCTTCCGCCCGCTCAAGGGCGCGATCCTGCTGCGCATCGAGCCGGAGTTCGTCAGCCGCCTGGTCGACGCCTTCTACGGCGGCAACGGCACCGCGCCGAGCCGCCGCGCCCGTGAGTTCACCCCGACCGAGGAGAGCCTGCTCGGCCGCCTCGCCGAGGCCGTGATCGGCGCGCTCGCCGAGGTCTGGCAGGAAATCGTGCCGGTCCGCCCGCAGCTCAAAGGCCGCGAGACAAATGTCGGCTTCGCCGATCTCGCGGGCGCCGACGAGGCCGTGGCGATCACCCGTTTCGAGGTCGCGCCCTGGACCGGCCCGGGCTCGGGCATCGAGATCCTCTATCCCGTCGCCGCCCTGCGCGCGGTCGAGCCGGAGCTGGCGGCCAGGTCGCATGACGAGGCGGGCGCCCGCAGCGGCGACTGGCGCCAGCGGCTCGGCGCCGCGGTCGGCGAGGTCCGCATCGAGGCGCGCACCGTGCTCGCCCGTCCGGAATTGTCGCTCTCCGAGCTGATGCAGCTGCGTGAGGGCGACGTCATTCCCGTGAGCCTCACCAAGCTCGTCCCCCTGATCGTCGCCGGGCGCCGCGTCGCGCTCGGCTCGGTCGGCGAGAGGGACGGCAAGGCGGCGCTCAAGATCGAGAAAATGGAAAGCAGGAGGTTCGGTCAGTGAAAGAGGGTCAGGACATTATCGAGGCCGGGCCGGCGGACGAGTTCGCCCGCCGCAATTTCGGCCTGTTCGCCGACATCTCCGTCCGCCTGTCGGTCGAGGTCGGCAGCACCGCGCTGAAGCTTTCGGAGCTGATGGATCTCGCCGAGGGCAGCATCGTCGAGCTGGACCGCCAGTCGCACGAGCTGCTCGACATCATGGCGAACGGCACCCTGATCGCCCGCGGCGAGGTGGTGACCGTGAACGGCCGCTTCGGCATCCGCGTCGTCGAGGTCGTCGCGACCGAGGGTGCCATGCCGGGGGCCGAGCGCCGCAAATGAGCGCCACCCTCGGCTATATCATCAAGCTGCTGATCCTCATCCCGCTGGTCGGCGGGCTGGCTTGGGGCTCGCTCTGGCTGTGGCGGCGTGCCCAGCAGGGGATCGGCGCCGCCGGCCGCCGCGAGCGGCTGGTGACCCTGCTCGACGCCACCCCGCTCGGTGCCACCGCCAAGCTGGCGGTGGTCGAGTTCGAGGGGCGCCGCCTGCTGCTTTCCGTTTCCCGCACCGGCGTCCAGCTCGTCGCCGACGGCAGCGCCCCCGTGGCGCCGCTGCCTACGACCGTGGGCCGCTTCGGTGACTGACACGCCGCCGTCCCGCGGACGCAGGGCCATCTGGGGGATCGCGATCGCGCTCCTCGCCGTGCTCGCCGCCTTCACCTTCCGGCCCGAGAGCGCGCAGGCCCAGCCGGCGCAGGCTCCGGCCGCGACCGCCCAGGCGCCCGCCGCTCCGACGGCGACCTCTGCTCAGGCACCGGCCACCGGGACGCCCAATGCGACCTCGCCCGCCGGCGGCCAGAGCGGCGCGCTGACCAAGGCGCTCGGCGCCATTTCCGGCGACGGCCGCCCGCTCTCGCTGTCGCTCCAAATCCTGTTGCTCATGAGCCTGTTGACGGTGCTGCCGTCGATCCTGCTCATGATGACCAGCTTCACCCGCATCCTGATCGTCCTCTCCATCCTCCGCCAGGCGATCGGCCTCCAGCAGACTCCGCCCAACCAGGTTCTCGTGGGGCTCTCGCTGTTCCTCTCCCTGTTCGTGATGAAGCCGGTGATCGACGAGATCGGCTCCCGGGCCTACACGCCCTATGGCAACGGCCAGATCACGATCGAGGAGGCTGTCTCGCGTTCGGGCACTGTCCTGCACGGCTTCATGATCCGCCAGACCCGCGAGACCGACCTTCGCATGTTCGCCGGCCTGGCGGGCGTCGAGCGCTTCCCGAACCCGGAGGCCGTGCCCTTCTCGATCCTGCTGCCCGCCTTCATCACCTCGGAGCTCAAGACCGCCTTCCAGATCGGCTTCCTGATCTTCCTGCCCTTCCTGATCATCGACCTCGTTGTCTCGTCGACCCTGATGTCGCTGGGCATGATGATGCTCTCGCCGACGATCGTCTCCATGCCGTTCAAGCTGCTGCTGTTCGTCATGGTCGACGGCTGGACCCTGACCATGGGCTCGCTCGCCTCCTCATTCTCGGGAGGCTAGCGACATGGAGGGCGATTTCTTCATCGGCGTCGCGCAGCAGGCGCTCTGGATCCTGGCCCTCGCCTCGGCGCCGATCCTGATCCCTGCGCTCATCGCCGGCCTCATCCTCGGCATGATCCAGGCCGCGACCTCGATCAACGAGCAGACCCTGACCTTCGTCCCGAAGCTCATCGTCGTCGCCATCTGCCTCGCCATTTTCGGCGGCTCGATCATGGTGCTGATCAGCGGCTTCACCCAGGACGTGTTCAACACGATGATCCCCGAGATCGTGAAATGATCCCGGCCGGGTTCGTCGGCGTCGAGGATCAGCTCTGGGTCTGGCTGGTGGCGATGCTCCGGCCCGGCGCCGCCTTCCTCGCCGCGCCGATCTTCGGCGCCAATTTCGTCCCGATCCAGATCCGCGCGATCGTCGCGCTCGCGGTCGGCATTCCCGGGCTCGCGGTCGCGCAGTTCCAGCTGCCGCCGGACGGGCTCGCGACCATGGCCGGCTTCATGCTGGTCACCGGGGAGATCATCGCCGGCCTGGCCATCGGCTTCGCGGTCCAGATCGGCTTCTCCTGCGCGCTCGTCGCCGGCGAGGTGATCGGCAATGCGATGGGCCTCGGCTTCGCCGCGATGATGGATCCGGCCTCCGGCCAGCAGAATCCGGTGCTCGGCCAGTTCCTGATGATCGTCGCGACCCTGCTCTTCCTCGCCATGGACGGGCATCTGATGCTCGCCCGGACGGTCGTCGAAAGCTATCACGCGCTGCCGCCCGGCAATGCCTGGCTCTCCGCCGAGGCGCTGCGCGGGCTCGTCTTCTTCGGTGCGGTCCTGTTTTCCGCCGGCCTCTCAATCGCCTTGCCGGTCGCCTTCGCGATCATCCTCGTGCAGATCGTGATGGGCCTGCTCGCCCGCTCCGCGCCGCAGCTCAACCTGTTCGCGGTCGGCTTCCCGGCGGCCCTGCTCGCCGGCATCGTCCTCCTCGCCATCGCCGCGCCCGTGCTCGGCGAGGGCATCAACACGGCGATCGGCGCCGGCCTCGACGAGGCGCGGCGGCTCGCTCTGGGCGGCGGCTGAGCCATGGCCGCCGACCAGGACCAGGATCAGAAGACCGAGGCACCGACTCCCAAGCGCAAAAGGGAGGCGATGGAGAATGGCGACGTCCTCCAGTCCAGGGAGCTCGGCACCGCCCTCGTCATCATCGTCGGCGCCGCCTGGATCGCGCTCGCCGGGCCGATGATCATGAGCTCGCTCCAGTCGATGGTGACGGACGGGCTCAGCTTCGGCAATGCCGATGTCGCGGATTTCGATCCGGGCCGGGTGATCCTGCGGCTGCTTGGCGCGGTCGCCTTGCCCGTGCTGATCCTGTTCGCCCTGACCCTCGCCGCCGCGGTCGCCGCGCCCGCGGCGCTCGGCTCGCTCGGCTTCCGCAGCAAGGCCTTCGCCTTCAAAGGGAACAAGCTCAATCCGCTGACCGGCGTGAAGCGCATGTTCGGCCTGCAGGGGCTGATCGAGCTGGTGAAGTCGATCGCCAAGGTCGCCCTGCTCGGCGGCGTCGGCGCCTGGCTGATCTTCAGCCAGACCCGCAACATGGTCGGTCTCTCCTCGCAGGAAATCGGACCGGCGCTCGCCAATGTCGGCCATGTCTTCACGATCACCGTCCTGGTCATGGCCGGCCTGCTCGCCGTGATCGCGCTGATCGACGTGCCCGCGCAGATCTTCCAGCGCATGCGGCGCCTTCGGATGAGCAAGCAGGACGTCAAGGACGAGCACAAGCAGACCGAAGGCTCGCCCGAGCTCAAGGCCGCTTTGCGCAGCCGCCAGATCCAGACCGCGCGCAACTCCGCCCGCAAGGCAATATCGGAGGCGACGGTCGTGCTCACAAATCCGACCCATTTCGCCGTGGCATTGCGCTACAAGCCCGAGATCGACGCGGCGCCGGTCGTGCTCGCCAAAGGCCGCGGCGCCACCGCGGAGGCGATCCGCGAGCTGGCCGGCGAGCATGAGGTGCCGATGCTCTCTTATCCGCAGCTCACCCGCGCCCTCTATTACACCTCGCGCCCGGGCCAGATCATCCGCGAGGATCTCTACATCGCCGTGGCCACCATTCTCGCCTTCGTCTTCAACCTCGATCAGGCCTTATCCTCCGGCCAGGCGCAGCCCGAAATCGAGGTCCCGGCCCGAATGCGCTTTGACGCAAGCGGTCTGCCCGAGGCTTAAGAAAGTCCTTCCGGCGCCGTTATTTCCCGGTTGAAGGGAAGGCGCGCAGCAGTGGACCAGGACCCGAAACTCACCGTCACGCTCGCCGAGATCGAACGCATGCTCGCCGAGGCGCGCCGTGCGGGCGACCGCGTGCCGGTCTGGCTCGACCAGCTCGCGCTCGAATTGCGCGAGGCGGCGCCCGGCAGCGGCGCCCGCGCCGACCTCGCCCGCCGCATCCTCTCCGACCCCCGGCTCTCGCTCGGCGCGCAAGCCAATGTCGACGCCGCGGCGCTCAGGAGCCTGAAGGGATAGCCGTCATTGCGAGGAGCGTGGCGACGCGGCAACCCAGCGGGTCTCTGACGTCATTCCGGGTTGCCTCGCTACGCTCGCAATGACGTCCTGTTTTCCAGCGATCTGGCCCTAAAGAATCCTCCGCTCCGGCCGTTCTTGAAGAGGAACGGAAGGACGCCCCCATGACCACCTCCATCGGATATGCGCTGGGCGCCGGATCCGGGCTCGACATCAGGGCCCTGGTCGCCGACCTCGCCAACGCCGCCAAGGCGCCGAAAGAGACCCTGCTCGCCAATCGCGAGGCGGCGAACGAGGCGAAGGTCTCCGGCCTCGCCCAGGTCAGTTCGGCGATCGACAGCTTCGCCGCGGCGCTCTCCAGCCTGATCTCCGGCGGCACCCTGTTCAGCCAGCCGAGCGTCTCCGACACCAGCGTCTTCACCGCCTCGGCGCTCGCCGGCTCCCGGCTCGGCGGCCTTTCCGCCTCGGTCGAGGTGGAGCGGCTCGCGCAGGCGCAGACCAGCGTCTCCGGCTATCTCACGGCCGCCACCGATCCGGTCGGCGAGGGGGTGCTCACCATCGCTGCTGGCGGCGGCACGCCGGTCGACGTGACGATCACCGCCGCCAACAACAATCTGAACGGCCTCGCCAGGGCGATCAACGACGCCAATGCCGGCGTCACCGCCGCCGTGGTCACCGACTCCAACGGTGCCCGGCTGGTGGTGAAGGGCAAGACCGGCGCCGCCAACGCTTTCACGCTGTCGGTGCCCGGCGGCACGACGAGCGGGCTCGAGCGCTTCGCCAGCGACGCGATGACCACGCCGCTCGCCGCGCAGGATGCCAGGGTCTGGCTCGACGGCGTCGCCGTGACCCGCAGCACGAACAGCTTCAGCGACCTCATCGCCGGCGTCCAGATCGACCTCAAGAGCGCGAAGCCCGGCACCATCGTCTCGGTCGGCGTCACCCGCCCGACCGCGGCGATCAGCCAGGGCGTCCAGGATTTCGTCAGCGCCTATAACGAGCTGATGAGCATGATCGCCGAGCAGACCAAGGCCGGCGTCAACGGCGAGGCCGGCGCACTGCGCGGCGACGTCGGCGTGCGCGAGCTGCAGCGGCGCCTTTCGGCGCTGCCCACTCAGATATTGTCCAGCCCCGGCACGGGCCCGCACACGCTCGCCGAGATCGGCGTGCGCACCAATCGCGACGGCACACTCGGCGTCGATGCCGGCCGGCTCGCCGCGGTGCTCGCCTCCGACCCGGACGGCGTCGAGGCGCTGTTCAATCCGGGCCAGTACAGCTCCAGCCCCTTCCTCACCATCAAGAGCCTGGCCGGCAAGGTCGCGCCCGGCACCTATACGATCACCGATGTGGTCCCGGCCGCGCCGCCGGCGGCCGCCTCCGGCAAGGT
The DNA here is from genome assembly GCF_035626655.1 of Allosphingosinicella sp. GTDB lineage: Bacteria > Pseudomonadota > Alphaproteobacteria > Sphingomonadales > Sphingomonadaceae > Allosphingosinicella. Next base: position 129,494 of record NZ_DASPNF010000022.1, read on the forward strand.
CAACAATGTCGCGATGACCGGCGTCGGGGCCAATCTCGTCGCGCCCCAGGGTTCGGCCGCGGTCGGCCTCATCCTCGGCGTCAGCGGCGCGGTGGCGAGCGCGACGATCACCGTGGACCCGGGCCTCGGCGGCGCCCTCCAGTCGATCCGCGACGCGCTCCGCGCCCGCGGCGGCGCCTTCGCCGCGGCGCAGGAGCGGCTCGACAAGGAAGCCGACCGCATCGCCGAGGACCGCGAGAAGCTCGAGGCGAGCTCGACCAAATATTACAACCAGTTGCTGACGACCTTCACCGCCATGGACAGCAAGGTCTCGGCGTTCAGGGCGACCCAGTCCTATCTCGAGCAGCAGATCAAGATCTGGACCAACGACAGAGACTGATTGGTGGCGCGTTTCCGGTTTCGGGAGAGTTGAGTGATGTATCAGTACGGTAAGTTCCGCGCCGGCACCGCACGCTATCAGAGCGTCGACATCGCCAGCCGGATCGAGGGCGCGACCCCGCACCAGCTCGTCCAGATCATGTACGAGGAGCTGCTGAAGGCGCTCGACGCCATGGCCTTCGCGACCGCGCGCGGCGACTATGTCCAGCGCGGCCAGCACCAGTCCAAGGTGCTGGCGGTGCTGACCGGGCTGGAGACCAGCCTCGACTTCGACAAAGGCGGGCAGATCGCCGTCGATCTCGTCGCCATCTATCGCGAGGCGCGGCGGCTGGTGCTCGCCGGCGGCCGCGACAGCGACGCGCGCCTCGTCACCCAGGCCCGCGAGATGATCCAGGAAATCGCGACCGCCTGGGACGCGATCGGCAGAAGGGGCTAGGCCGCCTTCATCTCATATTTGCGCATCTTCTCGATCAGGGTGGTGCGCTGGAGCGAGAGCATGCGGGCGGCGTCGGCGATGACCCCGCCGGAGAGGGTCAGCGCCTGCTCGATATAGCGGCGCTCGATCTCGGCCAGCATCTCCTTGAGCGCGACCGGCTCGCCGCAGTTCATCTGCGGCGGGGGCGCCGAGGGGCTGCGTCCGCGGATCGGGACGACGACCTCGTCGGCAGGCTGCATGGTAACCGGCTCGACTTCGGGCTCGGCTTCGGTGGCCGCCCAGAGTGCCCGGGCCTCGATCGCGCCGACCCGGCCGCGGCGGACCAGCAGGGCGCCGGCCTCGTCCGCGCCGATCGTCCGGCCGGCGAACATCACGTTGGCGCGGTCGACGAAGTTGCGGAGTTCGCGGACATTGCCCGGCCAGCCATGCTCGGCCATGCGGGCATAGGCCTCGGGCGAGAAGACCACGCCCGGCCGGCGGCCCGGCTGCCTCGCCAGGAAATGGCCGACGAGCAGGGGCACGTCCTCGATCCGCTCGGCGAGGCCCGGAATGTCCAGCGGAAAGACGGCGAGGCGGTAGAACAGGTCCTCGCGGAAGCTGCCGGAGTCGATCGCCGCGTCGATATCGCGATGGGTGGCGGCGACGATCCGCACGTCGACCTGGATCTGGCCGCGGCCGCCGACGCGCTGCACCGCGCGCTCCTCGAGCACGCGCAGCAGTTTCACCTGCATCTCGGCCGGCATGTCGCCGATCTCGTCGAGGAAGAGGGTGCCGCCGTCGGCTTCCTCGAAACGGCCCTTATGCTGGGCATGGGCACCGGTGAACGAGCCCTTCTCATGGCCGAACAGGACGGATTCGAGCAGGTCCCTGGGGATCGCGCCGCAATTGACGGCGACGAAGGGCTTGCCGGCGCGCTTGCTCTGCGCGTGGATGGCGCGGGCGAAGACTTCCTTGCCGCTGCCCGAGGGCCCGGTGAGGAGCACCGAAGCCTCGCTCGGCGCGACCTGGCGGACGAGGCGGCGCAGCGCCGACATCACGGGCGCGTCGCCCACGATCATGTCCTCGAGGCTGACCGGCGCGGCGGACGCGGGCATCGCTGCCCCCGCCGCGGCTCCGCTGTCCGCGCAAACTGGCTCCAGATTCTCCAACTTGACCCCCCGGTCGAAACGCCTGTGTCAGGGGCGAGTGGTGAACGGAAATGGTTAACAGCGATTTAAGGGCGTCAACATTTTGACCCGCGCAATGCGCATATCCCCTCTGGGGGAGGGTTTCGAAAGAGGACGCAAAAACCCGGTCCGGCGGTAAATCGGTGTCATGAGCGGTGAGCCGCTACGCGTCCGCGGTCAGCGCGCTGATCGCCTGGCCCATCTGGCCGAGGGTGAAGGGCTTGCGCAGCACGGCGACGCCGGGCGGCGCGTCGGCCAGCGCCTGGTCGTCGGCATAGCCGCTGATGATGATCGCGGGGATGGCCGGCAGGATGCCGCGGGCCTGTTTCAGCATCTCGCAGCCCGACATGAGCGGCATCGCATAATCGGTGATGATCAGGTCGCAGCCCGCGGGCGCGTCGGCCAGCCGGCGCAGCATGGCGGGGCCGTCGCAGGCCGTTTCGACGGCATGGCCGAGATCGCGCAGGATCGCCTCGGTCGTCTCGCGGACCGCATCATGATCGTCGACCAGCAGGATGCGCAGCGGCCGCCCGGGCTTCGCGCAGTCGGTCCGGGGCGAAGCGGGCCCGGCCGGCTCGGCCGCCTCGGCCGCGCGCGGCAGCCAGAGCTCGACGATCGTCCCCTCCCCCAAGGTCGAATCGATGCGGATGCCGCCGCCGGACTGGCTGGCGAAGCCGTAGACCATCGACAGGCCGAGGCCGGTGCCCTTGCCGATATCCTTGGTGGTGAAGAAGGGCTCGGTGACCTGGGCCAGCAGATCGGGCGCGATGCCGCTGCCCGTGTCGTTGACGGCGAGCACGACATAATCGCCCGGTGCCACCTTGACCGCGTTGCCGGGCCCGGCCTCGGCATTGCGGGCGGTGAGCAGGACGGTGCCGCCCTCGGGCATGGCGTCGCGCGCGTTGATGATCAGGTTCATCAGCGCCAGCTCGAGCTGGGCGCCGTCGGCAAAGACGGGCCAGACCCCCTCTTCCGCCTGCCAGTCGAGCCGGACCAGCCCGCCAAGCGTCGGCGCCAGCAATTCGGTGACGCTTTCCGACAGCCGGCCGATGTCGATCGGCCCGGGCCGCAGCTTCTGCCGGCGCGCGAAGGAGAGCAGCCGGCCGACCAGCTCCGCCCCCTGCTCGGCGGCGTGGCGGGTCATGGCGACGATCCGGCCCTGCTCCTCGTCCAGCTCCAGCCGGCGCTCGATCAGGCCGATGCCGCCCAGCACCGCCGCGAGCAGATTGTTGAAATCGTGGGCGATGCCGCCGGTGAGCTTGCCGATCGCATCCATCTTGCGGACCTGCAGGAGTTCCTCCTCGAGCGACTTGCGCTCGGTCACGTCGAGCAGGGTCCCGGCATATTGCGCGGCTGCCCCGCCGGACGAGGGCAGCAGCACCGCCTGGTCGAGGAAATGCTTGTACTGGCCGTCGGCGCAGCGCCAGCGATACTCAACCGCCATGGCGCCGGTCAGCGCCCGCTCCGCCAGCGCCGCCTTGGCCCGCTCGGCATCGTCGGGATGAAGCCGATCGGCCCAGAGCGATGGCGTCTCGACCACCGCCTCGAACGGGAAGCCGGTCAGCGCCTCGAAATTGCCGCCGACGAATTGCGGGACGCGCGGGCCCTCGGCCGGCTCCTCCAGGTAAAGGACGATGGGCAGCGAGCTGATGATCGCTGCCTGCCGCTGTTCGGCGATGCGCAGCGCCTGCTCGATCTCCAGCCGCTCGGCATTGGCGCGCAGGTTCGCGTCGAGCAGTTGCTGCTCCTGCGCCGCCTTGCGCTCGATCTCGTGGCGCATCGTATAGAGATCGACGAACACGCCGACCTTCGAGCGCAGCACGACCGGCTCGACCGGCTTGAAGACGTAGTCGACCGCGCCCATCGAATAGCCGCGCAGCAGATGCTCCTTCTCCTTGTTCACCGCGGAGAGGAAGACGATCGGGATCCGCTTGGTCTGCTCGCGGCCGCGGATGATGCTCGCCGTCTCGTAGCCGTCCATGCCGGCCATGTAGACGTCGAGCAGGATCACCGCGAACTCGCCCTTCAGCAGGTGGCGCAGCGCTTCCTCGCCCGAAGTCGCGACCTCGACCTCGGCGAGATCCTCGATCACCGTGCGGATGGCGAGCAGATTATGCTCGTCATCGTCGACGACGAGCACCCGTGCGCGCGGCATCGCCTCGTCCGCCGGCCCGGCTGCGGGCGGCGCGGCGGGGCGCGGGCGCGTGGATCTGTTGGGAAGGGCCATGCGGGCGTCGCTCATCGCCTATTCCGCCGCCGCCTCGGCAATCTCTGCCGTGAGGGCGTCGCCGGGCGAGAGGGCGCCGAGCCCGCTCCGCGCCTTGCCGATCCAGACGCGCAGCAAGGCGAGCAGCAGCTCGATGTCGACCGGCTTGGCGATATAGTCGGAGGCACCCGCGTCGAGGCATTTCTGCCGGTCCCCCTTCATCGCCTTGGCCGTCACCGCGATCAGCGGCAGGTTGACGAGGTCTGGATTGGAGCGGATCTGCTGCATTGTTTCGTAACCGTCCATCTCGGGCATCATGATGTCGATGAGCGCAACGTCCACGCCGGGAGTCTGCTCCAGGATCAGGATGCCGTCGCGGCCGCGCTCGGCATGGAGGACCTCGACGTCGTAGCTCTCCAGGACGCTGGTCAGCGAGTAGATGTTGCGGATGTCGTCGTCGACGATGAGGATTTTCGCGCCGGCCAGCTCGGGCAGGTTTCGCGGCACGGGCTGCGTCTCGGCCGCCTTGGCGAGGCGCCGGCGCTTCGGCTTGGCCTGGGCGCGGATCCGGGAAAAGACGCGGGCGAGATCCTTGTGGTCGGCCGGCTTGCCGAGCGCTCCGCGCGCGCCGATCTCCTTCACATAGGCCAGCTCGTCTGCCCCCGAGATGACGTGCACCGGAATGTCGCTGGTGTCGGCATCATGCTTCAGCAGGTCGAGCAGCACGAAACCATTGATGTCGTCGAGGCCGAGGTCGAGCGTGATCGCGCTCGGCCTGAGCTTGCGGGCCAGCGCCAGGGTGCCCGAGCCCGCGGTCGAGACGACGCCCTTGAGGCCCGCCTCCCTGGCCAGGTCGAGCAGGATCGAGGCGAAGGTGACGTCGTCCTCGACGATCAGCACGAAGGGCTCGCCGTTCAGATTGTCGCGGTCGTCGGTGATTTCGAGCGTGCCGGGCAGCGCCGTCGGCACCGTCGCGCCGGTATTCTCGTAGCGCGCCATCGTCGCCGGCGGGATCGGCGCGGCCACGGCGGCGGCCTCCAGCGGCACGAACAGGGTGAAGGTCGAGCCCATGCCCGGCCTCGATTTCACCTGCAGCTCGCCGCCGAGCAGGCGCGCGATCTCGCGGCTGATCGAAAGCCCGAGGCCGGTGCCGCCATATTTGCGGCTGGTGGTGCCGTCCGCCTGCTGGAAGGCCTCGAAGATGAGCTTCTGCTTGTCCTCGGGAATGCCGATGCCGGTGTCGGTGACCGCGATCGCGATCGTCTTCTCGGCGTTGCGCAGCACCGGATGGTTGGTGCTCCAGCCGCTCTCCGCCGCCTTCACCGACAGGGTCACGCTGCCATGCGAGGTGAACTTGAAGGCGTTGGACAGGAGGTTGAGCACCACCTGCTGCAGCCTCTTCTCGTCGGTGCGGATCGAGGCGGGCAGCGCCTCGTCGAACTCGACGTTGAAGTCGAGCGACTTGTCCGCGGCGAGCTGACGGAAGGTGCGCTCCATGTGGAGCTTGAGGCCGGCCAGCGGCATGTCGCCGAGCTCGATCGACACCGTGCCCGATTCGATCTTCGACAGGTCGAGAATGTCGTTGATCAGGCTGAGCAGGTCCGAGCCCGCCGAGTGGATGGTGCGGGCGAACTCCGTCTGCTTCTCGTTGAGGTTGCCGTGCGGGTTGTCCGACAGCAGCTTGGACAGGATGAGCAGCGAGTTGAGCGGCGTACGCAGCTCGTGGCTCATATTGGCGAGGAACTCCGACTTGTACTTCGAGGTGAGGGCGAGCTGCTCCGCCTTCTCCTCGATCGCGCGCCGCGCCATGTCGATCTCGATATTCTTCGCCTCGACCTGCTTCTTCTCGTTCTCGAGCAGCTGCGCCTTTTCCTGCAGCTCCTCGTTGGTGTTGTGCAGCTCCTCCTGCTTGGTGGTGAGCTCGGTCTGGCGCGCCTGCAGCTCCTGGGTCAGCAGCTGCGACTGTTCGAGCAGGCCCTCTGTGCGCATCGTCGCCGCGATCGTGTTCAGCACGATGCCGATCGATTCCATCAGCTGGTTGAGGAAGCTCTGGTGGGTCTCGCTGAACTCGCGGAACGAGGCCAGCTCGATCACCGCCTTCACCTCGTCCTCGAACAGGGCGGGGAGGATGTTGACGTTGACCGGCGGCGCATGGCCGAGGCCGGAGCCGATGCGGATGAAGTCCCCGGGCACGCCCTCCAGCAGGATCGGGCGCTTGTCGGCCGCGGCCTGGCCGACCAGGCCCTCGCGCAGGCCGAATTCGCGGCGCAGCTCGTCATGGCGCTCGGCGCCGTAGCTCGCGACCAGCTCGAGCTTCGTCTCCTCTTCCTCGCGGCGGGTGACGTAGAAGACGCCATATTGGGCGTTCACCAGCGGCGCGAGCTCGGACATGATCAGGTTCGACACGGTCGCCAGGTCGCGCTCGCCCTGCAGCATGCGCGAGAAGCGGGCGAGGTTGGTCTTCAGCCAGTCCTGCTCGGCATTCTTCAGCGTCTGATCCTTCAGGTTGCGGATCATCTCGTTGATATTGTCCTTGAGCGCGGCCATCTCGCCCGACGCCTCCACCGCGATCGAGCGGGTGAGGTCGCCCTTGGTCACCGCGGTCGCCACCTCGGCGATCGAGCGCACCTGGTTGGTCAGGTTGGCGGCGAGCTCGTTGACGTTGTCGGTGAGGTCGCGCCACAGGCCGGCGGCGCCGGGCACGCGCGCCTGGCCGCCCAGCTTGCCTTCGATGCCGACCTCGCGGGCCATGTTGGTGACCTGGTCGCCGAAGGCCGAGAGCGTGTCGATCATGAAGTTGATTGTCTCGGCGAGCGCCGCGATCTCGCCCTTCGCGTCCACGATCAGCTTCCGCTTGAGGTTGCCCTGCGCCACCGCGGTGACGACGTCGGCGATGCCGCGCACCTGGTTGGTGAGGTTGGTCGCCATCAGGTTGACGTTGTCGGTGAGGTCCTTCCAGGTGCCACCGACGCCGGGGACCTGCGCCTGGCCGCCGAGCTTGCCCTCGGTGCCGACCTCGCGGGCGACGCGCGTCACCTCCGAGGCGAAGGAGTTGAGCTGATCGACCATCACGTTGATCGTGTTCTTGAGCTCGAGGATCTCGCCCTTCACGTCGACGGTGATCTTCTTGGAAAGGTCGCCGCGGGCGACGGCGGTGGTCACGTCCGCGATGTTGCGCACCTGGCCGGTCAGATTCTCGGCCATCAGGTTGACGTTGTCGGTCAGGTCCTTCCAGGTGCCGGCGACGCCGCGCACCTGCGCCTGGCCGCCGAGCTTGCCTTCCGAGCCGACTTCGCGGGCGACGCGCGTCACCTCCGAGGCGAAGGAGTTGAGCTGGTCGACCATCGTGTTGATGGTGTTCTTCAGCTCCAGGATCTCGCCCTTCACGTCGACGGTGATCTTCTTGGAAAGGTCGCCCAGCGCCACGGCGGTGGTCACCTCGGCGATGTTGCGGACCTGGCCGGTCAGATTGCCGGCCATGAGGTTCACGTTGTCGGTGAGGTCCTTCCAGGTGCCGGCGACGCCCTCGACCTGGGCCTGACCGCCCAATTTGCCTTCGGAGCCCACCTCGCGCGCCACGCGCGTGACCTCCGAAGCAAAGGAGTTGAGCTGGTCCACCATCGTGTTGATCGTGTTCTTGAGCTCGAGAATCTCGCCCTTCACGTCGACGGTGATCTTCTTGGAGAGGTCCCCCAGCGCCACCGCGGTGGTCACCTCGGCGATGTTGCGGACCTGGCCGGTAAGGTTGCCGGCCATCAGGTTGACGTTGTCGGTGAGGTCCTTCCAGGTGCCGCCCACGCCCTCGACCTGCGCCTGGCCGCCGAGCTTGCCCTCCGAGCCCACCTCGCGCGCCACGCGCGTCACCTCGGACGCGAAGGCATTGAGCTGGTCGACCATCACGTTGATCGTGTTCTTGAGCTCCAGGATCTCGCCCTTCACGTCGACCGTGATCTTCTTCGAAAGGTCGCCGCGGGCCACCGCCGTCGTCACGTCCGCGATGTTGCGGACCTGGCCGGTCAGGTTCGCCGCCATCAGGTTCACATTGTCGGTGAGATCGGCCCAGGTGCCGGCGACGCCCTCGACCTGCGCCTGGCCGCCCAATTTGCCCTCGGTGCCGACCTCGCGGGCCACGCGCGTCACCTCCGAGGCGAAGGCGTTGAGCTGGTCGACCATCACGTTGATCGTGTTCTTGAGCTCGAGGATCTCGCCCTTCACGTCGACCGTGATCTTCTTGGAAAGGTCGCCGCGGGCCACGGCGGTGGTCACCTCGGCGATGTTGCGCACCTGGCCCGTCAGGTTCGCGGCCATCAGGTTGACGTTGTCGGTCAGGTCCGCCCAGGTCCCCGCCACGCCCGGCACCTGCGCCTGGCCGCCGAGCTTGCCCTCCGTGCCGACCTCGCGGGCCACGCGCGTCACCTCCGAGGCGAAGCTGTTCAGCTGGTCGACCATCACGTTGATGGTGTTCTTCAGCTCCAGGATCTCGCCCTTCACGTCGACGGTGATCTTCTTGGAAAGGTCGCCGCGCGCCACGGCGGTGGTCACCTCGGCGATGTTGCGGACCTGGCCGGTCAGATTCTCGGCCATCAGGTTCACGTTGTCGGTGAGGTCCTTCCAGGTGCCGCCGACGCCCTCGACGCGCGCCTGGCCGCCGAGCTTGCCCTCCGTGCCCACCTCGCGCGCCACGCGCGTCACCTCGGAGGCGAAGGAGTTGAGCTGGTCCACCATCACGTTGATGGTGTTCTTCAGCTCGAGGATCTCGCCCTTCACCTCCACCGTGATCTTCTTGGAAAGGTCGCCCGAGGCGACCGCGGTCGTCACCTCGGCGATGTTGCGGACCTGGCCGGTGAGGTTCGCGGCCATCAGGTTGACGTTGTCGGTCAGGTCCTTCCAGGTTCCGGCGACGCCCTTCACATTGGCTTGGCCGCCGAGCTTGCCTTCGGTGCCCACCTCGCGGGCCACGCGCGTCACTTCCGAGGCAAAGGAGGCGAGCTGCTCCACCATCGTGTTCACGATCTTGCCGATGCGCAGGAACTCGCCGCGCAGCGGCCGCCCGTCGATCTCGACGGTCATCGCCTGCGAGAGGTCGCCCTTGGCGACCGCGCCGATCACGCGCGCCACCTCCGCGGTCGGCTGCGCCATGTCCTCGATCAGCTCGTTGATCGAGCGGAGCTTCGCCTCCCAGCCGCCGGTCGCGCCCCGGACGCGCCCGCGCTGGCTGATCTTGCCTTCCTTGCCGACGACCACCGACAGCCTGTCGAACTCGGCGGTCAGCTGTTCCTCGATGCTGACCACCTCGTTGAACAGCTGCGCAATCTCGGCATCCTCGCCGGACAGGTCTTCCGGGAGGCGAACGGTGAAATCGCCCCGCCTCAGGCTGCGCAGGGCGGCGACGAGCTGACGACGGTCAAGCCGGTCGCGCGTGGAAAGGTGGTTCACTCATCGCTCCTTCGGACGGCCCCCCGCTCGAATTCGCAATGCAATTCCTTTTCCAAACCGGGTGATAGCAGCAAGGATGCGCGCTCGCCCATTAAAAAATGCTTGCCGGGGGATTCGCGAACGGCGGGTTGCCTCCCGCGCCGACGGGCGGCTACAGGCTGAAGGCGCGGGGCGGGGCAGCTTACCGGCGCAAGCCGGCAAAAGGGATTGTTTGCGCCGGCCTCATGCCTTCGAAAGACGAAATTGCAGACTTCATCCAGGCGACCTTCCCGTCGGTCTGGGCGCTGGAATTATTGTGCTTTCTCAGGCAGAAAGAGGGTCAGAACCTGTCGCGGGCCGAAATGGTCGCGGGCCTGAGGGGAAGCGAGCTGGTGATCACCCAAAGCGTCGAATCGCTGGTGCGCGGCGGCCTCGTCGTCACCGATGCGGACGGCGCCGCGCGTTATGCCCCCGCCAATGCCCGGCTGGCCGATCTCGCCGGCAAGGCCGAGGACCGATACGCGCGGAGCCCCGATGCCGTGCGCCGGCTGATCGTCTCGGCCGCCAGCCCGGGACTCGCCGCCTTCGTCGATGCCTTCCGCTTCCGAAAGGGGAAAGAAGGCAAGGAGGGGAACGATGGCTGAGGCCTTCCCGACCGGCGTCTATCTGCTCTGTCTTCTGACCGCGGGCGCGTGCGCCCTGCTGCTCGCCCGCACCTACTGGCGCACCGGCACGCGGCTGCTGCTCTGGAGCGCGCTCTGCTTCCTGTTTCTCGCGGGCAACAGCCTGGCCGTCATCCTCGACCTGCTCGTGCTCAAGAATATCGACCTGTCGCTGGTGCGGACCCTGCTCTCGCTGGCCGCGGTTTCCGTGCTGCTCTACGGCTTCATCTGGGACCGGGAGGACTGAGATGCTGTTCAGCTTCCTCTCCGGCGCGATCACCATGGGCTTCCTGGTCGCGGGCCTGCTGTTCCTGCGCTTCTGGCACCGGACGCGCGAATCGCTCTTCGCCTGGTTCGCGGTCGCCTTCTGGCTGCTCGGCCTCGCCCAGGCGCTGCTGGCGCTCAGCGTCGTGCCGGTCGAGGAACGGAGCTGGCTCTATCTGGTGAGGCTCGCCGCCTTCGTCCTGATCCTGGTCTCGGTCTGGCGGGCGAACCGGCGCGCCTAGGCGTCGCGCGCGCGCATCGTCGTCGGGGCTCCGGGCATAGTCGCGCTGGAGCACGGTCGGTGCCCAGTTGAGCGCAGCAACGTCGGCCATCACAACAGCACCACGCCCGAGCGCGCGAAGGCGGTCCCGTCCTCCCGTATTGGGTGTTGACGACGGGATGGCTCACCCCGCGCTTGTTGCTGGCTCCGCCCATCCCCGGTAAGAGCGGGCCATGTTCCGCGCCGCGCCTCTCCATCGCCGGCTGCTCTGCCTGTTCATGGCCTTCGCCATGCTCGTGCCGGCGGCCGCCTGGGGCGCGCACAGCCTGCGCCACGGCCTGGATGCCGCCGCCACTGCTCCGCATCACCGGCAGGCGACCGCCGCGGACAAGAGCGACAGGACGCCGGTCGGGGACAGGCAGGATGGCGGGCACGATCACCAGCTCAGCCTCTCCGTCCCGGTCGCGGCCCTGTTCGGGGAGACCCCGCTCGTCCATCCGCCGCTCGCGGCGCCGGCTCCGCCGGAGATGCGGGTGAAGACGCTCGCATTGCGCGCGGCCGAGCCGCCGCCCGCCCATCCGCCCCAGGCCTCCTGACCGACAGGCCGCGCCCCTTGGGCGCCGCTTCCCATCGATCAGGAAGGACATGGCATGACCAGCATCCCCCTGCGCGTGAACGCGCTGATTACCGACAGCGGCGGCTCCCGCTGCGACCGCTGCATCCAGGAGGCGCTCGGCGTCTCCCAGAACAACCAGGTCCAGCAGATCACCAGCGCGCTCGCCACGACGCGGGAATTCGTCCGCGAAAAGGCGGTCTGCGAGACCTGCGGCAAGACCAAGTCGGTCACCCGGCGCGCTGTCTGACGCGGGTCATCGCGTTCCGGAACCGAAGCGTTGACGCCTTTGCGTCACGCCTGTGACCGGCGCACAATCTTCTAACCTCGATCGTCCCGGCTTGAGACACTGGCCGTTAACCCTTTTTGTTAACCATCTTCCTCCGCTGACTCCCTCCTATTCAAAAGGTTAGCCGGGCGCTGCGGCATAATGCCGCCACTAATGGGGAGACTCCCGATGCGTGACCTTAACAAGGAAGAGCTCGGCTTCGTTTACGGAGCTGGCGGGCGCGGAAAGAAGGGCGGCAACTGCGGCTCCGGCGGCAGCAAGTCCAGGAAGTCCAAGTCCAGGAAGTCCAAGTCCTGCAAGTCCAAGTCGAAGAAGTCGCGGTCGCGTAAGTACTGCTGACTCATGCTCTGGCCCGGGGGAGGCCATACGCCTCCCTCCGGCCTCTTTCTCCACCTTTCCTAAAGCCTTGCCCGCTATGAAGGCCCCCATGCATGGACGGCCGCAGGTGCAGGTGACCCGAAAGAAGGAAAAGGTGCTGCGCGCACGCAGCACCGGCGCGGAGCTCGTCTGGCTGCTCGGCCAGCCGCATCTCGGCGACTATCTCGACTTCGTGAAGACCAAGGTCATCGGCGGCGCCGAGCTGGATCCGCGCATGCTGGCCGATGAGTGGCGCGCGGCGAACGACGTCTATGCCGAGCTCGAAAGGTCGGAAGACGGTTATGCCGACGAGACGAAGCGCCGGCCGGCCGGGCGCGCGCTGAAGCCGCTCGTCCGCCGCCTCGAGGCGAACCCCTGGTTCCGCGATTCCTTCGACAATCTGCCTTATGCCGTCGAGCGGGTGGAGCTGGACAGGCTCGTCGCCTCGCAAAACCATGTCGAGCGCGCCTTCACCGGCCGGTTCCTGAAGCGGCTCGCCTCGATGAGCGAGGAGGAGCTGTTTCATTTCTGCCTGCCGCTCGACAGGCAGCAGCCGCCCGTGACCATTACCCGGCTCGCGAGCGACCGCTTCGTCTTCACCTCCCCCTCCACGGATTTCCGCGCGCATACGCCCCGCATACTCCGGCCCGAGGAGGTCGCGCATCTCACGAGTTGCGGCCCGGTCAGCGCCTTCGCCGGCATCGCCCTGGGCTTCGGCTCGAACTTCCTGAGCGCGGTGCGCAGCGACCGGCGGATCGTGCTGCAGAACGGCTATCACCGCGCCTACGCGCTGCGCTCTGCCGGCCTCAAATATGCCTATTGCGTGGTCGAGGACGTGACCCGCAAGGACGAGATGAAGCTGACCGTGGACGATACCGTCGCGGAGGATCCGGAATTCTACTTCGCCAGCCGGCGGCCGCCCCTGCTCAAGGATTTCTTCGACCGTCGCCTCGCCAGGCAGCTGCGCATCCGGCCGATGCAGAACCATGTCGAGGTCGAGATCAAGGTCCGCTCCAGCATCGCGACCGACTGGAACTGATCCGGCCTAGCGCGGCTCGCTGAACGACCTGGCGAGGCGCGGGCGGCGGTCGCGCTCGAGGATCAGGCGCCCCGCTTCCATCCTGAGCACGATGTCGGCCTTCTCGACCAAGGCGGGCCGGTGCGCGATCACCACGCGGGTGATCTGCAGGATCGAGAGCATCCGCGCGATCTCGTTCTCGGTCGCCGGATCGAGATTGGCCGTGCCCTCGTCAAGGAACAGGGCGTCCGGATCGCGGTAGAGCGCCCGGGCGAGCAGAATGCGCTGGCGCTGGCCGGAGGACAGGGCGACGCCCATGTCGCTGACCAGGCTGTGATAGGCCATCGGCATCCTGACGATATCGTCATGGATGCAGGCCAGGCGGCAGGCCTGCTCGATCCGCCGCTCGCTGGGCTGGGGATCGAAGAAGGAGATATTCTCGGCCAGCGTGCCCGACAGCAGATAATCGTCCTGCATGACAGCGGCGATCCGGCTGCGCCAGCCGCCCACCGTGGCCGGCCCGAGCGGCACCTGGTCGATGATGATCTTGCCCGCATTCTGCGGCAGCAGGCCCAGCATGATCCTGAGCAGGGTGGTCTTGCCGCAGCCCGACGCGCCGGTGATCGCGACGAAGGAGCCGCTCGGTATGTCGAGGGACAGGTCGGTCAGGATCGGCGGCTCCGTAGGGCCGTAGGAGAAGCTCAGCCCCTGCAGCTGGATGTGCGGGCTGGTCTGCACGGGGGCGCGGACGTTCGGCAGCAGGATCTCCTCGCGCTTCTCGCCGACGATGTCCGACAGGCGCTCGAGATGCAGGCCGAGCAGCCGCCATTTCTGGAATTGCGAGACGAGCGCGGTGGCTGAGGAGGTGAAGCTGCTGCGATAGGCGAGGAAGGCAAGCAGCAGGCCGACGGTCAGCCTCTGGTCCATCACCGCCAGCGCGCCGACATAGACGGTCAGCAGGAAGGACAGACTGAACAGGAAATCCTCGGCGAAGGAGAGTTTGATGCCCACCATGCGCGACCGGTAGGTGGCAGAGATCACCTCGGCATAGCGGTTCCGCCAGCCGCTCTCGCGCACCGCCTCGTGGCCGTGCAGCTTGATCGCCCGGATCGAGCGCATCGATTCCATGAGGTAGGTTTCCTCATTGGCGCGGGCCATGATCTCCTCCTCGGTGCACTGGCGAAGGCGCGGGAAGAAGATCTGGTTGAGGGCGAGATAGAGGAGGGTGACCGCAACGACGATGCCGGTCAGCGCCGGGCTGATCAGCATCATCACGATCAGGGTCGTCAGGAGCAGGACGGAATCGATCAGGACGTTGACGATACCCTTGGTCAGCAGCGACTGGATCGGCTGGATCGAGCCGATGCGCGAGAGCAGGTCGCCGACATGGCGGCGCTCGAAATAGCCGAGCGGCAGGCGCAACAGATGGCGGACGACATTGCCGCCGAGCTGGAAGGACAGGGATTCGCCGAAGGTCAGGATCACCCAGTCGCGCAGGGCCCGCGACACCGCGCTCAGCGCATAGACCGCGCCGAAGCCGATCAGGAGGATGGTGAGCAGGCTCACATCGCCTTGGCCGATCGCCTCGTCGACGACGAGCTGGATGAAGAAGGGGGTCAGCAGGGTCAGCAGCTGGATCACCAGAGAGAGCACGAAAATCTGGGTGAAGGGGCCGCGGAAATTGCTGAACTTGCTCCACAGGTCGCTGAGCCGGGTGGTGACCTTGGCCTCGATCGGCTTGAAGGCCGCGGTCGGCGTCAGGTCCAGCGCCACCCCGGTGAAGTGGTTGCTCATTTTCGCAACCGAGAGGCGGCGGCGCCCGCTCGCCGGGTCGACGATCGTCGCCATGCCGGCGGAGACGCCTTCCAGGACCACGAAATGGTTCATGTCCCAGTGCAGGATGGCGGGCTTCTGCAGCTTGTCCAGCTCGTCCAGCTCGAGCCGCACCGCGCGCGGCGCCAGCTCCAGGTCCGAGGCGATCGCCATGAGCTGCTCGAGCGTCGAGCCGCGGACCGAGGGTGGATATTTCTGCCTGAGGCCGGCCAGGTCGATCCGGTGCCCGTAATGGCGCGCGACCATGACGAGCGAGGCGAGGCCGCATTCCGCCGCCTCGGACTGCAGGACCGGCGCCTGCTGGCGCGACCAGGGCCAGTGGATGCCGCTCATTGCCGCAGCGGCCCGATGATCGGCCCGAGCAGCACCTGCCAGAGGCTGCGGCTTTCGAGCACGAGATTGGCGCCCAAGGTCATGCCCGGACGCAAGGTGCGCCGCTCGGCCGGCAGGCGGGGCGGCAGCTCGTCAATCCTGACGCGGATACGGAAGACCGGCTCCTCGATGCCGAGGCCCGGATCGAGATTGGTCGGCTCGGTCGGGACCCGCGACACCTCGGTCACCGTGCCCCGACCGGCGCCATATTGCTGATAGGGAAAGGCGTCGAACAGGATCCGCACCTGCTGCCCGGCCTGGGTGACGCCGACCGCGCGCGACGGCGCATAGAGCCAGATTTCCAGCCGGCTGTTCCGGGGAATGATGGTGACGAGCGACTGGTCCGGCCGCGCCCGCTGGCCCACGTCGATTGCGATGTCGCTGACCTCGCCGGCGATCGGCGCGGTCAGCTGGAGCCTGTCGGTGCGCATCAGGCCCGCCCTCTGCTCGGCAATGGCCGCGCGCTGGGCGAGCAGCACCGAGCGGGTGCGGCTTGCCTCGATCTGCCGCTGCGCGCCCTGCGCCTCGGCGTTGCGGAGCGTCGCCCGCTGGGCGATGACCCGCTCGGCCAGTGATTCCACGTCCGCCCGCCTGGCCAGCAGGGTCGAGCGCGCATCCTCGACCTGCCGCTGGCTGCCGGCGCCCTGGCGGGCGAGGCCGGTGGCGCGGCGGACGGCGGACTGGGCAAGATTGACCTGACCGGCGGCCAGGCTGCGCTGGCGCTCGAGCGAGGCGATGGAGGCGGTGAGGCTCGCGCGCTGCTGCTCGAGCGCCGCGGCTTCCGCCGTGCTGGCCTGTGCCGCCAGCTCGACCTGCCTCGCCAGCTCCCCGTCCTGATGGGCCAGCTGCTCCAGCTGGCTGCCGACCCCGTCCACGCCCTGGGCGAGCGAAAGGGTGACCAAAGGCTGGCCGGCGCGGACGAGATCGCCGTTGCGCACGTGGAACTGGCGGATTTCGGCGGCGGCCGACGGATAGACGCGGGCGATGCCGGTATCGTAGGCGACGATGCCGCGCACTCTGGCGGTGGTCGCGTAGCTGCCGAAAATGAGCAGAGCGACCATGACCGCCACGACCGTCGCGACGAGGATCGTGTACAGGCGCGAGGACGGCGGCACCGCAGCGACGACATTGCCTTCCAGCCTGTCGCGCTTGGCGTCTATCACTTCGGCGCGGAAAAGCGGTGCGTTCATGGCCCCCGGGCGAGCGGAATTTCAAGCCTTGGTCGCTACGATAGAGACCTAAATTCCTGGTTAACTGAAACAAAACCATAAGGATCGGGCGCGGCCGGCGGCGCTTGGCTAAACCAATCTTAACCGCGCGCTTTTATGAGCCGGGCATGCGCAAAACCGGCCTTCCGACGACCAGCCTGATCGCCGCCCTGGGCCTCGGCGCCTGCGCGCCCCGGGTCGCGCTCGAGCCGACGCCGGTCGTCCAGTCGCAGCAATGGAGCGAACAGGGTGTCCGGCGGGCCGAGGAGGTGGCGGAAGCGACCCCCGGCAGCGCAACTCTGGGCTCGGCCATGGGCTCCCCCGCGCTCGACGCGCTGATCGACCAGGCGAGCCGGCAGAATACCGACCTGGCCGTGGCAGTCGCCCGGATCAGGCAGTCGCGCGCCCTGCTCAGAATTGCCCGGGGGGCGATGCTGCCTGCCATTTCGGCCTCGGCCGGGATCAGCGCGACGCGCACGGACCAGACCCGCTTCGACTTCAGGGACGCGTTCGGCGGCCTTGACATCTCCTTCGAGCTGGACCTGTTCGGCGGCCGCCGGGCCGAGGCGGACGCCGCGCGCGGCCGCTTCCGGGCCACGGAATTCGACCGCGAGGCGGTCCTGCTCGCGGTGCAGGCCGACGTCGCGCGCGCCTTCGTCCAGCAGGCCACGCTCGCCGCGCGGCTTGCGCTCATCGACCGCAACATCGCCCAGCAGCGCGAGCTCGAACGGATCATCCGCGCCCGCGTCGATGCCGGCGAGGGGACCAGGGTCGATCTCGGCCTGCAGACCATCCAGGTTCGCCAGCTCCAGTCGGAGCGCTCCCGGCTGGAAGAGGCGCTCGAACGCACGCGCACCTCTTTGGCGGTCCTCGTCGGCGAGGAGGCGCCGCGCTTCAGGCAGTCCCCCGCCGCGCTCGAAGCCCTGGTCGTGCCCGCCGTCAGGCTCGTCCAGCCGACCGAGCTCGTGGCCCGGCGCCCGGACGTGCGCGCGGCGGAGGCCCGCATCCAGGCGGCCGGCGGCGACGTCCGCGCCGCCCGCGCCGCTTTCTACCCGCGCCTGACCCTGAGCTCGCGCGGCCTGAGCGAGGCGGCCGTCCTCGGCGGCCCGCTGAGCACGCTCTACTCCACCGGCGCGGGCCTGCTGGCGCCGATCTTCGACCGCGGCCGGCTGCGCGGCAATCTCGAATTCGCCGCCGGGCAGCAGGCGGAAAGCGTCGCGCTCTACCGCCAAGCCCTGCTCAACTGCCTGGCGGACGTGGAAAACGCCATTTCGGCGGTCAACCGCTCGGGCGAGCGGGCGGCGATCACCGGGGAGATCGTGGCGCAGGCGCGCGAGACGGCGCGACTGGCCCGCCTGCAATATCTGGAGGGCGACGCCGACCTGCAGCGCCTGTTCGATGCGGAGCAAAGGCTGATCGAGAACGAGGATGCCCGGCTGCTTACCCTGCAGGAGCGGCTCGAGGCGGCGATCGACCTGTACAAGGCGCTGGGCGGCATGCCGGCCCGGCTCTGACGGCGCGGCTTCAGGGGCGGACAGGACAAGCAGGGGTGGCGGAGCGGGAGGGAGCCAAACCCATCAGGAAAACGTGGGTAAATCGGCTCCAGTTGGGCCTTGACCCCCGATATGACCCCTGACGAAGAGTTCGCTTTGACCGTTGCGGCCAAACGTATCGCCGGGCACACTGATCATCCATTCGACAGATGACGCTCATGAACCGCGCTCACAGTATTCGACCCGAGTTGGTCAAAGCGTATCATGTGCATGATCGCGCCAGTTGGAGCGATAGGCTAGCCGTGCTGCGCGAACGAGACGCTCGCTACAAAGCGCTCAACGCCCTGTATGGCATAGACAGTACCTCCTACCATGGGCAGCCTGACCCCGCATACGACCGACGGTACAAGGAAATCGACGCGGAGTTTGACCCGCAATACGCGTTGATCGGCAAACAAGAGCGCGAGTGGGCACAGCGTTCCGATATGACGATCCCGGAATACCTATTTTTGGACAATTTCACCTCGGAGCTAAAAATCATCTGTGCCCGGCCTGACTTTGAAACGCTCCACTACTTCTCCTTCATCGAAGCCAAGGCGCAGACCCTTATCGCTCGCTGGAAGGCTGAATTCAGCTACGCGGGGATGCGCCCACGTGTCGAAATGGAGATCGAGGATTTCCGGTTCGCCCGGAAACGCTGCTGGAAGCACTTTGCATTTCAGCTTTGGGACATGGACGCTTGGAAGCAAGTTAGGGTGTATCGGAGAATCTATGCGCGCAGTTTGCGCAACGCGTTAGGCAGGAGCCGGCTCGCTTAATGAAAAACAAGGCACGCGGGGCTTGATTGAGCGGCCGGTGATCTGCCCGCATTGTCCGCATGGCTCCTCGGTCCAAACGGGATTCTTCACAATCTCCCTCACCGTCCTCGGAGGTTCATCGCGCGAGGCAAAATAGGACAGCGGAATGTCGGTGCGCTGGCGGCATGACGGGCAGCGCAGTTGCATGACGAGTCGGTCCTGCACTGCCTCGGCGAGGGTGAATTCTAGCAGCCACTTCTCGGGGATCATCTGGGCAGTGATGTCGTCACCACCGCGATTCTGAAGGGCTTTCCTGTTGATTAACACGTATCCAGCATTCCACGCCCTCCGCGCCAAATTCGTCTCCGACACCAGCGACGCGAGCCGAGTCGGCTGACGGTCGATCACCTGATATCGGGCGACCAGACCCAAGTGGAGCAACTCGGCTACTCGTGCCTCGATGCAATCGACACCCTTCTCAAGAGCCTCTTTCTCGCACTTGTTGAAGCGCGACAATACGCGCTCCGGGAAGTCGTTGGTCTGGCCAACATAGATCGGAAGGCCGGGCTTTCCCTTCTTATCTTCAAAGCGAGGGTCGCGGATGAGGTAGGTGATCCACTCCCCATCGCGTTGCTGCTCCTCGGCGCGGCGAGTCTCAGCGAGCACCCCATCCCACACCGCTCTCTTGGCCGGATCAGCGAAATACTTGGCCATTTGAGATACTGCTAGCCGAAGCGATTGAAGCGGTCGAAAGCGTCTTCAACGTCCTCCTCCTCCCATCCGTCGGGCAACACGCCCAACTCTTCGAACACCAGCAGGGATATGGTCATCTCATACTTATCCGCGAAGATAGCGACCTCCCGCGTCGGCCGGTTCCACCAGATGCCTGAGGACAGATTCACTCCCTCAGCAGAAAGCAGCCTGTCCCCATCTGCCGCGAGCGACCCAGGCGGTAGCTCCATCCCATTGGGAAAGTAGATGCGCGCGCGTCGCGCCGCGGCACTCGGGCGAGCCCAGACCACGTAACCATTTTCGGCGACAACCACCGCAGCACAGAGACGGGTACTTTCAAGCCACTTGAGGGCCGCGGCTGTGAGTGAGACCTCATACCGGTCAGCGCAGTGGCGGAGGAGATCGAGTGTCATCCTCTCGCTGCCGACCTGAGCCCTAAAGTCGTCGAGCGGCATGAGCAGATACGATGCAAAGCGGTCCGCCTCTTGCTCCTGTTTGCGAGTGCCGCCCAACACATCCGACTGACTGCACTCGAAGCCGACGGGCGCGGCGGTGCGGTGGCAAAGGTAATGACCCCACTCATGCCCAAGCGTGAAATTGATTCGGCCGGGCGAGGAGATGGACGGATTGTAGAGTATCGCCCATCCACCCCGCTTGCCGAGCGGGTACAGAGCGCCTTCAAACCGCCGCACGTCGGCCTCGGCGATCTTCAAAACGGGGTCATTGAATCGTTTGGAATATTCGAGAGCGATCTGCCGCACATCAACGGGGAACCGAGGCCCCCACATGGTGACGAGGGTGTTGGCCCAAGCGCAAGGCGTAGTCGGGTCAGTCCTCATCGCTCAGCGCGTCCAAGATGCGCTGCAAGCGCGCCTTATCGGGGGGATCTAGCTTCTGATACCGGCGGTAAAAGGCGGTGTCGGCGACATCCTCGCTTGGGTCTGTTTGCGATGCGTCAATCAGGAACGCGGACGTCAGGCCCAAGACCTCGGCTATACGTTCAAGCTTCTCCGCCGAGGGTCGCGCGACGTCCTTATTCTCCAGTTCCCACATGTAGCTCTTTGAGCTGCCGGTGGCTTGGGCAAGTTGCTCCAACGTAAGCCCCTTCTCGCGGCGGAATTGCTTAATCTTGTCCCCCAAAGGCGTCGGCATCGTCCCTCCACAGAAAACTGGTCGGGTTCGCGATAACGAGACTGCGAGTGCTTGACAACCGAACTCGTAATCCCCATACGTCGTGTATGGCAGTTACGAACCCCTGCCAGAAAGGAGGTCGAGGATGAGTAAGGGCAAGAGCGGCGGCCACTATCGCAGCGCGATCAGCGGTCGGTATGTCACGACGGCTCACGGGCAGCGCAGCCCGCGGACGACCGTGCGGGAGGCCAGCGGCAAGAGCGGCAGCACCGGCGGCGCCTATCGCAGCGCGATCTCCGGCCGCTTCGTGACGACTGCGCATGGCAAGCGCAGCCCGCGGACCACCACCCACGAGAAGTAGTTTGGCGGCGCCGCCGGTAGGCGGCGCCGCTCGTCTTAGGAGAAGTCAAAATGGCGACGGTCACCTACCCCTGCTATTGGCAGAAGAAAGACAACGGCGGCTTCTGGTACTGGATCTATTACGCCTCCAACGGCAAGGCGATTTCGCGCAGCAGCGAGAGCTACGTCAATCGCACCGACTGCTCCCACTCGATCAACATCATGAAGGGCTCCAGCGCCAATCCGGTCTTCTACACGGACTGAGATCGATGATTGGCAGGTCGCGAACTCATTAGCCGGTGCCGGTGGCCCGAGATCACAAAACAGAGGGTCGGGAATCCTCGGGTGCTGGACGCCCGCCCTCAGCATTCTATGGCCATTCTAGCCAGCCGTTACCCATCCATGAAGCGAAGCCGGGAAGCTCGATTAGACCGGCAGGCGGAGGAACCGCAGCGCATTCGGATCGGCAAGGCCGCCACCTACGCGCTTCGTCACATAGAACATGACATAGGGCTTGTTGGAGAACGGATCGCGGAGGATGCGCGTCCCGAGCCGGTCATTGATGACATAGCCCGCCCTGAAATCGCCGAACGCGATGCAGATGGACCCGGCAGTCGGCCCCGGCATGCCTTCGTCGATCTCTACCGGGCGCCCGAGCAGCGTGGCCGGCTGACCGCTGATCAGGCCTTCGCGCCAGATGTAGTTGTCGTCCCCGTCCTTCATCTTTGAGATGAGCGCGGCGGTGAGGCTCGACATGAGCCAGGTGGCGTTCTGGCGATACGGCGCTGTGAGGCTGTAGAGGAAGTCCACCAGCGCGTCCGGCGTGATGGCAACCTCCGTCACGTCGATGGCGCCACCCGGGTGCACGGCTTCGTTCGCGGCGCCCTCGGCATAGGTCAGGAGGCCGTAGGGCTTGTTGGTGCCGTTGCCGCTCAGGAAGGCGATGCCCTCCTGCCGGTTGAACTCGCGCTGGACGGAATCAGTCAGCCAGCGCTCCACATTGATCCCGGCATCATCCAGCAGCCGCTGCGTAGCGATCGGCATCGCGTAAATCTCGCCGGTCGGAAACACGAGCGGGGAGAGGCTGGCATTGCTCGTCGCCGGGCGCGCGGCAGTCTCGCCAACCCATCCCGATCCCCACTGGTCGTTATTCCAGAGGGTGGAATAGGCGCCGACGCTGGTCACCTGCACCTGGGCCAGCCGACGCATCGGCGACACGGCCCGGAGCGCCTCCGAGATGCGGCGATCCCATTCGACCGGGGCCAGATAGCCGCCCGCCGAGTTGTCCCCGATGCTCATCGCGGCGTGGACGGTGGCGCGGTCTCCGGTCCCATTGGCGGTGCGCAGATAGTCCTCACCGTCGCCGCGTCGGAAATGGGAGGCGAAGGTGCGAGAATAGTCCGGGTCATAGCCGGGGATCGCATTGACCGGGCCGGTGACCCCGCCGTGCGATGGGACGATGTTCCCGTTCACCTGCTCTTGGATCGCCTGCATGGCGTCGGCGAGGTTCTGAACGCGATTATCCTGCTGCGAGCAGAACGTCTTGAGCTCATTGGTGAGCTGGTCGAACAGGGCGCGCGGATTGTCGGCATTGGCGTGAACCGACAAGGGGACTCCGCTGAGGGCGCTGGCCCGGCGGAGAGCGGCGGGGAAGGTCGCGGCGCCGGGGCGAATGATCCCCGCACCCGCCGGACGCGTGTGAATGTGCTGCATGACAGCCTCCAAATTCTCGGATTGGTCAGCGGCGCGAAGGTCCGGATGACCCCAGCCCAAAAGGCAGCGCCCGGCGTGCCCGCGTAGTTGAGGTCAGAACAGCGTCCGGCTTGCTCCCAACTCGACCTTGCGGGCCGTGTATCGCGGAGCGATAGTCCAGAAGAAACCGCGAGGCGTCACGACAGCGATGGCAGCAATTACGTTGACATGTCCCAGGTGCAGCAAAGATGCGATAGCGCCGGACGAGGGTGGTCGGCTACTGATCAAACTGGCCCGGAGAGGGGCTGCGCGCGTGACTTGCGACAACGGTCACTCCCTCGCCATTGTCGTTCAGCACCCCAAGTTTGACGTGCTTGCAGAGATAGCCTGCCAAGCCATTCTCGACGGGTATCCGAGGGAAGCGGTCGCGAGCTTCCAAGCATCACTTGAACGTTTCTACGAATACTTCTTCTTCGTGCTCTCTGATGTCAGAGGCATCCCGATTGAGGAAGCGGAGAAGGCTTGGAAGGCGGTAGCGAAGCAGTCTGAGCGACAGCTTGGCCTGTATGTAGCGGCCTATCTCTTCCATTTCGGTGAGCCGCCGGCACTGCTCCCCAATGCGATGGTGGCCTTCCGCAACCGCGTAATCCACCAAGGCGATATTCCTGAAGAAGATGAGGCAATCGCGTTCGGGCAGGCGGTATTGGACATCACCTACGTGATGCTTCGGGACTTCAGTCAGAAGAACATCGGCGCCTGCACGGGTTACATCAAACGGGAACTCGCTGAGCAGGCGGAGTTCAGACAGCCGGGCGATATCAATGTGAACGCCGTTTGGAGGCTGATCTACAGCTACAATGTTCCCGGTCCACCGACCTTCGATCTTGCTCAGGAGATCAAAGAGCGGCGCGAGGCCCGAGCTCTGCGCGTGATGGTTGATGCTGAGAATGCGAAGGACAGGGACCGGGCCTAGTGCGTTTCGATCCTGACCTGCTGCTCGATCACGTCCAGCACCCCTCTAAGCCATTCGACGCCGCCTCTGCGGGAACCCGCCAGATCGCTCGCAAGGTCGAATGCGGCATAGCCTAGCCCGATGGTGATATCCTCATAGCTGACGCCATAGCTCTGCGCCTTTGCGGCGAGAGAGCGCCCAAGGGTGCGGACCTTCTCAATGGCCTCCATGCTTAGGTCTTCATCGTTCCCGGTCATGGCTTACCTCATGGATCCACGCGCGCGGGCGGACCCGCCGGTGCGCGCGCCCGCGGGGGACTGCGCGCGAATTGCGAATTTGAAAGACGAGCATCGGGTGCGAAATGCGAATTAGCATTCACGCTCGTGGCCGCCGCCGGTCCGCAAAGGGCCAGCCGGAAACTTTTCAACCGGGGGGTCATCGCCGCCTCCGTCGATAGCCAAAGGATGGCGCGTGCCACTCAAGGCCAGGATCGGCCGCAGCCGCCTGCCGGGTGGCGCGATCAAGGAGGATCGCCGGGCGGGACGTCACAAAATAGAGGAACGCCGCCCGCGCGGACGTGACCACGAAGGGCATCCCCAAGAGCCGAAGGGGACGGGGGACGGCTAAATCGCCCGATCCGGTTTCCCGTAAGATTAAATACTCCTTCGTCTCTCGATTAATTCCAGCGGAACTACGAAACGGCGTTTTCTCCGTCCCCCGTCCCCTTCCCCTCTCTTGGTCACATTGGCTCATCGAGGCTCACTCCTTCAGGATTGGTCAGATGCTCCTTGATGTCCGCCCACCGCGCATCCGCGTCCGGGGTGAAGTTCATCACGACCGCTTCGCGGGTCGCCCCAAACTTGGGTCGCATTGCGTCGGCCCAGACAGTCACGCCTCGGACCTTCCGCATCGCGGCGATGATCGTGGTGAGCCGTTCAAGGCGCTTGTCGCCGAAGTCTATTCCTCGCTGGCGCGCGATCCACCGCCTCACGTCGCTGACCTTGAGGATCACTCGCCGGTCCAGCCCGACCAGATGCTCAGCGAAGGACATAGCGAGGTTCTGGCCCTCGGACCGCGATCCTTCGGCAATCGCCTGTTTCCGCTTCGATCCCGGAGCATGGTCCCCGGTCCGCACATAGCCGTGGGTGGAGACATACTCCTCAGCCCAGCGGGCGATTATCCCCGGCCCGTCGCCCTCGATCCACGAATACAGACTCTCCCACCATTCGCGGGGGCGCAGCGTCTCCGCCACCGTCGGGACGAACCACCGCCGATCCTCATCGTCCAGATGGAGCGCGGCCAGCGAATTGGAACACGCTATGACCGTCGCCCAATTCTGGAGCGTGTATTGTTTGACGTGCTTCTCATTCACCTCGCACTCGTCGTCGGCCAGCACGCCTTTGAGGTTGTCGTAAGCCTTGCGGCTGGCGCCCGAGTAAATCTCAGCGAGGAAGATGAGGCGACGGCGCGCCAGCCAGCCATTGAACTGGCTCTCCACAACCGACTTTTCGGAGGGGAAGCTGATGTTGGCCGCGCCGATGAGTCGCTTGAGGATATTGGCGAGCGTATTCTTGCCGACGCCTTGAGTGGTCGAGATGAGCAGGAGGCCGTACCTCATCCGGATCGCGGGCCGGGCGATCAAGGTGGCGAGCCAGCGCGAGACCACGGCCCGCTCATCCGGGTCCGGGATCAGGTGTTCCAGATATTCGAGCCAAGGCCCGGCCTCCCCGTCCCGGCTCCGAATGCGTGGGGCCTGATAGACGTTGAAGCAGCGGGCGCCGTCCACGAGGATCGTGCCGGGCGCGAAGGCGGGATTGTAGATGAGCCGGTCATGCTGGCACTCGATTTGCCCAAGCAGCTTTGAGGCCGTGTCCTTCACGTCTGAGAATGGCGCGGCGAGCGCGTTAAATTCATCCGGCGAGCGGTCGCGGCTCGGATGGTGGCGGAAGATGAAGCGGGGTGGCTCCACCGTGTAGGCGACTGTCTGCGCAAATTCCGGCCGGACGATCACCGTGGGCCGTCCGCGGCGTTCCGCGGGCAGCACCTGGGTGGCTCTAGTGGCCGGGAGCAAACAATCGTCCAGCGAAGGCCCGATATAGCTGCCGGAGGCGTCGAACAGCGTCTCCGGCCATTCATCGCCCAAATCGTGGCCCTCCGGAAAGCGCTGGTCGAAGGCGAGGATGAAGACATTGGCCGGGAAGAAGCGGGCGATCCGAAGCGCTGCCCGGATGCCTTGCCTATCGTTATCTGCCACGATTACCACGCGCCGCCAGCCGAGCCGCGAGAGCGCCGGCCAGTCGCTCCGGCCAATCGCGTGAACGCCGCCGATCCAGCCGAGATGATGGCCTAGGCGCATGTCATCGAACCACGGGAAGCGGGAGCTATCGCCCGCCTCGATCAGCGCCTTCACCCGCTTCGCGGCCTTCGCGCCTTCATGGACGAACAGGGTGCACGCGTCTTGATGACCGGGGAGGCCGAAGAAGGGCATGACCTCCGGCTCCATCTTGCGCCATTGGCCGTCGCTCCAGCGGGTCCACGGAATGAAGCCCTTGCCTCCGTCCTGTGTCGAATAGCGCTGGTGGATCATCACGACCCGGCCTGCGAAGTCGTGGCATACGAATACATCTGGATCGGAGAGAGTCACGCCGGGGGGCGCTTCCGCAACTGCGGTCAGAGCGACGTGCTTGGGAAACTCCACGCGCCGGAAGGCATCGTGGATCAGCGCCTGTTGCGCTTCCGTGGGTGCGATCGCCGGATCGCTGACCTCAATCGTGCCATCCTCGCCAAAGGTGATCCGGGCCATGGGCGCCGGATAGCCATCCCGCATCTCGATCACGCGGGCCGTCCTGAAATTTATCGGCTCGGCGTCATGCTCGCGAAGATAGTCGGCGACGGGATCCAGCTCGGTCAGGCTCGACACCATCCCGATCCTCGCTGGCGCTTCCTTTTGAATCGGAGCCGACGCATTCCCGTCGCGGGAACGATCCTCGTCCACCTCCGCGCCCGCTCCTTCCGCTTCATGGGGAGCGGGCGCATTTCCCGGATCGGTCATCCGACAATCTCCGCCTCGGCAGCTATGGCGCGCTCAATGCGAGCGCGGAGCAGGCTCACGTTCACGGTCAGCGCCGTTCGCATGAAGCCGCCGCTCAGGTAGCCGGTGGACAGGTTCAGCGTTGCGGTCGGCAACGTGGCCGTGCTGCCGTTCTCGAGCGTGACGATGGTGAGCTGGTCGGCGCCGGGATTGATCCGCATGGCCTCCCGCAGCTTCGTGGCCGCGATCCCCGACAGCCGCACCGACTGCCCCGCGCCGATCTCATCGACATAGAACAGCGCAGCGGCGGCATCGTCGATGCTCCACAGGCGGCGACCATCGGCGGGCGGCACGAAGCCGAGATACCCGGTGGCGATGTCGTCGCCCATCTTCTTACGATCCCAGCCGATGAGTCCGGCCAGCTTCTTGGTCTTGATTTGCATTGCACGTCTCCTTCCGCCCGGAATTATTCGGCGGGAGAAATTCAGAAGAAACGGCGGGGCCGATACGGACCGCGCGGGCCTCGGGAGGCGCCAACCGGGAGGGCATTGCCAACGGTTAGGTCGCTCAGGCCGAGGCGATGCTCCGTCCACAGACCTTGGGCGTATTTCCAGGCGTTGCTTTTGTCGCAGAACGTGAGCGTTCGCTCCGCCCCGTCCGACAACGGCGGCTCCACCGTGACCTCGAAGCCCTCCGGCACTGGCCGGATCACCACGATAGGTTTGGCTTGTCCCATGACGGCGGCTCACGCGCAGGGCCGCAGTGGTCGCTCCCTCGCGTCACGCTCCGCTTTCCGCCGTTCCAGCCACGCGTGGACTTCATCAGCCAGCCAGCCCTTGGAGCGGGGGCCAAGCTGGATTGGAGCACTGAGGCCTTCCTCGGCCATTAGCCGCTCAATTGCGTTCCGGGAGAGGCCGAGCAGCGCCTCCAAGTCACGCTGACGGTAAATGATGCGGCCTCCTTGGGCCGCTGAGTTGTCGGGGATAGTCACTTGTCGGTTCCTTCCAAAGCAAGTGCCTAAGGCACCAGGAAGACGCTCTGAGCAGCGCCCGACACCTGATCGTCCCCCGAATAACTCCAAATACAAATGGTTTTTTTCGGCTGAATTCCGCCGTTTTTTGTCAGCGCGCGAGCACCTGTCCGCGAATCATGCCCGGATCGGGACCACTTTCGCCCCGGACCGCGAATCACCGGCGCAGCACGCCGCCCAATCGACCATTAGCCGTTCGCGCTTCTGGAATAGATCGCCGCGCCGATACGCGGCTTCGACCGCGTTTCCGATAGAATGGGCAAGCGCCATTTCCACCACCGGGGCCTCGTGCGCGGTGACCTCGGATGCCCAGTCGCGGAAAGTGGACCGGAAGCCGTGAACCGTGAGGTCCGTTCGCTTCATCAGCTTCAGCACCTTTAGGAGCGCCATGTTGCTCATCGGCTTGCCCTTCGACATGACGCTGATGAAGACAAACTCGCCCTCGGGGTCGCGGGGGAGGGCCTTGAGCAGTGTGATCGCCGCATCGCTCAACGGGACACGATGTTCGCGCCGGGCCTTCATCCGCTCCGCCGGGATCGTCCAAACTTTCTTGTCTAGGTCGATCTCAGACCAACGGGCGCCAAGCACTTCCGAGGTCCGCGCGGCGGTTAGGATCGCAAATTCGAGTGCGCGCGGGGCGATGCCCTCCCGCTTCCTAAGAGCAGCCATGAATGCCGGCATCTCAGCGTAAGGCAGAGCCGCATGGTGCTGAACCTTCCGCACCTTCACCTTCTTGGGAAACAGGGCTTCAAGGCCCCCGCGCCAACGCGCCGGGTTGTCCCCGGTCCTCAGCTTAAGAGCCGAGGCAAAGTCCAGCACCTTCTCAACCCGCTCGCGGACGCGCTTGGCCGTCTCAGGCTTGGCGCTCCAGATCGGCTCCAGCACGTCGAACACGTCTGACGCGGTGATCGCCGACACGTCCATTTTGCCGAGGCCGGGAAAGGCGTACGCCTTGAGCGAGGATCGCCACTGGCGCTCACTCTTGAGGTTGCTCCAACCGGGCTTCATCGAAGTGATGCACTGATCGGCCACGTCCTCGAAGGTAGTGGGCCTGGGCTTCTTGTCGTCCCGGGCGTCGATTGGATCCACTCCCCGGCGGACAGTGCGGAGCAGGTCGATAGCGGTATTGCGGGCTTCCTCCAGCGACACGAGGTCCGCAGACCCTAGGCCCATCTCGCGGGAGCGCCCGCCCATCGTGAAGCGAAACTCCCAGCGCTTCCGCCCGGTCGATCCGATGATGAGCCACAGGTTGTTGCCGTCGCCATATTTGCCCGGCTCCTTGAGGCTCTGGACCTTCTTCACCGTCAGCTTGCCCATCGTGATTCCCTCTAGTCAGCGAGCCGCCCCAGCGGCCATTGACCCCCGTTCTAACCCCCGATGCGGTGCAAAATCTACAGGTTTCTTAGGGCATCTAAAAAGCGCTCACCCGGCCCACGGTCCTTCAAAAGCGACGGAAAACAGCCGTTTCTAGGGCTGACTAGGGTGTTCGGGAAAGTGGGTGGTGGCGGAGCGGGAGGGATTCGAACCCTCGATACGGTTTTGCCGTATACTCACTTTCCAGGCGAGCGCCTTCGACCACTCGGCCACCGCTCCGCACCGAACCCGATCGTTCGCCGCATCGCGACGGGCGTGAATCGGGTTCGCAACCAATTCGCACTGGAAGCGGGTCATCTACTGGCGTGATGCCGCGAGGGCAAGCTACCCGGCGATGGCGTCGATCTTCGCGGCGAGCGCGATGTCCTTCCGGGTAACGCCACCGGCATCATGGGTCGAAAGCAGCACGTCCACCCTGTTCCAGACGTTCGACCATTCGGGATGGTGATCGGCCTTCTCCGCCGCCAGCGCGACCCGGGTCATGAAGGCGAAGGCCTCGGAGAAGTCCGCGAACCTGAAGCCTCGCGCGATCCCGTTGCGTCCCGCGTCGAAGCGCCAGCCGGCAAGGCCCGCCAGGGCGGCCTCGCGTTCGCTTTCGGTCAGGACTGCCACGGCTCTTCCTCCTTCGGCTGCTCCCCTTTATGTCCGCAGCGATGGGGACGGGTCAAACCTGGGCGCCGGACGCGGCGACGATCGAGCGGCTCGCCGAGCAGGCGATCGCCCGGCTGCCGGCAAAGTTCCGCCGGCATCTGACCAATGTCGTCCTCCGGATCGAGGATTTCGCCGACGATGCGGTGCTCGACCAGCTCGGCATCGAGGATCCGTTCGAGCTTTCCGGCCTCTATACGGGCCGCCCGGTCAGCGAGGAGACGAACTGGGCCTCGGGCGAGCTGCCGCCGATGGTCCATCTCTACCGCCGCCCCCTGCTCGACGAATGGGTGGAGACCGGCGTCGCGCTCGAGGATCTGATCACGCACGTCATCGTCCACGAGATCGGCCATCATTTCGGCTTCTCCGATGCGGACATGCACCGGCTCGAGGATCAGGCGTGAGTCTGCTCGCCATGCAGGGCGTCGCCTGCCTGCGCGGCGGCCGGCTGCTGTTCGAGGGCCTGGACCTGGTGCTGGCGCCGGGCGCCGCCGCCCTGGTCGAGGGGCCGAACGGAGCCGGCAAATCCTCCCTGATCCGCGTCGCCGCCGGCCTGCTCCGGGCCGCCGCCGGCACCGTGTCGCGCGGCGAGGCGGCGCTGGCCGACGAGCATCTCGCGCTCGACGAGCGCCAGCCGCTGCAGCGGGCGCTCGCCTTCTGGGTGAGGGACGCCGCGCCCGGCCTGGCGGCGATGGGGCTGGCGCCGCTCGCGGCCGTGCCGGTCCGCATGCTCTCCACCGGCCAGCGCAAGCGCGCGGCGCTGGCGCGGGTGATCGCCGCGGGCGCGCCGCTCTGGCTGCTCGACGAGCCGGGCAACGGCCTCGATGCGGACGGCCTCCGGCAGCTCGAAGCGGCGATGGCGGCGCATCGCGCGGGCGGCGGCGCCATCCTCGCGGCGACGCACCAGCCGCTCGCCTTGCCCGACGCGCAGAGGCTGGTGCTGGCATGACCGGCCTGGTCCTGCGCGAACTTAGGCTGGCGCTGGCGGGCGGCGCGGCGGCGCTGCCGCTCATCTTCTTCCTTTTGGTCGCGACCCTCTTCCCGTTCGCGATCGGGCCCGACGGGGCCCTGCTCGCGCGGGCCGGCGGCGGCGCGCTCTGGACCGCGGCCCTCCTCGCCGCTTTGCTGCCGGTCGACCGGCTGGTGGAGCCGGACCGGGCCGCGGGCGTGCTCGACCAGCTCCACCTCAAGGGCTTCGGCGAGGAGACGATCGCGCTCGCCAAATTGCTCGGCCACTGGCTGAGCTTCGGCCCGCCGCTCATGCTCGCCGCCTTGCCCGCCGCGGCCCTGCTGAAGCTGCCCGCCGAGACGCTCTGGCGACTGGAACTCGGTCTCGCCATCGGCACGCCCGGCCTCGCCGCGCTCGGCGTCGGCGTCGGCGCGCTCACCGCGGGCCTCCGCCGCTCCGGCGCGCTCGCCGGCCTGCTGCTGCTGCCGCTCGCCGTGCCCGTGCTGATCTTCGGCGCCGGGTATCTGGAGCGCGGCAACGGGAGCGGCGCCCTGCAATTGCTCGGCGCGGTCTCGCTGTTGCTGGTGGCTGGAGCGCCCTTCGCTGCCGGCGCCGCGATCAGGGCCGGTCGGGACTAGCCCTTCGACCAGCGCGCGAAGATCGCCGTCGGCAGGAGCAGGCCGCGCGCTTCCTCGCGCACCGCCATGTCGCCGCACTCGACCCGGCCGCCAAGCTCGCCGAGCGCCTGGTTCAGCAGTTCGCCGATCGCCAGCGCCGACATGCGCACCGCATAGACGGTGAGGACGAGGAAGCGGCTGTCGGCGTCGAGCAGCTTGCGGCAGTCGGCGATCAGGCCGGGCAGGCCTTCCTCCAGCCGCCAGACCTCGCCCTCGGGGCCGCGCCCGAATTTGGGCGGGTCGAGGATGATGCCGTCATAGCGCCGCCCGCGCCGGACCTCGCGCGCGGTGAATTTGGCGGCGTCGTCGACCAGCCAGCGGATAGGCCGCTCCGCCATGCCGGAGAGCGCCGCATTGGCCTTGCCCGCCTCGGCCGACTTCTTCGAGGCATCGACATGAGTGAGGCGCGACCCGGTCGCGCTCATCGCCAGGGTGCCGACGCCGGTATAGCCGAACAGGTTCAGCGCTTCCGTGCCGTCGCCCAGCCGTTCCCGCATCCAAGCCCATTGCGGCGCCATGTCGGGGAAGAAGGCGAGGTGGCGGAAGGGGGTGCACTGGGCGCGGAAGCGGACCTCCTCCCAGGCGAGGTCCCACCCCTCGCGCGGCACGGGCCGGGCGAATTGCCAGCGGCCGCCGCCTTCCTCGTCCGAGCCCGGGATGAACTCGCCGTCCGCGTCCCACTCCATTGACGCAGGCGCCCAGAGCGCCTGCGGCTCGGGCCGGATGAAGCGGTAAGGCCCATAGCGTTCGAGCTTGCGGCCGTGACCGCTGTCGACGAGGCCGTAATCGGCCCAAGGCTCGGCGATCAGGGTGTCCAGAGCGCCTTCCGCAAAAGTGGCTACCGGTTTTGCGATCAGAAGGCGCTCCTCAAACGAATCCTCACGCGGCGCGGACTGCCGGCATGCCGATCGTGGCGCTGGCTTTCGGCCCGGCGAGCATCTTCGCCCCGGCGGCGCGGACCTGCTCGAGCGTCACCGCCTCCAGCTCGGCCACCACCTCGGCGGGCTCGACCAGGCGGCCCTTGATGCTCAGCTGACGGGCGACATAGGAGGCCTGCCCCCAGGAGGATTCGAGCGACATGAGCAGGCCGGCCTTGGCCTGCGCCCGCGCCCGGTCGAGTTCGCGCGGCGTCGCCGTGGCCGCCGCGTCGGCGACGACCTCGGCGATCAGGGCGGCCGCGGCGGCCGCCTCGCGGCGCGCGGTCGCGGCGTAGAAATAGAAGAGGCCGGCGTCGTCATAGGGCTGGAGCGAGGACCAGACCGAATAAGCCAGCCCCCGATCCTCACGCACCGCCTGGAACAGGCGCGAGGAGGCGCCGGAGCCGACGATGTCGCTGAACAGACGGGCGGGATAATAGTCGGCATCGTGAATGCCGGGCCCGGCATAGGCGGCGGCGAGATGCGCCTGCCCGGCCCTGGGGCTGCTTGTGCGGATGCCGCCGCCGAAGCGGGCGGGCTCGGCGGGGCGGGCCTTGCCCGCGGGCAGGCCGGCGAAGCGCGCCGCGGCGAGGCCAACCAGCGCCTCATGCTCGACCTTGCCCGCCGCGACCAGGGTGAGGCTGCCGGCCCTGTAATGCTCGCTCCGCCAGCCGTGCAGGTCCTCGACCGCGATGCCGCCGACGCTGTCCTCGTCGCCGAGGATCGAGCGGCCCAGGGGCTGGTCCGGCCAGGCCGCCAGCCAGAGGTCATCGAAGATGATGTCGCTCGGCGTGCCCTGCGCCTCGGCCAGCTCCTGCAGCACCACCTCCTTCTCGCGCGCCAGATCGTCGGCGGCGAAGCGGGGCCTCAGGATCATGTCCGAGATGAGCTCGATGCCGAGCGGCAGATGCTCGGCGATCAGGGAGGCGGTGAAGCTGGTCTGGTCGCGGTCGGTGCAGGCGTTGAGGTCGCCGCCCACATCCTCGATCGCCTCGCTGATCTCGCGCGCCGAGCGGTCGCCCGCGCCCTTGAACACCATATGCTCGAAGAGATGGGCGATGCCGTTGACCCGCGCCGGCTCGTGCCGCGAGCCCGCCTCGGCGAACAGGCCGACGGCGACCGTCTCCAGGCCGTCCATCGTCCGGCTGGCGACCTTGAGGCCGTTGTCCAATATGGTGAGCTTCATCATGGGAGCAGGGGATTTAGGCGCTCAGGGCTCCGGCGGCAATCTCGGCCGGTTCCGCTTCCTGAGCGCCAGCAGGTAGATCACCGTCGCCGCCGCCGCGAAGAAGAACCATTGCCAGGCGTAGAGCATATGGTTGTTGGCGATCGTGTCGGGCCCGGGCGGGCGGCTCGGCACGAGCGGCGGCGCGGCGGTTGCGGCGGTCAGCGTGATCGGGCCGTCCGCCTCCACCAGGCTCAGCCGTCCGGCGACGATCCCGCCGAGCGACAGCCGCCGCACCGCGTCCGGCCGCGTCGCCCAGCCCGCATTGATCCGGAGCCGCCCCGCCGGCCCCGACGCGCCCGGACGGCAGGGAATGGTGAAGGCCTGGCCGGTGACGTCCGCCAGGTTCCGCCCCGCCCGCGCCTCGACCGGCACGTCGCGCGCGTCGCAGCTGACCAGGGCGCGGCGGAAGGAGAGCTCGGGCAGCGGCCGCCCGCTCGCGAGCAACGGATCGAGGTCCACCGCCGGCAGCGCCATCGCCCGCGCATAATCGGCGAGCAGGGCCTCCTTCCAGGCGGCGCGCTGCAGCTGCCAGACGCCGAGGCCGATCATCGTCAGCACCGCGGCTGCGACGATGATGGTGGGGATGAGGGGCAGTCGCTTCACGGCCGGTCCTTGAGCCGGCCCTCGCGGGCGCCGCGCTGATATTCGAGCGCGAGCAGGAGGCCCTTGCCGATCCGGAGCAGGCCGACGGTGAGCGCGGCCGCGAGCGGCAGCCAGAGCAGGATGTGCACCCAGAAAGGCGGGGCGAAGCGGAGCTCGACCCAGATCGCCAGGGCAACCACCAGCCCGCCGACGATGAAGATCAGGAAGGCGGCCGGCCCGTCGCCGACGTTGAAGCTGGCGAAGTCCAGCCCGCAGGCCCGGCAACTCGGCTGAAAGCCTGCCAGCCCCCTGAACAGGGGCGCGTTGCCGCAGCGCGGGCAGATGCCGCGCAGCGCCGCGACGAAGGGCGTGGGCTGGGTCGGCGCGTGCTCACTCATATCGTCATTCCGGCGGCAGCCGGAATCTCACTTCTTCCGAGCCGAAGGCAGGGAGATTCCAGCCTTCGCTGGAACGACGGGACGCCCGTCTTCCGCCCTAGTGATAGGCCGCGCCCCAGCCGCCCCAGACATAGATGCACAGGAACAGGAACAGCCAGACGACGTCGACGAAATGCCAGTACCAGGCGGCC
This sequence comes from Allosphingosinicella sp., assembly GCF_035626655.1. Lineage (GTDB taxonomy): Bacteria > Pseudomonadota > Alphaproteobacteria > Sphingomonadales > Sphingomonadaceae > Allosphingosinicella. The sequence continues at coordinate 164,092 of NZ_DASPNF010000022.1, forward strand.
GCCTCGAAGCCGAAATGCTGCTGCGGCCTGAAATGGCCCTTATAGGCCCTGACCAGGCAGACGATCAGGAAGATCGTGCCGACGATGACATGGAAGCCGTGGAAGCCCGTCGCCATCATGAAGGTCGAGCCGTATATATTGGCGCCGTCCGCCGGCTCGCCAACGAACAGGAAGGGCGCGTGATAATATTCATAGGCCTGGATGCTGGTGAACAGCAGGCCGAGCCCGATCGTCGCCCAAAGGCCCTTGATCAGCCCGTCCCGATGACCGTTGATCAGGGCGTGATGAGCCCAGGTGACGGTGCAGCCCGAGCAGAGCAGGATCATCGTGTTCAGCAGCGGGAAGCCGAACGGATCGAGCACGTGCATGCCCTCGGGCGGCCAGGTCCCGCCCACTGCCTCGATCGTCGAGGGGAAGAGGGCGGCGGCGAAATAGGCCCAGAACCAGGCGACGAAGAACATCACCTCCGAGGCGATGAACAGGATCATGCCGTAGCGCAGGTGGAGCTGGACGATCGGCGTGTGATCCCCGCCATGCGCTTCCTTGATCACGTCCGCCCACCAGGAGAACATCGTGAAAGCGACGCCGATCAGGCCGGCGCCGACGACATAGGGGCCGGCCTGGAAATCGTGCATCCAGAGCACCAGGCCGGAAAAGAGTGCCAAAGCCGCAATGGAGCCGACCAGCGGCCAGATGCTCGGATTGACGATATGATATTGGTGGTTCTTCGCTCCGGCCATTCGTCCGTTCCCTGTTCACGTCCTTCGCCCGCGGGTTGGGCCCGCGCGGCGGTCATGGGTCTCTATCTCGCCGCTGCCGCCCGGTCCACCTTGTAAAAGGTGTAGGAGAGCGTGATCTCGCTGATGTTGCGCGCGTCCGGATCGTTGAGGATCGCCGGGTCGACGTAGAAGGTCACCGGCATGCGCACCTCCTGGAAGGGCTGCAGCGTCTGCTCCTCGAAGCAGAAGCAGTGGATCTTGGTGAAGTAGCGCCCGGCCTGCGCCGGCGTCACGTTGAAGCTGGCCTGCCCGGTCACCGGCACGCCCGAATCGTTGCGCGCCGTGTAGAAGGCGATGTTCCGCGAGCCGATCGGGATGGTGCGGTGCACCTCCTCGGCGCGGAAGCGCCAGGGCAATTGCGCATCCGTATTGGCGTCGAAGCGGATCGAGATGGTGCGCGCCGTCGCGCCCGGTGCCTCGGCGCCGACCGCGACCTGCGGGGTGCCGCCGAAGCCGGTCACCTGGCAGAAGAGGCGGTAGAGCGGGACGCTGGCATAGGCGACGCCGACCATGCCGAAGACGATCGCGAACATGAGAACGCCGGTGCGCGCGTTGCGGCTCAGATTCCGGTACCAGCTCATCCGCCGTACAGCCCCATCTTGGCGATGCTGACCGCATAGACCAAGGCCGCGAAGGCGAGCAGCAGCACCGCCATCACCACCGCGCGGCTCTTCTGGCGGCGCCGGACCTCCTCCTCGTCCTGCGGGGTCACAGGCCGATCCACCTGTCGGCCACCAGCGCGCCGAAAATGGCGAAGAGATAGAGGATGGAGAAAGCGAACAGCCTTTTCTCGGGGCCCATCTCCTTCGGCTCGGTCGCGCGATTGAGCGAGACCTGCACCGCGAGCAAGGCGAAGACCGCGCTCAGCGCGATCGCGGCGATACCGTAGACCGCGCCCGTCAGGTGCAAGGCCCAGGGGGCCACGGCGGCGGCGATCATCGGGGCGGTGTAGAGCAGGATCTGGACCCGCGTCGCCTTCGCCCCCGCCACCACCGGCAGCATCGGCACGCCCGCATTGGCATAATCGGTGCGGACGAACAGGGAGAGCGCCCAGAAATGCGGCGGCGTCCAGAGGAAGATCAGCGAGAAGAGCAGGACCGGCAGCAGGGTCACGTCGCCGGTCGCCGCCGCCCAGCCGATCACCGGCGGGAAGGCGCCGGCGGCGCCGCCGATCACGATATTCTGCGGCGTCCGCCGCTTCAGCCAGATCGTGTAGACGAAGACGTAGAAGAGGATGGAGACGGCGAGGATGCCGGCCGCCACCCAGTTCGTGGCCACCCCCATCAGCAGCACCGAGAAGAAGGAGAGGCCGACGCCGAAGTGGAGTGCGCTCGCGCGGTCCATCCGGCCGGCCGGCAGCGGCCGCGAGGCGGTCCGCTTCATCTGCGCGTCGATGTCCGCCTCGTACCACATGTTGAGCGCCGCCGCGGCGCCCGCGCCGAGCGCGATGCAGAGGATGGCGGCAAAGGCCAGGGCCGGCGGCAGCCGTACCGGCGCCACGAGCAGCCCGCACAGGCCGGTGAAGACGACGAGCGTCATCACCCGGGGCTTGGTCAGCGCCAGGAAGTCCCGCCAGTCGGCGGGCATGGCCGCGGGAAGGCTGTGCGTCACAGTGTTCATGAGTCTGCGCGCCTATAGGAGGAAGCAGCGCGAGAGGGAAGGGCCGGGGCGACCCCGGTGGCAACGCTATTGACCAAGGAGGGCAAGGATGGAATAACCGGATATATAACATGCTATGGAATTGCGCATGGCGACCGACATCCTGCACGAGCTCGGCCCCGTCTTCCTCGGCAGCCGGCTGAAGCGGCTGGCCGAGCGGATGCAGGCCGGTGCGGCCCGGATCCTCGCCGAAGCCGGCCTTCCGTTGCAGCCGGCCCAGGCGCCCCTGCTCGCCGCGCTCGAGCGCGGGCCGATGACGGTCGGCGAGCTGGTCGAGACCGTGGGCTACAGCCAGCCCGCAATCACCCGCGCCGCGGGCCAGCTCGTCGCTTTGGGCCTGGTCCGCGCGGAGCGCGGCGGCGACCAGCGTCGCCGCACGCTCTCGCTCACGCCCGAGGGCGAGATGGCGATGGCGCGGATCCGGCGGCTGGTCTGGCCGCGCGTCGGCCAGGCGGTGACCGGGATGCTGGACGGCCTGTCCGGGCCCCTGCTCGAGCAGATTGCCGGGATCGAGGCGGCGCTGGCCGAGCGGCCGCTCGACGCGCGGGTCGCGGCGATCGCGCCGGCCGGGCTCGTCATCAGGAACTTCGAGGACAGCCTCGCCACCGCCTTCCATGACATCAATGAGGAATGGGTCACCGCCATGTTCCGGATGGAGCCGGCCGACCGCGAGGTGCTCGAGCAGCCGCGCGCGCGGATCGTCGAGCCGGGCGGGGCCATCCTGTTCGTCGAGGCGCCCGGCCTCGGCGTGATCGGCACCTGCGCCCTGCGCAAGGAGGCCGAGGGCGTGTTCGAGCTCACCAAGATGGCGGTGCGCGCCGCCGCGCGCGGCCTCAAGGCCGGCGAGTTCCTGCTCGAGGCGACGATCGCCCGGGCGCAGGAGCTGGGCGCCGAGACCCTCTATCTGCTGACCAACAGCGACTGCGCCGCCGCCATCCATCTCTACGAGAAGAACGGCTTCGTCCATGATGCCGGGATCATGGCCCGCTACGGCGCCCGCTACGCCCGCTGCAACGTCGCCATGCGCTACGTCGGCTGAACGAAAAACGCCCCGGCTTTCACCGGGGCGCTTCGTTTCGATCCGGTGCCGCGGATCAGTCGACCTTGGGCAGGGTCTCGAACTGGTGGAAGGGCGGCGGGCTGGACAGCGTCCATTCGAGCGTCGTCGCGCCCTCGCCCCAGGGATTGTCCTCGGCCTTCCGGCCCGCGAACAGCGACCAGAAGACGTTCACGAAGAAGAAGATCATGCCGACGGCCATCACCACATAGCCGATCGAGGCCAGGTGGTTGGTCGGGCCGAAGGCGTCCGCATAATCGGGGGTACGGCGCTGCTGGCCCTCCCAGCCGAGCACGTGCATCGGGAAGAACAGGATGTTCACGCCGATGAAGAAGGTCCAGAAATGGAGCTGCCCGAGCAGCTCGTTATAGTTCTTCCCCCACATCTTGCCGAACCAGTAATAGAAACCGGCGAAGAGCGAGAAGACGGCGCCGAGCGACAGCACATAGTGGAAGTGCGCGACGACATAATAGGTGTCGTGCATCACCGTATCGACGCCCGCATTGGCGAGCACCACGCCGGTGACGCCGCCGACCGTGAACATGAAGATGAAGCCCAAGGCCCAGAGCATCGGCGTCTGGAAGGTCAGCGAGCCGCCCCACATGGTCGCGATCCAGGAGAAGATCTTGATGCCCGTGGGCACCGCGATCACCATCGTCGCCGCGGTGAAGTACATCTTCGTGTTCACGTCCATACCGACGGTGAACATGTGGTGCGCCCAGACGACGAAGCCGATCACGCCGATCGCGACCATCGCATAGGCCATGCCGAGATAGCCGAAGACCGGCTTGCGGCTGAACGTGGCGATGATCTGGCTGACCATGCCGAAGCCCGGCAGGATCATGATGTAGACCTCGGGATGGCCGAAGAACCAGAAGAGGTGCTGGTAGAGGACGGGATCGCCGCCGCCGGCCGCGTCGAAGAAATGCGTGCTGAAATTGCGGTCGGTGAGCAGCATGGTGATCGCGCCGGCCAGTACCGGAAGCGCCAGCAGCAGCAGGAAGGCGGTGACCAGGATCGACCAGACGAACAAAGGCATTTTGTGCAGGGTCATGCCCGGCGCGCGCATGTTGAAGATGGTCGTGATGAAGTTGACCGCGCCCAGGATCGAGCTGGCGCCCGCAAGGTGCAGCGCGAAGATCGCCATGTCGACCGCCGGCCCCTGCGAGAAGGTGGTCGAGAGCGGCGCATAGACCGTCCAGCCGACGCCGGCGCCGAGGCCGCTGACGCTGCCCGGCACGAACTGGCTGCCGAGCAGCAGCAGGAAGGCGGGCGGCAGCAGCCAGAAGGAGATGTTGTTCATGCGCGGGAAGGCCATGTCCGGCGCCCCGATCATGATCGGCACGAACCAGTTGCCGAAGCCGCCGATCATCGCCGGCATGACCATGAAGAAGACCATGATCAGGCCGTGCGCCGAAATCAGCACGTTCCACAGGTGCAGGGCCTCGTCGGGATTGGCGGCGGGCCTGCCGACCAGGTCGTGGATCGCATTGGCCCACTGGCCGAGATACTGGATGCCCGGCTCGGCAAGCTCGAGCCGCATCAGGCCCGAGATCGCGCCGCCGATGATCCCCGCGACGATCGCGAAGATCAGGTAGAGCGTGCCGATGTCCTTGTGGTTCGTCGACATGAACCAGCGGACGAAAAAGCCCGGCTTGTGGTCGGCGTCATGATGCGCGTCATGGGCCTGGGCCTCGAAATGGACGGCATTTGCGGTGGTGTCGGTCATATCTGTCTCGCCGTCCTAGCGGTTGGTCGTCGCGCTTTGATTAGTAGTGGCCGGCGCCTCCGCGCCCGCCGTGACATTGCCCGTCGGTGCGGTCGACGCCGCGGTCGCGGTGGCCGGCGGGGCTGCGGCAGCGGCCGGCGCGGGGGCGGCGGCCGTCGCATTGCCCTCGGCGCCGCCCGGGGCCGCCAGATGGCCGCCGCGCGAGAGCACCCACTGGTTGAAGCGCTCGCGGCTCACCACCTCGACGGCGATCGGCATATAGCCGTGCTGGGCCCCGCACAGCTCGTAGCAGACGCCGTAATAGACGCCCTCGCGGTCGGCGCGGAACCAGGTCTCGTTGAGCCGGCCCGGGACCGCGTCGATCTTGGTCCAGAAGGCAGGGACGCCGAAGGCGTGGATCACGTCGTTCGAGGTGACGATCAGCTTCACGACCGCACCAACCGGGACGACCATGCGATTGTCCACGCCGAGCTGGCGGGGTTCGCCGCGCGCCCGGGCGTCGGCGTCCGGGAGAATGCGCGAGGTCAGGGTCACGCCATTGTCGGGATATTCGTAATCCCAATACCATTGGTTGCCGATCACCTTGACCGTGAGGTCGGCGCGCGGCGGATCATATTGGTGGGCGAGCAGCCGGATCGACGGCACGGCGATCACCACCAGGATCAGCACCGGCACCAAAGTCCAGATCACCTCGAGCGTCGTATTGTGGGTGTTGCGCGAGGGCGTCGGATTGGCGCCGCGCCGGTAGCGGATGATCACCCAGAACAGCAGCAGCAGCACGAAGGCCGAGATCACGATGATCAGCGGCATCAGGATCTTGTCGTGGAACCAGGCCGCCTCCTGGCCGATCGGCGTCACCTGCTCCTGCAGGCCCCAGCGGCCGTCGGGCTGGCCGAGGCCGGGGGTCGGCGCGAGGCTCGGCGGGGCAGCGGGAGCCGCGGCATTGGCGGCGGGCGCGGCGGCGGCCTCGTTGCCGGCGGTGGGGGCCGGCGCTGGCGCCGCAGCCGGGGCGGGGGCCGTCGCCGCAGCCGTCGGGGCGGGCGCTGCCACATTGGCCGTTGCAGGTGCCTGGGCGGATGCGCCGGTCGCCAGCCCGAAAGCGGTGGCGATGGCGGCAAACTTGAAAAGAATCTTCATCTAAACCCCTGTGAGCCGCCCGGAAGCGGTTGGATTCGGCGCCTCTGGGGGGCGCTCCGCGCCGGCCTTATAGGCAGGGGATCATGGTCCCTCAAGCCCGTCGCGTACGGCAATCTTGCCACCGGCTGAACGCTTGATGGCACCGCCCCGCTCCCTTATGCGATGGGGGCCCATCAGCAGCAGAAGATCAGCATGACCGAGGACGAGGTTCTGGCCGAATTCCGCGCCGCAGGCGCGCTCATGGAGGGTCACTTCATCCTTTCCTCGGGGCTGCGCTCGCCCGTCTTCCTGCAGAAGATGCGGATCTTCGAGGATCCGCCCCGGGCCGAGCGGCTCTGCCGCGCGCTCGGCGAAGCGGTGACCGCGCGCTTCGGCAAGGTCGATCTCGTCGTCAGTCCCGCCATCGGCGGCATCATCCCCGGCTACGAGACGGCGCGGGCCTTGGGCTGCAAGGGCATCTTCGTCGAGCGCGAGGGCGCCGACTTCGCGCTGCGCCGCGGCTTCGAGATTCCCGCGGGCGCGCGCGTCCTCGTCGTCGAGGACATCGTCTCGACCGGCAAGTCGCTCAGGGAATGCCTCGCCGTGGTCCGCTCCTGTCCGGGCGAGATATTGGGCGCCGCCTGCCTGATCGACCGCTCGGGCGGCCGCGCCGAGCTCGGCGTGCCGCTGGTCGCGCTCGCCACAGTCGACTTCCCGGCCTATCCAGCCGACGCGCTGCCGCCGGAGCTCGCCGCCATTCCCGCCGAGAAGCCGGGGAGCCGCAAGGTCTTCGCGTGACCGACGCGCCGATCTTCCACCTCTCCTTCCCCGTACGCGATCTGGAGGAAAGCCTGGCTTACTATACGGAGACGCTGGGCGCGGTTCCGGGGCGGCGCGAGGCAGCGTGGGCGGATATCGCCCTGTTCGGCGCCCAGCTGACCTTGCAGCACCGGCCCGGCGACGTGCTCGATCCGATGCCGCGCTCGCGCCATTTCGGCGCGACCCTCACCTGGCGTGAATGGGAAGATCTCGTCGGCAGGCTGGGCGATTTCGTCGAGCCGCCCCATATCGACCATCGTGGGACCGAGCGCGAGCAGGCGAAGGCGATGGTACAGGATCCGAGCGGCAATCTGATCGAGCTTAAGGCCTACCGGCAGCCCGGGGCCGTGCTCGGCCCGCTGGCGGGGCGGCGCGCATGACCGGCCATCTCCGCCTCGGCGTCAATATCGACCATGTCGCGACGATCAGGAACGCGCGCGGCGGCGCCTATCCGGACCCGATCCGCGCTGCCCTCGTGGCGCAGGAGGCCGGCGCCGACGGCATCACGGCCCATCTGCGCGAGGACCGGCGGCACATCATCGACGAGGATATCGCCCATCTGATCGGCGCGATCGCGCTGCCGCTCAACATGGAGATGGCGGCGACCGAGGAGATGGTGGCGCTCGCCCTGCGCCATCGCCCGCACGCCGCCTGCATCGTCCCGGAGCGGCGCGAGGAGGTGACCACCGAGGGCGGGCTCGACGCCTTCGGCCAGCATAATCACCTGCAGCCTTTGATCTCGCGCCTCGCCGATGCCGGCATCCGCGTCTCCCTGTTCATCGAGCCCGACCCGCGCCAGATCGAGGCGGCGATGCTGCTCGGCGCCCCGGTCGTCGAATTCCACACCGGCCGCTACGCCCATGCCGAGGGCGAGGCGCGCGCCGCCGAGCTGCGTCGCATTGCCGATGCCGCCGCGCTCGCGGTGAAGAACGGCATCGAGCCCCATGCCGGCCACGGCCTCACCTACGACAATGTCCAGCCGATCGCCGCCATCCCGCAGATCGCCGAGCTCAATATCGGCCATTTCCTGATCGGCGAGGCGATTTTCTGCGGGCTCGATGCGAGCGTCAGGCGAATGCGCGCGCTGATGGACGAGGCGCGTGGATAAGCGAAAGCTCTTCGTCTTTGCCGCAGTCGTTGCGGCGATCGTGACGACGCTGGCGGCGCTCGCGACGACAATATCGCGCGCAATTCACAAGATCAGCCCTGAGCTTGCCCGGACATTGAAGCCAATCTTTCTCTACGAAGCACTGCCCGCAATGGCACTGGGCGGGCTCGTCATTTGCGTTGCGGTAGCTCTGTCGGAACGGCGCATGCCATTCGCAATCGTACTTCTGGCGGCTGCCCCAATAGTGGCGTGGATAGCCGGACTCATGATGTCGGTACTGCAATGACGATTATCGGCATCGGCTCCGACCTCTGCAATATCGAGCGGATCCAGCACTCGCTCGACCGGTTCGGCGAGCGCTTCCTCAACCGCGTCTTCACCGACACCGAGCGCGCGCGCGCCGAGAAGCGCCCGTTCACCCGCGCCGGCACCTATGCCAAACGCTTCGCCGCGAAGGAGGCCTATTCCAAGGCGGTCGGCACCGGCTTCAGGCGCGGCGTCTACATGAAGGATATCGGCGTCTCGAACCTGCCGTCGGGCGCGCCGACCCTCGTCCTGACGGGTGGGGCGAAGGAGAGGCTTGACGCCTTGGTCCCGCCGGGCCACGCGGCGCGGATACATTTGACGATGACCGACGACCATCCCTTCGCCATGGCCGTCGTGATCATCGAGGCGATGCCCGAGGAGCCTGGGATTTGACCGACGACGACCGCCAGCGCGCGGCCGAAACCCCTGCCGGGGGCGCCGAGGGCGTGCCTTCGCCCGCGGCGGGCACCGATCCCTCCGCGGCCGCCGATCTCCACGCCGCCCCGGACGCCGCCCCCGCCGTCCCCCCGGGAGGCGAGCCGTCGCTTGCCGGGACCGAGCCCGGCCCTGAAGGCGAGGCGACGCCTGCGGACCCCGAGCCCGCGCAGGGCAGGAAGAAAAAGAAGCGCGACAACACCTGGTGGGACGACCTCAAGGCGATCCTGTGGCTGCTTCTTGCCGTGCTTCTGTTTCACTCCTGCGTGGCCAAGCCCTTCTACATCCCGTCGGAATCGATGATGCCCGGGCTGCTCAAGGGCGACCGGCTGGTGGTCAGCAAATTCCCCTATGGCTGGTCCTGGGTCTCGCCGAGCTTCCACATCTTCCCGCACTGGGAGGGCCGGATCTGGGGGGCGATGCCGCGGCGGGGCGACATCGTCATCGTCACCCCGCGCAACAGCAGCTCGGACTATATCAAGCGCGTGATCGGCCTGCCCGGCGACACCATCCAGCTGATCGCCGGCCAGGTCTTCCTCAACGGCCGGCCGCTGCGCCGCGAGGAGCGGCCGCCGACGATGATCCCGGTCGACGCCAACGTCCCCTGCGGGATCGACGAGCCCGAAGGCTCCGAGGGCCGCCGCTTCCTGTTCCGTGGCACGGGCGGCCGCTGGTATTGCCGCCTGCCGGTCTTCCGCGAGTATATTCCCGACGGCAGCGAGCTGCGCGCCTATGACACGATCGACGGCGGCTACACGACCGCGGACGATTTCCCGCTCTACCGCGTGCCCGCGGGCCATGTCTTCCTGATGGGCGACAATCGCGACGACAGCGCCGACAGCCGGGTCTCCGAGGACCGCAGCGGCCTGGGCGGCGCGGTGCCCTGGGAGAATATCGGCGGCCGCGCCGAGTTCATCACCTTCTCGCTTGACGGCAGCTCCTCCTACTGGAACCCGGTCAGCTGGTTCACCGCCCTGCGCGGCGGCCGCGCCGGCACCTCGCTGCACCCGTCGAGCGCGCCGCAGACTGCAGGGCAGGACCAGGGGCAGAATCAGAACCGGAACCAGGGGGCGCCAAGACCATGACCATCACTCCACCGGGCGTCCAGGAAGGCGATCCCGTCGAGCTCGACCAGGCCGGCCCGATCGAGTTTCGCGATCCGATCGTCCGCAAGGAGCTGAAGAAGGCCATGGTCTGGGCCGGCGTCGTGCTCCTCATCCTCGGCGTGATCGTGCTCGCCGAGCCGCTGCTCCTGATCTTCGCCGGCATCGTGCTGGCGGCGATGCTGGACGGCGGCACCCGCCTGCTCGGCCGGGTGCTGCCGATCGGCCGCGGCTGGCGCCTCGCCATCGTCACCATTGCGGCGATCGGCTTCATCGTCTGGACCTTCTATTATGCGGGGACGGAGCTTGTCGGCCAGGCCGAGCGGCTGCGCGAGGCGGTGACCCTGCAGGCCAACCGCATCCTCGCCTGGGCGAACTCCATGCACCTGTTCGAGGGCGGCATCGACCTGCAGCAGATCGGCAGCCAGGTGATGGGCTCGCTCGGCCGGCTCGGCTCGGCGGTGTCGAGCGCGCTCGGCGCGGTGACCAGCGCGGTGATGATCCTCGTCATCGGCATCTTCATCGCTGCCGAGCCCAGGCTCTACCAGCGCGGCGTCGCCTGGATGCTGCCGAGCGACAGCCGCGACCGCTTCTTCCGCACTGCCGAGCGGATGGGCCATGTCATGCGCCGGCTGATGGCCGGCCGCCTGATCGGCATGGCGGTGGAGGGCGTCGGCACCTGGCTTTTGCTCTGGCTCGGCGGCGTGCCGATGGCGGCCCTGCTCGGCATCCTCACCGGCCTGCTCGCCTTCCTCCCCAATATCGGCGCGATCATCTCGGGCGTGCTGATCATCCTCGCCGGTTTCTCGGTCAGCGTCGACGCGGGCCTCTGGGCGATCGGCGTCTATTTCGTGGTGCAGACCGTCGATGGCTATCTGATCGTGCCCTATGTCGCCAAGAAGACGGTCGACATGGCGCCCGCGCTCGTGCTGGGCGCGCAGCTGCTCGCCGGCGCCCTGTTCGGGCTGATCGGGCTGATGCTCGCCGACCCGCTGGTGGCAATGATCAAGACCGCGCTGGAGCAGAAGTCGGACGACGACCAGGCCGAGGCGGAAGCGGAGGCGGCGCGGGAGCGTGAGGAAGCGGCGGCAGCGGTCGCCGCCATGGCCGCGGCCGCGGCGGCGGCCCCGCCGAATAAACGGCGCTTCTGGCGGCGCCGGCGCGCCGAGGGCTGAGGCTCAGCGGCCGCCCGCGGGCGGCGTCGCACCGGGCGCCGGGGCGCCGGACGGAGGCGCGCCGGGCCCGCCTGACGGCGGCGTTGCGCCCTGCTGCTGCTGCATCATTTGCTGCTGCTGCATCATCTGCCGGATGCGGCCCATCTGGTAAGCGGAGGCCTGGCCCGGATCGACCTGCAGCACCTGGGTCTCGAACAGCAAGGTGTCGTTCTCGGAGAATCCGGCCTGCGGCGGGATCGGCTGACCCGCCGCGACCACGCGCGCCGGCACCGATACGATATAATGGCCGCGGGCGCGCATCTGCTGGACACCCTCGGCAAAGCCGGCCGGAAGATCCTGGACGGTGCCCACGAACGGCTCCCGGCCGGAATCCCGGAACGGCGTCGCCTCGGGGTCGTTCACCCGGATCACGAAGCGCATCGCGACCACGTCCGCCGGCGTGATCGCCGGGCCGGTGCCCTGGCGGACGGCCCTGACCGTCACGCCTGAGTCGAGCGTCGTGAGCTGCATGCCGCGCGTCCCCCACCAGGCGAGGCCCGCGGCGAGAGCGACGAGCAGGGCCAGCGCGATCCACAATTTGAGCACGCTGCCTTTGGCGAGCGGGCGAAGCGGGACAGCGGTGACAGCGGACATGGCGGGCTCCCCGGCGAGATGTGCCCCAAAACGAGAACGGGCGGCGATTGATTATCGCCGCCCGGTCATGAAGCCAAGCTTGGAAGCGGGCGGCCCTTAGCGGACGCCGTCGCGCTCCGCCCGCTTGCGCTCGAGCTTGCGCGCGCGCCGGATCGCGGCGGCCCGCTCGCGGGCGCGCTTCTCCGACGGCTTCTCGTAATGACGGCGGAGCTTCATCTCGCGATAGACGCCCTCACGCTGCAGCTTCTTCTTGAGCGCCCGCAGCGCCTGGTCGACATTGTTATCGCGAACGATGATTTGCATAAAAGGCTCGCCACTCTTTCTTTTTAAGTGCGTCGTAAAAAGTCGTGAAAACGGATTCGCCGCAGGCAGGGCCCGCGGCGCAGGCCGGTGCCCCTAGCAGCACCTCCCTCTGAAAGCAAGCTTCAGCGCCAAAGTCCTAACGACTCGCGCGGCGCCGGGAGCCGCCCATCGGCTTCACCTTGTGCGCATGCTTGCCGCGCTCGCCCTTGGGGCGGGGCTGGAAGCGGCGCTGCTCGTGCCGCGGCTGGTGCTCCTCACGGGCCGGCGTGGTCCGCGTCGCCTTGATCCGCTGGGCCTCGGCGACGAAACCCTGCGGCAGCGGCTCGACCGCGATCTTCTGCCGGGTCAATTTCTCGATGTCGCGCAGATAGGGCCGCTCGTCCTCGGCGCAGAAGGCGATGGCGATGCCGTCATTGCCGGCCCGCGCCGTCCGCCCGATCCGGTGGACATATTGCTCCGCCACGTTCGGCAGCTCGAAATTGATCACGTGCGACACGCCCGAGACGTCGATGCCGCGCGCGGCGATGTCGGTGGCGACGAGGATGCGGACCTCGCCCTGCTTGAACAGAGCCAGCGCCCGCTCGCGCTGCGGCTGGCTCTTGTTGCCGTGGATCGCGTTCGCGGCGATGCCGTTGCCGGCGAGCAGTTTCACCACCCGGTCCGCGCCATGCTTGGTGCGGGTGAAGATCAGCACCCGGTCCATGTTGCCGCGCGGCCCGAAGCCCCAGCGCAGCATCATGGTGAGCAAAGCCTGCTTCTCCTGCTGCTGCACGAAGGTGACATATTGCTCGACGCGCTCCGCCGTCGTCGATTGCGGCGCGACCGAGACCTGCACCGGGTTCGGATCGTTGATGAACTGGGCGGCGAGCTGCTGGATCGCCTTCGGCATGGTCGCCGAGAAGAACAGGGTCTGCCGCTTCGCGGGCAGCAGCCGGACGATCTTCTTGAGATCGTGGATGAAGCCGAGGTCCATCATCTGGTCCGCCTCGTCGAGGACGAGGATCTCGACCTCGCGCAGGGTCAGATGGCCCTGCTCGACCAGGTCGAGCAGCCGGCCCGGGGTCGCGACCAGCACGTCGACGCCGCGCGCCACGTCCTGGCGGTTCTTGTTGATCGAGGTGCCGCCGAACACGGTGGCGACGCGGATGCGGCTATATTCGCCATAGGCGCGGGCGCTGTCGGCGATCTGCCCGGCCAGCTCGCGCGTCGGCGCCAGCACCAGCATGCGGCAGGCGCGCGGGCTCGCGCGGCGGTTGGCCGCAGCCAGGCGGTCGATGCTTGGCAGCATGAAGGCCGCGGTCTTGCCGGTGCCCGTCTGGGCGATGCCGAGCAGGTCCCGGCCCTGCAGGACCGAGGGAATGGCCTGCTGCTGGATCGGCGTCGGCGTGTCGTAATTCTTCGCGGCGAGCGCCTGCAGAAGGGGCTGCGAGAGCCCGAGGGATTCGAATGACATTGGAATGAAAACTCACAAATGTGCGGCACGCAGGCAGCCTCGACGGGCGCACCACGTGCGGCGGGTTCTGAACGACCCGCGTGAAAAGGGAAGCTCTTAAAAAAACCGAGGCGGAGCCGAAATCCCGAAGGACCAGTTCACGCTGCATGACGCCTCGCTGGGCGGGCATATGGATGCTGCAGTGCAAAAAGTCAAGGAAATGCGCGGAAAAGGCCGGCCACGGGCCAGAACGGCGCCCCGGGCCTAGCCCGGCCACTCGTTGAAGCAGGCCGCGCGCAGGTCAGCATCCGCCGTGGAGCCGGCCCGCACCGGCTCGATCTGACCATCGCCGTCCTGGCGGACGACGACCGCTGCCCCGAGCATCGCATAGGCCTCCAGCGTCTGCAGCGTCCTCGCCCGGCAATCCATCTCCATGAAGGAGCCGATCCGGTCGTAGCGCGTGCCGTCCGAGAAGCTGCGGGTCTCGCCCATGCGGATCTCCCGCCTGAAGCGCACCTTGTCCCCGGTGCGCCGGAGCGAGGACGTATCGATGAACGCCCGCTGCTGCCCGGCGCGGCTGGCCGGCCGCCAGCTCTCCTGCGCAGAGGCGGGAAGCGCCGTAGCGAGCAGCGCCGCCAAACAGGCCGCGGCCGGCATTGCGCTCTTCAGGATCTGTCCCATCCCCTTCCCCCTTCTCGCCCCGAACCTGCACCGGGCGTCCCGGTCTGGCAAGCGTCGCGGACCCGGAGCGGCCGGCAGGCGTTGGCGGGCAAAGCCCTGCTGGAGAAGCATCATGGAACTGCATCGCGGCCGCCTGCTCGACCATCTCCATCTCCATGCGCGCGACCTGGACGCAGCGAAACGCTTCTACCGCGCCTGCCTCGGGGCGCTCGGCATCCCGATCGTCGAGGAGGCGGACCATTTCTACGCGGACGAGCTCTGGGTGGACCAGGGCGAGCCCGCCACCGCCGTCCATTTCGCCTTCCAGGCGAAGGACCGGGACCAGGTCGACGCCTGGCACGCGGCGGTGCTGGCCGCGGGCGGCCGGGACAATGGCGCGCCGGGCGAGCGGCCCTATCATCCGGGCTATTATGCCGCCTTCGCCTTCGATCCGGACGGCAACAATGTCGAGGCGGTCTATCACGGCCCCGCGGAGCGCTCGGCCGAGAGCGTGGCGCTGCGCTTCGAGATGCCCGGCGGCTGAGCCGCCTAGAGCAGGAGCAAGGTCGCGAAGGTCAGGAACATGCCCATGCTGGCAATGTCGCTGGCGGTCGTGAGGAAGATGCCCGAGGCGGTGGCGGGATCGGCGCCGAGCCGCTTGAGGGTGAGCGGGATGACGGCGCCTGCGAAGCCCGCAATGGTGCAGCTCCCGACCATCGCCACCAGCACGGTGAAGCTCAGCATCAGCGGTTCGGCCTCGCCCTTCGTCGAGGCATAGATGAACATGCCCAGCGCAGCGGTGAGCCCGACGAGCAGGCCATTGAGGAAGCCGAGCGCCGTCTCCTTCACCATCAGCCGCCCGGAAAGGGCCGGCGTCAGCTCGCCGAGCGTGATGCCGCGCAGCGCGACCGCCAAGGCCTGGAGGCCGGTATTGCCGGTCTGTCCGGCCATGACCGGCAGGAAGACGGCGAGCACGACCAGCTGGTCGATCGTGCTCTCGAACATGCCGACGACCGCGGCCGCGCCGAAGGCGGTGAGCAGGTTGATCTGCAGCCAGGGATGACGAAGCCGGAGGCTGCGCAGGAAGGGCGTGGCAAAGCGCTCCTCCTTGTCGACACCGACCATCTTACCGGACTGGGCGGAGATCTCGATCGCCTGGTTGCGAAACAGTTCCTCGCCGCGGATCAGGCCCTTGAGGTGACCGCCGGAGTCGCAGACCGGATAGACGGGATAGTGCCGGCCGACCGCCGCCTTCAGCGCCTCGTCCAGCTCCATGTCCTCGGTGAAATAATAAGGCTCCTTGAGCATGATCGCGTCCAGCCGCGTCTCCGGCGTCGCGAGCAGCATGTCGCGCATCACCACGACGCCGACCAGCCTGCCGTCCTCCTCGGTGACGTAGCAATAGGTGATCATCGCCGAGCGGGTGAGCTCGCGCAGCTCCTCGACCGTGTCGGCGACGGTCATGTCCGGGTTGAACACCCCGAGCGCGGGCGACATCAGGTCGGCGACCTTCGCGTCCTCGTCCTCGCTGTCGGTCAGGTTCTTGAGCGGCTGTTCGGTCATGGCCGCGGACACTGGCCGATCAAGGCTTTGGGAACAAGCGCATCTTTTCCCGCCCGGTCGCGTGACGGAACACTTTGGTCGAAGGGGTCAGTCGTCGAGCGGCGGGAAGCTGGCCTCGGTCCTGCCCAGCCGCGCGCGGACCGCCTCGCCCAGGTCCGCGGTCGCCAGCGCCGCTGCGTTCCACAAGGCGACGTCGCGCAGCCCCTCCTCGACCGGCCGGCCGCGGCTGTGGTTGAGGTTCTTCTTGGCGCCGGCGACCGCGAGCGGCGACTTGGCGGCGATCGTCCGCGCCAGCGCGAGCCCGGCGGCGACGACTGCGTCGCGGTCCGCCTCGATCCGATTGGCGAGGCCGATCCGCACCGCCTCCTCGGCGTTCACCCGCCGCCCGGTATAGGTCAGCTCGCGCAGCAGGCCCTGCGGGATCAGATAGCCGAGCCGCTGCAGCGTGCCGAGATCAGCGGTGATCGCCACGTCCACCTCGGCGATCTGGAAGAAGGCGTCGGCGCTGGCGAGGCGGATGTCGCAGGCCGAGACCAGGTCGACGCCGGCGCCGATGCAGCCGCCATGCACGGCGGCGATCACCGGCGGCCGCGCCTGCTCGACCGCGGTGAAGCTGTCCTGCAGCCATTCGATGTGGCGGAGCTTCGCCTCCGCCGCCCGGCCCGCATCCGTGGCCGGCCTGAATTGCGAGGCCGCATATTCGAGGTCGAGCCCGGCGGTGAAATGCCTGCCCTGGCCGCTGAGCAGGATCGCCCGCACCGCCGGGTCGCGGCCGAGCGCGCGGAAGGCGTCGCCGATCGCGGCGAACATGTCCCGGTCCATCGCGTTGAACTTGTCGGGCCGGGCCAGCTCCACATGGGCGACGCCGCCGTCGATCCCAACGCTCAGTCGGTCGCTTCCCATCGCCGCCCTTCCCCGTCTATCTCCTGGCGATGAGCAGCTTTACCGTGAACGGACAGCCCGTCCACTACCGGATGGACCCGGAGACGCCCCTGCTCTGGGCGCTGCGCGACGCTTCCAACCTCACCGGGACCAAATATGGCTGCGGCACCGGCCATTGCGGCGCCTGCATCGTCCATGTCGACGGCAATGCGGTGCGCTCCTGCCGGGTGCCGATCTCGGCGCTGGAGGGCAGCTTCGTCACCACGATCGAGGGCCTGTCGGGCGACCGCTCGCACCCGGTCCAGCAGGCCTTCATCGCCGACATGGTCGTGCAGTGCGGCTATTGCATTCCCGGCGTGATCATGGCCGCCGCCGCTTTGATCGACCGCAACGACAGCCCGACCGACGAGCAGATCGACGCGGCGATTGCCAATCTCTGCCGCTGCGGCATCTATCCCCGCCTCAGGGAATCGATCCGTCGCGCGATCCGCATCAAGACCGGGCGGGAGCAGGCCGCGGGCGCGCCGCCGCCCCGCGTCGCGCCGGCCGATGCGGCCCGCGAAGTCCCCGCGCTCCGCCCCCAGCCGCGCCAGCCAAGACGTTGAGTTTCTGTCCGCTTTCTGACGTTCCGGTTCAGCAACCGCTCATCCGCGAATCGGCACAAGCCGTCTTATGAACGGGCGGCGCATGGCCGCCGGGGAGCGAAGGAGTCGAATTCGATGCGCAAGGCATTGATTGGTATCATTCTGGCCGCGACCGCGATGACGTCGGTGGCGGCCGAAGCCCAGCGGGGCAATCGCGGCGGCAGCCGCGGCGAGCGCAGCTGGTCGGGCAGCAACAATGGCGGTGAGAGCCAGCGGGCGCCGCGTTCCGAGCGGGCCACCGAGTCGCAGCCCAGCCAGCCGCAGCAGCAGGAGGCACCCCGCCCGCGGCCCAACCCTCAGGTCGCCCAGAGCCCGCGCGGCGACGGCGGCAATCGCGGCAACTGGAACCGCGGCGGCAACAATGACAGCAACCGCGGGGCCCGCGGCGATCGCGGCGACCGTGGCGGCTGGAACCGCGGCGGTGGCGGCGGCGACGGCGAGCGCCGCACCCGGCGCCAGCAGCCGAGCGTCTATCCGCAGGCCTGGCAGGGCAATCCGAACGATCCCCGCCTGCAGCATTATCGCGACCTCGAGCGCCGCAACCAGGCCGAGGGCCGCCGCGGCGACCGCGACGGCCGGCGGGGCGACTGGCGCAATGACCGGAACGACCGCCGCGACTGGCGGGGCGACCGCGACGGCCGGCGCAATTGGCGCAACGACTGGAACCGCGGCTGGCGCAACGACAATCGCTACAATTGGAGCGGCTGGCGGAGCCGCAACCGGCACATCTTCCACCTGCGGCCTTATTATTCGCCCTACCGGAACTGGAGCTACCGCCGCTTCTCGATCGGCCTGTTCCTCGACTCGCTGTTCTACAGCCAGCGTTACTGGATCGCCGATCCCTGGCAGTATCGCCTGCCGGCGGCGCCCTACGGCACGCAGTGGGTGCGCTACTATAACGACGTCCTTCTCGTCGACGTTTACACCGGCGAGGTCATCGACGTGATCTACGACTTCTTCTGGTAAGGACCGCTTCGCGCAGTCTGAAGGCAGAGACGTCCCACGCGAGGGAACGGGAAGCCCGGATCGGCCCAGCCGCTCCGGGCTTTTCGCTTGTCAGGGCTCCGCCCCCTGTCGCATGAATTCGCCCGCTTTCTCGGGGGATTCGCCGATGCTCGCCCGCCTGCTCGCCCTGCTCCTGCTCCTCGTCGCCGGTCCTGCCGCGGCGGAGACCATCGTCATCCATGCCGGCCGCGTGATCGCCGATCCGGCGCGGCCCGCGCTCGGCCCCTCGACGATCACCGTCGTCGACGGCCGCATCCAGGGCATTGCGCCCGGCCTCAACCCGGCGCCGCAGGGCGCGCGCCTCATCGATCTCCGCTCGAAGACAGTGCTGCCGGGCCTGATCGACATGCACGTCCATCTCTCCGGCAATCCGGGCGGCGACTATCGCGACGAGGCGGTCGACTCGGACGACTATGCCGTGGTGATGGGCGTCCGCAACGCGATCACTACCCTGCGCGCCGGCTTCACCACGGTGCGCGACCTCGGCTCCGGCCCGCAGGTCGGCTTCGCTTTGTCGCGGGGCACGCGCGAGGGCCTCTTTCCGGGTCCGCGCATCGTCGCGTCCGGCCCCGCAATCTCGATCATCGGCGGCCATGGCGACGTCTCCGGCTTCCGCCCCGACGTGATCGAGGCGCTCTCCGCGAACAATACCTGCACGGGCCCGGTCGAATGCGCCGCGCTCGTCCGCCGCAAGGCGCGCGAAGGCGCGCAGGTGATCAAGTTCACCGCCACCGGCGGCGTCCTCTCGCAGCAGGGCGCCGGGCTCGAGGCGCATTTCACGCCCGAGGAGATGCGCGCCATCGTCGTCACCGCGCACAGCCTCGGCCTCAAGGTCGCCGCCCATGCCCATGGCGCCCGCGGCATCGAGGCGGCGGCCCGGGCCGGCGTCGATTCGATCGAGCACGGCACCTTCGCCGATGCCGCCGCGATCCGCGCGATGCGCGAGAACGGCACCGCCCTGGTGCCGACCCTGATGGCCTTCACCGGCGTCCGCGAGGGCCTCGCCCGCAATGCCTTTACGCCCACGGTCGCGGTCAAGGCACGCGAGGCGCTGGAGCATCTGGGCGAGGCCGTGCGGCTTGCGCGGGCGGCGGGCGTGCCGGTGGTGTTCGGCACCGACGCCGCCGTCTATCCGCACGGCCGCAACGGCGAGGAATTCGCCCAGCTCGTGCGTTATGGCGGGATGAGCCCGGCCGAGGCGATCGCCTCCGCGACGACCGGGGCGGCCCGCCTGCTCGGCCTGGAGAATGAGATCGGCCGGATCGCGCCCGGCCTGTCCGCCGACCTGATCGCGGTCGAGGGCGACCCCTTGACCGACGTCACCCGTCTCGAACATGTGGATTTCGTGATGGTCCGCGGACGGACCCTGGAGTGAAGGCTTAAAGATGGCAACGCAGCCCGGCAGAGCGACCAACGACATCGATTACCGGATCACCCTCGGCGCCTATGTGAATGCGCGCCTGCAGGTGAATCCCAAGGCGTTCCGGATCCCCTGCAACAATCTGCTCGACATCTACATCGTCCGCGACTTCCTCGACGAGCGGGACTGCCGCGAGCTGATCGCACTGATCGACGCCGACAATTCGCCCTCGCAGCTCCTCTCCTACAATGGCGACCAGGAGTTCCGCACCAGCCACAGCTGCAACGTCGACCCCGAGAACGAGACGGTGAAAAGGGTCGAGGGCAAGATCACCGGCCTGATGGGCATCGATTCGACCCATGGCGAGACCATCCAGGGCCAGCGTTACGAGGTCGGGCAGCAGTTCAAGCCGCATTACGACTTCTTTCACAAGGGCGAGGCCTATTGGGAGGACATGATGCGCTCGGGCGGCCAGCGCACCTGGACGGCGATGGTCTTCCTCAACGACGTCGAGGGCGGCGGCGAGACCAATTTCACCAATTGCGCGGCCAAGGTGACCCCGCGGCGCGGCAATCTGCTCTGCTGGAACAATATGGACGGGATCGGCCAGCCGAACACCTATGCCATGCACCAGGGCTGCCCGGTCACCGCGGGCACCAAATATATCATCACCAAATGGTACCGGGAGCGGCCCTGGGCCTATACGGAGACGCCCGTCTATTGAGCGCTTGCCAGCGGGCGGTCCGGCGTCTTAGGGTGGCAACACAGTCCAGCCTCCCTCGGAACCCGCGCATATGACCCTCAAAGCCCTTCTGCTCGCCGCTACCCTCCTGTCCGCCGCCGCGGTTCCCGCCGCCGCCCAGAACACCGCCGCCCCGGCCGCCGCCGCGCCCGCCAGGAACGAGGCCGGCGCGCGCCTCAGGCAGCTGTTCCACGAGAGCGACGAGGCCAATCTCCGCCGCAACCCGATCAGCGCCCTGTTCCGCGGCGACTTCCGCTACGCCGATCGGCTCGGCGACTATATGAGCGACGCTTATTATGCGGCCGAGCGCGAGGCCGCCGAGCAGGAGCTCGCGGCCCTGCACCGGATCGACCGCAACCGGCTCAACGCGACCGACCGGCTCGCTTATGACGTGTTCGAATATCAGCGCCGCGAGGACCTGGCCGACGTCCAGCCGCAGATGCTGGCGCTGACCGCGGTCCGACCGCTCAACCATTTCTCTGGCTTCCACACCTTCTACCCGGTGCTCGCCTCCGGGCGTAGCGCGGCGCCGTTCCGCAACGTCCAGGATTACAACAACAACGTCTCGCGCCACCGGCAATATGCGGTGCTGATCGACCGGGCGATCGGCCGCTTCCGCCAGGGCCTCGCCTCCGGCGTGGTCGAGACCAAGCTCACCATCCGCAACGTGATCGACCAGCTCGACACGCAGCTGCGCGACGCCCCCGAGGCCTCGCCATTCTTCGGCCCCGCGCAGAACTTCCCCGAAGGCGTGCCGGAGGCGGACCGCGCGCGGCTGCGCGCCGAATTGCTGGCGGTGATCCGCGACCAGGTCTTCCCGGCCTACCGGCGCCTCCGGGCCTTCCTCAACGACGAATATTTGCCCCGCGCCCGCGACGGCGTCGGCCTCTCCTCCATGCAGGGCGGCGCGCAGCTCTACGCCCGCCTCATCGAGAAGAACACGACGCTGCCGATGAGCGCGGACGAGGTCCACAATCTCGGCCTCAGCGAGGTCGCCCGCATCCGCGGCGAGATGGACGCGATCCGCCGGCAGACCAATTTCAGCGGCACGCTGGCCCAGTTCTTCGAATTTATCCGCACCGACCGCCGCTTCGAGCCGCAGAGCCGCGAATGGATGCGCGAGCGCTATTACGAGATCGGCCGGCGGGTCGACGCGCGCATCCGCGAATATTTCTCCACCATCCCGCGCAGCCGCCTCGAGATCCGCGAGGTCGAGGCCTTCCGCGAGCGCACCGAGGCGGGCGGCTCCTACCAGGACGGCACGCCCGACGGCAGCCGGCCCGGCATCTTCTACTACAATGCCTATGACCTGCCCTCGCGGCGGACCTCGGGCATGGAGACGCTCTACCTGCACGAGGGTTCGCCCGGCCATCACTTCCAGATCATGCTCGCCGCGGAGAACGAGGCGCTCCCCGCTTTCATGCGCTTCGGCGGCAACACCGCCTTCGTCGAAGGCTGGGCGCTTTATGCGGAGACACTCTGGGACGAGCTCGGCATGGAAACCGACCCCTATCAGCGCTTCGGCGGCCTCAACGACGAGATGCTGCGCGCGATGCGCCTCGTCGTCGACAGCGGCATCCACGCCAGGAACTGGACCCGCGACCAGGCGATCCAGTACATGCTCGACAATAGCGGCATGAGCCGCACCGAGGTGGTCGCGGAGGTCGAGCGCTACATCGCCATCCCCGGCCAGGCGCTGGCCTACAAGGTCGGCCAGCTGACGATCCTGCGCCTTCGCGCCGAGGCCGAGCGGGCCCTCGGCCGCCGCTTCGACCTGCGCGACTTCCACGCCCAGGTATTGATGACCGGCTCGCTGCCCATGCCGGTGCTCGAGCGCAAGATCAGGGACTGGATCGCCGAACGGCAGCGGGGGTGACAAGCTTTACGGCCGGGCACGCATGACCTAGTCTCGGGTCATGCGAGCGCCCCTCCTCGCCTTCGCGCTGATCGCGGCTCTGGTCGCGGCGTCGCCCGCCACAGCCTGCAGTCGGCCACCCCCCTTTACCGACGCCCAGATCGAGGCGTTCGTGCTGGGCGACTATCGCGCCGCTGCCGGCCTGGTCGAGATCGAGGTGCTGACCGACGCAACCTTCGAGACGCCCGGGACCGCCCGGGTGGTGCGCGTCCACAAGGGCGATGTCGCAGTCGGCCGTCTCTACCGGATGCGCGGCAACAGGGATTCCTGCAGCCCGGGCAATTTCATGACCGCCGGTATGCGGGGCTGGATGTATGTCGGCGCTTCGGAGCCGGAGGAATTCCCGGGTCTGCTCAGTGCCGACGCGATCCGCATCCTCCGCCGCAACGGCGTCGAGCTGCAGCGCTGAACGCCCGGTCCGAATTGTGGACCTGCCCGGCTTGCGGCCGCGGCTTCGCCAACCGCAACCAGAGCCATGCCTGCGGCCGGCACGATCTCGCCGCGCATTTCGCGGGCAAGTCGTCGAACGTCCGCGCGATCTACGACGCCTTCCTGGCGATGCTGGAAGGCTTCGGCCCGGTCACCGTCCTGCCCGAGAAGACCCGGATCGCCTTCCAGGTGCGCATGTCCTTCGCCCAGCTCACCGTCAGACGCGACTGGGTGCTCGGCCATCTCATTCTCGCCCGCCGCGTCGAGGATCCCGTCTTTACCCGCGTGGAGAGCTTCTCGCCCCGCAACCACCTTCACGCCTTCCGCCTGGATGCGCCGGATGAAGTGGCGCGCGTGAAAGGCTTTGCACGCGAAGCCTATGCCGTCGGAAAGCAGGAGCATCTCGGCCGCTGATAAGCCGATTGGCATCGGAGATGTGATAGTGTATCATTGGCGCATGAGAAAGCTCGCCATTCTCGCCGGCCTGGCGCTGGCGCCCCTTGCCATCCCTGCCGCCGCTTCGGCCTGTTCGCCGATCCCGAACTACCGGCCGCCGAGCCGGGCAGAGCAGGAACGCGGCGTGCGCGAGGGCTTCCGCCGCGCGCATGCGGTGCTTGAAGTGGTGGCGGAGACCGGCTCATCCTATCCCCGTCCCGGGCGGATGCGCGTGCTCCGCGTTTACAAGGGCAATTATCGCGCCGGCGCGCGGTTTGCGGTCACAGGCGTGCCGGGATCGATGTGCGGCGCCGGCGACGTTCCCGCCGGCGCGCGCGGTATCATAATGATCCATCATCCGGGCGATCGCATCACCTTCCAGGGCTTCGTCGCGCCCGCCCATGTGGCGATGCTCCGCCGCGCGGGCCTGCTGCCGGCGCGCTAGGCCCGGCCGATGAAAGGACGTAGAATGGCGCGCATGAGGATGCTCGCCATCGCCCTGGCGGCAGGCGCTGCACTGCTGCCGCAGCCTGTGGCCGCCTGCGTCGTTGCCATCGCCCCGGAAGAGCCGCCGCCGGCAAACGCGGCCGAGCGGCGCGCGCTTCGGCAGCGTATGGCGGAGCACCGGCGCTTCCTGGCCCGCCAGGCAATCGCCACCTATCACGCCGCCACCTCGCTCGTCGAGCTCGTGGTCGTCGAGGTGCCCGACTGGCGCCGGCCGATCCGGATGCGCGTGACCGCCGTCTACAAGGGCGATTTCACGCCCGGCCAGGAGATCGCTTTCCCGCAGGAGCTGCCCAACAGTTGCGGCGGCCTGTTCCGCCCCACCCTGCATCCGGGGATGCGCGGCTTCATGCATCTGCGCGAGACCGAGACCCCGCCTTATTATCAGTTCAACGGCTTCCTGTCGGACGACACCGTCCGGACGCTCCGGCAGAACCGGATCCTGCCGCGCCCGCGCCGCTGATCAGCCGGCGCGGCCCAGCGCCTCGGCGATCAGCTTGCGGCCGTTGCCGATCCCGTAAAGCGCGAAGAAGCTGCCCATGCGCGGGCCCTGGCTGGTGCCGAGCAAGGTCTCGTAGAGCACGCGGAAGAAGTCGCGCAGTGCCTCCTTGCCGTAATGCGCCTTGCCGACCTCGTAGACCTCGTTCTGGATCGCCTCGGCGCCCGCATCCTCCGGGAGGGCTGCCAGCCGCGCGTCGAGGTCGCGCAGGGCCGTCGCCTCCGCCTCGGTCGGCGCGCGATGGTGGAGCGAATTGGCGATGAAGTCGCGGAAGTAGGCGAGCGCATAGTCCAGCCGCCGGTCCAGCTCCGGATGCGTTTCGGGCGAGGTATCCGGCGCATAGCGCTTCACGAAGCCCCAGAGCAGGTCCTTGTCGTCCGTCGAGGCGACCGCGACGAGGTTCAGCAGCAGGGCGAAGCTGATCGGCATCCGCGCCGGCGGCGGATCGCCGGCATGGACGTGGTGGACCGGATTGCCCGTCCTTTTGTCCCATTCCTGGCCCGGCCAGGCGGCCAGGAACTGGTCATATTCGTCGACCGCCTTCGGGATGATGCCGAAGCTCAGTTGCTTCGCCTTCCTCGGCTCGCGGTAGATGTAGAAGGAGAGGCTCTCCTCGGGCGCATAGGTCAGCCACTCGTCGATGGTGACGCCATTGCCCTTCGTCTTGGAGATTTTCTCGCCATTCTCGTCGAGGAAGAGCTCGTAGTTGAAGCCCTCGGGCGGGCGGGCGCCGAGCACGCGGGTGATCTTCGAGCTCTGGATCACCGAATCGATCAGATCCTTGCCCGACATTTCGTAATCGACGCCGAGCGCGACCCAGCGCATCGCCCAGTCCACCTTCCACTGCAGCTTGGCGCCGCCGGAGAGGATCGACTGCTCGACGCGCGTCCCCTCGTCTTCGAAGGCGACCATGCCGGTCTCCGCGTCCAGCACCTTGACCGGCACCTGCAGCACCTTGCCGCTCCGCGGGCTGATCGGCAGCACCGGCGAATAGGTCTTGCGGCGCTCCTCGCGCAGGGTCGGCAGCATGACGTCGAGGATCGCGTCGTAGCGGCGCAGCACTTGCTTCAGCGTCTCGTCGAACCGGCCCTCGCCATAGCAGTCCGAGGAGGCGAGGAACTCATAGTCGAAGCCGAACCGGTCGAGGAATTGCCGCAGCAGGTTGTTGTTGTGGTCGGCAAAGCTCCGGTGGCCGCAGCCATAGGGGTCGGGCACGCGGCTGAGCGGCTGGTCGAGATGCGCGTGCATCATGTCCTGGTGCGGCACGCCGGGCGGCACCTTGCGCATCCCGTCCATGTCGTCGGAAAAGGCGATGAGCCGGCTCGGCCAGTCGACCATCTCGGCGAGCGCGTGGCGGACCATCAGCGTGCGCGCCACCTCCTGGAAGGTGCCGAGATGCGGCAGGCCCGACGGCCCGTAGCCCGTCTCGAAGACGATCGCCTTGCCCGCCGGGGGCCCGTCCGGATAGCGCTTCAGGAGCTTGCGCGCTTCCTCATAGGGCCAGGCCCTGGAGATCTTCGCGGCCTCGCGCAGTTCGGGAGAGATCGACACCGTTGCCCTTTCGTTCCGCATGAGCCATGGCTGCGGGATGGCGGCCTCTTTGCCCTATCCCGCGCTGCACGCAACCCATGGCGGCATCTGGATCGCCTGGCCGGACGGAAAGGTGGAGGCGACGGGACGCGGCGAAGCGATCGCGCGGGCGGCCGAAACGCCGATGATCATGCTGAACGCGCCGCTCGTCGGCAACCGGCTCGGCTATCCCGATCTCAACGGCCTCGACCTGCTCGAGCTCTTCGCCTTCGTCCATCCGGCGCGCTTCGCAGTGCCGACGCCCCACGGCATGGCGCGGGCGCTCGGCCTCCCGGAGCCGGAGAGTGACGAGGCGGCGGCGACCTTCCTGCGCGACGCGGCGTCCACCCTGCTCGACACGCTCGGCGGCGACTGGCCCGAGCGCGAGGGCGCCTGGGCCTCGGCGCAGGCGCTCCACCGGCTGCGCTGGACCTGGGCGGGCGCGGTCGCTGACCGCCTGCAGCGGCCGGAGCGTGAGGAACGCTGGCTCTTCTCCCGCCTCCCCGAATGGGAGGACAGCGCCCCGCGCCCGCAGCCGCGCCCCGTCCGGCTCGACCTCGCCGACACCGCGCTGAGGCTCGAGGATCTGGTCGGCACGGATGCCGAGGTCCGCGACGGCCAGCGCGACTATGCCGCGGCCGCCGCCGTAATCTTCGATCCGCGCCGGGTCGAGGACCAGCCGAATCTGCTGCTCGCCGAGGCGGGGACCGGGATCGGCAAGACCCTGGGCTATCTCGCCCCGGCCTCGCTCTGGGCCGAGCAGGCGGACGGGGCGGTCTGGATCTCGACCTATACCAAGGCGCTGCAACGCCAGCTCGACCGCGAAGGCGAGCGCCTCTTCCCCGACGCCGCCGAGCGCCGGCAGCGAATCGTGATCCGCAAGGGCCGGGAAAACTATCTCTGTCTGCTCAACCTGGAGGATGCGCTGCAGGGCGGCTTTGCCGGCCGCGCCGCAATCCTTGCCCAGCTCGCCGCGCGCTGGGCCGCCTGGACGCGCGACGGTGACATGGTCGGCGGCGACCTGCCGGGCTGGCTGACCAGCCTGTTCCGCCGCGCCGGCGCGACCGCGCTCACCGACCGGCGCGGCGAATGCGTCTATGCGGGCTGCCCGCATTACCGGCGCTGCTTCATCGAACGCGCCGCCCGCGCCAGCCAGCATGCCGATCTCGTCATCGCCAATCATGCCCTGGTCATGGTCAATGCCGCGCGCGGCCGGGAGGAAGGCCGGGCGCCGACCCGGATCGTCTTCGACGAGGGTCATCATCTGTTCGACGCCGCCGATTCGACCTTCGCCGCCGCCTTCACCGGCCAGGAGGCGATCGAATTGCGGCGCTGGATCGTCGGGCCCGAGGGCCGCACCCGCGGCCGGCGGCGCGGCCTCGCCGCCCGGCTGATGGACGTCGCCTCCTATGACGAGGCGGGGGCGCTGGCGCTGGACGGCGCGATCCAGCATGCGGGCGCGCTGCCGGGCGACGGCTGGCTTGGCCGGATCGCCGAGGGCGCGGCCTTCGGCCCGGTCGAGGCCCTGCTCGCCGCGGTGCGCTCCACCGTCTACGCCCGGGCCACGGCGCAGGATGCGGGCTACGGCCTCGAGACCGAGCTGGCCGAGCCCGATCCGGCCCTGGTCGAGGCGGCCGCGCCCGCCGTCCAGGCGCTGGAGCAATTGGTCCGGCCCCTTGTCGCGCTCGGCAAAAGGCTGGAGGCGGTGCTCGAGGATGCGCCGGACTGGCTCGACGCGCAGGCCCGCGCCCGCGTCGAGGGCGCGATCGGCGGGCTCGGCTGGCGGACGCAGACCCTCCAGGCCTGGATCGCGCTCGCCGCGCGGATCGGCGGCCCCGCCGATGCCGACTTCGTCGACTGGCTCGCCGTCGACCGGGTCGAGGGGCGCGAATATGATGTCGGCCTGCACCGCCACTGGCTCGACCCGACCCGCCCCTTCGCCGAGTCGGTGCTGAAGCCCGCGCACGGGGTGCTCGTCACCTCGGCCACCTTGCGTGCGGGTGCCGACTGGCCGATCGCCGAGGCCCGGACCGGCGCCCTGCATCTCGGCGGCCCGGCCGCGCGCTTCGAGGCCGCCAGCCCGTTCGATTATGCCGCCAACAGCGAGGTGCTGATCGTCACCGACGTGAAGCGCGGCGATCTCGCCGCCCTGGCCGGCGCCTATTCCCGGCTGATCGAGGCCGCGGACGGCGGCACTCTGGGCCTGTTCACCGCCATCCAGCGCCTGAAGGCCGTCCATGCCCGGATCGCCGACCGCCTCGCCCGCGCCGGGCTCCCGCTCTACGCCCAGCATGTCGACCCGATCGATACCGGCACACTCATCGACATTTTCCGCGACGATCCCCACGCCTCCCTCCTCGGCACCGATGCGCTCAGGGACGGGGTCGACGTGCCCGGCCATTCGCTGCGCCTGGTCGTGATGGAAGGCGTGCCCTGGCCGCGGCCGACCGTGCTCCATGCGGCGCGCAAGGCGGCCGGCGGCGGCACAAGCTATGACGACCGCGTCGTACGCGCCCGCCTCGCCCAGGCCTTCGGCCGTCTGATCCGCCGCGCCGGCGACCGCGGCATGTTCGTCCTGCTCTCGGCCGCCACCCCCACCCGCCTGCTCGACGGCTTCCCGCCCGGCGTGCGCGTCTCGCGCGTGCCGCTCGACGGGGCCATAGACCGGGTGCGCGAGCGGCTGGCATCCGGAACCGGCGCCGTGCATGATGAGCGCGAGAGGATCGACGGGGCGGGATGAAGACGCTGACCTTGCTGCGCCACGCCAAGTCCGGCTGGGACGCGCCGGTCGCGCGCGATTTCGACCGGCCGCTAAACGCGCGAGGCCACAAGGCGGCGCGGGCCATGGGCCGGGAGATGCGCCGCCTCGGCCTCGGCTACGACCTGATCCTGGCCTCGCCGGCCGTCCGGGTCACCGAGACCCTGACCGAGCTGGCGCAGGGCTATGGCGGCGCGGTCGCCACCCATTTCGACGAGACTATCTATCTGGCGCCGGTCGAGACGCTGCTGGCCCTGGTCCGCGACGCCGACGACGAGGTCGAGCGGCTGCTCCTGGTCGGCCACAATCCGGGGATGGAGCAGCTTGCCTTGCTGCTCTCCGGCGGCGGCGCGCTGCACGACCAGATCGCGGTCAAATATCCGACGGGCGCGCTCGCCGAGATCGGCTTCGACGCCGCGCATTGGCGCGACGTCGCGCCCGGCGAGGGCCGGCTCGCGCGCTTCATCCGCCCGCGCGAGCTGGCCGAGGGCCTGGGGCCCGGGGACTAGCCGCCTTTATTGCTGGCGCTGGGCGGCGTCGAAGCGCGACTGGAAGAGCTGCAGCCGCTCGTCAATCTGCGCCTGCTCCTCCGGTCGCGCCTGGCCATGGAGGAAGCGAAACCGGTAGCGGCCATTGTCGATCTCGAGCACGCCGAGCTGGCTGCCCGCCGCGATGAACAACGGCAGGCCGAGGTGGATCACCCGGTCGTCCCAGGCGGCCGGGACGACGCTGGTGCGGCCGCAGGAAATCGCGGCAATGCCTTGCGGGATGGCGGGCGCGAAGGCGCGGCCGCCGGCCGTCTGCTCGAGGACGTGCAGGTCCGGCGCCTCGATCGTGACCATCCGGCCGCGTTGCTGCTCGAGCATGTCGCAGCGCATCTCGCGCAGCTCGCGCGACGTGCCCGCCGCGGGCGCCGCGGCGAGAAGGGTGGCGCCGCCCAGGGCGGCGAGCGAAAGCAGGGTCAAGCGCTTGGTCACAGGGCCGTCTCCTCCAAAGCGTCGGCCAGCGTCTGCCTCAGTGCGCGCAGCGCGGCCGCAGGGAAGGGGGTGGAATGATCGGTCGAAATCGCCGCGGATGCAAGGGGGGTCCGCTCGCCCTCCGCTTCCGAGGGCGCCGCGCCGCCGGCCTTCAGCAATTGCTGGACGCCGCGGATCGTATAGCCGTCCTGGTTGAGCAGCCGGTGGATCCGCCGCGCGAGCGCGACGTCGTCCGGCCGGTAATAGCGCCGGTTGCCGGCCCGCTGCAGCGGCCGCAGCTGCGGGAAGCGCGTCTCCCAATAGCGCAGGATGTGCTGCGGGACCCCGAGGTCGCTGGCGAGTTCGCCGATCGTCCGGAAAGCGTGCTCGCTCTTGCGGACCGGTTCCGGCATATCAGCTCGTGCGGGCAATCCGCTCGCGCATGATCTGGCTGGCGCGGAAGGTGAGGACGCGGCGGGGCGCGATCGGCACCTCGACGCCCGTCTTCGGATTGCGGCCGATCCGCTCGCCCTTGTCGCGCAGGATGAAGCTGCCGAAGCCCGAAATCTTGACGTTCTGGCCGTCGGCCAGAGCGGCGCACATATGATGCAGGATGCCCTCGACGATCCCGGCCGATTCGGCGCGGGACAGGCCGATCTCGCGATGCACGATATCGGCGAGGTCCGCGCGGGTCAGCGTACCCACGGACGGTTTCCTGGCTGCGCCCAGATCGGCCATCGAAACATTCCCCCTAGGACTTCAAACCGCAACATTAGAACAGCTTGCCTCTCTTAGCAACGTGACTTTTCCGCAAATTCGGCACCGGTCGGAACGCGCTAGTAACGAACCACCGCGGCGCCCCAGGTGAAGCCCCCGCCCATCGCCTCGAGCACGAGCAGGTCGCCCCTACGGATCCGTCCGTCGCGCACTGCCGTGTCGAGCGCGAGCGGAACCGAGGCGGCAGAGGTGTTGGCGTGGCGGTCGACGGTGACGATCACCTTTTCCGGCGCCAGGCCGAGCTTCTTCGCGGTCGCGTCGAGAATGCGCTTGTTGGCCTGGTGCGGCACCACCCAGTCGACATCCCCGGGCTCGTGCCCGGCAGCGTCCAGCACTTCGTGCATCACCCCCGCCAGGTTCACGACCGCGTGCCGGAACACCTCCTTGCCCTTCATCCGCACCGTGCCCACGGTCTGGGTCGTCGACGGGCCGCCGGTCACATAGAGCAGATCGTTATGGCGCCCGTCGGCGTGCAGGCGGCTCGCCAGGATCCCGGAATCCGGATCGCCCTCCTCGGCCGTCAGCACCACCGCGCCGGCGCCGTCTCCGAACAGGACGCAGGTCGTGCGGTCCTCCCAGTCGAGGATGCGGCTGAACGTCTCGGCGCCGATCACCAGGGCATGGTCGGCCATGCCGCCCTTCAGCATATTGTCCGCGACCGAGAGCGCATAGAGGAAGCCGGTGCAGACCGCGGCCACGTCGAAGGCGATGCAGTCGTCGATGCCGAGCATCGTCTGGACGATCGTCGCGGTGGCGGGGAAGGTCTGGTCGGGCGTGGCGGTGGCCAGCACGATCAGCCCGATCCGGTCGGCTGCGACCCCGGCGGCGGCCAGCGCCCGACGCGCGGCGTCGGCGGCGAGCGTAGCCGTGGTCTCGCCCTCGCCGGCGATGTGGCGGTTGCGGATGCCGGTCCGCTCGACGATCCACTCGTCGGTCGTGTCGATATTCTTCCAGGCAGCCAGCTCGTTATTGGACACGCTGCGCGCGGGCAAGGCGGCGCCGGTACCGGCAATGATCGAGCGACGGGTCATTTGGCGGCGGCGAGCTGGGCGTTCTGGGCGGAGATGTTGGCGAGATCCTCGGTGATCTTGCGGGTGAGATCCTCGCGCACCATCCGCGCGGCGACCCGGATGGCATTGGCGACGCCCTTGTCGCTGGCGCTGCCATGGCTCTTCACGACCAGGCCGTTGAGGCCGAGGAAGACGGCGCCGTTGTGATTGTTCGGATCGAGATGATGGCGCAGCAGCTCCGTCGCGGGCCGCGAGATCAGGAAGCCGAGCTTGGAGCGGGCCGAGCTGGTGAAGGCGCGCCGCAGCAGATCGGTGACGAAGCGCGCCGTCCCTTCGAGCGACTTGAGCGCAATGTTGCCGGAAAAGCCGTCGGTGACGATCACGTCGGTATTGCCGCGGGAGAGCTTGTCGCCCTCGATATAGCCGTCGAAGCGCATGTGCAGATGCTGCGAGCCGCGCAGGATCGCGGCGGCGTCCTTCAGCTCGTCCGTGCCCTTCAGCTCCTCGGTGCCGATGTTGAGCAGCTGCACGCGCGGCCGCTCCAGCTCGAGCACGACCCGCGCATAGGCGGCGCCCATCACCGCGAACTGGACGAGGTTGTTGGTGTCGCACTCGGTATTGGCGCCGAGATCGAGCATCACGCAGTCATTGGCGCCGAGCGTCGGCAGCAGGGCCGCGAGCGCGGGCCGGTCGATGCCGGGCATCGTGCGGAGCGCGATCTTGGACATCGCCATCAAGGCGCCGGTATTGCCGCAGGAGAGCGCGGCCTGCGCCTCGCCCTCCTTCACCGCCGCGATGGCGCGGCCCATGGAGGAGGATTTGGCGCGGCGGATGGCCTGGCTCGGCTTTTCGTCGCCCGAGATGACGTCGTCGCAATGGACGATCGAGGCCACCGCCTCGAGCCCGTCATGCTTGACCAGCTCGGCGCGGATCGCGTCCTCATGGCCGAACAGCAGGAAATGGAGATCGTCGCGGCGTTGCCAGGCGATGGCGGCACCCGCCACCGTCACTTCCGGACCCGAATCGCCACCCATCGCGTCGATTGCGATCCGTGGGCCCTGTCCCAACGCGGTTCTCCGTTCAGCCGTCGGCTTTCCCTTACGCCTCGGTCTTGAGGATTTCACGCCCCTTATAGTGACCGCAGCTCGGGCAGAGGTTGTGCGGCAGGCGGAGCTCGCCGCAATTCGGGCATTCCTGATAGCCCGTCGCCTTCAGCGAATCGTGGCTGCGCCGCATGTTGCGCTTGGAGGGCGAGGTTTTTCTCTTGGGGACGGCCATCGTGGCACCTGTTCTCGTTCAAAAGGGTCTGGCGAAAGTGATGTGGCGAGCGCCGGGTCTTTGGTCAACGGCCGGTCCGGCCGCTGGCCTCGCGGCCTGAAGCTCTCGCATGAAGGGTGCCGCCTATAGCGATTTGGCCCGCGGTTGCAAGCATGGCGGCGCATGTTACGGAGGAGGCCAGCGAGGGGAATATCCATGATACCGATCATCCTGCCGATCACGCTCACCATCGCCGGCGCCGCCGCGCTGCTGCACGTCTGGCTGAGCCTCCGCGTCTCGCGGCTGCGCCGGCCGCTGAAGATCGGGATCGGCGACGGCGGCAACGAGGTGCTGCTCCGGCGGATGCGCGCGCATGCCAATTTCGCCGAGAACATGCCGATCTTTTTGGTGCTGCTCGGCTTCGTCGAGCTGGCCGTCGGCAAGAGCGTCTGGCTCTGGGCGGCGGGTATCGTCTTCGTCCTCGCCCGCATCGCCCATGCCTTCGGCATGGACCGGCCCGGCGCGAACCTGCTGCGCGTCGCCGGCATCGCCCTGAGCTGGCTCGTCCTGCTCGGGCTCGGCGCCTTCGCCATCTACCTCGCTTATACCAGCCCGTCCCTGTTCGAAGCCGGTCGCTGACCGCGCGTCAGGCGCGCGCCAGCACCCGGTCGGCGACGAACGGGTTGGTCTGCCGCTCGTGCCCGAACGTGCTCATCGGCCCGTGGCCCGGGACGAAATGGGTGTCGTCGCCGAGCGGCCAGAGCCGGCCGGTGATCGCATCGAGCAGGTCCTGGTGATTGCCCATCGGGAAGTCGGTGCGGCCGATCGAGCCCTGGAACAGCACGTCGCCGACGATCGCCAGCTTCGAGGCCGGATGGTGGAAGACGACATGGCCGGGCGTGTGACCGGGGCAATGGTAGACATCGAGCACCAGCTCGCCGACCGTCACGCTGTCGCCGTTGACCAGCCAGCGGTCGCTCTCGAAGCTCTTGCCGGTGATCCCGTAATTGCGCCCGTCATCCTCGAGCCGCGCGATCCAGAAGCGGTCGTCCTCGTGCGGCCCCTCGATCTTCACGCCCAGCTCCTCGGCGAGGATCTTGGCCGAGCCGCAATGATCGATATGGCCGTGGGTGAGCAGGATCTTCTCGACCGTGACGCCATGCTGGACGGCCGCGGCCTTCAGCCGGTGGAGGTCGCCGCCCGGGTCCGTGAACGCCCCGCGCATGGTCTTCGTGCACCAGATCAGGCAGCAATTCTGCTGCAGCGGCGTCACCGGGATGATCGTCGCCCGAAGCGGGGGCGCGGAGGCGGGAGCACTGGCCATGGACCGCAAATGGCCTTGGCGGCGGGCCGATGCAAGCTATGCTGGCCCGGATGGACCTCAACCGCCGCCAGCTGCTCGCCGCCACGGCGGCCCTGCCCCTGCTCAGCGCGGCAGCCGAGCCGGAATATGACGTCCCCTATGTCCCGACCCCGGCGGAGCTGGTCGAGAAGATGCTCGATCTCGCCGGGGTCACCGCGTCCGACTATCTGATCGACCTCGGCTGCGGCGACGGCCGGATCGCGCTTGCGGCGGCGCGCCGGGGCGCCCGCGCGCTCGGCGTCGACATCGATCCGGTGCGCATCCAGGAGGCGGTCAACGCCGCCCGCTTCGCGCAGATGGAGAGCCGCGTCGTCTTCCGCCGGCAGGATCTGTTCCGCACGCCGATCTATGAGGCGAGCGTGATCACCCTCTATCTGCTGCCGCGCATCAACCTCGAATTGCGCCCGCGCCTGCTGACCGAGCTCCGCCCCGGCAGCCGCGTCGTCAGCCACGCCTTCCACATGGGCGACTGGCGGCCCGAGGCGCAGGAGGAGCTGGAGGGAAGGCGCATCTTCCTCTGGATCGTCCCCGCCGTCGCCGGCGGCAGCTGGACGCTGACCGAGGCGAACGGCGCCAGCTGGACGCTGGAGATCGAGCAGCGCTTCCAGGAGGTGAGCGGCACGCTGACCGGCCCATCCGGCGCGCTCGCCCTCGAGCGGCCGGTGCTGCGCGGCACCCGGCTCGGCTTCACCGCGGGCGGGCGGGCCTTCGCCGGCATCGTCGGCGACGCCTCGATCGCGGACGAAGGCGGCGCCTGGACCGCGCGCCGGCTGACCTGAGCTAGCGGAACGTCTCGCTCAGATGGGCGGGGCTCACCTGCAGCCTCTGGATCCGCATCATCAATGCGACGCTGAGCAAATTGGCCAGGATGCCGGCGCCGTTGGAGATCAGGTCCAGCACCCCCACCGCCTCCACCACGTCATAATCGCCGCTGAGCCAGAGCCGGAAGGAGAAGGAGGCGGCAAGGTGCGTGGCCAGCATCGCCGCCCACCAGAAGCCGATCAGGGGCGCGGTCGGCTGGCCCTGCCAGTCCCGCGGCGAGGCGCTCGCCTTCCAGGTGTCGCGCATCACCACGAAGGGCATGAACAGGAAGACGATCGGAATGAAGAACCAGGCGACCGAGAGCCCCGGCGAGCCCGTCAGCCCGTCCGCGCCCATCGCCCGGACATTGGCGTTGGCCCGGTAGAACCAGAGCAGGAACAGGATCAGCGAGCCGACCGCGGTGACGAGCTGGACGATGCCGAAGGCCGCGGCGAGATCGCCGTAGAGCAGGGCCCAGGGTCCCTGGACCAGCGCGATGGCCACCGCCGCGGCGCAGACCAGGCTGTCCGCATAGAGCGCCCAGCGCGCCGTCTCCGCGAGCCCGGCGGCGTCGCGGTAGACATAGGTCGTCATCAGGCCGCCCGGGCCGCCGGCCGGAAGCCGGCATCGGCCTTGAACGCTTTTTCGGCGTCGAGCCTGGTCTGCCGATAGAGCAGGAACAGCGGCAGGCCGAGGACCGCCAGCACGAGCGCCCAGACCGAGACCCCGTCGAGCAGACTCATCTGGAGGATGACGAGAAGCGTCATCGAAATGAAGACGCCAAGGCCGGCATATTCGTTGACCCGGCCGAAGCCGAAAGCCTCCCGCCCGTCGTCCGTCCGGACGCCGCTGATCCCGCGATGGTCGATCGCGGAGAAGGTATAGAAGCGGCCGCGCGTGCCGGGGGTCAGCAGGTCCGCGACATCGTTCATCACCACGGCCTTGGCCCAGGTCCTGGTGGAGCCGTCGTCGAGCCGGAACAGGATCCGGTCATAGACGCTCATCTTCGGCCGCCGGCGACGCAGGACCGCCTCCTCGACAGTGCCGTCGATCGTCGATGTCGCCATAACCCCTCCCTTTTTTCGCTAGCTTTGCGCTCCGCCGAGCAGGTTCGCCTGCCAGAACATCAGGTTCACCCAGAAATTATAGTCCTGATTCTCCTTCTTGGCGAAGCCGTGCCCCTCATTCTGGCCGATCAGGTGCCAGGCCGGGCGCCCCGCATTGCGGACCGCGGCGACCATCTGGTCGGCCTCGGACTGCGGCACGCGCGGATCGTTGGCGCCGGTGACGACCATCAAGGGAATGCGCAGCTCCGACACCCGGGTGAGCGGGCTGATCGCGGTCAGCTGCGCGCGCTGCGCCGCGTCGCGCTCGTCGCCATATTCGACGCGCCGCAGGTCGCGGCGATAGCTCTGGGTATTCTCCAGGAAGGTCACGAAATTGGAGATGGCGACGACGCAATTGGCGGCGCGCAGCCGGTCGCCGAAGCGGATCGCCGAGGCGTAGCACATATAGCCGCCATAGGAGCCGCCGGTGACCGCGAAGCGGGCCCGGTCGAGCGCCGGATCGTCCTGCAGCCGGTCGAGGAAGGCGCCGATGTCGCGGACGCTGTTCTCACGCAGCGCCGGCCCGTTGTCGAGGCTGACGAAGCGCTTGCCGAAGCCGGTCGAGCCGCGGACGTTCGGATAGAAGATGGCGATGCCGAGCTCGTTGATGAGATAGTTGTTGCGGCCGAGGAAACCGGGGCGGGACTGGCCCTCCGGCCCGCCATGGATGTTGACGAGCAGCGGCCGCCGCCCGGGGAAGCGGCGGGCGTCGGGCCGGTAGAGGAAGCCCGAGATGCGCTCGCCGTCGAAGCTCCGGGTCTCGACCAGTTCCGGCTCGACATTGGCCGAGGCGTCGAGGCCGCCCGTCTCGCTCCGCGTCCAGCGCGTCACCGCGAGCGTCTGCGGATCGACCGAATAGACGTCCGACGGGCTCCGCGCCGAGCTCAGGCTGAAGCCGACCGCGCCCCAGGGCGCGATCTGCAGGCCGCCGATCGTGCCCGCGGGCAGGTTGACCAGCCGGGCCGCGCCGGTGCGCGTGTCGAGCAGCCTGAGCCGGCTGCTTCCGGCCTCGTTGGTGACGAAGGCGATCGTCCGTCCATCCTCGGAGACGTCGAAATTCTCGACGTCCCAGTTGATGTTCGTCACCACCGGCGTGAACCTGCCGCTGGCCGGGTCGAGCCGGCCGAGCCGCTGGAAGTCCGAGCCCTCGTCGGAGGTGACCCAGAGCGTCCCGTCCGGCGCGAATTCGGCGCCGCCATAGGAAATGTCGCGAGCATGGTCGCCGATCGGCGTCATCCGCCCCGAGGCGAGATCCAGCATGTAGGGGTTCGACTTGGTGATCGAGATATAGTGGATCACCGCCGCCCTTTGGCCGTCGAAGGCGAAGTCGGCGACGCCCCAGCCGCCGCCCTGGACCTGCGCGACCATCCGGTTGGTCGAGGGATCGCGCGGGTCCATCACATAGATGTCGGAATCGGTGCCGTTTCGCCGGGTCGAGGTATAGGCGATCCAGCGCCCGTCATGGCTGAAGGCATTGTACCCGTTGCGGCTGCGCCCGTCGGTCAACAGGGTCAGCCGTCCGCCGGCGAGAGTGTAGAGCTGGAAGAATTCGCTACCGCCCGTGTCGCGGGTGGCGACGAGCACGTCCCCGGTCGGCGACCACCGGCCGCCGGTCGGCTCGGCCTCGAAGCTGATCTGCTGGCGGTCGCCCATCGGCACTGCCACGCGGTGGAGCTGGCTGGTGTCGCCGAAGCGTGTGGTGATCAGGATCGAGCGATCACGCGCGTTCCAGCCCGCAAAGCCGGCGGTGCGGAACTCCATATAGGGCCGGGTGCGCTGCGCCAGCTCCAGCGGCACTGCCGGAATACCGTCGGCGGTCAGCGCGGCGGGCTTCGGGACGGTGGGCGGAGCGCTCCCCTCCTGGGCGCCGGCGGCGGCGAGCGGCAGGACGGCGAGCGAGGCGGCAAGCAACTTCAGACGCATGAATTTCCTCCCGGACAGCTGGCCTTTGACTAGCCGCGCGCGCCCGCGCCGTCGAGCGCCTGATACAGGAACAGGCGATAGCGATAGCGCTGCTGGGAGCGCATGTTGGCGGCGATGCGGCCGTGAAGATTATCGTCCCACCGGCTCCAGCGGGCGATGAAGGCGTCGGCCGCCGCGCTGTCGCCCCGGTCCTGGAGCGCCAGCACCTCGCGCAGCAGGCCGGTGACCGCTTCGCGATAGCGGCCATAGTCGATCGAGAGGCGCTGGCTCGCCGGATCGAAGCGCAGGACCCCATTTTCCAGGAACCAGTTCATCTGCATGAGCTGCATGGTCTGGTAGGGCTGCTCGCGGCGGGGCCGGACGTTCTGCAGCGTGCGGAAGATGCCGCTCGCATAATGGGAGCGCAGGCCCGCCTCGGTGAAGTAGCCGCGGCGCCTCAGCTCCTCGCCGGCGAACAGGGAGACAAGGTCGGCCTTCATCTCCTCAAGCAGATTGCCGTTCGCGCCGAGCGCGGCGTCCAGGTCGCGGCCGTCGGCGGTCCGGTCGACGCCGAGATAATGGCCGACCTCGTGCCAGAGCGTGCGGTGGAAGGTGCTGTCCGCAGTGAGGTCGGCCGCATGCCCAGGCGCCACGGCCGCCCGCCAGGCCGCATTGCCGGCGGAAAATATTTCCGGCGAGCGCATGATGTTGGCGCGCAGCAGGATGGTGCGGCCGTAGCGGCGCGCGTGCAGCGCGTCATTGGGCAGGATCGAGGCGGTGTTGCCGCCGCGGGACTGGCCGAAGTCGGCGATCACGTCATAGGCGCCGACCGGGATGTCCTCGCGGACCTTCTTGTGCCGGTCGTAGGGCAGGGCGTCCTCGACCGCCTGCAAGCCCTGCATGCCGCGCCGGATCGCCGCCGTCTCCTCCGCGCGGACCAGCAGCAGGCTCAGCGAATAGAAGGCGCGGGTGCCGTAGAGCTCGTCGTCATAGGTCTCATAGGCGCCGACCTGGACGTTGAGACGGCGGAAGCGCGCCGTCACCCAGGCGGCGTCGCCCGATTCGTAATCGTCGGAGAGCAGGTCCCGCGCGCGGTTGCGGAGATAGCCGGCCAGCTCCGCATCGCTGGGCTCCAGCAGGGCGGCCGCCTCGTTGAGCAGGCCGTGCGCCACCAGCATCTCGCGCGCATAGGCCAC
Organism: Allosphingosinicella sp.; assembly: GCF_035626655.1. Classification (GTDB taxonomy): domain Bacteria; phylum Pseudomonadota; class Alphaproteobacteria; order Sphingomonadales; family Sphingomonadaceae; genus Allosphingosinicella. The sequence goes on from NZ_DASPNF010000022.1 coordinate 203,079, forward strand.
TGAATAGGGCACGGCGTAGAGCTGGCGCCGGTCCGGCCGCCGCGCCCGCTGCTCCAGGTTGGCGCGGAGGCCGGGGTGCAGAATATCGAGCACCGGATTGGCCCGCAGGGTCGCAAGGTCGGCCGACAGGCTCGCCGCATCCGCCCGGCGCACCACCGAAAGCGGGTTCATCAGCCCGGCCCGCGCGTCCGGATGGGCGGCGAGAAAGGCGTCCATCTCGGCCTTGGTCAGATCGGCCGGATAGACGTTCTTGCCCGGCGGCGCATCGGGGACGGCGAGAAAGGGCTCGCGGCGATTCTCCAGATTGGTCGCAATCGGCCCCTGGAAGAGGCGGTAGAGGGTCAGGTAGGCGGGGCGCAGCGCCGCCGGGGCCTGCGCGAGCAGCCGCCGGACGCGCGGCATGCCGGCATATCTCTGCTCCTCGTAGAGCCGCTGGAAGATCGCGCCCGCTTCGAGCAGCTTCGCGACCGCTTGCCGCTCCTGCGCGCCGAGCCGGGACAGATCGGGCGCGAGCGTGATTTCCTGGGTCTTGTCGAGGATCGCCTTCGCCTGCTCCGCGGAATAGGCCGCCGGCGCAGAAGCGGGCTGCGCGACGAGGGGCGGGATGGCGAGAAACGCCGCCAGCGGCAGCGCGAATCTGAGCTTCATGGACACGAACTCCTTGTGGCCCCGATCTGGCCTTTGCGCGTTCCATGCGTCAACAAGCGAGAATGAAGGTGCGCGGGGTAACCGGGAATTGATCAACCAATATGCCGCGCTGCCCTATCGGCTCGATGAGGAGGGGAAGCTCGAAATCCTGCTCATCACCTCGAAGGAACGCCGGCGCTGGGTGATCCCCAAGGGCAACCCGATTCCATCGATGATGAATTACGAGACCGCGGCGCGCGAGGCGTTCGAGGAGGCCGGCGTCGAAGGCGGCATCTCGCCCGAGGCGATCGGCAGCTATCGCTACATGAAACGCCGCCGCTCGGGCCTGGAGGTGCCGGCCCTCGTCACCGTCCACCCGATGCTCGTGACCCGTCAGGCGAAGAGCTGGCCGGAGCGTGGCGAGCGGCAGCTGCGCTGGTTTACGCCCGAGGCCGCGGCCGAGGCCGTGGAGGAGCCCGAGCTCAGCGTAATAATTCTGTCGCTAAACGGTCGCAAAGAGGCGCTCAATCCGCGTTCATCGCTCGTCGTGCTGGGCGTCAACCGATTCTCCTGGGGATACCGAATGCTGAAACTGGTCCGCAAGCTGATGCCGCGGGAGGACCGCTTCTTCGATATGTTCGAACGCCACGCCCAGATCCTGGTCGCCGGCGCCGACGCGCTCGAGAAGATGGTCTCCGGGTCGGAGCCGATCCCGGCCTCCTGCCAGGCGATCGAGACTCATGAAAATGCCGCCGACGACATCACCCGCGACGTGCTGGTCGCGGTCCGCCGCTCGTTCATCACGCCGTTCGACCGCAGCGCGATCACCGCGCTGACCTCGGCGATGGACAATGCGATCGACGAGATGTGGCAGACCGCCAAGGCGGTCACGCTCTACGAGGTGACGAGCTTCCAGCCGCAAATGGCGGAGATGGGGCGGGTCGGCAGCGAGGCGGCGAAGCTGGTCCTCGAAGGCGTGCCGCTGCTCCGCAACATCGGCAAGAATGCCGCGCGGCTGCACGAGATCACCGAGGCGATCGTCCATCTCGAGGGCAAGGCCGACGTGCTTCACGACCAGGGGCTCAGGGCCCTGATCGCCGGCGGCGCGAAGAAGGATCCGATGAACTTCATCGTCAATCGCGAGGTCTACCGGCATCTCGAGCGCGTGCTCGACGCGTTCGAGGACGTGGCCGACGAGATTTCCGGCATCGTAATCGATCACGCCTGATGGACGGCTACACCTTCGCGATCGTCGCCCTGATCGCAGTCGCGCTCGCCTTCGACTTCCTGAACGGCCTGCACGACGCCGCCAACTCGATCGCGACCGTGGTGTCGACGCGCGTGCTGAGCCCGCCGCTGGCGGTCTGCTGGGCCGCCTTCTTCAACTTCATCTCCTTCCTCTTCTTTGGCCTCGCCGTCGCGACCACGATCGGCAAGGGGATCATCCATCCCGACATCGTCACCCCCGCAGTGATCTTCGGTGCGCTGATGGGCGCGATCAGCTGGAACCTGCTGACCTGGTGGCTCGGCATCCCGTCGAGCAGCAGCCATGCTCTGGTCGGCGGCCTCGTCGGCGCCGGTGTGGCGGCCGCGGGCTTCAGCTCGATCGTCGCCTGGGGCGTGATCAAGACCGCTCTGTTCATCTTCCTCGCCCCGATCTTCGGCATGCTGATGGCGATCCTGCTCGTGATCATCACCTCCTGGCTGTTCAAGCCGGTGGCGGCGACCACCTCGGACCGCGTCTTCCGGCGCATGCAATTGCTCTCGGCCGCCGCCTATTCGCTCGGCCATGGTGCCAATGACGCGCAGAAGACGATGGGCATCATCATGGCCCTGCTCATCTCGCAGGGCCTGCTCGGCGCCCATGATCCCGTCCCCTTCTGGGTGGTGATCTCCTGCCAGCTGGCCATGGGTCTCGGCACCCTGATGGGCGGCTGGCGGATCGTCCACACGATGGGCTCCAAGATCACCCGGCTCACCCCGCACCAGGGCTTCTGCGCGGAGACGGGCGGCGCCTTCATGCTGTTCGGCGCGACCGCAGCAGGCATACCGGTCTCGACCACGCACACGATCACCGGCGCGATCATGGGGGTCGGCGCAGCGCGGCGCGCCTCGGCGGTGCGCTGGGGCGTCGCCGGAAACATCGTCGTCGCCTGGTTCCTGACCATCCCGGCCTCGGCCGCGATGGCCTGGGGCTTCTACGAGCTGACCGTTCTCTTCTAGGCCCTCAGCACTCCACCACGTTGACCGCCAGGCCGCCGAGGCTGGTCTCCTTGTAGCGCTCGTTCATGTCGAGCCCGGTCCTGCGCATCGTCTCGATCACCTGGTCGAGGCTGACCCGGTGCGAGCCGTCGCCGACCAGGGCCAGCCGCGACGCCTCGATCGCCTTGATCGCGCCGACCGCATTGCGCTCGATGCAAGGCACCTGGACCAGCCCGCCGACCGGATCGCAGGTCAGGCCGAGATTATGCTCCATGCCGATCTCGGCGGCATTCTCGACCTGCGCCGGCGTGCCGCCGAGCGCCGCCGTGAGCCCCGCGGCCGCCATCGAGCAGGCGACGCCGACCTCGCCCTGGCAGCCGACCTCGGCGCCGGAGATGGAGGCGTTCTCCTTGAACAGGGAGCCGATCGCCGCCGCGGTCAGCAGGAAGACATGCTCGCCCTCCTTGTCCGAATGGGGCGTGAAGCGCTGATAGTAACGCAGCACCGCCGGGACGATGCCCGCGGCGCCGTTGGTCGGCGCGGTGACGACCTTGCCGCCCGCCGCATTCTCCTCGTTCACCGCCAGCGCCCAGAGATTCACCCAGTCGATCACGGTGAGCGGGTCCTGCAGCGCCCGCTCGGCCCGCTCGGTGAGGAGCCGGTAGAGGTCCGGCGCCCGCCGCTTCACCTTGAGTCCGCCGGGCAGGATGCCGGCGGCGGCCATGCCGCGGTCGACGCAGGCCGACATCGCCGCCGAAATCGCGTCGAGCCGCGCGTCGATCTCCGCGTCCGGCAAGGCGGCGCGCTCATTGTCACGGGCGATCTCGGCGATGCTCAGCCCCTCGCGCGCGGCGATGGCCAGCAATTGCTCGCCGGAGCTGTAGGGCCAGCGCGCGTCCCAGCCGCCTTCGGGCGGGGCGTTGCGCGCCACCTCCGCTTCGTCGACGACGGCACCGCCGCCGACCGAATAGGAGACTGCGCTGTCGATCAGATCCCCGGCCGCATCATAGGCGCTGAAGCGCATGCCGTTCGAATGATGCGGCAGCCGCTCGCGCTGCAGGAAGCGCACGTCGTTCGGCTCGTCGAAGGCGATGTCGTGCGTTCCGCCCAGGCTGATCCGCCTGCTCTCCCGGATCCGCGCCACCGTCGCGTCGGCGGCATCGGGGTCGATCCGGTCCGGCCGCTCGCCGCTGAGGCCGAGCAGCACGGCCCGGTCGGTGGCGTGGCCCTTGCCGGTCAGCGCCAGCGAGCCGTAAAGGTCCGCCTGCACGCGGGCCGTCCGCTCCAGCAGGCCGCTTTGCCTTAGCCTCTCGACAAAGCGGCAGGCGGCGGTCATCGGACCCATGGTGTGCGAAGAGGAAGGGCCGACCCCGATCTTGAAGAGGTCGAAGACGCTGCAGACCAAGATGTTTCTCCCGGACCTGGATCGGTTCGTGCCCGTCCGGGCGCGAACCGTGAATCCCGGTCCCATCAAATGTGACCGGGCAGATGAGCCCGTTCGACCCGCATGACAAGGGTAAGCGGCCCTTTCGTCCTGCTCGACGATGCCCGGCCGGGCGGGAGCTCGCTCCTCTATACCGGGCTGCGCGAGGTCCTTCAGACGCGCGATCCCGCCGAGGTCCCCGACTGCCTCGCACGGCTGCGCGGCCGCAAGGCGGCGGGCTTCCTCGCCTACGAGGCCGGGCATGCGCTGGAGCCGAAGCTGGCGCCGCTGGCGCGGACGCCGGGGCCGGACGAGCCGCCCCTGCTCTGGTTCGGCACCTTCGCCGAGGAACGCAGGGGCGATGCCGCCGACATCCTGCCCGATCCGGCCGGCGCCTGGGCCGGGCCGGCGCGGCCCTTGATCAGCCGCGCCGAATATGAGGCGGCCCTGGCGGCAGTGAAGATCCATATCCTCGCCGGCGACATCTACCAGGCCAATCTCACCTTCGCCGCCGAGGTGCCCGTCGCGGGCCATCCGATCGCGCTCTATGCGGCCCTCCGCGCGCGTGCCGCCGCCGGCCATGGCGCGCTCGTCTATACCGGCGAGCACTGGCTGCTCAGCCTCTCGCCCGAGCTCTTCTTCACCCTGGAGAACGGCATTGTCACGACCCGGCCGATGAAGGGCACCGCCCCGGTCGATGCCGACCCGGAGGCGTTCCGCGCCGACCCGAAGCAGCGGGCCGAGAATCTGATGATCGTCGACCTGCTGCGCAACGACCTCTCCCGCGTCGCCCGCACGGGCAGCGTCAGGGTGCCGGCCCTGTTCGAGGTCGAGCCCTATCCGACCCTGCTCCAGCTGACCTCGACAGTGACGGCGGAGCTGGAAGAGGAGAAAGACGCGATTGACCTGCTGAACGCCATCTATCCCTGCGGCTCGATCACCGGGGCGCCCAAGATCAGGGCGATGCAGATCATCGACGCGCTGGAGGCGAGCCCGCGCGGCGCCTATTGCGGCGCGATCGGCAGGCTTGCGCCCGACGGCGCGGCGGCGTTCAATGTCGCGATCCGGACGCTGACGCTCCGGGCCGGGGCCGGAACGGCGCGGCTCGGTCTCGGTTCGGGCATCGTGACAGACAGCGAGGCGGGCGCGGAATGGCGCGAATGCCTCGTGAAGGGAAAGTTCGTGGAGACGCAAAGGCGGTTCGACCTCATCGAGACGATGCGCTTCGATCCGCATGAGGGGGTGGTAGAGCTCGACCGCCATCTCGCCCGGATGCGCGCCTCGGCGGACGCGCTCGATTTCCGCTTCGACCGGCACGAGGCGCGCAACGAGCTGCAGGCGGCGACCTTCCGTGCCGGGCCGAGCCGGGTCCGGCTGCTGCTGTCGAAAAGCGGCGCCTTCGCGATCGAGCTCAGGCCGCTGGCAGCGGAGCCCGAGGCGCCGGTGGAGGTGGCGCTGGCGCCGCTGCCCGTCGATCCGGACGATTTCCGCCTCCGCCACAAGACCAGCGACCGCGCCTTTTACGAGGAGGCTCGGGCGGCGGCGGGGACGTTCGAGGTGATCTTCCGCGACCGCGACGGCTTCCTGACCGAGGGCAGCTTCACCAGCCTCTTCGTCGCGCAGGGCGGCCGGCTCGTCACCCCGCCGCTCGCCCGCGGCCTGCTCCCCGGCGTGCTCCGCGCGAAGCTGCTCGACGAGGGCCGGGCGGTCGAGGGCGACCTGAAGCCGGCCGATCTCGCCGACGGCTTCTTCCTCGGCAATGCCGTGCGGGGGCTCGTTCCAGCGCGGTTAAGGTCCCGCCCCGCATAGGCCGCGCCATGCAGCTCGACAGACGGACCTTTCTCGCCTTCGGCGGCGCCGCGATGGTCGTCGGCGTGGCCGTGACCTATCCCGGCAGCGAACCCCCGGCCGACGCGGCCCCCCCGCCGCCGGGCCGCTTTCCCTACCGGCTCACGGACGCCCAGTGGCGAGCGCGGCTGACTAACATGCAATATCGCGTGCTCCGCCAGGGCGAGACCGAGCGCGCCGGCACCAGCCCGCTCGACCGGGAGCATCGGCGCGGCACCTTCCACTGCGCCGGCTGCAACAACCCGCTCTACTCTTCTGCGACCAAGTTCGAGAGCGGCACCGGCTGGCCGAGCTTCTGGCGACCCTTGCGCGGTGCGGTGGTGGAGCGGGCCGACAACAGCCTCGGCATGCGCCGCACCGAGATCCTCTGCGCGCGCTGCGGCGGCCATCTCGGCCACGTCTTCAACGACGGCCCGCGCCCGACCGGGCTGCGCTACTGCATGAACGGCGCGGCGATGGTGTTCCGCGCCGCCTAGGCGGCGATCGGAAACCTGAGCAGCCGGTCCTGCACCGGCACCAGGGCCTGCGCGCCCTCGCCCACTGCCCGCACGATTTCCGGATGATGGGCGTCGAGCCCGCCGGTCAGCGCGCCGAAGGCCGGCAGGATCAGCTTGCGCTCCGTGGCGACGAAGCAGCGCCGGGAGACGAGCCGGCCGCGCAGGTGCAGGCGCAGCTTCGGATGGAAATGGCCGGAAAGCTCGGGCCGCGCCTCGCCGGGGTGGGCTTCGTGGCGGAGCAGGAGGCCGTCCACCTCCGCCTCCTCGACGATCTCGCCGCCGCAATGGTCGGCAATGCCGGGATCGTGATTGCCCGTGATCCAGGTCCAGCGCGTGCTTTGGGTGAGCGCGGTCAGCAAGGCCCGCGCCTCCGCCGGCAGCCGGTCGCAGCCGGCGCTGTCGTGGAAGGAGTCGCCCAGGCACCAGATCTCCGCCGCATCCGTGGCGGCCGCGATGGCGGTGAGGTCGGCCAGCGTGGCGATGCTGTCATAGGGCGGCAGCATCTGCCCGCCCTTGGCGAACCAGCTCGCTTTCTCGAGATGCAGATCGGCGACGAGCAGGGCGCGGCGCGCCGGCCAGAAGAGCGCGCCCTGCGGCAGCGCCATCAGCTCGTGGCTGCAGAACGAAAAGCGAACCATACCCCGCTATAAAGCGGCGGCGCGGCCCGGTTCAAGCGGTCAGTTGGCGGAGACGCTCGTCTCGATGGGCGCGGGCGAAGCGGGGGCCGGCGCGGCCTGGCCCTGCGTGGTCCAGAAGAGCACGCCGCCCGCGACGAAGCCCTGGACGACCAGGGCGACAGGATGCTGGAGCTTCTTCAGGACGTTCACTTGGGTTCGCTTTCCATCTCTAGGCGCTTACGTTGGCGCGGGATCGGAGATGGCGTTCCATTCCTAAACAGCCGGTGAATCGGCGAGCGGAATCCCACGAAACGAACAGATTCTGCGACGAATAAAACCGGCGCCGGAACAAACCGGCGCCGGCTGAATCAGGCGTTCACCTGAGGTTTAGGCGGAGACGGCCTCGTCGGCCCTGTTCTCGGCCGGAGTCGGCGCTGCCTCGAGCTGCTCCGGAGCCTCGCCGCCGATCACGATCTTGCGGGGCTTCATCGCCTCCGGAATCTCGCGCTGCAGGCCGATGGTGAGCAGGCCGTCGGCAAGGTCGGCCTCGGTCACCCGCACGAAATCGGCCAGCTCGAACCGGCGCTCGAACGCGCGGTTGGCGATGCCCATGTGCAGATAGGAGCCGTCGCGACCGCGATCTTCGCTGCGGCGACCGGTGATCGTCAGCATGTTCTGGTGCGCGACGATCTCGATCTCCGACCGCTTGAAGCCGGCCACCGCGATCGTGATCCGGTAGCTGTCGTCGCTCAGCTTCTCGATGTCGAAGGGCGGGTAATTTTCCTGCTCGGCGCGGCTGGCGCTCTCCAGGAAGTCGAAGAGCCGGTCAAAGCCGACGGTCGAACGGCGGAAGGGGGTAAAGTCGTAACCACGCATGTTCATGTCCTCCATCGAGCAACATTGGACAGCGGGCCACCGGGACGGTCAACCCGCCGGATACAGGCCGGAACCCGAACTCAGGCGTTCCGACCGGAGGAATCTAGGACAGGCTTTTCGGCCTTCAAGTCCGGCAGGTTGGCGGTCACGATCCCGGCCAGCTCATCCATGCCGAACGGCTTGCGCAGCACCGGCGCGCCGGGACCGAGCGCGCCTTCGAGCTGGTCGGTCTCGGCGAAGCCGGTGACGAAGACGATGGCGAGCGAGGGGTAGAGCCGCCGCGCCGCGCAGGCCAGCTCGGCGCCGTTCATCCCGGGCATGGCGAAATCGACGAGCATCAGGTCCGGCGCCCCCTGCGCCAGCGCGCCGAGGGCCGCCTCGGCGCCGGGCAGCGCCTCGACCTCGTGGCCGAGGCTGACCAAGGCGTCGGCAAGGAATTCGCGCACGTCGCGGTCGTCGTCGACGACGAAGATGCGGGCGCCGCCCTCCGCGGCCGGCTCGGCCCGGCCCGGACCGGCACTCTCCATCTCGCCCTCCGCCGCCTCGGGCGCGCGGGGCAGCAGCAGCCGGACCAACGTGCCGACGCCCTCCTGGCTCTCGATCCGGAGCGCGCCGCCCGACTGGCGCACGATCCCGTAGACCTGGGCGAGGCCGAGCCCGGTGCCCTTGCCGAGCGGCTTGGTGGAGAAGAAGGGCTCGGTCGCGCGGGCGACCACCTCCGGGGCCATGCCGTGCCCGGTATCGCCGACGCAGACGCAGATATAGTCGCCCGGCGGCAGGTCCAGCCTTTCGTCCTCGCTGACCAGGCTGGTTGAGATGGTGAGCGTGCCGCCGTCCGGCATGGCGTCGCGGGCGTTGATCGCGAGGTTGAGGATCGCATTTTCGAGCTGGTTCTCGTCGCAGATCGCCCGGTCCACCTCCTCGCGTAATTCGGTGCGGACGGTGATCGCGCTGCCGATCGTGTGGCGCAGCATCAGCCGCATCGTCTCGATCACCCGGTTGACGCTGACCGGGGTCATGCGGATGCGCTGGATGCGCGAGAAGGTGAGCAGCTGGGAGGTCAGCTTCGCGCCCCGCCGCGCCGAATCGAGCCCGGCCTCGGCGACCTTCTTCAGCCGCGGCTCCTCGAGCGACTGGGCGATGATCTCCAGCCCGCCGATCACCGGGGTGAGCAGGTTGTTGAAATCGTGGGCGATGCCGCCGGTCAGCCGGCCGACCGCCTCCATCTTCTGCGCCTGGCGGAGCGCCTCCTCGGCCCGCTCGCGCTCGGCGACCTCCGCCTGCAGCCGGTCGAGCGCGGTGCGCAGGTCAGCGGTGCGTTCGGCGACCCGCGCCTCCAGCACCTCGGTGCCGAGCTTCCACTCGGTGAGGTCGTGGGCGACGCCGATGAAGCCGATATGCTCGCCCCCGGGGCCCCAGCGCGGCTGCGAGACCGAGCGCAGCCAGCGCCATTCGCCGTCGCCGCGGCGGAAGCGCGCCTCCAGCACGAAGGTCTCGAGGCTCGCCTCGCCCGCCGCCGATTCGGCGAGCACGCGCGCCTGGTCGTCGGGATGGATGATCGCGCGCCAGTCATAATCGACCGCCTGCTCGTAGCTGATCCCGAGAAAGTCGACATAGGCGCGGTTCACGAAGCCGCGCTTGCGGTCCAGCTTGGTGACCCAGATCGGCACCGGCGCGGAATCGGCGATCAGGCGGAAGCGCTCCTCGCTCTCGCGCAGCCTCTCCTCGGCCGAGGCGTCGCGGTTGACCGCGGTGACCGTGCCGAACACGCCGGCCGCGCTGCCGTCCTCGCCAAGCACGGGCGTGTAGGAGAAGGTGAGCCAGACCATCTCCTCGCGGCCGCCCCGCCGCAGCGTCCGCGGCTCGGACTCGAAGAACAGGGTCTCGCCGGCCAAAGCGCGGCGGGCATTGGGTTCGATGCGCGGCCAGGCGTCCGCCCAGATCTCGGCCGCCGGCCGCCCCTGGCAGGGGTGGCGGTCGCCGAGGATGTCGCCATAGGCGTCGTTGTAGAGCAGCAGGAAGTCCGGCCCCCAGCCGAGGAACATGGGCAGGGTCGAGCCCAGGACCATCGAGGCGGCGGTGCGCAGGGACTGCGGCCAGCCTTCGAAGGGCCCGAACGCCGTCTCCGACCAGTCCCGCACCCGTGACGGCGAGAAAGCGGGCCTGACGAGATTGGGCTGGGCAGGGACGCGGTCCATCGGGCGCCTTGATACACCTTGTGCAAACAAACCCGCCCCCGCCGGGAGTCTAGTCCCGGCGCGGCGGGAAAGGGAAGCCCTTAGCGCGCGGGCGCGGGCGCCGGCGCCGCGACGGCCTGGACCTGGCGCATGACGCGCAGCAAATTGCCCCCCATCACCTTGGCGATGTCGGCCTCGCTGAAGCCCTCGCGCCTGAGCCGCGCGCTGATCCGCGGCAGGGCGGTAATGTCCTCCATGCCGATCACGCCGCCGCCACCGTCCCAGTCGGCGCCGAGCCCGACATGGTCGACGCCCATCACCCTGATCGCATGCAGCAGGGCGCGCATGTAGAGGTCGAAATTCGCGGTCGTATAGGGGCGCAGCCGGTTCAGCGCGGCCGTGTCGGCGACCAGCTGTCGCCGCTCGGCGGGCGTCAGCTCCGCCCAGCGCCGGTGACGCTCGTTGATCCGGTCGCGCTCGTCCGAGCTGTCATGCTGGACCAGGAAGATCGAGTTCATGAACATGACGCCGCCCGCCGCCGCGACCCGGCGCATGCGCTCGTCGTCGAGGTTCCGGCGATGCTGGAAGATCGCCTTCGGCGCCGAATGGGAGAGCACGATCGGCGCGCGCGACAGGCGCAGCATGTCGTCCAGCGTCGCGTCGGAGCTGTGGCTGGCGTCGATGATGATGCCGAGCCGGTTCATTTCGGCCACCCAGCGCCGGCCGAGCGGGCTGAGCCCGTTCCAGCGCGCCTCGCCGGTCGCCGAATCGGCGAGCTGGTTGGTGCGGCTGTGCACCGGCCCCGCCATGCGCAGGCCGAGGCGGTGGAAGGTGGTCAGCAGGGTCAGGTCCTCGCCCAGCGGCCAGCCATTCTCCATCGAGAGGAAGGCGAAGCGCCGCCCGGCCCGCGCCGAGCGCTCCGCATCGTCGGCGGTCAGGGCGAGGTCCATGGCGGCGCGATTCTCGCCGATCACCCGGCGGATCGCGGCGGCGCGGACCAGGGCGCGGTCGCGGGCGTCGCGATAGCCCTCCTCGGTCAGCGGCCCCTGCGCCGTGTAGATGACGAAGAAGCCGCCATCCATGCCGCCCTCGCGCATCCGCGGCAGGTCCACCTGGGTGCCGTCCTCGGCATAGCGGTGGCGCGCGGCGAAGTCCCAGCGGCCGTCGTCGAAATGGTCGGCGATGTCGAGATGGGTGTCGATGACGATCAGCCGCTCGTGCGCCGCGCGCTCGCGGCCGGTGAGCCGGGGCTGGGCCTGCGGGGCGCGCTGGGCGGCGATCGGGCTGGCGAGCATCAGCGCCACGAGGGGGAGGGAGAGTATGCGCATGGCCCCGTTCTGGCGCCAGCGCCGCCCTCAGGTCAATGCGTTACGCCGTTCCGGCCGTCCCGCGCAGGGCCTCCGCCCTGCGCCTCAGGGCCTCGGCGGAATGCTCGGTAACGCGCTCCATGAGTGCCGCCTGCAGCTCGCCGAGCGAGCCCTGCTCGGCGCCGCAATCGTTGCAGAGCACGGTGCCGTCCTCCGCCCCGCCCGCCGGCAGGCTGTAATTGGCGCTGCCGCAGATTTCGCAATTGATCTCGACGCTCACGTCCATGGCCCGGCCATAGGCACAGCGCCCCGTCTCCGCAATGTGGACGGGCCTTTTCGCTTGTGATAGCGCTGGCTTTGCTGAGGAAATTGGGGACGGATTCGGCGTGGCAAGACCATTTTGGCTCAAACTGTTCGGCCCGAACGGCCCGACGACTTTCGCCGAGTTCCGCGCCGCGCTGATGAATGCGCCGATCGGCCAGGCGCTGGGCGACGGCCAGGTCCTGACCAACATCCGCGCCCTGCTGAACCTGCCGGCGGGGGTCGAGCGGCCCACGCACGACACGCCCCGCGATCCCAGCATCCGCGAGCAGTTCCTGCTGAACCTGACGCCGCTGCCTGACCCCGGCGGCCACGGCGACTCCGGGGCGTCGGCCGAGGGCATCGCCGCGCCCACCGCACCCGGCCCGGAAAATGCCGCGGAGAATCTCGCCGGCGAGGATGGCGGCCGGTCGGCCAGCCTCTTCCTGAACGGCATCGTCTCGGCCAATTCCATGGCCGGCGGGGCGCTGTCGCCCTTCGCCCGCCTCGACACGTCCGGACCCTTCATGCTGCTCGGCGACATGCAGAGCGGGCTGGTCATCGACACCCGCAACAAGTCACTGATGCAGGGCGGCCCGGGCGATTATGCCTTGCTTGGCGCTGGCCCGAACGATGTGGTCGAGCTGAACGGCGACTATTCGGCCGGCTTCGAAATCGCCGTGCCGGCGCTGGCCGAGCAGATCGTCGCCCGCGGAGGCAATGACTACAACCTGATCGCGGGCGACGGCAGCGTGGCGGCCGGCGGCGCGCTCATCGTCAACGCGATGCCGCTCGGCGGCGCCAACCACATGATCTTCGATGGCAGCGCCGAATCGGACGGCCGCTTCCTCTTCTACGGCAGCGAGTCGGGCGACGTCTTCCTCGGCGGCGCCGGCAACGACCTGCTCTACGGCCTCGGCGGCGCCGACCTGCTGAGCGGCGGCGGCGGCCGTGACACCTTCGCTTATCATGACGCGGCCCAGAGCTCGGGCGCCGATTATGACATCCTCGCCGACTTCGATCCGACCGCGGACCGGATCGATCTCGAAGTCTCCGTGGGCGGCTTCGACGCTGCGATTCAGGGCGGCGCGCTGTCCTCGGGCAGCTTCGCGGCCGATCTGTCCGCCGCTTTGTCCGGGCTCGGCGCGGGCCGGGCCGTGCTCTATGCGCCCGATGCCGGGGACCTGGCCGGCAATGTCTTCCTGGTCGTCGATGCGAACGGCATCGCCGGCTATCAGGAGGGCGAGGATTATGTCTTCGCGCTGGCCGGCGCGACGCTCGACGACCTTTCCGGGCAGACCGGCTTCTTCATCTAGTCCACGCGCATCGCGAGCTCGGCGAGGCTCTCCGCCTCGATCAGCAGCGCGTCGTCGGTCGTCCCCTGCGCGGTGCGCTCGCGGCCGATGATCACCAGCACCGGCACCGCCATGGGCGAGACCCGGTCCAGCGCGACATGCACCATCGTCCCCTGCGCGCGGTCGAGCAGGCTGGCGAGCCGGCCGACATCGGTCATCTTCATTCGTGCATCGGCCCAGGCGGCCTTCAGCAGCAGATGGTCGGGCTCGTAGCGGCGCAGCACGTCGTAGATGAGGTCGGTCGAGAAGCTGACCTGCTTGCCGGTCTTGCGCTTGCCCGGATGGTGGCGCTCGACCAGGCCGCCGATCACCGCCACCTCCCGGAAGGCGCGGCGAAGCAGATGCGAGCCCTCGACCCAGTCGACGAACTCCTTCTCCAGTATGTCGCGGGAGAAGAGCGCGGCCGGGTCGGCGATCGGCTCCAGCCCGTAGCAGGCGAGCGCATAATCGTTGGAGACGAAGCCGAGCGGCTTCAGGCCCGCATTCTCCATCCGCTTGGTGATCAGCATGCCGAGCGACTGGTGCGCGTTCCAGCCCTCGAAACTGTAGGCGACCATGTAATGGACCCGGTCGTGCGGGAAGGTCTCGACCAGCAATTGCTCCGGCGCCGGGACGACGGAGCGATAATCCTGCACCCGCAGCCATTCGCGCACCGCGTCCGGGAAGCGCGGCCATTGCTCGCGGTCGTGGAGGAAGGTCCGCACCCGGTCGGCAAGGTTGGCCGAGATCGCGATGCGCGCGCCCATATAGGTCGGGATGCGCGCCGATTTGGACGTCGCCTTGACGATCAGGTCGACGCCGTCGATCCGCTCGACCTCAAGCACCAGCCCGGAGAAATAGAAGGTGTCGCCCGGGCTCAGAGTCTCGGCGAAATTGTCCTCGACCGTGCCGAGCAGCCGCCCCCCCTTGAAGCGGACATAATAAAGCGGCGCGTCGACGATGATGCCGGCGTTCATCCGGTGCTGCTGGATGAAGCGCGGATGGGAGACCCGCCAGAACGCCCCGTCCTGCGTCAGCCGGCGGAACTTGTCATAGGCCCTCAGCGCATAGCCGCCGCTCTCGATGAAGCTCAGCACCTGGCGGAAAAGCTCCGCCGAGAGCCCCGCATAAGGCGCGGCGCCGCGCACCTCCGCCAGCAGCTCCGCCTCGCGGAACGGGCCGGCGCAGGCCACCGCCATGATATGCTGGGCGAGGACATCGAGCGCGCCGGGGCGAAAGGTCTCGGCGTCGAGCGCCCCTTCCTCGACCGCGTCGATCGCCGCCCGCGCCTCCAGATATTCGAAGCGGTTGCCGGGGACGAGAATCGCCTCCGAGGGCTCGTCGAGCCGGTGATTGGCCCGCCCGATCCGCTGCATCAGCCGCGAGCTGCCCTTGGGCGCCCCCATCTGGATGACGAGATCGACATCGCCCCAGTCGACGCCGAGATCGAGGCTGGCGGTGCAGACCAGGGCGCGCAACTTGCCCGAGGCCACCGCCGCCTCGACCTTGCGCCGCGCCTCCAGCGCGAGGCTGCCGTGATGGATGCCGATCGGCAGCTGCTGCTCGTTGACCATCCAGAGGTCCTGGAAGATCAGTTCCGCGAGGCTGCGCGTGTTGCAGAAGATCAAAGTGGTCCGGTGTCGCTCGATCTCGCGCATCACGTTCTGCGCCGCCCAGCGTCCGCTATGCCCGGCCCAGGGGATGGTCTCGTCCTCGGGCAGCATGATCGCGACCCTGGGCTCCGCGCCGGGATCGCCGCGGACCAGCGCCACCTCCTCCGCATCGCCATGCGCCGCCAGCCAGCCCTGGAAGGCCTCCGGGTCGGCGACGGTGGCGGAGAGGCCAACGCGGCGCAGTCCCGGTGCGAGCGCCTGCAGCCGGGCGAGCGACAACGCCAGCAGGTCGCCGCGCTTGCCCGTGGCGAAGGCGTGAATCTCGTCCACCACCACCGTCTTCAGCCCCTGGAAGAGCAGCAGGCTGTCCTCATGGCTGAGCAGCAGCGACAGGCTCTCCGGCGTGGTCAGCAATATCTGCGGCGGCCGCACCCGCTGCCGCGCCTTGCGCTCGGCCGGCGTGTCCCCGGTCCGGGTCTCCACCCTGATCGGCAGGTCCATCTCCGCGACCGGGGTCAGCAGATTGCGCTGCACGTCCACGGCCAGCGCCTTGAGCGGCGAGATGTAGAGCGTGTGCAGCCCGTCGGTCGGCTGCTCGACCAGCTCGGCCAGCGTCGGCAGGAAGCCCGCCAGCGTCTTCCCCGCCCCGGTCGGCGCCACGAGGAGCGCGCTCCGCCCCGCCCGTGCGGCATCCAGCATTTCCAGCTGGTGCCGCCGCGGCGCCCAGCCTTTCCCGGCGAACCAGGCGGCGATCGGGGCGGGCAGGCTGGGTGTCATCCACCCCCTCTAGCCGCCTCAGCTCTCGGCGTCGTCAGTCCCGGCGCGCCCCCTGCGCTCTTCTTCGTCATAGACGCGCCGCGTCCCGGCCTCGGTAACCTCGTCCGGCGTCCGGGCCCTGCGGTTTCGAATCACCGCCCAGGCGAGCACGATGGCGAGCAGGAGGGGCCCGCCGATGATGAGCAGCTTCCAGCCCCATTGACCGATGTCCATTGGCTCCAACTCCTCGGCAGGGGCAGCTTGGCCACCCTTCATTGTGCGCCCATATAAAGAGCCATGGCCCGTCTCGGTTCCTGGATAACGCCCCGTCCGGAGGGCATTTACGTGAAGCCGGCCGATGCCTGGATCGATCCCTCGCAGCCCAGGGCGGTCGCGCTCGTCACCCACGGCCATGCCGATCATGCCCGCGGCGGCCACGCCAGGGTGTTCGCGACGCCCGAGACGCTGGCGATCATGGATTGCCGCTATGGCCCGCAACCCGGGGCGGCGGTCGCCTATGGCGAGACCATCCGCCTGGGCGAGGTCGACGTGAGCTTCGTCCCCGCCGGCCATGTCCTCGGCTCCGCCCAGATCGTGCTCGAACATGCCGGCGAGAAGATCGTCGTCTCGGGCGACTACAAGCGCCGGCCGGATCCGACCTGCGCGCCCTTCGAGCCCGTACCCTGCGACATCTTCATCACGGAGGCGACCTTCGGCCTGCCCGTCTTCCGCCATCCCGCGACCAGCGGCGAGATCGACCGGCTGCTGCAGCGGCTGCACGACAATCCGGAGCGCTGCATCCTCGTCGGCGCCTATGCGCTCGGCAAGGCGCAGCGCCTGATCATGGAGCTGCGCGGCCGCGGCCATCACCACCCGATCTACATTCACGGCGCGCTGCAGCGCCTTTGCGAGCTCTACGAGGAATGGGGCGTGCCGCTCGGCGAGCTCCGCCCCGCCACCGGCGTCGCGAAGGACGAATTGCGGGGCCATATCGTCCTCGCCCCGCCCGGCCAGCTCAACGACCGCTGGTCGCGCCGCCTGCCCGATCCGATCACCGCCATGGCGTCAGGCTGGATGCGCGTCCGCCAGCGCGCCCGCCAGCAGCTGGTCGAGATGCCCCTGATCGTCTCCGACCATGCCGACTGGGACGAGCTCACCATGACAATCCGCGAGCTCGCCCCGCGCGAGGTCTGGATCACCCATGGCCGGGAGGAAGCGCTCAAGCATTGGTGCATGACCCGCCAGATCAAGGCCCGCGAGCTGAACCTGGTCGGCTATGAGGATGAGGACGACTAGGCTCTAGCGCGTGAGCCAGATCGCCAGCAGCAGGCCGGCGATCACCAGGATTCCCCAGCGCACCTGCCGCTCCAGTTTCTCATCCTCGTAGCGGGTGAGGATGAAGGCGCTGGTCGGCATCAGCACGAGCAGGAGGCCGAGCGCCACCGCCAGCCCCGCCCAGGTGCCGCCGAGCACGCTCGCCACCACGGCCAGCAGGATCCAGCAGAGGCAGAAGGTCAGGGGCTCGAGGCGGAGCTTCGACATCAATGCGCCGCCTGCGGGCCGCGCTCGACGCCGGAAAGGGCGAGCTGCGCGTCGATCTGGGCGACGAGCCGGTCGAGGCCGGCCTGGTCCTTCGCCTCGGCGCGGGCGACGAGCACGTCCTGCGTGTTCGAGGCGCGCAGCAGCCACCAGCCGTCCGCCGTGTTGACGCGGGCGCCGTCCGTGCGGTCGACCTCCGCGCCGTCCGCCGCCAGCCGGTCGAGCACCTCGTCGACGACCGCGAACTTGCGGCTCTCGTCGACCTGGAAGCGCATTTCGGGCGTGTTCACGACGTCCGGCATAGCCGAACGCAAAGCGGTGAGCGAGCCGCCGAGCTGGGTCACCGCCCGGATCAGCCGCACGGCGGCGTACAGGGCATCGTCGAAGCCGTAATAATCATGCGCGAAGAAGATATGACCGCTCATTTCGCCGGCGAGCGGCGCTCCGGTCTCCTTCATCTTCGACTTGATCAGGCTGTGCCCGGTCTTCCACATCAGGGGCCGGCCGCCGAGGTCGGCGATCCGGTCGTAGAGCGTCTGGCTCGCCTTGACGTCGGCGATGATCGTCGCGCCCGGCACGTCGCGCAGCACCGGTTCGGCGAGGATGGCGAGCAGCTGGTCGCCCCAGACCACGCGGCCCTCGCCGTCCACCGCGCCGATCCGGTCGCCGTCGCCGTCGAAGGCGATGCCGAAGTCCAGCCCCTTCTCCGCGACCAGGGCCTTGAGGTCGGCCAGATTGGCCTCCTCGGTCGGGTCCGGATGGTGGTTGGGGAAGCGGCTGTCGACATTGGTGTAGATGGCGTGATGCTCGCCCGGCAGCCTGGCGATGAGCTGCTCCAGCGCCGGCCCGGCCGCGCCGTTGCCGGCATCCCAGCCGATCCGGTAGGCGCCGCCATCGAAATTCTGCACCAGCCGCTCGACGTAGCGGTCGATCACAACCTCGTCGGAGACATGACCTTCGCCGGTCTCCCAGTCGCCGGCTGCGGCCATGACGCCGAGATTCTTGATGTCCGCCCCGAAGAAGGCGCGGCCGAAACAGACCATCTTGAAGCCGTTATAATCGGCCGGATTGTGGCTGCCGGTGATCATGATGCCGCCGGCCACGTCCAGCTCGGCCTCGGCATAATAGAGCATCGGCGTCGGCCCGAGCCCGATCCGCACCACGTCCACGCCGCTTTCGGTGAGCCCGCGGACCAGGGCGCCCTGCATCTCCGGCGAGCTCGCCCGCCCGTCGCGCCCGACCGCGATCTTCGCGCCGCCCGCGCGCCGGATCAGGGTGCCGAAGCTCCGTCCGACCGCATAGGCGTCGTCGGGCCCGAGGGTTTTCCCGACCACGCCCCTGATGTCATATTCGCGCAGGCTCGTCGGGTTGAACTGGTGACTCACGAGATACTCCGTTCAGGACCGGCGCTTGAGCTCGGCCAGCAAGGTGTCGCGCGCGGCGTTGACCCGGGTCGCGAGACCCGCCGAGCCGCCCGCATCGGGATGGACGCGGGCGATCATCCGCCGGTGCGCCGCCCTGACCTCGTCCGCGGTCGCGCCGACATGCAGGTTCAGCAATTCGCGCGCCTCGCTCGGCCGCATCCGCGCGCCGGAGACGATGCCGCGCCGCCACAGGCTGTAGATCATGCCCGCGATGACGAGCGCGATGACCAGTTTGAGGATGAAGCCCATCTCGGTCCTCAGCCCGCCATAGCCGCGGCCCGCCGGGCGACGCCCGGCTCCGGCAAAGCAAGGCCCGCGATCATCTCCCTCAGCTCCTGCCGGGCCGCGATATGGGCGAGGCCGACCTCGCCGATCGCCTGCAGGTCGAGCAGGGTCAGGCCCTTGGGGAAGAGCTCGCGATAGATGACGCGCTCGCCGAGCCCCGGGATGATCCGGAAGCCGACCCGGCGCGACAATTCGTTCATCGCCTCGCCGACGCGGCGCATGTTGCGCGCCTCGATATGCTGCATGCGGTTCCGGAGCACAACCCAGTCGACGCTCGCGCCGTGCGTCTTGGCGCGCTGGGTGCGGCTGTTCCAGACCAGCTCCGCATAGAAGCTCGGCCGGCGCACCCGATAGGTCTCCGCATCCACCTCGCCGATCAGGTCGAGGTCGACGAAGCTGTCGTTGATCGGCGTCACCAAAGTGTCGGCGCGGACGATCGCCTCGCGCGCATGGGAATCGTCGCGGCCCGGCGTATCGATGATCACGAAATCCGCATCCTCGCTCGCCCGCTCGAGTGCCGCCTCCAGGCTCTCGCCCTTCGCCGGATCGAACGTGTCGTGCGCGGGCATGGGCAATTCCAGCCCGAGCCGCCGCACCGTCGCCAGCCTGTTGTCCAGATAGCGGCCGAACGTGCGCTGCCTGGTGTCGAGATCGAGCGCCGCCACTCTCTTGCCCTGCGCGGCGAGGGCGACGGCGGCATGGACCGCGGTGGTGGATTTGCCGGTGCCGCCTTTCTCGTTCGCGAAGGTGATGACGTGCGGCGCGCTGCCAGCCATGAAAGCTTAACCTCGGATACTTGATTTCATCGCCCGCGAGCCGCTAGGGCCCGCCTTCCTCCAAATCCTCTATCGGAGCCCTTGAGGCGGTGCAAATCATCCGTGACGCCGACGCGCTGAGGCGCGAGATCGACGCCCTGAAGGCGGATGGCGGCAGCATCGCCTTCGTCCCGACCATGGGCGCGCTCCATGACGGCCATCTCGCCTTGGTCGCCGAGGCCAGGCTGCGCGCGGACCATGTCGTCGCCTCGATCTTCGTCAACCCGACCCAGTTCGGCGCCAATGAGGATCTGTCGGTCTACCCGCGGCGCGAGGCGGCGGACGCGGCTTTGCTCGACGCGGCGGGCGTCGCCATCCTCTGGGCGCCGGACGTCGAGACCATGTATCCGGACGGGCCCGCGGCGACGATCCGCGCCGGCGCGGCCGCGCAGGGGCTGGACGGCGACTCCCGCCCAGGCCATTTCGACGGCGTCGCTACAATCGTCGCCCGGCTGTTCGACCAGGTGCGGCCCGACGTCGCCCTGTTCGGCGAGAAGGATTATCAGCAGCTCGCCGTCATCCGCGAGCTGGTCCGGGGGCGCTCCATCCCCGTCGAGATCGTCGGCGTTCCTACCCAGCGCGACGCCGACGGCCTCGCTCTCTCCTCGCGCAACGCCTATCTCTCGGAGGAGGAGCGCACCGCCGCCCGCACCCTGCCGCGCGCACTGGGCGAGGCCGCGGCCGCGATCGAGGCCGGCGGCGACGTCGCCGAAGCGCTCGAGAAAGCCCGCGCCCGGCTCGAGGGCGCCGGCTTCGACCCGATCGACTATGTCGCCCTGCACGATGCCGAGACGCTGGCGCCGATGAATGTGCTCGACCGCCCGGCCCGCCTGCTCGCCGCCGCCCGCATGGGCCGCACCCGGCTGATCGACAACCTGCCGGTCAATCCCGCGTAAACATGCTCAAGGCCGCGTTAACCATTTATTGACCGTGGCTGCGCGACACATGCCCCGGAAATGGATCGAGGGGGCGAATTATGGCGAACAGCCTGAAAGCCGGGATGTTCCTGATCGAAAGCCGGATGGCCGATGCGGCCATGGGGGACGTCGAGGCGCTCTACGAGCTGGGCGTCGCTTATTCGACGGGCACGGGCGGGGTCGAGATCGACTTCATCGAGGCGCACAAATGGTTCAACCTCGCCGCGCTCAACGGCAATGTGCAGGCCCAGGAGTGCCGCGCCGACATCGCCGAGGACATGACCGCCCGCGAGATCGCCGAAGCCCAGCGCCAGGCCCGCGCCTGGCTCGCCGACATCGCTGAACGCCGCCACGCAGCCTGAGCCCTTCCTCCCTTATTGCGTCGCCGGCTGCGTCCTCGCCGGCGCCCCGTCCCGATAGCGCGCGAACCACGCCAGGATCGCCCCCGCCTTCGCCCCGCTCTGCGAGGGCCGCGAGGCGATGCCGCCATGGCTTGCGCCGGGCACCTTCACCAGCGCCGTCGGGACGCCGCGCAGCTGCAGCGCCGTATAATATTGCTCGGATTCGCTGACCGGGGTTCGGTAATCCTCGCTGCCGACCACCACCAGAGTCGGCGTCTGCACGTTGCCGACCAGCGACAAGGGCGAGCGGTTCCAGAAGGCCTGCGGATCTTCCCAGGGATAGCGGCCGAACCAGTAGCGCGAGAAGACCGCGGGACCGTCCGCGGTCAGCACGAAGCTCGCCCAGTCGATCACCGGCTTCTGCGTCGCCGCGGCGCGGAAGCGGTTGGTCTTGCCGACGATCCAGGCGGTGAGCACGCCGCCGCCCGAGCCGCCGGTGACGAAGAGCCGCTCCGGATCGGCGAAGCCCTGCGCGATCGCCGCGTCCACCACGCTCATCAGATCGTCATAATCCTGCCCGGGATAGGCATGGTGGATGAGGTTAGCGAACTCGGCGCCATAGGAGGTCGAGCCGCGCGGATTGGCCGAGAGCACGACATAGCCCGCCGCCGCATAGAGCTGGTTGTCGGTCGAGAAATGCGGGCCGTAGGCGGCGAAGGGCCCGCCATGGATCTCCAGGATCAACGGATAACGCTGCCCCGCCACATAATTGGGCGGCAAGGTCAGCCAGGCGTCGATCGGCCTTTGGTCGACCGAGGAGGCCACCCGGATGTGCCGCACCTCGCCGAGCCTTTTGTTGTCGAGCAGCTCTGCATTGAGCCGGGTCAGCGCCCGGCGCTGGCCGCCGCGGACCAGCACCACGTCCGGCGGCCGGGTTGCGCTGCCGCCCGTCAGGGCGATCGCGCCGTCCCGCGCCACGCTGAACCGGCCGCCCGTATAGGGCCGGTCGAAATCCGCGCCCGCCATCCCCTCGGCGACGGTGCGGATCGAGCCGTCCAGGCCGACGCGCGCGATCCTCGGCATGCCGTGCTCGTCATACTGGACGAAGATGGAACGGCTGTCCGCGGCCCAGACCGGGGTCCCCACCGCCCGGTCGAGCCCGCCGGTCAGCGCCCGCTTGTTCGAGCCGTCCGGGTTCATCACGTAGAGGACATTGTTCTCGTAGCTGCGCCGCGCGGCATCGTCATAGCCGGTATAGGCGACCAGCCGGCCGTCCGGCGACACGACCGGCTCGGCGTCGGGGCCATCGCGGTCGGTCAGCGCGGTGATCCGGTTGGAGGCGATGTCGAGCGCATAGACTTCGGTGTTGAACCCGTCCCGCTCCCAGCCCGGCGAGCGGTTGCCGCTGAACAGCAAGGTCCGCCCGTCCGGCGTCCAGCTGAGCGGCCCGCCATTATTGTACGGCCCGTAGGAGAGCTGACGCGGCGCCCCGCCCTCGGAGGAGACAAGGAAGAGCTGGTCATAGCCGGCGTGCAGATAGCCCTGGCCGTCGGCCCGGTAGGTGACCGCGGTGATCACCTGCAGCGGCTCGGCCCACTGGGCCCCCTCGGGCCGCGCCTGCGCCGGGCCCAGCCTTTGCCCCTCGTCGGGCACGAACATCGAATAGGCGAGCTGCCGCCCGTCCGGCGACCAGGCGATCCCGCTCGGCGCGAAGCCGAGGCCGGTGATCGGCACCGCCTCGCCCGACTGCATCCAGCGGACGTAGAGCTGCGGACGCCCGCCATCGGCCGCGGCGATGTAGGCGAGCCGGTCCCCGCTCGGCGACCAGCGCGGCTGCGAGGCATCGCGCGCGAGCGGCATCTGCCGTCCGGTCGCCGTGTCGACCAGCCAGATCGAGCGGCGGAAGCGGTCGGTCATGATGTCGCCGGAGCGCCGCGTATAGGCGATCCAGCGCCCGTCCGGGCTGATCTGCGGATCGTCCGCGGCCTCGAGGTCGAACAGGTCGCGCGCTGTAAACAGCCGCTCCGGCCCCGAGGGCGGCACGGCCGGTGCGGCGCCCGTCCAGAGAAGAATGACCGCCAGCCCCGCCAGAACCTTCCGCATGACTCGCCCCTCGCCGTTCAGCTTGTGGCGCGGATCATAGGGGCTGGCGGGACGTGGACAAGCGATGGTTCGACGAAGGGCCGGGGGGCGCGATCGTGCTCCGGCGAAGGCCGGAGCGTTGCGCGAGCGGACGCTGCATTTTCACCCAACGCTCCGGCCTTCGCCGGAGCACATCCTGGGTCGCTACGCTCCTGAGCCCGGCTCGACTAGTGTAAGCCGGGGACGCACGCCCGGAACGCAGGCCCACACGGTTTAACTGCTCCGTCAAAATCTCACTATTGCTTGGTGGTGCAGCAATCGAGCCTCGGCTAGAATCGGGCGGTAATTGACGGGCGGGCAACCATGCAGCGCTATCAGGCGATCTTCAAATACGCCGTCCTCGTCAACGTCGCGCTTGCCCTCTATGTGACGGCACGCGGTGCTTACGTCATCTGGGATCACCACGAAGCTTTGGAACAATGGGCGCGATGGCTTGCATCCGATCGTGGAGAATTTGGATTCGATCACCTGGTACAGCCTAGAAACCACATCCTGGTATTTGCCTGGGTGTTGATTGTGGATGCCGTCATTCTGGCGGCGGCGACTATCTACGGTGTCTGGCGCAACGGCCGCTGGGCCGACTGGGCCCGAATTTTCGCCTTTCTGGCGATCTGGTTCGTGGCCTGGTTGGAAGGCCTCGGCGTGCTGGCCTTCATCTTTGATATCGTTCCCTCCTGGGACTGGCACACGACTTGGGCGGCCCTCAAGGCGCTTGCCGTTCCGGTATTCGCCTGCATCTGGCTGGTCTATAATATCGTCTATCGCGCCCACCGGACCGACGCCGACGCTCCAACCGTCAGCGCCCAGCCGTAGAGCTTGCCGCCCGCCGTCCCTCGCGGTTACCCCCGCTTGAACGGCGTCATTTCACCCAGCGCATGAATCTCGTGCACCACCGCGGCGCGCTCGCGCTCAAGGAAATCCGCGACCGCCCGCCGGAAGCCCGGATCGGCGAGATAATGGGCCGAGAAGGTCGGCACCGGCCGGTAGCCGCGCGCCAGTTTGTGCCGGCCCTGCGCCCCCGCCTCGGCGCGGGAGAGGCCGCGGGCGATGGCGGCGTCGATCGCCTGGTAATAGCAGAGCTCGAAATGGAGGAAGGGCACCTCCTCGAGCGCGCCCCAATAGCGGCCGTAAAGCGCCTCCGCGCCGATCACGTTCAGCGCCCCGGCGATCGGCCGGCCGTCGCGGAGCGCGAGGATCAGCAGAAGCCGGTCCGCCATCCGCTCGCCGAGCAGGGAGAAGCAGGCGCGGGTCAGATAGGGATGGCCCCATTTGCGCGCGCCAGTATCCTGGTAGAAATGCCAGAAGGCGTCCCAATGCGCCTCCCTGAGGTCGCTGCCCGTCAGATGAACGATCTCCAGGCCCTCGACCGCCCGTTCCCGCTCCCGCCGGATCGACTTGCGGTGGCGCGAGGACATCGTGCCCAGGAAGTCCTCGAAGCTGCCGAACCCCTCGTTCAGCCAGTGGAACTGGCTGTCGGCACGGATCAGCCAGCCGGCCTGCTCGAACAGGCTCACCTGCTCCGGCGCGATGAAGGTGGCGTGCGCCGACGACAGGCCGTTGGCCTCGACCAGCCGCTCGGCCGCCGCAATCAGGGCCGGCGCGAGGGCCGGCTCCTTCGCCAGCAGCCGCCGCCCCGGCACCGGCGTGAACGGCACCGCGATCTGCAGCTTCGGATAATAATCCCCGCCGGCCCGCTCCCAGGCATCGGCCCAGCCATGGTCGAACACATATTCGCCGAGGCTGTGGCTCTTGAGCCAGGCCGGCATCAGGGCGGCCGGGGCCCCGTCCGGCCCGTCGATCGCGATCGGCAGCGGCCGCCAGCCCGTTGCGGCCGTCGCGCTCCCGGATTCCTCCAGGGCGGAGAGGAAGGCGTGGCCCAGGAACGGATCGTCCGTGCCGGCGCAGGCGTCCCACGCCGCCGCGTCGAATTCGGCGACGCCGCCGCCAACCCGCGCGACGACCGGCTCGCCGCTCATCGCGGGGCGACCTCGTAGATGATCTGGTCGGCATGCTCGGCGGCGCGGGCCCGCTCGCTCATCGTCCGCACCGTCCAGGTCAGCACGCGCAGCCCGCGCCGCTGCGCGCTTTCCGCGAAGGCGGAGGGCAGGTCCCGAATGTCATAGGCGAGGAAATCGGCCCTGCTCCGCCACAGCGCCAGCCGCCGGCTCAGCCAGCCGCGCCATTTCCTCCCCTTCTCGGTCACCACCAGCCCGCGCAGCCTTTTCGGGGCATGCCGCGCGAACCATTGCCCGACCTCGGGATTGAAGCTCATCACCGCCACCGGCCCGTCATAGCCGTTCAGCGCGTCGGCGACCGCTCGGCTGAGCGCGCCCACCTCGCGGCCCGGCGCTTTCACCTCGATCAGCAGCGGCGCCCGGCCCGCGATCAGCGCCAGCACCTCGGCCAGCGACGGAATCGTCTCGTCCGAATCGCGGAGGCGAATCCGCTCCAGCTCGCCGCGCACCATCCCGCAGATCGGCCCCGCATGCTCGGCCAGCCGGTCGAGCCTTTCGTCGTGGAAGACCATCGCCTGCCCGTCGCGGCTCGCCTGCACGTCCAGCTCGATCCCGTGCCGCGCCTCGATCGCGGCCTCGAAGGCGGCGCGGCTGTTCTCGATCCGCCCCTGGCCGTGCAGCCCCCGGTGCGCGAAGGGCCGCGCGATCAGGCGCCGGAGCTCAGTCTCCCTTGACGGCGACAATCGCGTCCACCTCGACGGCGGCGCCCCGCGGCAGCACCGGCACGCCGACCGCCGCGCGGGCATGGCGCCCGGCCTCGCCGAACACCTTCTCCATCAGCTCGGAGGCGCCGTTGGCGACTTTGGGCTGGTCGGTGAAATGCGGGTCCGAGGCGACGAAGGCGCCGAGCCGCACGATCCGCTCGACCCGGTCGAGCGAGCCCAAAGCCTTCTTCATCTGCGCGATCAGCATCACGCCGCAACGCTCCGCCGCCTCATGGCCGTGCGAGACGTCATAATCCTCGCCGAGCCGGCCGGTGATCAGCGAGCCGTCCTCGCGGAACGGGAGCTGGCCGGAAATGTAGAGCAGCCCGCCAATCTCCACCGCCGGCACATAAGCTGCGACGGGGGCGGCGGGATCGGGCAGGTGGATGCCGAGCTCGGCAAGGCGGGCGGAGATGCTGTCGGTCATGCGCCCGCTAAGCACCGCCGCCGCTGCCCGGTCAAGCGCCGCGCAATTTCTCCAGCACCCAGGGAAGCGCCTCGTCCCACCGGTCGATCCGGGCATGGGCGAAGGGCGAGGCCGGCGCGGCGGCGGCCATCAGTGGTTCGGCGATCATGTGCAGCCGCCAGACGTCCGGGGCGTGGGTCGCGACCGATTCGTGATGCACGGGCAGATCGTCGACGAAGACGGTGGCGGTCGGCTGCATCGCCTCGACCAGCTCCAGCACCGGCCGCCCCTTGCCGCCCTGGTTGCAGAGCACGCGGTGGCGGATCTCCAGCCGCTCCAGCTGCTCGACCCGATTGGCATGATATTGGTCGCCGATATTGGTGAGGATGACGATGTCCGCCTCCGCGCCGATCGTCCTCAGGGCGTCGAGCGCGCCGTCGACCAGGTGCTGACGGTGCATCTCGGCGTCGAAGAAGGCATTGAGCAGCTCCCACGCCCGCTCGCGCGGCACCGGGATGCCGGCCTCGTTCGTCAGCGCGTCGACGAAGCCGGGCGAACCCAGCCGGAAGTGATAGCCATAAGCCTCGGCGACATAATCGGCGAAGTGCGGCGCGAAATGGAGCAGCACGTCGTCGCAGTCCGAGATCAGCAGCGGCCGGCTCATTCCTCCAGCTCCTGCCGCGCCGCGACCAGGGCCGGCGGCGGCACGCCGAGCGCGCTCGCGCAACCGACCAGATCGGGCTCGTGATTTTCGAGGAAGCGCAGCACCGCGGCGAGGAAGGCCCGGTCCTCGATCCGCGCCCGAAGGGTCTCGGGCGTCAGCCCGGTCAAGGCCAGCAGCCGCGCGGCGCGGTCGTCCTCCGCGAGCACCCAGCCGAGCGCCCCAAGCGCCAGCGTCTCGCCGTCATTTGTCTGTTGGTTCCGCATCATCTACGGGTGCCCGGTGGGACAAAAAATCCTGGTTGTCGAGGACAACGAGCTCAATCTGAAGCTGTTCTGCGACCTGTTGCGCGCGCATGCCTATGTCGCCGAGCCGGTCCGCGACGGCCGCGAGGCGATCGCCACCGCCCGCGCCTTCGTCCCCGACCTCATCGTCATGGACATCCAGATGCCGCACATCACCGGGCTGGAGCTGATCGAGCAGATCAAGGCCGACGAGGAGCTCCGGCCGATCCCGATCATGGCGGTCACCGCCTACGCGGCGAAGGGCGACGAGGAACGGATCCGCGACGCCGGCGCCGAGGGCTATGTTTCCAAGCCGATCTCGGTGCTGAAGTTCGTCGGCGCCGTGCGGGCGCTGCTCGATGCCGCGGCGGCGCGGGCGACGGCCGAGGCCGGGAGCGAGGACCCGGAAACGGAGGAAGCGGCCGCGCCGGAAGGCGAGACCGCTCCTGAAGAGATCGGCGATGACGATCAGGACGGGGACGCGCCCGCCCGCGACGTCACTTGATCTTGGCTTCCTTGAACTCGACGTGCTTGCGCGCGACCGGATCATATTTCCGGAAGGTCATCTTCTCGGTGATGTTCCGCGGATTCTTCTTGGTCACGTAGAAGAAGCCGGTGTCGGCGGAGCTGACGAGCTTGATCTTGACCGTGGTCGGCTTGGCCATGACGGGCCCCTCTTGAAACTGGTGCGAAAAAAGAAAGCGGCGAAACCGCCGCCCTGCTTGCCGCGCGCCTCTGCCCGGGGAGGGCCGGATTGTCAAGGGCGGCGCACCTGAATCCCGGCAGAACGCATGGTTAACGCCATGGTAACCGGGATGACGCATTGTGTCGCCAAAGGCCCGATCAGGGCCTGAGGAGCGGGACATGCGGGTGGACCTCGACGGGATGATGGTCGTGCGGGCCGATCTCTGCGATCGCCTGGACCAGCTGCAGCGGGCCGCCGCCCGCCTGACCGTCCGCGAGTTCATGAGCCAAGTCGGCGCGATCCGCACCCTCGCCCTCGCTTACGGCCTCCTCCCGGTCGCCGCCGTCGCCGACGCCCTTTCTCGCGCGATCGCTGCCGAGCCGCGCGGCTGCCCGGCAGGCCTCTATTTCGACCGGCTGCGCGACGCGATCGGCTGCGAGCGCCTCGACGCCGCCGCCGAGCAGGCGATGCTCGCCTCGGTCTCGATCCGTCTCGGGGCGTAAAGCCCCTTCATGGAAGCCCTGGTCACCGCCTTCGTCGCCGCTTTGCTCGCGGGCTGGAGCGACAAGACGCAGCTCGTCACCGCGATGCTTGCCGAGCGGACCCGGCGGCCCCTGCTCGTGCTCGCCGGCCTCCTCCTCGCGCTCGCGGCCAGCAACATCATCGCCGCCTTTGCCGGCGCCTATATCGCCGGCGCGATCAACGTGCGCGCGCAGACCCTGCTGCTCGCGCTGGCCCTGCTCTTCGCCGGCGCCTCCGGCCTGATCCGCCGCCGCCCGCCCCGGCAGGCAACGCTCAGGCTGCCGCTGCTCACCGCCTTCATCCTCTGCCTCGCCACCGAAATGGGCGACCGCACCCAGTTCCTGACCTTCGCGCTCGCCGGCCGCTTCGACAGCGCCCCGCTCGCCGCCGCCGGCGCCACGGCGGGCGCGCTCGCCGCCTGCCTGCCGGCGCTCTTCCTCGGCGAGAAACTGCAGACGGCGGTACCGCTGCGCGCGATCCGTTATGCCGGCGCGGCCCTGTTCCTGATCGCCGGCTTCATCGCCGCCGTGAACGCACTCCGGCTGGTCTAGCGGCCCGCCCGCGGGCCGATCGTCACGATCCAGAAGTCCGGCGCCGCCCCGAGGCGGAGCGGCAGGATGCTCGCGCCGAGCCCCGCGGTGACGATCAGCTTGCGCCCGTTCTGCTCGACGAAGCCGCAGGCATAACGCTCGCCATAGGCCGAATCGTTGGTCAAGGCGCCGTAGAGCGGCAGCCTGATCTGCCCGCAATGGGTGTGGCCGGCGAGCATCAGGCCGATATCGGGCGGCAAGGTCGCAAAGGGATCGGGGCTGTGACTCAGCAGCACGCGCGCGCCGGACAGGGCCCGCATTGCGCTGTAGGTCTGCTGGTCGCGATTATGCCCCGTCCGCTGGTCGTCCAGCCCGCCCAGCGCCAGCGGCCCCGCCTGCACCGCCTGGTTGGCGAGCACCCGCACCCCGATCCGGGTCAGCGCGTCGCGCACCTCGCGACCGTTGCGCCAGTAATCGTGGTTGCCGAGCACGGCGAAGGTGCCGAGCCGCGATCTCAGCCCGGCCAGCGGCGCCACCGTCTCTGCGGTCGAATATTGGCTGGCGAGCGAGCGGTCCCCGACGAAATCCCCGGCGATCAGCACCAGATCCGGCCGCTGCGCGTTGACCTGCTCGACGATCCGCGCGAGCCGCTCGGGCGGCATGTCCGGCCCCTGGACGTGGAGGTCGGAGAGCAGGGCGACGCGGACCGGCGCCTGGCCGGCCGGGAAGCCGGGCAGTTCCACCCGCGCCTCGCGTACCGCCGGATCGGCGATCGCGCGCCAGTAGCTCCAGCCGAGCAGGAGCAGGAGCAAAGCGGCCAAGAGCAGCAGAAAGCGTTTGAACGTCATCGGGCTTGCATGGTCCGTGGGTAAGCGCATCCTGCGCGGAACTGGGAGGCGGGTCCGATCATAGTCCAGCGGCCCTAAGGAAACGGAAAAGAAGCCCGGCGATGCGCGATTTTTCCCAGCTGCTCGATGCGCTCGTCTACACGCGCTCGCGCACCGCCAAGCTGAAGCTGATCGGCGACTATCTGAGGCGG
Organism: Allosphingosinicella sp.; assembly: GCF_035626655.1. Lineage (GTDB taxonomy): Bacteria > Pseudomonadota > Alphaproteobacteria > Sphingomonadales > Sphingomonadaceae > Allosphingosinicella. The sequence goes on from NZ_DASPNF010000022.1 coordinate 232,965, forward strand.
ACCCCCGATCCGGACCGCGGCTATGCCCTCGCCGCTTTGACCGGCGAGCTCAACCTGCCGGCGGTGAAGCCCGCCGCGATCCGCGCCATCGCCGAGGAACGGGTCGATCCGGTGCTGCTCTATATGAGCCGCGACTATGTCGGCGACATGGCCGAGACCGTGTCCCTGCTCTGGCCCGTGCCGGAGGGACAGGCGCCGGACATGGACGACGGCACCTTGCGTCTCGCCGCGGTGGTCGAGCGGCTCGCTTCTTTGGGCCGCGCCGAGGCGCCGGGCGCGCTCGCGACCATGCTCGACCATCTCGACATCAGCGGCCGCTTCGCCTTGCTGAAGCTCGCCACGGGCGCGCTGCGCATCGGCATCTCGGCGCGGCTGGCCAAGGTGGCGCTGGCCGAGGCCTTCGGGCTCGACGTCGACGCGGTCGAGGAGGTCTGGCACGGCATCGGCCCGCCCTACCAGGCGATCTTCGACTGGGCCGAGGGCAAAGGCCCGCAGCCGACGGCAGAGAACGTCCCCGTCTTCCGCCCCTTCATGCTCGCCCATGCGCTCGAGGAGACCAGGGTCTCGCTCGACGACTATCTCGCCGAATGGAAATGGGACGGGATCCGCGTCCAGCTCGTCCATGCCGGCGGCGAAACCCGCCTCTACAGCCGGGCCGGCGACGACATTACCGGCAGCTTTCCCGACGTGGCCGGGGCCTTCGCCCGCGAGGGCGTGCTCGACGGCGAGCTGCTGGTGAAGGGCGAGGCCCAGGGCGGCGCCCTGGAAACGGCGGGAGCGGCGAGCTTCAACGCGCTGCAGCAAAGGCTCGGCCGCAAGATCGTGTCGGCGCGGATGCTCGGCGACTATCCGGCCTTCGTCCGGCTCTACGACATCCTCTTCGACGGGCATGAGGATTTACGCGCGCTCCCGCTCATCGAGCGGCGCCCGCGGCTCGAAGCCTTCGCCGCCACGCTCGACCCCGACCGCTTCGATGTCTCTGCAGTGATCGAGGCCTGGGATTTCGAGACGCTGGAGGAAATCCGCGCCGGCGCCCGCGACGCCGCGATCGAGGGCGTGATGCTGAAGCGCCGCGATTCCCCCTATGTCGCCGGCCGCCGCGCCGGGCTCTGGTACAAGTGGAAGCGCGATCCGCTCGTCGCCGACTGCGTGCTGATGTACGCCGCCCGCGGCAGCGGCAAGCGCTCCTCTTATTATTCCGATTACACCTTCGGCTGCTGGACCGAGGAAGGCGGCGGCGAATTGCTTCCGGTCGGCAAGGCCTATTTCGGCTTCACCGACGAGGAGCTGAAATGGCTGGACCGGTTCGTGCGCAACCACACGATCGGCCGCTTCGGCCCGGTCCGCGAGGTCGAGAAGACCCTGGTCCTCGAAGTCGCCTTCGATTCCATCCACCTCTCGAAGCGCCACAAATCCGGCCTCGCCATGCGCTTCCCCCGCATCTCCCGCATCCGCACGGACAAGCCGGCGAACGAAGCGGACACGGTCGGGACATTGCGCAGGATGGTGACCTGACCCCTGACTTGAGAAGCATCCAATTCCGTTCGGGCTGAGCTTGTCGAAGCCCTCCCCTTCTGTTTCTCTCCGCTCATGGGCTTCTGGGCCTACATGCTCCACTGCGCCGACCGCAGCTTCTACGTCGGGCATACGGACGATCTCGACGCGCGGATCGGAGCGCATCAATCCGGCCTGATCAAGGGCTATACCTCGACGCGCCTGCCCGTCACCCTGGTCTGGGCGGACGAGTTCCCCAGCCGCTACGAGGCGCTGCAGGCCGAGCGGCAGATCAAGGGCTGGCGCAGGGCGAAGAAGCTGGCCCTGATCCGGGGGGACTGGAGGCTGATCAGCGCCTTGGCCCGAAACGCTGAAGAGAAGAAGCGGGCTTCGACAGGCTCGGCCCGAACGGAGGAGGGTTAACTGCCGGACGAGTCCATCCGGACGGTTTGCTTCCCGGTGGGGAGATTGACCTCACCCACTCCCAGTAACCCGTTCGGGCTGAGCCTGTCGAAGCCCTTCCTTGACTTCAGTGCAGGGAAGTAAGGCCCTTCGACAGGCTCAGGGCGAACGGAGCTTGTGCCCGAATCCGGAAGCCTAGACCGTCGGCCGCCCCCGCGGCGCAAGCTGCCGGCCGATCATGCGGAAGTCCCGCCCGCCGGCCTGCATGGCGTCGCCGCATTGCCCGAGCAGTCTTTGCCGTTCCGCGCCCGTGGGCGCAGGCGCGTCCATGGCGGCGTCGGAATCGAAGCCGGGGTCGGCCGCGTCGATCCGGCCAAGAAAATACTGCGCGGCCATCCGGCCGAGGCCCTGGACCCTGGGGTCCCGGTCCTCGGCCAGATCGGCCATCAGCCGGAAGCAGCGCTGGTTCAGCACGTCCCCGGCCGCCGGTCCGTTGACCGGGGCAGCATTTGTCGAAGCAGCCATCATTGCGGCCGCGAGTAGCACGCTTTCCATGCCGCCCTTGGTAAACGGCAAAGGTGGACGCCGGGTCGCCGACAATGGTTGACGATCCGTTCAGCACGATCCGTGGAAATACCGAGGCTTCACAAGCCCTCCTCGTCATTGCGAGGAGCAAAGCGACGAAGCAGTCCAGCAGGCCTCGGACACTGGATTGCTTCGCTCCGCTCGCAATGACGGCAAAAGAGAAAGGGCGCCGCGACCGTGGCCGCGACGCCCTCTAGCTCAGCCCGCCGGGGCTCCCGGTTACTGGATCGGAACCAGGTTCACCGCCGCGGTCTTGCCGCGCCGGTCGACCTCCAGCTCGAACTCGACCCGGTCGCCCTCGTTCAGGGAGACCATGCCGGCCCGCTCGACCGCCGAGATGTGGACGAAGGCGTCCGGCTGCCCGTCGTCGCGGGTGATGAAGCCGAAGCCCTTCGTGGCGTTGAAGAACTTGACCGTGCCCGTCGCCTTCTCGCCGGTCAGCTCGCGCTGCGGCTTGTCGCGGGGGCCGCGATCCTCGACCGGCAGCGGATCGCCGTCGATCTTGAGGTCCGTCGCCGACACGCGCCCGCCCCGGTCCACCAGGGTGAACTCGAGCGGCTGCCCTTCGGCGAGCCCGGTCAGGCCGGCCTGCTCGACCGCCGAAATATGGACGAACACGTCGTCGCCCCCATCGTCGCGGACGATGAAGCCGAAGCCCTTCTGACCGTTGAAGAATTTGACGACGCCCTTGGCCTCGCCGACGACCTGCGGAGGCATGCCGCCACCGCCGCCGC